>JABCZF010000012.1 GCA_013289825.1 Acidobacteriota bacterium | reverse complement strand
CGGTCCTGGCTACCCGCCATGAGTTCGAGCGCGCCGGCGAGGAGATCCTCGCGCGTTGCCAGAATCAGATAGTCGCCGTTGACGGCAAAGGCCACTTCACGCTGGGATTCGGGATCGCGCCGAACGTAAAAGTTGAGACCAGCGGCGTTGCGCGTTTCGAATTTAGCGCGCGTCTGCCAAAGCGCCGATTGCATGGCACTGGCCGAAGGCAGCTTCGTGATGTAGAGAAACTCCAGTTTGCCGATGTCGTAAAGCGCGAGCGCAGTTTGGGCGCCAGCTACTTGCGTCAGAAAATTCTCGTCCTGAGGAAGACCGGCCGCGGCGGCGAACTGCTCCCCGGCGCCCTCGAGGCGCATGGACAGGCGTGAGCGGGAATAGACTTCGTAGTTCTTGCTCTTCACCCAGCCTGCCCTTTGTGACGAGGAGCTCCACTCGGCGAGCAGCGCGGAAAAATCCTTAGCCTCGAGATAAAGCAACGAGCCCGCTGGAACGTAGCGAGAAAGCGGACGCCCCTCTGGAACAAGCGCTTGGAATGCGGCCCAGCTCGCGCCGATGGAGGCGATACTTACAAGCAGGAGAATGGCGGCACGTTTCATGGTTTTTCACCTCCCCTGGCACTTGCTTTGGCGGGCGTAGCGGCTCGAGCGACGAGACGCGGGCGAACGACGCGGTCCTGTTCGAGTTCCTGATGGAGAATCGGCTGCCGCGCGAGATTCAGCCGCTCGCGCCGGAGCACGGTTCTTACCTCCGCGAGTTTGCCGAGGACTTCCTTGCGGCGCGCGGGAGCCTTTTCGAGCCTTTGGGCAACCAGCAGGTAAGGCAGGGCTTCGTTCCATCGATGCAGCCGGACCAGGGCGTTGGCCACGGCTAGCGAGATTTGTGCTTGCTCCACGGGCGACAGTTTAGCCGCCTCGTAGGTTTCGCTTGGTGCTTCCTCGTCGCTCGGATCCGTTTCCGCATCGCCGGAGCTCACAATTTCTTCCTCGTTGCTTTCGTCGCGCGAAATGTGTTGCAGCAATTGCTCGCGCAACAATGGCTGGATGGCCAAAAGAGCCAGTCCGTCGGAATGCAGGCTCTCCGCCGCTTTGAAAAGCGGGATGCGAGCGTCGCCACGCGCCGGGGAATCGGCAAGAGCCTTGCTCAGAGGCTCCAGTTTTGCGTGCGTATCGGTGGCGTTCTCGGCAACCTTCAGCCTTGCGTCATAGAAAAAGTCCTGGTCCGCTGCCACGGTAGAAATCGCGAGTGGCCCGCCGGACAGGATTTCGAGCTCTGCGCTCCCAAGATGTGCAACCGCCTGAGCGCCGGAAAGAGCGATGGCCGCTTCCACACGAACGTTGTACGCGGCCTCCGAGCTTGAAGCAATTTTCGCCAGAGCATCCACAGAATAATTCCGATCCTTTGCGGCCAGCCGGGCCTTCGCGAGTCGTAATCGGTAGGAAGCTTGCCAGGGAGCGGACTTCACCAACTGGTCGAGGAATTCGACGGCTTCGGCGCTGTGGCCGGTTTTCTCGAGAAGCGCCGCGGCGGGATCGAGATTCTCGTAAGGATTGCCTACGACAACGACCAAACGACGCAAGAGCTCAAGGCCCCCGGGGGTGTCGCCGGCCGCGATGCGTATCTCGGCGAGCCCCAGAAAGTTGGAGGCCACCAGCTGGTGATTCTCAATTTCGCGAGCAAAGACAAATTCGATCAGCTTGCGAGCCGACTGTTTGTCGCCGGCGTCAAAGAGTTGTCGCGCTGCCACACGAAGAATTTCGGGCGAAGGTGCTGAGGAAGAATTCGCGCGGTAGCTGGCGATCTTCGCGTCAAGCGTTCCCATTTGCGCGGCAGCTTGCAGTTCGAATGGAACGAGTGAGGCCGCGCGGGCGCGTTGCGTTTCCACAGAGAGCGCGGCCAGGTAATCGGAGGCTTGGGAGAACTGTTTGGTTTGAAGGAGATACTTCACCCAGAGCACTTGCCACGAGCGCAGTTCTTCCTGCGCGTTTTCTTTCTGAAACCCTTCGGCGCGGGAAAGAGCGTCCTGCTTGTCTCCGAGGATGCGCTGATAGATCGGCGCGCGTTGTCCGAGCGGAATCCAGGGCGCGTCCGCAATATCCGCAAGGACCTGGGTGGGGTCCGGAGCGGCCGAAGCCAGATCGAGAAGCCACGGAGTTGCCGAAGCGGGGTCGGCGGTGGCGAGATAGACGCTGCGGAGCAGCGCATTGGAGCGGTAGTTTCCATTGCGGTGGAGATAGACGCGGAGAAGTGTGTCGGCGTCGGGCTTCAACGGCGGGAATAGGCGGCGCGTCTCGAGGTGATCGCAAATGCGCCGAAAGTCCGTCCAAAAACTCTCCGGCGCACGCTCTGTATCAATTTGGCGCTGGAGAGTGGCGAGCGCCAGTTTCCACTGCGCCAGAGCTTCCGAGCGGGAGCCCTGCTTGAAATACACGAGGGCCAAGCGGTCCAGAACGTCGGCATGGCCGGGTGTGAGTTCAAGTGTGTGTTTGTAGTCGCTTATAGCCGAATGCGTGTCACCGCTCTCTGAATAATAGTCAGCGAGAGCAAGGTATCCAGCCGCTGTGGCGGGACTCTGCTCGAGAACTGCGGGGAGATAGTCCTCGGCAGTAGCTTGTTTCGTGACCCCGAGATACTCGCCGTAGCGCGAGCCGTAGTAAAACCAGATGTCGCCGGCAAGCTGTGCGTTGCGGTCCACCGGTTTGCCGAGCCGCTCGCCGACCGTGTTGTCCCCGAGCGCTCGGATGAAGACTTTATTCGTGTCCGGCGGAGGCTCGGCGAAGTACAGGCCGGCTAGAGCGTCGTAGGACTTGGACCAGACCGGCGGGCGCACACGGCCACGAGCGGCGACCACGGCATGGACGAGCGCCGCGTCCCCATTGGCAACAACAAAGTCAGCCGCTTGTTGGCCCCAAGGAGTCCAGCTAGCGGCAATCTGCACGAGCTGCTCCGGCCTGTGGGCCAACAACAGCGCGAACCATTGCTTCTGATTCTCACCACTAAGATAATCGGGGCTCACCGAACCAAGCACCCGCAGCTCGTTTTCTTCGTCCTCCACAGCGCGATAGGCCTGAGCCGCGGCCATCAAAACCACGGACCGATTGCCTCCATTCAGACGGGGAGCGAAGCGTTCCAATTGTGGACCGAGGTCCGCCAGGGTCAACCGTCGCCGCTCGAGATCGACGTAAGTGTTCATGTCAGCGATCAATTGCTGAGGCGGCTTGCTCTCGGTCATCAAAGATTCATAACGCCAGGCAGCTTCCTTTTCCGCCAGGCCGGCACTCTCAGCCAGGGGAATGGCGAAGCTCTCCACCAAATCCTGCCCCATCGATCCACGCAGCTTCTCGGCGAACTGCGCAAAGGACACCTTCTCCTCCGGCGTGAAATAGCCTGCCGCGGAGGTGCCCATTTCCACTAAGGCCAGGTGCATCCCTGCGCGCGCATTTTCCATGCGGATTTCCTTCTGACGCTGGCGCCACTCGCTGTCCTTGACCGCAGAGATCCCCTCCTTGGCGATCTCTGCCTTGATCACCGGCAAGGACGAAGACGCGCCGGAATAAGCGTTCTGCAAAGTTGCGTAGGCGCTCTCCTGCTGGCGGAGCCGTGTCAGAATGCGCGTGTAGAGCTTGGCCCCTGCATGGTTATCCGTGGAAGCCAGCAACTCGGCTCCTAGAGAGGTGACGCCCTGCTCGGCGAATCCGCGGGCTTCCGTCAGCAAACCCCACGATTCCAAGCGCTGTGCCGCTTCCAAGAAGTTCTCTGCTTTTTCCGGGCGGCCATCGATCAGCGCGATTTTCAGCGCCGCCACGGCGGCCTCCGGCTTTCCCTGCCTGGCGCGGATCTCCGCGATCTTTTCCATCCACTTCGGGTCTTTATAGGCCAGCTGGTAGACGCGGTCGTACTCGCCGATGGCTTCATCGAAGCGCATCATGCGTTCGGCAAGACCCGCCCGGGCGATGCGCAGGTCGCCACGGTCCGGACGGATAGCAATGGCCTTCGCGTAGGTTTCGATGGCGCCTGGGAAATCTTCGAGACTGGTCTCTATGCGAGCCAGAACCATGGACCAGCGGTAGTCTCGCGGCGACTGCTGAATGGTCTTGGCGTAATAATCCACGAGCTGCTGCTGGCGTTTGTAGCGCACCGCGTAGAGGGCGGCTTCAGTCACCACGTTTTCGTCCTCGGGGAAAACGTTGATGATCTCGACGTACTGGTCGATCGCTCCCGCGTAGTCCTCAAGCCGGGTGAGGGCCGGAATCAACCCGCGGCGAAGCGCGGCGATGCGCGCTTTGCGGTCATCGGCGGAAAGCGCCGCATTACGAAACAGCGCGATCTTCTCGAGATAGAACTGTTTGAGGCCTTGCTGATCGCCTGACTGAGCGTAAGAATCCGCCACCGCCGCGAGGTACTCGTTGTCGTAGGGAGAATCCTTCAGTAGTTGGGCGAGCATCTCCCGCGCCTGCGGAAAGAGGCGCGCTTCGGTCGATTTGCGCGCAGCCTCAAAAGCGAATTGCTTGCCAAGCTCAGGGTAGGCGTCCTTGGCAGCCTGCTGGAGCACGGAAATCGCTTGAGGATACAGCTTCATACGCCAATAGAAGTCCGCCGTGGAACGCACCACGCCGAGTATCTTCGGATTATCGTGGTAGAGCGACTCCACATTTCTCTGCGCGGCGGCGAAATCCTTGCGGCTCTCGTACAGACGGGCCAGCGTGTAGCGCAACTGCAGGCGCGTGACGGGGTCCGAAGCCAGGGCCGCCTGCTTTTCCAGGGCATGCTGCCTCACGGCTTCCAGTGATTTCTGCTGCGCGAGATTTTCGATCTCGGCAGCCTGCTCGATGGTAGTGGCGCCGCTCGCAAAGGAATCCAGAAGGGTCACGATCTCCGGCTTGCGGTTCTGCGCTTCGAGGACGCGCACGCGCAAGAGAACAGCCGATAGGGGAGCGCCGGAAGCAGCGGCAGGCTTCTGCGTTTCGCGATCGACAAGGTCGCGGAACTTCGGCCGCGTGGCAAGTGCCAGCAGCCGAGACTCCGCCGGAGATTCTCCCCCCGCCGCCAGCGCGCCTTTCACGTACTCCGCGACGGCGCGGGGATAGTCGCGCTTTCCTTCATCGATGGCTCCGGCCTCGTACGCATAGAGAGAGTCGTCCGAGAGTTTAGTGCGGCCTTCGGCAAGCAGCCGCATGGCATTGTCAAAATCAAAATAATCCCAGTAGATGGTCGCGGCTTCGAGGTAACCGCCGGCTTCGCCGGGAGACACGCGCGGGATCCGCTCCCAATAGGGAGCGGCCTTGGCAAAGAGCTCGCGGTCGGCATAAATGTCTCCGGTGCGGGCCAGATTCTGGGTGTTCCCAGGATTTGCGGCGAGGAGATGGTCCTCAATCTTGACAGCCGTGCCGGTTGCTGCCGGATCAAAATACGCCAGCGAGCGAAAGACAGAAGAAGCCGTCTGCCCGAGCTCGACATCGGCAGGGTACTCTTCGGCGAGGGACTCGAGCACCGGCGCGCTTTCTTCAAAATGGGAGCGCCAGAGATAGGCCTGCGCAAGGTATTGGCCGGCCGCGGGATCTTGCTCGACGAATTCGCTCCAATGCTCTTTTCCCTTCGCGGGAGCCTCCTGCTCGAGCGACTTTATTTCGGCATCGAGCCTTCCGGTTCGCGTGAGAAATTCGAAGAAGCGATTCCGCAAATCCGGCTCCTCAAACCAGTGCTGGCGCAAGACCGCTTCCCAGGCAGCTTCGTCACGGGTTTCCACCCGCTGATAAGCCGCAAGAAGATTGCGCACAAAGACCGGATTGTGCGGGAATCGCCGATTCGCGTACAGGTTCAAGCGGAGATACATCTCGGCGTTGCCGCCCACGAGCGACTGAAAATAGTGTTCCAGCTCGCTGCCCTGGAAGATCCGGACGGCGTCCTGCGTCAGTTTTTCAAACTCGGCGGTCTTCTTCTGGTGCAAGTAAAGACGCGCCAATTTGTGATACCAGGAGCGGTCCGGAAAGCGGGCCATGGCGCGCCGGTAAATCTCCTCCTGCTCCACGCCGAGACGGTTCTGGTCCAGAAAAACTGCTAGCCGCTCGTATAGCCCGGGATCATCCGGGTTGTGGTCCAACTCGCGCCGAAGCACGCCAAGCGCCTGTGGAATCTCCTTTAGCTCGACGAGCCGGGCGAGATAGCGTTCCAGTACACGCGCATATTCCGGGGAGCGTGCGCCCGTCTCGGCCGACGCCGACGCCCGATTGACCTGGAAGGCTGAGTTCTGCTGTCCGGCTGCTTGGCGGGGCATGGCGCCATTCTGTGTATCTTCCCCTTCTGATTCTCCGCCCTGCTCCGCCCTGTTTCCCGCGGGCGAAAGGGTTTCTGCCTCCGAATCGCGCGATCCCAGCGGGATGCTGTCCGCTTTCGACGCCAAGTCCTGCAAAACGGAATCGTAAATAGCAAACTCCTCTTGCGGCTTCCCCATCCGTGAATAGGCGTCGGCCATCAGCAGGGCAACTGCGGTGCGCGGCGACGCATTGGGAAAGTTAGCGAGGAATTCCTTACCGCCCCTGATCACCGCCTGGCTTTCACCGGAGGCGGCGTAGAACTCCAAGATTGCGGAATGAAGTTCGGCACGGCGGGGGGAATTGGGAAACTTGGTGTCCAATAGCGTGACCAGCTCTGCCGCGCGCGAGCGGTGGAAATAAGATACGGCGCGGTCCTCTTCTCCGGAGAATTCGTTCGCCGGCGAGGTGGTATTCAAAAGCAGGGACAGAATGCCGTTCAGATAGCCCGGCCCCTGATCCATCGTAGCGATGTCGCGATACATGGAGAGTTCGCCGGCACCGAATCGGATGGGTGTTTCCGGAGCTGTGAGCAAAAGACTCGCGAGCCCGCCGAGTGCGCGTTCCTGCGCGTCGTTCATCCCCTTGCTGTTGTAGAGCGCGAAGTAGAAACGCGCGGACTCAGGGTACGCGTGGATCTCCTCGAGCAGACGCGCCGAGACATACAGTTCCTCGGCGCTCCAAGCGGATCCGGAAGTGTCCTTGCGCAAACGAAATTTGGCGATGGTTTCCTGCGCCGCGTCAAGTTTGCCCTGCTGCTGGTAGTAATAGAAGATGCGCGCCGCCGCGTTCAGGTCCTCGGGATTTGCCTGCTGCGCTGCTTTGGCTTCATCCAGGAACTTTCGCAGGCTGTGGGTCTCGGTCAGTAGATCGAAATAACTCTTGATCAACTCCGGCGCCCAAAGGGGCTGGAAAGATTTTTCATAGACAGCAAGCCCGTGCTGAAGCGATCCCCGCCGGTATTCGACGAGCGCCCGCGCCTTCACAGGAAGAATCTCGTCGGCGGGAAATTTTTCATGATACTGCGCGATGAGTTGGGTCGCGGCGGAAAAATCGTTGATGGAAATCAGGTATTCCAGAAAACGTGGATAGAGGGAGGGTTCTTTGGGGTATCGCGTCAGCCAACTCCGGTACTGCGCCACGGAAACTTCCGCTGGCAGCCCCTGCGCGCGGATCACTCCGAAAATGCGTTCGAACGCGCGCCAGGAGCGCTGCTCGGAGGCAGGCGTAAGTTTTTCCGAAGCATCCGGCGGAGCACCCGCGACGGCGGAAAGGGCCTTAATCTCGTCAAGGGGCTGCAGCCTGCGATGATAAAAGTCCGCGAGCGAAAGCTGGGCAGCGCACTTCTCCGCGGATTTTTCCCCGGAACTTTTCCAGTCCGCTTCCGCAGCGGTGAAATCCAGCTGCTGTTCGTCTTCGAGCGCGCGCAGCGCGTACAGTTCAGCATTCCCGGGCTGCTTCTTCAGCAAATCTCCCAGAGCCGGGCGTGTCTCGCCGGGAGGCCTGCGAAACGCCACTTCGCCGCCCGGAAGCGCCATCAAACGGAAAAAGGCGGCTTCGAGTTCGGTCCGTCCTTCGATGTTTCGAATCCACAGAGGAAGAGCACCGCTTGCTGTGGCCACCCACCCCGCGGCAAAAATCGTGAACCCAGCCGCAAAAAGAGCAATCAGCGGTTTGCGAGAATACTCATGGAACGATTTCAAGGTCCACCCCCTGCGAGCCGATGTTGTGCGCTACGTCTTCGCCGGTCACGGTCAGCCTGTAGAGGCCCGGGATCATCTGCTCCGGAATCACCAGTTGCCCGGTGCTGGCCCCTGCGCGTGCATTCCATTTCAGGCCGACAGGAGCAACTCCTTCCAGCCGCGCGAGCAGTGTCCTGGTGCTCTCTGAAGCTGTGGCCTTTACATCCACCACCTGGCCCCGGCGGTAACGTTTCTGGTCCAGCCGGATGTGAATGACCGGTGGCTTGCTGGCAATCACGAAGCTCTTCGATTCGCGGTATGTGTGCCCGGCCTTGTCACGCAGAATCAGGCGCACGTTGTAGGTGCCATCTTGCATGTCGCTCGGCGCAAAGAATCGCGTCTGCCAGATATCTTCGCCGGAGAGATACCGAAGCTGCTGCACCAGGCCGAACGGAAACAGCGCGGCCACCGAGACGACGGATTCGTCGGTCTTGACGCGTAGCACCGGGTCGCCCGGTCGAATCACCCTGGGGCGCAACAGTGCGCGAGGAACGGCGAGAAACGATGTGTAAGGCGTCACAAATTTATACTGCCGCGCGAGGCGAATGATTTCGTCTATGGTTGCTTGATCTTCACCTTCGCGCTGAATCTTCTCGAGCAGCGCATCTACGCGTGCACGCGCCCACAGCCTAGGCAACTGCGGGTGCTCGAGGGACTCACGCGGCAGGCTGGCCTTTGCGGAAATCTCCAGGGGAGCGCCTTCCCGCACGCCGTGAACTTCAAATCCCGCGTCCTGCTTTGGCTTCTCGTAGCGCCCCACCCAGGCCGCCAGGGAGCCTGAAAAAGAGGAGTCCTGTAAAGGATAGACGGCGTCGATGCCCGCGTCCGACGCAATATCCAGCCGCAACTGGCCCACCGGGCTTCTGCCGATTTTGGAGAGGAAGGAATTGAGCTTGAACTCCATCGGTTCGGTCGAAAGAACTTTCTCGAGTACTCCGTCTTCTCGGGATAGCAAACGCAAGAGCGGCAGGTTCGCGTCGTCGCCGACGCCAAAGATGTATGTCTTCGGACGCTCGGCCGCGGGCAGCTTTCGCCAGGCGGTCTCGTACCACGCCGCAATCTTGCCATTCTGGATGGGCCCGCGTGTGGCTCCACCATCACTGAGCAGGACGAGATAATGGCTGCCGTTTCCACCACCGGCGCATTGCTTCAAGCCTTCGTCCAACACATGCTGCACGTCAGTGCCGCCGCGCAGCCGGCTGCCACGAACGAAATCCAGAGCCCGCTCGATGGATGCATTATCCGCGTGTACGGGCGCAGGCTCGAACAGTCGCGTCTGCTGGTTAAACAAGATCAGATTGAAACGGTCCGAGGGTCGCAGCGTGCGAAGCAGCGTTTCCAGAGCCTCGAAGCTGCGCTCCAGTTTCTCCCACTGCATGGAAAGAGAGGTATCGAAGAGAAGCACGATCGTCTTCGGCGGGCCAGAGTCTTGCGGGGCGTTTCCTCCAGCCGATGAAGTCTGTTGTCCGCCACCAAGCAGAGCGTGCACGGCAAAAAAGCCGGGTTCGTTGGTGCTGCGCACGGGAGCCGTCTCGGTCGGCGATGGCTGCCCGCTCACGGGGTTTCGAAACACCAGTACTTCGAGCGTGTCGCTTCCGGCGCGGTCCAGTTCGAACGTGGTAACGAAGTCTTCCGTGAGGTTTACGTTTTGACCTTCGAAATGTCCTTTCACTAGATGCGGTGAATTCTGCTCTATCTGCATGGGAAAGCTTTTGGCGGCCGCCTGAAAATTCGTGATGGCGTGCGCCGAGTGCAACTCATAATGGATGGACAGATGCCGGGCCACCTGTGCCTGGTAGGCATCTGGACGCAGCGGAATCGCAAAGTACGACTTTAGATTTTCCACTGGTATCGATTCGTGGTATTCGAATTCCAGCCGCTTGGTACCAAATGGCATGATCGGCACGATGCGCGCGCTAAAGATCGCGCTGCGGGCCGCTTCC
Source organism: Acidobacteriota bacterium (assembly GCA_013289825.1). Classification (GTDB taxonomy): domain Bacteria; phylum Acidobacteriota; class Terriglobia; order Acidiferrales; family UBA7541; genus Acidiferrum. The sequence continues at coordinate 111,869 of JABCZF010000012.1, read as the reverse complement.
CCCGCGCCGCGTTCTCCCATTTGCAGCAGCCCAGGATCGATGGTCTGCTGTTTCAATTGATTGTAGATTTCCTCGGCACGTTTGCGTTCCAGCACCACCGCGGGAATTCGCACGGGCCCGTCCCAAACGGCGAAGTCGGAGACCGTCGCGCGGCTCGGCAACCGAAAGACGTAGTTCCCTTCTTCGATCTGGCTGGTGTGATTAGCGAAAATCTGCCGCACGAAAATTCGCGCATCGCCATTGTCAATTCGAATGGTGATCTCCATCTCTTCGAGAGACAGGATCTTGGGATCAGGTTGCGCCTTATCACGCGGGATCAGCACGCCTCCATCCGCAAGCACAAGGCAAGGCATGAGGAACAAGATCGCGAACACTTCGAGTGTTTTTTTCATGGACGCAGTTTCTGCTCCAGAATTCTGACCAATCCGTTGTCCGTGCCCGCGTAGATAATGCCGTTGCTTTCCGCCAAGGCAGTCACATTAAGCGACGGCAGGCCACGAGTGAAAACCGTCCAGCGCCCCGCTTCGCGGTCGTAGACGTAGAGGCCGTTTCCAAGCGAACCGGCGAAAACGTGATCGGACGTCACGAGCATGGCGTTGGGATTGACTACGAAGGGCGCGGTGGCTCGCTCGAAGGAGTGAAAACGCCCGGAGCGGTCCAGTCTGAGAATGCCCGCGCCGTAAGTTCCGACGATCCATTCATCGCCAGCGCGAACAATCGCTGTGATCCAATTGTGCTTTAGGCCGGAGCCCGCGCCTGCCGTGTAATTTACCCGGACGGTTTCCCTGTTGATTTCAGACAGTCCACCCAGCGTGCCGACCATGAGTTCATCGCCCGAAACGCCAAGGGCGTAAACATGGTTGTTCACCAGTCCATGAAATGCGTACATGCTGTGGGGGCCGGCCGCGTCCAGAAAGGTCAAGCCCGCCGGAGTACCCACCACCAAGCCATCGTGGTAAATGACCACATCGGTGACATGGTCCGCGATAAGGCCATCGGCTCGCGTCAGAACCTGCTGCTGGCGAGCATTCGAATCGAAGCGGACCAGACCGTTTGCCGTGGCCACCGCTACGGTTCCGGTCGGGCCATCCGGTACGATACGGTTGACGCAAAAAACGTGGTCGTTCTCCACGTGCGTTGCGCGTCCTGCATCAGCGTCAAGAAGATCGAGGCCGCGGTCGAAATAGCCAATCCAAACGCGCCCACTTCTGTCCGCGGCCAGCGCCGAAATATTGCGATCGCTGAGAATGGCGGTACCGGGCCTCAATACCTGTTGCCAACCCAGGCCGCGTGCACTCATGCGATAGAGTGCATCACTGGAAAGCACAAAAACGTTGTTTTCGGACGCGAAAAGCTGACGGATCTTGGCCAATTCTGCAGTTTTGTTCGAATGCGGTAGATGTGGCTCCCTCTGCGGGCTACCAAAGGGGATGGTCAGAACGCCCTGATCCTCAGACCCCACGATCAGGCTCGCATTCGTGGCCAGCAAAGAAGTAGCAAGTACGCCCGGCGCGAGAACTTGTGAAAAACGCCCGTCATCGAAAACGGCCACGCCTAGCACCGTGCCCACATAGGTCTTTTCGCCGGAGGTCGCAAGACACTGTACCTGTCGGTCTGGCAAGCCTTGCTCCTCACCAAAAGAATCGACCGCGCCGGCATGCCAGTGGAACACGCCTTGGTTGAGCGTGCCGATCCACAAATCGGATTCTGTGCCCGCGAGCGCGGTGACAAACAGACTATTCAACGAGGGGTGCAAGGGCGCCAGATGCTTGCCGTCGTAAATCAGGACACCCAGCTTCTTTGTTCCGATTAGAACATGTCCCGCTGTCGTTGGGAGTATCGAGGTTATTGCGCGAGCTTCGGAGTCCTGTGGTCGAATCTGACGGAAACCACGGCCATTGAAGGCCAGCAGACCATCCTGCGCCGTGGCTACCACTAACTCCGGTTCCTGGCTGTCCGCCAGCAGGGCCGGAACAAGAGCTACGAGTGGAGACGGCGGCAACTCTCGGCCGGGGATGAATTGCCGGGAGGGGGTACCCCTAAGATCGAATTCCAGAAGGCCACCGGGTCCTCCAATGTAGAAATGATCCTCGAAACGCGCGGCCTGTAAAAAGACTGCGGGCGCGCTGACCACCTCAAAGCTGGCACCCGCAACCGCAGTAAATGGATGTATCTCGAAGCGAATCTCTCGTTCCGAATGAACTTCCGCTGTGGAGAGTCGCAGCGCCCGCGTAGCACGCCAGCCGACAAAACAAACTATCAGGCCAAAGAGGAGCCCACTCCCAACAATCGCCCGCACCAACAATTTCCGTGACTGTCGCATTGATTCCCTCAAGACACTTAAGCATTAATATGTGTTCTAACTTTGACCTTGAATACGTATAGCACATGGGCGGCCACAGTATTTCCGCGGGAAAGTTAGGGATTTCCAGGATTCCGAATCTGTTTCGCTTCGTGTCCTACGACACACAGCGTGTTCCGTCGAACATAACCTACGAACCGAGATCGCCAGGAGTTCTGGCCTCCTTACCGCAGCAATTGCGCAGGGAATCTGCCAGTCCTCAACTCTTCTCGTCGGGGAGCTATGGTTGGTTCGCGATTTGGGAACAGCTCGAGACCAGAACCCTGGACTCATTTTTCTCGCTTAGCAGCGCAAGGGCAATTGCACCAACGATGAGCGGGATGGGAATGTCCCATGTCACTCTCGCGTCTGAATGGCGGAGCTGGCGCTGTGCCACCTTTGGCGAAGCGCCACCCTCGAGGAGCAGCGTTGGTAGGTTTCGAAAACCGAATGGAAGCCGAGCGATTGCTGGAAGCATTTCGGGAACGGTTGGCCAAGTTCGGACTGGAACTATATCCGGAGAAAACACGACTGATCGAGTCTGGGCGGTTCGCTGGCCAAGATCGGGAGAAGCGTGGTGAAGGAAAACCGGACACCTTTACGTTCCTGGGCTTTACGCACTACTGCGGGAAGCGCCGGAGCAATGGGTCGTTCATCGTCTGGCGGAAAACGGCGAAGAAACCCGTGGTGGCGAAGCTGCATGCAATTAAGGCAGAACTGCGCCGCCACATGCACGAGTCGGTTGCCGACGTCGGTGCATGGCTGCAAAAGTTTGCGACCGGCTATTACCACTACCATGCGGTCCCGGGGAATATCGACCGGTTGAGTGTCTTCCGGCAACGATTGGGGCGATTGTGATGGCCTCATTCTACGCCGTCGCAGTCAGCGACCCATGCCGTGGGATCGAGTAACCCGGATCTTCCCGCGATGGATTCCAGCCTCACGCGTTTTGCTTCCTTATATTATTGTCCGCTTTCTCGCCACTCATCCAAGGTGGGAGCCGTATGCGCACGCGCTCGTACGGATCTCTTAGGATGCTGCCAGCGATCCCCGGGCGCAGAGGCCCTGTGCGCGTCCGGGGATCAACTCACGGCGTGCGTCGATCTACATTCTTTACTGGATGTTGGGGCAGTTTGGAGGGACGGTCGGTACGTCAATCCTGCGATTCGCCTTATTCGGATCGTACGGAACGAGTTGGACGGCAATGGTTGATGCTGGAACCAAGCCTTCGTTCCGGATGATGTGGACGTGACCGTGACCGGGATCGACGAGTGTCGGGGCCGGTTGTCCTGGAACAAATGTGTACACTTGGCGATTGCAGTCGGCATCATACTCCGTTATGGTTCCAGCCGTAACAATAATGAGGCTGTGGCCAGGGTGCGTGTGCCAGCCGGTAGTTCCTCCTACGGACCAGACATTGCTCTGCACGTACAGGTCTGAAGATCCTTTGGTCTTTTGGATCGAAAACCATAGCGTTTTGTCGTCTCTGTCGTTGTCACCGTCCCCTGCGGGGTTCGGCAAAATGGAGTGGTTAAAGACCTCAAATTCGTCGAAGGTGCCGGTGGCGATTGTCGTAGCTTTGAATCCATTCGCCGTCGTAGCCCTGACATGTGCTGAATAGCTGAGAACCGTGACCGCGATCGCGGCACTGAACAGCACCAGCCATGTAAATCTCTGTCGCATAGCGACCTCCTTGGTCTCATCGGCGTTCGCCGGCTGAAGACGCCCGCACACAATCGGACACCTCGATGGGGAGGTTCAAGCTGTAAAGCACAGAATTAGGGCTCTTGGACGCCATGCAGTCGAATGCCGTGCTTTACCGTCACTTATCGACGGGATACAATCCGGCTTCCCGGGGTCTGGACAACCCGCGAACGAATCAGGGAGCTCGATGGACAAGCCATCCCAGGGCACACCTCCACCCGTCAGCCCACTCGAAGACCGACTGGATTCGTGGAAGGAAATCGGTGCGTACCTGAACCGCGACGTTACGACGGTCCAGCGCTGGGAGAAGCGGGAAGGGATGCCCGTTCACCGGCACCTGCATGAACGGATGGGCTCCGTATACGCTTCGCGGGCGGAGTTGGGCGCGTGGGCGCGGAGCCGGAATCTTCGAGCAACGCAAGAGAGCGGGAACAATACCTCCTTGTCGAATTCCCCTGCGCCGCCTCCGCGTCCCGCGTTCTGGACTTCTGTCACTGGAAGGAAGTCGCTATTGGCGCTTTCCGTGGTGGTAGCTGCGCTTGGGATTGTGGCAATTCTGTGGGTTCACAAGACGGAGTACTTCTGGCGAACCCCGATCGCTGATGCGCGATTCCAGACAATCGCAGACTTCGATGGAACCGAGCAGGCCGCAACCGTGTCACGGGACGGCCATTTCGTGGCGTTTCTGTCTGACCGGGACGGACCGATGGATGTGTGGGTTACGCAAGTGGGGTCGGGACAGTTCCACAACTTGACGCGCGGAAGCGCGCGGGAATTGGTGAATCCATCGGTGCGCACGCTCGGTTTCTCTCCCGATGGCTCACTGGTTACGTTTTGGGTTCGCAAGCAAGGTGCTTCGAGGGACGCCGATATCAGCATCTGGGGGGTGCCAACGCTCGGAGGACAGCCGAGTCCCTATCTTGAAGGGGTTGCGGAGTACGAGTGGTCGCATGACGGAACGCGACTCGCGTACCACACGCCAGGGCCGGGAGACCCACTCTTCGTTTCCGAGGGTAACCGGCGAGCAGAGGGTCGGTCCATCTATACTGCACCCGCAGGATTGCACAGTCACTTTCCGTCGTGGTCGCCAGACGGGACGTTTATTTACTTTGTGCAGGGTTCACTTCCAGACAAGTTGGACATCTGGCGCATTCGACCGACGGGCGGGAGCCCAGATCGGATCACGTCGCACAATGGACGCGTGAGTCATCCGGTACTATTGGATCGAGATACGCTGCTCTACCTGGCAAGCGATCCCGACGGATCGGGCCCGTGGCTGTATAGCATGGACGTCGAGCGTCGCAAGGCCCACCGGCTGGGAGTTGGCCTGGACCGGTACACGTCGCTGGCCGCCAGCGCTGATGGAAGGCGTCTGGTGGTCACGGCGGCAAGTCCAAAGCGAACACTTTGGCGTTTGCGAATCGCTGATTCAGCAACGGAGCTGCCCGCGCCGGATCGAATCTCGCTTACCACCGTCACGGGGTTCTCCCCACGACTCGGTCCAAATTATCTTTTGTATGTTTCTGCGACCAGCACGAACGAGAGTGTATGGAAGCTCGCCAATGGAACTGGAACGGAGTTGTGGAATGGTCAAGGAGCGCGAATCTTTGGCGGCCCGGCAATCTCGCCCGATGGACGGAATATCGCATTCTCTGTCCGGCAACACGGGCAGACGCTTTTGTACGTGATGCAAGCCGACGGCACGAACGCGCGGATTGTGACCGATGCGGTCGACCTCGAAGGCGCACCCGCATGGGCGCCCGACGGGCAATCGATAACCTCGGCGGCGGACGATCACGGCGTCACACACCTCTTGCAGATACCGGCCGACGGTCATCCGCTGAGGGTCTTTGTGAAGGAATACGCGATCGATCCCACGTGGGCGCCAGATGGTCGATTCGTTGTCTATTCGGGACCCGACATCGGCACAATGTTTACGGTAAAAGCGGTGACCGCCGAAGCCGCAACGCATCCCATGCCAGCGCTGACGCTGACTCGTGGAGCTCGACACCTGGGCTTCCTGGCTGGAGGACGTGCACTCGTGCTTCTACGGGGAGACATTCAACATAAGAACCTCTGGCTCTTCGACCTGGAGACAGGCGCCGAACGGCAGTTAACCAACATGGCTGCTGACTTCGACGTTCACGACTTCGACATCTCCCCAGATGGCCGCGAAGTTGTCCTCGAACGAGTGCAGGAGCGCTCCAATGTGTTGCTGCTGGATCTTCCTCGACCATGACCCCGGTTCGCCTTAAGGAACTGATCAAGTACAAGGCGTACCAAGTCGCCCCGGCCGAACTTGAAGCTTTCCTCCTCAGTCATCCGGCGGTCGCTGACGCAGCAGTGATCCCTAGTCCAGATGAGGAAGCTGGTGAAGTGCCGAAAGCTTTCTTGGTGATGCGGAATCCAATGACTGTCGAAGAAGTGCTCGATTTCGTGGCCGCTCACGTGGCACCATACAAAAAGATTCGTCGCGTGGAGTTCGTCGAGCAACTGCCGAAGTCGCGGGTCGGTAAGTTATTGCGCAGAGTCTTGCGGGAGCGCGAGTGGCGCGGAACGAACCTGGGATCACAGTGACGAGCATTCGGCGCATGGATGAGGGTAGGGGGCTGAACTATCTATCGCGTCTCCCTGGAGGGTTCCAAAACTCGGAATTAGCCTTTTGGTACCGGAAACTGCTCGCATTGAGAATCGTTTTTACGGCGCCGAGAACGGGCGAGCGGGTGTGGTATGGTGCCGTTTTCGAGATCAAAAAGGAAATTCTGGTTCTAGTAGTATTCCCATCCCGCACGATCGAGCTGCCACAGGACGGTAGGAGCCTTATGCTGCTTTCACTTGCAAAGCGCATTTGCCTGACTGTTTTCGCTCGTAACTACGATAATTTCCTAGCGTCCAATTGGAGCCTTGGCGACCAAAACCGATCACTCGGGGGGGCTGTTTTCAGCGACTCTGCCGCATAAAGACAATTGAATCATCGAGACTTATGGAGCGCGCGATGGGAATCGAACCCACGTCCGAAGCTTGGGAAGCTCTTAATAAAACTCTGAACGAGTTTGAATTGGCGGCACTTAGCCTTCCCGGCGACGGCCTCAATTGGAAACTAGATGGAAACTGAATCGCCTGATCGCCGAATGAACCTCGTTGGGCGTTTCCTTACCGCATCGTCCGAGGATGATCTTGCGAAAGGCTCGGGCGACCAGACCATGTCCTTATCTACCCATTCTGTGATCTCTTTGCTACGTCAGAAACGGAGAAGATCGGTGTCCTTTTTCCTCGTCGCAACATGTGCTGCCGTCAGTCTCTTGATATTTATAAGATATATATGAATAATTATTCGACGATGATTGAACTCACAAATGACTACGCACCATGTCGGGACCTCCTCCTGAAACGCCTCCAAGATCCCGCACCAGGCCGAATCCAACTTCTCACGGGGCCTCGGCAGGTTGGCAAGACCACCCTGCTCCTTGAAATCGCCGCCCAATTTGGTGATGCCGCAGTTTACGCTGCTGGGGATGAACCAGACGCGGCGCTTCCCGGATTTTGGGAGCGTCGTTGGGCTGACGCCGAAGCCCGCGCTCGCCGCGCGACAACGGTTCTCCTGCTGGATGAGATTCATTATCTGGATGGCTGGGCAAAGCAACTCAAAGGGTATTGGGATCACCTACGTCGACGGACCATTCCAGTCCACATCATCGCAACGGGCTCATCCGCACTGCGGGTAACGACGGGATCGCGCGAGAGTTTGGCGGGGCGCTTCGAACGGTTGACTCTGAGCCACTGGTCGGCTTCGTCGCTTGCGAATGTTTTTCAGATTCCCCGAGATGAGGCGGCTTCTCTTATCGTCCAGTTCGGATCCTATCCTGGTGCGATGGCGCTGCGGAATGATCCTAAACGATGGGCTGCCTACGTCAAAGACTCCATCATAGACCCTGCGATCGGCCGCGATGTTCTGGCGTTAGGTACAGTTCGACGGCCCGGGCTGCTGAGACAGGTGTTTGCAGCGGCAACCGGATGCCCCGCGCAGATTGTTTCCCTACAAAAATTACAAAGGCAACTTCGTGACAAGGGTGCCCTTGAAACGGTGGCTCACTATCTGGCGTTGCTTCAAGACGCCTATCTGGTAGCGCCTCTGGAAAGATTTCCGCAGTTAGCGCACCGTCGCCGGGCTGCCCCCCCAAGCTTGTGTCACTGAACAATGCGCTCATATCCTCAATGTATCCCGACGGACCTCCGGATCAAGAGCGTGAGCCTGCGAGGTTCGCTCTGTGGCTGGAAAATGCGTGCCTTGCGTTCGCGATCAACCAAGGGCAGCGGGTGACTTACTGGCGTGAAGAACCGCTGGAAGTCGATGGAGTGTTCGAGGGGAGTTGGGGAGACTGGGCCATCGAAATAAAGACAGGCCGCTTTGAGCTATACGATCTCAAAGGACTTCTGGAGTTCTGCAGGCGGAATCCGAAGTTCCGGCCCCTGATCATCACCGCGCCTGGCGACGAGCCCCTAGCCAGCCGACACGGCTTGCTGGCCATCAGCTGGAAGCAATTTTTGGTCGACGGCCCACCTCAACCCTAAGAAACACCCACGTTTCTTTTCCCTTACTAAACCGCTTATCTCGGAAGCTCGTGACTGCAGTCAGGTCGCGATATACTGTCTTTACTATTTCTGCGGTTCGCTGAGTGAACCACAAGGTGAACAACTCGGTGATCTGTCTTTCTGCGCCGTTCACCCCGGCAATGTGAGGACGCAAAATCCAATCTCTCCACGCGGAGTCCCGCACACCCCCTGTTATCTAGCAGGCTGCTGAACAATCGTGCTGAGTCGGCAATTTCTAGGTTGGCTTGAGTCATTCGATGCTTTTCGAGCGTCTGAGGCGTGATTTTTCGTGCTAGCGAGCGCCCGAAAGGGGCGTTTCGGCGCCGCTCAGAGACACTACCGCCCGGACTGACTACCTCGGAACTGCGCTGCGCATCAGGTTCCGCATGCGCACCAGATTGTAGGCTGCGCAGGCAAACGTGAAGACCCAATCAACTTTCAGCGTTCCGCGATGCCGCACTTTGCGCAACAGCGCAATGGTCTTTAGCCAGCCAAAACATTCCTCGATGCGCTTCTCTTCTTCTGGCTGATGGCATAGCCCTCTTGCCGTGTGGTGCGACTATCAATGGCGCTGCCGCCTCTGCGCCCAAGGTTTTGCGCCATGTGCGGCGTCACCCAAATGGTCCGGCACTCGCGCATGAATTCCGCCGTGTCGAAGCCCTTGTCGTCGCCCACTGTCACGCGCCCGCTTCCAGGAAGTTCCTGCAGCATTTCCAGCGCGGCATAGCGCTCCGCCGTGCCCGTGGCTTCCCACACCCGGCTGTCCACAATCAATCCGTTGCGATTCTCCACCAGCAGATCCCCGCTGTAGCTCAACTTGGCCTCCTTGCCTGCCCCTTTGCGCGCCATCTGCGCTTCTGGATCGCTTTTCGACTCGTGCGTTTCGTTCGAGCGCTTCTCGCCGCGATAATTCACCGTGGGATTTCCGGGATCCTCTGGCGGAAACGAACCCACTGGCTCCGGTCTGGACTGACAAGGAGTTGTCTCGCGTGAAGGCGCCTAAACCGCTCGGTTCTTCACATATTGAAGAGGATGCTGGATTACGCCGTTGGCGGATGCGCGACACCATAGATACCCATTCCGCAGGCTGCTACTCCTACGCAGACTACGTTTGCAACATATAGGAGCCAGAACCTTTTCTGCCCGATTCGCTGCTTAAATAGGAAGCGCAAGACAAACGCGTCTGAAACTGCGCTAATCATGGCGATGATCAGAAGCAAGGCAACCCAGTTCACCGGGGCGGTATTGTCAGTACCAAAGACTCGATCCAAAGCAAGTCTGGGTAATGTCCAGACCAAGTAGGCCACCGGAAACGCAATGAGATTGAGGAGCGAGGAGGCTGAGTTCATCGCAATGTCCGCAACGGTACCTCGGCTCCAAGACAGCCGCATCAGATAACGCACATAGGCAAATTTCACGAAGAGACCGACGATGATGGCCCACAAAATGAAGTGACGATCGTACATGTCGTAAGTTGCTCGCACATCGACGCGAGGAAGAATTTCGCAAATTCCGATTAGAATTCTCGGCAGCAATGCTGACCTCTTCCTAAACATTTCCCCGGCGCGACTTGGTAAGGGCACCTGCCGCAATTGTAATGCGGTTATCTATGACCGCCATTAGTCTTAGGATTAGACACCGGAGCGCGAAAGAAAGACGGATTTCAGATGATCGCTAACAGATCGATGACAAGCAGCGTCCAATTGGCGGCGGCGTCAATCTGGCGTCCAAAATCGACCATTTCTAGGGGTATTTCCGGCGACTCAGCCGCATAAAGGCAACGGAATCATCGAGACTTATGGAGCGGGCGATGGGAATCGAACCCACGTCCGAAGCTTGGGAAGCTTCTATACTGCCATTGTACGACGCCCGCTCTTTGTTTTTTAATTGTACCCAGAAACCGATTTTCCGTACAGCGGGGGATTCGTCGCACACCGCACGGTGCACAAACGGGTGGTGGCTCAATTCAATGAGACAGGATCTGTCGTTCGCAGACTCCTCCATAGACTAGTTCGGTGAAGAAACTTGGCGTGATGAAGGCTCCGGCCCACTTCGCATCGAACTTCGCAATCGCACTGACACACTGTTCACGCCATTCGCCCAGCCGTCGCTAAGGAGCAAATGAAGCGGAGTGTTTAATAGTGAACAGAAGTACATAACCTCCGGAGATATTCTTTGTATGAGGTAGCTTCGACGATGTTTGGACGGTGTTTAACGCGGCGAGAACTGACCCTGACACTCGCTGATGTGTACAATGAACAAGACTATATCGATTCACAAAATACTTCTGATTGAAAGTGATCAGACCCCTGCCAATGAAGTTCGCGCTGCGCTGGCTGAGGCGGGCAGCGGTTCGTTCGAGGTGGAATGGGTTCGCACACTTTCCGAGGGTCTCGAGCGCCTCAGCGGCAAAGGAATTGACGCGGTGTTACTCGAGTTGTCGCTGCCTGATAGTCAGGGTATCGTGACATTTGACAAGGTGTTCGCCGCCGCACCAGAAGTCCCGATCCTGATCCTTGGTGGAAACGCCTCCGAAGCCCTCGCGATGGAAGCGGTAGGGCACGGTGCGCAGGACCATCTCCCGCTGAATCACCTCGACAGCTATTCGCTTACCCGGGCACTGCGCAACGCGATCGAACGCAAGGCCATCGAGGATGCCTTGTACGACGAAAAAGAGCGCGCTCTGGTGACCCTCAACTCGATTGGGGACGCGGTGCTGTGTACCGACGTTTCCGGCAACATCACCTATCTCAATTTTGTCGCGGAAACCATGACCGGTTGGCGTCGGGAAGAAGCCACGGGCAAGCCTCTAGCCGAAGTCTTCCGGATCATTGACGGCACCTCGCGCAAGAGCGCTCGAGACCCCATGGAGATGGCCGTCGAACAGAATAGGACCGTGGGACTGACGGTCAATTGCGTGCTCATCCGGCGCGATGGATTTGAATCCGCCATCGAAGATTCCGCCGCCCCGATCCACGACCGGGCAGGACTGGTCACCGGAGCGGTGATCGTTTTCCATGACGTGAGCGCGGCACGGGCGATGTCGCTGCAGATGACTCACGCCGCGCAGCACGACGTGGTCACGAATCTCCCCAATCGCCTGCTCCTCAACGACCGGATTACGCAGGCCATTGCTCTGGCACGCCGCCAGAAGAAAACGATTGCCGTGATCTTTCTGGACTTGGACCGCTTCAAATACATCAACGATTCGCTGGGACACGCCACCGGCGACCAGCTTATTCAGTCCGTCGCAAAACGATTGTTGGCTTGCGTGCGCGCATCCGACACCATCAGCCGCCAAGGCGGAGATGAATTCGCGATCCTGCTTTCGGAGATCGCTACTCCGGAAGACGCTGCCAAGTGCGCAACACATATACTGCTTTCGCTCAGCGAACCCCACTCCATCGGAGGACAGGACTTGCGCATCGTTGGCAGCATCGGTATCAGTGTGTACCCGGAGGACGGAGAAGATGCGGAAACGCTGATCAAGAATGCGGATACGGCGATGTACCACGCCAAGGAATGCGGACGTAACAATTTCCAGTTCTTCAAGCTGGAAATGAATCTGAAGGCCGTCGAGCGGCAGACTCTCGAAGGCAGCCTGCGGTGCGCTCTTGAGCGGAAAGAATTCTTGTTGCACTATCAGCCGAAGGTAAATCTCAATACCGGTGAGATCACCGGAGTGGAGGCGTTGATTCGCTGGCAGCAGCCTGATCGAGGACTCCTGCAGCCCTCCCAGTTCGTGTCCATCGCCGAAGATTGCGGCGTGATTGTGCAGATCGGGCGTTGGGTGCTTCGCGAAGCATGCCGGCAAGCGCGCGCCTGGCAGGAAGCAGGGCTGCCGCCATTGCCCATGGCTGTCAACGTTTCCGCCGTGGAGTTTAGCGATAATGGTTTTGTCGCAGGCGTCCGGGCGATACTTTCGGAAACTGGCTTGGAATCGCGCTACCTCGAACTGGAGCTCACCGAAAGCGTCCTGATGGAGGATGCCGAATCCATGGCTGCCGTACTACAAGAACTCAAAGCCATGGGGGTACACCTTGCCGTGGATGACTTCGGGACCCGCTATTCCAGCCTGAGCTATCTCAGGCGGTTTCCCTTCGATGCATTGAAAATTGATCAGTCTTTTGTCAATCAGATCAGTTCCGACCCCGACGAATCCGCGATGGTCAGCGCCATAATTAACATGGGCAAGAGTCTCAAGCACATCGTGATTGCCGAGGGCATAGAGACGCAACAACAGAGGGCCTACCTTAGGGCCCACTGCTGCGCGGAAGGACAAGGCTTCCTCTTCAGCCCACCGCTGCCCGCAACCGAATTTGCGCATTTACTGCAGACGTCTATGGCAGGAACTGTCATCCATTAAGGGACGACACCCACACAGCACAACTAACGGTCCAGCGCTTCGGACCGGGACAGCGCCAAATCGATACAAGACTTGGCCGCAAATCCAAGTCCCGTACAGGAATGATTCGATCATCGAGGTTCTTCCATCCTACTGGACTGTGACACTGACTGTTGTCGTGTGAGCAATACTTCCAGATTGAGCGGTGACCATGATCAAAGCGGTACCTCGGTTCGTTCGCATACCGCCGCCGTATCCGCCGCAACCCCCGAGCGTGACCAATAACGCGACAATGGCCAGCGATGCCGTGGCGGTTAGCATTGAAGCTCGAGCGTTTCGCACTTTCCCGCAACGCAATATTGCAAGGCTGAACAAGGCCAAGGCCACGAGAAGCGCGTGAGGACCAATCAGGTCCGGCATCACCAGCCCGTAACGAGGAATGGTGGCGGAGGTGGTCACTGTCAACGTGGTGTTCCCGGTTCCGTTGGCGGGAGTGACCACCGCAGGGTTAAAGGTGCAAGTGATGCCGGCAATTGGCGAACAAGACCAGGTGACATTGTTCGCGAACCCGCCCGCAGGTGTCACCGTCAACAGGAATTGAGTCGATTGGCCGGCGATCACCGTTGCGGTGGAAGGTGCTGCCCCCAGAGAAAAATCCGCGTTGGCGATGTTGATGGTGGCCCCCGCAGACGTGCTGCCGCCAAATTTCCCGTCTCCGTCATAGGACGCCGTAACAATATGCGTACCAGTGGAGAGCGTGTTGATCCTCAAAATGGCAACACCAACGCCATTCAACGGAGAAGTTCCTAAGCTAGTGGTCCCATCGAGAAACGCAACTTGCCCAGTGGGTATTCCTCCGGCTGAGTTAATGGTCGCGGTCAATGTTATGGAAGCGCCAGGGGCGGCGTCGGCGGGCGCCGCGAGAGTCAACACTGTGGCGAGCGCGGTGACTTGCAACGGTATCCGATCGCTGCTCGACAAGAACAAGGCATCTCCGCTGAACTGCGCGTTGATGGTATGCGCGCCGACATCGGTGAAAATCGCGTTAAGAGTCGCCACTCCATTGATTAGTGGACTGGTTCCCAGCAGGCTTGAGCCATCCAAGAATGTGACTGTGCCGGTTGGGGCTCCTGGGTTGCCGGGTCCGGCTACCACGGTAGCTGTAATCGTGACGCTTGTGTCGGCTTGAGTATCCGGAGCAGACACTCGGGTTCGGCAGACGAAGCCGGTGGTGATTTTCGCGAACAACCCATCGTTTTCGTTATCGACTTGCGAGGTGAAATAGAGCGTGTTGGGGTCCCCAACTCCGTCAGACCGCAAAGCCAGCGCGTGCAAACCAACCTCGACTATGTCGTTGGCATCGCCGTCGATCAACTTCCCGACGAAGTTTCCGCTGGTGGGATCAAAAGCGTTGATCGTTCCATCGCCGACGTTGCCAATCAGAATGTCGTTGCTGAAAGGGCCAAAGTTGGTGCTGGCCTGGGTGATTCCCCAAGGGGCGTTCAAAGCCCCGGCGGTGGCGAACCGCCTCACAAAGTTGCCATCCATATCGAAAATACTGACGAAGCCGTTTCCCGCTCCAAAAACCGGATCGTGCTTGGCGGCATCCTGCAACGCATACGTCACAAACACCTGTCCTCCAATCACTTGAATCCCGAAAGGGGCGTAACCGGCGGGCAGGTTCGGATCCGTAAAGGAACCCGCAAGGGCCACGGAAGCGAATCCGGGGAGGAAGGTCTCGATGAATCCTTCATGGAAATCCGTGACCGCCAGCGCCGGTGCAGTTAGCGAAGAGTTCAGGATCGTTGCGCCTTTGTAAACCGCGCTGCTTCTCTTGCGCACCGGTGTTGCTTCCTGCGGCAGATTGCTTTGAGCGTCGGGGCCCCAGGTGAAAATTGTTCCTTCCTCGGTCACCAAGATGAAGGGTTTGACCAGCGATGCGTTCCCAAACGAGGAGTTCTGATCGGCAACAATTCCTGTTGGATGCTCGAAACCGGTCCTCGCGCCATTCGGGACTGTGAGACTCCCGGGCGCGACGCCAAGCCCTGTGGCGTCAAGAGTGGTGACACGTCCATCCTGATTGTTAGCAATGAAAAATGGCTGACCGGAAAGAAAGTCAACGCCCCAGGGATTGCTCAAGCTTGGCGTCACATTGTTGGCGAAGCTCGGAAGGCTCGAAGCCAGATTGGTCTGCCGGTAGCCTATTGTTTGCGCGGTTAGGTGGCCAGCGGCAAGCAGAAATCCGGAAAGAAAAATCGCGAAAGAATAAAGAGCGTTTCTGTGTTTCACTGTACCTGCTCCTCCTAAGAGCAAAAAATGCCTGTGCGCTTGGGTCCGAATCGGACCAAGATCTAAATCCGAGAATTCGCAATCCAGGGCTAAACGCGTGAAGAACACTCGGCGCGGCGTTTCGGTTTAATTTGGTCCGGACTTCACTCCCATGCGGGGACCATACCGGCTTGCGCGCGCGCTTGATCTCCTTCGAGCAGACCGCGCAGTCGTTTGCGGGCCTTGTGAAGCTGCGATTTTGAACAACCGGTCGAACATCCCAAGAGTCCCGCGAGCTTCCCTGAGTTCGTATCCAATGATGTCGTGCAGCAAAAAAACTGTTCGTAACCGCGGGGCAACTGGCGGATCGCACGCATCAAGTTAAGACGCTCGATTGCGCCAAGCATCGAAGTGTCGGTAGAACCGTGTCGACGTGAACCATTGTCATTGGAGCTGCGGCGCTCCAAGTCTTCGCCTACAATTTCAGTCGGCCGTCTGCGACGTAGACGCATTAAGACGATGTTCACGATCACTCTGTGCAGCCAAGTTGAAAAGCCTGAGTCACCGCGGAACGTGCCGATCTTTCGAAAGGCCTGCAGGAATGCCTGACGTGTTAAATCTTCGGCTTCAGCCGGATTCTTGATCATGCGCAAGCACAAGTTGTAGACGCGCTTGCAATGCGCCTGGTAAAGTTCTTCGAAAGCGGCCACGTCGCCATCCTTAGCCTGGCTGATGGCTTCCGCTTCGGTCATGTCGCAATCCGTCTGTATCGCTATCAGTTTCGCCATATCACACCTTCAGAGACGTAGGTCCAATTCCCAACCTGCGCCAGCCTTTCGGTCGTTCCTACTTTTGTGGGCTCTCCTTGATGTACGCCTCCCAGCAGTCACCGCTCCGAGTCCTGCGGTGGAAGAAGAGGTAGCTCTCCTTGCCTGGAATCTTGAAGCAGACGTAGCCGAAGCCTGCTCCTGAAACGATGGGCTGCTGGCATTTGGTGCAGATGAGCGCTGACCTGAATTCCATAAATCGCCTCTCAGCTTTGCTGCTCCTCCTTGTAGGACGGCTCGTCTATAGTCGTGCTTCGAGATTCTTATCGGCTCTCTATAGACGAGCACGTGCAAGAGCCGCGCACGCGAAGAGGACTTCAGCGATCCGACTCTCCGCATGCGCGGATCTCCTGCGCCGTGACGGCAACCGCCTTATTACCGGTCGTTCCGGAAGAAGTAGTAGTCCGCGGTATACGGCACGAGAACTTGCTTGCCTACGTCGGCGGTCACCAAACAGCCGGTCGCAGGAGCAGATCCTCCGTTGGTGTTAAGGCGTTGGATAAACGTAGTTTTGGTTAGCGATCTGCCGCCGGCGGGTCCCTCGTCGGAGCCGATGACCTGCAGAAGGAGGCAATCAATCGCACCGGCATTCGGGCAGCTCGCGTCGGATCCGGCGGTAATCGACTTTTGCTTTTGTGCCCACACCCGGCTGCTGTCGAAGGAACTCTGCCATGTGGCGTCGCCGAAACGTGGCGGATTCGGTCCGACGTCGTTGGGATTCACGACGGGGCTGAGGAAGTGGGTGATGATCTCGACCGCTTCCCCGAATACATGCGTGAATAGTGTGGCTTCGGGGCGGGCACCGTTTACGGTCCAGGAAGCGCCAGTGGCTGTGGGCAGGCAAACATAGCCCTGCGTGCCAACTCCGAGACCCAACAGGAAGGCCGAGGTTCCTGCCGGCGGCGTAATCGCCTCCGGTGTGGTCGGGCTCGTAATCGAGCCGAAGTTGACTACTTCCGTCCTGTCTTGGCCCTCCCCTCGGGCGTACGCAACACCGGAAAAAACCAGCATTGCCAGCGCCGCCATTGCTTTGCGAATGATGCGAGCGGCCGGGCCGCCCAGGAACTTCTTACTGAAATAGTTGTTCACTTCTTTCTCCTTCTTCCTTTGAACTAGATTGTGCAAGGGCACGCTGCCTCGAGGGCCCCGCCCCGCAATTCACCGCTACGCTCGACGCATGAAATCGTGGGCCGGCGTAAAACTGGAACTATTGGTCCTACTTGAGATATCGGAAATGGAAGAGAAAAGACGACAACTGAGAAGAAAACATTTGGGGTGGTTGAAGACGAATTGCGTTTGAGTTCCTACTTCAGACATGCTGCGGAATACGTGAGAACGATCAGCGCCCAAGAGCGCTCTCACGTGCGCACGGTCATAGAGCGGATGATTGAAACCACGCGCCGTGCTCAGGAGCTAAGGCAATTGAACACAGACATTTCCGCTTTTTACGACGCGCTGCCCGACGCCTCTGTTCTGGAAGATCGAACCTGGGGGCAGTGCCACACTCGTCGAGTGTAAGGAGCCCGAGGACACTTGCGAGGCCGCGCCAAAGGCTGGCGCTCAATAGATGGCATCCTCCGGGGCACCAGTTCTTCCGAGACCGGGTCAGGGCGAATTTTGGGTTATTAAACGGTCCACCGAGCTTTCGGATAAAGGCTTGCGGTACGTTATCGTTGTTTCTTCAAATGCGCAGAACCATCACCCACGTGCTTCTACCGTTGTCGTCGTACCAATCGGAACGACGCTCCGTCAGAACTCGCGCTTGCAATTGACGCCCGGACAAACCGGATTGTCTGAGACGTCCGAAGTTTGGGGGAATGGCATTACAACCGTTGCCAAAAAAGATCTCAGGCTGCCGCGAAGCTCTCTTCGAACGCTTAGCCGAGCGACCGTGGTCAAACTCCTGATGTGCGTCGTACGGGGCAATGGGCGTGCTTCCTTCGGAGATCGCAGAATGATCATCTCGGGATTCTGTAAAGGCTCAACACTGTAATTCACTATCCTTCGATTTAAGTAAGTGGCGATACATCTAGAAAGCAGGATTGCACGCCTTCAGACGGAGATGAGGAACTCGCTGCAGTAAATCCTGCGATCATGCGTCAGCAGATGGGTCACGCCTCACGGCGATGACAGCGTTGTACACCGGTGAGGTTCCTTTTGAGGACATGCAGACAGCCTTCGACGTTCACGACGTTCGCCGTCCCCCGGAACTACCCAGTCAGGCAAGTGCGGCAGCCACTCGAGCTTTTACCTGCTGACAAGAGACCGTTCGAGCCACACTGGGGAGCGACAATCGTTGATGATAGGTCAGGGGTACGGCGTGCCTTTGCGCCGGCGCAGAGGCAATCGGAGTGACATTCTAGGGCCGACCGGACAGTACACCGCTCGAGACTCAATCCGTTAACCCCTTATTTTCCAAGCCGGCGGTACCACCCCTCATTCCACCAAGAGGTTGTTCGCTCGGAATGACCCGATGACGACATCCACGCGGTGGCCGCGTTTCACCACCAGGGTCGGGTTCGAGAAGGCCATCCAGTAAGTCATGCCCGCCTTTGGCGTGCTGCTCTGGCGCAGTTTTCCGACTTTCTCCATTTGAGGGACCACAAGCTTGACCCTGGCCTGCGCGTCGAACAACTCAGGCTCCGCCTTCTTATCGTTAAGGGCTACGGCTTTCGCCGGGTCCAACACCCGATAGTCAAATCGAATGAGCTGGCCCGACTCTGCCGCCTTTACGCGGAGTTCGCCAACGCCCCAAACCCCCTCGTAATACATTTCCGCCCGGCGCGAGAAGCGATTCGCCTGAGAGCCTTGCCAAACCGGTGCTGGCCGGCCCGCCGGAGCACTCGGCTGCGCGGCAGCGACCGCTTGAGCGGGCGTGGCAGTCGCCGTAGCGGTCTGCGTTTGCGTCCTCGCAGGAAAAGCAAGAATGCTGCTGGCCAGGATAGCTGCCAGCAGCACGGAACTCGGGAAGATTTGAATTCTTTGATGAGTCATAGCCTCTCTTATCCAACAGAGATCCGGTTAAAGGAAGAGGCCAGGTACCCGTTTTTGGATACCTGGCCCCGGATCCCGGTTTTAGTTTACCGTGAACGGCAAGGTGTTGGTGGTTCCGATTGGGGTCGTTACACCAATGTTTCTGATCCCAGTCGTCGCGGTGCTCGCGACGTTGAGGGTTGCGGTAATCGTGGTCGAGTTCACCACGGTGAAGGTGCCCAGACCCAGCGTTACGCCGCCGCCAAGGCCCGTCAGCCCTGTAGCTCCCGTCAGGTTCGCGCCGGTAATGGTCACTGCAACAGCCGCTGTACCTGTGGCTGGATGCGTTGCCGAGTTTGGACTGAGCGCAGTCAGCGTAGGTCCTTGCACGGTGAACGGCACCGCATTACTGGCCGCGGCAGCGCCTGCAACCGTAACGGTCACGTTGTGGGCCGCCGTGGTTGAGGCGCCGGCCGAGATGGTGAAGGTGGCTGTCAACGTCGTCGAACTCGTGACGGTGACGCCGCTGACGGTGATGCCGCCGCCAGAGACTGCCACTGTTGTCTCGCCGGTTATGAAGTTCGTGCCGGTGAGCGTGACCGGGACCGCCGTGCTGCGAACGCCCGTGGGTGGGGCGACCGAGGCCAACGTCGGCGTTGCCGGAATCGTAACTGTGAACGCGACCGTATTGCTGACGCCGCCAGGCGCAGTCACGGAGACGGTTCTGGCCGTGCCCGCAGCACCTGCACTGATCGTGAAGGTGGTGGTGATCTGGCTATCGCTGACCACCGTGATCGGACCGACGGTAATGCCGCCACCCGCGACGGTCACTGCCGTGGTTCCGTTCAAACCGCTACCGAACAGGGCGACAGGAACAGCAGCCCCCTGTCCGCGAAGGGCCGACGTCGGAGCGATCGACGTAAGCACCGGTCCAAGTACCGTGTAAGTCACGGTGCCGCTGGTGCCTCCCGGTGTAGTCACCGTGATGCTCCTCGGACCGATGGCCGCGGTGGTTGTGGTGTTAAAGGTTGCATTTATTTGCGTCGGACTGACTAGGATCACTCCTGTGACGGTGAGGCCGTTTGCCGGCGCCGCTACGTTGACTGTCGATCCCGCCGTGAAGTTGCTGCCGGTGAGGACGACTGCAACGGGGTTGGTGGCAGCAGCCGTGCGTCGGAAGCCCGAGGCGGGCGCGACCGAGGAGAGAATCGGCGTTCCCGGATTCACAACCGTGAAGGTCACGGGGGTGGTAGTTCCGGCAGCCGCAGTCGTTACGGTTACGTTTCTCGCACTCAGTGTGGCCGTGGGCGAGATCGTGAACGTTGCATTGACCTGCGTGTCGCTCACAACTGTGAGGGCGCTGACAGTGATGCCACCGCCCGACACATTGACTGCAGTCGCGCCGGTTAGGCTGATGCCGGTCAGCACTACTGGTTGGGCCGTGCCTCGGGCGCCCGTGATGGGGGCGATCGAGAATAGCCCGGCTGGCGGTACCGTCACCGTGAAGGTAACGGCGTTGCTGTTTCCTGCCGGTGTTGTGACAGTGACATTCCTGGCCCCGGCTGTGGCGCCCGCCGCGATATTGATGGTAGCCGTGACCGACGTGTCACTGACAACCGTCAAGCCACTGACGGAGATGCCGTTGCCCGAGAAGTTGAGTGAGGTGGTTCCAGTCAGGCCCGTTCCGGTCAGCGTCAGCCCAAGGCCGGTCGTACTGCGGTTGGCCGAGGCCGGAGCGATAGAGGTGAGCACCGGACCAGTGATCGCGAACGGCAGAGTGTTACTGGCTCCGCCAGGCGTGACCACCGCGATATTCACCGAGCCGATTGCGGCGGCGGTGGTGCTTGTGAAGGTTGCGGTGATGGCAGTCGCACTCGTGACGGCTACACCGCTGATCGTGAACCCGGTTGCCGCGGGCGTAGCAACGACCGTGGACCCGGTCACAAAGTTCGTGCCCGTGAGTACCACAGAGATTGACGTGCCGCGCAACTCAGAGCTGGGTGCGATCGAGGTCAACGTCGGCGCTGGCGGAGCGACGACTGTGAACGTACCGGCATTCGTGGTGCCTGCCGGCGTAGTTACGGTCACGTTCCTGGCGCCTAACGTTGCGTTCGCTGCGATGGTGAAGGTTGCCGTTACAGTCGTCGCACTTACATCAACAACGTTGCTGACGGTAACGCCAGTACCGGACACGTTCACCGCGCTCGTAAGGGCTAAGCCGGTGCCGGTAATCGTCACAGGCACGACCGTGCCCTGCGCCCCGGTGTTGGGGGCAACGGAAGCAATCGTCCCCACACCGCTGCCTTGGAACTCCACCGCGCCGACATCAAACTTGTTGGGCACGGAGGGATCGGGCCGCGGATTTCCGAAGAAGTCCGTGGAAAGATTCGGCGTCGTTGCGGGAAGAGTAGTGGAATTCAGCGGAACATAGTCGATGGCCGTCGAGCCCGCTCCCAAGACATAGTTGGCAAACAGAGGTCCGCCACCGTAGTTTCCAGAGGCTCCACCTGTCACCGCATCGTTGCTCAGCGCGAGCGGACCCCAGCTGACGTTGATCCAGTTGTTGCCCTCGTCCACCGTCGCGGCTGGAGTGAGGCTAAAGACCGGATTGGGGGTCAGCGCGTCGGCAATTCCCGGAGGTACGCCATATCCATTCGGTCCTCCGCACCCATTCGCCGCAGTGCACTCTGGCGGCACGCGCGAACCGTTGCAATACTGACCGACAATGCTGGGATTGGTTGTCAAGTTAGAAGCGGCGTATCCTGAGTCGTCCAGTACCGAATACGTCGGGTTGAGTGTGAACCCAGAGGCGTGATTGCCCGCCGCCGTGTCGCCGCGGACGCCGAGGTCCCAATAGCTGACGCCCGAGCTGCATTGGCCGGAAGCGGTCTGCGCCGGCGCTGCTGTCCCACTGAAGGCGTTGAACAACGAGACGAGGTTCTGCTGGTTCAGGTTCCCTGTACCCGGGCCGCCTACCCCGATCTCGAACGAGCGGTTCTGCCAGATTACGTTGTTTTGCAGCAACGGGCTCGAAAATCCCTGGCAGTTGGGTTGTCCAGTTGGGCATGTAATCGTTATCCCCGTGAGCGAGGTGGTAAATATCGGGGAGTGCTGCGTGCTGGTCACGCCGGCGGATTGCGGGCACGATACCGTCGTGCCAGTGGCACTGACGCAAGTTCCCGATCCCGCCGGAGCACTGGCCTGCGGCAAACCAATGCTTTGCGTCAGCACGCCCGAGGAGGCAAGGGCATCGTTGCTCGCGATGGTGTTGTTGATGATGGACACACCCAACGAGTCCTGCAACGATATTCCGCCGCCATCCCAGCCAGCAACGTTGTTAACGATCATGTTGTTGGTGATGGAAACATTGTTCCAAAGGTTCGGCTGTGAGGGGAAGGTTGAAACATCCGTCCCGTTGACCTGCTGCAGACGGATGCCGCCGCCGCTGCCGCTCTCGGCCATGTTGCCCTGTATCAGGTTGGCATTAATGATCAGGTTGTGGCCAATGCCGTCGCTCAGTCCCGGCGGGCAATCCACGTCGGTTTGAGTCCCGCAAACCGGATCTGTATCCGGCGTGCCCATAATTTGAATACCGCCACCGTTCGTGGGGATGGTTGGGTTGTTGCTCTGGTTCAGAACGATCGAGTTGTGCTCGATGTCGCCGTTTTGGATTTCCCCGAGGTGCACGAGTCCTCCGCCCTCACCAGAGCTGACGTTGCCGCACACCCAGTTGAAGTTGAACTTGTAGTAGTCGTTGCCGGTGCAGAAGGTCGCGCCGCCGCCTCCCGACAGAGTGCCAGAGAACAGCTCATCGCCGAGAGAGGAGTTATCCGTGATGTAGTTGTTGTGTACGTTCACCTGCAACTGCAAGCAGTACGGCAGATGCTGATTAGTTACGAATCCCGTGCCGTCGCTGCAAGAACCAGGAGCACTGTTGTCGGTACCTCCCTGAACGTACGTGGGTGGAAATTCGCCCTGGCCAACGCTGATGCCGCCCGTGAGCGTTCCGACGTTGTTGAAGATCCGGTTGTTGGCGACTTGCAGGTGATGCGCCCAGCCGTGGGCGAATATCCCGCCACCGCCCTGTGAGCTATTGGTCACGGTCAGCCCATCAATGCTCGACGGGTTACACGCGAAGTTGCTCGGATACGGGTTGGTGTCGCTGGCGACCGTGGCGGCGCCCGTGCTGCTGTAAGTCACGGTATGGCACAAGGAGTTGTCATCGCCCACAGGGAGGGCTGTCGGAACAGGACCCACTCCCGTAAGCAGGGTTGTACTCGTCGGAAACGATCCTTCGATGCCCCAGGGATTCGCTCCGTGGAATTCGAGGCTCTTCCCCAGAACCGTAATTCCAGCTCCCTCAAAGGCGCCCATCAGCGAGGGCTCTTGCATCTGTTCGGCCAGGTTGCCGTTCAGCGTAGCGTCCCAACCCACGGTTGCCTCGAGTGGCAAGCGGTCAATCTGGGGAGTATTGGGGCCGCCGTTGTAGTAATTCCAACCCGTGTCAGGGCAACTGTAGACGCCGGTTGAATCATACGAGCCCGCCCCGCTGCTCGCCGTGGTCGGCACACCTGCCAGCGTCAAGCCGAACAGGCAGTTGACATGCCGGCGCCAGGGATCGAGCAGCTTGCCCGACGGAAAGGTATTGGCATTGATGACGGACGTAGCCGCGCCAACACCCTGCAGCCGGACAGGCTTCCACATAATCAGGATCTCGTTGTGGGATCCCATCGAAGCGGTTTGAGTTGGCGTCGCAGTATTAAGCGCGGCAGTGCTGCACGTGGCGACTGCCGAAGGCGCCGCCGTCGTGGCAACGGTCATGCAAGTCGGGTCGACCATGAGCAAGTCGCCCGGAGCAGCAGCGTCAATCGCGCTCTGGACCGAGGCGGTGGCGCTAACGTGAGTGGGCCGTTTGCCGCCGATGGTAACGCTCACGGTGTCGATGGACTGCTTGCCATTGCCAGCCGTAATGAACAGCTGGCCGCACTGCGCGGTCGAACCCCCGTACTGCGCCTGTTGCTGTACCGCGCAGTCGGGCACGCCGGTCGGGACGGTTACTAGAATCTGCGTGTCCGACCAGCTGTCGATGGTGGCCGGCCTTCCGCCGATGGTCACGGAGGACAACGTATTGCAAGTCGTGCTACCGGCTGTGGGACTCAAACACTGACCGCCAAAGCCATAGTGGCGCGTGACGGTTTTCAAATTGAAAGGAGCTACGTTGGCCGAAGGACCTGCGTAGGCGCTGTTACCCGCTTGCTGATCGCCAAGCGCCGTAATAGTGAGGGTCACACCAGACTTGCTAACCCAGGGACCAATACCGTCGCCGTCCACTTCCTTGATTCCCGGCGTGGCGTCAGGGTAGTTGCAATCGGGATTGTTGTATGCCGCGCCCACGAACGCTTGCGTAGGCACAACGGGAGTGTCGCCATAGACAGTCAAGCCCGGCATGTAGGGTTGTTCATAGCAGAAATCGCTGTACGCCGGGTTGAACAAAGGATCGGTGATCAACTGCCCGTTGGTCGGCGAGCCAGTTCTGGTGTCCAGGATCGGGCCGGGGTCGTTCATGCACTGCGTCTGCATCGACGGTGAATACCCGGTGATGTTGGGCGGGTTCACTGCCCAGCTCGAGAAAGTCAAGCCATCATAGACTCCCCAGTGGTCGGAATACACGCGAGAGAGTTCGTTTCCGAGATAGTCCTTGGTGGAAATCGGCATGTTGGGCGGGGCAAACTTCTCGCCGAACTGCGGGGCAAACGGATCGAACTCCGAGGTCATATCGTCGGTGATCACGCCGGTGTATTTCGCGGCAATGTGGGTCGAGGTGAAGATGGGGAACTTTACCCTCACCGACATCTGGTTGGCCAGCGTCACCTCCTTGCGGTCGCACAGGGGGCGGGTCGCTCCGGCAAATGGAGCCACTTCCAGATTGAGCGGGAAGAGACTCAGGTAGTCGGGCACCACGCGCATCTCGCCGACGCACGGCCAGACGGGATCTTGAAAGCCGGGGAAACCTGGGACGCCTGAGAGTTCGTCCGACAACCCCAGTGCCGTTGTGGAGTCCTGGAAGTTGTTGGGGTTATAGCCTGCGGCGCTCTCGTCATACAAGGAGGCCACCGAGGCCTGGTCGGGGATGATGAAGATGTCCGCACCCAGCCCACCGAATTGCTGTGTGACCGGCGCGATGAAGTTGTCGCCGATCAGCAGGTTCTTGTCTTCCTCCTTATAAATCTCATAACCCGCCGGCATCATCACTTGCACCACGTACTTGCCGGGGGGAAGCATGGGGGTGCCAAAACGATAATTGTCAGTCGAATCAGGATTCGCCACGCAAATCGTGCAATTGGTCCCGGTTAGCGTCGGGGCCAAACCGGTGATTGGGTCTATGTAACCTGCGGGTGTGACCTGCTTTCCGGTAGTCGGGTTAATGCCAAGGACGCTCGGGAACGAGTATTCGCCGTCGTAAGGCGCCGGCTGGATCTGGTTGTTGATCTTCATCGAGTCATAGCACTTGAACTGGGAGTTATACGGGAGCGGGTGAAGCGGAGTGCCGTTGTGTATGGAGTTGTAATAGTCAAGGTAATTCGGCTGGTCAAACAGCGTGTAGTAAAAGAGGTCCTGGTTCGGACTCTTGGGGTCATTCGTGCCCTGGCCGGGGCAGTTCATGTACGGCTTTTCTCCCGCGCCGGTTCCTGACCCAGCCGTGGAGCTTGGATAGAATCCTTGCGCCCAGTCATCCCAGCTGCTGCTTTGGGTCGTGTCCACCAAGCTCAAGGTTGGCGTTACGCCATCCGCCGCAAAGCCTTCCTGGTAGAGGTTGAGGGTGACGTGGGGAACATTCGGCTCCCAGGGCTGTTGTATCATTTGCGATGCATCGTCAAAAGGACGCGTCGAGGCATAGTTGACTATTCCATGGATGCCGCCGTTCTCGGCCACCTGGGTGGTCGTGGGCGAAGTGGCTCCCGCGGGAGTAGAGGTGACGGTCGCGCAGGCCGGCGGGCAGGCCGCATACGGCGCTTTGCCGAATTCAATCCAGTTGCTCTGGCCTGTGAGCCCAGCCCAACCCTCGGCGGTAACCCACGGTGGATCGATGCGGCCAGTGGAAGCAGTCGCGCCCGTTCCCGGGCTGGGGATTGCCGTACCGGCTGCGAACGAAGTGGCCTCCGCCGAGCAATCCGCTTTGGCGCAATAGACCGCGCCGGGCACGGACAAATCGGCCGGCAAAGGAACCGCCTCGAAGGTGTTCGCCATGTTATTGTAGGCAGTCGAACCTCCGCATGGCCGGGCCGAACTTCCGCAGAAGGTTGTGCCGTCGGCAGGGCCTCCCGCGTCGTAAACGGTGTGGATACCCGTCGTCTTGTATCGGGTGGAATCCGCTTCCACCGTATACCAGTTGAATAGCGGGAACGTCTCGTTGAAGTTGGCGACGCCGTCGAAGTCCGACGACAGAACGTTAGCGCTGTGTCCGTCCCGGTAGTGGATCATCATATAGATGAGCGGAATCCCGATCTCGCCGGAGTCCCTGATTCCATTCTTGTTGTCGTCAATGAAGACGCGGGTGTAGACGTTCGCCTGCCACTGCTGTATGCCGACATTCCCCAGGTGGAGGGCGGAAAGTCCGCCTGTGCAGGTGGTAGCGCCCGCTGCGGGGACGCATCCCACGTTAGCCGGCGTCGACAGACCATCAATGATCTGGTCATTCCATTGGTCGCCGACGGTGATTCTCCAGTTGCCACCAGGAACGTTAGAGAACTTGAAGTTCCCATTGGCGTCGCACTTGGTGAATATGAAGTCCTCGCCATCGGGGTCACCCAGGCTGACCCAGCACTGGGTCCAAGCGAGGGCATCGTGGGACATGCTGGGATAGAGTCTCTCATCCGGTATCCGGCTCAGGCGCTGGATGTTCACTTGTCCGTCGATTGTGTTGGTGCACGGACCGACCAGACCGGGGCTGCCGGCCCCAGCGCAAACATCTTTGGCGCGAGCGTTGATAATCGCGGGGTTGGCAAAGCCGATGGCCACGTGATACCCGGCCGGCCCGTACTCCTGGAAGTAGCTAGGCTCGCCAATGCGGATGAAGGAATCGTGGGGATGCTGCCCATCGAGTGTGTTGGTCTGGATCCACTCTTCGCCGCGCGCAATACGGTCCGCCCCTGGGTAGGCCTGGACGCTGAATTTATCCGGCATGAGGTTGGCAATGACCGCTTGGCCAGCCAGCGGGGATAGAGTCTTCCCGTCGGCTTCATACTTCGGGCAAGTGACGATCGTGCCCGTGATGCCGCTCGCAGGCGCTGGGCCTCCCCCGGCCGGACCTGAAAGCGGGGTGGCGGAAACCGGGCAGGCGTCGAACCCCGTGGTAGGATCGACGGTCCCCGCCAGACTATTCGACAAGGGCATGTTGAACATGTCGTAGGTATCCTGCCCAGTCACATCGCCGAGTCCGCCATAGGTGTCCCACAAGACGAGGTTGAAGCCGCCAAGGCCGGGCTCAATCGGTGCAACCGTGCCGTTTCCGCCCCCGCCATCCTGCTCGCCATTGAGCGGGAAGTCGTCTTCGAACACGATCACCGAAAGTTTACCGGTGGGAAGCGGTGTAGGCAGCACAAGCACTGTGACGGGCTGGGTAAAGGCCGAAGTTGTGGTACATGCATTTGTTCCACCCAATATGTTGCAGGCCGGTGGGACGGGAGCGCCGCTCATGGTGTGGCCGCATGTCCCAACAGTTGAATTCCCACCAGTGGTTGAGCATACCGGTTGGCCCAAATACGCAGGAAACGGGTTGGCCGCATCACCTGGCAGCACGGAGATGTAATAGCGCTTGGAGGGATCAAGTTGGACCGAGCTAGGCAGCACAGGCGCAGATCCATTTCCCGTCGGATCGGGCCGGCAGGCGCCGTTGCCAAGGTCGCACACCGCATTCACGTGAGTTCCGGTGGCGGCGTCGTACATGGTCTGGCCGCCCTCGCACGAGAGCCGCCCGGTGCAACCCTGGGCAACGAAATCCATGTTGCTGGTATGGAATTGCACACCAAAGACGGGGATTGTGCCCCCAGAGCCCACAGCGTTGGGGCAACCCGCCGTGGTAATGCTGGCGTTGGTTGTGCAGTTCGGGTCGACCCAGTAAGTCTTGTCTTCTTCAATGATCCAGCGATAGTCGCTCATCGCCGTCAATCCACTGATGCAGGTACTATTCCCGTTGCAGTTGTTAAACAACTGGGCATCCAGTACGTTGACCTGCAGATTGCTTGGGACCGGGAAGGTTACGCTCGCGGTTCCGGTGGCAGTGCGGCCCTGGGAGTTCTGCACTGTGTAGCTGAATGTGAACGTTATAGGCGCTGTGGTACTTGGCGTCGGGTTTAGCACGATGAACCCACCAGCCGCATCCCAGGTCACACCCGCCGGGGGGGTCGTGGTGGTGACAGCCAGGGATAAGGGCAGATTGTTCGGATCCGAGTTGCCCACCAGGAGGCCGGGTGAAGGAATCTTGATGTATGTCGACGTCTTCGCCGTGTACGATTGGCTGATTGCGGATGGGTTTCCAGCAAGCAACGACGCGCCCAACGTCACCGTGGTGCAGAGGCCAGCCGTGCCTGGCGCCGCTCCGTTGGCGCAATACCCGAAGGTATCTTTGGTCGAAGAGGTAAAACCTACGTTGGGCGTGTAGGTAAAGGTGCCGTTCGCACATAGCCCGTTCCCTAAGGATGTACAAGTAAGTGCGCCGTTCGTCGGCGGACTCACGAGCGTGACACCATATACGTTGACGTCGTTCGCGATCACACCCTTGGACGGGTCCGACACGACGAAAGGAGTACATGGTACCGTCGAACATGCGACGACGGAGGCGTAGCTATCTGGGTTGGCTGTCGCGGCCGCGGCGGCCAACACACCACTACCCGCAACCGGGAGCGCGGAGTTGAGGGAGCCGCTGGCATTATTGACGCTGATGTAGGCCAGCATGCCCGCATCTCGCACGCTTGAATTCCCCGACAGGGCCAAATCGCGAGCGAAGATTGGAATCGCTGGGGTCGCCGTGGCGCCGCTGGGAGGCACATTGACCATCAGGTCGTACACCTTGCTCGGGACCATCAAGACATCGGTCTGCACACGGGGAGCCGCGGGGACAATTGTCGCACCGGCAGGAGCTACGCCCGGAATGACGTTCCCGTCTTCCGCGATCAAGGTGAATCCGGAAACCGTAGTGGCCGCACCAGCTCCGCTGAACCCTTGTGTTAATGAATTGACGATCGAGGGTACGTGCATGCGCAGGCCGGCATTCACCAGGCGCACCAAGACGGTGCCCGTGATTCCGGTCGTGACAGGAACTGGAGGCGTGCCACTGACACCGGCCGTAGCCTGGAACAACGAGTCCGTGGGGATGGTCTTGTGGAATGCGACGCCGTTGATCAGGTAATAGAACGGCGTGTAATTTACAGCCGGCGGATAACAAGTGTGTGCCACGCCACAGCCGCCTGAGCCCACCGTCGCTATTGCCGTTGCACCCGTGCCTCCACCACCGCTGATCGTGACTGTCGGGGCAGAGGTATACGCTCCACCCCCGGCGGTTAGGGTAACTATAAGAGAGCTGGTTGTGCTCAATGTTGCAGTCGCGGCAGCACCCGTGCCCCCACCACCGATGAAGTCAACCGTCGGAGCGCTCTCATACCCTCCACTGTTGGTTACTGTGACTGTAGCAACAGAACCGGTCGTCGCCAACGTTGCGGCAAGGGCAACCCCGGTGCCGGCGCCACCGGTGACGGTGGTTGGTGCCGATGTGTAACCACTGCCCCCGGCTAGACTTACGCCCGTAATGGAACCAGTAGTGTCTACTGCCGTTACAGTCGCCGTTGCACCGGTACCCCCACCACCTGACAGGGTCAGCATGTCGCCGACAGTATAACCAGTACCTCCACTCGTGATCGAGACGCTGCCGACGGCGTAAGAAAGTGTTGCCGTAGCCGTAGCACCCTCACCACCCGCAGCGCCCGCAAGAAGGCTGACCGTGGGGGGCGTCGTATACCCGCTTCCTCCATTGGTGACCGAGACGCTGGCCACACTGAACCCGAGTGTCGCCGCAGCCGCAGCGCCCGCGCCAGAGCCCCCACCACTAAAGCTAACTGTGGGAGGCGTTGTATACGCGCTTCCTGGGTTAGTCAAAGTTAGAGACGTGATGGAGCCAGTGTTCATTTGCGTCCACACAGCCGTCTCGTTAAAGCCGGCGGTGCGGACAGCCAGGTCAACCGCTTTGTTCTGCACCGGGTCGATTTCACTAAACTCGAGTGGGACTTCCGCGTTGTACGGCACCGCCACAGACGTACTCGTCGCAGGATACGCCGCGCCAGCCGTTGCGCCCGACGGCGCGGTGGTGACCACCAGCACGCCAATTAGACCCATGGGAACCTGAATCGAAGGATGCGTGCCGGACTCGAGGAGGTAAGTGCCCGGCTTGAGATTTGCCCAAGTCAGTGTGGTGGTCGCTCCGGCTGCCACTTCCGTGGCCATTGACTGAACACGCGGCCCCTGGACCGGCGGCGTGCCTGAAGCACCAGCTTGCTGAGCTGGACATGGGACGCCCGGCGGCGTGGCGCCGGAAGCAATAAACCAAGTTGGGCATCCCTGCGTGAGGGTGTGGTCGGGACTCGGAGTGGTGGTTCGTGCCGCGCCGAGGCCGCCGCCCACCTGACCCACAATCACAATGGATGTGGGAACGGTATTCGCTGTCGTGCCCCCAGTGGCGGGCAAAAACGAGAGGTTGTTGGTCAGGCTGACAGTAAGGCCCTGACCCGTCGGGACCGTAATCACCACTGGCGACCAAGTGGGTGCCGTGGCGAGTATCTTCGAATTCAGCGCCGCGCACGTTGCGGTCGACCCGGTCGCAGGGCTGCCGCAGAAATACCCCCACATGGGGACCGTCGTGCCATCCGGCAGCGTGGTGGTGGTCGGCGCAGCAGTCAGGTTGATCTGCTGCTGGCCGAACGCCCCAACCGCCGCGAAGAGAAAGAGCAGGCTCGCTACCGCTGCGGCCTTCAACGTAGCCTTGCGTGTGAAATCATTGATCCGGATCATGGTCCTCGCCTCTCGTTGTCCGCTCATCTTGAACACAAACCTGGGTCGCCATCCGCCAGCCGGGGATGCGCAAACTGATGGCTCAAACTGATGGCTCAAAACTGATGGCCTTCAAAGGCAGGCAACCGGCCTGCCCCTACTGCGATTCGTCGATGACAAATTCCCGTGAATCCACCAGCATCATCATGAGCATGCCGCCCGGGAAAACGTTGTTCGTGGTAATCTCGCGCTCGTTATGTGAGTGCCACATGAAGGCCCAGCCACGCTCGTTGGCGGGGTTGGCCTGTACGTTCGAAGGCTGCAAGTTCGTACAATTGGCGTTTGGTGGATTGGCCGTGCCGTAGGGGTTGCCGGCACAGGCGGGCGTTCCAGCACGCAGGTTCGCATCCGGACCGAAGTAGGGCGTGCCGCTGTACCATTGGCCGTTGGTGAAGACATTCGGATCGGGGAAAGTCGCCGGACCACCCCCGGCCACGTCGCCGAATGGGGCTACTTGTACCGGCTTGTTGTGGTCCTGGCACCACTCCATGAAATTAACCGCTGCCGGAACGCCCGAGTTGTAGCCGTTCACGTCCGGCGTGCAGGAAAGTGTGGCCAGTGGGTCCTTGTAAGGATCGCCGTTGGGATCACCCGGTATACCGGTGGTGGAGGGATGGTGACCGAATGCATCCCAGTTCAATCCCCTGCCGGTGTAGTAGAAGATCCCGTCGAAAGCCTCTCCCGGCGTTGTGTCCGTGTTGAACATCAGAAGCCCGGCCAAGCCCTGTGCCGGTACTGCCGTGTCTCCGGTGAGACCTGAGGTATACGAGACGGGAGTGGTGTTGCTGCTGAGAACCAGGTTGCCATCGCGCGCCAGGATACGGACATGGTTGGCGTGCTCATGGAAGGGATGCTCCCAGCGCCCCTGTCCGATGGTGCGAATCAGCGTCAGATCGCCCGGATGCATGTGTGGATTGCCGTTGTAGGGCTGATGCGGATACTCGGACGCATAGTTTGGATCCATCAGATCAGGCATGGAACGGCCATTGATCAGGAAGTACGCGGGATGGTAGGGCTCGGTCTGAACTTCGAGGCTGCATCCCATCGTTCCTGCCGTGCAGCCGGCCTTTGCCGCCACTTGCGCTTGTGCTTGCCTGTGGATCCTGGAATCCATCTCGGCCCACTGGAAGAGGTATTCCCGGTCGTAACAGCTGCTGGGGTGGTCATACGCAGCCGCCGATAGCCGGAAATCGTGTTCACCCCAAGCTGCTTGAGCTGTCACATTCAAGGCATGGTAGCCGGCGTTGCAGTTTGCCGGGACGTTCGCCGGAAGCACGACGACAGCGCCGTAAAGCCCCATTTCGATCTGCAAGTCGCCTTGCGTGCCGCTGTAATAAGGGTGCGTCCCCGGTGCGGAGGCGGTGAACGTGTAGGTCACCGTGGCACCTGGAGTCGCTTCGCAGGTCAACAGACCCTGCTGACCCGCAGGCGTCGACCCAGTACAACTGGTCGACACGTTAAAGCCCGGAAACAGGATTGAGGTGTTTCCGGCAGCGGTGGGCAGGTTGTTGGTCAGGTTGATCGTGATGGCTTGACCCTCCGTGACGATCAGCGTGGGCCCGGGAACCTGCATTGTGTTGCAAGAAGCGCCGGTCATACCCGCCGGGAGGAATGTCGCGGCGGTCGCGCTCGTCGCGCAGCCGTATCCCCACGAATAAACCGCTTCTCCGTCCGGTTGATTTAGGTAAGCGTCTTGGGCCGTCAAATTGAACGTCCCGGCCGCCCCCCCTGCGCTGGTGATGCCGGGAGTCGCAGCGAATGCGGCCGGCGTGAGAAACAGCGTAGCTGCCAGTACTAGCGCCAGGAGAAGTTGTGTCTTGACTGTCAGGTTTTTCATGTTCTTCGGCCTCATTTGCTGCTCTCCTAGTTACAGGTATTACCGAACGTATTGCCCCCAGAAACGCTATTGCAGATGTGGACCTCGGTCATCATTCCACCGAAATTTTCTGCATCGTTGGACAGGTGGTCGAGTTGGGGGGTATAGACGTAGAACGTACTGCCCGCCGGGTACAGCTTGTTGGCGCAGCCGGTACCCATAAAGCCACTGCAGCCGGCGTCGCTGGCATCCAGAATTACGTCAAGCGACTCGCCGCCGCCCAGGGTGATAGAGTTGGTGTAGAATTCAGTGTTGTTTCCAACCTGGTCGCGCAAGAGCTTGGCCATAAACCCGACCTCCTTCATAGGAACCCCCACGCTCTGCAGCGTGTGATATTCCGTAACTGAGAGGTTCACGAGACGCAGCAGGGCCTTCCCGCCCACCGGAATGTTGATGATGGCCGGCAGCGGCTGCGAGTAGTGCAACTGGCCATCACTCGTTACTGTGGCCTGTGGGCCGGCCGCGACCGTGTCGGGGTAGCTCCGCCCGTTCAGGAGAAAGTACTTGTCCTTCATGTCCACAAACAATTCCGGGTTGAAGGTCATGCCGACGAAGTGGAAGTTCGGATCAAACCCGTGCATCTGGATGGGGTACTCGACGTCATAAGCCGTCGAACCGTCGCCGTCGTTATAGGTGTACCTTTGCGTATTGCCTAACAAGTCCATGCCTTCGGTAGCTCCAGTATTGATGGCTGGCATGGTGGCGCTGCACAGGATATCCCTGCCGGGATTGCACTCCGTGCGCAGATCGGCGACTGTCCCCGAGGGCAAGCCGATACCATTCTGGTATCCGAGATACGTGTAGAGGCTTCCGCCCTGCGGCACGCGATCTTGCCGCGGCCGCACATGAAGCTGCCCGACCATGCCCATCTGCAAGTGCTCGGGCGGAGTGATGTGGCAGTGCCAGAAGTAAGTCCCGGCATCCGGAGCAAGATAGTAGTAAGTGAAACTGGCGCCGATGTTGATGGCGATGGACGCATCGGGCACGCCATCATAGAAAGACGAAGCGTTGGGATAACCGTGGAAGTGGACGGTGTGCTGCTCGAACAGATCTGGGCGCATGATCATGCCCACATTGGTGAGCGTGAGAAAGAACTCGTCGTCCTCATCAAACGCGGCCAGCGGCGCCGGGATATTCCCGTTCATCACGCCGATATCCATGATGGGGCGAGGATCCACATGGCCATCGAATGCATTGGGAGAAGCGGCGACGGCGGCCAGGTCATTGCCAGTATCGGACGCCAGTCCTGGAGTAGCAGCAACGTACTGGAAAGCATATTCGTTAAAGCCGTCCGGACTCATGGCGGTTCCCGTGGCCACGCAGCTAATGGTCCAAGGGCCTGCATAGCCCGCCGGGGTTGTGGTGCCTTCCTCATTAGTAGCACTGGAGATCACAACTGGTGAACCGACAGGAATGCCCAAGGGAGAGTCCGTCCAGGCCGTCACGGTGGTTGCGGAAGCGGTGGGGCACCCCGGAACAGTCGCGGGGGCAGCGACAGGGCCCTCGACGATGTTGCTAACGGTCTCGATCGAGGTGATTTCGCGAGCCAAGCCGACCGCGCCATTCCACGTAAACGGAGAAAGAGGGGGCAAACCTGCCCCTGGTGAGGCGCCGCTGGCTGCGCCGTCGGTCGTGGCCGGGTCGCCGCGCGTCAGCGTGCCCGGATACGGAGTGTTGAAGATATATGGGAATTGGGTGGAGGGATGGCCAGCCGCAACGTCCGCCAGGCCGGAGAGCGGCCCGAACGAGAACATAAACGTCTGCGTGCCGTCGGCCTCGGTCATGTAGCCATCACCGCCCGAGATTTGCTGGCACTTGATGGCGCCGTTCGCGGTACCCGCAGTCGGCACAACATACTGCGACGGCCCCGTCGCAAATTGCGTCGGTCCTTTGTACGCAGGTTCTGTATTGTTGCACCCATCTGCGGTGGGGTTCCCGCTGCAATTGCTCCCGGTCATCGGGTGCGTAATAGTCATAGGTGGGCATTGCACTCGAAATGACTGAGCGGCCGCGGGCAGTGCCCCAATGCAAATCAGCCCGACGAGAAGGCAAACAGGCGCCACCTTCCCGTACCGGCAACTTAAAACGATTTCCAACCAAACCGAATTCGGCTTTCTCATGACTCTCAAGCCTCCTCCCTAAACTCGCCGGCGCGTGGACCGCGCGGCAGACCCTTGCTTCACATCTCCGCTGGTATTGGCTGGGTCGGGTACGCCAAGCAACGGTTTAAACAGATGCAAGAATTGAAACCAATCAAAGCTCAACTCACTGGGGCTTTGGGATCTCCCTCAGTGGAAGCATTTATAGACTAGGAGCTCATAGCCAGTCGTTGACAAGGAGCAAAGAATCTAGAAAAGAAAGTCCGGGGTGAGAGGGGTTCACCCCACCTCGCTCGTTGGGACCATTTTGGGACCAAAACCCTTGGTTTTATGGCCTTTTTTCAGCAGGGTTAGCGTCGTACAGGCAATAGAGTCATGGTGATTTATGGAGCGGGCGATGGGAATCGAACCCACGTTCGAAACTTGGGAAGCTAGGAACCAAAGTCTGAAATGCTCGCATTGGGGACACTTAGCGGATTCGCAAAGCCTCTGCCCGAGCCACTATGGCTGCCCGGCCACGTGCGGAAAGTGTGGCCGCCGGCTGCACACCCACTATCGCGGCAGAAACACGGCGCCTGGCTATCATTGCGCCGGCAAGGATATCGTTCAGGGGCACAGAGTGTACTGTCTCAACGTCGGCGGCGTCCAAATCGATCAAGCAGTTGTTGATGCTTTTCTCAAACCGCTGACACCCGCGGCCCTGGAAGCGACGCAGTTGGCCACACAGCAACTGGAAGGGGACCACGATGCGGCGCTTCGTCAGTGGCGCCTGGCGGTGGAACGTGCTCGCTACGAAGCTGAACGCGCCGAGCGTCAAGGCCGTGCCGTTGAACCCGACACCAGACTCGTAGCACGCGGCCTTGAAACCGAGTAGGAAAAGCGCTTGCGCGATCTCGCCGCTGCAGAAGCGGAACTCGAACGGCGGGAACGACACCGTCCACGCGCGCTGAGCGAGGAAGAGAAAACGAAGATTCTCTCTCTCGGTTCCGATCTGCACAGAGTCTGGACCGCGCCTGCCACCACGGATCGCCATCGCCGGGAGCTTCTGTGTACTCTTTTGGAAGAGGTGATTGTTACCGGATTCCTGCTGTAGCCGCTGTAGCCACGCCTTTCTTGCTTGTGGACTCCACTGTGGAGTAGACTCCACATATGGAAATCGTTCAGATCGTACTAGACAAAAAGCTGTTGCGTGCAGCGGATCAGGCCGCCCGTCGCACCAAGCAGAACCGCTCCGCCCTGGTGCGTGATGCTCTCCGTGAGCACCTGCGGCGATTAGAAATCCGCGATCGGGAGGAACGCGACCGCGCCGGTTATTCCAAACAGCGGCAGTCCCGCGATGAGGTAAGCGCGTGGGAAGCGGAGTCTGTATGGCCAGCGGAATAAGCCGAGGGGACGTTCGGCTTTACCAGTTCGCTCCACCTGACAAGCAACGGCCTGTCGTGGTTCTCACGCGCGATAGCGCCGTTCCCTATCTATCCACTGTTACAGTGGCCCCCATCACGACCACGATTCGCGGCGTGCCGTCCGAGGTTCGCCTCACAGAGAATGATGGCTTGAAAACGCACTGTGTCGTAAATCTGCACAATGTCGTGACCGTCACCGAGAATCGCCTGGGAAAGCGGGTCGCACAGCTCAGTTCCCTAAGAATGGCGGAAATTTGTGCAGCGTTGCGCTTCAGCCTCGGTTGCGACTAGCTTGGCTTGCGTCTCCTCCTCAATTCGCAGCGAGCTTGCGCTTTCGAAATGACCAGGGCTTTGGCGTACCTGGTGCACCTCGTTCGAGGGTGATGCGCGTCGCTATTCCTGAGGTGTGGGTACCAATTGGCCGGCATCTAATTTCCATTCGTTTCTCGTTTGCAGTAGACCCTCGTAAACTGTACTGATCTGATCCACTAGAAGACCCTTGGAGGGTCTCGTGGAGCGTTTGTCCGCGGCTTAATTATTGCAATTTGCTTGGCAGCCACGATCCCCTTGTGCTTCGAGAATTGTGGCAAGGCTACGGAGGCATCCACGAGTTTGGCCTTGGGACGTTCTCCGAAGTCGATCAAAACTGGCGAAGGAACTTCAAGGCAATAAAGGCGACGAGGTCCGAACGGCCATAGGCAAGCAATTCGGCCCGGCTGCTCGGTATGTCGGCGCGGGCCTCAGCATCCAACCGTGGGACGTGGAATCAGGAGTGTTGACTACAGCGAACCCGGGGCATATCAACAGTTTGAAATCCATCGGGACTGATTGCGCCCCGGTTTGGAATCTGCTGCAATGTACGAAGAGTCTTTTCGTACCAGGCGCCGGCGTCGCCTGTAGTAACCATTTTTTACATCGATCCGGACGCCGCGGCACGGCCGAGGTCAACGGACGAATCCGTGATTTACAAAACGGATCTTGCTGCGCAACTGGTTGGTAGGACATTCCGAGCTCGAGGAGCGCACGCTTGCACCGCGCCAGTTGCCGGGTGACGACCGGGTCGAGGAATAGGGTCGAACCCATCCGGACTCAGCGACCCCGGTTCTTTGATCTCATTCCAAACTCCCATGCTGCTCTCGTATCAGGAATAGGCCTGGTCCCGTGTGCAATCTGATTCCGGCGTGATTGTCCGCGGACCGTAGCCAGAATGGCCTCAGCCTCACCGAATTCGGCGTAGCAGTCCGCAGAGGAATAGGGCGCTTGTTCATTGGGATGGCTTGCCGTCGCCTGGGGTAGCGCGAGCGCCAGAGCCTTGTGGTACATCGCCGTTGCCCCCTGTGAGGTCATGTAATCTCGCCAACATTGATCCTACTTCGTTCGAGGCACCCGCTGGGCGAAGACGACCGTCGACGTTACCGGGATCGTCGGTTTCAGGTTGGGAAAGAATGCAAAAGGCTTCTCGATAGTTGTGCAGAGCTCGAGAGGTATCGCCGGACCAGTTGTGCGCGTCGCCCGCGGTCGTCAAGATAGCAGCTTGAAGGCCACGGATTTCCGTGTTCTTCGGATTCAAAGGGCCTTCTCGAAGGACTCAGCAGCATAGATTTCTACGTGCCGATTCTGGCCGTTCTACTACTGGTGGGAATCGTAGCAATAGCCTGCTTCCGAAGCTTCTCCCTCTCTTTGCTAAGGCCTTCAAGTCCTGGATTTTCGGAATTACTAGCGCCCTGATTGTCTGGTGGGGCGTTTCGTTCTGTGTCTTCTTCTCGCGCAATTCTTTGTTTCTCATTCAACAACTAAGGAAGCCGACTTTGGAACCACACGCCGCCGCCCCGTTTAGCTCATGGCTCCTGGCTCCGGGCAGACCCTCGCAGGCGACATCAGAGGTGAGCGATCCGATAAGCGATTCCCAAGTGAGGCTAAGGCGCGCTACGCTGCTCCTCAAGAACGGTGACACCGTGGCGGCTAGTAAGCAGTTCTTCAAACTCGAGACTCGAATGTGTGATTCTTATGACCCGAAAGCGGCCTAAAACGGTGTCGCCCTCGGCGACAATATAAACGGCATCGCCGTCGGTGAGGAAAGCGCGGCGACCGGGACCAGACTC
Organism: Acidobacteriota bacterium; assembly: GCA_013289825.1. Taxonomy (GTDB): domain Bacteria; phylum Acidobacteriota; class Terriglobia; order Acidiferrales; family UBA7541; genus Acidiferrum. The sequence continues at coordinate 73,239 of JABCZF010000012.1, read as the reverse complement.
TAAAGTCCCGTAGCCAAAATATTTCAGCGGAAGGCGAGCAGGAGGAGGAGGCGGCGGAGGCGGAGGCGGCGTATCGTGGACCTCCACTTGAGGAACTTGAACGGGAACGGGAACGGGAGGCGGCGGAAGCCCCCCAGTAAAAATATCACGGCCGACGGTCTGGTATTCCGTTTGCTGAGCTTCCACAAGGCGGTCCCAGTGAACATGCGGGTTTTCGACGGCCATAGCCTTATAGTTGGCGACGACGGAAAGAGCCGAGCTCTGGGAAGCTGGGGCGGAGCGAAAGTGAAAAACCCAAATCAGGACAGCAATCAATAAGAGAACCGAAAGTGCGCCGGATTCGATCTTGACCTTTTTGGTCATGTAGCGCCTTTAAAGTACGATTTCAGGTGCAAATCGACATTAACGGTTCCTGTCGAGCCAGGGGTGCCTGCAGTGTCTTTGGCGAGAGAAAGAGTATCGAGAACGTAATAATTGTGTGAGCGCTGCACACCATTGATAAACCGCACTACACTCTTGTAGGTACCCGCCACTTTTACGTCCACAGCGAGTTCGGTCATGCCCCTGGCGGCAAGGTCGATGGGACGGAAGTCCAGCGAAGAGATTTGCAATCCCGACTCTCGGCCCAATTGCTCAAACTCGGTGGTAATTACGGAGTAGCCCTGGCGAGCGAGTGGAAGAGAATCATCAAAGCGGTCACAATCAGCTTTCGTCCCAGGCATACTTAGCCGAATGGCGCGCGCCCGAGCTACGTCCGCCTGGAGCAGCTTGATTTGAGCGTCTTGAGCGGCAAGCTTCTGCTGCGGGGAGAGGCTTGAAGATGCGGAGTCGAACAGATACACGATCATGGAGGCATCCGAGAGCGCCAAAAAAGTAAACAAGGCCATCAGAATAATCTTCGTCGAACGAAAGTGGCGAGCCATCAAGCCCTCGAATAAATAAAGGTTAGTTCAAGAACTAAACTGCCGGCGCCACCTTGGCGGTCGTCGTTACGGACGCTGCTCAACTGCAAATGTGAAAAGACATCGGAATGCTCGAAGGCCGTTAGAAATTTGCCCTTAACCTGGTCATCCGTCACGCCGATGCTCATTTTTACCGCCACTTGTCCATTCAGTTGTTTGGGTTCGATATTGAGTACACGAGCACCTTGCGGCAGGACCGTCTCGAGATCCATAAACATGCGTGTCCAGTTGAAACTGCGCGCATCAATAATGGTATTGGCGAAAGCGGCGCGGTCATAGAGTTTGGCGTTTTCGGGGCGAGAAAAGAACGCGTCCAATTCCTGGCGCTGAGAGTTGAGGAGACGAATTTCGGAGGCTGCTTTCTCACTCTGAGCGCGGAAAGCGAATTCAGCTTTCCGTAGATGATAAATTTTCGAGCCTAGAAGAAGGAATAATAGAGCGGAAAAGGCACAAGCCGCGCCGAAATACACCAGAAAGCGGCGGTGCAATTCAAGAGGGGTGATGGCCAGGTTAAGTCGCACTCTCATGGTTCTAGAGAATTCCTTTTTGGATATTTGAGGAAACTAGGCACGATGCAACGTCCAGCCTGCCAAACCGTCGAGTTCACTGGAGACAAGAGCGGAGGCGAATTCAGGAAGCAATCCCGCGGAACGCGCGGAGGATAGCAGTGATTGAACGGGACAATGGAATTCCTCCTCAAGCAGTCCAGCGAATTCTGAGACCCGCTCGCGGAGCCCCGCAAGGCGCACGGATTGAACACCGGCGTGCCAATGGTCCTGATAGTACGCGGCAACTGGAAAAATCTCATCAAGTAGCATTTTAGGGGTTAAATCCTGGCCCTGCGCGGGCAATTCCACGCAGCGATACGCGCACAGTACCCCTCCCTGAACAATGGCAGTGGTCAGGAAAGCGCCTGAGACCCGGGCCATCAGGGCGGGTGCTTCACCTTCGAGGAGGGCAATCGCAGCCAGCGAGGAGTTTAGAATAACACCGGCGTGCAGACCAACCGACTCGGCGAGCGCATGGTATTCGCGCACCGTGGTTTGTCTGGCGAGGGCGGTAACCACATTCACTCCGTTTTCACGGGGACTCTGGCGCATGTAGGAGATGATCGTTTCATCGATGGCGAAGGGCACGCTCTTTTTGAGTTTCCATCGCAGCATGGGAATGGCTTCCTCGGGCGAGCGGGGAAATTCGTCAAAATGTTGAACAAAAACGCGGATGACCGGATCGGGAAGCAGCAGCGTGACGTCCTGGTCCTGGCCATGTAGTCGTTTCGAGACACTTTCTAGAGCGGCCTTCACGTGGGTGACGTCAACTAAATTGGTTTCAACGGCCGAGGGAAGAATGGCACCCGCCGGCAGAGGCTCGACCACAAAGTCCTCGATGGAACCGGAACGGCCGAATCGAACAGCGGCCAGGCGGTCAAAGCTGATTTCAATCGCCAAGGGCGGATGTGCCATGGCATCCATCCAGGTGGCCATCCGGCGCACCAGTGGGTTCTTGGATATGCGGTCGACGATTCCGAACGGGCTAGTCAAAGAGACTCCCCTGCGAAATTTCACGTACAAAAGAACCAACAAAGTGAATCTCGGCCGGTCTTTCGGCCGAAACGGGAAACGCGCTTGGCCAGGCGCCAGGAGCAACGAGTCGCGTCGCCGCGGAAATGGGCCCGAGAGAGCTGCTGGCTAATAGCCGACCTAGTGAAGGCCTCGGCACAGTTTACCTTATTCGGCGCGGTCACTTGCCCTGCTTAAAGCGAGCTATTGGGCGGGGCGCTTTTCCTTTCCGGTGTAGCTTTCTTCGGAGGTTTTGGATCAGGCTTGGGCTCAGGCTTCGGGTCCGACGCGATTCCGGGCCTCCAAAAATTCGGATCGCCATCGCTAAACTCATGCGAGACGTGCGACATATCCGGGCGCACGAGATACAGATGGCTCTCCGTGTTGGCCAAAGACTCGCGCGCCATCTGCTGCAAGTGTTCTGCTGTATCCTCACCTTCGGCACCCGGCAAGTCCTGCTCCCACGAGAAAATGTCGTCGTTAACAGCGAGTGTCGACATGGGGACAAAAATGACAAAGGCCGGCGTAGGTTCTCCGATTTTCACCTGATAGACGACCCACGGGATGTCCGCTTGGATCTTAGCCAAGGCATCCGCGAGAATCTTGAGGCTCTCAATAAAACTGCCCTCATGCCCCGGAAAGAGATGGACTTCGATGGTGCGGAGAAAACGCATTTCGGAAAGGTCGATGCCACCGGCCAAGTAGCCCAGGTCGTCGCGGCGCACCGCAAGAGAGACGCGCTCACTGACTCCCAAGGCGTCGATTTCTTCCTGGAACCTGGAAATGTCGAGATGCGCGGCATAAAACTGAACCCAGTCGGCGCGCGACTGTTCCCACTGCTGGAAGGAGTCGAGCGGATGCAAGAAGAGCACGTCCCGCGAACCAGATAACGATTGCACGCTAATCCAGAAACTTGGGGCATCCAGGCGGTCACAGGCACGAGAGAACATCGCTTCGAGTCTGCTTCTCTGGGCGCTCCGGTCTGATGGAACTTCCTGATGAAGTAAGAGCAAAAGATTCGGCGGAGCTGCCGCGAGGTTGGCAGTCTTTCGTTCCTGACCACAAACTACAGACGCGCAAGAACAAGCTAAGAACATCGCCACCGCTCGTCTCGAGAGTCTCATGGACTATGTCTCCAACGTGAAGTCTAGCTGGCTTCTCATGCGCCAAGGTGGCAGCGGTGGAAGGAATAGGCAACGATGGCCTGTTCACGGCGCCATGCGACCCAGCACAGAATACCCGGAAGGCCACCACCATGCCCGCTTCTTTCCGCCTTTACGGTGCTCAAAGGAACATCGTAAAGCCGAAAAGGCGTTAAACGCCGGATGGAATTGGTCCCGTTAAGGCAGGCCATCCTAAAAAAGGAGCTTTCGTCGGGCCTGGAGTAATTTGGAGACCACGTTACATCGTCTTGCTTATCGCCTATCTACGTCCTTGTGCAAAATCAACTAGACCTGCAAGATCGAGGCCGAAACCTAACGATACGTGAGGGTTAGAACGCAGGAAAAACCGAAGGTACGTTTACGTTTGGTTACCCCTTGAGCCCACGCGTTATCTGTGCGATAGTCTGCTGAGGGGGTATGGAATCCAAGTACGACTCATTCAGTAAGGTTCCAAACACCTGGCCATCGGCGTTGACCCCAGCACAACTCCCGCCATTGAATCCTGGATTTTTATCTGAAGCCGCGACCCTTCGAAAGTAAGCAGTACTCGGACGGTCGCCAAAGAGACGCATTATGGCCCGAAGAGCGCCAATTAATGTACTCTTATCATAATGTGATGCAAGGCGGATATAGGGAACCTCAGCAAGAGAAGAGAGTTGCGCGCAAACCGGGCGCAGACCGTCATCGTCCCGTGCGCGGATTGGGCAAAAAGACGTAATCCGGTGCTCCACAAACAACCCCAAAACGAAGAGCAGCGCGTTCACCGAAAGAGGCACGACGCTATTGTGCATTCCGCGCCGAAAAGCGCGGAACTTGCGACAGCCCTCCGGGAGATTCAAGGCCTTTTGGAGAGCTATGCTCCAACGTGGTTTACCGAAGCTCATCAAAGAAGAATCGTAAACGCCCAGGGCGGCGGCGGGGAACGGGTGGCTGCCGTGTTAACGGAAATGTACAAGCTTTTGAATGACTATGCACCCGCCTGGTATACAAAAAAGGAGTACGAAAGGGTTAAGCAAGTACTGGGGCTTATGAAGAAGCGATAGGACGAGCCCGGTTCCGGGCAGGAAGCCCGTGCTGGTCAGGAAATCTCTAGCCTATAACCGAACCCGGGGACGGTAACAATGAGCTTCGGTTTCCTGGGGGCCTCCTCTAACTTTTGGCGGAGGCTGGCGATGTGCACGTCGACGGTGCGCGTGAACGTGCCGATCTCATAACCCCACACCTCGCGGAGAAGCAGATCCCTGGAAAGAGTTTTTCCTGCATTTTCTGCCAGGTAACGCAAAAGCTGGAATTCGCGAGAGGTGACGTAGACGGGCAGGCCGTCGCGAGTGACCTTAGTGCCCCGAAAGTCTACCAAGACGGAACCAATCCGGAGAAAACCCTTGCCGGAATGGGACGCGGTGCGCCGCAATAGTGCTTCGATGCGCGCTAGTAGTTCGGTGGTGTCAAATGGCTTGGTGACGTAGTCATCGGCTCCCAATTTAAAGCCGAGTACCTTTTCTGAGGTTTGGCCGCGAGCCGTCAACAGGAGAACGGGAGTGGCCAATCCGGCGGAACGGATTCCCCGGCAAACGTCGAGACCGTTCGATCGCGGCAGCATGATATCCAGAATGACTAGATCGAAAGGAAGAGTGGTGGCTTTTTCAAATCCTTGCTCACCGTCCGCGGCGAGGTCAACGACGTACCCGGCGCTTCGCAGACGATCACCAAGAGTCATTCGCAGAGCTTCTTCGTCTTCGACAAGCAGAAGGCTTTCATTCATTGTTGAGCGCGTACCCCCGAGGGGGAGTCAACGACTTGCGGCGGCAAGTTATCGGGGCTTGCCACCGGCAAGTGCAACGTGAAGGTACTCCCGACGCCAAGCTCGCTCGCCACCGTGAGCCTGCCCCCCATGCTCTCGGCAATGCCCTTGGAAACCGATAATCCTAACCCGGTTCCGTGGATTTGCTCTGAAATGACCGTGGCACTTCGATAGAACGGATCAAAAACGCGCGGCAACTCCGACCGAGCAATTCCAATGCCCCGATCCTGAACGGCAATGAGGATTTCCATGGGGCCGCCATGCCCAGAACGAGCAGTCGAAACGGTAATGGCGATCCAACGGCTGCTTCCACTATATTTCAGGGCATTTCCGACCAGATTTTGCAGGCACTGCGTGAGCGCCGAGAGGTCGCCCATGACCGAGGGCAAGTCGGGTGCGACTTCGAGATCCAGGGTAAAGCCAGAATGCTTGACGCGGTCCGCTGTCGAAAGCAGGACGGCATCGACGAGTTCCGAAACACGGAGAACGCGCAAGACGTAGGGGATTTTTCGGTCGTTGGCAGCGGCAAACAGCAAAATCTGATTCACCAGCTCGGCCATCTGGTGGCTTTGGTTCTGGATGGCTCGCCCGTACTTTTGCTGGTCTTCCCTGCCCTCAATCAAACCGTCAGCTATGTTGTCGGCGGCGGAAGAAATCACTGCCAGGGGCGTACGAAGTTCGTGCGAAACCGAGGCCACAAATTCCATCTGCAGCTTGGCAAGTTGCAGGGCAGCTTGCACCCGACTCGTCTGAATAGCCCAGACGGAAACGAATGCAAGAACCAGGGTAGTGCCGAGGATACCAGCGAGTCTTAGCATGGTGCGCCGGGAAGTCGCGGCCACATTAGCGAGCCGCTGGAAGGCCTGCTCGTCATAGAGACGATTGATCTCCTCGAGGTCTTCGCGAACGCGATCGAATAACGGTACGCCGCTCTTAAGATCGCGATCCACCGCTTCTTGAATGCTTCCCTCCAGTATGGAGGCCAGGACTTCATCACGAACCTGGAGGTAGGCGTACCAGCTCTGCTGAAGCCGGGTGCCAACCCGCAATTCGACGGGCGTCCTTTCCTCGCGAAGGTATTCGCTTATGCCAGCGGTCACCAGCGCGTCCGCCTCGCGCGACTGGTCGGCATACTTCACTTGCAGATTGCTGTCCTTTGTACTCAAGGCGTAAAAGGTGCTTCGGCGGGTCTCCTGAGCTTCGTATTCCATATTGCCAATGCGGCGCATTCCCAAAACCGATCCCGCATACATTTTTTGCGCCTCGGCATCGGCGCTGCGCAAATCTCGACTAACGAAAATCCCTACGACGACCACGACCAGGAACACGAAGAAAAGAAGCAAGGAGGAACTGTGACGCGAGAGCAGACTGGACGCCCGGCCGGACGTGGAGATGGCCGTGGAAAGCCCCTTCGTATGCGGCGCTATTGGCTGGTTTCGCGGGCTCATACTATTTGCTCGGGCGGGGCGGTACGTGAAGAGGATAACCCTTGTCGGAAGGTGCGCGCTCGTCAATTCGCAGAACTTTCACAGTGGAGTCCACGTCGGAGGCGCGCAAGTAGCCGATAGCCCCAGGTACGTTGAAGATGAACTTGCGTACCCCAGCGGGCGTCGCAAGCGTTTTTGGAGAGACTAAAAGCTGGCCGGTGAACACCCCGTGGAGAAAGTGATTGTTGAATTGGGTCTCGGTCATCTGGCAAATCTCGCGGAGTATGGAGGCGCGTTCGGGCTGGCCCGGTTCCATCATGACGATGGTGATGCGTCGGCCGTTCGGCCAGTTGCCGCGCTCGCCGAGGAAAATGCGCCGAAGCTCCCCGGTGGAAAGTTTGTCGGCCGGATTGGAAACGTTGACAACGATCGCTAAGTTCAAGTCTGCTGGCGTTTGTCCCTCAGAAGACGCTGCGCTCCCTGGAACAAACTCGTGCGCCGTCGCGCCGATAAGCAGGCCGGCGAAAGCCACGCCGAGCAGAGACACCTTGAGGAGACGCGTCATCACGCTTTCAAAAGGTAAAGCCGACCTGCAAAGCGAGCGAATTGAACGCTGCTTGCCTGCGCAGGTCGGTGAAGTCGTATTGTAGTTTGACGGCCACAGACTCGCTGGCATCGTAGCGGATTCCGAAGGAAGGACCGTGGCGCAGGGTAACGTCCGGAAAGATAGGTTCTCCATTCGGGGCGTTTATGTACTGATACCGGAAATAGGGCCGGAAAGCGCCAAATTGCCGCGAGATCTGAGTGTAAAAGCCAGGCGTATCGAAAACGTGCGAAGTTCCCGCCGGAGCGTGGCGCACGAGCAGCGCCTCGTTCAGCCATTCGAAATTGGAGCGCACCAGCACGGCATGGAACGCGAGAATGCTCTCGTCCACTTTGGGCCGGCCGAGCGGCGTCAATAGATCGCGGTAGTAGGAGAATCCCGTCTGCAAGCCGCGGAAGGCCTCAGGGCGGGCAAAAACGGCCACATTGAAGGCTTTGTGGTTGTCTTCATCCACTACGTTCTGCACCGGTTCGGCGTCCAGGGGAGTTCGCGATTCGCGCCCGTTGCCGATTTCGGCGACGTAATGCAAACCCAAGGCCCCCGACCAGGGGACTAGGCCGGAGGCGGAAGCGCCGACATTGTGGATCGGTAGAATTCCCCCGTTGTCCTCGAACAGGAACAGAAAAGGGCGGTCGGTGGTGGTCTGGAACCAGGTGCCGTGGTGGAACTCAGTGTTCCAGTAGCCGATGGCCGTGTGGTAACGGCCAACCGCAAGATGGAAATAATCATTGTAGGAATACTGCAAGAGCATACGCTCGACATCGACGCCGAAAGAGTTCTTCTCGCTCGTATTTACACCGTAAATGTTTTCGGGCCCACCTTCAAAAACGATCTCGCTCAGAAATTTAAACTTTTCAGAAATGTCGGAGGTGACAAACAGATTGAGCTGCCCTAGAGTAAATGAGTTGGTGCTGCCTTTTCGGTCGTCTCCGTGAAATGAAATGTCGCCAAATCCTCGGATGCGCATCAAAGTCTTGCTAACATCCATGCGGTCCGACATGCCATGATCGCTCATCGGTTCGGGCTCTGGTTCGGGTGTCGGAGGGGCCACCGCAGGAGCAGCCTGGGCAGCGGGAGCAACGGGCACTTCGGGCGAACTGGCAAGCGGAGCATGGCCCTCCAGCTCTTTGATGCGGGCCTCCAATTGTTCCACTTTTTTTACTCTTTCTTCGAGTTGGGCGACTCGCTGAAGCAAAGCGGCCAAGGTTTCCTTGTCGGCATCGGGATGCGCGACAACCTCCGACTGCCTTGCGGACAGCCCCGAAACCACGGCCAACGATGCCAGCAACAGCACGGACAGGCGCGTTAGCGGCCTCCGGTCGGCCGCCATCAAATTGAGAGCCGCTTTGCGCAGAAGGGGAAGGAAGAGCTTCATTGTATTCTCCAGATACCAAAGATTTACAGCATCAGACCCACGGACGTTACTCGATAGATTTGCACCCTTTTGCACCGTTGATCTTGGAATTGTAAAACGGGCCAGGCAACCCACGGAGCTCGAGACCGCGTAGAGAATACCCGAGAGTAACTACCTGTAAGCGAAAAGCCGCCTTAGACCATCCAAAGGGGACAGAAGCTCTGGACCGGCGCCGAGTTAGAGACGCCATCTAGGAAACCCTTTCGTGTCGACAAACTACGCGATGGCGATCCCGGAGGCAACGACAAACGAGGCGCTTGTCTTCCGGAAGCTGGCGGGTAACGGCATTAAGAATCGCCAGAAGGAAACCCACAGACCACCTCGCGGATGCCCTCCTGGAACTTGGAACCTACGCCATCCACTCGGGCCGGAGGCGCCTAATCTGAGCCTGCTGATTCAACTGGCTGCAAGCCCAAAGGAGTTGAGCTCTGGTCTGCTTGAACGCCATGGGGATGGAGACCCCACTTCCATACTTCGTAGATGGCAGGGTAGACCAGGAGTTCGAGAACAAACGAAGTAAAGATACCGCCGACCATAGCTGCGGCGATGCGCTTCATTACGTCCGAGCCTGCACCCGTGGCCCACATAATGGGAAAAAGACCGACGCAAGTCGTGGCAAAGGTCATGAATTTCGGTCGTAAACGCTTCGCGGCACCCTGTACGATGGCTTCTCGCAACTGGTCAAGCGTGTTGAGGCGGCCTTCGCGCCGTGCCTCCGCGCAGGCGAGATCGAGGTACAGGAGCATAAAGACCCCCGTCTCGGCATCAATTCCCAACAAAGCGATCAATCCCACCCAAACAGCGACGCTGAGGTTGTAGCCAGCGAAATAAAGAAACCAGAGCGCCCCAACCGCGGAAAAAGGTACCGCCAGCAAGACAATAATGGTCTTGGGAACGGAACGAGTATTGAAATAAAGTAAGAGAACGATCAGGAACAGGGTGATGGGGACCACTAACTTCAGGCGTTCCGTCGCGCGCTGCATGCTCTCATACTGTCCGCTCCAACTTACGGAATAGCCGGCAGGCAGCTTGATGCGGTCGCGCAGCAGTTGATTCGCTTCTCTGATGTAGCTGCCAGGGTCGCGACCGGCGACGTCCACATAGACATAACCGGTGAGCAGGCCGTTTTCATTGCGGATCATGGCCGGGCCGGTGGAGATGCTGATTTTCGCCAAATCGCTTAACGTCAATTGCCGCTGGCCGCCCGCCGGGATGGGAATAGCGGCAAGGGAGCCAATGTCGCTGCGGAAATCGCGCTGAAACCGGACGTTTACTCGGTAACGCTCCTGTCCGAGCACCACGGTGGTGACATTTTCGCCGCCGATGGCGTTCTCGATGACGCGCTGGGCGTCTTCGACGCTGACTCCATAGCGCGCCAGATGTTCGCGATCCCACTGCAGGTCGAGAAAGTGGCCTTCGGCCGTACGTTCGGCAAGCACCGCACGCGTTCCTGGTACGGCTTTGAGCAGAGATTCGATTTCCGTGCCGATCGCCTGGATCTGCTGCAAGTCAGCCCCGGCAATCTTCAATCCCACAGGGGTTCGAAGCCCGGTGGTCAGCATATCGATGCGCCCGCGGATGGGCATGGTCCACGCGTTGTTGACTCCTGGAATCTTCAACGCTTCATTCATCTGGCCCACCAACTCCTCGGTGGAGATCGTGTCGGGGGTAATGTGGCGAAACAGGCTCTTGGCCCATTCCGGGGCCCATGCGGAATACCAGGTGTCCACATGTCGCCAGGCACTGTGGGGCTTTAGAACGATTAGCGTCTCCAGCATCGAGAGCGGTGCCGGGTCGGTGGCAGTTTCGGCTCGCCCGGCCTTGCCAAGAACATGGTCGACTTCCGGGAATTGGCTCAGCATGTGATCGCTGACCTGGAGCAACTGCTCCGCCTGGTGGATGGAGATGCCCGGCAGTGTCGTGGGCATATAGAAAATCGCACCTTCGTCCAGGGGCGGCATGGACTCTGAGCCCAAACGGAAGAAAACGGGCACGGTGAGGATCATTAGCGCAACCGCCGCGCCAATGACAAACCACTTCCATCGCAACGTCCAACGGACCACGGGCTCATAGACACGAATCAGATGCCGGCTTATTGGGTGGCTCTCTTCGGAACGCACTTTGCCAATCAGCAAGGCATTGGCAACTCGGCACAACCATTCCGGCCTGAACTCGAACCGCTTGATTCCGTTAAGAAAAAGCCGCAACGCGGGATCTAGCGTGATTGCCAACAGCGCGGCAGCCACCATGGTCAGCGTCTTGGCATATGCCAGGGGCCGGAACATCCGCCCTTCCTGAGCCTGTAACGTGAGGACCGGCAGGAAAGAGACGGCAATGACCAGTAGCGCAAAGAACGTCGGGCCCGCGACCTCCTTGATGGCGGCAAGGACGATTTTGCGACGGTCGCCGAGGCCTCCGGCTTTTTCCCATAGTTCTAGCTTCTTATGGGTTTGCTCGGCAACGACGATCGAAGCGTCAACCAGTTCGCTGAAAGCGATAGCAATACCGGCCAGTGACATGATATTCGCGCTGATTCCCATCATGCGGAACGGAATAAACGCAAGCAGCACGGCGACCGGCATGGTCACAATCGGAATCGCCGCGCTAGGGAAATGCCAAAGAAAAACGAGAATAATGAGCGCGACCGTAACGGCGACCTCGAGGATGGTCGTTTTCACGGTGCCAATCGCGTTGTGTATCAGGTCCGACCGGTCATAGATCGGAATGAGCTTTACGCCAGGCGGAAACCCCGGTTCGATCTCCTTGATTTTGGCTTTTACGCGGTCAATGACATCGAGAGCATTTTCTCCGTTGCGCATGACGACAATTCCGGAAACGGCTTCGCCCGAGCCATTCAGATCGGCAAGACCGCGCCGCAAGTCCGGCCCCATCTCAACATGTCCTACGTCTTTAATACGGATTTGCGAGCCGCTTTCGCTAACACTCAGGGGAATGTTTTCAAAATCTTCGAGGGAGCGCGCGTAACCGCGGCCGCGCACCATATACTCCGTTCCGCCAAATTCCAGCAATCGCCCGCTGGACTCGCTATTGCCGCCGCGAACCGCTTCGACCACACGACTTACTGGGATGCCGTAGGCGCGCAAACGATTGGGGTCGAGATTCACCTGGTACTGACGGGTATAACCGCCGATGGGAGCAACCTCGGCTACACCGGGAACCGAGCGGAGGTAATAGCTCAGATACCAGTCTTGGTAAGAGCGCAAATCGGCGAGGCTGTGCTTCCCTGTTGTATCCACCAAAGCATACTGAAAGACCCAGCCGAGAGAGGTCGCATCGGGGCCCAGTTCGGTTTTCACGCCGTCCGGCAAACGCGGTATAACGCTTGCGAGATACTCTGTGGTCCGTGAGCGCGCCCAGTACAGATCGGTTCCTTCGTCAAAGACCACGTACACATACGAGTAGCCGAAATCGGAGAAGCCCCGCACTGCTTTAACCCGGGGGGCGCCGAGCATGGCACTAACGATCGGATAGGTAACCTGATCCTCGAGGATGTCCGGGCTGCGGTCCCAGCGCGAATAAATAATGACTTGCGTGTCGCTGAGATCAGGAATGGCATCAACGGGCACCGTGACCATCGCCCACCATCCCGCGATGCAGGCCACCGCGATCGCGGTTAAAACAGCTAGCTTGTGTCGTACGGAGAAGTCGATGATCCTGTTAATCAACGCCGTCTCCCGGATGCCTGGCACTCGCGCCGGAGGGATCGTCCCTCACCTTTTTCGCGCATGGCGCGGGCAGGGCGAGAGACTTGCCCGGCGAACCCGCCGTTCGTGAATCTCCCGCCACGCTGCAACCCGGGACCGGCACCGCTTTCGCAACGGCCACATGTTCAGGCAGACTGACCGCGCTATCCGGAGCGCTGACAGGCGGGGCTTCAACAGTAGGCGTTTTCAGCCGGCTTTCCGAGTCAACGAGAAACGTGGCGGCGGCCACCACGCGCTCACCGGGCTCGACGCCCCTCAAGATCTCCACCCGTTCGCCAAAACGCCATCCCGTTTCGACCTCGCGGGGCTCGAAAACGCCTTCTCCGCGCTCGACGTATACACGGGCGTGCGCTCCCGAATCCACCAGCGCGTCCAGCGGCACGGTAACGGCGCGCGGTAAACGGATCGGCAGCTCGACGTCCACCAACATTTCAGGCCGCAAGGTAAATTTGGAATTTTCCACTTCAAGACGAAACTTGACAGTCCCGCCTCCCGCTTCCGATTGTGGCAGGCTGTCGGAAATGCGTGCTTGCAACTGGCGCCCTGCCCCATTCAAGGTAATCTTTGCCAGATCACCAGCACGGAGATAGGACGCTTCGTTTTCATCAACCTCGGCGACAACCCACACCCGGCGCAGATCCGCAATGCGGTAGAACTCCATGTTGTGATCGAAATGCTGTCCCGCGGAAACGTTTCGCGAGAGAATGAATCCGTCGGTGGGAGCGACAACATCGATGTTTTCGGGAAGCTTGCGGCTGTCGGCGATCCGTTGAATCTGCACCTCGCTCATGCCCAGATTTCGCAGGCGATCGGAATAGCCATTGAGACTGCTTACCCCTTGCTTGGACACCGCCCCGGGAAATGGCATGGTGCGCGATCCGTCGGTACCCACAGAGCCTGGCACGCGCTCGGTGGCGGCGAGGAAACCGGAAGCTACGGATAGAAACTCGGGCGAATAATACGTCGCCAGCGTTTGATCCTTCTTGACTCGCGTTCCCACGGAATCGTTGTGAGTCTCTTGAATAAATCCGTCCGCGCCGGAGTTAATTCTGTACACTCGCGTGTCTTCGGGAACCACACGCCCGACGACCCGGACATTGCGAGTAGCACCACTTTTCTGGACAGAGGCGAGTCGAATGCCAAGAAGTCTTTGCGCGGCACTGTCAATGCGGACTGTGCCTGAGGGCCATTGCTCCAGTGGTGAAGAGGCAGATACGTTTGCGAGCTGGTCGGCAAAGACCGGTTCAAGCTGCATTCCGCAGTCCGGGGCAATGCCCGGCTTGTCGGACTTGTAGCTGGGATGCATCGGGTCGACATAGTAGAGGACGTGCCGCCCCGCCTTCGTGTTCGGTTGCGAATGCAAATTGTGGCGGCCCAGTCCGTAAGACGCACCTATCGCAGCAACCACCGCAATGGCAAGACTCACTCGGCGAATCTGGCTCATCCTACACTCCATCTGTTTGGACCTGGATCAACGCAGGGCACTTTTCCAAGCCTACGTTCTGCGGAGTATCCTGAGCAAACGTCGGGCCTAACGACTAACGCTGCTCGAAAAAACTGACCGTTCCGTCCGTCGCACCGGTTCAGTTCGCCGGATTCCTCCCGGGACTTCACCATCAGGCGCGTGCGGCCACTTCGTCGAGCGTTTCCTGCGGAGAAAGACCCTGTTGCGGCCACGGTTGGAGCGACGACTGTTTATTATAGATCAGGTGTGCGGGGTGGTCTTTGCGCTCCCGCAAGTGCACCAGGCGCGAGAACCCAGGTACGCATCTGAAAGGCCAGCCGACTCATTCCGTTAACCCCTTTTGTTCTACTGCCTTGGCTGGGCTCTCGGTGCCCAAGGCGTTCTCCGGTGCAGGCTCTTTTGCGAGACACTCTGAACCGAGCATTGACCCGACCCCGCTATGCTCGGGCCAGCAAGCGAGCTGCATCCACCGAGTCCGGCCCGCTGCGCCGTAGCTCGAATGTCCCGGGATGTGCTAGCCTCCCGGCTCTTTCGACCTCGTACCTCAGGCCGAGCGGGGGAGATGACGAATCACGATCCGGGAAGCCAAGCCCACTTTGCGGCCGGACAAACAGAGATGCATTGGCGGCAGGCACTCGTCTGAGTTTCTGGGGACCACGAGCCTGCCGTTCTGGCTAAATTCTTGCCCATCTCCGGAATCGGATGGCAGGTTTAGGCGAATCGCGTAGCGCACGAGCCCGGTGGGAGAGGTCCGTATTCCCTGAAAAATTGATGTCCCGCCACGACCAAATCCCGGGATTCGGGGTCGGGAGTGAACTGGAGACGATAGTCGTGAGCACCGGCTAGCGGAGAGAGCGCCAAGAAACAAAACACCGCTACGCTCAACGTCGTTTTCATATTTGCGTGCTCATGCGGCGCTATTCCGACGAGCGACGTCTTGATGGGCTTTTTAGGGCGAGACGTTCGAGGTTCGCGGGGTCCCTCTATCACTGTGGAACTATTGAGCGGCGAGAATTCCAACGCGCAAAAACGAATACCGCGGAGCCCGGCTTCAGGCCGCGCTCCGCGGCAAACCTTAGTGCAACGAATGCTGGGTTCTACTTGGTTTTCGGAAGCGCCGGTTCATTTGCCGCCGCTGAGATTTGAGGTTTCGTAAACAGGGATTCGTCGAGCTTTGGATTCACTTCCACCTTCTCAACGACGATTTTCTCAACGGGAACGTCAGTTTGCCTCATCCCCTTCACCGTTTGGGCCACCGGGAGAACTTTCGTCTCCAGCATAAACGGAACGTGCAGCCCGCTCACTGGACGATAATCACGGTAGTAGACTTCTACCGGATGGTAGATGCCGTCGAGCCGTCTGGGCTGCCCTTCAATCTTCGTTTCCAGAAAGGTCTGCGCGTCAATCCAAATATGGATCGCCTGACCGCTTTTCATGGTGAGCTTGAGCTTGTAAGTATCGCGATCCTCAACCTTTTCCGTGCCTGCCAGCTCGATCTTCGTGCCCTTGGCCGCGTAATCCACCAGGGGACCATCCAGATCCTGTTGCAGACTTGCGATTTTAGTTTCTTCCTCCGTAAACGGCTCAACGACGCGCCGATTGAGGTAGGGCCTCAGCTTCCAGCCGTTGGTGCCGTCATACACCTGAATGGCGGTCTGCCCGTGGAACTGCAGCTCCAATCGTGTCTTGCGAGTCCGCTTCAGGTCCATCACAAACGGCAGCTGGACTTCTTGAGTAGGCCGAGTGGGAAGTGTATTTCGGCTAATCTCTTTCCCTGGGACTGGACTTGGAACGCGAAGCGTACTGCGCTGATTCCCGCCGGCTCCCAGTTTGCCTGCCATCGACATCGTTTGGACCGCGCGCCATGCCTGCAAACCGCCCCGGGCCGCTACGTTCTTGTCTGCGATTTCAGCGGCGGAGAGACTTGGTTGTGATGGCGGAGTATTCGGTGCCGCGGCAAGCGCAACGGCAAATGCCAAAGAAACAGTAGCTAACAGTGACCTTTTGAACATGCTCACATCCTCGCTGAAGAATTCGTTACTATAAGCCCGAGAAAGCATAAGGCTAAATGGAAAAGGCTTCCTTGTTCTACGTCAAACTCCACGCGATTCCTCGCCGCTTGTCCCCGGGGAGTTGTGTTGACCGCGAGACGGAAGCTCTTCGGGGGACCGCAGTTCGTCACCGCGCTCAGGAGGGGAACCGGAAGGCCGATGCCGGTAATCGTGCTAATGCCGTCATAGTCTACCCAGTCCCCTTGCGCGGGTCACCACCGTGCATAGAGGTTTCACTTCGGGGAAGACTGCTTATTTTTTGCCGCTTGGTCCGCCGCTCGACGGGCACTAATTCTCTTGCGGACTTGTTTCTGTTGCTCAGGCGTCAGCACCTTAAAAATCTCACCGTACTCAATCCGGGTGTACCCGAGAATCATGGCATCTTTTTGATCTGCAGTTAGCTTCTCGTCTTTTAGGACCGCATCCTTATGCGACTTCGTCTGCTGACGAATGTGGTCAATCTCTGCCTTCTGCTCGTCGCTGCACTGCAACCCGGCAAAATCGTCCGGCGGAGAAGTGTCTCTCTTTGATTGCGCCCCAGGAGAGGCCCCATTCGGAGTCCGCGCCGGACTGGGCGAAGCGCTCTGCCCGCGAGTCAGCCCTGCTGCCGCGCACAGAAAGAAGAATCCCGCGGCAACAGCCACTAGTTTCCCAAATCGGTTCTTGTTCATGAGCTCTTTCTGGAATAGACAGTGCTTTTTCGTTCAACTCTAGAACCTAACTCATTCCATACGCTAACCGCAATCCTACCGACCATCAAGGCGACTCATCACAGCTGCTGAAACCGCGCGCTCCAAACAGACCGAACAGTTCATCCTGCCGAGCACAGTTCCGTCGCGGCAGTCCAGACACTTGCAATTCCCTTAGTTTGCGGTTGGTGGCTTCGCGTTCTGCTGTGCCTGTAGCTCTCTCCGCTGCTGGTACATATTTTGCAATTGCTGAGCCACCTGTTCGGGGTTCCCAGAAGGTCCCACTCCCGCAACTGGAGCTACATTCGTGGGCGACGACTGCAAATTGTTTGACAAGGGCCGGGTGGCCGCGGCGGCGGGCGGAGGATCAACAGGAGCCGCGTCGGCAGAAGCTACAGCGGGAGCCGCGTCGGCAGAAGCTGCAGCGGGAGCCGCGCCGGCAGAAGTTACCGTATCTTCCGGTGCGGGACTGTCCGGGGCTGTTTTTTCCTCTGGGCTGGCGACTGCGGTGGGCGTTCTGCGATTCGCGCCGCGCACGGAGAGATTTCCTGGTGCGCCCATTTCAGGCGTTTTACTGCGAAGCGTTAGCACAACGCTGCGCACACCGTCCTCGTCGATTTCCGAAGCCTGAATGACATAGTCGAAATCGGTGCCGTCCAGCATATCGCGAAGAATTGTGCGTGCGGGTCCGGGACCCGCGTGCACCCAGACGTGTTCCGCGGCAGCGCCAGCCGGAATTTCGAGGTCCGCTCCCATGGCCTGCCGCACGGCCACCAGCACTTCGGAAAGGGCGACGTTCTCCGCTACTATGGTCAGCTGACCGCCCGCGTAGGTAACTTGCGCGCGTTTCACTTCGGATTTCTCCGGTGAAGGTGTCTGCGGCAAAAGCTGCGCTTTCGGATCAGGTGCTCCAGGCCCCTGTGCTGGCGACAGCTTCGATCCAGCTGCTTGACTCGAATCTTGCGTGCGACCGTCGGCGACTGCCAGAGGAAAGGCCGCTAGGGCGCATGGAACGGAAAGAAAAACCAAACAGAGGGCCGCGGCTCCGGGCTTTAGGTTAAAGTTGAGGGGAGCAATGAAACGTTGCACGGTCTTCCCGCGCCAAGCCGAGCGCTGCCAACCGCGCGACTGGTGATGCTCAAGGAAGCCGAAAACCAACTCGAAACATTCGGCGAGGCTCATGTTTTTCCCTCCAACCCCCCAGCTTCAAAACCGAACCGTGGGCAAGAACGTCTACCATGCGGATGTTTCGGCTGTCAATTGCGTTGCGCAAACAATTCCGCTCAATTCGGAGGCGTCGTGGACCGTTTTTTTGACGGATACGCCACGGCTTCGCGCTTGTGCGAGGGCGGCGTACCCTTCAAATAGCCACGGGACATTACCAACGCCGCGGCTGTTCCCTGCTCTCCGGGCAAGCTCATCACCTGCGGTGGAGGCAAAACGTCCGGCGCCGCAGGTAACTCCAAATAGCTCAAATTGAATTGTGTCTTGCCGTTTTCGGTAATCTCCCGAATCTGCGCTTGCATCCGTTCGTGTTGCACCGCGTTCACGACGTCAGCCTTCGCGCTTTCCAGCGGTATCACGCCCCTGGATTCCATCTTGAGCACCACAAAGGTAACCGCGGTTTCAACCACATCGCTTACGCTGCCGGTGTCCAGGGCAAGAGCCGGCCTCTCCGCCGCAGGCAGTTTTGTCAGCTTGGTCACCGTCACCTTCGTGGCTGGCGGCGTGCCCTTAATTCCAAGATTGACGAAAACATCCTTCTGGAGCGAATCGAAATCCTCACCTGCCAGGGCTCGCTTGCGCACATCCTCAGCCATCGCTTTCAATATCGCCAAATCCGCAGCTTGCCCGTTGACCGCCGATGGCGTTTTCGGGATATACACGCGGAGGACTTCCTCCTGCTTATAATCGTCCCGATGGTCTTGGTAGTACTTTTCCAGTTCAGCCGCCGGGACGTCGTTTGCCTGCTTCTCGACATTCCGGTACAGCAAGTTCGCGAGCACTTGCATGCGAACCAGCTTTTCTTGCGTCCGAATCTGCTCCGCCACTTGGGGATCTGCTTCGAGGTGGCGGCGCTGGGCTTCTCCAGCGGCAGCCGCGAGCTTGAGGTAATTGATCTCAAATTGATGCTGCTCGGTCGGCGAAGCGTTTGGTTGGACAACGCGGAGTAAGTCTTCCATCTCCGCTTTTGTAATCAAGATTCTGCAGCCAGTGGCTCCCTTCGCCTTTTGCGAGGTATCACAGACGCCGTTCATGGCCAACACCGCCGTGGTCGGAGGTACACTTCCGGTTGCACCGGTGCGCATTCTCAGACCCTTTCCATACAGGGGAGGCACATCGTTTGAGGGAAGGTTTGGCGCCGAAGTCTGACCCTCTCCGGCAGCCGGTTTGCTCTGCGAGTATACCGCTGCCGCACAGAATATCGTTGCCAGCATGAGACCAACTCCAATGATGGCACTTCCAGATGGCCCTCGATGAGGCTTGTGGCCCATCACTTCCGCTCGAAACATAACGCGCCCCCGGAAACAGAAACTAATCGTTTATCGCGGTCCCACTTTGATCGTTGCATGTCATCATTCGGTCTCAGGCAATTGCTTAAGCCCTTGCACATTACTGACGGAGACGGTCTCTCGGCCAATACTCACGATGCCGCGCTCGTCCCAGTCAGATAGCAACCGGCTCACGGTAAATAAGGTGGTGCCGATCAGTTGCGCCAGCTCTTCTCGCGACAGGCTGATCTGCACAGCGCCGTTCACGCGCCGTCCCACCTGATCCAGCAACCGCATGATTTCATGGCTCAGCCGCACGGCAACCTTCTCGGTGGATATTTCGCGAAACCGCTCTTCCATCTCTTCCAGACTCTTGCTAATACCGTACATCGAGTTGCGTCGAAGAGCCGGAAATCGGTGAGAAAGCGACTCAAAAACAGAAGCATCCCAGACCAGCGCCGTAGATGACCCGAGCGCCTGGGCCAAAGAACCGTGCCGTGCCTGGCTCTCAAATCTAATCTTCCCCACGAGTTCGCCGGGGCCGCTTAGGCGAAGAATAACTTCGCCGCCGTTCGGCGCCACTTGCGTGATTTTCGCCGAACCCGATGTCAGCAAGAACACTTTGTTTATCGGGTCGCCCTCTTGGTAAATTACCTCGCGGCGAGAAAACTCCTGATACGTAGCTGGAGTCAGGATTTGTTTCGAGTCGTCGGGGGAAATACCAGAAAATAGGGGAAACCCCTGAATCTCGGCCGCGCGGCGATGCAACAAACTCTCGGGGCCCCGACTTGACGGCGGGATAACCACAGGCGCAATCAATCTTCGTACTCGCGTATCGGGCATCAATCTCATCCTTTGTCCAGACCTGGTGGGTTTTTCGGACAAACCCGTGCCGGATACCTCGTTTGAGGCGTTCATATCAGAGACTCACAGCACCACAAATTGGGGACATTCGTATTTCTGAAGATGAGCAGCGTAACCGGATATGGCCGGCGGGCAACCGCCGACCGCACCCTACTTCGCACTTCTAAGAGACTTCCCGTGCATGATTTCAATGGACCTGGACCTGGACTCAAAGCACGGATATTCTCCGTCGTTGCATATAAGCGGTGCAATTCTTGGGCCAACGCAAAGCTCGTGTAAATTCCTTGTAAAGTGCGGGTTAGTCGAACAGGCCACTGCACATAGCATTCCTTTTGTGACAAAAATTGCACATTTGCGGAAGCCCGCTTGCCAAATCCTCCGCGCTAGCTTATTGACGAGCGAACACCTACCTACCCCGTTTGGCTTCAGGTTTCTCCGCTTGCCGGCCGTTTGGACCAGGCCGAAATATGTGATTTGCGTCGCTGAATGCTTTAAACACACCGCGAGCCGTCACGACTCAGATCCCATTCCTTTGATCGCGTTTGGGTGAATCAACGTTCTTGGGGATTGTGAGGCTCGCCGGGCGGCTGTTGCTGGGTATGCGGGGTGGGAGCAGCCTGCGCTACGGGTGAGCTTGGCGCGGGACGACTACTGTCTTTGGCAGAGGGCTTATCTTGCGGAGCCACGGCGTGGGCGGACTTAACAGGCTTGGCTTCCTTGTAGCGCAAACTGGTGGTGTTACCCGTTCCTACTTCAATCAGTTTTTGATTATCCTCAGTGACCTGCTCGGCCCGAATGATGTGTGGCGTGATCGCAAAGATGACTTCGGTTTGCGGGCGCTGCTTGGTTTCTTGGCCAAATAGATACTTCAGTATTGGAATTTTCATTAGCCAGGGATATCCGCTCAACGATTGCGTCTCGGAGTCCTCCAGGATGCCTCCAACAAGGTTGATTTCGCCGTCTTCCAATCGCGTTTCGTGCTCGATGCGGCGCTGCCCGATTGTCGGCTGGCTGATCCCGCCGATGTTACTGACTCCTGTAACGGATGAAATCTCCAGCACCATCTTTAGAGTTACTTCGTGATCCGAGTGAATGTGCGGGGTAATATCGATGTTCACGCCCACATCCAGGTACTGAAACTGGGTATTGACCAGAGGACTGATGCCGCCCGCACCGATACCAGGAGTGAACGACCCTGTCGCGATGGGCACCCGGTCGCCGATCTTGAGGGTCGCCTTCTCATTGTCCAAAACTCGCACCTGGGGCCTCTGCAGAATCTTCGTATTGGTATCCGACGCCAAGAAGGTGAACGAGCCGCCCTGAATGGAGGTAACCCAGCTGCCTCCGTTCACCGAACCCAGGCTCACCAAACCCGCCGAACCTCCACTTGCCAGCGTCGCCGCCGTCGCGACCGAAATGGACGCAGAGGTGGGGACCGTCGTGCCCAGGGTCTGCAACCGTGTACTGCTTACTTCCAGAACTTCGATATCGATGATCACTTCGGCCTTCGGTTTGTCCACTTCCGCGACCAACTTCTCCGCCAGCGCCAACTGGTCGGGCGTGCCTCGCAGCGTGATGGTGCTGTGTGTGGGATTGACTTGGATGCGGCTTATATCCAGCAGTCCTTTAAGAGTGCCCACTACCTCCTGCAACTCAGCGGCATTCGAGACATTTCGAAGGTAGAACGTTCTCATTACGTTGGTTTCGTACTCTTTGCGCTTGGACTCCTGAGCCACGAAGATCGCACCGGTCGAAATGGGGCGCCAGAAAGTCTTTGATTCCAGCGCGACCATGCGTAACGCTTCGCGGGGGAAGACATCATTCAAGTCAATGGTGATTTTTTGCGCCTTGTAGTCCAAGTCGAACAGGACGTTTATTCCGCTGAGCTTGCCGATCGTCCTGTAGACGTTATCGGCGGTCGTAGACATGTGCAGGGTAATGGGCGAGTTCGGAGAGGGCTCCAGCTCGACGGGACCTTCCATTTCGGCGGCTGGCTTTGGTACCGCAGCCGCGGGGTTCTGTGAAGCAGCACTTGCCGCTTCCGCCGCCTTCCTGATCATAAGTTCGGTTCGCTGGATTTCCTGCAAGGCCACAAAGCTGGTGGCGTCAATTTCACTGGCGCGCCGGAACTCCAAAATGGCTTCCTGCATCTTTTGTTTGTCGCGAAGCTTTATTCCATTGTTCACATGTTCGCTCGCGGCGGCGGCTCGGACGCGCAGGTAGGAAGTGATGTACTTCGGTTCTTTGGGTTTTAGGGTGTAGGCCTGCCGGAAGGCTTCGTAGGCTGCGTCGTACTGTTTTTCAGCCTCTGCGCGCGTACCGCGTCGGAAAGCACTACTGGCTTCATCTGAGTGGCTCGGCAAAGCAAGTGCCAATACCAGGATTGAGCAAAGCAAAACTCGCAGGCGCATCACGATGTCGCTGCCTCCGTAGAACCGCTATCAATCCATGGAGCAATTACGCTTCCACTCTCCTTCATCCTTAGAACTTGCTGTCAATGGTGTCCGCCGGCGGAGGCGGTGGTACCCAGCGGCGTAACTTCCGTCGCTCTAGAGATGAATCCACTTCCCACTATACCGGTTCGCATCGTGGGCGTATTTGTTCTGGAGCAAAGAGGAAATTTATTTCTGGTTATCTCAGCCATGTATTAATTATTCAGTAACCATCGAACGATATTTCGAACTCGACCTATTCGGCCCCGCTCGCAGGCAAAATCGGCAGCCTAGAACTACTTGCATCCGTTTTAGACGTTAGTGGTCCCTTCCGCCCGACGCCCGGAGCGGCTGGGACGCGCCTCTCGGCAAGTTTCTGGCGATTAAAATTGCGCACAATCTCCGTCACGTATGCCCGAGTTTCCGCATAGGGCGGAAGACCACCGTATTGATCAACCCGCCCAGGCCCGGCATTGTAGGCTGCCAGCGCCTTGACCAGATCATTGTTGTAGCGATCGAGCAGTTGCCGCAAATACAAGGTGCCGCCCTCTACGTTGGCGATTGGATCCAGGGGGTTCGTCACCCCCAGCCGCGAGGCGGTCTGCGGCATGAGTTGCATTAATCCCCTGGCGCCTTTTGCCGAAACCGCGTTCGCCCGGAAGGCGCTTTCTGATCGGATGACGCTCATAATCAGTGCCGGGTCAATCTTGTTCCTGTCTGCCGCCACGCGCACCACGTCCCCCAGCGCGGGTGCCGGAGCCGGGATAGCCACAGCGACTTGCGCTGGAGGCACGTAGTCGTCCGCCTCAAAACCTACAACTTGATCGGTCGGGACGTCTACATAGCTGCCAGGGGCTTCCGTTAAGTAAAGGCGCGTCATGTCGCCCGCCTGCTCGTGGCGTTCATGCCGTATCGTAAATCCGTTGCGCAGGACAGCCACTTCCGTTGCAGAGACACTTCCGCTCGTGACGACCAGCAAAGCCACCGCGATTCCTAGCCTCGGAAAAAGTCTCATGTGCAGAACTCGGCTCGCTTTGGTCGGGAGACCCGACACGCGAAAAGATTAAGCAACTAACTAGGTTCCTCCCCCCGGCGAGGCCTGTCCTTGTGGTTCCGCAAAGAAGCAGTGCCGATGCCAGCCTGGGGAACCTGACAAGTCTGCTCTCATGACTACCAAAATCGGACTTAGGAACGATTGGGAACAGTTACGGGCGCGGTTTTCGGAAGTGCGGATTCTGAGGAATTAGAGGCAATGTTAGGACCGAGCGAGAATTTGCATGGCGTGGCGCCCGCACTGGTCGAGAGAAGACTTGGAGACTCGCATGAGTGAAACGCTCGCGAGGGGCGAAAGGGCTTTCGGCAAGACGCTGTAAGGGCTCGCGAACGCAGCAATTCAGAGAACGGACTTTCTAGCGCCAACGAACATATACCCAATATTCGGAACGGTAACGACAAATTCCGGCGAAGTAGGATCTTTCTCCAATTTTTTCCGCAAACTGGAAACGTGCATGTCCACGGTGCGGGTAAAACTTCCCGTGTCGTAGTTCCATACGGAACGTAAGAGCTCGGTCCTCGAAATGGCGCTCTCCGCGCGCTCTATCAGATAACGGAGAAGCTGAAATTCACGCGCGGTGAGATAGATAGGAGTGGAATCGCGGGTTACCTCCATACGACGAAAATCGATGCGGAAGGGGCCAAATTCATGAAGGCCCTGGCCGCTGCGAATGGTCGCGCGCCGCAGTAAGGCTTCGATGCGGGCGAGCAGTTCCAGTGCCGCAAAAGGCTTGGTGACATAATCGTCCGCGCCGAGTTTCAGGCCAACGACTTTGTCAACGGTTTGTGTGCGGGCTGTGAGCATCACAATAGGGGCTGCCAGACCGGCTTGGCGGAGGTCACGGCAAACGTCAAAACCGTTCCGGAGGGGCAGGGCCACGTCGAGGATGATCAGGTCGAACGGCATGTCCATGGCCTTGTTAAAGCCCTCGACACCATCGGCGGCGGTATCAACAACATATCCGACTTTCTTTAGGCGCGCGGTCAAGGTTTGGCGCAGCCCCTGCTCGTCCTCGACCAGCAAAATGTTCTCGTTCATCGCGAATGCTCCGAGGTACTAACAGAAATGGGGAACGATGGTGCTGCTCGCGAGGACTCAGCGACGGGCAGATGAATCGTAAAGGTACTCCCAACGCCGACGGCACTGACAACCGTCAACTCTCCGCCCATCTCGATAATACTCCGTTGGGCAACCGTAAGGCCCAACCCGGTCCCCTGGACATGCGAGGCCAGGATCTCCGGGCTTCGATAGAACGGTTCGAAGACGCGTTGCAACTCAGATTCGTGGATACCTATTCCGCGATCTTGGACGTGGATCACGATTTCCCGGGCAGAATCTCTGCTTCCCTGGAGTTCCGCCGTGAGTCCAATCCAGTTGCCCTGTCCGCGATACTTGATGGCATTGACGACTAAATTCTGCACACACTGGCAGAGCGCCACCGGGTCGCCGAGGGCCGGCGGCAAATCAGGTTGGATATTCTGTTCCACGCGGATCCCGGCCGAATGGATGAGCCCGGCAACATTCTCGAGAACCCGCTCGAGAATCTCCGCGACCTGAACCGGTCGGAGAGATTGCAGGTTCTTGCCGGAAGTGCTTGCGGCAAACAGCAGGATTCGATCCACCAGATCCAATAGCAGGCGGCCCTGGCCAGTAATGATGCCCCCGTGTTCCTTGATTTCCGATTCTTCCTCCACAATGCCATCGGCAATATTCTCGGCAGCCGAAATCATGACCGTGAGGGGAGTCCTGAGCTCGTGAGAAACGCTCGCTACGAAGTTCATTTGCAAGCGGGCGAGCCGTTGAACGCGCTGGGATGCAAGTACAACCAGAGCGACGCTTACCGCCAGCATGAGGAGAACCACCAGGCCGGTGATGAGGTTGGTTCGCCAAACTCGCTTGACAACAGCATCGAGAGAACCCGCCCGACGCTGCACCAAGAGCATCCAGGGTTCGGTCCCAGCCCCGTACTGGATGACGGGGAACCAGCCTGGTCCGGAGAAATTTCGCCAATCTTCGCGACGCACGGACTCGACATTTCTCAAAGACTCCCAAAGATGACCTTCTGTGCTTTCCGGTGGCGGACCAAAGACGTTCATCGTGGAGTCGTAGACAGAGGTGCTGCGATCAGGAAAATCGGGATCGGAAGCGTAAATAACCCGCGAAGGATTTCCCGCGCTGATGACCGCCAATTTGTAATCGAGCTTTTGAGGATTGCCGAAATAGCGGCTGGCCAACTCGGGCAAGATTGTTTTCTGAATCGTCTCCAAGTCCAGAAGAATTACGATCCAGTCGACGGGATCTTGGTCCCGTGGCGTTGGCTGATGAAGCGCGGACTGGCCATGATGGACAAGGGGGTGGACGATGGCAGGCATGTTTTCGTCGAATTGCCACCCCGTCGTTGGATAGTTAAGTTTTCGCGAGGCTTGCTGCTGGCCGGGAATCCCGGAATTGAGACTCAGTGAACCGGAGAGTTCCCAAGCCCGCAGAGCCATCGAGAGGCTTTCTGATCTTTCTCGCAGACGAGCCAAGAGAGGTTCGAAACGAGGGAGAACTGTGGCCTCTTGGATTAGATTGGAGTCCGGATCGAGAAGTAGAAGCCGTGGTTTTCCGCCACCACTGGTTTCCCAGATATAGATTCTCGCGATTAAGGCGGGGTTCGAACGGATGTTTTCAAGCGAGCCTTGTGCCGCTTGCTCCTGGCTCCAAGCCGAATATCGCTGCAAGTAATCGGTCCAATCGTCGTGGGCACCGGAATCGGGACCAACCTGAAGGGCAACGCAGACAGCAGAAAGTTCGCCGTAAAAATCGAGGTTCCATTGCGTCATCAGCGAATCGAGATTGCTTCGCACGCGGAAGTCCATGGCCGCACTAATTTGCCTAATCCAGCGGTATTGGAGAACAGCGATGGTGGCCAAGAGCCCGGCAATCGCGAACAGGACGATGTCCCAGAATAGGACCGACCTGTGGGCCTTGCCTAGGAGTCTACTACCCTGCATCAATCCCGCTTTTGTTCGCCGCCTGAAAGGACTCCGTCATGAAACTCTCCCTGTGCGCGGTCAAGAATCGCTGCCCCCACCTCTCGGGCATCGAAGTCTGAATTCGATCAGAGCCAAGGCACGCTAAGACATAATCCTACACTGCACAGGAGCCAGCTGGTTCACCTATGGTGAGCGAAAAGATAACATACGCGAGATTGCACAGAGTTCCCGACGGGAGATTCGTGTGGGGACAGCGATGGTACTCTTGGTGCCCGTGGCGCGAACGAAAATGAGCCGGGCAAGGACCGCCTCTACGGCCCTGGCCCTGGCCGCGTGGAGTCCGCCGACTCAGAACGTCAAATGCAAGGACATCTGAATCAAGCGCGGGCTGCCGAGTGTGCTCTGAATGAAGCCGGCTCCAAAGGGGGCCGTGCCATCGCCAAACGCTTTCGTCGAGGGTGCCACGGCCGGAATCGTACCCTGCCATTGGCAGCCGTTCGGTATGCTGGTTTGCAGGTTGGGACCGAAGCAAGGATCCAAGCTGATGTTGTTGCTCGGTGCGTCGAAGCTGGCGTGGTTGAAGAGGTTGAAGAATTGCGCGTCATAGCGAAGAGTGAATCGCTCGTTCAGCTTAAAAAGCTTGAAGACACTGAAGTCGAAGCGCGTTTGAAACGGTCCGCGGAATGCATTGCGCCCGGCACTGGAAAAGCCAGTTTCTGAGAAATCGCAGGCAGTGCCACCGTGAGTGGTGGGGCCGCAAGGCGGTACGCCGTTTGTGCCTGGCGCATTGACGTTGATGCCGAAGGCGCCGCCATTAAGGACCGGGTTGCCGGCGTTTACGCCGGTGGTGCCCTGAAGCAAAGTGCTCTTGGGCGAACCGTTGAGCAAAGGATTGGTGATGAAGTCGTCGCCCGCGCCAAAGTATTGGCTGGCCACGGTCCCGGAAAAGTCGTATACGCTGTAAGGCAGTCCGCTCTCCGCGATCGTAACCCCATTGACGCCCCAGCCGTTAACGATGTGCTTGAGGAATCCTTTGGACTTGGTGAGATCAGGAATCTGGTACGTGTAGTTGATGGTGAAAACGTGGGTGCGGTCGAAGCCGGCGCTCCCATAGGCGCTCCTGGGATTGAGCGGATTATTGCCATTGAAGAAGAGGCCCTCGGAAAGTCCGCTGCCTTCATCCAAGGTGTGGGACCACGTGTACGCCGCGTTCAGCATGAGACCGCGGCTCATCCGCTTCTTAACGCTGAGTTGAAGAGCCTGATAGTTTGAGACTCCTTCAGCTTCCCAGAAATCCGAGTTGGGGTTATAGCCTAGGAAAGGCACGCGAAGCGCTGTATTGCCGTCAGCCCCTGTAAACTCTCCGATGGTTGTTGCCACCTGTTCAGTCTGAAGAATGCCGGGGTTGTTATTGACATCGAGAATGTTATCGGTGGCTTGAAATCCATAGGAGTAAATCTGCCCGTTAATGGGGTTCGTCGGTGTGGCAATTCCCGGCTGGTTAAACGGGATGGGGAGAAGTTCGTGCTGCCCGTGATTGCCAACGTAGCCGACGTCAACGAGCAGCGAATTGATGGGCTGCCATTGAACATCAAGAGTCCAGTTCTCCGAATACGGCAGCGTGTTTCTGGGATCGTAACCGCCAAAGAGAAACGCGAATAGAGGATCTCCTGTGGGCGTGCAGGTTGGCGTTACAGGTTCAGCACATCCACTTAATCCTGACTGATTATGAACGAGCGCCTGCACCCCGGAGAGATTGCTGGGAGGCGGGGGCGGGGCCGCAGTGCCGAACGGACTGTTGCTAAGGCAATGAACGCCGGTACAAGTAGTGTTGAACGGCACAGTGAACGGTTGCTCCGTGGTGACACCAAAGGGACCGCTAATGCCGAGTCCCGCGCTAGCCGAGAATTCGGTAAAGAATTCGCCGCGGTCGGCGTACAGGCCATAACCCGCGCGAACGACAAGGTTCTTGACGAAGTGAGGAGACCAGGCTAGGCCGATCCGTGGCTCGAAAATCCACTGCCGCCCAGTGAGGGTCGAACTGTTGCTGGTGCAGAAAACCGACTTGGTCGCGCAGAACTCCTTGTTGTTGCCAGCGATAACCAGCCCGATATTGTTGATCGTGTCCGTTCCAAGATCGTAGGAATAGTTCTGCGGATAGAAATTCGTGAGAAGACCATTTTTTTCTGAAAGAGGGCCGTCCCAGTCCCAACGGAGACCGGCGGTTATGGTCAGATTGGATTTCAGTTTGAAATTGTCCTGAATGAAGAGACCGGTCTGTTTGGCGCGAAAGTAACGGTTGGTCTCGCCATTCAATAGATGTCCGCCGCCGTTTCTGCCGCCCATATTTCCGGTCAAGAAGTTCGCAAAGTTCCGGAAAGTGAAAGTAGCCACTTGGTTCTCGCGGTTAAGTACGTTCAGTTGGCCATAGTCGCCGTTGAATCCAAAGGAGATCGTATGGCGGCCTACGCTCCAGTTGTAGTTTGTGCCTACCTGAAAGTGATTTTGGAAGACGCCGGCATTGGCAAAGTTGTTAGCGGGACCGATATTCAACCCGTTGCCAGTTCCAGAACCAGCGTTGGTAATGCTGAAGCCCGGAAAGAACTTGCTGCCGAGGAGATTGAGGCTCACATCGCCGGGCGTAAGTTGTTGGGTGGTACTCGCGCTAGCGAACTGCCGGATGAAACCGATTCTCTGCTCCCATGTGGTATTGGAGGTCAAGCTTACAGTGTTATCGAGCGAAAACACTTGGCTGCCGGCATGGAGCGTCTGCGGAAAACCGAGAACCTGGCTCACCGCAAAGGGACTGGTGGAGGGATCGTTCTGAAAGTAGTATTTGGCGGCGAGCCGATCTTTCGTGCCGAACATGTAGTCTACATTTCCGTTGACCTGGTCTGCATTGAAAGTGCTAGGGGGCCCACTCTCTTGCGCATTGCCACCGAGGGACTGGATCAGGTTTGGATCGGCGACGGTCGCCGAGGGGACAATGAACTTACCGTTAGTTCCTTTTGCATTCAGGATGGCCATGGCAACGCTGTCCACATTGGCGACCGGGACGCCCGCGAGCGCGGCGAGTGTCGCTGCACTGCGATCATCGGAGAGGCCAGTGGGAACGTTGGCAAATTCCGTCGAGCCGTTGGTAGCATCTGTGACCCTCTGGCCCTGGTAGGAACCAAAGAAAAACAGTCTGTTCTTCTTAATAGGCCCGCCGAGCGTGGCGCCGAAGGTGTTACGGTGGAGGGGCGGGCGCGGAATTGACGCTGCATTCAGGAAGAACTGATTGGCATCCCATCCCGAGGTTTGGTGATACTCATAGACGTTGCCATGCAGATCATTAGTGCCAGACTTTGTCGCGACAGCAACATGGGCGCCGCTGTTCGCTCCCTGCGAAACGTCGTACATGGAGGTGTTCACATGGATTTCTTCGATGGATTCTGGCGGGGGCGCCGGCAGCCCTTGGCCGATGGCGTCAAATACGGAAGTGTTGGTCTGAATCTGGCCGCCCGCCAGAAACTGCTCGTTGGTGTTCAGCACGAAGCGGCTCTCGCCAATTGCACTGGCAGACAGGCCATTAAATAGATTATTCGATTCCACGGAATTAAACGAAAAGCTGTTGCTGGTATCGCGCTGACCGTTGGAAAAAATGTCCTGATTTCCCAAACCGGCGTTCGTACCTGCCCCTGCCAAAAGGTCCGCGTTGACGCCGGGAGCCAAAATCGCCAGTTGCGTGAAGCTGCCGGTTCCGAGAGGAATGTTTTCGATGAGTTCGCTTCCCAGCGTGTAGCCATTGGTGGTGTCGGTCTGGTTGAGCAATGGAGTGCCACTGACGGTGACCGTGATACTCACTTCTCCAGGCTGCAACGAGCCATTCACCGTGGTCGTGCGATTGCCCTGAACGAGGATTTGCGAGTGGACTTCGGTCTTGAATCCATCGCGAGAGAAAGTAACGCTGTACGTGCCTATGGGGAGATCGGCTATATTGAATGAGCCGTCCGACTTCGCACTGACGGTTTGTTCCAAACCTGTGGCTAAGTTGTGAATCTTAACAGTTGCGTTTTGGATTGCCGCGCCGGAGCTATCTGTGACGGTGCCGTTGATGGATCCGAGAGTTTGCTGTGCTTCGGCCGGCGAGGCAAGCAGGCAAATAAGACCAAAACACACGAGGACTAGGCAAGATACCTTCTTCATCTCGATACACACCCCTTCCGATGGATTGAACCGCCCCATTGCCAGGGATGTATCACATCTTCGACACACAAATCGAGCGTCGGCCTGTGGATATCCTCGAACTGTCCCGGACAATCCGCGAGAGTATATCGGCTAGATGAATGCAGGTAAAATCTAAAATTACAATCCTGTAAATCTGGATCCAGTCTTTTCTGAGGGCGGCGTAGCGGCGGCCAACCGAAGAGTACACAAGAGAGTCAACAGGATCGCGCTCGGAGCAGAGCTATTTCTTGAAAAGGTCCTCGAAAGCCTGGCGAGCATCGTTGGTGCGCGGCGGGGCTGGAGAGGCGGCGGCCGCTACTTGCGCGGGTTGCGGATAGGAAGTAGGAGCCGTGTCCTTTTCGATGGTCATGCGGAATTCGTAGAACTTGCAGTCGTTCTTGGTGTCTTTGGGGGTGATGCGTTCAGGGATCGCCTGGGTGCACTCAAATTGGGCGCCGGAATCGAAAAAGCGGCATTGCTTGCAACTGTGAAGTTCGAACTGGCACTTGGGGCACTGGCCGTTGGGGTCGAAACCAGCGGTTAAGACCGCGCCGCAGTTGGAACATCGGCCGCGGGTGACAGTACCGACCATGCGTGGGGTGCGG
Organism: Acidobacteriota bacterium; assembly: GCA_013289825.1. Lineage (GTDB taxonomy): Bacteria > Acidobacteriota > Terriglobia > Acidiferrales > UBA7541 > Acidiferrum. Next base: position 41,745 of record JABCZF010000012.1, on the reverse strand, counting down.
GGGCCGAACTGATCGGCGCGCGGACCGCCTTGCGGCGGCTTGCGGTCGTGGCCCTTCTCTCGTTTTTCGCCTTTTTCCGTGTCGCGGTAACCGCGATGACCGTACTTTCGATCCACAAACGCCTCCGTCCGGACGCAATGCCGGACTGTGAATATGACTGTCTAGACTTCCGCGCCGATGCGCACTCTTACCTTGGTATGAATCCGACCGGATTGTTAAGCTCGGTCCACAGCGCAATCGTCACCCAGAGGATCAGAACAGGATTGGCCAGGTCCAAGCAGGAGATGGGACATCTATGTTTTTAGCCCTATGGGAGTGCGATGTCAAGCCAGGATGTGACCAACGGCCTAAAAGCGCATATGGGCCCGATAGGGATTATGCCCAGTTGTTTCGGCGCAACCTTGCTTACCAACAAACTCTCCTCCCCGGTGATACCTACGGTGACCCCACTTAGTTGACTTGCGATTTCCGGGAATCCCGAAAAGTTTACGAATCGTTTTGACAAATCAATTCACAGGCTGACTTCGCGCGCGACAAAATCTGCGGTAAGCTCACCCGCGCCGAGCGAGCGAAAGATCGGTGCCATCGGACGGCTCGCAGATGACCAGGGAAACCGGCGCCCGCTCCTTACTTTTTCCTTGAACGCTTCCCTTCTAGGCATCCGGCTTCGATTCAGCTCTTGGCCCACAAACCAGCGAGGCCATCGGGCTTCAAGTCAGGCAGAAGGAACTGTTGTGGCGTTCCAGCCAAGCGCAAGACCGCTTCCGCAGCAAGATAGCCGCTACGAACCGCGCCTTCCATCGTGGCGGGCCAGCCTGTTGCGGTCCAGTCACCGGCCAGGAACAAACCACCGATGCTTGTCTCCTGTATTGGACGCCAACGATCCACGCCAGGTTGCGGGGAAAACGTGGCGGCAGCTTCCTTAATGACGGTGGCCTTGGTAAGCACGGCTTCCCGAGAGACGGGAAGAGCGTGGTGGATTTCCTTCAGGCAGAGATCGATGATTTCCTGACGGGGCTTTGGGAGCAGGTCATACGAGGCGCTGATGACCAATTGGAGATATTGACCTTTGCCCGGAGTGGCGGCTGGGCCGCTGGCGGCATAGAGGGCCGTTTTGTTGAAGATCCACTGCGTGGTGGTCTCCAGTAAGGCGATGAAAGGCTCGCTCATTACCTGGCGATCAAACCAGAAGTGCACGCCGGTGATGGGCGCGTCGATTATTTTGTCGAGGTTGCGGAGAGCGGGATCGGCCTGCTTGACGCTGTCGGAGAGAAGTTCGGAGAGCGCGAGATGGGGAAGGGCCAGGACGAAGGCGTCCGCGGTTTCTTCGCGGCCGTCGTCGAAGAGCGCGGCGATCAGCTTGCCATTTTTGATGCGCAGGCCACGGAGCGGTGAGCGAAAGATTACTTCCCCTCCCTTTTGTTCGATGGATGCGCGGCAGCCTTCGTAGAGATCGCCGAGGGCCACCCCGGGAACGCCCATGCGGTAGCCAGTCTTGTTGGAAAGAACAGCCTTCCAGAAAACGGCGATGCCGTAGCGGGCGTCGATGCGATCCAGTTCTTCGGAAAGGGCGCTGACGAGAACTACGCGCCAGAAGCGGGAGATCGCGGCGGCGGTTTGCTTGTGGCGCCGAAGCCACTCTAGCATGGAGATGCCGCCGGGCTCGTCTACATCGGGCGGATGACCGCCGCTTTCGAGGATGGAATAGAAAGCGCGCGCGATCCAGAGCTTGTCCTTCCACGCCAGCGGAGAAAAGGTGAGGAACGAACCCGTCATGTGAAAGGGCGCTGGGAGGATGCCCGCGTGCATTTCTCCGCGGCGCCCCTCGGGATCGAGGAGCAGGAGGCGGTCGAAAAACTTTATTTTCTCGCCGGCGCCGACACGACGATAGAAGTCTTCGAGGTTGGTGCAGCAGCCGAAAGTGACGTGCTGACAATTGTCGATGTGCTCGCCGTCCGGCAAGACGTAAGAAGCCGCGCGGCCGCCGAGGAACGGGCGCTGCTCAAAAAGACGAACACGCCAGCCTGCTTCAGCCAGCGCGACGCTGGCTGCCAGCCCCGCCAGTCCGCCGCCGATCACCATCACGTTTTTCAAGGATATTCTCTTCCAAGAGGCGGCCGAAGCGCGCCTTTGCGATGAACAACATTTTTTCTACTTTCCCTAGCCGCACGCGTTCGCCAAATACGGCGAAATCCAGGGACTCCATGCGCGCTAACAAAGCACTGTAGGTGTGCACCAAGAGCCACAGAGCGCCCTGGCTTTCTCGATCGATGAAACCGAAAAGCGCTGCGCCTTCTTCGTAACACTGCCAGGCACGGTCGGCCTCAAAACGCAGGAGTTCGCGGACGCCGAGAGTGGCTTCGCTGTTTCCGAAATCCTGCGGGGAGACTCCGTAGCGCGCCAGGTCTTCTTCGGGTAGATAGACGCGGCCTAGAGCGTAGTCGTCGTGGACGTCCCGGATGATGTTGGTCAATTGAAACGCTAGGCCAAGTTTTTCGGCGAGATCGAGAGCGCGTGGGTCGTGGAAGCCGAAGACGTGTGTGCAGGTGACGCCGACAGTTCCGGCGACGCGGTAGCAATATTCGCGGAGGCGATCGAAAGTCGGGTAGCTGCGGAGGGTTAGGTCCATTTCGGCGCCGCTGATTAGATCGTGCAGATAGCGGGCCGGCATTTTGTAACGTTGCATGGTGTCTACCAGAGCCGGCAAGACTTCGACTTCGCCGGGCAGGGGCTCTGAGGGCAGAGGCTTCGCCACGGTACCGTCAAAGATTTGCGACTCGCCGGTGACCGCTTCGTCGAAGGCGGCGCGCCATTTTGCGAGCCCGCGTCGTTTGGCGGCGAGGTCATGGCCTTCGTCGGCGACGTCATCGACTAAACGCATGAAAGCGTAGAGGGCGGCGAGGGCGTCGCGTTTTGGTTTGGGGAGGAGGAAGAAGGCGTAGTAGAAATTGCTGTGGGCGGCGCGGGCGATGCTGTGGCATGCGGCGTAGGAGTCAGCAACCGATTTGCTTGATTCGGGCGCAGCATGCTGCGCCACGTCAAAGGCGAAGTCACCGGTGCTGGATTCCGGACGGATGCGCTTGGCGAGTAGCTGCGTTAGCAGGGCGCGGCCCAGGAGGCGCGCTTGTTTTGCTTTACTGATGACCGGGCGGTGGTGGAGGGTATCGTATCCCATGCTTTCAATAGCGTCGAGAACGGCTAGGCCGCCTCGGCTGAACATTTCTAGATCGACGCTCAGGCGGCCGTTAACCATTTTTGCCAGCGGAGCGCCTTGCTCGAAGAGAAGGCGCGTGCGGGCGATCAAATCTTTCATCAGGCCGACGAAGCGCTGGTCGAAGCGGTGATCGACGATATCGGCTTCGCTTAGGCCGTGCGCGGCAGCGATGTCGAGGGGAATGTACAAGCGGCCCTTCTCGAGGTCGCGCGCAACGTCTTGCCAGAAATTTGCCAGCTGCAGCGCGGTACAGGTGGCGTCGGACAAGGCTTGGCGCTCTTGGTCCCGGTGGCCCGAGAGATAAAGCACCAGGCGTCCAACGGGATTCGCGGAATAGACGCAATAGCCGATTACGGAATCCCAGGTAGGATAACGCTTTACGTTTTGGTCCTGACGGAAAGCCCTCAGCAAATCGGCAAACGGCCGCTTGGGAATGTTTTTGGCAGTAATGGTTTCGCGTAGCGCGACAAAAACGGGGTGGGAAGGGCGGTCACGGTAGCAATCGTCGAGTTCGCGCTCCCACCAATCAAGCAATTCCAGGGCGCGCTCTTTTTGCGGGACTTCATCGCCGAGATCGTCGGCCCAGCGGCAATAAGCGTAGACATTGTAGAAATGCTGGTGAAGATCTTTCGGGAGCAGCCAGGAGACTACGTTGAAATTTTCATAGTGATGCGTGGCCAGCCAGCGCGTGTACTCCTCGGCCGCTGCGGCGGCGCAGTGGTTGGGCGGAACACGCTCGGCAATTTCGAGCTCACCAGGGCGCAACATTTTAAGAGAGATTCCTCGCTTCGAAGAACCATCCGGAGAACAAATCGCGCGCTTCGCGCAGAATGGCGGACAGGCGGTTCGACCCGTTCAAAGCTGTCAAGGCCGGACGGCCAGCTTGATCTCTCCGCTGCGGCTCTTCATGCGCTCGAAGGCCTGCGGCAGATCGGTCAAACGAATCTCTTCGGTCACGAAGTCGCGCCCGAGAATGTCCCCGCGGCGGATGGCTTCAAGAGCTTCGCGGATAAATCGCGGCGTGTGATGAAAGGGCGAGATCAGCTTGATTTCAGAATAGTGAATGGCGGCGGGATCGATCGAAACGTTGGTTCCCGAAGGCAGGCCGCTGAAGAAATTCACCACGCCGCCGCGGCGAACCATGGCCAGGGCTTGTTGCCACGTCGCCGGACTTCCGGCTGCTTCGACGACGGAATCCGGTCCGCGGAGGTCGTCGGTCAAAATTTTCACGGAAGCGACAACGTCGTTTGTCTCCGTCACGTTGATGGTGGCAATCGCACCCAGCCGGCGGGCTACGTCGAGCGGGGCGGAACGACGGGCGAGCGCAATGACCCGCACCCCCCGGCGGGAGAGCATACGCACAAATGTCAGGCCGATGGGCCCGCAGCCAATCACGGCCGCAGTATCGCCGTTGCGGACTTCCATTTCGTGAATGCCGCGGAGCACGCAGGCCAGCGGCTCGACCAGAGCAGCGCTTCCGTCATCGACAGAGTGCGGCACTTCCAGCATGTTTTCCATGGCGATGCGGCCGGGAATTCGCATGTATTCGGCATAGGCGCCATTGTTGAAGAGCAAGTCCTCGCAAAGATTCTCCTGGCCGCGGCGGCAGTGATAGCAGCGCAGGCACGGCGCGGAGTTGGCGGCCACCACGCGCATGCCGATGCGCCAGCGCGCGTCCACACGCTTGCCGACGGCCGCAATGTCGCCAACCACTTCGTGGCCAAAAACGGCGGGAGGCTGAATCATTTTGGCATGATAGCCGCGCTTCCAGACTTTCAAGTCCGTACCGTCGGTCAACGCGAGGCGAACGCGAAGGAGCACTTCGTCAGCAGCCAGATGCGGCACGTCGATCATCTCAATGCGCAGATCTTCGCTGCCATACAACACCGCCGCCGTCATCTTTGACGGCACGGCTACTCGCGCGACAGGGAAGGCCACTTCTTCAGCAGCTTCCGGTTTTTTTGGCGTGCTTGTTTTCATGCGTGCGTGATCAGAATCTTCAACGATTCGGCCGTCGGCCTTGCTGCCAGCTCCAAAGCTTCCTGGATGCTATCCAGTCGAAAGCGGTGCGTGACAATCTCCATCACCGGCAGTTTCTTTCCGAGTACCAGATCCGCGGCTGATTCTTGGATGTCCACCGCCGCGCTATAGCTGCCCAGGATTTCCTTTTCGTCGATGCCCACAGCCGCAGCAGGAAACTCGATCCTGGTGACCGGATCGTTTGCCGCGAACAGCAAAACGCGTGCACCAGGACGGGCCGTTGCCAAGGCCTCCGTAACTACTGAGGGATGTGCGACCGCCACCAGCACGGCGTCCGCTCCCCGACCGTCCGTGCGGGACCGAACTTCCTCTACCAGCTTACCACTGGTTGGGTCAAACGACTCCAAGGCACCCAGAGTAAGGCTCTTTTTCCGGCGCTCGGGAATCGGGTCACTGGTATAGAGCTTGGCACCTTCCAATTTGCTGACCATGAGCAACTGCAGGCCGATGGGGCCGCAGCCCAAGATGAGGACCGTTTCGCCGGGCGTGATGCGCGCCTTTTGAACGGCTTTGACGATGGTGTTGATGGGCTCGATGAACGTGGCTTCTTCGAAACTGACCTTGTCGGGGAGCGGGACCATGCCGCGGTCGGCGACCCAGGGCATGGCTTTTACATACTGGGCGAAGCCGCCGCCGTTTGGTGTGAAGCCGGCGGTCAGCCCGGTGGTTTTGTATTGCGGGCATTGGGAAAAGAGGCGCTTCTCACAATAAAAGCATCTCCCGCAAGGAATATGGTGGAAGCTCATGACGCGGTCGCCGGGCGTCCACTTGTCTACGCCGCGGCCGACGGCGACGACCGTGCCGGAAAGCTCGTGGCCCAGGATTTGCGGAGGCTCGACGTAACGCTCGAAGATTTTCTTGATGTCCGTGCCGCAAATGCCGCAGGCGGCCACTTTAATGAGCACTTCGCCCGCGCCAACTTCGGGGACGGGGACTTCCTCGACGCGTACGATTCCTTTTTCCCTGAAAACACCGGCACGCATGGTTTTCGGGATGGGCCCGAGCGATTCGAGCGCTTCTGCTGCTGGGCCGAGGCTGCTCATGTCCGAGAAACCTCTTCTATTCTAGGGCGGGCGACTTTCGTCCAATTTGCCGAGATCATGGAGATATAGCGGTCTAGAAAGTCAGCCAAAGACTTAGCGGCGGCGCGGCTCTGCCGTCCAAACTGCAGCAGAAGGGGGATGCGGTAAGGGCTGAGCGCCACCTCTTTGAAGAGCCCGCCCATCTTCAAATGGCCGTGGGAGTCCAGAATACGCGCAAAATCCACGGGCATGTCTTCATCCGCGGCGTCGCTGACGGCGCGAACGGCCACGCATGGAACGTGTCGTTCGGCAGCAGCTCGAAGAACGTGAGTTGTCTCCATCTCGACGATACTTCCCTTCCGGCTCAATTCTTCCTTCTCTCCGGCGGTTGCTACGATTTTCCCAGAAGTCAGAGAAACATTCACAGCCTTTGCGCCAGATCGCACGGCGAGATCCAGCAGATCCGCGTCGCTGGCGGCCTCGGAACTCTCGTCCAGCGATTCGGCACTGCGGGCCACCACGACATCTCCTGGCGTTAGTCGAGCATCGAGCGAACCTGCGAGTCCCGAGGAAATGCACAGATCATGAATTTCCAGCGGGATTGACGACATCGCTTTGACGGCGTTCTCTCCGCCCATGCCGGTCAAGAGCACCGTTACTTCATCGGGGCCGATGTTGGCTTTGAAGAGATCGAATTCGCGGCGAGTCTCCCAATTCTCGAATTCGTAGGGAACAAAGGGATGACCGGAGGACCATGGTGAGAACTCGGACTTGATCGCGAAGGTGACTAGGATGCGCATGAATCTCGAAGTCTATGATGCCGGGACGAGTCGCCGGGCTACAACTGCGTCCTTCGGCTCCGGTGGGCGGGGCGAGCCCCGCCCCTACAACTGTTTCTCTCCGCGAGGGCGGGACGAAATCCCCGTGGCCCTTGCTCTACGCAGCGGCGCGCAACATTTTCTTGGCGCGGCCGGGCTTTAAGTAGCCGTTCGATTGGTACCAGTGAGTCGCGCGTTCCAAAGCTGCTGCTACCGAACCCGGCTTGAAACCCAGTTCGCGCTGTGCTCGGGTCGAATCCACGAACATCATGTGTCGCGCGATTCTCACGCCCTCGACCGGAATTTGCGGCTCTCTTCCGACGAGCCACGAGAACGCCGTGTCCATGTAGGCTACACCTAAAGCCAAGGCGTGCGGAATTTTCAGTCTTGGGGCGGACAGACCGGTAATCTTGGCCAGCGCATCCAGCACCTGTTTCAGCGTCAAATTCTCGGCGCCGAGCAGATAGCGCTCGCCCACTTGGCCCTTCTCTCTAACCAGCAGGTGGCCTGCCGCGCATTCTTCCGCGCCCACGAAATTCAGGCCAGTCTCGACATAACCCGGCATTTTGCCGTTCAAGAAATCGAGGATGATTTTTCCGGTCGGTGTGGGCTTCCAATCCCCAGGTCCCACGGGAGTGGTAGGCATGGCTATGACCACCGGCAAGCCGTCCTTCGCGGCATTCAGTGCTTCGCGTTCGGCCATCCATTTCGAGCGTTTGTAGTGACCGACCATTTCTTCGAGCCGCGCATCGGTAGCTTCGCTGGGAAGCTCGGGACGATCCACAGCGACGGTCGCTACCGTGCTGGTGTAGATAAATTTCTCTACCCCGGCGCGTTTCGCGGCATCTAGCAAGTTCTTCGTGCCGCCGACATTGGAATCGTAGATGTCACGCGATTTTTTGGCCCACAGGCGATAATCGGCGGCCACATGAAAAACACACTTCACACCCGCAAGAGCGCGCTCGAGCGAGGCAGGATCTCGGAGGTCGCCGGTCACGTACTCCAGAGATAAGTCGCCAATGGCACGGTTGGTGCTCGAAGCGCGCATCAAAACGCGGACTTCCTCTCCACGAGCGACCAGTTGCCGGGCCACATGGCTGCCCAGAAAGCCCGACGCTCCTGTGACCAGAGTGGTCATCCGGCTTCGACGCCTTCCTCGAAATCGCCCCGCCGCGATTCCGAAAATGGCTGACGTGCGATTTCCTGAGACCTTGGCGACGCGGCCGGCACCGCACTAGCATCCAGCAAGGAGGACAGCAACGCCCAGCGCCGGGTCAACAAACGGCGGCGGAGTTCGGCGACGTTGCGCTCCATGGCGGGATCGGGCGCCGCGCAGGTTATCAAGCATCCGTCCACATCGAGCTTGCCGATATCTGCGTGGAGTTGCTCCAGTTCGCCGGCGGCGGTGCCAGGACCAGAAACCAAAAGAGCGCAGGTGAAAAAGCCTGCCAGTCTTGCCATGCGAAGCGCTTCGAGGCCCACACGGAACGCGCCGTCGCGGAAACTGCGCCGGCCCTCTCCCGACTCCAGGCCGTCGAAGCGTACCGCGACGTAAAAGCGGGAAGACGGCTGAAACTCATGAAGGCGCCGCTTCAAAGATATGCCGGAGGTCTCCAGGAAGACGCTTCGCCCGGATGCCGCGAGTGCAGTGGCGAAGCGGGCGACCTCGGGAGAATCCAGCGGCTCAGAGCCAGCAATCCAAATGATGGGCGACCGAAATCGCGGAACGAGAGCACCGGACTGCAGAGAACCTTTGCCTCGAGGATGACCGCCGATGGCAAGTGGAGCAACGCCAGCCTGGAAGTTAATATCCGGAGAAAGCCGCAGGATCGGAGGATAGTTGTGCTTCGTGTGAAGGGAGCGCCGAGCCAAGGCCAGCATGAGATCCGCGGTGAGCCCCAGAGAAAACGTCATCGCGGGCTCTAGAACCCGCTCCGCAGCCGGAATTCGGCCGGCTGGAATTTCATGGCGCAATACTCATGCGGACCTTGCACCTGATTGCGGAATCGAGCCAGCGCGTAAAGCGGGAAAGAATTGCGGTAGAGGTGATACTTCAAATAAAACACTCCGGGAAATCCCGTGCCGGTAAAATCAGCTTCGCTCCACGAACCATCGGTATTTTGCTGATGGACCAGATAAGCAACCGACTTCTGAATTGCGGGATCATCGGCCGGGGCGCCGGCGAGCAGTCCGATCAGGCCCCATGCTGTTTGCGATGCCGTGCTGTTTCCCCGCCCCTTGGTAGTCGGATCGGTATAACTCCACAAGGATTCGCCGAAGCTGCCGTCGGCTTTTTGGACCGCGCGCAGCCAGCGCACCGCGCGTTGGCAAAATTCTTTTGCGGTTAGCGAAACGGTTTCGAGAGCACGCAGTGCGCCGCTGGTTCCGTAAACATAGTTCACCCCCCAGCGCCCGAACCACGAGCCATCTTCGCACTGATCTTTGAGCAAGAACTTCACGGCGCGTTGAATCGCGGGGTGTTCCGCAGGCCAGCCGAATCGCCCCAGGCATTCGACAACGCGGGCGGTCACATCGGCGGTCGACGGGTCGATCATCGCGTTGTGGTCGGCGAAAGGAATGTTGCAAAAGAGTTGGCGGTCGTTGTCGCGATCGAACGCTCCCCAGCCGCCATCCCTATTTTGCATGCTCAACAGCCACTGGATGCCGAGGCGCACGGCAGTTTCCATGCGGTCGGGATCGGGGTGCTTCACACGCTGCAAGGCCATGAGGACGAACGCGGTGTCGTCCACGTCCGGGAAAAAATCGTTGCGGAACTCGAACGCCCAGCCTCCCGGCTCGGCATCTTTGTTCTTACATTGCCAGTCGCCGGGTCCCAACACCTGCTTCGAGAGCATCCAATCGGCCGCCTTCACCAGCGCCGGATGATCCGCAGACAGCCCGGCCTCCTCCAAAGAAACCATGGCGATGCACGTGTCCCAAACGGGAGATACGCACGGCTGCATGCGGATGGTGTCCCCTTCTTCAATCTCGAAGCGCGAAAACTCGCGAATCTCCCGAGAAGTAATGGGATCGTCGGGGCCGTGCCCGAGCGCCATCAACGCGAAGATCGAGTTCATCATCGCAGGATAGATGGCCGCCAAGCCTTCGCTCCGTTCTATGTGAGCGAGCATCCAGGCTTTGGCTTCGCGAAGAGCGCGGCGGCGGAGCGGTTTCCACGGAAGTTTTTCGTAGAGCTTCAGCCCGCGATCGATGGCCAGAAAAACGTTGCGCCAGGAGATGAGCTGCTTGCTCCAGTCAAAAGCCGCCGCTTTGTGCGAGATGTCGCGGAAGAGTTCGTCGACTCGCGCGCGTTCCGGCAAACGCCAGTCCGGCCGCAGCGCGGAAAGAATGGCCATGGGGATCACGATGCCGCGCGTCCACGACGACATTTCGTAAATGTTGAGATAAAACCAGCTCGGCAAAAGCAGCAGTTCCGGCGGAATCGAAGGAACAAGCTCCCAGCCGACAGCACCGATCAGCGCGAGGTAAAAACGGACATAAGAATTAGTTTGTTCGAGGCCGCCAAGACGGTGCACAGTTTCGCGCGCCTGGGTCATGTGCGGCGAATCCGTATCGTCGCCGACAAGTTTCAGCGCGAAATACGCCTTGCAGGTGGCATTGAGGTCCGAAGGTCCGCCGGGGAAAATATTCCAGCCGCCGTCAGGCAATTGCCGCCGCCGCACATAGTTGGCCAGCTTGGCGATGCGGCCGGGGTCCGCTTTGCCAAGAACATGCAAGTAATAGATGTAGTCGGATTCGAGGGTAGTATCGGCCTCGAGTTCGCCGAGCCAATAGCCCTCTTCGGCCTGCAAGGAGAGCAGATGGTTCGCGCCGTTTTCGATGGCTTGTTCGAGAGGGCCGGCCAGATCCTGCGCGTCCCAGAATGGCGGTATGGCAGGGGCGGGCCTATCCAGTCCAATGCGTGTACCTGTCGCCAAAACAAGGTCCCCCAGTCGAAAGATTACCCAAATGCGGGCGCAGTAAATCCGCCCCATCCGGCCTAAACCTGCCTAACTGCTGTATTCCTGGCCACTTCCCGCAGTCTCCGGTACGAACGCCAGAACTGCGGGAGACCGAGTAAGACGAGTACCACTAAATTATCGCCGTCTTGCGCCAATGGGTCAACGTCTAAGATGCAGTCGCGTTATCGATTCGTTGTTAGAGGGCGATACTTGGCGGGGCCAGCAAGGCTCGCGCGATGAGGACTTCGAGAGGCTCGGGCAGGGGCTCCCCTTCGCGCTGGGTGACGGAAGGCTTGGTGCGCAGCAAATGGGCGGGGAGTTTTATCCAGGAGGGGGCCGCGGCAGGCGTGTGCATCGCGCCGCGGAGCACGAGGACATCGGCGCGGTCGAGCGCCACGCGCGCGGAGTCTTTGAAATCCTCCCGCGCGGGATCGATCACCGCGAAATAGAGACTTGGTTTTAGGAATTGCAAGAGCGAATTGCTTTCGACAATCAGCGAAGGCGAATCTTCGTCCGTTTCAGAAAGCGTTCGCTCGAGGGCCTCTCGCATCAACGGCAAGCCTTCGGCCAGAAAACCCTGCTTCGTTCTTAACCAAAACGAGCGCTTCGCGCCCGCTTGAAGAAATCGCGCGCTGTCCGTGCCGGATTGCGGCTGCGCCTCCCATTCGATGGCGCAAATGTGTTCGTCGGGGGCGCAGTCGCAATTGTTGCCGTTTTCGGCGCACACACCGTGGCCATACTGCGTGATTTTTCCAGCGATCCAGTTGGTTCCGGGGAAGGCGCTAATGACGTCGCACACCAGTTGCGTCTTGCCGATGCTGCGGGTGTGGCCGCCAACTACGATTACGCGCCAGCGTAGTGCTCGATTCACGTCACTTCCCTCCGAGCTTGACCTCTAGCGCTTTGATGCGCGCTGCCAGTTCCGGTAGACGCGCCTGCAAGGCGAATTGTTCTTTGAATTTTGCAAGAGGACGCGCCGGCGTTCCCCAGACGGTTTGCCCGCTGCGGATGGTCTTGCCGCCAAGAACGCCGGATTGGCCGCCGATGACTGCTCCGTCTTCGAGACAACATTGTTCTCCAAAACCGGCTTGGCCGCCCACCACCACGTGCTTGCCAAATTCGCAGGAGCCGGAAAGGCCGACCTGCGCAGCCATTACGGTGTGTTCGCCAATCTGGCAGTTGTGCCCTATGTGTACGAGATTGTCTAATTTAACGCCAGCAGCGATGCGCGTGTCATCCAGCGAGCCCCGGTCGACAGTCGTGTTCGCGCCGATTTCCACATCGTCGGCGATTTCCACGATGCCCGCCTGCGGAAATTTCCAATAGCGCCCTTCGCCCTCGGCGTAGCCGAAACCGTCCGCACCGATGACTGCGCCGGAATGGATTTCCACGCGATGTCCGATGCGAACCCCGGCGTACAGTGTTACGCGCGGGTGAATGCGGCAGCGGTCGCCAATCCAGCAGCCCGCGCCAATCACGCTGTGTGCGCCGATTTGCGTGCCTTGGCCAACGTGGGTGTCTTCGCCAATCACGGCAAATGGCCCGATGCCCGCGTTTTGGCTGATCCGCGCCAGAGGCGCCACGATGGCTGTCGGGTGAATCCCGCTGGCGATGGGGGCCTTTCCAAGTATGAGAGCAGCCGCTTTTGCAAAGGCAACTTTGGGATGCGGACTTCTCAGAACAACCTTGCCGGGCAACGGAACATTTTCCGTGGCCATCACGCAGATCGCTGCTGACGCTCGGGCGCGCTCCGCATGTTTGGCTTTCTCCACGTAGATGAGATCGTGCGGGCTGGCGCGCTCGGGCGCCGCTACACCGCGCAACTCCACCGCACCGTCGCCTTCCAGCTGTGCGCCCACCGCTTCCGCCAACGACTTTGCCGTTTGCATCATCAAAGACCTCTCTCAAAAATCATACAGCGCGGGCTGGCCTTTGGGCCTCGTCTTCCATCGCTGGTGAACCCAAACCCATTGGTCCGGGTGTTTCTGAATAATCCCTTGGATGGCTTTTGCGAACCGCTGGGTATTTTCAAAGACGTCGCGCTCGGTGTCGCCAGTGCGCACCAGTTCCACGGGAGGCTCGAACCGCAGGCGATATTTTTGAATGGTCTCGTCCCAGTAGGCGTATCCCGGGACCACCGCGGCGCCGGTATGCAGCGCCACACGTGCTATCCCGGTTGTCGCGCAGGCAGATTCTCCGAAGAAATCGACGAACACGCCTTCTTCCGGCATGGTGTTTTGATCAGCGAGAATGCCGATGGTTCCCGAGTCTTTCAGAATTTTCAGCATGACGCGCGCGGATTCATTTTTGAAGATGGGTTGGTTGCCGGAGGAGCAGCGGTATTGGTTGACGAGCGCGTCGAGGCGCTGGTTATCGAGTGGCCGCGCTATGTAGTGCAGCGGATAGCCGTAGAGCGCGTGCGCGAAGGAGGAGAGTTCCCAGGCGCCGATGTGGCCCGTCAAATAAAGAACGCCGTTGCCGCGCCGCTGTCCTTCCAGAAAATTTTCATGGCCCTCGAGAATCACCACTTTTTCAATATTTTTCTTGGTCAGCCGCGGGAAGCGTGCAAATTCCGCCGCCATCCAGCCAAGGTTTCGCACCATCTTGCGGGTCACGTCTTTGCGCCGCGCGTCGGTCCAGTCCGGGAAGGCCAGCCGCAGATTAAACTCGGCGGTCTTCTGCAACTTTGGCTGCCAGCGAAAAAGCAGACTGGTCACGGATGCGGCCAAGAAGCGCGCGACGGCCCGCGGGAACGCCCCCAGCGTCTTCAAGATCAGCAAAACGGCGGCGTATTCAAGCCATTTCTTCATTTCATTGCAAGACGGCCGTACGGCGGCCGACGCGCGACAGTATGCAAGAGGTGGCAGCTTCGAAGATAGAGGTTCAATGCTAGACTTTCCCTTGCGTGATTGAAGCACTCACCACCAGCCCCCAGAAACCGTGGGCCAAATCGGCAGGCCGCATCGGCTGGGCCGTTCTCATCCTCCTAACACTGTACGTTTCCTATTTCAGCCACCTCGGAGCCATGGGATTCCTCGGCCCAGACGAGCCCCGCTACGCGTGGATTGCGCGCGACATGGCCGAGACAGGCGATTGGGTCACGCCCCGGCTTTACGGAAAGCCTTGGTTCGAGAAGCCACCGCTCTATTATTGGGGCGCGGCGGTTTGTTTCAAACTTTTTGGTGTCAGTGAAGCCGCGGCGCGGCTGCCGAGCGCAATTTCCGCGCTGCTTCTGACGCTTCTACTGGCGTGGTTGGCGTTCCGTCTCTATGGTCCGGAGACGGCCCTTTGGCTGCTGCTGCTCCTTCCTACATCCTTGGGCATGATTGGGTTTTCCCATGCCGCCGCCACGGACATGCCCTTCACGGGAATGCTCACCATGGCCATGGTCTCTGCCGCCGTCGTCCTCGGCCTCACCCGTAATGAAAACACTCCGGTGATCCCCCGAACGCCGTGGCTGGCATTGATCTCCTTCGGCTTTTTTCTGGGCCTAGCGGTTCTCGCGAAGGGACCCGCCGGCATACTCCTTTGCGGAGGGGCGGTTTTCCTCTGGGCGCTCGTCACAAAACTCTGGCGTGATGCCTTTCGTTTGCTTCACCCCGCGGCCATCGCCGCCTTCTCGCTCACGGCCCTGCCCTGGTACATCCTCTGCGCCCGCCGCAACCCAGATTTCCTTCGCGTCTTTATCGTCGAACACAATTTCAAACGGTTCCTCACGCCTGAGTTCCAGCACATCCAGCCGTTTTGGTTTTATGGCGCAGTTCTGCTTATCGCTCTTCTTCCCTGGACGGCCCTGGCGGTGTGGTCCTTGATTTTGGGGGCGGTGAAATGGACCCGCGTAAAGCGATTATCGTCAAACTCGCTCTTCTTCTTAACCTGGGGACTGTTTGGCCTCATCTTTTTCTCCCTTTCCAGGTCAAAGTTACCGGGCTATATTTTGCCGGCGCTTCCGGCAATTGTGGCGCTCATGGCGCACTCGCGATGGGCACTGGCCAGCGGAAAAACAAGATCTCTCGCCATAGCGCTGTTGGCCTCATCACTCGTCTTTGCATGCTGCTTTGCCATTGTCGAATATGTTGCCGCGCATGGCTCACGAGGCAACTTGAATTTCGGGATGGCCACGGGCGTCATCCTCGGAGCACTGAGTGCCGCGAACCTGATGTTAGGGGCAGGTGCGGCGATGTCGTTCCAAGGCGCATTTGGCCGACCTTTGGCAGCTTGCTGCGTCTTGCCCATCCTCTTCGCGGTCTCAAACAATGACAAACTTCTTCCGTCGTTTTTCTCCTGGGATCCCTCAGGCCGGACCCTTTCAGAGGAACTTCAGCGCCATGCCATTCCTGCGGCAAAGCTCAACGTCTCCAAATACATGAAACGCGGGCAGCGCTACAGTCTAAATTTTTATCTTCACGAAGAGCTACCCGAATGGGATAGCGGGCATCCGCATCAGGGCTACCTGCTGATAGGAAACCGGCATTCCGAGTCTCCGGCCGGATCGGACTTCACGTTCGAGGAGATCGTATCGTTCGATTCGAGGAAAACAGGATATTTCCTCTACAGCATTCAACCACCATCAGCGGCTGGGCATCCCGGTGGCGGGAAGCCGCAGTAGGAAAAAGCTGACCACGCGGTTCTCGTAATCGCGCTTATCGTTGTCATCCATAGACACAAAATTACCGTGCGGAATCATCGTCTGATCGCGGGGTTCGGGCGCCTTCACAAACATTTGGCGGGTAAGTTCGGCAAGCTCGGGGTCGTCGGAGGCTTCGATGAACAGTTTCGGGATGCCCGCCAGGGTATTCAGTTTCCTCGACAGCGGGGCATCCTCGCGGTACTTGTAGTTCAGCCAAGTAAAACTAAACTGCGCCGAGCGAACCATCAGCGGAAATCCACCCAGGCCGCTGCGCTCCACGCCGATTTTTACCATCTGCTCCGGCAAGTCGTACACGGAATCCAGCACGATGGCGCGAATGCGATGATCGTTTTCCGCCTCGCGCAAAGCCGCGTAAGCCCCCAAATTGTAGCCCCATAGTCCGAGGCGAGCGGGATCTACGTCATTTCGCGCGGCCACGGTGTCGACTGCCGCGCGCACTTCGTCTGCTTCGCGATACCCGAACGTGGTGATCCCGTCATTTCCGCCATGCGCGGCAAAGTCAAAAACAAACACGTTGTACTGGTGATCCTGCAGCGCCGAAACCAGCGTCAGCAATTCGCCGCGGCTAGATCCGTATCCGTGACACAAGACAATCGTCGGCGCGCCGCGCAATCCCGGGAAAAACCAGCCGTGACGCGGCCCCAATCCCGAAACCGCAAAATCCACAAGGTCCGGCTTGCCCGGAAAGCTCTCCATGTCAATTTCACTGCTGGTGCGCTGCGGCTTCACGATGCGGTAAACGAGAAACGCGGCAATGGCGGCGGTCGCCAGCACGGCAAAGAAAACCAGCGCCAGCAAGGCCGTCAACAGTTTCGTATACCACTTGGTGGGATAGCGGAGCTCGTAGAGGATCGACATTCGTAGTCTGCGCAACGGCCGCGGCCAGCGCCGCCGGTTTTCACTCCTCAATAAACAAGCACGGTAGGCGCGATGTTAGCACACCTTTTCTGGACCATTTCGGAGACCATGCTGGCTTTGTGTCGGAATTGTATCTTTGCCACGCCCGTCTTGGTTGTGCGGAGGCAGATTCAGCTATCATAGAACCTCCGGCGGCAGGGGCCGCGTGGCAGTCTTCTTCCACATGAATATTGTCGACTTGCGCCAGACGACGGTCCGCCAACTCGAGCCTCTCCTTGAAGAGGAAGCGCGCCACTGGCGCGATGAACTCCATTGGGACTACCGCAGCGCCCTGGAATTGATCAAACGGTTCCTGGACGCCCACGCCCTCGCAGGATGTGTGGCTTTCGAGAATGGCAGCGCCGCCGGCTACTCCTTCTACGTCCTCGAAGAACAGAAAGGCCTTATCGGCGGCCTCTATGTATCCGCAAAATTCTCGCAAGCCACGATCGGGCAGCGACTGCTCGACGAGATGCTCTTCTCCATGCGCGCCATTCCCCAGCTCTCGCGCATTGAAGCCCAGCTCATGCCCTTCAGCGGACCAGTGGAAGTCCCGCTAAGCGAGCAAGGGTTTCGCCTCTACTCCCGCCAATTCATGCTCCAGGATCTAGAGAAGCTTCCAGAAGCCAAACCCGGCGTCTCCGCCGGGTTGCGCCTGGACCGCTGGAATGACCGCTACTTCGAGCCCTGCGCCAAGCTGATCTATCTGGCCTACGCCAACCACATCGACGGCGAAATCAACGATCAGTACCGCAGCCGCTCCGGCGCACTGAAGTTTTTGAAGAACATCATCCTGCTTCCGGGCTGCGGCCACTTCGTGCCGGGAGCCTCGTTCGTCCTGCGCCAGCCGGGCAGCGACGATCTCGTGGCCGCCATCCTCACCAGCGAAGTCTCTCCCGGAGTCGGCCACACCACGCAAATCTGCGTGCTCCCCGGCTACCAGGGCCACGGCATCGGCCGCATGCTGATGCAGACTTCCGGCGAAACGCTGCGCAGCATGAAATTTAAGGAGTTAACGCTGACGGTCACGTCAGAGAACTACGGTGCGGTCCAGCTTTATGAAAAACTGGGATTCACGAAAATTCGAACCTTTACCGCGGGCGTCTGGCCGCGATAACCACGAGTTCACTTCTTGGTACGGTCCTTCAATAAGTTCTTCAGCTCGGACATGAATTCCTGGACATCCTTGAAATCCATGTAGACCGACGCAAAGCGCACGTAAGCGACCTTATCGAGTTTTTTCAAACGGTGCATGATCATTTCGCCGATTTCGGTGGTGGTGAGCTCCCTCTCTGTAGCTTCGTGGACCACACTCTCGATTTCATCCACGATGGCTTCCAGTCTGGGCGTCGCGACAGGCCTCTTCTCGCAAGCTTTCAACAATCCCTGAAAAATCTTCTGGCGTTCGAAACGCTCGCGCCGTCCATCCTTCTTAATCACCATGTAAGGAATTTCGTCGATGCGCTCATAGGTGGTAAACCGGCGGCTGCACTTGAGACACTCCCGCCGCCGCCGAATCGTGTCTCCGACGCGCCCCTCGCGCGAATCGATCACCTTGTCGTCCAAATGCGCGCAGAACGGACACTTCACTGGGTCTCTCCTGAAGGCGAGCTTTCCAACGATTCCTGCTCTTCGGCCGCCATCTCTCTTAGTTTCGTCAACGAAACTCCTTGATGTAGCAATAGCGGCAATCCAATCACCGAGACGGCCACGAAGGTCACGAGCCAAATCACCATAGCAACAGCCGTGGCAAGCTCCGTTTCTATCCCAAATACCTTCGTGAACACAAGAATGCACGCTAATTGCGAGCCGCCGCCAATTCCCGGCAGTTGAACGATGGAGCCCACCAGCGAGAAGGCCATCACCAGCATGGCATCACCCGGGCGGAAATCCCCGAGGCTTCCGCCAAACGCGCGGATCACCCACTGATAGACAAACAAAACGAGAATCCAGTGGAGCGCGGAGTATAGCCCGGCTAACGCCAGGTCGCCCCAGGTCCGAATGGTCTGCACGCCCCGCGCGAATCCCATTAAAATGCGCGCGACGCGAGCCTTCCAGTTATGCGCACCAAGCCACGGAGCTAAGCGGCCCTCCAGGAGCGCCGTCCCGCGAACCCGCAGAAATACGAGGAAAGCAATCGCGCCCAAAACGCCCACGCCGAGAAGGGCTCCGGCGGCTCGGAACGCGGGCACAAATTTCCCGGCTGTTTCTTTGGACTCCATGCCCGATTTGATCAGCAACAAAGCCAGAGCCGCTACGACTAAGGCGCTGGCGGTATCGAGAATTCTTTCCACCAGGTAGATCCCGAAGAGATCCGCTGCCGGCAATTTTTCTTTCCGCGCCAGCAGCAACACGCGGATCGGCTCTCCCGGCCGGCCCAGCGCAAGCAACGCTGCAAAACCAGCGAGCGTCATGGCATATATCTGCCAGAAACGCGAAGGCCCTAAATTGCGCTGGAGCACTTGCCACCGCAGCGCGCGAATGGCATAGCAGGCGTAGATCGCCACGGTCGACAACGCCAGCAGTGCGGGGTTGGCACGACGAACCGCATTCCACAAATTCCGAAAGAAATCGCCCGAATGAAGCAGACCGCTCGATCGATAAATGACGAAGCCGATAACCGCTGCCGCGATCAGGATGTAAACCAGTTTCCTCGACGATGAACGCATGAGCTTCGAGACTAACGGTCACGAACAGGTGCGTCAAGGCGCTCCGGCATGTCCATCAATCGGCGCATAAGCGATTGTTTCCTTGGGAGCGAAGTGCCGGGATCGCCTAGCAAGACCAGCGCGGCGCGGCCGTAACCGTTCTGGACATTGCTCTGATGAGCTCGATAATCCGCCGTGAGCGCCCGTCCGAGCTCCGGCAACGCGTGGTACGGAACCGAGGGATAGAGGTGATGTTCAAGATGATGGTTCACATTCGAGGAAAGCCATCGATAGTAGCGCTCCCGTGTACCGGCCACTGCGACGACCGCCTCATTGGGCATCGCTGGTTCCGAAAAATCGCAGCATGTGGGAGCTCACTTCTTCCGCGAGATTCAGTGCCATCCAATGTCCAGCCCCAGGAATCTCTTCGAACTTGGCCCCCGGAACCATCTCGGCGAGCTTCTTGGCGTGCGCAACAGGGAAATGTCTGTCGCGCTCCGCCCACAGAAATAATGACCGCGTCCGAATGGTCGGATAGAGCTGCTTCAGACGCGGCAGTGTCCCTTGATAGCCAGCGCACATCCGCACCACAAATTTCCTCACCTCCGGACGCTTGAAGCTTTCCCATAGATCGCTACGCAACTCCGGACTAAGTTTCGAGCCGCGCGGCAGAAACGTTCGAATCGCGCGAAAATAGACCGCTCGCGGCAGGCGCTCCAGCAAAACACGGTTCCAGCCGAATTTTCTCAGTAGAGCAATCTCCCAGGAGGTTTTCTCGTCCCAAATCACGAGTGAATTCATTACCACCAGCTGACTGATGCGATCGGTGTACTGGGCGGCAAAGGCGAGCGCCGGCTGGCCACCCATGTCATGGCCGATAATCGCGGCTTTCCGGATGTTCCAGGCATCCATGAGTGTCCGTAGCCGGCGGGCGAAATCGAACGGCGTTGCACCGCCGGTCCACGCCTCGCTGTACCCCATTCCAGGCCAATCAAACGCCAGCACTTCGAATCGCGCAGCCAGCCGCGGTGCAAGCTCCGACCACACTTGCAAATTGTCCGGATAACCGTGGAGGAGAATTACCTGCGGTCCGCTGCCCATACGCGCGACGCGCAGCTTGCGTCCTCCGTGCGTTTCGGTCGTCGTCTCGAGCATCAGGCGAAGTCCTTTCGCACACAATCCGCCGCCAGCACTCCGGAAATCGCGCAAAAGCTCACCCACTGCCCCGGGTGCGTCGCGCTCCCCGCCAGATACAATCCGCGCAAGTCGGGGCTGCGGTGCGCGAGCCGGCCCTCGCGCATGAATTTCGCCGTCATCACGGGATTCATGCTGTCGCGGGCTAGCGAATATTCCGAAGCCCAGTTCGCCGGCGTCCGCCGCCCGAGCACGCGATAGTCGCTAATTCCCTCTTGCCACCATCTTTCTTCCAACAGCTTTTCCAAATAGTCGGCTTGCCCCCGGGGCCCCATGCGCTGCGCTTTCGCGTGATCCATAGGCCCCAGCAGCCTCGCCGGATACCACTCGCCGTTTTTCTCCTCCGGATTCACCACGCCCGGCCGAATGAATAGCCTGGTGCGCTCTTCTCCCCCGGGAAGCAAGAATCGCAAGTACGGCGGTTCCATCTTTCCCTTTACGACAAGGTAGGCGCACACTCCCGGCGATTGCAGCAAAAGCTTCTCGCAACGTTTTCGGCTCACGCCTTCTTTTTGATCGAGCAGCTCAAGATATGTGGCGATACCGCAGTCGGAAACGACCGCGTCCACCGGAAAGCTTTCACCCTCGGTTGATTCCACGGCCTTCACGCGACCGCCATCGGCCACAATCCTTTTCGCTTTCGTGCCGTACCTAAATTCCACGCCTGCCCCTGCCGCGGCCTCCGCCAAAACCGCGGGGAGGGCTCGAATCCCGTCCTTCGGATAAAAACAACCTACGGAATGCACCAACGCTGGAACAAACGCCAAAGGACTTGGCGCTTCTTCCGGGCGCTGCCCGGCGACATGAGTCCATATCGAGAGCCCATCCACGACGGGCTGCGGGAGCCGCGACGCGCGCAGCACGGAACCCAGCGACCGCAAGAGAAATCTAGCGTGGCGCCACCGTCCCCCGCCAAGGAGCGACATCGGTCCGGGCGCCGAGCCGTAGAGGAGGGGTCGCAGCGACGCTTCGATCGCTCCCGTCTGCCGCACGAAGCGCAGATAGAGTTCCTCGCTTCCTGGCCACTCTCTTTCCATCTCCGCCGCAGTCTTGGCGTCATTCGAATAAATGTTGACGGTAGGACGGCCGGGCGCGTCGACGCCGTAAACATGATCGATGGCCCGCAATTCGATGTGCTCGCCGAGTTCGAGCCCCACAGACCGAAACGCCCACTCCAAGCCTGGCCGGTCCAGCAAGATGTACGGCCCGGCGTCAAACGAGAATCCCTCATATACATTTCCGGAAGCCAGCCCACCAGCTTCGGCGCGCGCCTCGAGGACCTGCACTCGGAATCCCTGCCGTCGAAGCCGCAGGGCAGCCGTCAACCCTCCCATCCCCGCTCCGATGACGGCGACGTTCTTTTTCACAGCGATCGAGCCTCGGCATGCTGCTGCTTTTTCGTTCGAGGGAAATGCAAGCCCAGAAGCCTGCGTAGCGCCGCACGCAAAACGCGCTCGAAAAACGAAACGTCTTGCAACGGAGGAAATGCTTGCTCATCCATCTCCGGAACAAACAACGAACCGCGTCCGCTCCCGAAGACGTACACCGGATAGGCTACGAAACTCAGCAACGTGGAAAACTCTGTTTCGTAGGGGCCACGCCACGCTCGCAAATTCTCGTTGGTTCCCACAACTTCGATGCGCTTTCCGGGATCGCCAAACCAGTGGCATGCCGCGCGCAAAATATTGGTCTCCTCGGGCTCGCGGACTCCCATGTGCCGCGCCGCCACTAAATCGACCGACAGCGCGTCCTCGCCCGCGTACAGCCTCCGAGGACAAGGCGGGCGCGGGCAACCCATCACGCCCACAAGTCCATCGGAAGCCTGGTCATACGCATCCAGCAGCGCAAAATCCGGCGGAAAACCGTCCAGCAACATCATCAACGCGGTCTCGCGGTGCGCTTGCCGCTCCACAAAAAGAAATTCATCGCATCGTCCGCCCATCCACTCCAGATTGCCAATGGTGAGATAGGCCATCTCAATCGGATGGCTCCGCATCTTCCCAAACGAAATCCGGAAGTCCGCCTCCTTCCAGCTCCGAGAGACGGTGTTCTGCGCCATGCCGCGAAAATAGCTGTGCGAGACCTGGTCGCTCGACCCATCTACAATCGGCAACCCGCACCGCTCGATCCCAAAGTAAGCAGCTACTTCCCCGACGCTACGATGCCCGAAAAATTGGTCGTATATGTTTACCGACTCGACGATGACTGCATTCCCGCACTCCTGCTCTCCTAAAAAGTTCCCAAGCTCCCGCAGCAACTCCGTATCCGTGACGATCGAGCAATCCTTCCTGGCATACCCCAACATGAACGACGGTTTGACGACGATCGACAGATCGGCAGCCTGCTTTCCTAAAGCCGCCGCCCGCTGCCGCAGTTTTCGCTCAAGGCCGCTCTCTTGCAACAGGCGGCGAAACACGGCGCATTTTTCTTCTGCGGATTTTCCCTCGAAGACAAGTACGCGCCCGCCGCTTCCGATCTTGCTGTTCACCACGGTGTGCTTCCTCAGCGTCCGCGGCAGAAAATATTCTCCAACGTCCTCAATCTTTCGAGTCAGCGACTCTTGCGTCTCTTCTGCGACGAGCTGGTCTCTTTCATCCAGCGCGTTGGCAAGGATTTCGAAAATTCGGGCATGCCGGTCTTCATCATTTCGCACCCGCACAAAATCTTGCTGGAGTTCCGCTCCCAGCTCCGGCGCCTCTTCGGCCAGCGCGATCATGCGGTCGTAGCACAGCTTGGCGGTCTTCTCAGCATCGACGTTGAAAACACAAAACTCCCGGAACGGTCCGTAGTTCAAGTATTTTCGAACATCTTCCGGGACCTTCCCGGTCAGCGCCCCGAGCCACGTTACGATCGTCGCTGCAGCGCGGGAGAATGGCGCTTTCGACCACGGCACATGCTGCCGTACCGACCCGGCCCATCCTCCGACCAATCCACCGAGCTGCTGCGCGAATGCCTTCATTCGCAATAACGGCCCGCCGTACTTGAGCAGCGCACCCCGAATGTAAATCGCGTGCATCTCCTCATCCCGCCAGGCCCAAATCAAAGCGTGCCGCATCAACTCGCGAACAGCGGGCGGAATCGGCATGGCCGCGAGCCGCTCGGTCATCAACTCCTCCCGGTAGCCAACACGGACAAGCTCTTCGCGCTCGAGCGCCAAGAGACACAGTCCGATCAATTCATCGCGCGGCCGGCCAGCGTACTTGGCCTCCCAGGCTCTGAGCTCTTCTCGGAATTGTTCGAAAACGCTACCCACGAAGAAATCCTCTTGCATTTCATATAGACACGATATGGCCTTCTGGACAAGTCGCCGTCTGGGCACACGGAAGGTATGAATCATCTGTGATTTTCAGGGGTTTCCACAAGGCAGAATGGCCGTCGAGCTGCCGGGTAATTGCGCGGATCGGTAAGGATTCCCCGGTCTGATCAGCCGGAACGTCTCCGGGCGGAAATGCACTATTTCAATCGTTCCCGCGTACTACGGGCGGGCCCCATCACGAACGGAGCCCGCCGGATTTAGTATCTGGCTGAACAAGTCGACCACGCGGTCCACGTCCTCGTCGGACGTCCTCCAACAGCAAACACTCACGCGCATCGCCCGGCGTCCACGCCACGAAGTTCCTCCGAAAAATGCTTCCCCTGAAGCGACCATTGCGGCAATCACCTCCTCCGTCCGCCGATCGTGGTCCTTTTCGGCAGCGTTCCGTTTCAAGTCGAGGAATCGCACCAATCCCTGGTTGAGAGTCGGCTCCCGAACCACTTCCGCGCCACGCAATCCGCCGATTCTGGTCACCAGCGAACGCGCGTGCCTGCAGCAGTTTTCTACCAGCGACGCCAATCCCGCGCGGCCCAATTGCCGAAGCGCGGCGTAGGTTGGGAAGCCCCTCGCGCGGCGCGACCACTCCGGATTCCAATCCATTTCATCGCGCACCTCCGCCGTGTGTGTGAGATAGGGAGCTCGGTAGGACATCACCGCGCGGTGCGCCGCGGCATTCAGAACGAAAGCGTAACCGCAGTCAAACGGCACGTTGAGCCACTTATGCCCGTCGGTGGCCCAAGAGTCAGCCATCGCCACACCCTCCAAGAGATGACGATACTGCCCACTCGCGGCCGCCCACAACCCAAATGCCCCGTCGACGTGGACCCATGCGCCGTAGCGTCTGGAAATTGGTATGAGCTCCTGGAACGAGTCGAACGCTCCCGTGTTTATCTCGCCCGCCTGCAACAGCACGAACGTCGGCGCCCGAGGCCCCTCCGCCAGTGCCCGCTCCAAAGCGTCGGCTGGGAGTGCCCCTTGTGGGCCTGCCCGGAGATATTGCACGTGAGACTGGCCCAGACCCAGGAAACGCAGAGCGCGCTCGAAGGAACCGTGACTCTGATCGCTCGAAATAATTCGAATCGGCGGCGCGCCACACATTCCGCGTTTTTCGACATCCCAGCCGCGCTCCGCCATCAGAGCCTGGCGGGCTGCTGCGAGACATGTAGCGTGGGCCATTTGGCAACCGCTGACCAAAGCGAAACTGGCTGCCGACGGAAGCCCCAGTATCTCCTTTAGCCAAGCTCCCACCACCTCCTCAACGACTGCTGCCGCTGGACTGGCAGCGTAGAGGACCGCGTTCTGGTCCCACGTCGAGGTGAGCCAATCTGCCGCCAGAGCCGCCGGGAGCGATCCTCCAATGACCCAAGCGAAAAAGCGTCCCCCGGAAGATCCCACCAGACCGCCATCAACATCAGCAGCGAGTTCGCGAATCACCTGCTCGGGCCGGACGCCCTCCTCAGTCAGCACGCGATTAAGCCGTTCCCGCAGGGTTGCGGCATCCACTCTGGCCGCAACCGGCTTTTCGTTCAAACCATCGAGGTAGTCCAAGGCCTGATCAAAGGCCGTCTCGAGCGAGGCGCGGAACATCGAAGGGAGTTTGTCCATACGCGAAATCGTACCAGCCGGACTCCCCAAGCTCTATCCGAATACCGCCGTCAAACTTCTTTTCCGAACCAATCTCTTCTTTTTGATCGTGCTGGCGCTCGCAAAAGAAAGTAAGGACTTCTGTCAACGGGTACGCGTAGGGGGAGATTCGGCGGGCGTGGGACGGCATCGCGAGTCTTGCGGATGCTTTACGGGATTTGGAGAAGCGCGCAAATGCGTTCCAGAACTTCGGCGAGAATCGAAGACGGGAGCTTTCCCGTTTTTTGCAGATTGCGCTGGCGCCAATCGAGGCTTTTCAAATGGTCTAAGAGGATGACGCCTGGAATGCGGCTGCCGGGAGGAAGCGCCACTTCAAAGGAATAACTCTTGGAATGACTCGTTATGGGACACAACATCGCCAGGCCGGCCTTTTCATTATATCTGCGCTGCGACAGGACTACCGCGAGCCGCCTTTCTGCTTGCGCCCGGCCAGCCTTCGGCGTGAAGTCCATCCACACAAGGTCGCCGGCACTCGGCACATATTCGCGCGCTAACACAATTCCTTCCCAGCTAGCACGCTCCAATCTGTTTCGGCGTGCGGGCTCTCGGCGGTGATTCTTAAAACCAATGGTTCCAGAGTAGGTTTCAGTTTTGCCTTTCGAATTCTGATTCGGCCTGGTCCGTCAGCCACGACTTCCAGTTCGTCTCCGGTTTCGAGCTTCGCTGCCAATCGGGCAGGCTTCCCAAATGCGCTCCGCCAACCTGTTTCCCATTTTGCGAGTTATCGTCTCATGTCACTAGCTTATATCTACAAGTCCATAGAGTATATACCCAGTCGCCTGGAGGCTCGAGGCCAAATACTCTCGAGGGAGCGGCAGGCTGACTGGCCAGACCGGCGGAGGCCCGGCGGAGGCCCTTGTGTGGAGGTCGACACCGCGAGTAAGATGCCCTGACTCGCGGTCGGTCGCCCGGGCCAGAACAACAGGGAACTTTTCGAGAGCAGTTTGCGTTCCATAGTTGCAGGCCGAAGTTGGCCCTATGCAGCTTTTGGGGCAAACTGGTCACCGTAGCGGGTTTCGAGGCTGATGAGACGTTGGAGCAGGACGCCCAACTGGTCCAGCAATGCCTCCAGGGCGACGGTTCGGCCTGGGAGGAACTTGTGCGCCGTCATACGCGCCGCATCTTCAACATTTGCTACAGGTTTACCGGCAATGGCACAGAGGCCGAAGACCTGTCGCAAGACGTTTTCCTCCGGGTCTACAAGACTCTGGGGAGCTATCGTTCCGCCCATGGCGGCTTTGCGACGTGGATGACCAGCGTGACGCGCAACCTTTTAATCGACCACTACCGGCGTACCAAGCGCGACCGCATCACGGACTCGCTCGAGGATGCCATGCCGGTGGTTGAAAATAAGGAATCTGCGGGACGCCGCCCCGATCAACAGTTGCTGCTCGGCGAGCTAAGTTCGCAGGTGCAAACGGCTCTTACAAAGCTTTCTCCGGAACTGCGCGAAGCCGTCATCCTGCGTGATTTGCAGCAACTCGACTACAATGAAATTCGCCAAGTTTTGGACGTACCGGAAGGCACCGTGAAATCTAGAATCAACCGTGGACGAATCGAACTCGCGCGCATCCTGCAACAGATGGGAGTGCGCCCGTCATGATTCGATCCTCTAATGGGGAGTTGGTGCGGTACCCAGCGTGGAGCAGCTCATGACCTGGACCTGCGAACATATCGAAGCACGCCTTAGCGACTATCTCGACGGACTCCTCGGCGCCGACGAGCGCCGCGAGTTCGAGCTGCACGCGAACTCTTGCGAAAACTGCACGCAAATGGTCGCCAGCGTTTCTGGTCTGGTGGGCGGCCTGCACTCGATGGAGCAAATCGCAACGCCGCCGCAGCTGGTCTATGCGATCCTAAATCAAACCCTTGGCCCCCGCGAAGCCAAAAAAGGCTGGCAGTCTTCCTTCGGCTGGTTGCGCGGCTTGGCTTCGGCCCGCTTCGCCTATTACGCTGTCTCGGTGGCCGCCACCTTGCTGATTCTTCTCACGGCTGCTGGCTTCTCATGGCGCAAGCCAAAGCTCGCGGACCTTTCTCCCGTCAATCTTTACCACGGCGCGGACCGCCAAGCCCACCTGGTATATGCCCGCAGCACGAAGTTTGTCAGCGATCTGCGCGTCGTCTACGAAATCCAGTCCCGCTTGAATAAAGACAACGAACTGCCCACCACGCCAGAGAGCACCGTTCCGCAATCGGCCCCGGGAAAATCACCGGGCAGCACCGACGGCACTCGCCCAACAACTCCCCGCCAACAGAACCGCGCCAATGGCCTCGGCAGAGAACTTGAAATTCTTGCCACCGAAGTTCCCGTGGTCAGCGGTCAATGGTGCGGCGGACTGCTCGGAAGGAGAATTCCATGAACTGTGCCGTCCATTCGGAAGTGGACGCAACCGGCTACTGCCGCAATTGCGGCAAGCCCATGTGCCCGGCCTGTATCCGGCCGGTGCGCGACGTTCTCTACTGCGAAGATTGCCTAGCGACGATCCTGGGCCATCCAGCGCCACCTTCGGCGCAAGCTGCACCGGTGGGTTTTCTGCCGCAGCCGCCCGCGGCAGCCGTGCCTCCGACCTTCCCTGCGGGAATCGGTCCGAACCCGGTATTAGCTTTCTTCCTTGGATTTTTGCCGGGCCTGGGCGCTTTCTACAACGAGCAGTACGGCAAGGGCATGATCCACCTCGCCATTTTCCTTTTGCTGTTCATCACTGGCATAAACGGTCTCGACAACGGCGGTGCTACGGCCGCCCTTTGGATTTGTATCGCCGCGCTCTGGGTGTACATGCCCATCGATGCGCTCCGCACCGCGCAGGCCAAGCGCGCGGGCCTGCCTCTATCAGACCCGCTCGATAATTTCAGCAAGCAGCGGCCCATCGGTCCGATCATTTTGATTGGCGTTGGGCTCCTGCTCTTGCTCAACAATTTTGAATGGTTTCAGTGGTACCGCATAGCCCGGTTTTGGCCCCTCATTCTGATTGGCGCGGGTATTTTGATGTTTCGCAACCGCATCGACCGGCAGCAGTAGGAGGCTCCTTCGGGAGGTTACACATAGATGAGCGATCGGATCCGTTGCACCTGCCAGCGTTGCAGCATCCGCGGCCTCATGGGGCCCGTCGTGGTTGTTACTGTGGGCGTGCTTTTTCTGTTAGCCGAAATGCGCGGCGGTTACTTCGATTTCAACAACACCTACCCGGTCATCCTCATTGTGATCGGGCTTATTAGTCTGGCGTCCGCTTTCGCATCGAGCGAAGGCCATGTTTCCTCGACGGCTCCCGTGCCTCGTGCGATTCCTCCAGCTCCCAGCGTGCCGCCTTCTCCATCGAGCGGGGCACCCACCTCTTACACAGGTCAAGGACAATAATTCGATATGGCCCGGAGCCGCCAACGAACCAGCGGAATCTTTACAGGTCTAGTTCTCGTAACCGTCGGCTCTCTCCTTCTGCTCCATAACTATCGCGGCTTGGAACTGACTGAGGTGCTGCACTGGTGGCCCCTCGCACTCATTTTCCTGGGCGCGATCAAGCTCTATGAAAGGACCGTCGCCAGCCGGGCCGACGATCCCGGTTCTGCGCGTATCACCGGCGGCGAAATCCTGCTCGTCGTCGGCGTAATCACGCTACTGAGCTGCGTTGTCGGCGTCGAGTACATCAAGGGCAAGGTCGGCAGCCGGGACTTTCCCATGCCGGGCGACGCCTATCCTTTCGACTTGGATGTCGCACCGAAAAATGTACCTGCAAATGCGCGCATCACGGTTCGCGGCGCACGCGGCGATATTACTGTGCGCGCCGCGGATACTGCGGAGATCCACGTTGCTGGCAAGAAAAACGTCCATGCGTGGAGTGAAGACGACGCCCAGCGCCGCGCTGGTCCAGTTTCCGTTGAAATAGTTCAGCAGGGCGATGGCTATGAAATCCATCCCACTGGCGCGGGCGCTAGCGATTCTCGCATCAACATAGATATGGACATCGAAGTCCCCAAGAAAGCCTTCGTCACCGTCCGAAACGAAAAGGGAGACATCACCGTCTCCGACATGACCACGCCCGTATCCGTAACCAGCACGAGCGGCGACGTCGAAGTTCGCGACACATCGAGCGACGTCACCATCGAAATGCACAAGGGCGACGTAAAAGTCTCCGACACCAAAGGCGATATCAAGATCTCCGGGAAGGGCGGGCAGGTCGACGTCACCTCAGCCACAGGCAGCTTCACTCTCGACGGAGAATTCTACGGCCCCATCCGCGCCGACAAAGTCGCCAAAGGCCTGCGCTTCATCTCGCAACGCACCGATCTCACGCTCACTTCGCTCACCGGCCACATGGAAGCCAGCTCCGGCAATCTTGAAATCGTCGATGCCCCCGGGGACATCACTCTGCGCACCAACCGCTATTCCGTAACCATCGAAAACGCCACGGGCAAAGTCAAAATCGACAACCGCGATGGCGACGTCGAACTGCGCTTCTCTTCCGCGCCCAAAGCCGACATCGAAGTCACCAACACCAACGCCAGCATCTCGCTGACTCTTCCCGAGTCTGCAAGCTTCAACATGCTCTCCGACTGCCACTCCTGTGATATCGAATCAGAATTTTCCGCGGACACTCTGAAGAAAACTTCGGTAGAATCCGGCGACTCTCACCTCGAAGGAAAATACGGCACTGCCCGCGGGCCCAAAATCAGCCTCAAGACCAGCTACGGCGCAATCTCCATCCACAAAACGAGCTAGCCGGTCGAACTCGGCGAACCACCAGAACCTAGCGCCACGGAATGGCGAACCCGCTGCGCCATCCCTCGCCCATATTGTCGTCCGTCGTGATGAGCCGGCCTTAGAACCGCCTGCGCAGCGAACCTCCTCGTTCCAGGCCGACGAGAAGCGCGGCGGGGCAGTCACGGTATCCACCATCCCGCTCGGCGTGTCTCTTTGTCTTTACTAAGCCACGAGAATCGTGCGTGGATACTTTGTCTATCGCACGGCGAGCCGGTTCAAGTCCTCAAAAAATGCGGGGTAGGATACCCCTGCGCACTCCGCATCGCGAATCACCGTCGCACCTTCGGCGGCCAGCGCCGCCACCGCAAAGGCCATCGCAATCCGATGATCCCCGTGCGGCTCAATCTCTGCCCCATGCAGCTTTCCCGCGCTCCGCCCCTCGACTTTCAATCCATCAGGCCGCTCTTCGACGGTCGCCCCCATCCGCCGCAAATTCTCAGCGAGCGCAGCGATGCGATCGCTCTCTTTCACACGCAGTTCCCCGGCATTCCGAATCTCAATCCCTTCTTCCGTGTACGGCCCCAGCGCCGCGAGCATCGGCAGCTCGTCGATAACCAGCGGAATCTGCTGGCCCTCAATCACTCCGCCTCTTAAGTCCGCACCTTTCACAGCCAGGTCCCCAATAATCTCCCCATGGGAACTCTGCAAGGAAAGCATCTGAATCGAAGCCCCCATCCCCAGAAACAAATCCAATATCGCCGTCCGCGTGGGATTCAAACCCACGTTATGAATCGCGATGTTCGAATCCCCCAGCAACGATGCCGCCGCCACAAAAAACACCGCGGAGGAAATATCGCCCGGCACATCCAACGACTTCGCCACCAACTTCCCCGCCCCATTCTCCCCGAAAAGCCCGTGAATCCTGGTAGTCCGCCCGTGCCGTTCGACAGCCGCCCCGAACTCTTCCAGTGCCAGTTCCGTGTGGTCGCGCGTCCGCGCCGGCTCGGTAACGCTAGTCACACCCTCAGCAAACATCCCGGCAAGCAAAACCGCCGATTTCACCTGCGCGCTGGCCATCGGCATTTGATAGTCAATCGCGTGCAACCGCGCGCCTTTTATCTCCAGCGGCGCAAAATTATCATCCTTCGCGCGAATATCCGCGCCCATCTCCCGCAGCGGCCCGACAACTCTCTTCATCGGCCTCTTCTGCAACGACCCGTCGCCCGTCAGTTTTGTACTGAATTCCTGCCCCGCCAAAATCCCCGCGAGCAACCGCATGGTGGTCCCGGAATTTCCCGCATCCAGCGCCCGCCAGCTGCTCTGCAACCCGCGCGGTCCGTGCCCCGTAACCCGCACCAACTCTTTCTCGACCTTCACTTCCGCGCCCAGCGCGCTCATACACCCAAGCGTGCTATGGCAATCCGCCGCCGCCGAAAAATTCCGCAGCGCGCTGGTCCCTTCCGCCAAACCCGCCAGCATTGCGTAGCGATGCGAAATCGATTTGTCTCCCGGCGGCTGCACGCCGCCCGCTAAATGTCTTGCAGGTTCGACCGTTTGCTTTTTCACGCAAGCAGTTTATCACGCCGGCTGGGGCCGCTCTGTCAGTCCAAAAATCTTCTGCGGGCGTGTCCCGATTCCGCTCCCTTCTTGCACACGATTTCTCCCTGTCCCCCCGTACAGCCTTTCTGCAGGAACGCAGCAACGCCTTCTCTGAAATGTTCATCCAATTCCCTGCGTATTATTAAGTGAGGAGAATCGTAATGTCCGCGCGCAGAACGTTGCTTCATCTCGCCGCCAAAACCGCAATGGTTTTCGCCGCCATCTTTGTACTTACAGTATTGCTGGCCGCTATGCCCGGCCACCACGCCCCGGTCGCCCTAAGCCCCGCTGCGCAGGAAGCCGCCACGCCGCCATCCAAATCCATTCCCGGAATGGAGTTGGGTGACGAGAAAAACAACGAACGCGCCGCCGTGCAAGACATGACACCCGGCCACCATGACGCCCAAGCCCACCACATGTTCATGACCAGCATGCGCACCGAAACTCCCGAAGATCTCCAGCGCGCCAACGAAATCGTCACGCAACTTCGCGCCGGCATCGATAAATACAAGGACTACCACGCCGCGCTAGACGACGGCTTCAAAATCTTTTTGCCCAACATCCCGCAACCCGAATATCACTTCACCAGCTATCGCAACGGCTTTCTCGAAGCTCTCACGTTCGATCCCGCCCGCCCCACTTCCCTGCTCTACAGGAAAACCGCGACCGGCTACGAACTTGTCGGCGCTATGTACACCATGCCGAAGCACGCTACCGATGACCAGCTCAACGCTCGCGTCCCCCTCAGCGTGGCTATGTGGCACCTGCACACCAATCTCTGCATGCCCCCGCGCGACCAAATCCGCAGCGCGGACTGGACGAAGTTCGGCCTCCACGGCTCCATCATCACCGAGGATGCCTGCTCCGACGCCGGCGGCCGCTTCCACCCCGTCATCTTTGGCTGGATGGTCCACGTGTATCCCTATGAGCAAGGCCTAGACAACATCTTCGCCATGCACCACCACATGGACTAACCTGCACCCTTGGCATGTACAACGAACCGCAAAATCAGGTTCCACAAAGCCAAGAGGTCTATGCGCAAGCAAGCTTTCGCTTGCGGTCAAATTGTCTGCACACTGCGGTCTGGGTGTTGCGAGTGAAATTCGTGGATGGGTCCCTCTGGCAAGAGAAAGATGATTTTGCGAATGTCCCGGGGCTCTCCGAAGAATTTGATTCCCGAAAGCACAAAAGCGTGTGACCACTCGAGTGCCACCCGGGAGGCACTTGATCATTTGAAGGGAGGCGGATGGCTCCGTTCTGCGGAGCTGGCTCATGCCGGCACTGAGAACGTGCCATTCTATGGGCACACATGCCCGATCCGCGACGGGACAGCGTGGTGCCCCTGGTTGAAGAGCTCCGCGTGACTGATGGAAGGCTCTTCTCCCGCCTACTCCGCTGTCTTCAACTTCAGCTTGCTCTTGTTCTCTTCGAGAAACGCCCGCAATCCATCCGC
Organism: Acidobacteriota bacterium; assembly: GCA_013289825.1. Taxonomy (GTDB): domain Bacteria; phylum Acidobacteriota; class Terriglobia; order Acidiferrales; family UBA7541; genus Acidiferrum. Next base: position 8,591 of record JABCZF010000012.1, on the reverse strand, counting down.
AATATCCAATAACCGTATCCACTGCTCGTAATAAAGCGTGACGGGAAAGCGTCCAAGTCCATACACGCTAACCCCTCCTTTTTCTCCCACTCGGAATTCCAAACTCCCTTTCCTCTTCGACCCCGCCTGCTTTTCCAATTCCGCGATCCGCGCCAGCAATTCTTCCTTACTCGGTTCTGACATTGTCTTGGCTCCCTTTTTCTGACTCGACCGACACCCAAGTCCCCGGACTCCCGACAAATCCTACCAGTTTTAGCGCTCCCAAGTCTTCGCCCGGCTGGTTCCTCGCCGCGCTCTGTCGCCCCCAGCCACCTCTCCCCTCGTTCCCCTACCGACACTTCCGACACACCACCGTTGCCTCTACCGCCCCCACAGTGTAGGATACGGCCCTAAGCGGGTCTCTCGACTCTGTGCGTCCCCCGGTCTTCGGTCGCGAAGAGGTTTTGGTCACCATGAAACGTTTCGCATCTTTCGCTCACAAATTCCTTGGGTGTGAGGAGCACTTTCTTATGTCACGATTCGCACGTCTATTTTGTGTTTCATTCCTAGCCATTGCGCCTTGCGCAGCACAGCAGCCGGCCACTCCGGCGGCCGCGCCAGCAGCGGCGCCTGCCGCCGCTGCGCAACCGCAAGGACCTAAAAGACTCGTTGCCGTCATGAATTTCGACTACGGCACGGTCAGGACCACCGTGGCGGCCATCTTTGGCACCGACCAGGACGTCGGCAAAGGCATCACCGACCTCATGGTTCAGAAGCTGGTTACTGACGGCAAGTACCGCGTTATCGAGCGCGCCGCCCTCGACAAAATCATCTCCGAACAAAACTTCAATAATAGCGACCGCGCCGATGCTACCAGCGCCTCGAAAATCGGTCGCATTCTGGGCGTGGACACAATCATTCTTGGCTCCATCACCAAATTCGGCCGCGACGATAAGCAAGTTGGCGGCGTTGGCGGCGGCCACAGCGGATGGACCGGCGCAATTGCCGGCATGGGCAAGAAAGAATCCAAAGCCGTAGTGGCCATCACCGCGCGCTTGGTGAATACCACCACCGGCGAAATCCTCGCTTCCGTAACCGGCAACGGCGAATCATCGCGCTCCGGTCTGATGCTTGGCGGGGGCGGCGGCACAGGCTACAGCGGTGGTGGCGGCGGCTTCAGCATGACCAGCAGCAATTTTGGCCAAACCATCCTCGGCGAAGCGGTAAACAAAGCTGTCGCGGATTGCGCCACGCAACTCGACAACGCCGCCGGAACCCTGCCCATCATTAAAGCCACCTATTCCGGCGTAGTAGCCGACGTCAGCGGAAACACCATCATCATCAACATTGGAAACAAGGTTGGCGTGCGCGTCGGCGACACCATCGACGTCAGCCGCGCTATTCGCACAGTCAAAGACCCCACCACCGGCAAGGTGCTCAAGACGGTCACCAACAAACTCGGCAGTGCCACGGTGACCGACGTCGACGCGGACTCCGCCACGGCTACCTATTCCGGAGCAAATCCGCCCAAAGTCGGTGACGTCGCAGCCAGCGCGGCCAGCACTCCATAACTCGATGGACCGCCGCAATGGCGGCGCATACATGCTCTTTTTTGATACTCTCGGTGCTTGATTGGAATCGGCGAGGCGGCCTCTTAGACTTCCTCGCCTTTTCTCTTATTTGAAGGGAGCCGTACCATGAGCCAGGACTACACAGTCGGGCAGCGCCTCGGTGATTACGAAATCCTCGGCATCCTCGGTGCCGGAGGCATGGGCAAAGTCTACAAGGTCCGCAATACCATCTCTGACCGCGTCGAAGCCATGAAAATTCTGCTCCCCGACCTCGCCGGCCAAAAAGATCTGGCCGACCGCTTTCTCCGTGAAATCAAAGTCCTTGCCAGCCTCAATCATCCCAATATCGCCGCGCTGCGCACCGCTCTCACCCTCGACAATCAACTGGTCATGATCATGGAGTTCGTTGACGGCGTCACGCTCTCCTCTCGCCTCCACCAAGGCGCTATTCCCCCAGCCCTGGCAGTCAAGTATATCGACCAAGTTCTCGACGCCCTCAGCTACGCCCACAAACAAAACATCATCCACCGCGACATCAAGCCCGCCAACATGATGCTCACTCCCGATGGCTCCGTAAAACTCATGGATTTCGGCATCGCGCGCTCCGCCACCGATCGCAGCCTCACCTTGACCGGAACCACACTGGGCTCCCTCAATTACATGCCGCCCGAACAGGTCAAAGGCGATCCCGCCGACAATCGCTCCGATCTGTACTCCCTCGGCGTCTCCCTCTACGAAATGGTCACCGGCCAGCTCCCCTTCCAGGCCGACAGCAACTACGCTATGATGGCCGCACATCTCCAGGAGGTCCCCAAACCTCCCATCGTTCTCCGTCCCGGCATTCCCCAGGCGCTCAATCAAATTATCGTCATGGCTCTCGCCAAGGACCCCGGCCAGCGTTTTCAATCCGCCGACGCCTTCCGCGGCGCTCTCAAAAGTGTCTCCCCGCAAGGTGGAGCGGCTCAGCCCGGAGTCGATCCGCGCGCCTACGCTCCCTCTCCCTCCGCTACCGCAGGCAGCGCAACCGCCCTTTTCCAGGAAACCCCTGTCTCCCAATCTCCCACAACGGTGGTGGACACGCCTGCTTACCAACCTACCGAGCGTGTAGCAGCGGCAACTCCGGCTTTGGCCGCTGCAGCCGCGGGCCCTTCTTCCGCATCGCCACAGGCGCCACCTCCACCTGTCAGCGGCGGCGGCCATCGCGGGCTGTATATCGCCCTGGGCGCTTTCATCGTCGTTGCCGTTCTGTTCGCCGCCGGCCTGTACCTCCCCAGCCGCATAAAGACTCTTGCCGGCGCTGGCAAGACCGCCGTCCCGAGCAAGCCATCGCAACAAGTCGATTCGTCAACCACCGCTCCAGCGACCCCCGGCGACGCCACGACCTCGTCGTCTGCTACAGCCAATCCCACGGCACCTGGTGGCACTACAGATCCGCCCTCCGGTTCGACAGGCGCACCATCCACGCAGTCCGGCCAATCCTCGCCGGATACTTCAAACTCCTCTTCTACCCCCCCTAGCGACGCTTCCTCGTCGAACTCCACTTCGTCCGGCTCCGGCGGCAACCCTCCCCAGCCTCCCAAGAAACCCTCCGTCGGCAAACCCAAGAAGGACACCCAAGCCGCCGATGCAGCCGCCCAAGCCAAGGCTGAAGAAGCCGCGCAAGCCGAAGAGAACGAACACCGATATGACGACATCGACAGTCGCTCCAGTGCCGTCTCGCAATCTCTCGATAATCTCCAGAAACAACAAGCCGCCTCCGGTTACGGCCTTCGCGGCGACATTGTTTCCGCCCAACAGCGCATGAAGACAGACATCTCCAAAGCGCAATTCGCCATGCAAAAGCAAGACACCAAAAACGCCAAAAAGTATCTAGACATGGCCGAAGCAGAACTGCAAACCCTGGAAAAGTTCCTGGGCCGCTAGCTGCCAACCCCTCTCGAACCGCCGGCAGCGGGCGCATCGCACCATTTGGCGAAACAAAGGTAAAACGAATACGGCAAGAGCGTATCAACGCAAACGAGCTTGCGTTCCTTTAGAAGCAACCTCACGAAACGTCCGCGCCAGAGGTGGTTATGCCCAGGAGATTTTCCGAGGCTGCGGATCTAACCATGCGGTTAAACACGTTGGGCCGTAGTTTCCTGTTTTTCCCTCCCCATATTTTCCCCTTGCTTACCGAGCGGAGTAGATGTATTTTGGTCTCGGTAACCGAGGAGACCCCTGTAGGGAAAAAATGAGCAGACCTTCCGACCTGGTGCAAGGCACTCTCGACCTTCTCCTCCTGAAGATTCTCGCCCTCGAACCCCTCAACGGCTACGCCGTGAGCCTGCGCCTTAGACAAGTCTCGGGCGACGTCCTCCAAGTAAGTGACGGCTCCCTCTACCCCGCGCTACACAAACTCGAACAAGAGGGGTGGATCACTGCGGAGTGGAAGCCCACGGAAAATAACCGCCGCGCCAAGTATTACTCGCTCACCGGGCTTGGCCGCACGCAGCTAGAAAAAGAATCCGCCAACTGGAGCCGTCTCTCGGTCGCGATCTCCAATGTAGTGAAACTCAAAGAGGCCTGAACGATTCTCTTCGCTACAAGGAGCCCTGGTGCGCCCCAAACATTGGTTCTACACTTTGCCGCTTCGGTTGCGCTCCCTCTTCAAGCGCAACCAAGTCGAGCAGGACCTCAGCGAAGAATTGCGCTTCCATCTCGAACAGAAAACGCGGGAGTACTTAACCGCTGACCTTACGCTGGAGGAAGCTCGCCGCAGAGCCCTTCGCGAATTCGGCGGCGTTGAACTCTCCAAAGAAAATTGCCGGGACTCTCGCAGTGTCAGCTTCCTCGAAACTCTGGCGCAAGACATACGCTTTGCCTTCCGCATGCTGTCGAAAAACCCCGGCTTCACCGCCGTCGCCATCCTCACACTGGCTCTCGGCATCGGTGCGAGCACCGCCGTGTTCAGTCTCGTCGAAGCCATTCTTCTGAAGCCGCTTCCCTACCCCAGTCCCGACAGAATCGTTCTCCCCGAGCTGGTTTCCCCGCCAGGAGTGAATCTCGGGTCCGAGTATTTTCCCTGGGGCCAAACTCAATTCCGCCTATTAACTCGGGAATCCCACCCTTTCCAATTCGTGGGCGCGTTCCAAAACGATTCTTTCAATCTTACCGGCTCCGGCGAGCCTTCGTTTCTGGACGGCTTTCGAGCCTCAGCCGAGTTCTTTCCGGCTCTCGGCGCCGTCCCCGCCCTCGGACGCATCTTCACAGCCGAGGAGGATCAACCGGGCCACCAGTACGAAGTTATCCTCAGCGACCGCCTATGGCGCGAACGCTTCAGCTCGCGCGGCGACATTCTGGGCCACGCGGTGTACCTCAACGGCTACGCCTACACCGTTGTCGGCATAATGCCTCCTGGTTTCGAATTTCCCCGCGCCGAGGAAATGCCCAGCAGTTTTAACTTTCCGAGCGAACCTCAGATCTGGGTTCCTCTTGCTGTTGCCCCACAGCCAAAAGGCAGCCCGTCCGAACTCGCGGTTATCGGCCGGCTCAAACCTGGCGTTGCTATCGAACAGGCCCAAGCCGCTATGGACCTCATCACCAAACGAGCCGAGGAGAGAGATCCGCAGTGGAAGGGCTGGTTCAACACACGCCTCGTGCCGTTAACCCGCCAAGTAGTCGGCGACACGCAACGCCCTTCGGAACTCATCCTCGGCGCCGTCGGAATGGTGCTGCTCATTGCCTGCTCTAACGTCGCCAACCTGTTGCTCGCACGCTCCCTTGGCCGCCGTCGAGAATTCACTCTTCGCGCCGCTCTCGGCGCCACCCGCTCTCGCCTGGTCCGTCAGCTTCTGACAGAGAGCCTCCTGATAGCCATCGCTGCGGGTGCCGTTGCCACGCTTATCGCGTACCTAGGCATTGATTTTGTAAAGGCTTATGGCCCCTCGAACATTCCCCGTCTGCGTGAAGTAAGGCTTGATCTCCTGGTCTTCGCCTTCGCTCTGTGCGTTTCCGTGGCTACGGGAATCCTTTTCGGCCTGGCTCCAGCGTTGGGCGCCACGCGTAAGGACCTCGCCAGTTCGCTCAAAGAAGGCGGCCGCGGCTGCGCGGGCATTCCCGCGAGCTCGCGGCTGCGCAATGCGCTTCTCGTCTCGCAGGTGGCCCTCGCTCTGGTGCTGGTGGTATCTGCCGGACTGTTGACACGCACTTTTTTCCGCCTTCTCGGCGCCAGCGGCGGCTTCAACCCTCGGAGGGTTCTCACACTCCAGTTGCCGCTTCCGGCTTCGAAGTACGTAGACCAAAATCACATCGTAGCGTTCTACCAAAGTGCGCTTTCTCGCCTGCGATCCATCCCTGGTGTCGAGTCCGCCGGAATTGGCGAAACCGTTCCGATGGGCGGCGAAGGCGAGAGCACGGTCATTCGCATGCCCGACCATCCGGTCGGCAGCCAGAGAGAAATGCCTTTCGCCAATTACACAATCATTTCTACGGGCTACCTCTCCTCCATTGGAACTCCCGTTTTGCGAGGTCGCGATTTCCTGGAATCCGACACCGCTGATTCCACGCCGGTAGCCCTGGTTAACGCGGCCATGGAGAGGAAATTCTGGCCAAGCCAGGGCGCTCTCGGCAAACAAGTAGGCCCCGCAAGTTCGCGCTACCCCCTGATGACCATCGTGGGCGTGGTTCCCGATGTGAAGCACATCTCCCTGCGAGAGGAAACACCCCCCGAAATATTCGTGATCGACACGCAAAAACAGTGGCCCTCGATGTTGAACATGCGCGTTGCGCTACGTACGAAAGTCGACCCCGCTTCCATGACCGAGAGCGTGCGCTTGGCCATCCATTCCGGCGATCCGGACCTCCCGTTGGCAAAGGTCGCCACCCTCACTACTCTGGTCAACGATTCGCTCAGCCAGCCCCGATTCGCCATGCTCCTGCTGGCCGCCTTCAGTCTGCTGGCCCTGCTGCTTGCTTCCATTGGAATGTATGGAGTGATTTCTTACTCTGTAGCGCAGCGTATCCAGGAGATCGGCATCCGCATGGCGCTCGGAGCGAAGCGCCGCAACGTATACGGGATGGTGCTCGGCCAGGGCGCGCGCCTTGCCGGCCTCGGAATTGCGATCGGCTTGCTAGCGGCTCTTGGTGTCACCCGGCTGATGTCGAGTTTTTTGTACGGCGTCCAATCCACCGACCCGTTTACCTTTGCCGCCGTTTGTCTACTCTTGCTCGCAACTGCGCTCCTGGCCTGTTACTTGCCGGCGCGCCGCGCCAGCCGCATCGATCCGATGGTCGCTCTTAGACACGAGTAGATGCGGCGGGTTCGCGCGTTAGTGTGAAGGAGGTTCTCTTGAGTCTATCGCACTGGATCGTGACTCTGCGGCTTCGCCTGCGCTCTCTCTTTCGCCGTGAGCAAGTCGAGCAGGAGCTAAGCGAGGAGCTGCTGTACCACCTCGAGAAAAAAATCCAGGAGCATCTCGCCGCCGGCCTGACTAAGGAAGAAGCTCGCCGCAAAGCGCTTCGCGAATTCGGCGGCGTCGAACTTTCCAAAGAGCATTGCCGCGACTCTCGCCGCGTCAGCTACATCCAGGACCTCCTGCAAGATTTAGGTTTCGGCCTGCGCATACTCCGCAACAGCCCCGCCTTCGCCATCGTCGCGATCCTCACTCTGGCTCTCGGTATCGGCGCCAACACCGCGATCTTCAGCGTCATTCACGGCGTGCTCCTTCGGCCGTTGCCCTTCCCCAAGCAGGATCAATTGATGATCCTTTTTGAGAAGAACAACGACGGCACGCGCTCGAACACCTCCTGGGCCACATTCATGGACTGGAATCGATTGAACCACTCCTTCACAGGCGTAGCCGCCGTCAGCTTTTGGTCCCCGACTTATGTCGGCGCGCACGACGCGGAAACTCTCATCGGCTTCCGCGCCTCCTCGACCCTCTTCGATCTTATGGGCGTAAAACTTGAGCGCGGCCGCAACTTTCTCCCCTCGGAAGACGTGCGCGGAAACAATTTTGTCGTAATCCTGAGCTACGGCTTCTGGCAGCGAACCTTCGGCGCCGACCCCGGCATAATTGGCAAGTCGGTGCAGCTGGGAACCCGGGCCTACACAGTTGTCGGCGTCCTTCCCGCCGATTTTCCCTCCGTTCTCTCTTTCGATCCCCGCAAGCCCGCAGACATTTACACACCGCTGGCCTACGATGCCACGCTTCCGTACGCCTGCCGCGACTGCCGCCACTTGCGCGCCATCGCCCGCCTCCGCGACGGCTTGCCCATCTCCGAAGCCGAAGCCGAAATGAATCAAATCTCCACAAACCTTTTCCGTGAATATCCCACGGCCTACTCCGCTTCCGGCGTCACGCTGACTCCGCTGAAAGATTATCTCGTCGGGGACGTTAAAACGGCGCTCTGGATATTGCTCGGCTCCGTGGGATTCGTACTTCTGATCGCTTGTGTTAACGTCGCAAATCTTCTTCTCGCCTGGGCCGCGCGCCGCCAGCGCGAAGTAGCTCTTCGCGCCGCTCTTGGCGCACGGCGCGCTCGCATGGTCCGTCAGTTTCTCACTGAGAGTCTCCTAATCTCCCTCCTCGGCGGAGCTTTCGGCCTCTTCTTAGCTTGGGGCGGTGTTGCCGTGCTACGACTGGTCCGCCTCGCCAATTTACCGCGTCTTCAAAACGTGCAGATTGATGCTTGGACGTTCGCTTTCACCTTCGGCATCTCCCTAGTCACCGGCCTGGTGTTTGGCCTCCTGCCCGCCTTCCGTGCCTCCAGACTCGATCTCAACGAAGCTCTGAAGGAAACCGGCAAGAGCACCGCGGGAAAAGAACGCCACCGCCTACGCAGCGTGTTGATTTTCGCCGATGTCGCTCTGGCTTTGCTCCTGCTAACTGGCGCCGGCCTCATGATGAAGAGTTTCGTTCGCCTTCTCGAAGTCGATCCTGGCTTCGACCCATCACACACGCTGACTCTTACTCTCTCACTCTGGGGTCCCAAATCCGCGGATGAACCGGCGATTGCTTTTTTCGATCAAGTTCTCGAGCGTATACAAGCACTTCCCGGGGT
>JABCZF010000011.1 GCA_013289825.1 Acidobacteriota bacterium | reverse complement strand
ATGCCACCCGCGGCTACGAAGCTCCGCTGGGTGAGATCGAGACTACGCTGGCTGCCATCTGGGCCGAGGTCCTCAAGCTTGACCGAGTCGGCCGACACGATAACTTCTTCGAACTCGGGGGGCACTCGCTGCTCGCCGTGCGCGTGGCTGCCTTGCTTGAACAAATGGGAATTTATATCTTGATAGAAGATCTGTTTACACACCCAACCATCGAATCTATTGCGACAAAGTTTGGATTGCAAGGCAGGCTGTCTTCGGCGGACGACGCAATACTCATGAGAAAAGGCGGAACGGAGCGCCCCCTCTTCTTAGCGCACGAAGGTTCCGGTGAATTGAGTTACCTCCAAGTGCTTACTCCCCACATTGACGAAGAAATTCCGATATACGGCTTGCATGCGAAGCCAACGCATGAAGCTCCATTGCGCACCATTGAAGGAATGGCAACCCGAATGGTGCAGATGATTCGCTCAATACAGCCGACCGGCCCGTACCGCATTGCCGGCTGGTCCTTTGGAGGCCTTTTAGCTTATGAAATAGCAACACAACTTATCGGCGCCGATCAAGGAGTTGAATTTCTCGGATTAATCGATACTTATTATCTTCCTGGTATAAGTGATTTGCCCCAAACGCCCACAGTCGCCTTTGACGACAAGGAAGAGCTATTGCGCTGCATCGAATACGCGACAAATGGGGATGAAGAGCTGCAGGCGACAATTGGCGCCATAAGATTAATTTCAGCGAAGATGGCATTTGAAGACCTTGTACATCAATGTCAACAATTGTCACTTATGCCCGAACGCTTCATCGGATTCACATGTGCGCAAATCCGGCGCTGGATCGTTCGGTTGCACGCTATTGGCTCGGCAAGAGCGCTATACTCCGCGCAACGAATTCCCATTTCTGTGCATCTCTTTGCGGCCCAAGAGAACCCTACTATCAACTCGACTCTCGGGTGGAAGGCCGTTGTGCCTCGAGATCAACTGCGCATGATTCAGATTGTAGGAACACACCACTCGATGATGCGAAAGCCGAATGTTGAAGTGCTTGGCCAAACACTGTCGCGGGCAATCCGCGGAGCAACCGCAGACTCGACGAAATTTCCCGAGCAAAGCCACTCCTCGCTGTTCCGACTCCAAAGCGGACGAAACAAAACCGAAACTCCAATTTTCTGTATTCCTGGGGCGGGCGATAATGTGACCAGCTTCATTCAACTGGCCACCTGTCTGGACAACCCTGGGCCGATTTATGGTCTTCAGCCACGTGGTTTGGATGGACTACTTGTTCCGCATTCAACAGTCTCAGCTGCATCGGAATTCTATCTTCGTGCAATCGAGGAAATACACCCGAAAGGTCCAATTCACTTATTAGGTCACTCTTTTGGTGGCTGGGTCGCATTTGATATGGCCCAACAATTACTTGATAAAGGGCGTCATGTTGCAACGCTTGTCATTCTCGACAGCAATGCGCCCGACAATCGACTCTCCCTAATCCGCGAGTACAGCCGCACCGAGGCAATGATGAAGCTAATTGATACCTACGAGGAAATTGTCGGGCATCGACTAGACATCCGGAAAAGCGACCTCGATTCACGTGATGAAGCCGCACAAATAGCCCTTCTGCATAGTCGATTAGTGAGAGAGGGTCTCTTGCCTCGCCGCTCGCAGCCCAATCTATTGCGTGGCCCATTACGTACTTTTGCCATGGCATTGCGCACCCACTATACACCTGATCGGCCCTATCAAGGGCGGGTGCAACTAGTACTTGCAGATGATGAAAAACTAGACCAAGATGAAAACCGAAGAAACCGCGAGCAGATCACGAGGGGATGGAGGCGGTTAGCGCCCAATCTAACCTATGTTTACGCCTCCGGTAATCACATGACCATGCTCAAGCTTCCGTATCTCAACGGCCTCGTGCACCAATTGAGGTTCGAGTGAGGCACTCCCGTCGGCGCGGCTGCCCGCGCATCTGCCGTTCCAGGCTTCTCCGACTGGCGCCCCAACTGCACGCGCCGCTTGCCGAGCAGCAGCTTGAAGTGCTCGATCTCCGCATCGCGCCAAGCCAGTTGCACGCTAAATCTGTCACCCGGAATAGACCAAGCAGCCAAGCGGCGTAAACAAAGACGCAGCAGGGAAAGTCGCTGTCTGCAGTTCCTCGGAGTTACCTCACATCGCAGTGAGCTGATCAGCGACGGCGAGATCACGGTCGCAACGCTCGTACCGGTCGGGTATGTGGCCATAGCCACTGACGGGCACAACACCTTCTTCACCGACGAGATCAACACACCGCTGCGAAACGCGCACCGCCGATAGCATCTTTAGTGGACGGTAAGAAACGAACGCTTACGACCATCCCGCTCAAGCCCGTGAAGCGGCTTCGCAAATCCGTCATACCCGCCACGATCCAGATGCGCGTGCCCACCGCAAGGCCCATCATCCAAGCAACTTCTCAGCGAAAACGGGGTGAGGCTGCGGACCTACGTGCGCGATGATCGGCCCGCGGGAGATGTCACACCGCCCGCGATTTGGCTCACCTATATGCCGGACCGCAAGGGTAAACATCCGAAGGCGCTCTCTCATTATACAATATACCACAGCTGTCTTTTTCCTTCTGCCGGCACCCCACTCGCATCGATTTTTCTCGTGGACCCATCACTTCGGATGCCGTTCTTCTAGACAGTAGCTAGTATCCCGGCGGACTCTCCTGTATATCGGTCTCGCCAGGCGCTAGGAAAAGGTTCGTCTCGATGCTTTGTTGGCTGTTGTAAAGGTCAGTGTAGCGGCCGGCCTTTGCATATAGTGACTCGTGGGTGCCACATTCCACGATGCGCCCAGCCTCGACAACGAGGATCTGATTGGCGTGCCGGATCGTAGAGAGCCGGTGGGCGATCACGAATGTCGTGCGCCCTTTCATGAGATAGGAAAGGCCTTCCTGAATCAATCGCTCTGACTGTGAGTCTAGGCTGGAAGTCGCTTCATCTAAAATAAGAATGCGCGGATCGGATAAGATCGCGCGTGCGATTGACACGCGTTGGCGTTGTCCACCGGACAACCGAACGCCTCTTTCGCCTATGACGGTATCATAACCATTGGTAAATCGGTCGGCGAACTCATCCACATGGGCGGTACAGCAAGCGCGCATTAACTCTTTCTCAGTTCCTCTAGGACAAGAAAACATGATGTTTTCTCGGATCGTACCAGCGAAAAGAAACGACTCCTGTGAAACCATTCCCAGTTGCGTACGGTACGAATCTAGCTTGACTTTCGAGAGATCATTGCCATCGATCAGGATTTGGCCCGATTTTGGCACATAGAAGGCCGCAAGCAGGCCAATGATAGTGGATTTGCCTGATCCAGACGAGCCAACCAAAGCCGTCACCGTACCTGGCGATGCTTCAAAGGAGACATCTCTGAGCACGGGTTTGCCTAGTTCATATTCAAAATCGATGTGCTGGAATTCGATATGCCCGTTCAACCTGCCTAAACCCATTGCACGATTTGGATCTTCATCTTCCGGGCGTTCATTCAGGAGTTCGCGGGTTCGCTCGAGACCAACAACTGCTTCAGTGAGTTGAGTGCCCAGACGAACGAGACTGGAAAAAGGACCAGCCAAATAACCAAGCAACATGGTGAAAGTAAAGAACCGGCCAATAGTCAAACCGCCATTCAAGATCTGCCGCACGCCGACAAACATCACAACCGTTCCCATGAGGCCGAATAGAATGCTCGACCAGAGACCCGTAACAGACATTGCGGTGATGGCTTTAAGAATATTATCAAGCAAGCGCTGTACACCCTGGCTGAAGACCACATGCTCGCGCGCTTCGGCGTGGTATGCCTTCACCACGCGCACACCAGCGAGAGATTCGGTCAATCGGCCGCTCACATCGGCGTTGATCGCTGAGCGCTCTCGGAACATTGGACGGATGAATGCTAATGCCTTGTGCAACCCAATTGCGAATACACTCAGGAATGCGATCGCGATCACGGTCATAGTGGAGCTGATCCAAAATAGAACTATCATTGCAATGCAACCGCTCATTAGCCCACCTACGAGCTCGACCAGCCCTAAGCCGATAAGATTACTCACCCCTTCTACATCGGACATGATTCGTGCCAGAAGGTTGCCGGTCTTGCTCGCATCGTAATACGCAACCGGCAGCCTGCCAACATGTCCTTGCACTTTGATTCGAAGGTCAGCAATCAGACGCTGTGCCGCTTTCGGCAGCAACTGGGTGAGCGCGAAGGAACTGGTGCCTTGAATGAGTGTTGCCAGCAGCGCACCCCCCACAATTGGAACGAGCAGGTTCGTTTGCCGTTTGGCGATGACGTTGTCGATCACAAATTGGGTTGAATACGGTAATATAAGCCCTGAAATGCGATTGATCGTAAGTAAAATAAAACCCACCACTAGGAGACGTTTGCGTGTGCGTACAAGGGAGCCTATTTCCTGCACCACGGCGCGAAAATTCGTCCCCCGCTCGGCTTTGTTCCCATCGGGGGTGTTATCGGATAAGTTATTCACTCAAATTCAACTCCTTCACGCTACCATCCTCTTGCTTAACCCTGGACTCGCGAAGTGTTCTCATTTGATAGGCAAAAGGCATGCGACCGTCAGAAACTTTCGAGCAATCTCCCCACGTCGAGCGCCGGCAGTGTTCGAACCGGGCGCGGTTCATCCTTGTAGGCAACGGCGGCAGCATGCTGCGAGGTCGGGATCAAACTGTGTAGAGTCCAGATTTTCGCCGCATCGATATCGCGCTTGAGATGAACAAGACGCGCAGGTTCGTCTGGGCGCAACGTGACGCGAAACTCATCCAGAGGAATGGACAAGCCTCGTCCAACCGCCTTGACATACGCCTCTTTTCGCGTCCAGCATAGAAAAAAGGCATGAGCACGTTGATAGTATGGGAGGGACAGGAGTTCTGCTGCTTCTTCTGGACAGAAGAACTGGGAAGCGATTAGCGGCATGTCCGAAATTGCTCTGATCAATTCTACATCCACACCAATCTCGCACTTTGTGGTAAATGCAAAAACAGCGAGGCGACCTGAACGCGACATGTTGAACGTAATGCGGGCTGGCGGAACCAAGCTTGGTTTTCCTTGCGGGCCGTAAATAAACTGAATACAGTTTGGTGAAACCTGCAAATATCTCGAGAGCAAGAAGCGGAGGCAACCGCGCGCCAGAATGAACGAATGCTGCAAATGTTCAAACCGGAAGCGGCCAGCCTTTTTCTGTTCGTCTGGCGCGAGAACGGCTTTGCATCGGGCAAGAGCCGAAGTTGATCGCTCCAGATGGATGGGCCAGAAACACACTTCCCGATCGACAAGTGGAATACAGTGGCCGCTCATAAGGGTTTTATCTCAACCTGCTATCTTCCATTTACACTGACGACCTTGCCGAATGGACGCGGATACAGGCGGAACAAGAAGCTCTGGAATTTCACAGTTCGATCTGTGAAACATAGTATCTATTTTCTGGCGTTTGCGTTCTATTCCACAATCAGAGCTAGGGTACCGGATTCGTCCTACGTTCATTCGTGGCAAAGACACTTCAATTTGATTGCTAGTGTGAGGTTCGGACCAACCGACAGCACAAGCTGGAAACAACCAGGTAGGCTGTCTTGGATAGGCAATGTCCACGGTTAGTTCTAGTCGTTGCTTGCGCTCTTTGACCGGTCCGTCAAATGTTTCTAAAATGAGTACAGTCTCGTTCAAGCACCCATTGGACATCAATAGATATCAATAGACATCAATAGATGTCAATACGTGAGCGTACGTGAGCGTAACTTGGTACGGAACCAAGGCACCTCATTCCAGAGATCGCCACTTCCTATTGACCCCGGGTGAGTAGGCCGGCGCGATTGTACCTCCGGCCTCTCGCAGAACCGGACGTGAACCTCTCGGCTCATCCGGCTCCCATCAAGCAACCACGCCAGTCGAACGGCGTGTCTGTCGCACGCATCGAAGTCCTCCTGTTTGCCGGTTGCCGGTCATGCGACCGCTTGACCCGACCCCTTCGCTCCAGCTCCATTACGAGCCTTCTTCGCTCTTACGAGTCGGTCCGCCCCAGAGCCCCGCATCGGTACGCTCGCCTCGCGGTTTTCGCCGCAGCTGGCTCAGCGCTTGGGCCAGATCGTTCTGCACGGTCGCCCATTGGCTAGCATACAAGTTCTGGTTGTAAGTCATTACCAAGGTGCGCTCTTTTCCATACACCACTTGCTGGGTACGCCAGCTTTTGGTCCCTTCCCAGCCGGGCTCCGTGGCCGGCTGCCAGCGGGCATCCCGGTTGGAAACGGTTACCAAATCGGGATGCTCATCCAGTTTGACGGAGCCCACATGCGGCAGTTCCAGGGTGTCCACCAAAGCGAAGTTGTCTGTGGAATTATTTCCTTTGTCGAAGATGAGCGTCGGTTTAGTCGCCGCCCACGTGGAACCCGCCCGCTCTTTGAGCCAACGCTGAAACTTCTCCAACACCTGCGGAAACTCTTTGGCATCGTTGCGGCTGCCCTCATAAACGTCGTAAAAGAGGGGCAGGTGCCCATCGGTCGTGCAGAACAGCGCATAGCTGACTTGCCGAAGATTGTACCGGCCTTGCTTGTTCTGGCCTTTGAGATTGAAAGTGTCGATGAAGGTGTAGAAGTTGGTGCCGTCATAACAGACCTGTGACAACTCGATGTGCTCCTGTTGCAAGACCGCGGCGATGAGTTGCTGGCAAATGGCCTGGGCGGTCTCGGGTTGGATACGATCCATGTGATCCCAGAAATGCTGGGAAGTCAGTTGCGCCGCCGAAGCCTCGGGCCAAACGCGCGGCAGGGACGTGCGGGAAACCCAATCCCACATCGATTGTTTGCTAACCGGTTCGCAAGCGCGGTTGATCGCGGCCAGACGGATGTAATCACCGGTGCTCAGCCCCTGGGCGCGCTGAGGGCATAGTTGATCGACGTGCTCGACGACTTGAGCTTCCTCCGCCTCGCGCCAGAGGGTCTGCGGCAAGCCCCAGTCCAGGACCACGGCGTATTCTGGAGCGGGGCCAGTGCCCTGAACGGCTTGGGCAATGTCTTCGAGCTTACCGAGGTATTTTTGGGAAAGGCGACGGCACTTGCCGTTTTTCCAGCCCCACTGCGAGAGGTAATAATAGGTGTGACCATGGATGGATTTGGCTTCGAGTCTTTGCATGTCGCGCCGGATTTAGGGTGTCTATATTTAGGGCCACTGCTGTCCGGTTAAAACTCGAATAAAATCAACTGGTTAGGGTCTCCGCCTAACTCGTTTTGGGAGTCGATCGCTTCCAAGGCCCGTAAAATGGGCATTTTCTCGAAGAGCGTGAGGCTCAGAATCTGTAGAATCTGGTAAGAGCTCACTTCCAGCCGCAGGCGCTTCCGAACGATCGCAACCAATACGTAAATAGAGACCGCGATCCAAATCTGGGTCTTCACGGCGTTCTCGCTGGTGCCATAGAACGACTTGATGCACAGGTGCTGTTTGATAAATTTGAACAACTGAACCACATACTGCCCATCAACTGTGCCCTACTGAAGTTACGATCTACTACCGCTTTCATCCTCTGCGTACGCACAGCTTGCCGGTGGTCAGGCTGTACGACCGTTGGCGGTGCCGGTCTGGATGACGCGTCCCGAGTCTGCGCACGCGAAGATAGTTTCCACTGCGCGCCTGCCGGTTCGCGTACTTCTTGAGTTACATCGCGTCGCCGTGACTTGCCTCTCCTCGACTGTGCACAATGTGCCCGAGGAGGATTACGATGCCGCAGCCCCGAGTAAAACGCCAACGACAGATGTTCGAAGAAGCTCCCACCGTTCCCGCTGTACGACTCCCATTGGACGTGCAAGAGCAGCTACGCCAGGCGCTGGTGCAGTGGATGCAGGCGCTGGCCAAGATGATTCACAAGGAGGGCGGTGATGAATAAGATTACCGCTGATCATCTGGCCCGTCGGGCCTGTGTGTACATCCGGCAGTCCACGCCTGGTCAAATGCAGCACAACCTGGAAAGTCAACGCCGCCAGTATAATCTGGTCGATCGGGCGCGCGCGCTGGGCTGGCAAGAAGTCGACGTAATCGATGACGATCTCGGAATCTCGGGAGGCGGAACGCGCCGCCCCGGCTTTGAACGCCTGTTGCGCGCGCTGTGCGATGGGCAGGTCGGTGCCGTGTTCAGCATTGAGGCGTCACGGCTGGCGCGCAATGGACGAGACTGGCATACCCTGCTGGAATTCTGCACTGTCGTCGGTGCGCTGCTGATCGACGCCGAGGCCGTGTATGATCCCCGACTCACGAACGATCGATTGTTGTTGGGAATGAAGGGTACCATCAGCGAAATGGAAGTCGCCAGTTTCCGCGAGCGTGCGCACGCAGCGCTGTTGCAGAAGGCACAGCGAGGCGCCTTGGTTCAACGGGTCGCCATAGGGTACGTCAAAGGAGCGGATGACCGCATTGAGAAAGATCCCGATGCCAGGGTCCGGGCCGCCATCGATCTGATCTTTCGCAAGTTTGCAGAGTTGGGCAGTGCACGACAGGTTTATTTCTGGCTTGATCGGCAGCAGATTCAATTGCCGATTGCTCGCGGGCCAGAAGGTGCGCGCGAGATCATCTGGCAGCCCGCTCGGTACCATGCGGTGCACAGC
This sequence comes from Acidobacteriota bacterium, assembly GCA_013289825.1. Lineage (GTDB taxonomy): Bacteria > Acidobacteriota > Terriglobia > Acidiferrales > UBA7541 > Acidiferrum. The sequence goes on along the minus strand of JABCZF010000011.1, from coordinate 114,497 downwards.
GTGTTGAAGAACCCGATCTACGCCGGAGCGTACACGTATGGACGCACCAAGGCGACGACACGACTTGAGGCCGGGCAGAAGCGGATCTTCCGCCAGAAAAAGAACCGTCGCGAGGACTGGACGGTGTTGATCACGGATCACCATGAAGGGTACATTGACTGGGACGTTTATCAGAGCAATCAGACGATGATCGCCCACAACGAAAATGCGCGAGGTGGTGCGGTGCGTGGACCGATCAAACATGGCGAGGCGCTGCTTGCTGGGCTGCTGCGCTGTGGTCACTGTGGCGCCAAGTTGCTGGCGCAATATCCCGGTCCACGCGTGATCAGGTATCAGTGCTCTGGGTACCTCCTGAATCGCGATCATGCGTGTTGCGTAATGTTCGGCGGGCTCCGTGCCGATCGCTTAGTTTCTGAGCAACTGCTGCAATGTCTGACGCCGTTCGGCATCGAAGCAGCCTTTGAGGCGATCGAGGAACTGCGGGGTGCCAGCGACGAGCGAATTCAGCAGAAGGCGTTGGCACTGGAGCACGCGCGCTACGAAGTGACACGCGCACGGCGCCAATATCCAATATGATGAGGTGGATCCGGCAAATCGGTTGGTGGCCGCTGAACTTGAACGCCGTTGGAACCAAGCGCTGACCACGGAGGCGCACCTCGAAGCGGAGCTTGCGACATTGCAACAAAGTCGCGAGTCCCCCCTCGGCGACGCGCAGAAACGGGAGCTGTTGGCCCTTGCACGGGATCTTCCCAGACTCTGGGATGATCCGCACAGTTCGCCGGAACACAAGAAACGGCTCCTTCGTATCGCGCTGAACGAGATCATTGCTACGTCTGAGGGCGAGACCATACGCCTGGTATTGCATTGGCAAGGCGGAGATCACACCGAGATTGAGTTCCAAAAGATTCGCAGTGGCCACCATCGGTATTTTACCGACAATGATCTGGTGGAAATCGTTCGCACGCTGGCGCGAATCGAACCAGACGCGCGGATCGCCGCAATCTTGAATCGGAATCAACGCCGCACAGCACATGGACAGATCTGGACGGCGATGCGTATCTGCTCGCTGCGCAGCCACCATGCGATTCCGGTCTACTGTGAGGGAGAACGGCAGGCCCGCGGCGAAATGTCCGTCAGCGAAACCGCCAGCGTTCTCGGCGTCACGCCGACCACTGTCTTGCGACTGATTCGGCTGAAACAGTTGCTGGCAACGCAAGCCTGCGGGGGTGCACCATGGATTTTGCACAGAGCAGACGTCGAGCAATGCATGGCCGAACGGAACCGTCCTGCGCCCCCACCAACGGTCAATTCAGCGCAATTGGCCCTTGAAATTCCATAGCATCCGAAGGAGTGCACCATGTCGAGCTTTCGAAAAATAATTCCACCATCCAGCGTGACTTGTAGATTTTCGCGATCGTAAGAGCGGGAAGAAAGAAGTTATTGGTCAGGAACTTCAGCCGCTTTTGGTTCTGGAGATCGAAGTAAGTGACACGTCGTAGCGCATCCGGATACACCTTGGTGGATTCGATGGCCGTGAGGACGACGGTGTGATCGGAGCGCACGCCGCTGCTCCGGTCCACGGGATGAGAGTAGCGTCGCTGGAGCAAAATGTATTGGACTGAACCGCTGCAAGGTGCGTGTGCTATGGGTTTTGATTGGTGAATCGGGGACTACAAAGAGAGCGCAAACCGTTGGTAATTGCGGAACCGACCCTGGTGGGGCGCGATTCAGGGTCTTCTCCGGGCCTGCAAAGAGCAAAATATGGGACCCGCGGCTGACCGCCAAGGCTTTTAGACGCCGTAAGACAACACGGTTCCATCGACTCGCGGGCTTCGAGTTTTGGGAAAGAGCGATTTGAGGTTGCACGAGACGGATCATGACGTGTCCTGAATGGCCGGCGAAGGGCGCACCTTGGCCAGAACGGTAACGGGGACCATGTGTCCGGGATGGCAAACCGGGCATTCTCGAAGAGAACGGCCCGTGAGTCTCTCGTATCGGTCACGATAGTCCTCCGGTGTCACAGGGATGGAAGAACTTTCACACGGAAGAGCCATGCCGAGAAGTTGGCGGCAAAGCTCCAACTTCTCCTTGCGGTGACGATTGCCGAGGAACCCGTAGTAGCGGATGCGGTGGAATCCATACGGTAGAACGTGAAGCAGGAATCGCCCGATGAATTGGTCTGCCGAGAGGTTCATGGTTTTCTGCTGATTGTTGTCGCGGTAGTCTCTCCATGTGCTGCTGTGAGCAGCCACTCCATGCTTTAGCAAAGAGACCTTCAGAGGTGGAGAGATGTTCAACGGGAACAGCGACGAGCATGACCGGAAAAGCCGACACGACTGCAGCACCACCAATACCGCGCTAGCGGTTTAGCCAATGTTTTCTTTGCTGCGCACAACAAAGAATGCGGAGCACCGTGTGAACAGGTAGAGACGTTCAAAACTTAGGGCATAGCAGCGCGGGCGAATAAATGCCTGGACTAAAAGGACTTACGTGGAAAGGACTACGCTAACTCGTAAACTGGGGCTAGGACGGGCTAGGACAGCCGAGTGCCCAGAGCTCCTTTGCCTGACCCTAGCGTTACTCGTGTCAGGGTGGCGTTTACCACCACCTCGAAGGGCGTTACACCATCTTCATCGCTCATACGAGCTCTGCAAGGACCGCCGGACGAAGGTCTACAGGCATTGACGGAGAAACGACTCTCACCTTTCCAGATTTGAGGCCTTGTCGGCTGCTCCAGGGGCCCTCCCTCATCTCTTGCGCAGCTTAACGTATTCACACGGTCGATTAGTTCATACTGAACTCCTTCTCCGTGTGCTTCTGCAGCACAGTATGGACAAAAAACTCGTACTATTATAGTCGTCGCCCTGAGCCAGAACGCATTGCTCTGCTTGTCTCGATGATAAATCACGCCGGGAGGTCTTCTTGCAATGGGACATTCCCGGCATCCTTCCAGGATAGCGCGCAGAATCTGCAGTCCGGTTTGCCAGGTCAGCTCTTCCACCTGCGCTTGCATCTCGGCCCACACCTCGGCCATCGGTAGCGGCACCCGAACCAGCAACTCTTGCCCCTGCACGACTTCGAACTTGCGATTGGACTTGCGGTCTTTCCCCTGGTATTTCTTTCTCACGGCGGCTCTCTTCTTTGAAAAGGGATTCTCAACCCGAACTCTATCCGAGTTCGGGCGAAAGCCGCGGCTTCTTCGTTCGGGCGAAAGCCGCGGCTTCTTCTTCTCAGCTATCAACTAAATGCGGGGCATCATGGTGGAGGTCGTCGGGCTCGTAACGCGCCAATTACCAACCGGCTCTGCCGCGCGTTCAAACGACTTAGCCCTTTTCAGATGTAAGAACCCTCTCAAAACCGGATATTCTGGCCACCTAACGGGCACTTGAGAATCGCGTTTTGCCGCTCGCGATCAGACAGGTCAATTGGTTCTCAGAGCGGGCGCCAAAATCACCTCCAACCGAAACTTGTTGGAGTTCGGACGATTCTAGTTCATGATCCCGCATTTGCCGAACGAGCTTGTTGCCTCGGCGAGCGGGCGCCCGGAAGGAAGAACTGCTTTCTATATATCTGTTTGAGCAAACTCGGGAACCAGCCTGCTGCTCGCGTTGCGTCCCTGGGCCCAAGTCAAGCCATCTAAAAATGTAACCCTAGCGCTTGCAGCCCTCCTGACTGCCAGTTAAGATGTACATCTCACCTCTGTGCGGTCGTGGCGGAACTGGCAGACGCACCAGCTTGAGGGGCTGGCGGTAGCGATACCGTGGTGGTTCGAATCCACTCGACCGCACTCTATCTTTTCCGGAGTGCAGCAAATACACTGAAACTGCATATTTCTTGAGAAAACGTCAAATATTTGAGGTGAGCTCGGAGCGGCTCTACCACACTACGTTTCGATGACTTAATTTGATTGCTCCGAGCGTATTTACCGGAGACCCCTAATTTGCTTTCTAATCGCCCTGATGGAATAATCCCCGGCATGGTCATTGGCGACAGACTCCGCGAACTTCGCGAACAAAAGAAACTCAGCCAGGGCGACATTGAAAAGCGCACCGGCCTTCTTCGTTGTTACATCTCCCGCGTCGAGAACGGGCATACCGTGCCAGCCGTCGAGACCCTGGAAAAGCTGGCGCGTGCTTTAGAAATTCCCATGTACCAACTCTTCTACGACGGTGCGAAGCCGCCCGAAGTCCCGAATCTAATCAAGCGCAAGGGTTCCGACAATATCGCATGGGGTAATTCAGGCAAGGATGCGAAGTTTCTAAACAAACTCCGTCGACTGTTGGGCAAATCAAACGAGGACGACCGCAAACTTATTTTGTACACGCTTCAGAAAATGGCGCGTTAGTAACAAAACTCCGCACTGGATCGCCGACTACCCTCTACTTGGCGTTTTCTTCGCGTTCAACCAACTGTCTGAAATCTCTCTCCGCTTCCGTTGGGCTTTGATATTGGCCGTTCTCATAGCTCTTCTTAATATAATAACGTCCAAAATCCGCTCGATGGCCCGACGGCTGGCAGGCTCCTTGCCAATTTTGAGCTGGCTCTCTAATCGGTCAAGGAATTCTGTGCTCAAACTAATCACTTAATGTAAAAGGTCCGCCAACAACAGGGCCGGGCACGATTGCGACGAACGTTTTGTCACAGCCTAAACATTGAACCGAGTTCTTACTGGTGTCGGTCGTTGACCCGACATTCACAATCATTTTCGTCCGGCAGTATGGACACGCAACCTGCATACAAGGGTGCGGCTCAGTACGAAGGGACGCTGAACTTGTCCCAGACATAGAATCCTCCACGGGCTGTGTTCATTAAGATGCCAGCGACGGCTAGAGAGTTCCACTCGCTTCGAACCAGCTACATCAAACGGCGTTGGCACTGGTTCGCTCCGGACCACTTTTCATATTGCAATCGTAGTTTCTTAAGTCTAGAATTCGGTTTCTGTTGTCCCCCAGTTAAGAGGCGTGGACTCGGTCAACTGTAGCGCCCTCGGCTTCGTAAGACCTATCGTTCGGAACGATTCCCGCCCTTTAAGTCCTGCGTACTTCTGGATTCCGCCATCTACGGAAAGCCCTCAGGCGGTGGTATATGTGGCAACAACCGATTTCCCCTGCAAGGAGATTTAACTCGCGAGTCGAGACGCCCGACGTTTGGGTGTACTGGCGTTGTGGGGGACATGATGACACTTCCCGAGTTCGGAATCTGGGCCCGGGCGGTCTGTTTATCGAGACGCGATGTACGAAAGTTGTTGGGGCACAGACACAGGTTGAATTTCTGGTCCAAGAGGGACAGATCAGGGCCGACGCTGTAGTACGGCATGTAAATCCCGGTCGTGGCGTGGGCCTGAAATTCAGGGCGGTGAAGGAAGTAGATCGTCCGCATCTGGCCGCCTTGTTGAACAGGCTCCGCCGTTCGTCAGAGTAGATCGTCACCCTTCCCAGAGGGACTCAATGAACACCGAGTTTTAAACCAGGAAATAGTCTACAAGCTCTTGAAGACCGCTAAACCAAATTCAGATTCCGACCATCGAACCACCGGCGGTTACTCAACGTAGCTACTTGCGCCTGAAGCAGGAACAACCGCAAGCAAATTCATCTTGTGGCAGTGGGGGCAAGTTAGGTTGAGCAAAATGTGTTCTTGTGGAGGAATTGTTGCCATGGGGCTCCTCTTTCACGCTCGTCCACTGTGGCGTTCTGTCCACTGTAAGGACTTAGTTAGTAAATCGTCCGGCTTGGCGCTTACACGACGTCGCGCAAGCGATTCGCCGTCACATCGGCGCGTTTGTTCCGCGGTTCGATTAGAATGATGTGTCGGTGTTGTCAGAAAACAGTCGGACCACCTTTCGGCCAACTATTATGTCCTGACCCGATTGCCCTTTGTCCCTGTCAGAACACAGAACCCGCACCCTTCAACGCCGCAACACCACTCGTCACCCCATTCGTTCGCTTGATTTCTGTTGCGGTACAACCAAGCCTCGTGTTTCTCGCACTTCAACGTGTTGCCACCCGGTTCCTCCACGGGATTTATTTCTTCGGGCATTCCGAGTAATGTGAAGTACCCGTTGACCAAGTCATAGCGAACGCTGCACCCTTCGTAACCGCAATGATAGGAAGGTCGATTGTCGGTTCCCGAAGGAAGTCCGCTCGCCTCGTATCGCATGATCTTGTTGTGGCGCGGGCAAAGTGGTTCTAGTTTTGCAGCAAGCACAAAAGAATTGGCAGGTCGTATCATCCCAACCTTCCAATCTGTTGACAGCCATATAGTCCACTCAGGCAGGTCCTCACGATTTATTTCTCAAACAAATATGTCTCTCATTGAAGGTCATGCACTTTACGCGCCAACAGTGATAAGTCGAGCGTTTCATGTCTCTTGAGCCAGGAAGCGCCCCTTGCGGAATGGCGGTTCTAGTACGCAGAAAGGGGCCCTCTCGCGTTTATCGATTGTAATATTTACAGATTTCGAATTCGAAGCAGTCGTATAAACCTAAGAGGAAAAAAAAGCCCGGCTATCCGAACAGCAGCCGGGCCGATCTGTTATCGTCACGCAGCGATGTGAGGTAGACGGGACGCGGTCAGCAAATCGGCAGGCTTATCGCCTGGCTGCGGGCCTCTGTCGCCTCCGTAACATCTACCCTGCAGGTTCGCGTCCTCGAAAGAGCGTCAATCAGCGGTGAAAATAACTCGCGCGCTCGTGGAGTCTCCTCCCACGGGTCGCGCGCAGTATGCTCTTCTGTGCTCCAAAATGTGATGACTACAACGCGACGTTGTTCTTCATGCGTGGTCAGAACAACCGAGCGAATAAACCCGCTTCGATCCCGAAGGAGCGGGGTCACCACCTGGCGGAGGAGACCTCGCAATTCGTCAGTTTTTTCAGGCTTCGCGATGAACTCCACGACACGCGCATGCAGCTTTATCGCCACTGCATCCTGAAAGGGTATCGCCACTGGCGGCTCTACAGGCTGGAGGTTGCCGAGCGGAATTTCCCGTACGGTACGATGTGGAATCATGGTATCCCTCGCTATTTGCAAGTTAATTGAACTCATGGTGCCCTGCAATCCGGGAAAGATTGGCATTGAGGCTCGGGTTTTCACCTTATGTTCAGCGGGTCACGAACCTGCCGGCAACTTGTTTATGACCGTGGGTAGAACGTCGTTCGTCAGATGGTCCAGAACTGTGCGATTGTGCCGAATCGTTTCCTTGCAACAAGGGCAACCGGGTACGATGACGCCTTTGCCGCCCTGGGCGACACTCGGCGGGTCTTCCACAAACGTAGACAAGTCGTATAACGCGGTCTCGCAGGATTCTTTTTGTGGTGCCGGCTCGCCATATTTTGATATTTGCGGAAACATGGCGCTCGCCATCCCCAATAGATCTTCTACACACCTCGCTCCCCCGGACCCCTTCCCTTTCTGCCAGCTTCCTCGCGTGTCCTCTTCGCCCGCCTCGGTTCGCTGCTTCTTCCCTGTACATTTCCTGGCCCGCTTGCGATATTCTTAGTCTCTGAATAGACTTGGTTTCGTCAACGCACTGGAGGCTTTCCATGTTCAAACACGCGCTTGGTTTGTTCACCGTTGCTTCTCTCTTCCTCCTACCCGCCCACGCAGACGAAGACGTCGTCACTGCCGTTCACGGCACAGTTACCAAGGTCGATGAAGCCTCCAAGACTATTGTCGTCAAAACCGCCGACGGCACCGAACACACCTTTCATTTCGTTGCCAGGACCACTGTCCACGGCGCCCAAGCCACGGCCACAGGCGCCAAAGACTCCTTCCACGGACTCACCGAGGGCGCTGAGGTTGTAGCTCACTACACTGCGAAAGGCGCGGAAGAAACCGCTGTCGAAGTCGATAAAGTGGGCAAAAGTGGCCTGCACGCTGTCGACGGGACGGTCAGTCACGTAAGTGAAGACGGCAAGACCGTTGTGGTCAAAGCCGCCGATGGAACTGAGCACACTTTTCAAGTGGTAGGCCACGACACGGTCGCCTCCGCAAAGGAGATCGGCAAAGGCGCCGATAAAACGGCGAAAGTCACGGTCTACTACACGGAATCGGCCGGCAAAAAAGTCGCCCACTTCTTCCAAAAACTCTAGCGTTCGCCGCTTTCGCAATGAGTTCGCTCGCCATGAGCGCCGCCTGCTCTATTGCAGTTGCCGGTGAAACGTTTGCGGGTCGCCCGCTCCGACCCGCTCTCCGGACAACGGAACTCCAAAATCCGAGGGATCCATCTTCATGCTGGCGACGATCCGTCCTTGCACCACGAACGACACCCGGCTCCTGGGTTTCGAGCGCGTCGTAAAGCTGCCTTCTTGTTGTTTGAGCAGCCGCTCTGGTCCTTCTCCCAGCGCCTGGATCATCAACCGCCCGTTTTCATCGAACACCCGGAACGTTCTGCGGTACTGCTCGAACGAATCGTGCAAACCCGGCGTCAGTCGCTCCAATTTCAAAACATAAGTTCCCGCAAGCTGTTTCCGTTCGTCCTGGGAAACGGGTTTGTCCTCTAACATCTTTTCGGCAGAGGCGGCCGGCGGCGCCGGAAGTTGCGGCAAACCGAGCACCGCCCTCGCTAGCGCCCGCGTGATGGCATAAGCGTTTTGCCCCTCCGTGTTCGTCAGCACCACGATCGTCAATCCATCCTCCGGAAAATCGTAGAGGCTCCCGCTGTACCCAAGTAAAGACCCGTGCTGCCCAATCCGCCGGTGCTCCTCTTCGCGATTGAGGATTATCGCGAATCCATATTGTGCTTTGGGGTCTTGCGGACTCATGTGCATCGCGGCGCCTTCCGCGGTTGTCATCATTTCAAGCGTTTTCGGCCCGATCAATCTTTTCGCCCGAATCGATTCCCAAAGCTGATAGATGTCGCCCACCGTGCTGCAAAACCGCAAATCCGCGTTATATGCCATGTCATTCTCGTTTGCCGGCACATAGCCCTTCTCGAATTTCCGATACCCACGAGACAGCCCGTGCACCAGCGAGAAATCGTCGCAATACGTTGTGGCCGCCACGCCCGCCGGAGTAAAAATATTCCGCTTAACGTATTCCGCAAAGCTCTGTCCACTAACCCGTTCCACAATCGTCACAAGCAGTTGAAATCCTGAAATCGACCAATCCCATTTCGTACCCGGCTCATTCACCCACTTTTTCCCCGCATAGAGAGCCATCACTTCGTCGAGCGCTTTGGGTTGCCGGCTTGTAGCTTCAATCGGATCGCCGAGGTAGTGATAGTCCACAATCCCGGAAGTGTGATTCAACAGTTGCCGGATCGTCACACGATGCCCCTGCAACGGAAATTCCGGCACATACTTCGAAATGTCATCATCCAGCGAAAGCTTCCCTCGTTCCATCTGCTGCAGCACCGCAATTCCCGTAAACGGCAGCATCGGCCCCACAACGTGATAAACGGTTTCGTCCTTCGCCGCCGCCTCTAGCCCGAGATCAGCAAATCCATAGCCCTTGTGCAAAAGGATTTTGTCTCCACGTGCGACCAGCACGGACGCTCCCACGACTCCTTCCTGCGCCACCATCCGCTGCACCACGTGGTCCAAATCCGCTGCTGCCTCCTGCCCCCGGCAATCAGTCGCCCGAAAAAATAAAAAAACGCAAAGCCAAGCCACCCGTCGAACTCGCATCCAGAATCTCCTTCTTTCAAATCGCGCGCGCAGCGTAGCACGCTCTGTCGTCGCGGACAAAGGAGAGCGGACTAGCGGGTGCGCTCTTCCCCCCTCTGCCAATTCACGCATTATTAGAATCAGGAATTTGTTCCAGAGGTCCCAGGCCAAGCAGTTGTGTTGTGCGCGGTCACTCTTCGCAAAACGTTGGGATCGCCCTTATACTCGATCCTGTTTGCACGCGCCTGTTGCAGGCCTATCTTTCCCAGGAGGAGTTCAAGAACTATCTTCGGCGTCCCCGCCAGCTCGCCGTCCAGATCCTGAGTAACGCCCAGCCGCGCGCGCACGGTTCCATCACGCAATGGCTCCAAAGTCACCAGTTGGTCGCCGCGTGTCACGCCGCCGGTCCATCTCCACTTCATTCCGCGACTCTGTGCCGGAGATAAAAGCGGGAGTGCTATCATTTCGGGCACTATGAAATCAAAGTCTGCCCTCCTGGCACCGTTGTCCTTTGCATTGCTTTCCTGCGTTCTCTTCTCTCCTGGTTTGGCGCAATCCCTGCCGGCCGGATCGAAGCATGCCGCGGTGTTGCATGCCGCACGCCTCCTCGACATCGAATCCGGAAAAATAGTCTCTCCCGGCGAAGTCCTCGTCGAAGACGAGCGCATCGTCGAGGTGGGTTCCGTCGTCAAACACCCCGCTGCAGCCGAAGTCATCGACCTGGGCGACACCACTCTTCTCCCCGGGTTGATCGACGTTCACGTTCACCTCTTCCTCCATCCCGGCGCCGAAGATCTGCAAACCGTCGAAGAGTCCGTACCGGAGCGCACGATTTCCGCGCTGCTGGCTGCCCGCGATGATTTGATGGCGGGCTTCACCGCCGAGCGCGACATGGGCACCGAAGGCGCAGGCTCCGCCGACACCGCCATCCGCAACGCCATCAATCACAGTTTAATTCCCGGCCCGCGCCTGCGCATCAGCGGCAACGCCGTCGACATTCTCGGCGGGCACGAAGACGCCATCCGCTACAATCCCGACCAGCACGTCCTGTCCAACGCCACCTACGCCAACAACGCCGCCGAACTCGTCACCGTAATCCGTCAGCAATTTAAAGAAGGCGCCGATTTCATCAAGGTCTACGAAACAGGCCCCGACTCTCTCCGGGACGGCCACTTCTCCACGCCCTTCCAGTACACCGAAGCCGAACTCCACGCCGCCGTCGAAGAAGCCTCACGCAGCGGCAAACACGTTGCCGTCCACGCCACCGGTGAGCCCGGCACTCTCTATGCAGCCCGCGCAGGCGTAGTCTCGATCGACCACGCCTACCAACTCAGCGAAGAAACCATGCGTTTAATGCGCGAAAAACAGATCTTCGCCGTTCCTACTTTCGCCATCGCGGAATACTTCGCCGATCACGCCGCCACTCCTGCTCAATCCGAACGCGAACGCCGCATGCAGGACTTCCATGCCCAAGAATTTCGCAAGCAACTCGCCGCCGGCGTTCCCATGGCGGTAGGCTCTGATGTCGGCCCATTTCCGCACGGCACCCAAGCCCGCGAACTCACCCTCATGGTCAAATACGGCATGACCCCGCTCGCCGCCCTCCAGGCCGACCTGCTCAGTGGCGCAAAGCTACTCGGCTGGCAAGATCAAATCGGTGCTCTCAAATCAGGCTATCTCGCGGATATCATTGCTGTTCCGGGCGATCCGCTGAACGATGTCAGCGTCCTCCAAAAAGTCAGCTTCGTGATGAAAGGCGGCACGGTCTACCGCCAGGATCATCGATAAGGAACCGCAACGAGCCTCCGACAAGTTGAACCAAGGCGGTACACTAAACCCCCGGCAAGCTCGATCCGCAACATGGCTTTCTCATTTGCATCCGCCGGGGCACTTTACGCCGCGCGCGTCTCCCCTAAAGCGTGAACTCGCCCCCCATGAGGGCTTTTCCAAAATGGTACAGCCTTTAGTCCCTTGTCGTTTGCGTGCTAGCCAGCTTGGAATACTCGTGAAATCTAACCGGCGCCATGCTCGATTGAGCGTAAACTGAAATTGCTATGGAAAAACTCAAAGCATTCCAAGACCTTGCACGGAGCAATGGATTCGTTGACGTGGAAGAAACCGACGACGGAACCGTTCTCTGGCTGAAGAAGCCCACCGCTAACGCCGAAGACCGCATGTGTCTCGACAGCCTCACCAACAGTGTCACCGTCTTCTGGGCCAGCATCCCCTGGAAAATAAACTCCAAGACTTTTCGCACGGTGCCCGCTCTGGAGGAATGGATTACGCAAACGTCGCGGCAAGGCGCAGCAATGACAAACCGCGACGCCCTCATTCGCCTCGCCACCGATAAGCACGACGCCCTGGCCTTGACATCCCTCTGCGCCACCAACGCCGAGCTCATTCGCTCGGCCATCGCACGTCACTTCGAATCCGGCGTGGTCTCCGAGAAGGTCCGCTCGGTGGTTATGCAGCGCGTCGCCGAACACGCCCGCTCCTACCGCACCGATCAAGACCCTGACCAATGGCTCGCGAAATCCCTCAATTCCGAATGTGACCGCCTCCGCAACGAAGAGATTCACGTCAAAGCCAGCAGAGTCTGATCCCGCGCCTCCGCTGAACGATTAGCCGCGTCGCGAATTTCTGCCTCCGAGGCGCAAATCACTTGTCTTAAAATCCTGCTGCTCAGTTGAGTAAAGGCGCCCCCTCACGGAAACGGCGCCCCGGCATCTATTCAACCCCGACGTATCGCAATCGGCTGATGCCACGACACAACAGCCCATGATATTGTGCGTCGCAGCGGATTCTCCGCCGGAAGGTGACCGATGCAGAGACGGGCGTTCATGAACCTTACCGCCAGCGCCGCGACGGCCATGGCGTTCCAACCACTGGCGCGTGCCGCCGAGCAATCCCAGAAAACTCCCGTCCTCTATCCCGATCCCGCCGTCGAAGTCATTGATCCGCGCTTCGCAAAATACAAAGTTGGCAACGCGGCGGTCGAGCGCCTCTACACCGGCACGCGCTGGGCGGAAGGCCCCGTCTGGTTTGGCGATGGCCGCTATCTCCTCTTCAGCGATATTCCCAACAACCGCATGCTGCGATGGCTCGAGGATACCGGAGAAGTCTCCGTCTTTCGCAGCCCTTCGAATTACAGCAACGGCAACTTCCGCGATCGCCAGGGCCGCCTGCTCACCTGTGAGCACGATTCGCGGCGACTGACCCGCACTGAATACGACGGCAGCATTACCGTGCTGATGGATCGTTTTCAAGAAAAGAGACTCAACGCCCCCAATGATCTCGCCGTGCATTCCGACGGTGCCATCTGGTTCACCGATCCCGGCTATGGCATCATGTCGAATTACGAAGGCCACAAAGCCCCCTTCGAACTTCCCGCCAACGTTTACCGTCTGGATCCGAAAACGCGCGAGGTCACTGTCGTGGCCACGGACATGGATAAGCCCAACGGCATCTGCTTCTCTCCCGACGAAAAACTTCTCTACATCGTCGACACCGGGGTTCCTCGGCATCCCACCGATGCGCACCAGATTCGCGTCTATGACGTAGTCGATGGCGCCCGCCTCAAGAATGGCCGCATGTTTGTGGATATGTCCCCAGGCAATTCCGACGGCATTCGCTGCGATGTAGATGGCAACGTCTGGTCCGCCGCCGGATGGGCGGGAGAAAACTACAACGGCGTCCACATCTTTGCTCCCGACGCCACGCTCATTGGCAAAATTCATCTCCCGGAATCTTGCGCGAACCTCTGCTTCGGTGGCGCCAGGAAAAACCGCCTCTTCATGGCTGCCAGCCAGTCTCTCTACGCCGTCTACGTGGGGACCGAGGGAGCGCAGTTGCCCTGACCACGCGAATCTTCTGTCGCAAGTTCCTCGGCTTTTCGTTCCGTTGTCGTGCTCGTGTTTAGGTTGGGGGTATCGCAGGCAGCTCTCCTTGCTCGCCGCTCGCGAAGATTGTCTGCGCGGGATCTTCAATCGTGGAAAACTCTACGGAATAAGCGAATCGTCTCGGCGAACGCCAGGTCCGTCGCCTCCGGATCGAATCGCGGCCCTTCATCCCGCGTGAAGGCGTGCTCCGCGGGGTACAAAAGCGTGTTATAACGCGCACTGGAGTTACGCAGTCCACGATCAACGGTCGCACGTCCCGCATCGGGCACGTGCGGGTCCTTGGTCCCGAAGATCATTAGAAGTTCAGCGCGTATTTCTTTTGCGCGTGCCAACGAACCCGCATCTGCGTCCTGACCGAGCTTCCCGTCATGGATGCCCGTGCCGTAGTAACACACGGTTGCGCGCACGTCGGGCTGGAACGCAGCCCGAAAGGCGAGGTGCCCGCCGATGCAGAAACCCACCACGCCGATTTTCCCGCGCCCCACTTTAGGGTGCTTGGAAAGCCAGTCCAGCCCAGCGCGGCAATCGGCATCAAAATGCGCGACCGGAGTCTTCGCGGCGTCTTGCTGTCCGCGCGTGCGCCCGGCGTCATCAAAGGGGATCACCGTTCCCGGCGGTTCGATGCGGCTATAAATTTCCGGCGCGGCGGCGACAAATCCATACCCGGCCAGCCGCACGCACGTGCGCAGCAATGGCGGTGTGAGTTGAAAAATGTCGGAATAGCACCAAATGCCGGGATATTCGCCTTCGGCTTTCGGCGCAGCAACGAAGGTTCGCATCGGCGAACCCGCCAGAGAAATGTCCACGTATTCGGTACTCACAACCATTTGTTTGACCTCGACAAATTCTCGTCGAGACGCAAGACCAGAGTCAACTCCCATCCGTGCACAAAGTGGCCATCTTCAGTCGACTCGCGACAGCCACATTTCGAGTACTACCGCAAGCCGAGAAAAATCAATGGTTGGAAACGCGAAAGCCCATCTTGCGCTCCGGCCATCCACCCTTTAACCTCTTGACCTATGATGGCGCCTCGCACTCCCGGCGTGTACATCGAAGAGTTCCATTTCGCGTCCACGCCAATCCAGGGAGTTGCTACCAGCACCGCGGGGTTCATTGCGGTGACGGGGCGCGGTCCACTGCTCGGTCCGCTGTTTGCATGCCAGACCGGTCGGGAGGTCGGCTATGTCCGAGGTCGTGTACGTTTCCAAAATAAGAATTGAGCGTAAGATGGGGCCATTGCGCATCGCTTATTTGCCCGGTGAGTCACAACCGGTCATTTTCAGTGTGCACGGCGGAATCGCGAAGCACTACAAGGTCGACCCGGCAAAAATTGGAGAATCCCACGCGGCGACCATAGACTATGTGATCGCTTCAACGGCTGGTTGAATGATGGGCACTTTTGGCGGCGCGCTGGAAGCGCGACAGATTGATGCAAGTAACGGCAAGCTCACTGCGGACGTTACTGGAGAAGTGGAGACCGAGGACGGCGTCTTGGTGATTCGACGCATTCACGTTGCCATGCAATTGGCAGCCTCGCCAGAGTTCCGCGAAATTGTCGACCGCGTGCATGGGTTCTATGCCATGAATTGTCCCTTGTACCGCACCTTGTACAAGGCCATCCAACTCACTTCGTCTTGTGCGTTGATCATCGCGCCAGCACCCTAGTCCTTCGCGGCTGCCAATCCTTTTTCTAGATACGTTCAGCGCCTTCGATTTGACCGCACAACGGCGAAACTGCAAATGTCCGCAACGCGACGGATCATCTGTCAGCCCGGATCTTCCACGAAAGCTCCCGCTATGGCCTGCCCCGCTCTCGTCGTAGTGATCACCACCACGCTGATCAAAACAAACAGACTCCCCAGAATGGTTCGCAAGTTCAGCGCTTCGCCTCCCAGGAAATATCCCACCAGGACGGCCACAACCGGATTCACGTAAGCGTAAGTCCCGACCTTTGTTGGCGATTCATGATGAAGCAGCCAGACGTAAGCGGTGAACCCCATGATGGAACCCGCGACAATCAGGTAAAGCAATGAGAGCCACGCTCCGCGCGAAACGTTCGACGGATGAAAATTACGAAATTCGCCCAGCCCGACCGACGTGAGACCCAGAAACATTCCGCCGGCAAACATCTGCGCTCCCGAGCTCATAGTCTTGGAAGCGGGGAGCGGCAGTTTACGCATCAGCGCCGAAGCGACAGACCAGCTCATCGACGCAAAAATCAGCGCCACGGCGCCCACCCTGTCTATGGGGGTCCCGTCGACGTTCAACGAGCGGCTGGCCAGCACCAGCACTCCCCCGATGCCAATCAGCAGCGCCAAGGCCAAGCGGAGAGTCAGTCTCTGTGTTCGCAGAAAAACGATCTCCGACACCGCCATGAACGCCGGGATCGTGGCCATCATGACCGCGGCAACGCCGGAAGGCACGCGCTGCTCGGCCCAAAACAAAAGTCCGTAGTCGAGCACAAAGATCAGCACGGCGAGTAAAGCTAGAGACGCCCATTGGCGCCCGTTCGGTGAGCGCTCGCCACGGGCGATCGTCCAGCCACACAGAACGGCTCCCGCTATCAGGAACCGCATCGCTGCCAAAAGAAATGGCGGAACTTCGCGTACGCCGACGCGAATGGCGAGAAATGTGGATCCCCACACAAAATAAATAATTGCGAACGCCAACAACGTCTTCCAGGTCGGACGATGGCTGGCGGCTTCCATAAAAGATTCCTACCCACAATCTACCAATTCTCCCCGCTTAATTGCTCCTATCCTCCGGATCGCCCCGTATTCCTGAACAGACCAAATTGTCCGTATAAGAATCGCCCTCGGGAACCGCCGGAAGATGTCCGGTTCGGGCTAACCCTCCACTTGGACGCGGACCTCCTCGAGGCAGGTCGGCTCGACCGATCACGCACTGAGCCTTACTCTTCGCGGCGCGACTGGCAAGCGGCTGACACGGGCGGGTACCATACCTCCTTCAATCGTAGAATTCCATCTCCATCGTCCCAACTTTCAGTTCGCTGTTCTTCGACGCCATGGCACCGGCAAGCGAAACGCTGCAGGACTCTCCTCTCTTCCGCCAGTCACCGGTTACAAGTCACCAATCACCACTCCTCCCCGACGGCTTCCCGCATCCAGCTGTCAGGCGTATAGTGGCACTCGGAATGGTCACCTACCCTAGCGGCGGCAGCGCGGCGCCGGAAACTCCGACTCCCGGTTTTCTAGCCCGCACCATTTTCAACTCCGGTCACAAAGTGATCGGTCTCCGCTATCTGTGGCTGGCCTTGGGCAGCGTGCTTCTCGGGATGTTCCTCTCGCTGCTGATGCGCATTCACCTGGTGTGGCCAACCGCGCAAATCCCTTTTCTCTCCGGATTCGGCGGCACGCCGGAGCGTTACGCCGCTGTCACCATGCTTCACGGCTCGTTGATGGTTTTCCTGGTGCTCACCACAGCGCCGCAAGCCGGCTTCGGCAATTATTTCTTGCCTCTCGAAATCGGCGCTCGAGAAATGGCATTTCCCGCGCTGAATCTGTTTTCGTTTTGGGCCACGGTGGCCTCGCTGGCTGGCATGACCGCAGCTTTTTTCGTTCCCCCAGACGCCGGCCTCACACTCTGGACCACTAGCGTCGCGCTCTTCTGCCTGGCTGCCTTGCTCACAGCGCTCAATTTTACCGTTACTACGCTCGACCTTCGCGCCAAGGGCATGACTTTGCCGCGAATGCCCCTCACCGTTTGGGCCTGGTTCATCAATGCCATTCTGAGCATATTGATTTTCAGCATTCTCCTGGCCGCTTGTGTTTTTCTCCTCTCCGACCGCCTCCTCGCCTCGCAATTCTTCTCGCCGCTCACTTTTCTCTCGCAGCAGCCAGCGTCCCTTGCGCAAGCCACTCTGCTTTCTCTCTGGCAGCGACTCTTCTGGTTTTTCGCCCAGGCCGAAGTGTATGTCGCCATGCTTCCGTGTTTCGGAATCGTCTCCCATCTGCTTTCGACTTTTTCGCGCAAGCCCGTTTGGGCCGAGCGCGCCGCGGCTCTCGCTCTTTGCGCTGTCGGCCTATGCGGCTTTTTCGTTTGGGGCCAGCACATGTTTTCGAGCGGCCTCAATCCGTGGTCTCCGCTGGTTTTTTCGCTGCTGGCATCGTCACTCGGCTTGCCGGCCTGCGTACTCCTGCTCAGTTGGTTCGGCACACTTTGGAATGCAAGAATCCAGCTCAATACGGCGATGTTTTTTGCTCTCGGATTCGTTTCTCTTTTCCTGGCAGGCGGCGTCTCCGGACTTTCGCTCGCTCGCAACGATCTCGCCGCCGTGGCCGTCAGCGACGACTTCGTCACCGGCCACTTTCACTTGGTCATGGGTGTCGCCGCGACGTTCGCAATTCTCGGCGCCCTGTTTTTCTGGTTCCCGAAAATGTTCGCGCGCCGTCTCAACGAAGCTCTCGGCAAGCTCCACTTCTGGCTCACCTTCGCCGGAGTCTATTGCGTGTTCATGCCTATGCATTGGCTGGGGCTGATAGCCCACGCGCGCGCGGCGAGGAGCGGTCTGGCTGCGGTCTCCGTTCTCGGCCCATCGTTCGGCACTCCGTTTGACGCATCTCCCTACACCTCGCTACGTACGTTGGTCACCGCCGCCACGATTCTCACCATCGCCGCGCAAGCTCTCTTTGTTTTCAATTTTGTTTGGACCATGTGGCGCGGCGAAAAGATCAAGGACCCGAATCCGTGGCGCGCCACAACACTCGAATGGACCGTTTCGTCCCCTCCGGCTATCGACAACTTTGGCGCGACCGAACCAATGGTTTATCGCGGTGCCTACGAATTCAGTGCACAAGGTGGGCCGGAAGACTTCGCAGCGCAGAATGTTGCGCCCGCACCTCCGGAGCCTCCCCTAGAAACGAGGCAGGCTGCTAAAGCAGGCCGAGGGGAGAATTAAGGAAAGGTCTCATGCCAGGCACAACCATCGTCGAGGATATCGAACTCATCATCGAAGACATCGGCGGAGGCGGTGGAAAACTTCCGCCCGCAGGCGGAGATGATGGCGGCGATAGCGACAAGCGCCGCGGCCCTCAAAGGCCTTCCTCGAGACGATACGCCACCGCCATCGTGATCGCCATCGTCTCCATCGTCATGTTTTTCATGGCCATGGCCAGCGCCTATATCTATCTCCGCGCCGCCAACAGCAACCGCTGGGTGCCGCTCCATCTTCCATGGATCATTTGGGTCAACACGGCGCTTCTCTTGCTAAGCAGCGGAGCCATGGAGTTCGCGCGCCGGCGACTCGCGCGCGCGGACGTCGCGCAATTCCGCAAACTTTGGGCGGTCGCCACGACTCTCGGCGTACTTTTTCTGACCGGCCAACTGCTGGCTTGGCGCCAGTTCGTTCTGGCAGGCTTTTACGTGTCCAGCAATCAGGCCAGCAGCTTTTTTTATATCTTTACTGGGCTACACGGCTTGCATCTGTTCGGCGGAATCTGCGCGCTGCTCTACGTCTCCTTCCGTAAATTTGAAAAAGCCAAAGTGTCGCGCGCCGTCGCTGCCGAAGTCGCCTCCTACTACTGGCACTTCATGGACGGCCTTTGGATTTTTCTTCTCGCCCTGCTTTACTTGGGAAAATGATGCAGCTTGGAGTTGTGAGAAGTGTTGACGCGTCAGAACGGGCGCAGAGTTGTTTGCATGCAGGAATTGGCGCAGATCCTTGGATGACAAATGGACCACAGGAATGGACGACGATCAATGGGTGACAAATTCACAAACCGCTTCCGCGACGCGGACAATCTGTTCAGAGCGCAGCTCCGGAAACAGCGGTAGAGAAAGCACTTCGAGCGCGGCGTGCTCGGCATGAGGAAAATCGCCGGCCTTGTGGCCTAGCGAGGCGTAGAGCGGCTGCAGATGCAGCGGAACAGGGTAATACACCGCGCTCCCGATTTTTCGCTCGTTCAAAACCTGCACAAGCGCGTCGCGGCGTTCGACGCGAATCGTGTATTGGTGAAACACATGCTCATACCCTTCCGGGATGAAAGGTGGCGCAACACCGGGAATCCCGAGCAAGAGTTTTGTGTACTCCGCCGCATGCGCCTGCCTTCGACGCTGCCACTCGGGCAGATGGCGCAGTTTCACGCGCAGAACGGCAGCTTGCATTTCGTCGAGACGGCTGTTCCACCCGGGCTCGCTGCTGACGTACTTTGAAGACTGGCCGTGATTGCGCAACGATTTTAATCGCGCGGCCATCTCACTCGAATTGGTGACCACCATGCCCGCATCGCCGTACGCGCCAAGGTTTTTTGTAGGATAAAAACTCATGCACGCCGCGTCACCCAGCGAGCCGGTGCGGCGGCCTTTGTAATTCGCGCCAATCGATTGCGCATTGTCTTCAATCACGCGGAAATCATGCGCTCGCGCAAAATTCAAAATCGGATCCATGTCCGAAGCTAGCCCATAAAGATGCACAGCGATAATCGCGCGAGTCCGCGGAGTGACGCGGCGTGCGAGATCGGAAGGATCGAGGTTGTAGGTGTCTGGCCGAATGTCTACGAAGACAGGTTTGGCGCCGAGCGCGCTTACGGCGCTGGCTGTGGCGACAAAGGTGAACGGCGGGATCAGCACTTCGTCGCCGGCTTCGACGCCGCAGGCGCGTAGCGCGAGGATCAGAGCATCGGTTCCCGAGGCGACGCCAACGCCGTGAGCGGCGCCCGAGAGCTGGGCGATTTCTTGTTCGAACGCGGCCCCTTCGCGCCCGAGGATAAATTGTTGCGACGCGAGAACGCTTTCGACGGCAGTACGAATCTCACCGCCGATTGTAGCGTATTGCCCCGCGAGATCGAGTTGTGGCACGGGATCGAGCGGGGAAGTGGTTTGTGGGTGTGCATTCATCAATTGTTCACAGGCCAGTAGAAGTCTGATGCAACTTGCCGAGTATACGCCATGGGCCCCTGCGCACGCCGCGATCGCCTATATAATGATGCGCCAATGAAAATGTTTGCGAAACGGACAAATTGGAATCTTGAGACCAACCGCTTGAGCGCGGCGCTGGCGGCGCATCGCGCGGCGGGGAAGCCACTGATTGACTTGACAGTTTCGAATCCGACGGAATGCGGATTTCAATACGACGAGGAGGCGATTTTAAGCGCGCTGCGGAATCCGGCGGCGCTGAAATATGAGCCGAATCCGCGAGGTCTTAGGGTGGCGCGGGACGCCGTGGTGCAGTACTACGCGGAGCGCGGAGCGGCTGTTTCGCATGACCACATATTTCTGACGACAAGCACTAGCGAAGCCTATAGCTACGTGTTTCGAACGTTGTGCAATCCAGACGATGAGGTATTGATTCCGGAGCCGAGCTATCCGCTGTTCGAGTTCCTCGCCGATATTCAGGACGTGCGGCTGGTGCGTTACCAGCTGGTCTACGACTATGGATGGCAGATTGATTTCCACGCGCTGGAGCAGGCCATTACGCCGCGGACACGTGGATTGATCGTGGTGCACCCGAATAATCCAACCGGGCATTTTTGCAAAACGGAGGAGATGCGGAAGTTGAACGAGGTTTGCGCCGAGAGGGAGATTGCCATTATCGCCGATGAGGTGTTTCTTGATTTTGGCCTCGACGAAAAGCGCCACCCCACATTTGCCGGGAATTCAGAAGTGCTGACGTTCACAATGAGCGGCCTATCTAAGATCTGCGGTCTGCCGCAAATGAAGGCGGCCTGGCTGATCGTTGATGGGCCGGAGCCGCTCAAAGCGCAAGCGCTTGAGCGTCTTGAGGTGATCGCGGATACCTATCTGTCAATGAATGCTCCGATTCAGTGGGCCATGCCGGCATTGTTGCGCCAACGGCGGGGGTTCCAGGAGCAATTGTTGTGGCGCGTGAGGGCGAACCTTGCCGAACTGGACAAGCAGCTGGCGGCACAAGAATCCTGCAACCGACTGGAAGTGGAAGCCGGCTGGAATGCCGTGGTCCGCGTGCCCGCGACTCGCTCAGACGAAGAGCTGGCCCTCGAACTCCTAGCGGCGAAGGGCGTTTACCTCCACCCCGGGCACTTCTACGACTTTCCTTCTCGGGGAATTGTGGTTGTTAGCCTGACTACGCCCGAAAATCAGTTTTCAATCGGCGTACGGCAACTGCTTTTTCTCTTAGGCCTCGGAGCCGACGGAGGATAGCCTTTGTGCGCCTTGGGTGTCATAAAACAAAATTCATAGCTAGGGCTGTTAACCAGGAATCTATCTCAAATTGAGAAGAAGGATTACTTGTTGATAGTTCGGGTCGAGTAACCTGGACGGGCGTGCTGGCGTACCTTCCGAAGTCACTAAGTATCAGAGAACTAAAGCATTTGTGAGGTGGCCAGCTGCCATTGAAATGCGCTCGACCTGGGAACACACATACCAGATTCACTTTAGCGGAGAGTGTTGCGAAGGCCCTACAAAATATGGAAGAAATGATTCTAAAGAACAACTAAAGAGTTCTAGTACCGTGATGAAATTAAAGGAGTTATTCTAAATTTATAGGAACTCCATACACCGCAGAGATTGGACAGTGCCTTGCCTATTGATTGGCGTGGTGGACTTCGGGATTTCACATTCAAAACTGAGATGACGATGATGGGGGGATGGATATGAAACGTTTGCTGTCGGCGGGTCCTGGTTTGTCTCTGCTTCTGTCGATTGCTGTGATCTTGGTGCTGAGCACTTCGCTCGCACCGAGCATGTATGCGGATGCGAACGGCCGGATTCGAGGGACGGTGATTGACGCCCAGGGCGCAGCGGTTTCTGGCGCGGCCGTTAAGATTGTCAATTCCGATACCAACTATGAGAGAACCTTGACCACGAGCGACACGGGATCGTTCGACGCACCGGACTTGGCTCCTGGGAACTACACCGTGACGGTAACGAAGACCGGATTCCGGACATTCAAGCAGACCGGAATAAAAGTGGAAGCTACCGCGACGTATGCGTTTACAGGGACGCTCGAAGTTGGCGAGATGTCCGCGACCGTCGAAGTGGTTGCAGAAAAACTGCAAGCTGACACGACGACGATGCAGTTGGGAGGCGATCTGGCAGGAGCGGACCTCAAGGATTTTCCGTTGTTAAACCGCGCTTGGATTAACCTGCAGACGACTTTGCCTGGAGTGATGGCATCTTCGGACCGCTTCGGAAGCAACTTCGCGACAAACGGAAGCCGAACGCAGTCAAACAATTATCTGGTGAACGGCACGGATTCGAATGACGCGCCGCTGAATACGCCGATCGCAAACGCTATTAACCCGGACGCGATCGCGGAAGTGAAGGTAGTGGACGCCACACTGAATCCGGAATACGGGCGCAACTCCGGCGCGACGTTGATGGTGACGACGAAGTCGGGAACAAACGAGTGGCATGGCAGCGCATTCGAGTTCTACCGCGACACTTTCATGAACGCGAAGAATTTCTTCAGCACCACCGTGCCGCCGTTCCACCAGAATCAGTTCGGGGGCAGCGTAGGCGGGCCCATTCTGAAAAATAAACTGTTCTTTTTCTTTGCCTATCAGGGCACGCGGGCGTTTGCGGGGCTAGCCGCGAACACACCGGTTTACAGCACGGCACAACGCGGCGGGGATTTCAGCGACAATAATTTTAACGGAGCACCGCCGGCAACGGCGGGTGCCGCACCCACCAACCCCAATGTGTCGCCGATAGCGCTGTTCGGGGATGCCAGCTCGCCTTGCCCGGTTTCCGGAGGGGTCATGTGCCCTGCGGGAACTTACTATGGTCAGGCGTACAACAATAATGGAGCCTTACTTACAAACGGCCTTTTCAGCACTGGAGTAATCCCGAGTCAGGACCTCAGCAGTGTCTCCGTCGGGTTAATGAACAAACTCGTCCCTGCTGCGAATGCTCCGAACAATTTTTTCCAGTTCTCGAACAACACGATTTCATCGCCGGACCAGTATCTTGGGAGGCTTGATTACAACCTGAGCTCCAAAGATACCATGGGTTTTTACCTCTTCTGGACAAAGAGTGCGCAGACGCTCACTCTGCCATTCACCGGGGCCACGCTGCCGGGATCTCCAGAAGTCGACACTTCGAAGATTTATCAATATACGGTCAATGAGACGCACGTTTTCAGCCAGCAATGGGTGAACGAAATCCGCTTCGGGTATAACCGTTTTAACTTTAATGCTGTGCAACCAGTCACTCCGGTATTGCCTTCGAGCGTCGGATTCACCGGGATCACACCTCAAAATGCAGCCGGAGCGGGAGTTCCAAACATCGCCGTCAACAACCTATTTACCCTGGGCTTCTCGACGAACGGCCCGCAGCCGCGCATCGACGATACCGGTGAACTGATCGACAACGTCTCCTACATTACGGGAAAGCACTCCTTTAAGTGGGGGATCGATTTTCGCCGAATTCACGTCGCGAACCCGTTCAACTTCCTGAATAACGGCTCGTACGGATTCAACGGCGGAGGTGCGTTCTCAACCGGCGATTCAGGAGCGGATTTTCTGTTAGGAATCCCAGACAGCTACGCGCAATCGAGCGGCAATTTCATCGACGCACGTTCTTGGGAGTTTTACTCGTTTATTCAGGATCAATGGAAGATCCGGTCCAATCTGACTTTAACGTACGGAATCGGCTGGCAGATCGACACGCCGTTGACGGACCACGCAAACAAGGGAGTGGCGATTAACTCGTTCCACTTAGGACAACAATCCACAGTGTTTGCGACTGCCCCGCAGGGCCTGCTGTTCCCCGGCGATGCGGGCGTGAACTCTGCGGGATACTACACGCACCTCGCTAACTTCGCTCCGAGGATCGGCCTTGCATGGCATCCGATGTCTAAACTGACAGTGAGAGCCGGCTTCGGAATGTACTACGATAATTCCGAAGAAGAACTGACATTGCAAAACCTGCTGGCTCCTCCGTTCGCGCTTATCGATTTCGGTATTGGCGACGTGGGAGGCAACCCGGGGTTTGCTACACCATTCAGCACCATAAACCCCGGCGCGGTCACCATTACGAGTTATAACGGCAACGGTGCGGCGAAGCCAATCACCACGTCGACTACGGGTGCCGCAAGCATCACGAACAAGTATCCGTTCGCGCCTCCGGCGCCGGGTTCATCACCTAACTTCCCGTTCTTTGAACCGTTCTCGCTGAACATCGTCGATCACGGCTTCAATACGCCTTACGTAATGAACCGCCAATTGACGGTGCAATATCAATTTACTCCCGGTATGCTGGGAACCTTTAGCTACGTTGGAGCTGATGGCAAGCGGCTCGAAGGCACCGTGGAAACGCTTCCTTACAATGCTGCGGCCTGCTTGGCCATCGCGAATTGCCCGGCAAACAGGGCCAACGAAGAGTTCTTCCCGGTCGGGAACTTCGCCGAGGCTCCGCCAAACGTGTTTGGTTCGGTTGGGCTGCAGTGCACATGCCTTTACTCGCACTACAACTCGTTCCAGGCGACGCTGGAGAGGTCACTATCGCATGGGCTAAGCCTACGCGCCTCATACACATTTTCTCACTCCTTGGACAACTCTTCGAGCTTCGAGAACTCGCAGGGAGGCATCATTCCGGGCAATTTCAACGCGACGTACGGCAACTCGGCGTTCGATGGGCGTCAACGGCTGGTCATGGAATACCTCTATCAGATACCCGATTGGGGTTTCCACCACCTGCCCAGCAGAGTCACAAAAGGCTGGACGCTGGCTGGAGTATCGTCCTTCCAGAGTGGGTTCCCCATCAATCTTACTGATTCAGGGTTCCATTCGTTGCAGTGCACGCCCAACATCAGCTTCTATGGCTGCTGGGACCGTCCTAGCATAGGGGCACCGGTGCAGCTCGAGAGCATCCGCACCATTCAAACCTTGGCTAACGGTGCTGGCAAGAACCATAAAGGAAACTTCTACTTCACTCCTGCAAGCTTCCAGGTCGAAGCTCTGGGTACAGTCGGCAACGCCGGCAGGAATATTTTCCATGGGCCGGGGATCAACGACACGGATATTTCCTTTTACAAAGACACGCAGATCACGGAACGCTACAAGTTGCAGCTCCGTGTAGACCTGTTCAACGCTTTCAACCATGCACAGTTCAACAACCCAAGCGGAAACGTGAACAGTTCGCTGTTTGGTGAAGTCACGACCACGCGGATCGCGGCGCGCATCACACAGTTGAGCGCAAGTTTTAATTTCTAATTCGACGCGGTGCCCCTAGCGCCGCAACTTTGGAAGGGCCGATCTGTTGGATGTGTCGGCCCTTTCCTTTTGTAGCAGAAACCAGCCGAGGTTTAACTGGTTCCAGAGTAGGACCGTCACCAGGGAAAGGAATATAAGCGAGTAAGTGCATCGAGGCCGGAAGTGGTGAGTGTGGGAATCCCGCCGTGCGTCCGGATTTAGGTGAACCAATAGCAGGGTTGGGCAGGCGGCAGGGGAGCCAACGAAATCTAGTCGATTGCCGGTTGATCATTCCTGGAAAAGGGGCGGCCCCAACGGGTCGGAGTTTCGACCGGATCAATCGAGGCTAGTGCGGCTGCTGAGTTTCTTTGGGCTTGCCAATATTTTGTTGGTCATCAATCGCAAATAGCATGTAATCATGAAAATCGTGGCGCCGGTGGATGCGGTGTCCGCCGGTTTGAAAATAGAAATCCGCCCGGATTGGCAGCCATAATTCCAGATTGTCCTTACGGAAGCGAACCGGGCCATATTCAATATCGGTGTGTTGCGCGTAAAGCGCGGCGGGCTTAACTTGCTCGCGGAGATCGGTCTCCAGACGGATAACCTGATAATTGCTAGCGTCAATCCAGGCGCGACCTTTTAGGGGAACGGGATACCTCCGGCCGTTCAAATAGTGAACTTGCATGCGGCTGGGAACGTTTTTCTTCTGCTCGAAGCGAACTTGCCAGGCGAAGCCCGTGCCGTGACGCGCCAGACCTTCGCACTTCATATCAAAGTCGCCCTGGTAATAGGGGTGGAAGACAAAAACTTGTGAGGGCAGCCCGTGCGTTGCAAAGCGATCAGGAAATGAAGAGTCGTCATCTTTTCCGTTGCGATACTCCTCAACGTTGAGAGATCCGTGGCGAGTTTCGTGGATGGAAACGACATAAGTAAAGGAGATATTCTGAGATTTTGACGCGATGCCATTTTCATTAACCGCTTGGTTTTCAATGGTTTCCGTTGCAGAAAAGCGGTCGAGGGTCTGCGGCAGAACCTCCAGTTGGGTACCTGCTTTGGCCAGAACGTCACTCAGGTCGCAGGCAGCGCCGGGTTCAACGGGGGGCACACTATCGTCAACATCGACGGGAACCCAGTGTTCGACCAGAGGAGAAATGTCGGGCGGGGGCAAATCCACAGGAACCTTCTCGGCGTCACTTCCTTCGATCACATAGCGGTCGGCTTTGCTCTCGAGGCGGGTGAGAATAGTTCTCGCTCTTTCTGCGTGAGCGCTGTCCGGATTGGCCGCAAGATACTGATTTAGCACGACAATACCTTCATCGCGGCGGCCTTGGACGGCGAGCGCTTGTGAGAGAACGATGGCAATGCTCCCGGCCTTTTCCTTGCCAATTTCCAAGGCTCGCTCGCCGTGCGAAACGGCCTCTGAGTAGTGTTCCTGCCGGAAAGCGACCGAGGCCAGCAGGCTATGGGCCTGCCACGAGTTGGGGTCCACATCCAGGGCCTTTTGCGCCATTTCGAAGGCTTTGGCGAAATTCTCTTGTTGCAAATAGGATTGCGCGAGGGCGTAGACCGCGAGCAGATAGTTTGGTTGGAGGCCGATGGCCCGCTGCCACAACTCTTGCGCCTCGGAAGCATTGCCCTCCTTGTCAGCGAGCATGCCGAGCGCGTATAGAACTACAGGATGGTTGGGGGCCTTCCCCGATACGAATCTTAGCGATTTCTGGGCCACGGCCAGGTTTCCGGACTGGAGGGCTGCGACACCTTTCCTCAACTCCTTCTGAACGTCGGGTGCAAGAAGAGGAGCAAGGGAGTAGACCGGAGGGGCAGATCTACCGGCGACCGCAGGAGCCAGCTCGACCGAGACAACGCTGTCTGCCATAGTGCCTTGGACAAGGGCATCCTCGCGGGCCTTCCAATACCCCGGAGCTTCGACTTCCACGTAGTACGAGCCAGGCGCCAATTGCGTGAAGAGTGCCTTGGTGCCTTTAGTCGTCGCAGTCGAGATGGGCAGCCCGGCCTGCGAGTAGAGGGTCACGACCGTGAGGGCTTTAACTGGCACGCCGTCTGGACCGTGGATTTGGACGTCCAAGTTGAGGACGAAATCCGGACTTACAAAGGTATTTTGGCCGAGTCTGCCTCCCAGAGGAGCTTGCGGGGTTTGGCCGAAGAGATTTGAAGACGAGTGCGGAAGTGCTCCACAGAAAATGAAAGCCCCAAGGACGAAGCTTCGCACTACCCCAATGGAATGATTTGATTTCATGTTTGCTTCCACCGTTGTGGTGTCAATCAACCAATGCAGTTCTGGCCGCAGCGCACCCGCGCTGGCCACTCTATATAGACATCGTTGCGATAATTCTCACGCACTGTGATTCGGGAGTCAATAAGCCTATCCGAAGGACAGACCCTCCTATTAGACAATACACTCTATGTAACCCTGCCTAAGAAAATCCAAACGAACTTTTCTTATTTGTCTCGGGGAGCTGATAGCTTACTTCGAGGAAGCGCTTTACGAAGGTCTTTCCCCTGGGGTGTCTCTGGCAAGTGGCATGCACTCATATCATTAATTCTTAACGTGCCTTTCGCCCCCGTCGTATCTCGCTGTGTTTGAGTGTGCAATTTTTTGGAGGTTTCATGATGAAGTGGAGAGGTGTAGTTGCCGGCCTGTTGTTCTTGGTGCCAGGGTCAATTTTTCCCCTAGGCGCACAGCAATTCTCTTCCGTGAATGGAGTGGTTTCCGATAAGAGCGGCGCGTCGATTTCCGGGGCTACCGTAACGCTCGAGAACTCCGCGATAGGCTTGCACGCTGTCGCTACTACAAACGACCTCGGCTACTACCAGTTTTTGCGAGTGACTCCGGCTGATGGCTACCAATTAAGCTTTTCAAAACAAGATTTTAGATCGGTTGTGCTGAGCAGTCTGAGTTTCGGGGTGAGCAGCGCTGAGACGCACAACGCCACGCTTGAATTGGGCAGCACTACCCAGACGGTTGAAGTGAAGGAAGGGGGTGAATCGACGCTGGACACAACGGAGGCGACCATCGGTAACGTGATCAGCTCGCGCGAAGTAAGCGATCTTCCCATCCAGGCGCGGCTCAACCCCGCGGCGCTGATGCAGCTGCAGCCCGGGGTGAATGACGCGGGCTCGGTCACCGGGGCACGATCCGACCAGGGAAACATTACCTTGGATGGGATCGACGTGAACGACCAGGAGACCGGGCAGGCATTCGTCTCAACCACCCTGATCTCGGTGGATTCAGTGCGGGAAATACGGACGATCACGGCAGGAGAAACGGCGGATTACGGGCGAAGCAGCGGCGGCATGATCAACCTGGAGACCAAGGGCGGCAGCAACGTTTTTCACGGGAATCTCCGTGAGTACAACCGCAATACGCTGCTCGAAGCGAACGATTGGTTTAACAATCGGGATGGAATCCCCCGCGCTCCTTTGGTGCGTAACCAGTTTGGCGGGAGCATTGGCGGACCCCTCAAGAAGGACAAGCTCTTTTTCTTCTTTGATTACGAAGGGCTACGGCAGGCGGAGTCTGCTTCCTATAACCGTTCCGTTCCTACCGCGCAATTTCGCAGCGGGGAACTCGCCTACGTCAACAGCACGACCAACCCGGCCACCGGACAGCCATGCGACGGCACGGCTCGTTTGAACACCGCCCCCACGTGCATAAGCTTCCTGAGCGCGAGCCAGATTGCGGCTCTTGACCCACAAGGTGTGGGCATCAATCGAGCGCTGATGACTTACATGCTGGGCCGTTATCCAATGCCGAACGATCCGACCGGAGGAGACGGCATCAATTCCGAGGGCTTCCGGTTTACGGCACCGGCGCACGACAGCGTGAACCTCTACACTACACGCATCGATTACAACATTTCGGAAAAGCACAACCTATTCTTCCGGGCCAACGTCGCGAGGCGAGGGGAAGACGATTTCTTCAATACCTCGATCGAGCAGTTCCCGGGTGACCCGGTGGTACCGGTCCAGAAGGACAAATTCAACAGCTACACGGGGGTTCTAGGCTGGACGTGGACCATTTCACCCAGAATGCTGAACGTTTTGACGCTAGGATTCGTACGTCCCATCCTGGAGTTCAACAATGGTTTCCAGCCGACTTTCCCGGTCGAGGCAGGATTCTCTCCGACTCTTTCAAGCCCCTACGTAGGATATTCATCCCAGTCCAGAAACGTGCCGGTGCCAGAAATTCGCGACAGCTTTAACGTAACCAGAAGCAACCACACCATTGACGTGGGAGTGGATTTCAAGCTCACGCGAGTCATAAGCGGGCTAACGAATAGCTACGATTTTGTGAACTACGGATTGGGTGGCCAGCTGCAGAACCTCGACGCGTCGGTGCGGCCGACCGACCTTAGTGCAGATACTTCGGCGACCACGAACTACGACAATTGGTTTCCGACGATTCTGGGGCGTTACGCCAACATTAGCGCCAACTTTAACTACGACAAGAGCCAAAATGTTTTGCCGAACGGCAGCGACAAAGCCCGCTACTATAACTACAGCGAGTTTGAAATATATGTGCAGGACAGCTGGAAGATGCGCCGGGACTTGACGCTAACCTACGGCCTCCGTTGGGACTATCATACGGTGCCGTATGAGATTAACGGGTTTCAGTCGGTTCCGAGCATCAACGAGAACACCTACCTGGCGGATCGCGTCCAAGCCGGATTGGCTGGGCAGAGTGGGGCCAACACGATTCCTTTCGTGAGCTACAGCCTCGGAGGTCCGGCAAACAAGGGCCAGGGCTTCTATAACCCGGACTATAAAGACCTTGGCCCAAGGTTCGCTCTTGCTTACAACCCCTCTTTCAAAGACGGTTTATTGAATGCGGTTTTGGGAGATGGGCGGACCACGATTCGGCTGGGTGGAGCGATCCTGTATGACCGGATTGCGGGGGGTGCCAGCTTTGGTCTGGACCAGAATACATTCCTATTCGATTCAAACGCCAATTCACCTTGCGGGACCGGAACTGCAAAGAGTTCGCTCCTGACGGATCCCCGGTTTACGGCCATTGGGGCGCTGCCACCGGCGGGGTCAACTTGCACAGCCCCTACCGCTCCGATGATTACTTTGCCAAATACCCCCAACGTGTTTGGAGGAGTTCCGCTGGGAACAACCAACGGCGGATTCCCGGCATTTTTTCAATTCGACTCGAACACCAAGAATCCTTATTCGATCCTGCTCAATTTTGGCTTTCAGCGCGAACTGCCTGGCGGTGTCATCGTCGAGGCCAATGCCGTTAGCCGACTAGGCCGACGCTTGCTTGCTGTTGGAGATGCAGCCCAGATTGTGAACTTCAAGGACGCGACCTCCGGCACGTTTCTAAAAGAGCAGTTCGGAGTGTTGGAGAAACAGGTTCAGAACGGCGTTCCTACCAGCCAGATCAAGAGCGCGCCATGGTTTGAGAACCAGATGGGGGGCACGGCTTTCTGCGAGACCATAGTCGGCCTGAGTTGTTCGCAGATCGTTACCAAGTTTTTCGGACAGCTCGTGAACAAGGGCGATCTCTCGGACACGATTCAGCAGCTGGCTTTCAACGGGCTCCTGGATTTCAATGTCGGGCTGCCTGCACAGACGGGAGCGAACGGCTACATAGGCAATTTCGCCAGCTCGAATTACAATGCGCTTTTGTTGAACGTGCGCAAGCGTTTCTCGCAGAGCTTCCAATTCAAGTTTAATTACACCTACTCGCATTCCATCGACAATGTCTCGGCGATCACAAACGACTACGTAACCTATACCGGGACCGGAGATGGCCTGGTGTGCGACTTGACAGATTTGCGGGTGTGCCGGGCAAGTTCCGATTTTGACGCGCGGCATATGGTGTCCGGTGACTACATCTACGATTTGCCAGTCGGGCGAGGCCGATCGGTGTTGCAGGATGCACCGAAGTGGCTAGACGCCTTCATCGGCGGCTGGAGTTGGAGCGGAATCGTGACTTACCGCACGGGATACCCGTTCACCATCAACACGGGTGCGTTCCCCACGGACTTCACACTGGATGCTCCCGCGGTAGTTACCGGTCCGCTGAAGACCGGCATCCATACCGACGTCAATGGGAATCTGCAGTACTTTGCCGATCCGACTGCGACGCTCTCCAACATAAACTTCCCATTCGCTGGCGCTGTGGGCAATCGCAACGCGGCCAGGGGACCCGGATTCTTCGACGTAGATATGGGGATAACGAAATCGTTCCAGGTGCCATGGTCGGAGAAGCAACACTTGAAATTCCGGTGGGATTCCTTCAACACCTTTAACCACCCGAGTTTCAACGGGCCAGGATCCGCGACGCTTAGCAACACCAGCAGTTTCGGGATCATCAACTCGACAGCTTCTTCGCCGCGCGTTAGTCAGATTGCGCTGCGGTATGAATTTTAGCTGAATCGATTCCGAGGGATATCAAGAAGTACCAAGAGGGAGGCTGATGTTGGCCTCCCTTTTGTATGGTAGGGGACTGAACGTGGTTTTCTTGGAGGCAATGACATCAAGGGACACGAAGTGCGCCCTTGGACGGATTAAGCCGAAGTGCCTATAGATTTTTCAGATGGGCCAGGCGGAAGGGGGAGCCGAGGTGTTCGCGCAGGTCGATCCAGTGTTGTTCTGGGATGGTCCAGAAGACTTCGACGACTTTGGGATCGAATTGCGTGCCGGAGCAGCGGCGAATTTCTTCGCGGGCATGGGACATGGGAAGCGCGCGCCGGTAGGGGCGGTCGCTGATCATGGCGTCGAGAGAGTCGGCGATGGTGAAAATACGGGCGCCGAGGGGGATTTGTTCGCCTTTTAGGCCGCGCGGATAGCCGGTGCCGTCGAAGAATTCCTGGTGAGCGAGGACGATTTCGGCGGCGTCCCGAAGAAACGGGATGCGGATGAGCATGTTGTAGCCGATTTCGCAGTGCTTGCGCATGATCTGCTTTTCGTCGTCGGTGAGGGGACCCGGTTTGCGGAGAATACCATCGGGGATGGCCATTTTGCCGATGTCGTGGAGGAAAGCGGCGCGAGCGAGAATGGCCAGATAGTCAGTTGGAACGGGCATGGCTTTGGCGATGGAAATGGTGAAGGCCGTGACGCGCTGGCAATGACCCTCGGTTTCGGCGTCCTTCAAGTCGAGGGCGCTGCCCAGGGCTTCTAGAGTGTCGTCATAGGATTGTTCCAGTTGGGCGAAAGCGACTCGCAGTTGCCCGGTGCGCTCTTCGACCTGCTGTTCGAGCTGAAGCTGGTAGCTGCGGTTTTCCGCGACGAGGCGGCGGTGCTGAAGAGCGCGGCCGACGCCGAGGAAGAGCTGGTCTTTTTCAAAGGGCTTGAGGATATAGTCGTAGGCGCCGCGACGGATGGCTTCTAGAGCTGTGGAAATGTCGTGGATGGCGGTGACCATGATGACCGGGATTTCGGGGTCATATTCGCGAAGCCAATCGAGCAACTTGATGCCGTCCATCTCGGGCATGATCATGTCGCTCAAGACCAGATCCGGCGTGGACTTTTTGACTTGCTCCTGAGCAGCGCGGCCATTGCTCACGGCGGTGCAGCGATATCCTTTCGATTCGAGCATGGTGGAAACGACTTCCCGAATGGCTTCTTCATCGTCGACGACCAGAATGCGTTCTAGCTCCACGAGTGTTTGCCCCCATTGCCATTATACGGGACGGCACAGAAGGAATGCGGTGGGCTTGCCCATTAAGAAAATAGCATGTTAGCGTCGAAGGAACCTTCATAGAGGGCTTCGTGCCGTGCTTAGCGAGAGAGCAGGTGTCTATATCTCGCGGCGAGGGCCGATCAGAGCGGGAGGCAGTCGATCGTGTTGGTGAACCAGGGCCTGCTCGGCATCGCTTTCTTCGAAGCGACGGCGTTCATCGTCCTGCTGGTCCTTTTCCTCATTTTTCAGCGCGATCATGTCAATAAATATTTCCGGTTGTGGGTTGCCGGGTGGCTGGTGTTTACGCTGGCATCGCTGTCGGAAGTTGCGATGCTCAGCCGTGATTTGTCGGAATTGTGGATGGTCGTGGTGATGGGGAGAGTTGCGGCGATGCTGCTGTTCTCGGCTTCCGTGGTGCAATTTACGACCGGAGCGGGGAAGCGGGGCTGGCCGATGCTGCCGCTCGCGGGAGTGGTGTTATTTGGAGTTTATTACTTCCAGCGCAGCATGGCGCCGGATTATGCCAGCGTGTCCTGGGGAACGGCGCTGCTCGCGAGCGCCGTATGTCTTTGGGCGGGGATGGTGTTGTGGAGGTCGCCGCTGTTGCGGCGCGCGCACGGCGTGCGATTGCTCGAGGGTGTGTTTTTATTGACCGGCATCCACGGATTGGATCGTCCGCTGTGGCCCCAGCATCCATATTTTTTGTTGCGAGTGGCGTTTGACCATTTGCTGGGCGTGGCCCTGGGGATTGCCATGGTGGTCGTGGTGTTGGAGGGTGCGCGGTCACGGACCGTAGAACTCAACGAGAAACTGCGGCGGCTCACGCTGTTGACGACGGCCAGCACGCAAACGCTGTCCGTGCAGGAGGTGCTGGACCGCGTGCTCGCTCATCTGGTGGATAGCCTGGGAGCGACGCACGGGCTTGTGCGGCTGCTCGAAGGCGAAGGAGACAAGGCCGAGGTTGTGGTACACGCTTCGGTTGGATTTCAGCAGGAGTATTTGGAAAAGTATCGCAGATTGCCAGCGAAGGCGGCGTGGACTCAGCGGGTATTACACAGGGACTGTGAGTTCTTTCGCTTGGAAGATGAACCCGATCCGGGAGTGCGGCAAAGAATGGCGGAAGGCGGCATCGGGAACAGCATCACCATGGCGCTGCCGGGAAAAGACGGCCCGCTCGGGCTCATCGCCATCGGTTCCACGCGAAACGAACAGTTTCAAGCAGACGAAATCTCCTACCTCCTGAACATCAGCAACCTGTTGGGGTTGACGCTGCAGAACGTGCGATTGTTCGAACAAGTCGCGACCGTTCAGCAACAGTGGGCGTACACGTTCGATTCGATCGGAGACCCGATTTTGGTGCACGACCGGCAAGGGCGAATTCTTCGGTGCAACTTGCGCTTGGGGCATCTGCTGGGGAGGGATTCGCAAGCGCTTGTTGGACGCGGGGTGACCGACCTGCTGGCGCGGAAGAATTTGTCTTACGAGATGTGTCCGTATTGTGAAGGTGTTGCGGGGGAAGGCGATGATACGGACCCCTGGCTGCAAGGTTATTTTCTTGCGTCGAATTCCACGTTCACTGATCCGGCGGGAAATCTGCTCGGGACAGTGCATGTCTTGAAGGACATCACGGAAAGAAAGCGTGCGGAAGAAAAATATCGCACGCTTGTCGCCAGCGTTCAGGAAGGCGTTTTTATTTCGACGCCGCAGGGGCGATTCCTGGATTTCAACGAAGCGATGATGCGCATGACGGGCTTTGAGACCCGCGAAGAAATGCTGGCGGTCGATATTCCCGGCGCGATGTATGCAAATCCCGCGGACCGCGACCGGCTAAAAAAGCTGCTTCAGGAACACGGCACAGTGGCGGACTTCGAATTCGAAATGAAGCGCAAGGACGGCGAAATTCGGACGGTGCTGGAGTCATCCATCTCCGTGAAGGACGCCGCGGGGAATGTAACGGCTTATCAGGGATTTCTTCTGGATATCACCGAACGGAAGAGAGCGGAGCAGGAAATCCGACGGCGCAACCGAGAGCTGCTGGTACTGAACTCCATCGGGCAATCGCTGATGGAGTCGATGGATTTGGGAGATTCGCTGCATCGAACGCTGCGGCAGATGGCGGAGCTGTTCAGTCTGGACGCATGCGCGCTGTACCTGTTTGACGAAGCGGGAACAAGGATCCGGCGCGTGGCGGCGGTGGGACACCGCTCGGAGTATGCCAGGAATTTTCCTCCGGTCGCTCTGAAGCCAGACCTGCTCCAGCACATCAAGGCGGTGCACGCGACATTTCTTTCGGTCCAGGGACTGCCGCTGCCCGCAGTATTTCGCGAAGCGCAGAGGAAAGAAGAGCTTCTGTCTGCCTATATCGTGGTGCTCTGGTCGAAGGACCGGGTTATCGGCGGGCTGACGGTGGGGAGCCGTACGCCAAAGGAATTCTCGCCGGCGGATGTCAACCTGCTGATAGCGGTCGGGAGCCAGCTCTCCAGCGCCATCGAACGGACCACGCTTTACGAGGAGGCACGGCAGGCGTACGAGAACTTGCGCCGTACGCAAGAGCAGCTCTTGCACAGCGAGAAGATGGCGGCTGTAGGGCAATTGATTTCCGGTGTGGCGCACGAGCTCAACAATCCACTCACAGCAATTCTTGGCTACAGCCAGTTGCTGATCTCGAGCGGACAGATGGGGGCGCAAGGAATCGAATACTCCGAAAAACTCTACAAACAGGCGCAGCGGACGCACCGCATCGTGCAGAACTTGCTTAGCTTTGCCCGGCAGCACAAGCCGGAGCGCGTCCTGGTGCAGTTGAATCTGATATTGGAAGAGACGCTGGCGCTGCGCGACTACGATTTGCGGATGAATCACATTCGCGTGCATCTGGAGCTTGCGCCAGAACTGCCTTATACATCGGCGGATCCTCACCAGCTGCAGCAGGTTTTCCTGAACATGGTCAACAACGCCGTGGACGCCATGCTGGAGCATTCCAACGAAGGGGATCTCTGGGTGAGAACGGGTGCGAACGGAGACAAGCTGTTCATCGAATTTACGGACAGCGGCCCCGGCGTAAAAGACGCATCGAGGGTTTTCGACCCTTTCTACACGACCAAGCCTGTCGGCAAGGGTACTGGACTGGGTCTCAGCATCTGCTACGGCATCATCTCGGAACACGGGGGATCGATCCGTGTGCGCAATGTAGCTCCGCGAGGGGCCTCGTTTACCATTGAGGTGCCCTGCCAGCCCGTCAGGGCCGTGAAGGGTTCCGAGACCAGCCAGACCATGGAACAGCTCAAAGAAGGCCGCATCTTGCTGATAGATCAGGATGATTCTGTACTAGAAGCGGTTGGGGCCATTTTGCGTGAGCGAGAGCACGAGGTCGAAACCGCCAAGACCGCCGCAGATGCGATGGCCGCACTCGAGAAACAAGAGTTCGACTTAGTGTTGGCAGATTTGGACCTTTCCGGCACCGCCGGACGCAACATACTTCATGACTGGATCAGGGCGCGCAGGCCGCGCTTGGCGAAGCGCTGTATTTGGATGCGCGGAGTCGCGCCACTCGGTCGTCCTCCGGAGGAAATGCCCCGCAACGGGAACTACATTCTCCAGAAGCCGTTTAAAGCCGCAGAACTACTTGCCGCCGTGGATGAGGTGTTAGGGAGTGTCCAGCCCGCGCCCATCCAGCGATGATGTGAGCTTCGCTGCCAGCGCGGCACGCTCCCCAATATCTTTCATGGTAGTTTCCAAGCGGATTGACAGCCTGCTGACAACCTCGCTCAAGGACCCAAGCTCGGGAACAGGCGCAAATCCAAGAAGGAATTTCATGCGAATCATTTCATAGCGCCACGAAAAGGCCAAAGCCAACTGGAGCCGCTCTAATTCCTGCGCCGCGCCAACCTGCGGCGCCATGGAGGCAAGGACTCGCGCCAACCGCCATAACTTCAGGAAATCGCCGCGCAGGCAGGAAAGATAGACCAAAGCGATCTTGCGGCGCTCTCTCTGCACCCGGCGGGTCAGTGCCTGCGAGGCTCGCGAAGCGAGAAAAGCGGAATCTTCCGCAGCCATGGCCTGCCGCACTTGCGGGAAATAGGTCACATGGCGCCGGTCCAGGTCTTCCGCGTAGCCGAGATCAACATCGGGCTGGGGGAGCTTGCGCGGATCTCGCAAGACCCAGGCCAGGAGAAGCATCAGGAGAACTGCAAACCCAAACAACAGCAAAAGAGGGAAGTTCACTGTGGACGCGCCTCCAGTCTCCAAAGTCGCAGAAGTTTTTCATTAAGCTCGCGCAAACGCTCATTGATCTCTGGCGAAAGCCGCTGATAGATGGAATCCGAGGGCGGGGCGGCTTCCGGGGCCTCGATGGGCAAGGGCTTCCAAAGGGCGGCCACCCAAATAAATAGCACCACGATAAAGGAGACCGTGGGCGCGGATTGCCAGATAGGCTCATAGGCATAAAACGCTTTTTTGGCAAGGCTTTGCATGACGGTATGGATCAGAATCTCCGTGCAGGAATACAGACAAAAGCCTCCGAGGATCATCTTATAGGCGGCGGGGACTTGAACGGAGTAGTAACGGAAAAGGAGCAGGCAGGCAATGACAGCCGCGGCGAACGTGAGGTGATAGCCACGATTAAGTTCGAACCACCCCGCCGAAACCCAAGCGCCACGAGTTGTCAGTGCAACAATAAGCACGACGAAGGTAGAAGTGAAGGCCAATGCTCGCCATACCAGGCCCCAAATGCCCTGGTAAGGTCTAAGAGTGACCTTGAGAATTTCGGTGGTGGCCAGGGCCTGCGCGAGAAGAGTCACGCATTCCGAGCACCAGGCGAGGGTCGTGCCTCTTGGAGAATCACTACCCCAAATGGAGTACACGCATACGAGGAAAGCGACCTGGCATAGATTGAGGGCTACATACACGGTGAAAAAAGGCAGCTTGCGGAAACCACCTTTCGCGAAGAGAAGAATCAGCGCGATCAGTTGTAGCAAGGCACTGCAAGCCCACAGCACGCGGACGTAGGGAGGAAAAGAACCCATCGCGGTTGCATGCTAGCATGCCTTGACTGCCCGGTAAATAAACAAGTTGAGACGAGCGGTTGGTACTGGAACGACCCATCGGCCGGCCTAACCTTGGCGGCAAAGATTCCTTGGACGGGCTATCGAATCCCGGCGCGCGATCAAAGAGGCTAACCAAGCATCAAGATCGCGTTGCTGCGCTTTTGTGACCGTTTGTGGACAGCGGAGCTAAAACTAAAAATTTCTTAGAGTGGCAGCTTCGCAACTCGCCGTACAGCCTGCTGGCGAGTTGCGAATCATAACAAGTCACGAGTTTTATGCCAGCTGTCTCGGCGGGGGTGGGGGAGTGGGAAGAGGCGAGCCGCTGGCTGCCAAAACGCTGAAACCCGGTGGAGGTGGAGGTGTCGGAAGAGGCGAGCCGCTGGCTGCCA
Source organism: Acidobacteriota bacterium (assembly GCA_013289825.1). GTDB lineage: Bacteria > Acidobacteriota > Terriglobia > Acidiferrales > UBA7541 > Acidiferrum. The sequence goes on along the minus strand of JABCZF010000011.1, from coordinate 75,788 downwards.
AGACGCGGAAACCTGGTGGAGGCGGAGGTGTCGGAAGAGGCGAGCCGCTAAGAACTGCAACGGAGACTACTGCAGCGCGATTACTGGATAATTGTTTGACCGAGCTATTAACAGGGAGTAGGATCGAGACTACCCAGGCAAGCAATGCCAGGTGAACTGAGATGTTTCTCTTCATGGTTAAATGCCTCCTGACCGCAACCATGAAGGGGAATCGAAAGAGTCGTTGGTAGTGCCCTAAAACGTTCCGTCTTCGGAACGGAGCGATGGAAGAAAATGATCACGCAGCTCCAGCAAAACCGGCGCATCATTCAAGATTTCACGTTGACCACCCTGGCGGGAATTCCTGGAGAATTCAGCAGGCTTACCTATCTGGCCTCGTTGCGCGATCTCTCGAGCGGACGATACGAGCACGCGGGACTCGCGACCCTGTACCCGGACGAGGCTATGCAACAGGCTCTACAACTGTGCCACGAGCAGATTTTCGAGCGAGTTCTGGAAACTCCGCTCGAGCGGCAAGAAGCGGACCTAAAGCAATGTTTGGAGCGCATGCCAGGCGGGTTGTGTGCGGCGCTCGCTCATTGGCGCCGGATGGAAGCCTACCGGGTGTTGATGCCGGAAGGCGCTCCGGGCTACCTCAAGGAGCTTTTCTGCTCGAATCTCCGCGCGCTGCTGGAGATTCTCCAGGAAGCATGCTCCACGGTTCGTTCAGGCGGGTAACCACGCCCACCACACGGCCGACCACCTCAGCCTCTTCCGGAAAACGCCAAGCCTCGGGCACACAGCGGGATAGCGGATGCGGTTGCATAAGCAGGCGCGTCCCGTCTTGCTGAAACCATCCACAACGATAGCCCTCCCGCAACTCGACGAAATACATGGGGCGGTCGTATTCATTCGCCCAGTTGTCGTCTTCGATGCGGCGAACGCTGATATCCACGAGCACTACACTCCCCGGGCGCAGCAGGGGCACCATGCGCCGGTCCGACGAGCCGATGTATCCATAACGCTGTCGGGCATCGCCATTGGTGAGCACACCCTCGAGACTGCCCCACTGCTCGACCATGCGCGAGAGCAGCTCGGTCCGCTTTGGATCGAAAGCCGGATCAAATCGCAAAGGAGTTTTCAGCGATATGGGAGGTGCCGCAAGATGCGTGTGCGGCGCTTGAAAGGCGCCACCGTCAGAGAAACAGTCTTCAATAGGAACATCGTACCAGCGGAAGATTTCAAGCGGATTCAAGTGATAGACGACCGCGAGCGTATAAAGCTTATGCAGACCCGGGATAACTCCACGATTTTCAATATCCGCCAGGCGGCTGATATGAAGTATCAACTCCGGCCGGCCCCGCCGCGCCGCCAGCTCAAAGCTCGCGCGCTCGACATCGCGATACGTTAAGCCAAGACGTTCACGGGCCTGCCGCAGACGAAGTCCGGGGAGCATGTTTCCTCGGGAAAAGGCTGGGATTAACAACGGACAGTATAGCAGAATTACCATTCTGTTAAGAATTCGGAACGCCAGGCTGTGAATTTCTTCAGAAATGTTTTTCAATTTGAACTAGCAAAAAACTTGCGCGACATCACTTCCGAGCACCGTTCTGCGGCCATCTTCATTCCTTTTAGTGGTTTGCGCGAAGTGGGACGGCCGCGGCGCTGCCTCCGGACGGCCGCTCATCCGACGATAAATCGGCTGGGATTGGGGATGGATCGCGTTTCCTATCACGCAGCACTTGATCTCCCTAAGCAGCGGTGCTCGAGTGTTATCTGTTATTCTCGAAAGACTATGCATCTATTGAGTGAAAGAGTTGTAAAGCGCCTGTGCGTACTCGTGCTGATCGTTTTGTGGTTTGTCGATGGAGGCACGCTCGGGGCGCAACAGGCTGCGACTGCGCCTGCCGCGGCAGCTCAGCCGAAAGTGAACAACGCCGAGTTTGCGGCCACCGCCAATGAAGTGCTGCAACAAGTGAGCGAGATCACGGGACTCAAGCTGCTTGCACCGGTGAAGAAGACGCTGCGATCTCGGGACGAAATACGCGCCTATGTCATCCGGGAAATGGATGAAGAAAAAAAACCGGCGGAGCGTTACGCGGAGGCACGAAGCGCCGAAGCCTTTGGGCTTCTCCCCAAGGGATTCGATCTGGATAATTTTATGATTGATTTGCTGACCGAGCAGATCGCCGGGCTCTACGATCCCAAAGCGCGGGAATTCTATATTGCCGATTGGATTCCCCTCGAGGATCAGCGCATGGTTATGGCCCACGAGTTGACCCACGCTCTCCAAGACCAGCATTTTCAGATCGAGGCGTGGGAGAAAGCGGCGCGGCCGAACGACGACGCGGAACTAGCGCGCGAAGCGGTGCTCGAGGGCAGCGCCATGGCGGCCATGATGGATTACCTCCTGAAAGGAACAGGACATTCGGTAGAAGATTTGCCGATTGATCCCTCGATGTTTGCCGGCGATATGTCCAAATCGCCCAAGCTGCAAGAGGCCCCGCCCTTTCTGAAGGATGCAATGATTTTCCCCTATTTTGGAGGGTTGACCTTTTCCACAGCGATTTTAAAGCCGGGGGGGTGGAACGGCCTGTCGGCGGTTTTTGGAAAGCCGCCGCTTTCCACACAGCAGATTATGCATCCGGCGCTTTACAAGTCCGGGCAAGCCCCCGCGCAAGTCACCATACCTTCTTTCGAAAAACTCCTGGGCCCGGAGTGGACGAAAATTGATGAAAACGTGATGGGAGAATTTGGCTGGAAGGAAATACTGAAGCAGTTTTTGGGCGAGGAGAGAGCTACACCACTTGCCGCAGCGTGGAATGGAGATAGCTACGTGCTCTATGAAGAAAAACAAACCAAACGGCTGATCCTGATGGCGCGCCTGCGCTTGGACAAAGAAGAAGCCGCCGGGCGGTTTTTTGGGCAATACGCGGAGGCGCTCGAGAAAAAGTATGGTGTACACGAGAACGCGCCGCGTTCGTCGAATTTCTTTTCTTTCGAAACCCTAGACGGCGGCGTGTTCTTGCGGTGTGTGGGTACGGAGTGTATTTCGGTGGAAGGCACGAGCCGGACTGTGTTTGACGGCATCAATGGAATGATTGGATGGCCGGCGGCGCCGGCCGCGTCCAAGGCGGCCGACACCGCATCTGGATTGGCGGTAAACGCTGTTGCGTTCGCGAAGAGATAGGAATTGCCGCCCACGCTTGACGTAGTTTCGAATGAACGTTGCTTCGAAACTTCGCTGAGTGCCGGGGCTGATTGGTTTAGGAATTCGAAAGAGACCAGCTGGTCGCTCCACGATTCGCGGATTTGTTTTTGGTCTTGCCTTCCAGGCGGTTGATGCGAACTAGCAATTTTTCAACGAGGCGCGTCGCACGGGCTACGGCGTATGGGTCGTGTTTGTGAATGCGCATGCGCTGAAGTTTGGCCAAGCCCAGGCGCGCAAATTCCGTTGCACGCGCAGGATCTTTGGCGCGACGCTCGTAATGAATGGCGAGCTGTTCACAAGCCAGGACCCCATCTTGTGGGTCGCTAGAGAGTTCGAGCCAGAGTGCCGCTGCTCGGGCGTGATCGCCGCGGCGTTTGGCGAGTAGGGCAAGCTCGCGTCGTGCGCGAGGGAGGAACTCGGCGGGAAGGCCGAGCTCGAGCGCCTGCGAACAAGCGACATGAGCGCGATCGGAATCGCCGCGCCGCTCGAAGAAACGCGACAGGCCGAAGAGATCCAGGCTGTCGATTCCGTCGCGGTCAGTGTGCTGCGACGCGATGAGTGTGTTGATCTTGCCAAAAAGGGCGGCCAGGCCGCGCAGATCCATCTGGTTGTGGCGAACGATGCCCACGATGGGATCGCGGGGTCCGCCGCGAAGATAGTCGAAGTAGTACTGCGGAATGAGTGCAGAGGCGATGTCATCTTCGCGGTGCCAGCCGAGGCGCGGCGCATCGAGAACGCGCCGCTCCAACTCGACGAGGCGGACGGAGCCCAGGCGCAGCTTCCAAAGAGCCCGCGCGGGATGAAGCAGATCAAGATGCGCGGCCAATCGCGGCGTGGAAATGGAGCGGGTCATCGCGAAGCGATTTTCGAGCAGCGGCCAGTCGAAGGATTTTCCGTTGAAAGTGACGAGAACGGGACGGTCGGCGAGACGCGCGGCGAGTTCGTGAAGGAGTGAGTGCTCTTCGGCGAAGTCACGCATAAAGAATTGTTCGACTTCGAGGCCGCCGGCGTCCCAGCTGGCGATGCCTACGAGAAACGGATAGGTGCCCGTGCCGCCGGCGAGACCTGTGGTTTCCGTGTCCAGGAAGAGCCATTTGGCGGGATCTTCGAGGGCAGCCCGCGTGCGGCGAGACATCTCGACGTCACGTGTGCGGGAGAGAAGTTCGAGCGCCACGGCGGACGGCTCGGAAAACTCAGGCGTGGAAAACCAATTGCGAATGGCCAGGTGTTCGCCAAAATGATTCTTCATCACGCCTGCGCCAAGGAGATGGGCAATGGAATCCTCTTGATCGGGCGCGCGGAGGGGCGCTGGACGCGATGGCCCAGAACGCGCCGGCTTGAGCGCGGCGAGGCGAGAGAATTTGTCGGTTGCAGCAGGCATCTAGCCACACAACCTGTCGAGAATGCCGAGAGCGGCTTTTTTGGCCCGCGGAGCGAGGTCGCCAGCGGGGCCGACGCAGGAGGGGCAACCGTCCTCGCACGTGCAAGCTGCGATTAACTCCCGCGTTTTGCGAATTAGCAGATGGTGAGCGCGGAACAGCGGCTCGGAAAATCCAATGCCGCCGGGATAGGCGTCGAGCAGATAAAGATTAGGTTCGAAAAATTCTTTCAGCTTCGAACCAGAAGCATCTCCGGGGCCTGCGGGCGTGAAGTCATCAGTCGCCCTGCCGGAATCAGGAGCGGGCGAACGTTCGCCGATGGCAGTTCCTAGATCGCGGCCATCGCACATAAGCAACAGCGTCGCGACCGACCGAAGCGCATGCAAAAGCCCGAACATCCCGCTCTGCCGATCGCTCACGCTGTACGGCAGCGATTCGAGCAGCGGCCTCTCTAGCGTGATCCAGTACGACGTTGTGTGCATTTCGTTCTCGGGGAGCTCAAGCTTGCCGTCGCCAATATTTTCGTTGGTGAAGAACTTTATTTTTTTGAAGCCGACCACTTGCGAGCGGACCAGGACATCACCGTGCGAATGTGAATTCGCGGAAGCCGCGGACGCGTCCGACGTCCCGGTAGCCTCCAATACGCGGACCTGGGTATAGCGGATTGCGTCGGTATAGTAGTCGACCTCCACTTGTTTCACGTAGGCCTTGCGCTCCTTGAAATCGAGATGCTCGACGTGGTACTGCTGCCCGCCGTGAATGTAGATCGCTTTTTCGTGAAGAAAAACCAGCCCGCTCGTAAAATCCACTTCGCCAATGACACTCGGTACGCCGGTGACATCGATGATGATGAAATTGTCGCTGGTTACCGACCGAAGACTTATGGTGTCGGCAGGATAGGCTTCGTGCGTCCAGTGATAGTGATCTCCGGCGAGGTGCAGGTAGCCGGCTTCGGCAAGGCGCGCGCAAAGGTCCGGAACGCCGACTTCGCCAAATCGTTCGCCAGGTGCGATAGGCAGTTCGAACGCAGCACATTTCAGATGATTGAGCAGGATTTCAAGATTGTCCGGTTGGATGAAGGCATGCTCCGGCGTGTTGCCGAAGAAGTAGTCCGGATGGCGGACCATGAATTGATCGAGCGGCGACGAAGAAGCGACCATCACGGCGCAGGAGCTGCCACTGCGGCGTCCGGCGCGCCCCGCGCGCTGCCAAGTTCCGGCGATCGAACCGGGGTAGCCCGCCATCACGACGGTGTCGAGCGAACCCACGTCGATCCCCAGTTCGAGCGCACTTGTCGTCACGACGCCGCGGATGCGGCCCTCGCGCAAGCCGCGCTCGATTTCGCGGCGTTCGTTCGGCAAATAGCCGCCGCGATAACCGCGAATCGTTTCCTGCCGGCCAGGTGGCTGTGGATTCGCTTGCTGGAGATAGGTCAGGAGAATCTCGGTCTGCAGACGCGAATTGGCGAATACCATGGTTTGCAGGTCGCGCTTCAAAAACTCTTGCGCGACGCGCGACGTTTCATTGATATAGCTGCGGCGAATGCCGAGCGCGCGATTCACAACGGGCGGGTTATAAAAGACAAAAGTTTTTTCGCCCGCGGGAGCCCCGTTGGCGTCGAGCACTTCCACTTCCTTTTCGAGCAACCGAGCGGCGAGTTCACCGGGATTTGCAATCGTCGCCGAACAACAAATGAATTGTGGATCACTGCCGTAAAAGTTCGCAATTCGTCCGAAACGTCGCAATACATTGCAGAGATGGCTGCCGAACACTCCGCGGTAAGTGTGAAGTTCATCGATCACGATGTAGCGAAGATTTTCGAACAAGCGAGTCCACCGCGTATGATGCGGCAAAATGCCGGTATGCAGCATGTCCGGATTGGTGAGCACCACATGGCCCTTTTCGCGGATCGCTCGGCGCGCGTCTGCGGGCGTGTCGCCGTCGTAAGTGAAAACGCCGAAGCGGTTGTCGAGGCGCTGGTTGAGGTCGTAAAGCTCCGCAAGTTGATCTTGCGCCAGCGCCTTGGTGGGGAAGAGGTACAGCGCGCGAGTGTCTGGATTCTCTAGAATTGAATTCAATATCGGCAGGTTGTAACAAAGAGTCTTCCCGGAAGCGGTGGGGGTGACGACCACCACGTTCTTGCCCGTGTGCACGACTTCAGCGGCGATGGCTTGATGCGTGTATAGCTGTCGAATGCCCTTCGCGTCATAAGCAGCCGCGAGATCGGCCTGAATCCAGGCGGGGAATTCAGCCCACTGCGCTTCGCGCGCAGGAAAGTAGCGCACCGCGGTCAGCACATCGCCGTTGACGTCTCGTGAGCGAAAAGCGTCTAACACTTCGCGGACGGCGGAGAGCGACGAGCCGGCCTGTGGCTCGAGCGAGCCAAGAGCCCTAGGCCGTACGGCCAGAGAATGGGACATCAAGAACTCCTCCTGTCGTTCGCCTTTTCTTCGCCAGCGTAACATGCGGTGATAGCGGCTGCAACAGAGAAATGGGGCGTTGTTCCCTCAAGACGCGCGAGGGCCTTCGCGGATGGAAACTCCCTATGATTACCCGGCTTTCTCTCGTCCCTGGGATTCATTTTGCCGCGCAATATTTCTATGCCTGGGTGGCGCAGAATCGCTATCGTGCGAAACCGTGAGCTTGGCCAGGACGGCACCTGCCGCGTGCATAGGGAACCGCTGCAAACTCCCAAAGAGCCAAACACTCTGCCAATTTCTCGGCCCTGCTGCCCGGTATAATGTGCCGCGACTATGGACTGGACTCCTTCCTCGGTCATCCGCTGGCTCTTTGATTCTCGAAACGGTCCGTCGGATCGCTTCCTGTCACGCTGGATTTTCCTGCGCGCGCTCGGCGCGATTTATTTTTCTGCTTTTTTTTCGCTCGTATTTCAAATCCGCGGCCTCATCGGCCCCGAAGGAATTCTTCCCGCCGGCGAATATCTGAAGAGTGTAGCGGAGCAAGTCGGTCACGCCCGCTATTGGTATGCGCCAAGCGTTTTGTGGTTTTCAAGCGGCGCACACATGCTAACGGGTCTGTGCTGGGTTGGCATGGCAGCGGCGGTGCTCCTGCTCCTCAATCTATGGCCGCGCGGAATGCTCGTGGTCTGCTTCGTGTGTTTTCTTTCGTTTGTCAGCGCGGCGCGGGATTTCTCGGGATACCAGTCCGACGGAATGCTGCTCGAGGCGGGATTCCTCTCACTCTTTCTCGCCCCGGGCGGGCTCCGGCCGAGACTTGGAGAGATGCAGCCTCCAGTGCGAGCTGCTCTATATCTGGTGCTTTGGGAATGGTTTCGCATCTACTTCGAATCAGGCGTCGCGAAGATGGCCGGCGGCGATCCGGAGTGGCGGAACTTCACGGCGATGGATGAGTATTATCAGAACGGGCCGCTGCCAACCTGGATCGGCTGGTACGTGCAACATTTTCCGCACTGGTTTCACGGCGCCTCAGCATTCTTCACGCTGGCGCTCGAACTGGTTTTGATTTGGTTGGCCTTTCTGCCGCGCCGTTTTCGAATCGCACTTTTCTTTGTCGTGACGCCTTGGCAGATCGGCATCATTCTGACGGCCAACTACACCTTTTTGAATTATCTCGTTCTCGTCCTTGCGTTCCTGTTGCTCGATGACCGTTTCCTGATGCGATTCTGTCCAGGGCAATGGAAAAGGCCTCTTCTCGATCTACCGCTTACCTCTGCTGGTCATGCGCATTCACCTGCGAGTGCCCAACTCTCGGTTCTGACGTCGCCATCGAGTCCATCGATAGACAAAGCTCCCGCGAGCAGAGATGCTTGGCGCGATGCGTGGCAGAAAAATCGCTTCTGGCTCGCTCCGCTGCGGGTTGCCATAACCGCTGTTTTGCTTTTATGGATTTTCTATGCCACCACCGCTCAAATGCTCTGGATGATCATGTCCGCGCCGCTTCCGACCTCGCCCGTGGCTCTGCTTGATCCCTTTCGGATCGCCAACCGCTATGGCCTGTTCGCGGTAATGACGCGCGGCCGCTATGAAATCGAGTTCCAGGGATCGAACGACGGCCAGACTTGGATTGCCTATCCATTCCGCCACAAACCGCAGGAACTCAACAAGCCTCCCCGCATTTACGCACCCTATCAGCCGCGGCTGGACTGGAACCTGTGGTTCGCCTCGCTCGGCGAATGGCGCGACAATCCGCTCGTGTTGCGCACGCAGCGCAGGCTGCTTTCAAACGACCCTGACGTGCTCGCGCTTTTTGCCGCGAATCCTTTCCCCCAGGCACCGCCTCGCCAAGTGCGCGCGGTCCTCTGGCAATACTGGTTCACGTCCATGGCGGAAAAAAGAGAACACGGATTGTGGTGGCGGCGAGAGCTGCTCGGACTTTACGCACCGGCGATTGGACTGGAACCCGGCGGCAAAATCGGCGTCACGCAATGGCCTGAGCCAATGCCTCCTCACGAATAAGTCGCGCCTTTTCTCCTCGCGCGAAGCAATTCGTCAGCGGCGAAGCTGAAGGATGAGAAGCGCCCCCGCGAAGAACAGTACAGTAGAAGTGGCGAAAGCAGCTTGGACGGAAACGGCGCTCCAAAGAAAGCCGACCATTAGGCTTGAAAGGAAATCACCGACGGCGTTAACCGCGGCCAGCGTGCCGAAGGCCATGCCGTGCTGTTCTTTGGGCACAAGTTGGGCTGCGACGGAATCTTCGAGAGCATCCTCGGTACCGACATAGAGCCCCGCTAAAACGAAAATCACGCCGAGCAGCCACAGCGAATGCGTCCCTGTTGCGAGCAAGAGCGCCGTAATTCCAGCCAGCGAGTAGCCGACTGCGAGAACCATCTTGCGTTGGGGAACGTGGTCGCTAAGCCACCCGCTCGCGTACGCAGATCCCGCGGAAAACACGTTGTGCAGTGTGTACAGCACGACGGCGATGCTGGCGGCGCGCGCGAGCCCGTATCGCGGAGCCAGCATGCGCGAGGCATAGAGAATGAGCAGCGAATGCGAGAAATCACCGGCGCCAAACACGCCGACTCCGAGGAGAAAACGCCGGAACGGGGCAGGCAATTCGCGGATGCCCATCAAGAACGAACGCTTCGCTTTTCCAGCTATAGGGCGTTCCCGCACCAGCAACCAGAAGGAAGCCACAGCAATCAGACCCGGAAGCAGGGTCCAGAGAAAAACTTTTTGGTAGTTGTGCCCGGTCTTTTCCAGAAGCCACAGCGCCGTGAGTGGTCCGGCGATGGCGCCGACCGTGTCCATCAATCGTTCCAGCCCGAAAGCCCGGCCGTAGGCATCCGGCGAAACGTCTGCGGCCAGCAGCGCCTTCTTGGCCGGTGAACGAACACCGCGGCCAAGCCAGGCCACCGTTCGGCCGATCAGCACGTGATAGGCGTGTGTAGCGAAAGCGAACGAAGCCGTCGAGAACGCCGTAAGGGCATAGCCGAATACGGCGAGCGGCTTGCGGTTCCGCAGCCGATCCGTGAAATGACCGGCGCCCAGCTTCGCGAAACTCGAAAGGCCGTCGGCGAGGCCCTCAATCACGCCGAGCCACGCAGGTCCCGCTCCGATTGCGGCAAGAAATGCGGGAAGTACAGCCGTGGCAGTTTCGTGGCTCCAGTCACTGAAAAGACTGGTCAGACCTACACCCAGTACCGTGCGATTCAACCAGGATTGTTTTTCGGCACTGCTTGTCATGAGAAGGCAGTTTACCCTTCTTAGCCGTAATGCCTCGGCGTTTTTAGGCCGGGGATATAAGGCTCTCTTTTTGTGCTTTTCCTGCGGTTAGGTCATAACTTTCTCGTCCCCAAAAGCGCTCTTTTGCGATTCCAATGGCCTATTATTTCTTGGCGGCTCGATACAGAATTACGCGGACTTTTTCAAGCGTAATCAACCCGCCTTCCACCATCTCGTCCAGCTTCGGTAGCATCCTCTCAATGCGCTCGGTCGATTCAATCACCTCGACAATGATCGGTAGATCCTGTGACATGCGAAGCAGTTTGTCCGTATGGTAGACGCTCGATCCGCCGTAGCCGCCCACGCCTCGCAGCACAGTTGCGCCCGAAAAGCCTTCTCTGCGCAGCAGTTCGACGATGGCCTCATGCAGCGGCTTGCTGTGCCACTTGTCCGATTCGCCTATGTGAATGCGCATCAGGGTGCGCTCGCCTTCAAACTTTTCGTGTGTCATCGCGACTCCTAGAACCGGTTCGCCAGCCGAATGCCCGCAACGGACAAAAACAAACCAGCAATCACGCTGGCCGCCACGTACGTCGTAGCGCGCAGCCACTCGCCGTCTTCCAGCATTTTGGCCGTCTCCCAGCCGAAGCTGGAAAATGTGGTGTAACCACCGAAAAAGCCAACAGCGATGGCCACGCGCCAGTCCGGCGAAATAACCATGCGGTTCAACGTAAACTGCCCGATTAAGCCCAGAAAAAAACACCCGGTGAGATTGACGACAAGTGTGCCGTGCGGAAACGCGCTTCCGGCGCGCGTCTGGATGACGCCCTGCAGCCCATAGCGCGCAAGTGTGCCAACTGCTCCAAAAAGTGCGATCAATAAAATACGCAAACGATCTCCAATCCGGCGGCAAACGCGGCGCGCAACAAAAAACTCCTGGAGCCGCGTGGCTGCCAGGAGTCATCAGAGCCAGCTGGTTAGGCCGGCCCGGTTCAGGCGAACTCCATCGCCTTCGAGTCCACTTTCCACAAAAAGTTTACTTCTGTCAGGTTTTCGAAGCAACCTCCCAAAATCGACAGTGGTGCGTTACCTTATAGAACCATGCGGGGGCGGGGCTGGCTCCGCCCGCCCTGGACCGACGCCCAGTGTGTCGCACAGCTCCGGCCATGGCCGCATGCGGCGGTCGCTCGGAAGAGTGGCGAAGCCGCAGGAGGTCAGCGGTTCTCGGCTGCCCTAGAGCGGTCGCCGAAGTCCCTCAATAATGGAAGCGGAAACGCAGTTGCACAAAGATTTCGCGTGGATTTAGGTAGTGCGTCCCGCCAAATGTAAAGCTGTTGTCCAGCAGAACGCGGCGGTTGGCGACATTTATGCCCTGCACGTTGACAGTAAACTTTTCGCCGAAGCTCTTACCCAGCGAAAGATCAAACGTCGTATGAGGTTGCAGGTGATTATTCGGGTCCGGCGGCGAATTGCCGTTCGTGAAGCCCGACGCGTAGGAAACGTCGGTCGAGGCGTAGGAGTTCCACGGCAAAGTGTATTGCGCGCCGATATGCAGAGTATTCCGCTGGTCGTGATCTAAAAATTTAAATCCGTCGCCAAAGGAAAAATTCGTCAGCCCGCCGTTGATATCGCCAAAACCGAGGGCGAGTTGATTTGAATAGGTCAGATAGACTAGCGCGCGATTGCGGATACGCGGAGAACGCACAGTGAGCTCCCATCCGTTGATCCGCGCGCCCTGGATAGTGATTGGGAAGAACAGGTCAGAATCGTTGAAATTGTTGTGATCGAAAAAGTTTGTCGCGCGAGTGAGGAAGTTGTCGGCGTCAATGGTCCACCCGCGGAAGGGAATGGTCACGCCGAATTGGTGCTCTTCATCGCGCTCCCCATGAAGCGGTACGAAACCAAGATTCTGGTTGGTTGCCGCCTGCAAAAGTGGGCCGGAAAGCGCCAGGAGTGGTGGCGCTTGATAAAAGTGGCCATAAAAGCCGCGGAAAACCCAGTTCAGTTTCGGAATGCGTATGGACGCCCCGACGCGAGGACTGGTCGCGTTTTCCACCACGTTCCCGGAAAAGTGCGTTTGCCGCAGACCGCCGTTCAGCGTAAGCCAGGAGGTCACCTTGAACTGATCTTCGGCGTACAACGCCGTCAGGCTGCCCTGTGGGTTCACCTGCGTGGGGGTCAGACTCGACGCACTAGTTTCCGGACAACTGGCTGTAGGAGGCGTCGGACAGTTGAAGATCAAGCTGAAAAGTTGACTGTCCTGCTGGGCAAAAGCGTAAAGACCAGCGCGCAAGTTATTGCGCTTCTCCACCCACGTGAGGGTGGTCTGCCCGCCTTCATACTTCGAGGAACGGTTTTGGTTCGCCGAACTCGGCATGTCCAGCTGGCTGCTTTCGTAGTTCGCACTGTTGAAGTGCAAGAACGGCGAAACCGTGAAGACCAATCCCGTGCTGAAGGTGCGTACCCAAGTCAATGCAATGAAGGAATCTCGCTCGCGGTTAGCATCCCCCAGAAACTGGCCCTGTGTGTTGGGATCGCGAGGATCGAAGGGGACCTGGTAAAAATCGCGTCGCACTTGCGCGACGAGCCGCAACTGGTCCTGGGAATCCACGTTGTACATCAACGAAGTAAATGCCCCGAAACCGTTCGCGGCATCGTGAAGGACCGCTGAAGTCGGGGTTTGCAAACCGAGATTAGTGCGGTTGCCGTTGACGCTCGCGTAGTAGGCAAACCGATTGGTGTGCCCTCCGAAATTCAACTGGTCGTCCGTCTGATAGAAATTTCCCGCACTCACTACAAGTTCGGCTTCGTTGTTCCGTTCGAACCCCGTGCGAGGCGCAACATCGAACACGCCATAAGTACGATCCCCAAAATCTGCGGAGTAGCTCCCCCGCTGCATTTCGAGCGTATCGATATCATTGGGATCGATTTGTGGCCCCAAATTGCTGGCGATATTGGTGTTCGGAATCGGCACGCCGTCAATCAACCAGCTCACCTGATGTCCGCCCCGGACGTGAAGTTGATCGTGGGTGAAGTAGGAACCGGGCAGGTAGTCGGTGATCATCGCCAGGCTATTGGTCCGCGCCGCGCCCGGCGTCTCTTGAATTTCCTCCCGGTTCACCAGTGTCGTTGGCGTTACCGACTCGGTCTGTCCCGGAGCCGCTTCCGCCGACACCGTGACGGACTGGTTTTGCGCCGCGAGATGCAGCTCGAAATGCAGAATCGGCGCGGTTCCCGAAAGCACCGTCACGCCCTGCTCTTGGTAAGCAAAAGCGGGGTCCGTCACGGTCACTGAGTACGCACCAAGGGGCACCGCGTCAAAGTGGAATTCCCCGTTCGCGTCGGTTTGCGTTTTTTCCGTGTAATCAGACGACTTCGCCTTTAGAACAACTGCACTGCCTGGAACGGGCCGGTGCTGCGGATCGTGGACGATCCCGCGCACGGTGCCGAACACCGTCGCAAAAGCCGCGGTTCCCAACAACAGTAATGCTGCGAATGCCTCGAAAACTCTACGCATAAACTTTTTCTCTCCTCGTGGAATAGTCCTAGCGCGGCTCGGAAGCCGCGGCGCTGGTAAGTAGGCGTGCGTGGAGGGCGAGCAGTCCTTTAGAGGACCGCAACGACGAGGCGAGGAGGGGGAGAAAGCGGTTTGACGAATCGAGAGATTTCTAAAGGCTTGGTCAGCCGGGCAGAACGCAATACTTCACCCTCCGCAGGAGCAAAACTCAGCGAAGGCAGCAGGAAAGCGCCCGGTATCAGCGCCGGTCGCGCCGGGTCTTTGCAACAAGACATCGAGCACGAGGTCATCCCGCTCATGTCGTGCCCGCAATCCATTGGAGCAGAATGTTGCGATGCAGCCGGCGGCTGCTTGTGGTGATGATGCTCCGGCACGTTGCAAAAACCTCCCACGCAACAGTCCACGCCATACGCCAACAACGCCGCCCCAGCTAGCGGAGCGTGCAACAGCGCAACTGCCAGCAGGCAAAAGCATGCTGCAGCCGTCCGAGGACGTTTTTGTTTCAGGCTACTCACAGGAATTCGATACCACACTCCATGATACTCCAGATAGACGTTTCGTCGAGTCCTTGGGTAGCCAGTTACACGGGGCGGCGCTAACCGCCAGAAGCCGGTGCCCCCTCCCCGCTAACTCCCCAGGAACGAGGCCGCCCCGGCCAACTTGACTTGCCCGCGCCTGCATCGCAAACTAATTTTATGGCCCACACGTATCTACTCTTTGATTTCGGCACGGACGAAGAGAAAGCCCAGCTGGCCCGCCACAAACTCGAGGGCTGGAAGCAGGCCTTCCGCCTGGACAAGAAGCTGCAATACAAGCTCGAACGCGCCGAGGACCAGGTGGACGCCAAGCCGGACGAAGTCCCCAAGGCCGCCGAGCCGCCGAAAGCCGAAAAACCAAAGGCCAAGACCAAGGCCAAACACAAGTCCAAGGAAGCCGAAGCTCCCGAACCAGCTCCGCTCGCCAATGGCAAAGTAAATTTGCTCGTCCGGCTCTATTTTTCCGGCCACGAAAAACTCACCGAGCAGCGCTGGCTCGATCGCATTCCATCCGAGGAGCCGTTCAAGGAAGCTTCACCGCGTGTTGTACGCCAGGGTGAAGACCAGTTCGACGAAATCGTGAAACAGTTCGATTCTCTGGGTTAACTTTGCCAAATTATCCGGCCCCGGCCAGACTTCGGGTATAATACATCCCCGCAGAGACAAAACCCCGTTTCACAACGAGGGCAGAACGAATGGCGTTACAAACGCGCGTCAAACTCACCAAGCTTGACGCTCCCAAGTTGCACGGCCTCGATCACGACACCCTCATCCGCATTTACCGCACCATGTATCTTTCCCGCAGGTTGGACGACCGCGAGATCCAGCTAAAACGCCAAAACAAGATTTACTTTCAAATCTCCGCTGCGGGCCACGAGGCGGTGACCGCGGTTATGGGGCTTCTTCTTCGTCCGGGCACAGATTGGCTCTATTCCTACTATCGCGACCGCGCCCTCTGCCTGATGCTTGGCGTCAAGCCGCTCGATATGCTCCTGCAAGCGGTCGGCGCCAAGGACGATCCCAGCTCCGGCGGCCGCCAGATGCCATCGCACTGGGGCCTCCCCAATTTGAACATCGTCAACAAGTCGTCCTGCACCGGCACGCAATTTGTGCAGGCGGTCGGCGCCGCCGAAGCCACGCTGTACTACGAGAATCATCCGAAGGCTTTGGCGCAGGCCCAAAAAGCGCCCCTCGGCGAGCACGTGCGCCACGAACCCGGGGAAATAGTATTCGTCTCGGCCGGCGACGGCGCCACCAGCGAAGGCGAATTCTGGGAATCCTTAAACGCCGCGTGCGCCAAAAAACTCCCGCTGATCTACCTCATTGAAGACAACGGCTACGCCATTTCCGTTCCGGTCGAAGTCCAGACCGCGGGCGGCAGCATCTCAAAACTCATTCGCAGTTTCCCAGGTCTGCACGTCGCGGAATGCGATGGCACCGACCCTCTTGAAAGCTATGCAATCTGCAAAACCGCCGTTCAATACTGCCGGGAGCGTCGCGGGCCATCTCTCGTTCACGCGCACGTAACGCGCCCCTACTCCCATTCTCTTTCCGACGACGAAAAACTTTATAAGACCCCTGAAGAGCGCGAAGACGAAGCCCACCGCGATCCAATTTCAAAGTTCTCGCTCTTCCTCGTTCGTGAAGGCATCCTGGACCAAAAAGAGATCGAAGCCCTCGAATCTGAAGTCGACCAGGAAGTCCGCAACGCGGCTGACGAAGCGCTGGCTGCCGAAGAACCGCAAATTGACTCAATTCACGTAAACATCTATTCACCTGACGTTGATCCGACATCGGCGGCCTTCGAAGCGCAGCCGCAACTGCACGGCGCTCCGAAAACCATGGTCGAAATGATCGCCGCCACACTCTCCGACGAAATGGCCCGCGACGACCGAATCACTGTTTTCGGCGAAGACGTGGCCGACGCCAGCCGCGAAGAGAATTTGACGCAAGTGAAAGGGAAGGGCGGCGTCTTCAAAGCCACTTCCGGCCTCCAGCGCAAGTATGGACACGATCGGGTGTTCAACACTCCATTGGCGGAAGCCGGCATAGTCGGCCGCGGCATCGGCATGGCCACCCGCGGCCTCAAGCCCGTCGCGGAAATTCAGTTCTTCGACTACATCTGGCCCGCCATGATGCAGATTCGCGACGAGTTGTGCGTCATGCGCTGGCGCTCGAACGGGGTCTTTAAGTGCCCGGTCGTAATTCGCGTGGCGATTGGTGGCTACCTGACCGGCGGCGCCATCTATCACAGCCAAAGCGGCGAATCGATGTTCACGCATTGCCCCGGCCTCCGTGTGGTAATGCCCTCAACGGCCCTTGATGTTGCTGGACTCCTTCGCACCGCCATTCGCTCGGACGATCCGGTCATGTTTCTCGAGCACAAACATCTCTACCGTCAGCCCTACAATCGTTCCGAATACCCCGGCCCCGATTACACCGTGCCGTTCGGCAAAGCCCGCATGGTCACAGAAGGCACCGAGGTCAGCATCATCACCTATGGGGCCCTGGTCCATCGCGCAGAGGTAGCTGCCGCGGAATTGCTCCGCGAAGGCATCTCCGTCGAAATCGTGGACCTGCGCTCACTTTCGCCCTACGACTGGGAAGCCATCGCCAAAACGGTCCGGAAAACCCACCGCGTCATCGTCGCCTACGAAGACATGCGGAGCTGGGGCTACGGCGCCGAAATCGCCTCGCGAATAGCCGATGAGCTCTTCGACGAGCTCGACGCCCCCGTCAAGCGCGTCGCAGCCATGGACACCTTCTGCGCCTACCAGCCCAAACTGGAAGACGTGATCCTGCCGCAAACCAGCCATATAACGGCCACCGTGAAACAACTCCTCGAATACTGAGCGCCCAGCTCTCTACCCAAGGTCGAGGAAACTTTTCGACCCTTTTGGGCGTATTCTATTGTAGGGAATGCCCGAAACACGTCTTTTTGGAGGGTACGCCAATGACCTGTACAAGCTGCAGCAAAGACATCGCCGTCGGTTCCAAGTTCTGTTACAACTGCGGCGCCAAACAGCCCGAATCGGGCGCGCCGGGTCTATCTCCAGCTACCGGTGCTAACAAAAGACTCATGCGCTCCAGCACCGACAAGAAAATCGCGGGGGTATGCGCCGGCCTAGCCGACTATTTCGACATGGACCCAACCATCATCCGCGTACTCTGGCTGTTGCTCCTGATCTGCGGAGGCACGGGCCTTCTGGCCTACGTGATCCTCTGGATCGTACTGCCCATCGCTCCCGGCGGAGTCGTGCCCACTTCGGCCACCGTCACCACCACCTAGCCTCTGCCGAGTGAAAGGCGCTGAGCCCGGCTTGGGAGTGTTTCTGTCTCCGGACCCTGCTGTGAAGAAACCGTCTTTCTCGAACGCCCAAGCAGCGTCGCCTATCCATTATAATATTTATTCGGTTTTGAATTCCGCGGCGCGCGCGACTTTCCCCCACCACTCTCAAACAAAGGGTAGTCCAGCGAAACAGGGCCCGCGCCCGTAGTCGCTAGCGCCAAGCATCCCACAGCGAGCACCAAGGGATAGGCGTATTCATTCACAGCCAGATAGCTATGCGGGGTACTGACCTTCCACATCAACAAGACCATTTCGACAGCCAGCAAAAACGCCGCTCCCCGTGTGAACAGCCCCACCAGCATCAACCCTCCGCCAAACAGCTCGAGCACCCCCGAAATGTAAACGAAGTAGCCAGGTATGCCGTGCTGCGCGAAGAGCGCCTGCGTTGCACTCGTCCGGCGAGCCAGCATCGGGTAACCATGGGACATGAAAATGATGCCAAAAGCCGCGCGCATCATCAGCAAAGCGAGCGGCTGCAAAGCATTGAGAGATTTCATCGAGATCCTTCAAATCGAAGTTGTAAAAACAGCTCACGCGCAGCGGCATTTTAGCAGAAAAACAAACCGAGCACGGCCAAGCCCGGACGCAGCCAGGAATCAGGTACAATCTTTAGAGAAGAACAAGCGGACCCCAAACCCAATGCCCAGAGATCGCGTGTTCAGAGAGATGAATGACGTGCCGGGCCTCGTGAGTGCCCAGGAAGCCGTCACACTTGCATCTTTTTTTCCGGCCCTCGGAAGTCCCGCATGAAGCGCAAACTCCTGATTGCCGTCCCCCTGCTCCTAATCGTCGCTGTGGCTGCATGGTTCTTCAGGCCAAAGCATGAAACGCTGGGAGAGGCTTACGTCGGCGAGCGCACTGCCACCCTGTGGAGCAGCGTGGCGCAGGTTCGCGAGCCGCTGGACACGCTTCATTACGGGGACCGCGTCGACGTGGTCGCCCGCCGCAATGACAGCATCAAGGTGCGCACTGCCACTGGCGAGCTAGGCTGGGTAGAAGGGCGCTATTTGATGGACACGGCTCTCTGGCAGCGCAGCACAAAACTACTCAAGCAGGTCCTGCCAATGCCCATCGAAGCTCGTGGCCGCACCAAAGTCGCCACCAATCTTCGCGTCGAGCCGGGGCGCTCGCAAGCGCGTCTCTATCAATTCGGACGCGGCGTGCCCGTCGAGATCGTCGGTCGAGCGGTTGCGGACTGGGCCCAGGTCACGGATGAAAAGGAATCCTCGAACGAGCCGCAGGGCGCAAAAAAAGAAGATTGGTTTCTAATTCGCGGACTGGCCACGCGTCCGCCGGGCGACTCTACGGCGCGCGCTGCCGAAACGACAACGACAGCGCCTGGCGACCAAACGCTGCCCATCGCCGGGTGGGTGATCGCACGTTTTATCGAGCTCGATCTGCCCGACGCCGTGCGTGATGGGGCGGCCTCTGCCAACATCCGTCCGATTGCCTGGTTCGAACTGAATCGCATCAGCGATCCCGCAGGCGACAGAACTCAATATCTCGTTGCGGCGGCCCGCGGATCCGAAGGCCAGCCCTGCGATTTCACGACGCTTCGCGTTTACACTTGGAACTTGAAGAAAGAGCGCTACGAGACCGCCTTCATCGAAAACGATCTTTGCGGTCAATTGCCCATACGCGTCGGCAAGAGCCCCAAGGGCGATCCGGAATTTCGCTTCCAGGAAATGGACGGCAACAAGGAAGAGCGCGTCTATCGTCTGATGCAGACGGTTGTCCGCCGTATCCACGCAGGCCCCGAAAGCGCAAAAAAAACCGGGCGAGCCGGTGCCCGCAAACCAACTGCAAAGTAATTGGTGGTGAGGAGCACGCACACAACGCTTTTGCGATTGGAATTGTGCAACCCCGCGAAAGGGAAAAAGAATGGCGCTGCATATCAGTGAATCCGAAGTGCGAGCCGTGCTCACGATGTCCATGGCTATCGAGGCCGTCGAAGATATTTCGCGAAAGCAGGCCAACGGAGAAGTCGTGGTGCACCCTCGCCGTCGCTTTGAATTGCCTGGTGGAGGATTTTTTCACTACATGGCCGCGGCGGATTTCTCGGCAGGCTATGTAGCCATGAAGCAGTACACCTATGTTCAGGGAAAGATCAGATTTTTGGTGCCCCTCTATGAAATGCGGACGGGCGATCTGGCTGCTTTGATCGAGGCCGATTACATGGGCCAGTTGCGCACGGGTGCCGCTTCCGGCGTGGCCACCAAATATCTCTCGCGGCAGAATAGCCGCGTGGCCGCCATTATCGGCACGGGAGGCCAGGCCCGTACGCAGCTGGAAGCGATCGCTCGGGTGCGAAGGCTAGAGTCCGCCAAAGTCTATGGCCGCGATGTCGCCAAGCGTGAGAAACTCTCCCTGGAGATGACCGAGCGGCTCGGGTTTCCTGTCCAAAGCGCACCTTCCTCGAGAGAAGCCGTGCGCGGCGCGGATATTCTATGCACCGCCACCACCGCGGCCAATCCTGTAGTGAGCGGCGCGGACCTTGCGCCTGGCGTGCACATGAACGCCATCGGCGCGAATCACGCGCACAAGCGCGAGCTGGATGATGAAGCCGTGGCCTCGGCCGATGTCATCATCGTGGATTCCATCGAGCAATCGCGCCAGGAAGCCGGCGATCTCATCCTCGCGTTTCGCGGCGACGAGGTCTGCTGGACTGGTGTAAAGAAACTGTCGGACGTCGTCGCGAAAAAAACGCCCGGGCGGACGAGCGACACGGAAGTCACGCTTTTCAAATCCAATGGCATTGCATCCTGGGATTTGGCGGTGGCCATGAGAGTCTATGCGCTGGCGAAAGGTAAAAGTCTCGGAAGGGAATTGCCCCTCTGGGCTGGTGGCGTGCCGACTTAGATGAGCCGACTATGGCGTCGCCTCCTTCAGTCTGCGGCGTAATGTTTCGTGAAGGCGGTTGCGCACTTCGCTTGGCAGTTCGATGGGTTCGGAGTCACAGAAAATTTCGATGGTTTTCTTCGTTTGATCGACGACCAGCTTGCAGTCGGAGCACTCATTAAGATGGCTCTCGAGTTCCTGCCTGGATGCCGCATCGAGTTCGCCGTCGATGAAGTCCGAAAGTTCGTGAATAACGTCTTCGCAGTTCAATTTGCCCGGCCTTGCTGGAAGTAGCGATTTAGTTTCTCCCTGAGCTTGAGCCTAGCGCGAAGCAGCCTCGATTTCACCGCTGCAATGGAGATCCCCAGCGAGGCGGCCGTCTCCTCCGTCGAGAGCTCTTCAATGTCGCGTAAGACAAAAACAATCCGATAGTCTGGTGCCAGTTCCTCGATCACACCAGACAAGATTTCCCGCATCTCGGTTTGCGCAAAACGCTGTTCCGGCCCCGGCCCCCAGTCCTGCAACTCCCGAGGCATCAGGTCCTCGTCGCCTTCAATGGGCTCATCCAGAGAAAACTGATTCGGCCGGCGCTTCCGCAGGCGCATCAATGCTTCATTCGCTGCAATGCGAACCAGCCAGGTATAAAATCGCGAATCGCCCTGAAAAGTTTTCAAGTGGGAATAGGATTTGAGGAAAGCGTCTTGCATGGCATCTTCGGCATCTTCGCGGTTGCGAGTGATGTTCATCGTCAAGCGGAAAATCTTGCGCTCGTAGCGGCTGACCAATTCCTCGAAGGCCGCCGTGTCGCCGGACTTGGCCGCCGCAACTAGCTGATGCTCGTCTTCGCGAGCGATTTTCGAGCGAAGCCGGTGTGGATTTGGTGTGCTCAAGAAATCTCGCGGGCTGAAGATCAACCCGGCTCCCATGGTCGCGGCCTTTACGTTAGCACAAAGCACGAAAGCACACTCACGCACTCCCCTGTTTGGATGAGCTAGGGTGAGGGCAGGATTCAGAATGTTTTGCCGGGTGGTGTTCCCCGTCGGGTTAGAGCGCTCGAGAGAGCTTGACAGCCGGAGCCGGGCTGTCTAAAGTTTTGGTAGAGCAAACGTCAAACGCACGATGGGCAAACTAGACCCGGTTCTTTTTCCCCTATCTTTCCTTCCCCGGCCGCCGGGAAGTCCTCTATCTTATTCACTTTCATGGCATTGCGTGCCTTGCCCGGCGTTGACACCAGGCCTGGATTTTCGCACGCTGCGGTTATCGGCAAGAGACCTTGACCGTTGGGACCGCAGCAGGCGAATCCCTGACGTTTGGAAGGCAAAATAGGCAACACTAAGAAGATGCGAACACTCCCAGACCATCTGCGAAAAGGCATGAAACTGGTCATTGTCGGCTGCAATCCGAGCGAATCGTCCGTGCGCGTGGGCCACTACTATGCGGGACGCACGAATCAGTTCTGGCCAATCCTCTATGAAAGCGGCGTCGTGCCGGAACCGTTTGACTATCACGACGACAAGCGCGTAATCGAATTTGGGATTGGACTCACCGACCTGGTCAAGCGGCCTACCAAGGGCGCCGAGGAGTTGACGCGCGGAGATTTCGCGGAAGGCCGTATCGTGCTGTCGCAGAAGCTGGAGGAATTCTCTCCGCACGTGGTCGCCTTCAACGGGAAAATTGTTTACGAGCAGTTTTCGCAGCGCAAATGCAAGTTTGGTCTGCAGAAGGAACAGCTTTATGGCGCGCGCGTGTACGTGTTGCCTTCCACCAGCGGCCAGAACGCCCAGGGAAAGAGCGAGAAACTAAGGCATTTTCGCAAACTTGCGCAGGTCGTGGCGCGGACGGAGAAAGAACGCGACACCAAAGGGCCGGGAGTTAATACGGAGAAATAGTATGAGTAACGCAGCTCAAGCGGCGCCGACGGGTCCGGTCATTTTGGAAAGCAAACATGACAGCATTGCCGTGCTGGTGATGAACCGGCCCGACAAACTGAACGCCCTGAACAGCGAGCTCTCGACCGCCTTGAACGAAGCCCTAGCGCGGATTGCAGAGGATGATTCCATCCACGTCGTTGTTCTGTGCGGCGCGGGCCGTGCCTTCTGCGCAGGGGGTGACCTGGGAGCCATCGGCAAGGGACGCGAGCGCAATGAGACCGCCGAGCTTGGTCCGATTCTACGCTCGGGGATGCAGGCCGTTCTGAAAATGCGACTGATGCCGCAACCGGTGATAGCAGCCGTTAACGGCGCGGCAGCGGGGGCGGGCATGAATATCGCGCTCGCGGCGGACATCCGCATCGCCGCGGATACCGCAACCTTTGGCCAGAATTTCTCGCGCGTAGGACTGTTCCCCGATTATGGAGGAACCTTTTTTCTTCCGCAGCTGGTTGGACCTTCGGTGGCGGCCGAAATGTTTTACACCGGCGATATGATCGACGCCCAGACCGCCCTGCGGCTGGGGATCGTCAGCCGGGTTGTGCCGGCTGCGCAATTGGAATCCGAAGCGAAGCTCTTGGCGCAGAAAATCGCCGCGGGCCCGCCGATCGCTATCCGCGCGGTGAAGAAAATTCTATTTGGAAGCCACAAGGATGCGCTGGTGAAAGCCCTGGATCACGAAGTCGAGCTGCAAATGAAATGCTTCCATTCAGAAGATTGCAGCGAGGGGATCCGCGCCTTTTTCGAAAAAAGGCATCCGAAATTCCAGGGCAAGTAGCGCTCGCGTTTCCAGGGGAGTGTGCTCCTCGCTGGCAGGACCCTAAATGGATGATATGCAGATCTCGGCGAAGGAAGTAAACGAACGCGTCGGGCGCGGCGACAAACTGTTGCTGATCGATGTGCGTGAGCAGTGGGAGTATGACCTTGCGAAGATTCCAGGCGCAAAGTTGATCCCTCTCGGCACGCTGCCGGCGAACCTGAATACGTTGCTCGAAGCTGACGAAGTGATTTGCTATTGCCATCACGGGATGCGCAGCCTAGATGCCGCGGTGTGGCTGCGGCAGCAAGGCGTCGAGAGTGCAAAATCCATGGCCGGCGGCATCGAACGCTGGTCGGTGGAGGTCGATCCGCAGGTACCGCGGTATTGAGAGAGCAAATGAAGAAAGTGAAATTGCGGTTTCTTGAGAAACCAACTTGAACGACTTGCCGCAAAGCAAGAAGTTTCTTGCTCGAGCATGGCGCCGAACTTGACACTCGCGACTTGGACAAAGAACGCTTGAGCGAAGCCGAACTCGACAAGCTAATCGCCTCTCGCGACTACGAACATTTTCTAAACCCACGCAATGAACTGTACAGAGCGAGAAATATGAAAGAGAAGCCGCCGACGAGGCCGGAAGCCATCAAGTTGATGGCGAAAGTGCCCAATCTGATCCGTCGGCCGGTTGTCATTCGTGGCGACCAAATTGTTCTTGGCTACGACGAAGAGGCTTTCAGGAAGTTGCTGAGCTAGCACTGGTCTGCTGCATCACCATAACCATGCTGCCGGTCTCTCGGACGATTCCATGCTCCAATTCCGGGAAGATATGATGGAAATGAAAACTATCGCTGTGGTGGGCTCGGGAGACCCGGGCCGTAGAATCGCCTATACATCGTGCCTCGCCGGGTTTCGGACCATTCTCGAGAACATCTCGCCTTCGGCGCTGGAGCAGGGAATTGTGTGGATTGGACAGGCGCTCGGCGAGGATATTTCCCGCGGAGGAATTAGCACCTCGGATCGCGACGCCGCGCTACGGAATCTCAACACAGCGAACTCGGCCGAGGACGCCTCGCGCGAGGCGGACTTGATCATTGAAACCGTTTCTGAGGAAATGGAGATGAAGATCGAGCTTTTTACGATTTTCGACAAATTCGCCAAGCCCGGCGCGATTTTTGCTAGCACGACGACTTCGCTTCGCATCACGGATCTGGCTGCCGTCACGTTTCGCCCCGAGCGATGCATTGGGATGCGCTTTTTCACGGACCGAAAGACGACCGGGCGTCTGGAATTGGTCAAAGGGCGCGAGACTTCCGAGGAAACCGTCGCGGCTTGCCGCGAGGTTGGCCGCCGCATGGGCCTGAAAGTTTCCCTGGCGACCGACGAACAGACCATGACAGCCCGCAGCGGCGAGTGAGAGCCGTGCATCGCAAAGAGTTCGCAACCGATGGCAGCTTTCAAAAAGCGTAAACGAGAACGTGAATAAAACACTCGCAGAAGCGATCGTGATCCAGCAGGGCGACCTGACGGACATGGATACGGATGCCATCGTCAACGCCGCGAACAACGACCTGCAGCTGGGCGCGGGCGTGGCGGGAGCGATCCGGCGCAAGGGCGGAGACGAGATTCAGCGCGAATGCGATGCCGTCGGAAGCATCCCGGTCGGTTACGCGGCCATCACCGGTGGCGGCAAACTCCGAGCGCGCCACGTCATCCACGCGGCCAGCATGCAGCTCGGCGGACGAACCACAGCGGCCAATCTGCGCAACTCAGTCGCTCACTCTTTGCGCATCGCCGCCGAACGCGGCCTGAAGACTATCGCCTTTCCAGCCGTCGGGACTGGAATCGCCGGATTCCCCATCGAGGAATGTGCGTCCATTATGCTAGAAGAGGCCGCCCAGCATCTGAAGAGCGAAACCTCGCTCGAGAAAATCTACTTCGTGCTCTTCGACGACCGCGCCTCGGACGTGTTCACGCGTGCCTGGAAGAGGCTAAGGCAAGACCACTGAGCAGGGATTTTTCCGTAGCTTCGACGCGGGTCTATCTGACGAGTATTTATCCAAGCGGCAAAATAAGCCTACCAAGCGCCTTCCGCCAGCCAGTAAGCGTGCCGCGTTTACTGGCTGGGCTTTTTCAGGACTGGGCGGTCGCCGGCGGGGGGCGCTGCTGGTGTGGCCGATGTTGGTGCCGTGCCGGTGGCGGGTGTTGCCATCAGAACGCCGCCCTCGGAATAGGCTTTTTTGAGCCAGCGCTCGGCTTCGAGTTGGGCGCCGCCGGTATCGTCGTTGGTTTGCTTGGCTTTGCTGTATTCGTTGACGGCGCGCTCGCGCTGACCCAGTAGATCGAAAACTTTGCCGAGGTAGATGTGGCCCCAGACTTCCGTCCATTTTTCGGAGGGTTCGGGAACGGCCTGAAGCGATTCGCGGAAGGCGTTGGCGGCGGCTTGATAATTCTTCTGATAGAAGAAGGCCTCGCCCATACGGAAGTTGGCTAAGGGGCGGCCTGGTTGGATGGAGAGGGCGCGTTGATATTGGCCGATGGCGTCGTAGTAGCGGCCTTGTTCGGCTAGCTCTTCTCCGCGTGCGATGGCTGCGCGGGCGCGGAGGGCCACGCTTCCTTTAAGGACGAGATTATTTGGGTCAACCTTGATGCCGCCCGGCTTGGGGCGGCCGAAGGTCTCGACTGTGAATGGCGATTCCATTCCCAGAACATCGACCCATTTTGTTTCGGGGTTGCCTTCCGTATCGATGCGCAGCTCTACGGGCATGCTGAAGGTGTCGATGGGCTGCTTGATTTTGCCCACGATGCGGAAGCCTTTGGGCGTGCGGTAGACGACGAACTCGGTCGTGAAATCGGGGACGCCCGTGGAATTCAGCCATTGCACGAAAAAGCCGCGGAGATTCGGCGCGATTTGGCCTGGTTTGGCGGCCGCTTGAACGTCCTTATCGGCTAAGTTAACGAGGTCGTCGATGGTGGCCGTCTTTCCCGCGTACTTGGTGGCAAAATCATGCAGGAGCGTCTTGAA
This sequence comes from Acidobacteriota bacterium, assembly GCA_013289825.1. Classification (GTDB taxonomy): domain Bacteria; phylum Acidobacteriota; class Terriglobia; order Acidiferrales; family UBA7541; genus Acidiferrum. The sequence goes on along the minus strand of JABCZF010000011.1, from coordinate 49,630 downwards.
GGCCACATCGCCCATTAGTCCGCGAAGCATGTGGAAAACCATCGCGCCTTTGTTTAGCACGACCGAACGGTAATCGCTGGAATAGGGTGCCAGGCGTACCGCTTGGGCGATGGGCGCGGCGTCGTCATACATGAGCGCGCCTACTGCAAATTCGTCGACGGCGCGCAGGCCGGCTTCTCTGCCGGCGCTTTGCTCGGCGTAGAGCTCTTCGCAGTAGCGCGCCAGGCCGTCGGTGACCCAAACATCGGCTGACGTGGCGGGTAGTACAGAATTACCAAACCACTGAGCGGCAACCAGGCGCGCGATGGTGCGCTCGGCGGTTTTCGGCTCCCAGAGGTGCCGGCTGAGCAGCAGGACGCCCGGTGCGGCGAAGTCGCGCACTGTGCCGTCGGGCAATTGGATCACTGTAAACCCCGTGTCTTCGAGGCCGCCAAAGAGGTCGGAAAAAACCGTTACGGAGCGCGCTACGTCGTCGGCAAAGCCTTGCGCGTTGCCGGAATCGGAGCGGGGAGCGTAGACCGCTACGTCGACTCCTTCCGCCTGCTTGGGATTCAGTTGAAGATTTCCTGCGACGAAGGTGCCGTGCGGGCCGGGGGTCTTGCACTCAAAGGTATAGAGCAGTCGTCCACTATCGGCGCCGGTTTTTCCTGCCAGGGGCGTTGGAGAAGAACTCTTGCCCGAGCCGGCTACGGCAAACGAGTCTGGCACGTTTAGGCGGAACGTCGCGGTGTACCGGTTGGAGGGATAGTTTGTGAGCGGGAACCATCTGGAGGGGAGGAGCAGATACGCGTTTTCGTGGCCAATGACCGCGGCGCGGACGCCTGGGACGGGGCTGTTTTCTTCGTTGGCGAGCAAGCCGGCGTAGGTGAAGGTCAGGATGACGTGGCCGCCCGTAGCGACGGGTGTCGGCAGGGTCACGAGGACGTAGAGAGGATTCATCGAGTCGCGGCCAAAACCCAGCGATTTGCCTTCGGCGGTTTTTACCTCGCTGACGATGAGATTTGGATGCAGTTCGACGCGGATGTTGGCGGAAACGTCCGTGGCTCGGAAGTCGATTTTGGCGGTGGCGCTAATGGATTGGTGCGTGGAGTCAAGCGTGGCGGAGATATCGTAGCTGTCGGCAAGAAAGCCGACAGGGCGGGGCGCCTGGGCGCGGAGCGGAGAAGCGGTGCTGATGAGCGCCGCGACCAGTAGCGCGCCAAACTCGAGACAGATTCTAGGGCGAAGGGGCATCAAACTACCTTTCCATTGGTTCCATTGGTATCTTTCAGCGGGCACCTCTAGACGGGGTGCAGACCGACACCATCCTGCCTATATAGGATAGCAGAGACCCGCCTAAGTGTTGCCAGCGACGGTTGCGAGAAGCTCCGCAATTACATCGGCGGCTCGGTCGACGGCTCCTGGAGGGCCAAGACGCTTGCGGACTTCGGCGAGGCCCGCGCGGAGATCCTCGCGGGCGCGGGGGTCGTTAAGGAGGCGGAGGACCTCTTGGGCGACTTTGGCCGGCGTGAAGTCCTTTTGAATCAGCTCGGGAACGACGCCGCGCTCGGCGATGAGGTTGACCATACTGAAATAAGACGTGCGCACGAGCGGTTTGGCGAGCAGTGCTGTGAGCGCAGTCACGCGATAGACGACCACCATGGGGGCGTCGAGGAGCGCGGCTTCGACTGTGGCGGTGCCGCTGGAGACGATGGCGGCATCAGCGGCGGCCAGCGCATTGTAGGTCTGGCCTTCCACTACGCGTATTTTGAGGGCGGCGTCCCAGCCTGTTTCGAGGTCGCTCACGTTGCTTTGAGCGGCTGCGGCGATGACAAACTGGGCGGGGCGCTCGTGGTGGATGCGCACGCAAGCGTCCCGGATCACGGGCATGTGCTGAGTCAATTCGGCGTGCCTGCTTCCCGGCAAGATCGCAACAATCGGCTGGCTGGGATCGAGACCCTGCTGGCGGCAAAATTCCTCGCGGTTTTCAGTGGCCTCCACGGCTCCGACCAGCGGATGGCCGATGAATTTTGTGGGAACGCCCGCGCCGCCGAAGAACGCTTCTTCGAATGGAAAAATGCAGAGCGCTTGCGCGAAACGCCGGCGGACCACGCGCACTCGCCAGGGTCTCCACGCCCAGAATTGTGGGCAGATGTAATAGATGTTGCGGACTCCGTGTGGGCGCAGCTTGCGCGCAAGGCGGAGATGAAATCCGGGAAAGTCAGTGAGGATCGCGAAGGGCGGTTTCTGACGTTCCGCTTCTCGAACTAGGCGCCGCATGGCGCGCATGAGCGAAGGAAGGTGGCTAAGAATTTCGGTAATGCCGACGACGGAAACCTCGGAGTAATCGGTAATGACGCGAACGCCGGCGGCGCGCATCTGCGGGCCGCCCATGCCAAAGAGAGCCAGGTCCATTCGTTTTTCGAGCGCGATGGCCAGGCGGGCGGCATACATATCTCCGGATGCTTCGCCTGCGGAGATCAAGAGCGGAATCGGAGGCATGCGCGGTCGGTCGGCTGCTCAATCCGAGGCGGGCTGAGGAGCGGGGAGCGCACCGCTAGGTTGCTCTCGCGGACGGCCGGTCGCGTCGCGCGTATCTTCTGGGAGGCCGAGTTCTTGTTCCTTGTATTGGAGCTGATAGAGGCGGTAGTAAATGCCGCGCTGCGCGAGGAGTTCCTGGTGGGCGCCTTGTTCGCGGAGGCGGCCTTTGTGAAAAACGAGGATGCGAGAGGCGTATTGAATGGTGCTCAGGCGATGAGCGATCACCAGCGAGGTGCGTCCGGAAAGGAGGCGGTCGAGAGCTTCGCGGATTTGCAGCTCGGTCTTGGTGTCAACGCTAGAAGTTGCTTCGTCAAGGATGAGGAAGCGAGGATTGTGCGCAAGAGCGCGGGCGAAGCAAATGAGCTGGCGCTGGCCGACGGAGAGCGTGGAACCGCGCTCGTTAACGGAGGTGTCGACCCCTTCGGGCAGTGCGCGGACAAATTCGCCCAGGCCAATTTCGTCAATGGCGTTTTCTACGGTCGAGCGGTCGATGCCAGGTGATCCGAGGCGGACGTTGGATTCGATTGTTCCGGTAAAAAGAAAAGAGTCTTGCAAGACGATGCCAAATTGCTGGCGCAGATTCTGGATGTTGATGGTGCGTATGTCGATCCCGTCGAGGAGAATCTGGCCCCGCTGCACGTCGTAAAAACGCAGCAGCAGGGAGATAAGCGTGGTCTTGCCGGCGCCGGTGTGGCCGACGATGGCGAGTGTCTGGCCTGGTTCGACGCGGAAAGAGACGTCGCGAAGAACCCAATCCTCCTCAGCAGGCTCTGGAACATCGCGGTAGCTGAACCACACGTTGCGGAATTCGATTTCGCCGCGGGGGCAATCGAGGCGCACCGCTTGAGCGGAAGAACCCACGGTGATGGGCTCGTCGAGCAGCTTGAAGATGCGCTCGGAGGCGGCCATGGCCGACTGCAGGATGTTAAATTTTTCGCTTAGGTCCTGAATGGGCCGGAAAAAGCGGGTGGCATACATGGTGAAGGCCGTGAGCACGCCCAGACTGAGGCCGCCGGAGAGCACGCGGTTGCCGCCGGACCAGTAGATCAAGGTAATCGTCGCGACGCTGAGAAACTCGACCGCGGGATAGAAGAGCGCGAACGCCAGGATGGCATCGCGCCAGGCGAGCATGTTGTCGCGATTGCGAGTCGCGAATTCGATGCGAGCTTTGCGATCGCGGTTGAATATCTGCACCACGCTCATGCCCGAAATATATTCCTGAAGGAACGCGTTGATGCGGGCGATCGCGGTACGGATGCGGCGGTTGGCATCGCGAACGAACTTGCGGAAGAAATAGGTGACCACGAAAATGAAAGGCAACACGGCGAAGGCGTCGAGCGCAAGACGCTTGTCCACGGAGAAAAGATAAGCGGCCATGACGGCGAGAAGGAAGAAATCGTTGATCATGGTTACGACGCCGGCGGCGAAGAGATCGTTCAGAGCGTCCACGTCGGTGGTCACGCGCGTGACCAGGCGTCCGACCGGGTTGCGGTCGAAATAGCTCATGGGCATGCGCTGGATATACGCGAAGATTTCCCGGCGCATGTCGTACATGGTTTGCTGGCCCACGCGCTGCATGATGCGAATCTGCGCGTATTGCGCCAGGAAATTGGAGACCAGCACGACGAGGAACACCAGGCTGATCCACTCGATGCCGCGCCAGGCCTGGGTCTCCGGAATGAGATGTTTTAGCGCAGGAGTGAAGTAGCCGTCGATGGCCCTCCAGAAAAGCCAGGGAGGCGCGAGCTCGAGAGGAGTGACGACCGCGACGAGCGTCATCGCCAGAACTACCCGCCACTTGTACGGGCGCAGATACTGCAGCAGCCGCCGCATCAGCCGCGCGTCGTAAGCTTTTCCTAGTTTCTCTTCTTCGTGGATATTGCTCATGCCCGTTCGAGTTCTTCTTCCAGCAACTGTTTTTGATACAGGTCGGCGTAATAACCGCCGCGCGCGAGAAGTTCGTCGTGCGTGCCGCGCTCGTTGATGCGGCCGTCGCGCAGCACGACGATTTGATCCGCGTCGCGAACCGTCGAAGTGCGGTGCGCGATCAGAATCGTTGTGCGGTCGCGCATGATGCCGCGCAGGCGGCTGAGAATGCGCTCTTCGGTCTGCGTATCGACGCTCGAAAGCGAATCGTCAAGGATCAGGATGCGCGGATCTCTCACAATCGCGCGCGCCAGAGCGGTGCGCTGTTTTTGCCCGCCGGAAAGCGTGATGCCTCGCTCGCCGACCATGGTGTCGTACTTCGCCGGAAACTCCTGGATATCGCCGTCGACGCTGGCAACCTCGGCGGCTTCGCGCACACGCTCGAGGTCAAATTTGGGGAGACCAAAGGCAATGTTCTCGCCGACGGTTTCGCTGAAGAGATAAGTGTCTTGCGGTACGTAGCCGATGGCGCGGCGCAACGTATCGAGCGGCCATTCGCGAATGGAGCGGCCGTCGATGAGCACCGCGCCCTCGGGCGCCTCCCAGAGGCGTGCGACGAGCGCGGCCAAAGTGGTCTTGCCGCTACCCGTGGGCCCCACAATCGCGAGCGTCGATCCCGCAGGAATTCGCAGGTTGATGTCGCGCAAGACTCCCTCAGCGGCGGGGCCGCTGCCATTTCCGCCGGCGTTGGCACTGCCTCCGGCCATCGTCGTCGGGTAAGCAAACGTGAGATTGCGAAATTCGATTTCGCCTACGACCTTTTGTTCCGCGGACGCCGACGCGGCGCGATCATCGATCTGCGGTTGCGCGGCGAGAATGTAGTTGAGCCTGCCCATGGAGGCCGCGCCGCGCTGGAAAATATTTGTGACCCAGCCGAGCGCAATCATGGGCCAGACAAGAATGCCGAGATAGCTGTAGAAGGCGATTAAAGCGCCCAAAGAAATCCTTCCGCGAAGAACCAAGTGTCCGCCCACACACAGGACGATCAAAAACGTGATGCCGATGAGAGCCTGGAGCGACGGCATGAACATGCTCCAAGTGCGAATGAGTTTGACGTTGCGCGAGACGTACTCGCGGTTGGGCTCGTCAAAGCCGCGAATTTCGGCTTCTTCCTGCGCGTAGGCGCGCACCACGCGCACTCCGGCAAGATTTTCCTGCACTCTTGCGGAAAGAGTCGCAAGGGAGGCTTGAATTTTTTCGTAAAGCTCGTGGATCACCTTGCCGAAATGTTGCACGACGACGGCGACGATGGGCACCGGGAGAAGAACCCAAAGCGTAAGTGAGCCGGAGAGTTGGGACATAACCATGATCGCAAGCGCCATGCCGATGATGGTTTGCCCGCTGTACATGATCCCGGGACCCAAAACCATGCGCACGGCGTTGAGGTCGTTGGTGGCGCGGGACATCAGCTCGCCGGTGCGGTTACGCACGTAGAATTCCGGCTCCATGAGCAGCAAGCGGTTCAGCAAATCGCTACGGATGTCAAACTCAATGTCGCGCGAAACGCCGATGAGCACCCAGCGCGTCATGAAAGAAAGCACCGCACGAAGCGTGACAAGAGCAATCAGTAGCAGGCAATAGATGCCCAACGTGCGACGGCTGTGTGGCGAATAGTATGGAATCATGCGGCTCAGCCAGGAGCTGGCCAGCAACTGGCCTTGGGCGCTTCTTTCAAACGGACGGGCGCTCCCTGCGAGAATGTCCGTGAGCACGCCGGTGGCCAGCGGGATCACGTTTTGCGCCACGCTCGCGACGACAAGCGCAAACATGCCGAGCGCCGTCGCGCCACGATATCGCGAGAGATACGGAAGCAAACCGACGAGATTTTTCCATGAGGATGATTTCGGCGGTTTTTTCGCCGCCGTGGTCGTGCCAACCGTGGCTGCCGCCGCGCTCATCGGAGCACCGATCTGGCGGTATCCAAAGTTGGCTTCTCCATCAGGAAATGCTGATAGCTAAGGTCCAACGATTGGTATCGTTTTGTCGTAGGATTCCAAGCGATGCCAATGGGCAAAACATGCGGATCGGCGGGACCCTTAATCGGCGTGAAGTACAATTGGATTCCCTTGACGGGGTCCTGATCGTACTGAACTTTCCAGCCTGCCACGGCCGCTAAAGGCGTCAGTGCAAGATAGCCTTTGGCATTCTTCAGGTATTCATCGCAGCGCAGCAACTCCGACCATTTTCCGTCTGTTTCCTCGGCAAGTACAGCGCGCGTCACGATGGTTCCGGGTATGTCATTTTTTGGCGTCTTGGGGACGACGTTCGCTGCGAGAAACTGTTGCTTGCCGGTTTTTGCCAGATCTCCGAATATGAGGACTTGCGTCTCTTTTCCAAGCAGATTTTGCGCGGCGGCCTGCACGTCTTCGGGCACGGCGGGCTCCGCCGGTTTAGCCGGCGTTTCTGCGGCGGGCTTTGGTGCGGGCTCTTCGCCACAGCCGGGCAGGAGCAACGCGGCAAAAGCGAGAGAGCCTCCTGCCATGGTCAGAAAACTTCGCCGATTTCGGGAGACATCGGCCAGCCGTTTCTTGGTCTCGATGGACGCCGGAGAGCAGCGCGCTTCAGCCGAACGATCCGAGATTGTTTGTGATTCGTGCATCAGTGACTTGCCGCCGTGTGTGCGATACCCACTATACGCACCCGGCGTGCCATCCTTTTCCGGCGTGTTCAGCAGCTTCATTCCGTGCGGAACGCTCTCGGCCTGCTAGCCCGACCTCGAATCTAACGATTCTAACTGTTGCCAGCCCTTCGTGGAAGCATGCAACGGAAGGGCTTTCCTTCGGAGTCACAGTTGTATCTAATGCTTTACCAGAATCGCGTCCAGCCGCGCCTCAAAATTTTGTTCGCCTTCCGACCACAGCTGGCTGCGCTCGACCGGCAGAGCCTGCTCGATCGACTCGACCCAGCTGAATAATTGTTGGATGTTGGCCCGAGTCTTTGCGTGATATTCCTTCAAGTTGCCGGGGACCGACATCCATTGTCGGAATGTGTGTTCCAGCGGATGGTCGGACGATTCAAAGGGATTCGAAGCCGCGCCGGGAGCAAGCAGCCCGCTGTGTCCGGTGAAAAAGTGTTCGAATCCCAGATCCGCTGTGAAATGTCCTTCGGAAGCGGCGATTCCGCCGTCATATTCGGGGCCGTGGCAGGTGAGCATCAGCGGCTCAGGCCTATGCATCCATTTAAGACTCTCGACGTCAAAGCTCCAGAGATCCCATTTGGCAGTGGCGATGTAGGCGCTATCAGGATGAAGGTGCTGGACGGCCAGGGCCGCGACTTCCGCCGCGCCATATCCCAGGTCCTTCAGGTCCCACTCGGCCAGTGAGAGTTCGGTGGCATCGATGGGCTGGACGACGAGTTCCTTGAAGGTGTTTTCCGAAGCGGACAGAGGCGCGGTCGCGAGAAATCTCGCGAACTGGGCAATCAAGGTGGTTTGGGAGAAGTCGCGCGTCCACACGCGCAGATAAGCTCGGTTCGCCATAGTCGGTCTAGCTCTCTGATTATACGGGTGTGCGGGGCTAGAGGCGAATCGTGGAGTTCACTGAAATTTTGCGGTATGCGCCGGTCGCGCGGGAGTCTCAGCGGGCCGCTTCAGAAGGTGGGCGCTAGCTTATATTTTCGAAGAGCCAGGATCGGTGAAGGAGCTAACGTTCGCTGCCGCCAGCGGTCTCTGAGCGGCTCATGGACGGCTCTGGAATCGTCAAATTCGCTGCAATCTGCTGCAACCGATCGCGCAGCGTGTCGCCAATACCTGCAAAAACTTGCGCGCAGGCCTCGCGGAGTGTTTCCTCGGCTTTGGCGGCGATGCCTGCGACGGCTTCACGCGATTGATAGTCCAAGCTTGCTATAGTGACGAGCATCCACTGATTCGAAGCATTTTCCAACCGGCTGCGATGCACCTCGGCAGCCTGATTGCTAAGTTGGGCGTAAATGCCGCACATTTCCGTTCGATGCGCTTCCACGGTCGACTGCCAGGACTCGAGCAACGGCGACGCTTCGGCTTTCACTCTTTCGTTTGCATCGGCAACGCCCCGTTCCACGGCGCTGCTCATGCTGGTCTGGAACTGTCGCAAAAAGGCCTCCTGCTCGGCGGTGACTTTCAACGACAACTCCGCGCGGGCGGCGTCGAGTTGCGTGCGCGTTTCGCCCACGGAGCGCTGCGTCTCTTGGCCAAAACCATCGAGCTCCTGGCGCGCCTGACGTTGGATTTCATCGGTGAAGGCCGCCGTTGTAGTTTCCGCGGCTTCGGCAAACAGGGCGCGCGCGTTTTCGAAGGCGTCCCGCATGACCTCTTCCACCTGCGTCTGCGTATGACCGATGAAGCTGCGGCTTGAGTGGTCGAGTTGGCTGGCGAAGACGCTGGAAACTTCACCGGCCTTTTCTCGGAATTGGTTCTCTGCCTGCTCGACGGTCTTTTCGGTGAAGCTCTGGATCTGGGTCTGTGCTTTTTTCTCATACCACTCGGCGGACTTCATCAGGTCGTCGACCGTTTGGTGCTTCAGGTCGCACGCTTTGGTTTCGATTTCGGTGAGATTGCGCGCCGCGACCCCTTGCGCGGCCTCCTCGAGAATCTGTTCCACGCCGCCCAGATTTTCGCGGAAACGCGCGAGAGACTCCGCGAACGCTTCACTTGCCGAATTGCGAATGCGGTCCTGCTGCAAAGTCAGTGCAGCGTCGAGGAGAGAGCGGCCACCGGCAAGACGGTGAATCGCTTCTTCCGTTCTGGAGATGTGCGGCTGGACCATGGAGTCAATCTGCTGATCAAACCGTGATATCGCGAGCTGGGAACGCTCTTCAAACGTGGCGCGAATGCGCGCGTTGAGTTCTTCGAGGAGGGTCTCCGACTGGCGGTGCAATTCATTGCGATGCAGGCTGCGCATATCGTCTATCTGTGACGCAAAGCTCAGAAGAGCTTGGCTTTGCGCCGTTGCGACATGCGTGGAAAAGTGTCCCAAGCGCTCGCTGGATTCGGCGGCCCGCCCCAGGGCGGCTTCCAGCCACTGCGACTGCTCTTCGAAAGAGTTGCGCAATCCGGCGATGCGCTGCTCGCCCTCGGCTGCGGCTCTGCGCAGGGATTCATGAACTGCCGCTGTCTGCCGTTCGGCTTGCTCTTCGAAAGAGTTGTGCAGCCCGGCGATGCGCTGCTCGCCCTCGGCCGAGGCTCTCGTCATGAAATCATCAACCGCTGAAGTGCGCCGGGCGGCTTCCTCCTCGAAAGAGTTGCGTAACTCCGCGATGCGTTTTTCGGTTTCGGCTGCGCCGCTACTCATGGATTCACGAGACGCAGCAATTTGCCGGCCGGTTTCTTCCTGCAGCCGGGACACGAGGGATCGGATATGTTCGTCGAGCCCGGCTGCGGCCTTTTCCTGCGCTGCGGCCAGCGTGCTTTCCAGTGTCGAATGCCAGCGCTCGTGCGCCGCCTTCACTTCGTTATCGAGATGGGTCTGCCAGGAGAACTGCGCAGCGGAAAGTGACGCCGCGGCCTGCTGACGAATCTCGCTAGCCGCCGCGCTCATGGCTTCGCGGTGCGCGTTGGCGGCTACTTCGCGCTGCCGCGCCACATCGTCCATTTCGCGCATCGCTTCGGAAGCGCGATTTGCGATTTGGGATTCTGCTTGTTGGGCTTCAGCGCGGAGCCGAGCGGCTGATTCCTCCGCTTGTCGACAAAGCGTGCCGAGCGATTCCACGGCGTTCGCGAGATGTTTCGTTTGCTCGGTGCGCTCGGCGGTGCCCCGGTTGGAAATCTGTTGGGTGAGCTCGCGCGTGAGCTCTTCGAGTTGCGGCGCGATCCACTGTGGGAGCTCTCTTTGTAAGGCTTCCGCAGCCGCGGCGTGCGCAACGAGCGAGCGAGTATCGGATTCTTCCTGAATTTTTGCGACGGCTCCTGAAACTTGTTGCGCCAGCTGTTCCCCTGCAATGGAGATTTTCTTTTCCCACTCCTCCATCGATACGCGGCGCTCAGCGGCCACGGCCTGTGCGGCCGCCTCGCGCGCGGCGGTTTGGATTTGCTGTTTCGCGTCGGCCATCAGGCGGGCCATGTGCCGCGCCAGTTGCAGCGAAGCGTCGGTGGCGCTTGCTGGAGCAGGGAAGACGCGCAGATTATCCTGGGCGGGAATGGCCGCGGGTTCCGGTTCCGTCAACGGCAAGTGAATTTCCGCTGTGTCGGAGGCTTCCGGAGTGGCGTCGGCACTGCCTGGGTAAGCACCGGAAACCCGTACGGACTCCGAAGGCGAGAACCAATCCGGCGGGGGGAATGCGATGCCCCAGGTGTTACCGGGAGTTTCCAATTCTAGCGCCACCTGGAAAAGCTGCCGCACCGTGCGCGGCCGTTGGATCCAAGCTACGCGCCCACGCACCGTACTGGGAGCTTGCCCAGCTTCCGGGTGCGCCACTTCGAGAGTCACCCACATGTTCTTCAAAACGTAGTGCTTCGATTGGAACCTGCAACCATGGCAGTTGATAATCAGGGTCGACGTGCGCTCCGTGAAGGGGCGTCCCAGCGCGTCCACACCAGACACCGCCAGCGGCACCGCCTGCATGATTCGCGTGCTGCGACGCTTCCGCAATTCCTCGTTTTGGTGGGCAACCGTTTCGGACATCATTTCCGTCGTTTCGTCGGCAAGACTGCCACTCTGCTCGTCCATGGACACTGTCGCCGTTCCTAGAGTTTGGGCCGAACTACTAGATCGCTTAAGACTGCTTCGTTGTTGTACCTTCTGAGCTACCTTCCGAGGTCTGCGCGCGGTGCTTTCCCGTGAGCAACTCCCACGCTTCCTTGGCGACCCAGATCGGTCCTACGAGTAAATAAACTGGACCCTGAAAAAACGCCGGATGGTTTCCCTCGATCTTGTGTCCCAGCAAGAGAAAAATCCAGCCGCCGACAAAGAAACCCGCTCCCCAAATCCACTTCATGAGCACCAAAAGAATTAACCCCAGAAAAATCATGGGGATTCCAAGGCCATGGAGAAGCTTATTCCAGCCGGAAGAGTGCTCGTGATCGTACTGCGCCATGTAGTGCGCCAAGCCTGGCATAGCGCACCTCCTTGCGGTGGGGGACAACTCCGCGGGAATCAAACTCTATACCCAAAATGGTCCGTTGGCTAGAGGCCTCCATACGTACTAGGACGCCAGGCAGGGAGTCGACTTCCACCCCATCTCTTTTTTCGATTTAGCTTTGAACCCTTAAAGTAAGGCAGGACGGGCGGGAGTTTAGAGGTCGCGACGACCCTCGAGCGCCTTGAGCATGGTTATTTCATCGGCATATTCCAAATCCGCGCCAACAGGAATTCCTACGCCGATGCGCGTCACGCGCACTCCGAGCGGTTTCAGCAATTTCGAGAGATAAACAGCCGTAGCTTCGCCTTCTGCTGTCGGATTCGTGGCGATGATGATTTCCTCCACGGTCCCGCCCTTAAGCCTCTCAATGAGAGATTTAATCCGCAGTTGCTCCGGGCCCCGTCCGGACAGCGGCGAAAGAGATCCACCCAACACGTGATACATGCCGCTATAGGTGCGGGTCTTTTCAATGGCCATAATGTTGTGCGCTTCTTCCACCACGCAAATCATCTTCTTGTCGCGATTCGCACCAGTGCAGAAGTGACACGGGTCAGCGTCCGTAATATTGCTGCACACCGAGCACTCGCGGATCTTTTCTTTGGCGTCGCGAATGGCGTCGGCCAGCCCCAGCGCGTCTTCCGGCGGACACCGCAGCAGAAAAAATGCTAGCCGCTGAGCGGTTTTCTGTCCAATCCCGGGGAGGTGTTTCAGTTCATCGATAAGTCTTTCGACAGGAGCTGCAAAATCAGGCATGCATGATGTGTAGCACAGCCGCGCGTCTCTGCGCAAACCACCGCTAGAAACTCGCCCGCCGGGACAGCTTGAATAGAGTTTATACAGCGCTTTTCGCCGCTACTCAATGCGCGCCTCCTTCCCACCGGCACCTTTCCGGAGACCTGTCTAACTCTATAAAAATAAACCGCTTAACAGATCGATCGTTACTACCTCGGAGGCCTGCCCGAACATAATGCAAGATACCTGCGCAGGCCCGTTCTACCATCAGAACTAACCGAGCGGTACACCAGAGGAACACCCATGCCCCTTCTTCTCTACCTCTTGCTGGGTCTTTACGGGTTGCTACTGCTGGCCACGCCCTTTTTGGTCATTGGCCTTTATGTCCGGCAGGCCAGACTTCGGAAACAACTGAACGAACTCGCTGAAGAAAACGCGAAACAGCTCTCGCGACTCCAGCGTGCCGTCGGCGAACTCCAAACTAAGCTCACTGCAACAGTTCCGCCTGCTACGCCAGCCCCCGACAGGGCGTCCAGCCCCGAAGCACGCCAGCCCGTGCCCGTTCCGCGATCCTTCCCACACCTCCAGATTCCTCTCCCGGTCGTGGTCTCCCCGCGCGTCGAAGTGCCGCCGTCTAGCAAGCCGCAGGCAACGCTGCCGATTCCCGTCACAGAGAAAAGGCCCGAGCCTGCTGCGGAGCAAAAGCCGCTCGCACCGACACCGGCTGCGTCCGTTCCGCCTGTAATGGTCACGGCGCCGGTCATTCCCGCTGCACCGCCAGTTACAGCGTCACCACACAAGTCGCCAGCACCCGCCGCACCCTCCGAAACCAAACCGGCTGAACCTAGGCCCGTAGCGCCCGCAACGCAGGTGCCTCCCGAGGCCAAGCCAAGTGCTCCGCCGCTCGTGCCTCCAAAACTTGTTCCGGCGCCGGCAGTTCCGCACCCGCCAGCGATGCCGCCGCCTGCGCCGGCTACGATTCCTCCTGCCGTGGCCGCGCGCGTCGCAACTCCGCCCCCCACCTCACCGCTGCGCGTTCCCGCTGCAAAGCCAACTCTTCAGCAGCGCATGAAAAAAGTCTCTGCGCTGGAGGAAACCCTCGGCACCAACTGGTTCCCCAAGCTCGCCGTCGCGATGATCGGGCTTGGCGTCGCCTACTTCGCTATCCAGCAGCTCCGCAACCTGGGAGGAGCTGGCAAGGCGCTCATCTGCTTCGCCACAGCGATGCTGCTCCTCCTGGGCGGCATGCTGATCGAAAAGCGCGAACGCTACCAGCTATTAGGCCGCGCCGGCATTGGCGGGGGCTGGGGGCTGCTCTTCTTCACCGCCTACGGCATTCAGCATATCGCTGCAATGCACATCCTCGATTCGCTGGTTCTGGACAGTATTCTCATGCTTGCCGTTGCTCTGGCCATGGGCGCGCACACGCTACGCTACAAATCCCAATTCGTCACCGGCTTCTCGTTTCTGCTCGGCTATACCACGGTGGCCCTGAGCTTCAGCGATGTTCAGCCGCTATCTGCGACAGGGACCAATGAAAGCACGGTCTACGGATTACTCGCGGGTGTGATTCTCGCGATCGGGCTAGTCACCATCGTCTTGAAAATGGGCTGGTTCGAACTGGAAGTTTTCGGCATTCTCTCCAGCTACCTCAATCATCTCTATTGGCTCTACCGCCTCCTCGGTCCCAACGGCGCCCACGGCCGCGCGTTTCCCGAATATCACGCCAGCCTGGCCATGCTGTTCTTCTACTGGTTGACGTTTCGCATTTCCTACGTCCTTCGTGGCATCAAGACTGACTTCGAGGAGCAAGTGTCGACCGTTTCCGCGCTACTCAGCACCCTTCTCCTTCTTGGCGTATTGAGGTTTCAATCCGTTCAGCCCGATCTTGCTTACATCGCATTGCTCACTATCGGCGCGCTGGAATTCATTTTCGCCCAGCTTCCCGTTACGAGGCGCCGCCGCCGCGCGTTCATCATCCTCAGCCTAATGGGCGCGGCTCTTATGATCGTGTCCATTCCATCCCACTTTTCCGGCAATCCCGTCGCTTACCTCTGGCTCGTAGGCGCCGAAGTTTTTCTATTCGCCGGAATTATTTTCAAGGAAGTTGTCTTCCTCCGCGTCGGCTTGTTCACGGGATTGCTTGCCGGCATTGATCTCATGGCCTTCAACTTACGTCCGCTGGTGATGTTGAGGGCCAAGACAGAAGACCTCGCCTCGGAGTCCGGCATCCTCTTCGCGGTTTGCGGCGTTGCGCTTTATCTCAACGCCTTGTACGTCGGCGCGCGATGGAAAGAATCCTTCCGCGCCGCTCTCGATCGCAGGTTGCTTGACGTTCACTCGTATTTCGGCGCGCTCGCTAGCGCAACGGCGGCTTGGGCCCTTTTCGCAAATGATTGGACTGCTCTTGCTTTCGCGGCCATCATGCTCGCCCTGGCGTTTCTAGGACGCCGCCTCGAGACGCGCCATCTTCAGATCCAATACGCTCTGCTCGGTGCGCTCACTCTTTATCGCGCGTTCGTCTTCAATCTGCATATCGACAGCCCCGCGCATACGCACATCACGACGCGCCTGATCACTCTTCCCATCCTTGGCGCCATCTTTTATCTCACCGCCAAACTCGCCGCCCTCGGCGACGACCAGGAGCAACGCACCTTCCGCAGCCTCTTGGCGTTCGCGGGCACTGCTCTCTTCGCAGCTCTCATCTGGTTCGAAGTGCCCGAGCTTTGGCAGCCGCTCCTCTTCATCGCCTTCGCCGTAGCGCTTTCGGAAAACGCGCGTGTGCTGCGCTACCCCGTTCTTGCCGTTCACGCGCACGGAATCACGCTCCTCGCCGTCTTCACCGCTCTGACGGCAGATCCGTACAACGTCCACCTCTGGCACACCATCCCATTGCACGCAATCGGCGCGCTGCCCGTTGTGGCCGGCTGCTATTGGATTTCCAAACGCCTCGGGGTGGAAAATTCGCGCCATCTGGAGATCGCCCGCGTCGCTTACACCTGGATTGCCGCGGGTGTAATGGTTTGGATCCTCGAAGAAGCGCTGCGCGCTCCGTGGATGGCCGTCGGATGGATGGCCTTCGCTGTGGCCCTCGCGCTCGCAACTCGCTGGATTCGCTACCGCCAGCTGGCTTGGCAGGCGAACGTCGTCGCGTTTGCCGCTTTCCTGCGTACCTACACTTTCAATCTCAATCTGCACCAGCCACTGTGGCGCCACGTTTCTTTACGTCTCTTCACGGTCGGTCTGGTTATCGCCGGCGCCTACATCCTCGCGAAAATCGCCGCCGAAGCTATAGAAGAATTCGCATACGTCGTCCGCAATGCCTACACCTGGTCCGCCGTGCTTTTCGTGGGTCTTCTCATTTTCGGCGAAGCGCCGCCTGACTGGATGGCCGTCTTCTTCCTCGCCGCCGGAATCATTCTCGCGCTGGTCGGCCACCGCTGGAGTCTTCCGCATCTCGGTTTCCAGGAACATCTCCTGGCCATCGCCGCCGTAGCGCGCACATTCGACTACAACTATCACCTGACCACCTACTATGGAAATTTCAGCGTGCGCATACTCACGGTCTCGATTGTCGCCGCAGGCCTTTACGCGATTTCACGCAAAGCGACCGCTCCGGACGCGCCGTACTCTCTCCCGTCGGCGTATCTGCACACCACCGCGGCCACATCGCTCCTCGCCCTTTTGATGTGGTACGAAGCCTCCCCTCCTGGCTGGCTCGCCGCTTTCTGGGCGCTTTTCGCGTTCGCGCTGGCGGCCGTCGATCGCCGCTTCAAGCTTGACGATCTGCGCTGGCAGGCTCACGCTCTCGGCGCTCTTACGATGATCCGCAGCGTCAGCATCAACATGTACGTCGAGGATACCTGGCACGGCCTCAGCGTTCGCCTCCTCTCGCTTTCCATGGTAGCCGTCGTTTTCTATGCGATGTCGCGTTTGGTCCGCATGCCCGAAAAGTGGCGCGCCCGCGACTTCCATCACATCTATTCCTGGTCGGCGTCCTTGATCGTCTCTCTGCTTCTATGGCACGAGCTGAGGCCCCTCAGCATCGCCGTTGGCATTGCCGCTTTTGGCTTGGTCCTTTTCGAGTACGGTCTGCTGCGCAAGATCGCGCAATTCCGGTACCAGTCTTACGTCGCCTTCACTGCCGCCTTCGTCCGCATCTTCTTTGCCAACCTCGCCGCGGGTGATCCCGGCGTTTTTTGGAACGACCGCATGATCACCGTCGCTCCGCTTGTGCTGATTTTTTTCTTCGTCTATGCGCAGCTTCCCGACAAGGAAGAAAACACCGCGCGAGACCGGCGCTTGCGCTTCGACGCGTTCGTGGCCTATCTCGGAACAGCCACTCTTGCCGCCCTCTTCTATTTCCAGTTCGAGCCCGAATGGGTTGTCACCGCTTACGCCGCCATCGCGTTTGCTCTGTTTGCCGCCGCGTTGTTGCTCGATCGCGCCATTTTCCTGCACCAGGCGATTCTTCTCACTCTGGGAACATTGGCCCGCGGCATGGCCCACAATCTTTTCGGCTCAGGCTATTTTACCGGTGGCACTTGGAACGGCCGTTTTCTCGTGGTTGGCTCTGCCGTGGCGATCTTGCTGGCCACGCTCTCGTTTGCGTTTCCTCTGCGGGGGCGCTATGCGGCTCCGCCGAACGCCAGCCGCTGGAGGAAAGTCGTGTCGGCGCTTGTGACGCGTCCCGAGCAATTGCAGTTCTTCACCCCTTTCCTATTGCTGACCACCATGCTCGCTCGCAAAATGCACGAGGGCATGGTTACCGTGTCCTGGGGAATTGAGGGCGTCTTCATCATCGTCCTCGCTCTCCTCGTCAAGGAACGCAGCTTCCGCCTCACTGGCCTTGGCATGCTACTGCTCTGCGTGGGCAAAGTGTTTGCCATGGATATCTGGAGTCTCCAGGTGGACGATCGCTGGCGCACCGTTATCATTGTCGGTGTCGCGCTGGGCATTGTTTCCGTTCTCTACGCCAGGCACAAAGAAACGATTCGCCAATACCTATGAAGCGCGCCGTCGTATTCGTCATTTTCTTTGCGATTCTAGGAATCTCCCTTGCGGGTCTCTATTGGAGTCAGCGTCGCGCCAAATCCCCGCCCGTCTCTGCCAACGCCATACTCAATATCGCGGCCGACGCTCAGCGCGACCTCGCCCGCGTCCCCATGCATTTCACGCGGCTCTCTGACGACCAGGAGATCGCCATCGGCCGCCAGTTAGCGGCCAACTACTCGGGTCAAGTGATGAAGCTGACCCCTGAAGAAGAAGCGCTGGAAAAATATGTCCGCCGGGTGGGAGGCACTGTTTCTGCGCACGCCCACCGGCATCTTGACTACAACTTTCAGGTGATTCCCAATCACAACATGATCAACGCCTTTTCGTTGCCGGGCGGTCCTGTCTATATTGGAGAGGGGATGCTCGATCTGATGGAAACGGAAGACGAACTGGCCAGCATTCTTGCGCACGAAGTCGAGCACATCGATCACTATCACTGCATTGAGCGCGTGCAGATTGAAGCCAAGCTCAAAAACTTGAATCTGGACGTGGTGGGAAAGTTGCTCGAAATCCCGCTGGAATTGTGGCAGGCCGGCTATCACAAAGACGAGGAATTCGAAGCCGACCGCGAAGGCGTGCGCCTGGCCGTCGAAGCGGGTTACTCCCCGTATGGAGCAGTCAGCATTTTTACCCGGCTAGCCGAGCTCTCGAATGAATTCGTCATTCACGCCGCAAGTCCCGAAGAAGAATTGTCCGAACTCGCGATCGAAAGTCTCGCCGGATATTTTCGCTCACACCCGCTCCCTTCCGAGCGTGTCGACCGAGTCAATGGCCTTATCGCCGAGGAGCATTGGGAAGATCGCAAAGCGCAGAAACAGTTTCATTTGGAATACGAAGTTCACGACGGCAAATTCGTAAAATGAGAGATTGTGGATCGGTAGAGTGGAAGGCAGTCGTGGGAAGCGCAGCGATCCTAGACTTCAAATCGCTTGGCGGGCTTAAGACTTAAAACAAACCGGGGATTTTCATTCCCGCAATTCCGGGAATGCCGCCGGCGAGATTCTTCATCTGGCTGGCGAGTTCTTCATCGACGCGCCGTGAAGCTTCGTTAACTGCGGCGCGCACCAGATCCTGCAACATTTCCTGGTCCTTGCTGGCAAAAACTTCCGGCTCGATCCGCAGGTCCACGATTTGCTTCTGGCCGTTCATCTTTACCGTGACCATGCCGCCGCCGGCCGAAGTTTCAACGGCCACAGCGTTTACTTGCTGCTGCAGATCTTCCTGAACCTGCCGCAACCTCGAGAGCATCTGCTGGATAGCGTTCACTTCCATCAGGATTCCTCTTGGCGCCATTTTACCTCGGAGATTTTTCCTCCGAAGCGTTGCAGCATCGACCGCACCATCGGATCTCGTTCGAACTGTTCGCGCAACTCCTGCGTGTCGGATGTTTCGCGCGGCGCCGCGGCTGCAACTGCTTCTACTCTAGCACACACGCGCACCGGACGGCCCAGCACTTTGCTCGAAGAGGTACGGACCTTCTCGAGCGAGTCGCGTCCTTCCATCATCTCCGCGAAGGCGCGCTTGTCCGCCGAAAAATAGATTCTCAGTTCCGCGCCTTCCAGTTCCCAGCGGCTGCCTTGCTGCACGATCTCGCCGAGAAACTTCTGCTGCGCTTGAATCGCCGTTTTGATTTCAGCAACTTGTTCCTGTGTGATTCCGTCCGCTCGCGTCTCGGCAGTGGCCTCGATCTCTGGTTCCGGTTCGGGCGCGGCTGTCGCGGGAGGCTCCGTTGCGGGAGCAATCTTTGTTTCCGCGCGCGCCGGCGCTGCTGCGGCAGCGGCAAAACTCGGCGTAGAAGTGCGTGATGGCGGAGCAAATGAGGTTTCGGGTACGGTCGAAAAACTCCGCGCCGGTGTTGCGGGCGGCACCGCCTCGGCGGCGGCCGGGACTCGACTGCTGCGCATAGCGCCTGATCTGGCTGCACCGGCGGCAGTGCCGGACGAAGTTCCGCTGCGAAGCTCCGCCAGCAACTCTTCCATCGGCGCGAGCCGCTGTGCGTTGATCAGCCTGAGCAGGCCCATTTCCAGATGCACGCGAGGATCTGGCTTGTGCCGCAAATCACCATCCGTCTCTAAAAGAATCTGAAAGAATCGCGTAAGGTCCTCTTCGGTGAATTGCGCCGCCGCTTTGGCAAGCGCCGGACGCTGATCCGCTGTGGCCGCCATCAAATCCGAATCCGCGCCGCACACTCGCGCGATCAACAGGTTGCGCATGTGCCGGATCGCTTCACGGCAAAAATGCTGAAGGTTGCGGCCTTCCTTCTGAAAAGTGTGAACCAGTCCGAGAGCGCGGTCCGCCGATCCTTCCGCAATCGCCGCGACCAGTTCGTTGAGCGAGTCTTCCGGCACGACGCCCAGCAGTTCGCGCACTTCTTTGTCCGGAATGACCTCGCCGCAATAGGCTCTCGCCTGCTCCAGCAGAGAAAGAGCATCGCGCAAACTTCCTTCCGCCATTCGCGCAATCACGGCCAGTGCGCCCGGCTCGATTTTCAAATCCTCTTTTGTTGCGATCTCTTCGAGCCGACCTGTGATTTCCGAGAACGTCAGGGCTCGAAAATGAAAATGCTGCGAGCGAGAACGTATGGTGTCCGCCAGATCTTCCGGCTGCGTCGTGGCCATCACGAAAATCACCCGGTCCGGCGGCTCTTCCAGGGTTTTCAGCAGCGCATTCGAAGCCTCGCTCGTGAGCATGTGCGCTTCATCGAGGAGCACAACCTTGCTCCGGGAAGCAGCCGGCGCATACCGCACCATCTCCCGCAGTTCGCGAATCTGGTCGATGCCCCGGTTCGAAGCGGCATCGATCTCGATCACGTCGAGCGAAGTGCCCGCGGCAATCTCCTTGCACGAATCACACTCGCCGCAAGGCTGCGCGGTCGGCCCCTTCGCACAATTCAGTGCTTTCGCAAGAATCCGCGCCGCCGTAGTTTTTCCTACGCCCCGCGCGCCCGAAAAAATATACGCATGCGCCACGCGGTCGTTTTTGATCGCGTTTGCCAGCGTCGACGTGACGTGGGATTGTCCGACTAGGTCGCTGAATGTTTGCGGGCGCCACTTCCGGGCTATAACTTGATAGCTCATATCTCGTCAGGCTATTTCGAACTCCCCGCTCTGTTTCTCAAGCCCAAACACAAAAAACACCAGCGCAGCGCAAGCCATAAAAAACGTAAGCGCGTTGGCTCCAGCTAACATCACAAATACACTCCCTAGAGCTCGGCTTGCGACCTCGAACGCTCGACTGCAAACTGCTTTTCAGTGCGAGGAACTTCGGGTGATCTGCGGCACCCGAGGCGATCCCGATACCGTTGCTCCCTTCCGGGCCTGGCGGGGTTCGCGGGACCTCGTTGCACAGAGCCCGAAGTTCCACGCTCCGGCAGCTACGCTCATCGCGCCGCTGCGGGTTTGAGTTTAACACACAGAAGTTTAAGTCGCGCCACGCCGGAAGGTTTCCGCGCCGCCAATCGGTTTTTCCAAACTAAATTTTCGGCGCGGTCGCGACCTCGAAACAGAACTACGGTTTTGGAGCGGCTGCAGCCGGCGCATCTGGCGCTTGTACTTCGGATGGATTCACCCAGTTCACTTTGAAGGGTCCCGCGCCATGGACCTGCACGATCGTTTCGCCCTTCGCCAGTGCGAAATGGCGCACCTCTTTGGGCATCGCCACGAAGTTGCCGACGTTCATGGGTTGCAGTTTGCTCTCGTCGAATGTTTCTCCCATTCCTACGAGGAAAGTTCCCTTCAACACCGTCACATTTTCATCCGTGGGATGCCAGTGCGCCGGAATCTTGGCTCCGTCCGCGCACCGAAGGCGCAGAACAAACGGCGCTGCATCGGCGTTCGGATCACCGGAAACCGTTGCGAGGTCGCAGCCCTTGATGATCGGAGTCCATTTTAGATCTCCGAAACGCACAATCTTGTGTGCCGAGTCGCCGTCTTTCTTCTCTTGGCTGTGACTGGCCACCGCGAAAACAGCCAACGCCGATGCCAGCGCACAAAAACTCTTCAAAAAGTTCTTGTTCATTTTCCTTCCTCCGTCGGAAGAATCGAGAGGGTCAGTAACCGTTTCTCGTGCGGTGCCGGGCCCTCTCCGTTTTTCCGTTAAGCCGCTCTTATGCCGCTAGTTCTTCGGGTAGCTGGGGTCGGCTTTTACTTCCAGAATCTGTTTCGTGTGGCGTTCGCTGTGTGCCGCTATGAGCAACACAAACTCGTATCCGTCGAGCTTCGATCCCATCGGACTGTCGACGGCGTGATCGCGCAATCCGGGAGTGGTCTTCAGGAAGTCTTCGGTTTTGGCGCGGCTCTCGACGAAGTGCTTCACGGAGCCGTCCGGCGAGCCGAAACGGTTCGTGGGGACTAGCGGCTCTGGAGCCTGCACTTTTTGCGAGCGGTCCGGAACCATGGCGATTACAGCGTCATCTGTCTTTTTCACGTCACGGCCGGGAACTGCGGGTGCCATCATCACTTTTTCGGCGTCCATCTGACGGATGAAGTCTTCCGCAGCGGCGATATGCTCCATCACTTGCGCGATGGACCAGCGATCCGGGCCGGCTTTGAAGTTCCACTGGGCATCCGAGAGCCCCTTGGTAGCTTCGAGGACGCCTTTCTTGGTGCTTTCGAGATACTGCATGGCCCGCTCTTTTTCCGCTTGGGTGACCTCTTGTGCTCGAGCAGTTGCCGCGCCCGCGCATGCCAGTATAGCGATGGCTGCTGCTGCCCTCAGTTGCTTGATCATGTTTTGGCTCGCTTTCGTTTTGTGATTGGTGAGAGAAACGGAAACCTTGGGGGCCTCAGCGTGAGCCCGCCCGGACGGCCGGGGTCGGCGGATATGCTCGAGGTGAGAACCTCCGTGTGACAAGCAATGTACCAGCGATTTCTTGCCGGGTCCAATGCCTCCGCCCCGGCCAGAAAGCTTCGCTGAATGACTTGTTGGTCGCCCCTCCGTAGGGAGTACGGGCGCACCGTGGACAAAGTAACGGGCTTGGGGAAATTCAGTCTGTCCCAACGCCGCCAGAGGTCCGGACAGACGCTAGCGGCGGATGCGGCGCATCCAGTCGCCCCAGCTTAGGCCGACGCGGGTCATCAGTACGCCGGCGGCCAGGGCCAACACCATGCGGGCGGCAAATTGAAGCGGGGTGGATTCGGTGGGGAGCCACGCGTAACTTCCCCAGGGCGTTGTGGGTGGAACGAAGTAGGGGAAGTTGTTGGTGGCGAAGAACCAGTTGCGCGAGGCAGGAGACATTAGGAAACTGGCAAAGGGCCATTGGACGGCCATGAAGCTGGCGAGCGATGCTGCGCCTAGGATGGCCGCTTGCGTCCAGCGGTTCAGCGTGGTGATCTGGCGGCGGACGACGTCGAAGACGATAGCGGGAACGATCATGAGCAGGGGAAAATCCGGGGGAACCAGGTGCGTGATTTTCTGGTACACGGGGCCTAGTTTGGGTTCGGCGGGGATTAGTTCGAGGATCCACATGAAGGCCAGGTGCATGGCGGTGTAGAAGCCCGTGACGATGGTCGCGGCCCAGCGGTTTTCGGAGGCGCGCGATGCGGCCGCGAACCACATAGGCATGACAAACATAATGACAACGTAGAATTTTGCGCCGTGCATGTACATGCGGAAGGTGTCTTCTTGCATGATGCCGACCGTCATGCCTAGCAGGAACATGAAGCAGAAGAAGAGGACGCGCTCTAGACGGACACGGTATTCGCCTGCGGCACGGTTGACCTCGGCTAGGACCAGGACCAGGGTGCCGAAGCGGATGCCGGTCATGCCCAGGGCCAGGAGGATGTGCGGAGGGCTGAGGATTTTTACGTCCAGGCCGTAAGCGTTGTGCCACCAATTGTCGAAGGGGGCGGAAGTGATCATGCCGACAGCACCCCAGGCGCAGATGAAGGCGCCGAGCGGGCCGCGGAATCCCCAGACGGAAACGGAATTGGCACGGAGGGGCGCCGCTTTGCGCAAGGTTGTGGAAAGGATGAGATAGCCGCAACCGAAGCCTGAGAGTATGCCGCAAAGTTGAATCAGCAGATGTGCGGGGGTCCAGAACGTGTCGCGGCCGACGCTTTCGTGCCAGGAAATGTCCCAGACGCCGCCGACTACGCTCGAGGCGACGGCCAGGACGTTGCACCAGATGTACCAGGGGATAGCCAGAGTTTTGGCGGAGACGCGCTCGGCGGCGCGGGACTGGAGCGATGCGGGAAGAGGGAGGGTGCCGGACATCTGGGTGAGCTCCGAAGAGATTGGTCGAAGCGGGATTTGGTGTTGCCGCGACCCGCGTGATTTGAGTTTGCAGCTCTTAGTTTACATTGCGAGGGCGGCGACGGGAATGGCTAAGTGCGGGTCAGTTGAAGCGCGTAGTTCTCCCGAGAGCGAGTCCGCAGGCTAGCAGGAAAATTAGCATGGCGGCGGCGAGCGCGGCTAGGGCGGGCCAGTTCAGGGCCATGTTAGGGGCACGCGCCAGAACCGCTAGCGTGATGAAGATTGTGGTGGCGGCGATTACCAGGACATAGTCGAGCCACGTTCTCGCGGACTTAGGTGCGGGCAGGCCGCTGGGGCTGCTCGCCTGGTTGCCGGAGAGAGCGGCTTGGACGTAGTCCGCATCAACTCCGTAGCGTTGGCTTTCGCGATCGGCGGCTTGCTTCCAGCGGGCGTGTTCTTTGCCGGTGACGCTGGAGAGAGCGATGGCTCCGGCGCCTGCGGCCATCAGCAGGGAGCCGCCAATTACTTGCGCGTAGAGCGAAGTGCTGAGGCCGCGGAGTTCTCCGAAGACTAGGATACCCCAGAGCAGGCCCCACAATTGATTGGTGTTGGAGAGAGGAATGCCGCGGCTGATGCCGATGTATTTTGCCGCGAACTGTTGAAATAGATCGCCGATGACCCACACGAAGCCGCCGAGCATCAGCCAGAAAAGGACGGGCCGGGCCAGGCCGAGTTGATGAGAGAGAGCGACAGGGCCGCCGCCGTAGAGCAGCGCGAGCGTTAACATCATGCCGAGTTCACCGATGGTGAAGAAAGCGATGAAGGAGAGGGGGTTCATGCCGGTCAAGTAGGCCTTGCGATAGGGAACGTACATGGTGCCCCAGAGGAGGCCGGCTCCGAGAGCGGCTAGGATTCCGCGCAGAGGATGTTCGGCGGGGCTCGTGGTAGAGGAGGCAACGGCGAGGAGTGTTGCGCCTAGGAACATCAGCAGCGCGCCACCGAGGACGGTGAGCCAGCGGAGTTTGCCGGCGTCTCGCAATTCGTTGAAGAGCAGATAGCCCCAGAAGATGCCGAGGAGGCTGTTGATGTTCCAGAGAGGAAAGGCGATGCTGAGGCCGATGTCGCGAATGGCGAAAATGGTCAGGGTATTGGCAACGGCCCACAGGCAACCGGCGAGGATGCCCCAGACGATCAAGTGAGGGGCTTGGCGGATGTCCGCGCGCATTTGGCCGGTGCCGCGGATGAGGGCGGGCAGGCTCCAGCGCGCCAGGAATACGCCGAAAACCATTAGGAGCGAAACTACGAGAGGTGAGACGCCGAGTTTCACCAATTTTGTTGGAGCTTCGGCTGCGCCCAGCCAAGCTCCCGCGCCGAA
Organism: Acidobacteriota bacterium; assembly: GCA_013289825.1. Classification (GTDB taxonomy): domain Bacteria; phylum Acidobacteriota; class Terriglobia; order Acidiferrales; family UBA7541; genus Acidiferrum. The sequence goes on along the minus strand of JABCZF010000011.1, from coordinate 24,777 downwards.
TCCACATAGGATTCCGACGAGTTGTAACTTGCGAAGGCGCAGAGACTCGACGGATTGCGGGATAATTTTTGTGGAGGAGGATTCCATCAGAGGCTCAGCGGATCCAATGAAGCACGGCCAATCCAGCAAGTAAGATGATCGCCGGGACCCAGAAATGGAGATCGGTCAAAATCATTATCCAGACGCCGCCGGGTTTTTTCGCCGGGTTTTCGTCAAGCATACTTTCGCTCCATTCGCAGCGATCGACGCTGTGGCTAAATCTGCTGGCGCTTCCAGCGGCCGCGTTTGAAAAGGATAACACTGACGCAGGCGATGAAGGCTTCGGAGGCGACGATCGAGAGAAAAACGCCGTTCGAGTGCATCCCTCCCGGGATCGCCAGGAAATATGCCAACGGAATTTCCAGCAGCCAAAAGCCAAAGAGATTGACGAGTGTTGGCGTCACGGTGTCTCCCGCGCCGTTGAACGCCTGCAACATTACCATGCCGTAGGCATAGGCGATGTTTCCGTAGCTGAGGATGCGGAGGCAGGCAGCGGCGAGCGGGACGACCGCGGGATCGTGGGTGAAAAGGCGAACGACGGGTTCGGCGAAGAAGATGAAGAAGACGCCGATGACGCCAAGGAACAGCATATTGTAAAAACCGGTGCGCCAAACGGACCTTTCGGCGCGTTCGGGCTGCTTGGCACCAAGATTCTGGCCGACGAGTGTTGCGGCGGCGTTGCTGAGTCCCCAGGAAGGCAAAATGATGAACACCACGATGCGAATGGCAATGGTGTAGCCCGCGAGGGCCGCGGAGCCGAAAATGCTCACGATACGCACAAGGCCGATCCAGCTAGTGTGGGCGATGGCGAATTGGAGGATACCGGTGAACGAGACGCGCAGGAGACGCCACAGAATGGAAAAATTCAAACGAATCTGTTGACGGAGGATGCGGATGCGTTCCGTGCCGCGGAGCAGGCGATAGAACTGGTAGAGCACGCCGATGCTGCGTCCGGTGAATGTGGCGAGCGCGGCGCCGGTGACACCGAGCTTCGGAAATGGACCCCAGCCGAAGATCAGGCAAGGGTCGAGCACCAGGTTGATGATGTTGGAGACCCACAACAAGCGCATGGCGATGGCGGCGTCGCCGGCGCCACGGAAGATGGCGTTGTTGAGAAAAAGCAGCATGATGGCGCCGCTGCCGCCAAGAGCGATGCGTGCATAGCCAGAGCCCACCGCGATGATTTCGGGCGAAGCGCCCATCAAGCGCAAAAGATCAGGCGCGAAGAACAGGCAGGGCAGCCCGACCAAAACGGACACTGCCAGGCCGATGGCGATGGCTTGCACACCGGCCACGGCTGCGCCAGCGGGATCTTTTTCGCCGACGCGACGCGCGACCATGGCGGTGGTGGAGAGGCTCAGGCCAAGACCGACGGCAAAGACCAAGCTCAGCAGCGATTCTGTGAGCCCGACGGTGGCGACGGCATCGGCACCAAGACGACTCACCCAGAAAACATCGACAACAGCAAACAAAGACTCCAGCACCATTTCAAGGACCATGGGTACGGCCAGAAGCAGGATGGCGCGATTGAGGCTGCCCGTTGTGAAATCCTGATGCGAGCCGCGAAGCGCCTCGCGGATGGAACTCCACAGAGACGGCGGGACAGAAGAGCCGGTGAGTTGTTCTAAAGGCACGTAAACCTTCACGTTCTCGGCAGGCGCGAACGAAGAAAAAGAACGCGATTGCGCCGGTTCGGAGTTCTTGTGGTTGAAACGAGAAAAAACTGAGTCCGCGTGAGCAGATTAAACGGTCAGCGGGATTCGGAGGTCGAACATCGAATTGTCCTTGGCGCTGCCTTTTCGCTAGGGCTCGGCCAGATCACCTAAACACAGTGGACAGTTGCGCGATGGCCGCATTGTACCCCGTACGGCGTTGTTCTGGCTAGAAAAACCGGCGAGAGGAAGGTAGACGAGCGGCTGCAGCTTGCCAGCAATGATTTGTTCTGCCCGCGGTGCTGTAAGATTGTGCCGCATTCGGCGGGTTCGGTGGGAGGATACGGAAATGCTACGATCGGTCGCGAGCGTGTTGGCGTTGTTGGTGGCGAGTGTCTGTCTTGCGGATGAGAATCCGCCGTTGCTGCTGCATCACCCGACGGTCAGCGCTACGCAGATTGTGTTCGCGTATGCGGGAGATTTGTGGAGCGTGCCGCGAGCGGGCGGCGTGGCGCAGCGGCTCACGGCCGGGGCGGGGACGGCCTCCCTTCCGATCTTTTCGCCGGATGGGCGCGAGATCGCGTTTACCGGGGACTACGACGGAAACGCGGACGTGTACGTGATTCCGGCGAGTGGGGGAACGCCACGGCGGCTCACGTACCATCCGGACGCGGATGCGGTCATCGGCTGGACGCACGACGGCCAGGCGGTACTGTTTGCTTCGGGGCGGAACAGTTACTCGCGTTTCAGCCAGCTCTTTACCATTTCGCGGGAAGGCGGTTTTCCCACGGAACTGCCGCTGCCCATGGGAGCCGAGGCTTCGTACTCGCCGGACGGCCGGGAACTTGCGTATGTTCCGCTCGATCATGCGTTTGAGATTTGGAAGCGCTATCGCGGCGGACGCACTTCGCCGGTGTGGATTGCCCGGCTGGCCGATTCGAGCGTGACGCCGGTGCCGCGGGAGAATTCGAACGACTTCAATCCGATGTGGGTGGATCAGCGCTTGTTTTTTCTTTCGGATCGAAGTGGGCCGATGTCCCTGTTCAGCTATGACACGAAGACCAAGGGCGTGACGGTTGCGCTCAAGAATGACGGGCTTGATTTTAAGTATGCGAGCGCGGGACCGGATGCGATTGTGATCGAACAATTCGGCGCGATTTGGCTTTATGACTTGAAGACCGGCGCGGCCCACAAAGTGGACATTCGCATCGCCGGAGACCTGCCGCAGTTGCGGCCTCGCTACGAAAATGTGGCGAATCGCATTCGCAACGCAGATATTTCTCCGACTGGGCTGAGAGCGGTGTTAGAGGCGCGGGGGGAAATACTTACGGACCCTGCCGAGAAAGGCGACATCCGCAACTTGACGAATACGCCGGGCGCGGATGAGCGCTATCCGGCGTGGTCCCCGGATGGCAAGAACATCGCGTATTTTTCGGATGAGTCGGGCGAGGAAGCCCTGTATGTCAAGAATCAGAATGGGCAGGGGGAAGCGCAAAAGTTCGATCTCGGGACGCCGGGTTCGTTTTTCTTTTTCCCGACTTGGTCGCCGGACAGCAAGAAAATTGCGTACACGGATAAACGATTGAACCTTTGGTATGTGGACCTCGAGAAGAAAACTCCGGTGAAAGTGTTCCACGACCGGTTCACGGGCCCGGAGCAAATTTTCCACGCGGCGTGGTCTCCGGACAGCAAATGGATGGCGTACACGCAGCAGGAAGTGAGCCACATGCGCTCGGTGTTTCTCTATTCGCTGGAAACAGGCGAGAGCCATCGTGTGACGGATGCCATGAGCGATTCGTCCTCGCCGGTCTTCGATAAGGACGGAAAGTATCTTTATCTTTTGGCCAGCACGGACGCCGGGCCGACGATGGACACGTCCATGCTGAGCTTTGACAGGCCGGTGACCAGGAACGTTTACCTCGTGGTACTGCCCAGGGACCTGCCGTCGCCGCTGGCGCCGTTGAGCGACGAAGAAGGCCAGGCCACGTCTGATGCCGTAAAGACGGATGCAGCCAAAGCAGGAAGCGCGGAAAAAGAGAAGGGCAAGCCGCCCGCCGTTGTGAAAGTGGATTTCGAAAAAATTGGACAGCGGATTCTCGCGATGCCGATTCCGGCGAGAAACTACACGGAATTGAAGAGTGGGAAAGAAGGAGTGCTGTTTCTTGTGGAAGGGCCGCTCGTCGAGCCGCTAAGCGGTCCGGGTACATTGACGGCGCATCGTTTTGAGCTGAAGACCCGAAAGACTGACAAATTGCTCGAAAACATCCTGGCTTTCTATGTTTCCGCAGACGGAGAGAAGCTTCTTTACAGGCACTCGAGTGCCCTGCAGCCGGGAGGAACAGCTGCGGCGCAGGTATGGGCGATTGCGCCGCTTCCGCCTGTGCCATTGCCAGGAGCGTCAGGCGCAGGTGGTTCTTCTGCGGGAGGCGGCACACCTCCGGGTGCCAAGACGCTGAATCTTGCGGGCTTGGACGTGCGAATTGAACCGGCGGTTGAGTGGCGCGAGATGTATCACGAAGCATTTCGACTGGAACGCGATTTCTTTTATGACCCGGGATTCCACGGTCTGGATCTGGCGGCCACGGAGAAAAAATTCGCGGCGTACCTCCCGGGAATCGCTTCGCGCGACGACCTGAACTACATCTTTAAGGAGACCATGGGAGATCTCACCGTAGGGCATCTGTTTGTGCGGGGTGGCGATGGTCCGGAAGTGAAGCGCATTCCCGTTGGGCTCCTCGGTGCGGATTACAAAATCGAGAATGGACGTTATCGATTTTCACGCGTTTACGACGGCGAGAATTGGAATCCGCAACTGCATGCACCACTGACACAGCCTGGCGTGAATGTCGTCGAAGGTGAATATCTGCTGGCCGTGAATGGCAAACAAGTGCGGGGCGCTGAGAACGTATACAGTTTTTTCGAAGCCACGGCCGGGAAATCCGTATTACTGCGCGTCGGACCAAACCCGGACGGCACCGGCTCGCGCGAGGTGAGCGTAGTTCCCATTGAGAACGAACAAGGACTGCGCAACCTCGCTTGGGTCGAAGGCAACCGCCGCAAGGTAGATGAGCTCAGCAAAGGGAAACTCGCCTACATCTATCTGCCGGATACGGCAAGCGGCGGCTACACCTATTTCAACCGCTATTTTTTCTCGCAAGCGGGCAAGGACGGAGCGGTTGTCGATGAACGCTTTAATGGCGGCGGGACCAATACGGACTACATCCTCGATTATCTGCGGCGCACGCTGATGAATTACCGCACCACGCGAGACGGCGAAGACATGACCACGCCGGTGAGCCTCATCCAAGGGCCCAAGGCGATGATCATCAATGAGTACGCGGGTTCCGGCGGAGACGCCATGCCGTGGCATTTCCGGCAAGCAAAAGTCGGCGTCTTGGTGGGGAAGCGGACCTGGGGCGGCCTCGTGGGATTTTTTGGTCCCGGCGAGTCGTTGATGGATGGTGGGACCGTGACCGCGCCGAGCCGAGGATTCTGGACGCCGAACAACGATTGGGAAGTGGAGAACCACGGCATTGCACCCGACGTGGAAGTGGAGCAAGATCCCAAAGCGGTGCGCGAAGGACGCGATCCCCAGCTTGAAAGAGCCGTTCAGCTTCTGCTGGCGGAATTGGAAAAGAATCCGCTGCCGAAACACAAGAAGCCGCCCTATCCGAACTACCATAGCGACAGTGGAGCTCGGACGCCCCACCCCAGCAACTAGTGCTGCCGGCTGCGGCCTCTGAGCTTTCATTGCTAACCAGGGGATTTGAAACTTTCTGCGTATCTCGGGCGTAGGAACTAGCAAGGAGCAGTGTTGATGAAGCGACGAGTGCCTTTGCGAGAACCGGTCGGCGTCGCGCTCGAGACTCTGCGCGCGCACAAAATGCGTTCCTTTCTGATGCTGTTGGGAATCATTCTTTCCGTGGCCACCTTGATCGTGGTCATCGCATTGATCTCCGGCGTGAATCAATACATAGCCAATAAGGTCGCCAATCTGGGCTCGAATGCGTTTACGGTGATGCGCTTTCCGATCATCACGGAGGTGGAAGAGCTGGTCAAAGCCCTACGCCGGAACAAACTGGTTACCTGGGAGGACTATGAAGCACTTCGCCAGAACCTGAAGTTGCCGCAGAAAGTGGGGGCGGAGATATGGACTTCAGGAAAGGCCCGCGTCGGTTCGCTTACCGTCCAGGACACCAGCATCCGCGGCGTGTCGGCAAGTATGGCCGACATCGAAGCACAGGAAATGACCGACGGCCGGTACATCACCGAAGCGGATGAGAACAGCCGGGCCACGGTGGCGATGATCGGGTCCGAATTGGCCAACAAACTTTTTCCGAACCTGGACCCGGTCGGACATGAAGTGATGCTTGATAGCCGGCCATTCATTGTTGTTGGCGTCGCCAAACCGATTGGCACCGTGCTTGGGCAATCGCAAGATAACTTCGCCTATATTCCGGTGGAGACGTATATCAAGATTTATGGAGCGTACCAAGGAATCTGGATCAACATCCAGGCGCGCGGAGCAGAGTGGATGGAACGAACACAGGACGAAGCGCGTGTACTGATGCGTGCCCGGCGTCACCTGGGGCCGAATGAAACCGATTCCTTTGGGATTATCGATTCGGCCACGCTGATGAAACTGTGGAATCAGCTTACTGGCGTAATCGCGATGGCCATGGTCGGAGTGGTTTCGGTTTTTTTGGTGATCGGGGGAGTGGTGATCATGAACGTGATGCTGGCCACGGTCACCGAGCGCACGCGGGAGATCGGGATTCGTAAGGCGCTCGGCGCGAGCCGCCGGGATATCCTGCTGCAGTTTTTGGTGGAGGCGTGTGTGATGTCGGCCATGGGCGGTGCTATCGGCGTGCTAATCGCCTATGGGATTTGCCTGCTGGCAAATGCCACCACTTCCATTCCCATGAATGTTCCCATTTCCGCGGTGATCATCGCAGAACTCATCTCGGCAGCAGTGGGGATTTTCTTTGGCGTTTATCCGGCGCGAAAAGCGGCGATGTTGGAGCCCATCGAAGCGCTGCGGACAGAGATTTAGCGGGAAAGTAAATCAGCATGCGAATGGCAATCGGCGAAAACGCTCACATGGCTCTCACGACGTTGCGGGAGAACAAGATGCGATCTTTTCTGACCGTGCTCGGCGTGGTGATTGGGATCACTGCGCTGCTCTCGGTCGTCGCGGTATTGATGGGCGTGTACAACGACGTAAACGCTTTTCTGAGTGACTTCGGCTCGGAAACGCTGTTCATTTTTAAGTTTGATCCTGGTATCCACACCTCGGGACGACTGACTCCGGAAGAACGCACACGCAAACCGCTTACTCTTGAGGATGCCGAGGCCATTGGGGAACTCTGCCCAGACGTCAAAGCAGTCTCGGCGGCCATAATGCCCCGGATTCAAGAAGATTCGCCTGGCGGGCGTCCGCTGCTGAGCGCGCGCTACAAAAACAAGGAAGTAGCTGGAGTGGACTACCACGGCATACTGCCGGCGGATGAAGTGGTGTTCAATTCCAAGGCAGAACGCGGAAGGTACTTAAGCGAGGCGGAGAATTTGCACCGCAGGGACGTGGCGCTCATCGGTCCAGATATCGCCAAGGCGCTCTATCCGGATGAAGATCCACTGGGAAAGCCGATCCTTGTTGACGGGGTGTCGTACGAAGTGATCGGCGTGATGGCCGCACGCAAAGGTCAACTGGTCAAAGACCAGGCCGCCGACAAAGCGATCCTTGTTCCTTACCGGACCTACCAGAAGCATCGGCCTGGGGACGACGAGAATTTGATTGGCGCCGCCGCCTTCCCGGGCCGAATGGCGGAGGCGGAAGACGAGATTCGCGGCGTGCTGCGGCGCCGCCGGAACGTTCCCTACAACAAGCCTGACAATTTTGGCGTTTCGAGCGCCAAGGAGATTGCCGACCAGTTTCGTCAGATCACGGCATCGGTGGCCCTGCTGATTTCTGTAGTCAGCTCCATCGGACTGCTTGTGGGCGGAGTCGGTGTGATGAATATCATGCTGATGTCTGTAACGCAGCGAACGCGCGAAATTGGAGTACGCAAAGCCATCGGAGCGCGGCGGCGCGACGTCATTTGGCAGTTTTTGACGGAGGCAGTGGTCTTGACGGGGGCCGGAGGAGTTATTGGCGTGTTGCTGGGTTTGGGCATCAGCCTGCTCATTCACCTTTTCGTGCCGAGTCTTCCCTCCGCTGTCCCGTTGTGGTCGATACTCTTGGCAGTGACGGTGTCGATGAGCGTCGGCTTATTTTTTGGGATGTATCCTGCGGTGAAAGCGTCACGGCTCGATCCCGTCGAGGCTTTGCGCTACGAGTGAGCCGTGGCTCTCTAGAGAGCCACGGCTCACTCGTAGCGAAGCGCCTTCATAGGGTCGCAGCGTGTGGCTCGATAAGCAGGCCAAAAACTTGCGGCCAGAGCCACGACTGCGAGGAACAGCGCCGCTCCGATCAGGCTTAAGGGATCCGTCGGCCGCAGTCCATAAAGAAGTGATCGCGCGCCGCTGGTTGCGGCAACGGTCAGCAGCAAGCCAATTCCAATGCCCAGTGCCAGCAGAATCAAGGTCTGGCGAAGAATAATTCCCACAACATCTCGCCGGGTCGCCCCCAGCGCCATGCGTATTCCAATCTCATTCCTGCGCAAGGCGATGATGTAGGAGATCACTCCGTAGAGGCCGATCATGGCCAGCAGCGCCGCCAGCACGCCGAAGAATCCCGAAAGCAAGGCCATCAATCGTTCGCGCACAAGCCCGTTCTCGATTTCCGTCTGGAATAGGTGATACTCGATTTTCATTTCCGGATAGAGCGGGCCGAGTTTTTCCCGCACCGCAGAGATCGCCGCTGCGGGTGGCGACCTAAACCGGATGAACGCATTCGTGAAGTAGTATTTTTCCGGATATTGTTGCGCGGGCACGAACGCTTCCGCCTGGATTTCATCCCGCAGTCCACCATACTTGGTGTCTTTCACCAGCCCAACAATTTGGTATTCCGTCTCCGGGTAGTGGGGCTGGCTCTGTGTGCGAATGGTCTTTCCCAGCGGATTCCCTCCGCCCAAAAACTGCCGGACGAAGGTCTGGTTTACGATGGCCACCGGGGGCGATTGCGTGGTGTCCTGATCGGTGAAGTCGCGCCCGGTAACAAACGGGATTTGCATGGTGCGGAAATAGGCGGGACTTACCCACGTGAACATGGAGTCGGCTTGCACGTTGGCGGAGCGAACTGCGAGAGAAAAATAACCGCCATCCAGGGGAACGTGCGTCGAAGTCGCCGCGGATTCCACCAACGGGAGGGATCGTATGTGTTCGAGTAGCTCTTGCTTGAACGATTCGTAGCGCTCGGGAGGCAGATCGAGCCGACGGAAGTACAAATAGGCCCGCAGAATACCACTCTCGCGGAAGCCTGGATCGAGCGTTTTCAAGTTCCAGAAGCTCCGCACAAAAAGAAGCGCGCCTGCCAGGAGCACCAGCGAAAACGCGATTTGCGAAACAACCAGAGTTTGCTGGAACGAGAACCTTTGGCGCCCGGCGGTCATTCCGCGGCCGCCGGATTTCAGCACGGCACCTGGTTGCGTTCCGGAGGAGCGAAACGCCGGGGCCAGCCCGAACAGCAAGCACGTCGTCACCGCCGTAATCGCAGTAAAGGACAGGACTCGCCAGTCGATATTCGTGGCCAGAGAGATCGGGTCTTTTTCTGTGCTGAGAAGCCTGACTACGGTCCGGCTGAAGAACGAGGCCAATCCGGTTCCCAGGATCGCACCGCTGACCGCCAGCAGCAAACTCTCCAAAAGCAATTGCTGCCTAATCCTTCTAGTACTGGCCCCGAGCGCCAGGCGCACGGCCATCTCTTTCTCGCGCGAACTGGCCCTCACGAGCATGAGGTTTGCCAGATTTGCGCACGCAATGAGCAACACCAATGCCGTAGTTCCAAGAAGCAACCAGAGAGACGTGTTGTAAGCCTCGCCGGGCGCGCTCACGCCGCTTTTGCCTGGAGAGGCCGTGAGCCTGTAGTTCTTGTAGGAATTTACCATCGAAGCGCTGTATCCGCTTGGCGCAGTGGTCTCGAAAATCCCCGGGCTGGCCGCATCCAATTGTGCCGATGCCTGCTCGAGCGACTTGCCCGGCTTCAGCCGCGCCATAACCTGCAGCCAGAAATAGTCGCGCCTCACGAGAATGCCATTTCCGGCAATGAACGCGGGGAGCGAGCACATGGGAAGGGCGACCTCAAATTGTTTTCCAACGTCCAGACCGAAGAAGGTTGGCGGCGTCACTCCAATCACTTGAGTCGGATGGTTATAGATGACGATGGTGCTTCCGACAACCGAGTCTTTGCCGCCAAACGCACTCTGCCAAAGCGCATAGCTGATGACTGCGCCGGATGTTCCGCAGCCAGGCCGGTCATCTTCCGGTGTGAACAACCGGCCTCTGACAGGAACGATGCCGAGCACCGGAAACATTTCTCCGCTAACCCAAAGGCCCTCAGCCAGCCTCTCCTGCTCTCCCCGTCCGATGGCATACCGGAGGCTGGCCCAGGAGAAAACTCCGGAAAATGCGCCTTGCTGCTTTCGGATTTGCTCCCAGATTGCGGTGGTAAGCGATGTCTCATTCTGGTACAGGAAATCATGGACTCCGCTCTTGATCTGCACCCTGACCAAGGACGACGGGTCAGCTACCGGCAGACTTCGCAATCGGACGGCATCCAGCAATTGAAAGATGGCGGTGTTCGCGCCTATGCCGAGCGCCAGGGTGAGGATGGCGGTTGCCGTGAATGCCGGGCTCTTGCGCAAAGTGCGCCATGCAAACCGCAAATCTCCGAGCGCGGCCTGGAGCCACGGGGGGCCACTTGCATTGCGCGCATTATCGGGCTGACTGCGCGCCGACACGACAGGTTCGCTGGTAGATTTCTTCAACAGATCGTTCCACCCACTCGTTGAGTCGCTCGCCCCACACGGGCGTCCTTCACGCATCTTCCCTGGTTGGATGCGGATGTCTCTGACCGGGGACTGCGACCCTCGACGGGAACTCGTCTCTGACTCCTGCCAGTGCAGAAACGTGAGCGCTTTGTATTCTAACGTGGTCTGAGAATAAATCGGTACGTGTAGAAGATACAACTAGTTTCGGTGGAATTGTTCGATGCCTAAACCGGGGCCGGGCTACAGCTTGTCGGGAAAGAGAAAGACGCTCTTCGCGAGTTCAGAGGTCAGCGTTTCCGGGCGGTAGTATTTTAGGAGGATATTGTCATCCCAGCGCAGAAGATCCGTATTCGTCGCGGAAAATTGCGACCAGGTTTCTTGAGAATTCGTCCGCGCGATGCGTTCTCGAATGAGCAGCAGGAAAGCCCAGGTAATCGTCTCGTTGTAAACATTAGGCTTTCCGTGCGCTGCGGCGAAGCGTGCTAAAGCAGAAGAAAAATGGGACAGTGCTTCGAGCGGCTTGTATTTCTGCAAATACAAGAAAGCCATTTTCACATGATCTCGGTGATGAAAAGAGTCGTTTGGCAACGTGCAGCTTTCAAAAGCTTCCATCCACCGAGAGTCCCTCATGGCCTGTCCGGGGCGGTTCTGTTTTTCATGTGCGCCATGGAGACGAGCACGGCCACGGCGTAGACCAGCAATCCTTCGACCCCATACTGGCCATGCAAGATATGCAGGAGAGCCGCCAGTCCGAAAATGACGAGCAAGAGGTAGCCGCCGATCGCAGCGGTCGAGGGCATTAAGAACAAAACCGCGGCGACGATTTCTGAGCCGCCGAGAACTGGCTGGAGCCAGGCGGGCCAGCCCGCCTTGGCGAGGAAATGGGCGGCTGAAGTGGAAGAAACAAATTCAAAAGACTCGAGCACGACCACCAAGCCGAGGGTCCAGCGCAGCAGCGGTATAGAGATTCTGTTGAGGTCCGCGTTCATTTTCCGCGCTGGCCCTTTCTCCGGGGAGGACTGGCCTTGGCTTCGGTAAGGCGGTGGCTGGCGCGGGAATCCAGGTCGAGCCCGTAGAATTTTTTCAAATCCTTGATGCGCTTCAGACTTTCCGCGCCGAAGGGGCATTTGCCGTCGAAGGCGTGGAGCACGATGCCTTCCAGGAGATCGCCGAGCGTCATGTCGTGGTATTCCGCGAAGGCCTTGAGCACTTTTAGAATTCGTTCTTCTATGCGAACGCCCGTTTGCACGCGTTCCACGTTGAACTTCTTGTCATCGACCATTGTGACCTCGTCCTTTATTGGTACCAATGTACCAAAGTACCATAATAACCGCAAGAGGTTGCGCTTAGAGGGCCGGGCCTAAGATACGAGGCCCGAAGAACAGCAGCAGAGGAATCATGCCGTGCGCAATTCGGTAACAAGAGTGTGAAGCAATCCGCTGGTAAATTGGGCTTTCCACGGCACGCGATTTCAGCTATAAAGCGTTCCACCAGCCATCCATGCGAGTCAAGGGACGCCATGCCTTTCCATAAATACCTGCTGGCCGGTTTTATGCTTTCCGCAGTAACCCTCACCCATCCGCCGGGCGAGTTGCGGGCGCAAACTACACCATCGGCCACCAGCCGCATCGCAGCGATTGACGAGTCTTCTCTCGTGGTTTTGGCGGGCAATCGCCATCCACTGGCGATTCCCGCCAATGATCGCGGAGAAGCTGCCCCCGACCTCCCCATGGAACGGATGCTGCTGGTTTTGACTCGCGACGCCACATCGGAAACTGCGCTCGAAAATCTTCTCGCCGCGCAGCAGGACAAATCCTCTCCGGATTTTCACGCGTGGTTGTCGCCCGCGCAGTTCGGCGCGCGATTTGGCGCTTCAGGAGCCGATCTTAGCAAACTGACGGCGTGGCTTGCGTCTCACGGTTTTCGCGTGAACCGCGTGGGGCAGGGCGCCATGACCATCGAGTTCAGCGGCACCGCAGGCCAGGTGAAAGAAGCCTTTCACACCCCGATTCACGCTTATTTTGTAAACGGGGAGAAGCACTACGGAAACGCATCCGATCCGCAAATCCCCGCAGCGCTCGCGCCCGTCGTCGCGGGAATAAACACACTGCATGATTTCCGGAAGAAGCCGGCGATTCGTGTCTTAGGAAAGGCCCGCCGCATCGCCAACACCAGCATGTGGCAACCGGATTTCACGTTCAGCGGCGCGGCGGGTGTAGAACATTTTCTCGCCCCCGGCGACTTTGCCAAAATCTACAACACGGCGACGCTCTATCAGAATGGAATCGACGGAACCGGGCAAAGCGTGGCCATCGTGGCGCGGAACAACATCAATCTCTCCGACGTGCAAATTTTCCGCATCGCCTTCGGACTCCCCGTAAACGACCCGCAGATCATTCTCGACGGCCCGGATCCCGGAAACTTAGCCGGTCCCGAAGAGACGGAAGCCGATCTGGATGTGGAATGGTCGGGCGCCGTGGCTCCCAAGGCCACCATCAAATTGGTTGTTTCCGCCAGCACCAACTCGACGGACGGCGTGGATCTCTCTTCCCTCTACATTGTGGACAACAATCTTGCGCCCGTTCTCAGCGCCAGCTTCGGCCAATGCGAACAGACTCTCGGCCAAACAGAAAACACTTTTTTCAGCAATCTTTGGGAGCAGGCCGCCGCCCAGGGCATCACCGCCGTGATTTCAAGCGGCGATAACGGTGCCGCCGGATGCGACAACGCCAGTCAATCCGCTCCTGCCAGCCATGGCCTCGGGGTGAACGGCCTTGCTTCCACGCCCTTCAACATTGCCGTCGGCGGCACGCAGTTCAACGAAAACGGCGCTGACAGCACTTACTGGTCGGCAACAAACGGGCCCGACCAGTCTTCCGCGCTCGGCTATATTCCAGAAAATGTCTGGAACGAGAGTTGTGCCGACCCCAACGTATGCGGCGCCGTTTCGCTGTTTGCCAGCAGCGGCGGCGCCAGCACGCTCTACAGCAAACCTTTCTGGCAAGTCGGACCAGGCGTACCGAATGATGGCAAGCGCGACCTGCCGGATGTTTCGCTCGCCGCCGCCGCTGGCCACGACGGCTATTTGTTATGCCAGGATGGTATTTGCACAACCAACGCCACGGGACAGCTCGTCAACGCCGATCTCGTTGGCGGCACATCGGCCGGCGCTCCCACTTTTGCCGCCATCATGGCACTCATCGCGCAAAAGACGAATTCCCGGCAAGGTCAGGCGAACTTTGTTTTGTATTCGTTGGCCGCTGGACAGAATGCCGCCAACTGCAACTCCAGCTCTTCTCCCCAAGCTCAATGTATTTTTAACGACATCACCGTGGGAAATAACAATGTTCCCGGACAAGTCGGCAACTCCGCGATAGCCGGATATGACTTGGCCACCGGCTGGGGCTCCGTCAATGCCGCGAATCTTGCCGCGAATTGGCAGAACATAACCTTCCGTTCGACAGTAACCACGCTCGCGCTTTCGTCCACAAACCTGACACACGGTCAGCCGGTAACAGCTTCTGTGACCGTTGCTCCGGGTATTGGCGCGGGAACCCCGACGGGTGATGTGTCCCTTCTCGCCGCCGGTTCCGAGGGAGTGAATCTCGGCAATCTGAGCAACGGGACAGTATCCGGAAGTGTCCGAACCTTGCCCGGCGGAATGTACTCGGTCACCGCCAGCTACGGCGGAGACGCAACGTTTGGTGGGAGCATCTCCTCGGGCGTGCCCATGACGATTAATCCGGAGGCCAGCAGCACGGCATTCTCCGCATTCCTCGCTGGTCAGACGGGAAAGCAGTCTTCCCCAGTCAACACGACTTATGGCGGCTTCCTCGACCTTCAGGTAAGCGTTGCAGGAGCTTCGCAGCTCGGGACACCCACGGGAACGCTCACTTTCTCGGACACCTTCAACGGGAATACAAGCACCTTGCTAAGCGTTTCTCTCAATAGCCAGGGCAACGCCCAGGTCCAGGAAACCAAGCTCGCTCTCGGAAACCACACCCTCAACGTCAGCTATTCCGGTGACGCGAGTTTTTCCGCAAGCAGCGCAGGTCCGATCAGCGTCAGTGTCGCCAAGGGTCCGACACAGACGATTCTCTTCATTCCTGCGGGAGCTCTGCCGAATGCTTCCGTTGTACTCCAAGCCCTGGTGCTTCCGAATGGCACAATCGATCCCACCGGGACCGTCCAGTTTTTCACAGGGAAAACGGCATTGGGGAATCCTGTCCAGGTGAACAATGTGGTCGCCACGCTGACGACCACCCAGCTGACAAACGGCTCGAACAGTATCACCGGGGTGTATTCCGGCGATCCGAACTTCGTCGGTTCGACTTCCAGCGCAGCCACGATCGTCGTCGGCAATCCCGATTTTCTGCTTTCAGCCAATCCAGGAAACGTGACGATCTCTGGAAGCGGGCCCGGCACCACAAACCTTCTGTTCACGCCCGGCCCCGGCCTGGGCTTCGTTGGAGCCGTGTCGCTCAGTTGCTCCGGACTGCCTCTGGGTTCCTCATGTACGTTCCTGCCAGCGCAGCCCAGCCTCGATGGGTTCACTCCCTTACAGGTTGCCCTCAGCATCAGCAAACCGCCAGTTCCATCGTCTGCAATTCGAATGGCTCTTGGCAACCCCGCTCGGAGACTCTCGAACGCATTCCGGGGCGCGCTGCTGGCTTGTATATTTCTTGTCACCTGGCCCCGGAAGAAGCGTTCGTGGCGACCTGGCGCGTTATTAGTCATGGTTGCGTTCTCGAGCGCGATGAGCGGATGCAGCAGCGGCCAAAGCGTGGCTAACGCGCCCAGCGCGCCATCCACGAATTCTTTCATTGCCACAGTGACCGCCAGCGGAGGCGCGGGAGCGGTAGCTGTCAGCCACACCGTCACGCTCGCGGTCACCGTTCAATAGCTCGTTCACCCGTTCACCCGTCCCTGCGGATTGTGGGCGGGAAAATCATCTCACCGGATTGCAGGCGTTCTTTTTTCAAAATCTGGCTAAGACATCTCGCGCGAGTCCCGAATCACCGCAACACCGGGAACCGCCCCGGCGTCGCACAACAGCTGCTAAGGAAAGGAGCGCCGCACTCCCCCTCAGGGGAGGGAGAGCGGCGCTCTTTGGGGGTTCTGGCTAGCAGTTCGAGGCGTATGCTGAGGAACTACCGTAGGTGGGCACCGTTTCGCGCGGGTCCGTTGCCAGGCATGGCCACGGACTTCCGCGCAAATCTTTTCGATCCTAGATCGTTCGTTCATCCAGCTCGTCCGTTTAAGGGCTGAAAGCTCTGCGATTTAGCTTTTGTAAGCGCTCTTGCTAGCTGCAAGGCGCTTGCCAAACGCTGCTGCCGCAAGCTCCGCATTTTCCTTGTCTTACGAATGCCCGTGAGGAGTATGGCGGCACGAACGCGGGACACTGTGCCTTTGAGGAACAGCACGTAAGAGCCAACGGTGGCATACCCATCACACTTCCGATAGCGATAGAGACTCGTTCGGCCGATTCCCAGAATCTGCGCGGCCCTCAGGCGATTCCCCAGGCACAGCTCGAGCACTCTCTGGATGTGCAATTTGCGCACTTGGTCGAGCGCCAGCGGCCGCCAGTCACGACCCTCTGGCCTGCGCAGACCCCGGTGCTGCCGGCACTGCCCGGAACGCACCAAGCCCAAAGCCTCTTCTGGATCCGAGGTGGTGATGGCCTGGTAGCCCATGTCTTCCATAGCCGCGGAAAGCAAATCCAATTGGGCGTGATCGTGGTCCGGAAGACACGGAGTCAAGGAAGTCTTGGGCGCCGCCACTTCAACAGACTTGCTATGTGCGTGTGCCACCATGACTACCACCGCAACGCTTGTGCCAATCCCTCGACCTTTCCCTGAACTTGCGATTGGCCGGACCGTCCCCGTCCTTGTCATAGGAACAACCCACCACATCCAAGAGAATCAGTAATTTACGGACTCTCCCCGGGGGCAAATCCCCTTGGTAGGCAGGCGGCTCTTCCGAGTGGGCGCACTAGGAAGCGTCTCCAGCGACTTTTGTGTGGGGCCACAGTGTCATTTCGGTGCGGAATTACGCCGTTCCACTTCCCATGCAAACGGCATTTCCCCTGCTTGCATCACCGGCTCTGGCCAGGCTACCGAGCTCTCTTGTTCTCTCCGGCGGGGAACCACCGTGTTGAGGCGGAATTGGTGCAGCCCACCCTTTGTTCTGCGAACCCATTTTGCTTCACAAACAACAGGGTCGGAACGGTCGGACTCGTCGAATTGCAGAAGCCTCACCAGCAGGACGGCATTATCGTTGATAACCCGCTTTAGCGTGACCTGCTTATCGGACTCCTCCTTCCACTCGAGTTCGCACGTCTCCACAAAAAAGCTCTCCGTGCGATCCCAGCCAGACACTTCCACGGCATACCAGCGGGTAACAGGAAAATGGGTGTAGCGAAGCATCTAGAGCCTCCGCAGTAGGGAAATGCAGGCCGAGACCCACTCGCCATTCTTGTAACTGATTGAAAATGAAACGCTTGCCCTAAAGGTAGGGTCCGGGAGGTCTTCGCGGATGTTCGCCGGAGTGACAGTTCTCTCTGGAGTGTTCAGATTCGGTTCACTGACTAAATGTTTCCCGGAAGCAGCAGCCTGGCCACGAAGGTGTTTATCGGATCGTAGATGTAGCGAAACACGAGAATGCCCACGAGCAGCCCGGCCATGGCCAGGCTGTTCGCACGCAGCCAGTCCAGGTAGCGTTGTGCCGTCTTTTCACTCATAAAGAGCAGGATCACCGTGCTGCCATCGAGCGGTGCCACCGGAAGCAGATTGAACGTCCCCAGCAGCAAGTTCAGCGAGAAGAAGATCAGCAGCGTGGTGGCCGCGAAATCACGATGGCCCGTGAGGGGGTTGGGATGAAACCAGCCTGCCGCGTCTCCCACATGTAGGCAAGCTACTGCGAGGAGCATCAACGAAAAATTTGCCGCTGGACCGGCAAGTGCCATCCATCCGGACCGCCGCGGATGCCGCCGCTCCCAAAGCGGGTCGTACGGCGCGCTCGCCCATCCAAACATTCGGCCCATGAACAAGAACGAAATAATCGGTATAACCACCATTCCCCAGGGTTCGCGCCGCATGTGCGGCACAGGATTCAGCGACACCTGCCCGCCTTGCGCCGCCGTTTCATCGCCGCCCATCTTGGCGACCAAGGCGTGCGCGGCTTCGTGACACGTCGTCGAAAACAGAAAAGCGATATACCAAATGAATCCGAAAACGAGAACATCAGGAGTGAGATCCGGCAAGTGATGGGCCCTTTCCTTAGCGCAAACCCAAGCAGACTAGAGGTTGTCACCCTGCTTTGCAAGCTGCGCCACTTCCACCTCAGCCCGCGGGAAGAAATGCGCGCTAGGTGGCGTCAGTGATAGACTCCAGGCATGGCCACGAAGAACAAAAAGAAAAAGCAGATCAAACCCAAGAAAGCCCTGAGTCGGAAAGCGGCGCCCCGGCGAAAGACGGCGAAAAAACCTGCGCCTGCCAACAAAGCCGCCGCGGTCAGAAAGGCTGCTGCAAAAAAGAAGGCACCACTCAAGAAAGCCAAATCCCGCGGCAAGAGCGAGGGTGGCGACACAATCGTGTTCGAGCCCAAGGGTCTGGGCGCGAACTCGGGCGGCCAGTCCGGGGATCTGCAAGGTTTGTCAAACCGCGCGGGCGCGGATTCAGAGAGCGTGGACGAATTGCTCGAAGAAGGAAACGCCTTGGAGGCGGAAATCGTTAAAGGCATCGAAGACGTTCCCGATGCTGATGAAGGCGAGGTAAGGACGCACGAAGTCCCGGAAGACGACGTCCCGGACGAGTATCTGGAAAAAGATCAGTGAGAGCGCAGCAAAACCGCAAGCCATAAACGGACGTTGGCGAGAAGGGATTCATCACCCGATGAAGATTCGCAAAATCTTGTTGGCGTTCCTAACGGTCGTTTTGTTGGCCGCTCGAGCGCATTCCCAGAACGATAAATCCGCAGCAAATTCCTCAAGAGACTCCGCCAAACCTTTTCTCGGCCGCTGGGACTTGACGCTGAAGGCCCCCGACCGCGAGTATCCTTCCTGGCTGGAACTGCGCGACGAAAATGGCCATCTCACAGCCCAGATGGTGGGCCGCTGGGGAAACGCCCGGCCGCTCCCGAGTGCCGAACTCTCGAACGGCCGCCTGAAGTTCGTCTCCCCCAAGGAAGAGGAAGACAGTAAAACCGACATGGTGTTCGAGGGCACCCTGACCGGGAAAATTCTCTCCGGCACTACCAACGCCCCCGACGGTAAAACGTGGCAGTGGACCGGCCGCAGAGCACCCGTTCTGAAAAGGACCAGCCCACCAAACTGGGCCTCCTCGATTCCGCTTTTCAACGGAAAGGATCTGGCTGGGTGGCACGAAGACAAGCCCGGTGCAGCGCCTGTGTGGAAAGTAGAAAATGGAATTCTGGTGAGGCCCGACCGTGGCCCTGAGTTGATCAACAGCTCCAAATTTGAAGACTTCAAACTCCACGTTGAGTTCAACTGCGGCCCCCAATCCAATAGCGGCGTGTATCTCCGCGGCCGCTACGAAGTGCAAATCGAAACCGATTCCGCCGGGGATCCTGCGAGTCAGCGCATGGGCGGAGTCTACGGTTTTCTCGCTCCTTCGCCGGAGCCTGCGCGCACGCCGGACCAATGGCAGACCTACGACGTCACGCTTATCGGCCGCATGATTACGCTCGTCCTAAACGGCAAAACCATCATCGACAACAAGGAAATCCCCGGCATCACTGGCGGTGCCCTCGATAGCCACGAAGAATTGCCTGGCCCCATCTACCTCCAAGGCACTGAAAAAGGGCGCGTGATGTTTCGCAACATCGTCATCACTCCCGCGAGCAAGTGAAGGCCTGTTTTTGATACGCGGATTTCGGCAGAACAGAGGCGATAGGCGATCAAATTGGCGCGGCGTGCTGCCGCAGCCACGGCTCTATGGTTGATTTGCTCACTCGTCCGGACTCGTACAGGCCAATCAGCCAGTTGTACGCTTCCAGGTCATCGAAAAGCAGCCTGTACCCATTCAGCAGAAGGAAAACGCCGGTGGCCGTTATCGCCGTCCGCTTGTTCCCATCCAGAAACGGATGGTTTTGTGACAAGCTCTCGAAAAGAGCGGCAGCTTCTTCGATGGCATCGGCGTAATATCCGCTCTCGAGCCGCCCCACCCCAGATTGTAAGGCTCCGCTATCTCGAAGTACGTGGATTCCGCCGAATTTGCGCACCACCTCGGCGTTGATTTCGAGAACTTCGTTCACAACTAGGTAGCGGCTCACTGGGCCAAACGGCGGAGCAACTCGGGATGCTCACCAACAAACTCATCCAAGGCTTCACGGAAGGCCACGCCGGGCGCTTTTTCTTTCTTGAGGATGCGGACAAACTCTTCCACAGCATCCTGCTGCTCACGGGAGAGCGTGGAAATCAAGTTGAGGAGGTCTTGAGGTGACATGATGGAGCCTCTCCTTCAACCATCTTAGCCCATAAAGGCCCAGCTCGGGGGTCTCCCATCCTTAAATAAATGGAATGGGCTCAATCTCTCTGTTTCCGTCTCGATCCTGATCTGAACCCCCCGCGCGCAACGCTTGCATGAGTTGTGATTTCGCGGTACACCCATATCGAGCCGTAGTCATTCAAGCGACGATTCAAGGAACGCAGCCATAAGTTCCTTAGGAGCTTCCATGCCAAGATACTTGCGATTTGTCCTCGCGGTTTCTCTCTTAGCCACACCGCTGGTTACGAGGGTCGCTGCGGGCCAGGAAGGCCCCATTGTTTTGAGGGCCACGACTGTTCTCGACGGCAAAGGTCATGTGCTCCGCAACACGGTTATCGTCGTCGAGGGCGGAAAAATCGCCCGTGTCGGCGGTGCGCCGCCAGCTGGCGCGATCACCTACGACCTCGCCGACCTAACCGTCGTTCCCGGCTGGATTGACACGCACGCGCACATCGTCTGGCACTTTGATAACGGCCGCCTCGCCGGGAAAGACGAGCCTCCCGTGCGCGCGATGCTCCACGCCGCGGATAACGCCATCCTCACTCTCAATGCCGGCTTCACCACGATCCAAAGTCCCGGTTCGCCCGAAGACCGAGACTTGCGCGACGCTATCGCTCGCGGAATCATCCCCGGTCCGCGCATGCTGACTTCGCTCGAACCCCTCGACGAAAAAAGCGGCCCGCCAGAAAAACTACGCGAACTGGTGCGCGAAAGAAAACAACAAGGCGCGGACTTTATCAAACTCTTCGCCTCCAAGAGCATCCGCGAAGGGGGCACGCAGACGATGACCGACGAGCAGCTTACAGCAGCCTGCGGTGAAGCCAAATCCCTCGGCTTGCGCACGATTGTTCATGCGCATTCCGCGGAATCGGCTAAGGCCGCAACGCTCGCGGGCTGCACTGCGATCGAACATGGCGCGTACGTTACCGACGACGTGTTCGCGCTCATGGCGCAGCATGGCACCTACTACGACCCGAACATTGGTCTGGTCCTGCAGAATTACCTCCAAAACAAAGAAAAATTCCTGGGTATCGGCAACTACAACGAGCAAGGTTTCGCCTTCATGGAGAAAGGCATCGCCATCGTCCTGGATACTTTCAAGAAAGCGCTGAAACACAAAGATCTGAAGATTGTCTACGGCACGGATGCCGTCGCCGGTGCCCACGGACGTAACTATGAAGAATTCATCGTGCGCGTGCGCGACGGCGGCCAAGACCCCATGGCCGCAATCATGTCGGCAACTTCCATCTCCGCCGAGTCCTTGGGCCTCCAGGACAGAGTTGGCGCCATCGCTAGAGGTATGGACGCCGATATCATCGCCATGGGCGGCGATCCTCTCCTTGACCCCACCGCCGCTCGCCGCGTCGTTTTCGTCATGAAAGCCGGCAAAGTGTACGAGAATCTCGCACCCGGTGCGAAACGTCAGGAATCCCACTAGCCAAGTGGCCGGGACACGGCGCTCTAGCGCACCAAACTCCACGGGTAAATCCCCACATTGATCTTCATAATGAAGTAGCTGAACCCGCCAGCATCGGGCTTCGGTTGATGCGGTGTGTCCGGCGGTATGAGCAGCCAGTCGCCCGCCTTGACTCGAAATGTTTGTCCGCCGATGATCGGCTGCCCGCGATACTCACCAGGCACAGGACCATCCTTATCCACCAAATTCTGCCGGTTGGCGATCTTCCCGCCCACGATCATTTCGCCCGTCCCGCCAGTGATCACATAAAAATCGTAAGCCCCAGCATGCATTTCCGCGTCGTCCCACACGCTGTTCACTTTTGTCAAGCTCGGCACGGACTGCTCGCGATGCATGCGGTATAGCATGAACATACTAAAATTCCGCGTCTGGATATGCACCGGCCCGCCTCCGATCGATTGCGATCCTCCGCTTCCGGCTTGGGCCAGCAATTTCGCCGCCTTTTCCGCGAGCTCTCCGTGCGCCTTTTTTATGTCGTCGATATTCCAGTAGGTAGTCGGGGGCGCATCCGGGGCCAGCGCCGGCTGCCGCGGCGAGTTGTAGCCAAACGGCAGCACCTCTTTATTTTCCGGCTTATTCTCCTGAGCCGCAGCGCTCGGAACCATCGAAAGACCGTCGAAGTGGCCGCTCAAAACTTGCTGTGGAGTTGGTTTTGTCGCATATCCCGCGACATAGCCGGCGAACGCCGCCGCCAACACGAATACGGGGATCACTATTTGTCTCGATTGCATGGGTCTAGCCTCCATTGACGAATCTTGCCGGCCAGTTACGGTTCGAAAGACAAGTGCCTGACTATTTTTTTTGATCCGGTTTCACTGCTTCAAACCAAATCTCTTTCAGAAACTCTGTCTGCCGTGAAAGTTCCATCTTTCCAGCAGGGAATTTGTTGGCGCTGAGCACGAACGCGAGAACCTCCGCGTTTTGCTGCCGGTTCAATTTGCCCGGAGCGTTTTGCGGCATCGTTTTGCGAATTCGTTCGAACAAGTCTCCCAGCGTCAATCCGTTCCAATTAGACAGAAAGGCTCCGCCCGTCAGCGGTGGCGACGATTCGCCGCCTGCGAGCGCAACGCCATGGCAGCCCTTGCATTCTTTTTGATACAGCGCCTCGCCGCGTTTGGCCTGCTCCTCCGTGTACACGCCGTCCCACACCGAGCGCGTTTCCGTCGCCGTTGACTCTTGAGCGCGAAGTACATTGCGTGCGGCCGCAATGGACAGCAGACAAGCGCATGCGGCCGACGTGTTCCGGAGTTTCACGCCGCCGCCTCGCTCATTCACCCGCCGACGGCAACGTGTACGCAATATATTCGCCGGAGTACGGCCCGCCGCTCACTGCCACTACGATGTACTGCTTGCCATTCACCATGTACGTCATCGGCGAACCGCTTTGCGGCGCAGGCATATACACGGCGCCAACTTCTTTCCCAGTAGCTTTGTCATACGCGCGCAGCATCGCGCCGCGCGGATGATCCGCCGTCGTCGTCACCTGTCCTTCGCCGGCTATCACCAGCGTCTTCGTGATCAACGTGCCGACGTTGTAGGTCTGCTGACCGGTTCGCGCGATGTTCATGCCCTTAAAGGCCGGGTAATTTCTCACCACGTCTGGAGTCTCGCCGTGCGCGATCTGCCAGACGATTTTTCCTTCGTCGAGACTAATCGCGGTGATCGTTCCGTACGGCGGCTTGATCAATGGAAGGTCATCCACGTTCAACCGCACAAATCCACCGCCCGATGCCTTCTTCGGAGGCATCGGCGAATCCGCGCCCGCGTTTTCTCCCGGTCCTCTCATGATGCCTACTTCCTGCCCATCCACTCCGGCGATGTATTTCAAATCAGAAACATCCCTGGGAGCAGGCACCAATCCGATCGGCTCCACGCAAGCGTTGCAAGCATACGCGTAGACGATGTGCGTTTCGGGATCGTAGGAACCGCCTGGCCAATTCGTTCCGCCGGAAGCTGTACCCAGGGTCAGCGTTCCCAGCGGACCATCCGCTTGGCTGGCCACCGGCGGCGTAAACACGGGACCCAAGTGGTATTTGGAAACAATGGCCCTGGCCTTCTCACGAAGTTCGGGAGCAAAGTCAATCAGATCGTCAATGGACACGCCATTTCGGCTATACGCCGGCGGCTTGGTCGGGAAGGGCTGTGTTGGCGAATACCACTCGCCGGGCACGCTCCCCACTTCCACTTTGCGCTCTTCGATGGGCCACACCGGTTTGCCCGTAACGCGATCAAAAACATAAAGAAAACCTTGTTTCGACGGCTGGGCCACGGCCTTGACCGGTTTGCCGTCCACCACAATGTTCCCTAGGATCGGCGCCGAAGAAATATCCATGTCCCACAGCGGGTGGTGAACCAATTGGAAGTGCCACTTCCTTTGGCCGGTCTTCAAATCCACGCAAACCAAGCTCTCGCCAAACAAATTGTTCCCCGGCCTGTGCCCACCGTAGTAATCGCTCGTGGGAGATTCGACCGGAAGATAGACCAATCCGAGCTGTTCATCCACCGTGATTTGCGTCCACACTCCCGTATTGCCGGTATACTCCGCGGAATCGTTCAGCCAAGTGTCGTAGCCAAGCTCACCCTTCTTCGGAATGGTGTGAAAAATCCAGAGGCGCCTTCCCGTGCGAACGTCAAATCCGCGCACATAACCCTTATTGTTGCGCATGCTCTTCGGCGTCATGCCTTCGCGGAACGCCGCGCCCACAATCACGGTGTCCTTCGCCACCACCGGCGCCGATTGAATGCCGATTTCGCCCGTAGTCAAGTCCGGAAAGATCGTCTGATCGTCATCAAGCTTCAAATCCAGTACGCCGCCGTTGCCGAAGGACGCCACTGGCACGCCGGTTTTTGCATTCAAGCAGACCAGCCGGTAACCCGGTGTCACATAGAGAATTCGTTCTTCCTTTCCGTCGGACCAATACGCCAAACCACGCCCGGAAAGCTGCCTTGGAGCAGCTCCGCCGCGCGCGCCTTCGTGCTCGCCATGCACCCAAAGCAATTCCCCCGTCGCGGCATCCAGCGCGATCACCGCGCGGCGCGACCCCGCCGTCGCGTACAAAACGCTGTTCACCATCAGCGGCGTGCCCTCAAGCTTGTATTCCGGCCGGTTGCCAAAATTATCCGTCTTGATGCGCCACGCGATTTCCAAGTCGCTGAAATTGGCAGCGTTGATCTGG
>JABCZF010000010.1 GCA_013289825.1 Acidobacteriota bacterium | reverse complement strand
TATCAGATTTACAACCTGACCGACGACCAGCTCGAAGCCGTAAAGAAAAAGCTCATCGAACTCAAACCAAATATTCGCAAGTACTGGACTAGCGGCGGTGAGCTCACCAATCTCTTCCAGAACCATGAAATCATTGCCGCCACGGGCTGGCCTCTGATGACCAACCAGCTCCGCAGACTTAATTTCCCGATCGGCGAGGCCATTCCGAAAGAAAATACTACCGGGTGGATCGATCACTTGATGATCACCGCCGCCAGCCAGCAGAAAGAACTGGCAGGGCAGTTCCTGGAATACATGATCGCGGCCGAGACACAGAAACTGGTGACGAATGTGACGGGCTACTCGCCTGCGAATCCCCAGTCCACTACTCTGATGTCCGACACCGAAAAGAAAAGCCTTCATATGGACGATCCCGACGCGTACATGCAGCGAATCTATTTCTGGCAAGATGTCCCGCGCCGCCCCAAGTACAACGAAATCTGGAACGAGGTGAAAGCCGCGCAGTGAGCTCCGCCCCCATTCTGCAGCCCACTTCCGCGGATGCCAACGCTCCGCTGCTCGAAGTGCGCGCAATTGCCAAGCGCTTCGGCACCCGCGACGTGCTGAAAAACATTTCGCTGAACATCGCCTCCGGCGAACTACTCACACTGCTCGGCGAAAGCGGTTCCGGCAAAACCACTCTTCTTCGCCTTATCGCCGGTTTCGAACAACCAACGGCCGGCGAAATCTGGATGTCCGGTGAGAGGCTGGACGTACTGCCGCCCTACAAGCGCCGCGTAAATACGGTGTTTCAAAACTACGCGCTCTTCCCGCACCTCCACGTGCGGGATAACGTCGCGTACGGTTTGCGTGTACAAAGTGTGCCAAAAAATGAAATCGCCGGCCGCGTCGACGACGCCTTGAAAATGGTGAAAATGGTGGAATTCGCGGGCGCGCGCCCTTCGCGGCTCAGCGGTGGCCAACAGCAACGCATAGCTCTGGCCCGCGCCCTGGTCAATCGCCCGCAACTCCTGCTTCTCGATGAACCGCTCTCCGCGCTGGACGCTAGCCTGCGCAAACAAATGCAAAGCGAATTGAAGGCCCTCCAGCGCGAAATCGGCATCACCTTTTTGTTTGTCACTCACGACCAAGAAGAGGCCATGGCCCTCTCCGACCGTATCGCGCTGCTCCGCGATGGTGCGCTGGAGCAAGTCGCTTCACCGCGAGAAATCTACGCGCATCCCGCCACGGCCTACACCGCGGAGTTCATCGGGCAAACAAATCTGCTCCGCGGCGAAATTTGCCGCAGCATTGCAACGTGCGGCGTGCTGCGCTGGCCACTCGAAGAAGCAGACGCCCCCGCACGTTTTTCGCTTCGGCCGGAAGCGATCCGCCTCTGTCCGGACGGTAGACGCCAGACCAACGAAGTAAAGTTTCGCGCCTCCGTTCGCCAACAGATCTACGGCGGCGCCAGCGAACTGCTCGAAGTGGATTGCGGGGCAGACCAGCTCCTGCGCGTGCGCCTTCCCGCGTGCGGACCGCTCACGGGCGAACACGACTTTGTTTTCTCCATCGCGGATGCTATCCGCGTCGCGGACTGACCTCGTCATGTACTCACGCGCCTACAAAACGCTGGTCTCCGCGCCGCCGCTCATTTGGGTAGCGCTCTTCCTCCTGCTGCCCTATGGGCTCATGTTTGCCCACAGCTTCTGGACGGTTCAAGACGGGGTCCTCGTCCATGACTGGAATCTCTCCAATTACCAAAAACTCCTCACCAATTCCCTCTACGCCGAAGTTCTCTTCCGCACCATGCGCATCGCTGCCTCGGTAATGCTCTGCTCTCTTCTCCTCGGCTACCCGCTCGCCTACTACCTCTCGTTTCATTCTGGCGCGCGCAAAGAATTGCTCTATCAGCTGGTCATCGTGCCACTGTGGGTCAGCTATCTGGTCCGCGGCTACGCCTGGAAAACAATCCTCGGCAGCGAAGGGATCCTCAACGGCTTTCTCCAGTACTTCCATTTCACTCACGAACCCGTCAGTTTCCTGCTCTACAGCCCCTTCGCCGTGGTCCTCATGCTCACGCACATCTACACGCCCTTCGTCTTCCTCCCGATCTACGCCTCGCTAGAGCACATTCCTCGCCCGCTGGTCGAAGCCTCAGAAGACCTCGGTGCCTCACCCGCTTCCACTTTCTTTCGCGTGATTCTGCCACTCTCGATGCCCGGCCTACTGGCCGGAGCCACTTTCGCCTTCGTTCTCTCTCTCGGCGATTTCCTAGCTCCGCTCCTTGTCGGCGGTTCTTCCGGCACCATGATCGCCAACATCGTGCAAACCCTTTTCGGCGCAACCTACGACTGGCCCCTGGGCGCCGCGATTTCCGTCTCGATTCTGCTCATCACTCTTACCCTCCTCTTCCTGACCGAACGCCTCGAAAAACGCTGGTCCTTCGAATGAGCCGCAGCACGTCAACGCGTCGCGCCCCCATTCTCGCCATTTACGCCACTGTGGTTTTCGCGTTCATCTATCTGCCGATTGTTGTCCTCATTCTCTATTCTTTCAATCGCGACGGCGTCGGTGGATTTCCGCCGAGCCATCTCACGCTCGACTGGTATCGCCAGCTCTTCACTGATGGTCCCATCTGGGATTCCGTGCTCAACAGCCTGCTCGTCGCCAGCGGCGCCGTCGCTCTTTCGCTCACCGTGGGCCTGCTCGCCGCGCTTGCTCTCGATCGCGCCAGCTTCCCCGGCAAAGCTCTTTTCCGCCGCCTGGTTCTTCTTCCCCTCATCCTTCCCGGCATCATCACCGGCCTCTCTCTGCTGATGTTCGTCGTGCTATCCGGCGCGCAGCTCAGCCTGTTCACGGTTTTTCTCGGTCACGGCACGGCCCTCATCTCCGTAGCCACCACCGAACTTTTCGCCGGCCTTCAAAAAAGCGACCGCGCCCAGGAAGAAGCCTCGCTCGATCTCGGCGCCACGCCCTGGCAAACTTTCTGGCGAATCACGCTCCCGAATCTCAGGCTCGCTCTCGTCGCTGCCGGTCTGCTCATCTTCACTCTTTCGATGGACGAAATCGCCGTCACCTTCTTCCTCATCGGCCGCGACAACACGCTCCCTTTGGAAATCTGGGGCCGCCTCCGTCGCGGCATCACGCCGGAGATCAATGCTGTTTCCACACTGGTTTTTGCCGTCTCCGTCGTCCTTATTATCGTGTGGTATCGCATTCGCATGCGCAGCGTCGGCACGGAAGCACAGCAGCTACCCGAACGACCTTAGCAGTCATGGGAGAAGAAATGTCGCACTCGCGCCGTGAATTCATCAGATATGTCGTAGCAGGATCGGTCGCTTCAGGCTGTACGGCGGACACCGCTCTCCTTCCCGCCCCCGATGCCACGTCGTCGCCTTCTAAGCCAGTCGGCGCGCCTCGCGTCGAAGGCGAACATTTCGAAATCTGCCACCAAGTCCGCGATGGCCACCACTTCGATCTCCCCGCCGCCACCGCGAAAACGGAAATCGCAATCGTCGGCGGTGGCGTCGCGGGCCTCTCCGCGGCCTATTTTTTGCGCGGCAAGGAGTGGCTCCTGCTCGAAAAAGAAGACCACTTTGGCGGCAACGCTTATCAAGAAGAATTTGACGGCCAGCCATTCGCCACGGGCTCCGCCTACGCCTATCACGGCGATGAAGGCGATGTGCTGGCCTCCGAACTCGGCTTGAAACTCCCGCTGGTCAACATGCCCGACCCCACGCTAGTCAATAAAACCTACGTCCCGGACACTTGGAAAACGGGCATCACTCAGCTTCCTTACCCAAAGGAAATCGTTGCCAGCTTCCTGAAATTCCGCGAAGACGTTTTGAAAATAAAAATCAAAGAGCGCATGCCCGAGCTCGACGCGCTTCCCTTCTCGAGATTCACAGCCGCCTACGCTCCGGAGGTCCAGCAGTGGTGGGACATTTACGGCCCTTCCAATTGGGGCGCCACCACGCCGGACACTTCCGCGTATGTCGGCCTTTATAACGCCAACGATCTGTTAACCGGCGGCGACGGCAAGCGCGCCATCTTGCCAGGCGGTCTGGGCTGCATCACCCATAGGCTCGTCGAAATCCTCCAGCCAAAATACAAAGAATGCATGCTAGGCGAAGCTGCGGTCGTCGCCGCTATCCAGGAGAAAGACTCCGTAAACGTCACCTACCTGCGCGAAGGAAAACTCACAACCGTGTCTGCCAAAGTGGTGCTCATGTGCGCGCCCAAACACATCACCTCTCGCATCACTCCAGGTTTGCCCGCCGAACAAAGAACCGCCATGCGCCGCACGCGCTTCGCTCCCTATCCCGTCGTCAACCTCATCTTCGACAAACCCGTCTACAATCGCGGATACGACAACTGGTGCCCCGGAAATTCCTTCACCGACTTCATCGTCGCTGACTGGACCGTCCGTAACGATCCCGGCTACAAACAAAAAAACAACATCCTCTCCTGCTACACTCCGCTCCGCGAAGAATTTCGCTCCACGCTCCTCGAGGAAGCCGATTCAAAGACCCTGGCCGCGCGCGTTCTCGCTGATTTCCAGAAAATTCTTCCAGAATTTAATGTCGACCCTGTCGAAGTCCGCATCTATCGCCGCGGCCATCCCATGTTCATCTCCGGGCCCGGTCAATACACAAAAAACCGCGTGGCCGCCGCGCAGCCCATGGACCGCATCTATTTTGGCGGCAACGATTCCGGCGGGCCGGAATCACTAACCAGCGAGTCTGTGCGCCTGTCGCAGGTCGGTGTGGAATGGGCCAATCTTATTTTGGCGGGTAAGCCCGGCGCAAGAGAACTGGCACAGAAAGCTCTCGCGCCTGTCGCGGACTAACGTCTCGACGCGGGTCCCACATCCCGATTCGCGCGCTGGGGCGGCGTTCTGCTGAAGATAGCGGATTTAGTCCATAATAATCGTTCCACTCCCGGAGGAATCATGGCGGATGGCCTCGAAGATTTTCAGAAATTTCGCAGCGACCTGAACGAAGAAATTCTCAACTGCGGCCACCTCGGCATGAAGCGCTTCTTTGCTCTCGATCATCAGGCCTATGAGCCCGGAGCCCTCGGCACGAAATCGAAAGAGCTCTTGGGCCTGGTGGCCTCCACCGTTCTCCGCTGCGACGACTGCATCACCTATCACCTGGTGCGCTGCGGTGAAGAAGGCTGGAACCGCGAAGAGGTCATTGACGCTCTGAACGTGGCTTTGATCGTCGGCGGCTCCATCACCATTCCCCACGTCCGCCGGGCCTTCGCCCGCATGCGGGAGATAGATTCATTGAAACCGTAGAGCCCGCCGCGTACTCTAAGTAAGTAGATAAGATAAGGAAGTAAGATGAGCACGGCCCCAGCCACTGCGGCATCTCAACACCAAGGAACAGGCGCCCGTCTTCGCAACCTGGTGATCGGCGCCATGTTTGCCGCCGTTCTTGTGATTCCCAAGATTCTCCGGATTCGCCGCAACGCCCAATCCTGGATGGCCGTTCGCATCTTCTTGGGTTTCGCGGGTGCCGCACTGGTCATCCTGCCGCTCAGTCTCTGGAATAGCTGGCTTGCGGCTATCGCTGGTCTGGCAATGTTTCTTGCGGCGATCCTGCTGCCCCCTGCCGAGCCGCGCACTATTCCTGAGGAAAAAGCCCGCGAACTAGGCGCTCTCGTCGTCGTAAACGGCGGAGAGTATGAACCGGGCAATGGAGCCCCCGCGTTGGTGCAGCTCTTTGTTGGCGCGGAGCGCATCTGGGCGCTCGATTCACAATTCCAGCCGCTCCTGGTGATTCCCGCCGCCGAGATCATTTCCGCCAACGCCATCCAGGCACAAGCAAAGAACCATTGGATTTTGCAGGTTCACTGGTCTGATAACGCCGCCGAATTCTCCTACCAAGGCATCTTTGCCGAGCACCTCGCTCGCGTCGCCGCAAGCTCTCTCGGCAGCATGGTGCACTCCCCCCTCCCCATTTTGCCCAGAAGCCGCGCCGTCAGCGCCTAAACCCCGCTTCACACTTTCTCCCTCATAATCACCACACCTGCTGCAAAATATGTCAGACTATCACTATGGCGCGAGGGTGGGAAAGCAAAGACGTGGAGGCCCAGGTCGAATCCGGCCAGGCACCCAAGGGGCACTACGGCAACAACAGCAAAACCGCGGATGAGCTTCGCCGGGAACAAGAACGCAAAGACTTGCAGCTATCCCGGATCAGAATCGCCCACGATCTGGAATTCGCCACAAACCCCAATCACCGCAAGTCTCTCGAAGCCGCTCTGGCTCACCTGGACAAGAAAATCTCTGACCTGAGCTAGCATAATTTCTCGCCAGTCATAAGTTTAAGCTCGGGGAATCTGGCCTCCGTGATCTCTGCGCCGCCTGGGCTAAAATCAGCTTTATCCCTGCGCCAACCAAGCCCTCGATCTAGTGCCTCATCCTTCACCGCATGAAATCCTCCGCCAAGCCCCAAAAATCATTCACGTAATAATGCGACAGCACATTTCCAAACAAATAGCAGATCCCCTGGCACGGTGGAATGTCCCCATAAATTTTTCTCCCGCGAGCAAAAATATTTCGCAGTGACCCATCTCGCAATAAATTCCCCGCCACCTTCCGCAGCGGCTCGCACGGATAAAACACATCCCCATTGGGATACACCCGCGGAAACATTGTCGGATAACACTGAAACTGCCGAAAGCGCAGCAGCGTCTCGATGGTCCGCGGCGTGCCATTGATCGGCTGCACCCCGGAGCGCCGCCGCTCGATAATCTTATCCACCAGCGCCTGGTACTTCGGATTCTGCACCAACTTCAGATTGGGCATTTTCTCCATCTGTGCTGATTGCGCGGCAAACACGAATCCTTGGATGGCGCACCAATCCAGCAATTTTTCAACTTCTGCGATATTCCATTCCTCAATCACCGTGCTAATCGTAATCCGCGCCGGGCTTCCCAGAGCCTTCTTGGCCAGCGCAAGATTCTCCAAAACCTTCGGCAGCGCCGCCGGTTTCGAAAGCGCATTCGACGGATCAGCCGCCAAAGCGTCCAGACTCACCACCAACCCTGTCACCGCCCCTAAAATTCCCGGCTTGCGATCCAGCAAAGTTCCATTCGTAATCAGCAGCACCGACCGAAACCTACAATAAAACCGCGCCGCCTCCACCAACTCTTCGATGTCAGCCCGCAAAGTCGGCTCGCCACCGGTAATCACAATCGAATCCGTCTCTCGGCGTATCCGCCGCAAAAGCCGGATCGTTTCTCCGGTGGACAGCTCGTTGCTGAAAACGTCCGGCTCCTTCTGCGTGCAATAAGAGCAGGCCAAATTGCATTTGTGTGTCACGTAAAGTGTCACCGCATACGGCGCCACCACATTCGTATGCAAAAGGTGCCGCCGCCAGGCGTTTTGAAAGTACAACCGAAAGTTTTTTGCCACAAACGGCGCCTGCCGCACTAATCCGCGGATCAACGCCACCTTCGATGGCCGTCTCTTATCGAGAGCATTTACGGGAACGAAATTTGCCGTTTGCGAACCAGGCTTGGACATGGGCCAAGATTGTACCGCAGCGTGGTGCACGGAGCCGATAGACTCCGTCCCGAGTCCATGCCTCTCTACCGAAGCGAATGCCGGGCCCATGGTCGAACCTGCCGGTGTCCAGCCTGCAACGGAACCGGACAGGGTCTGACTAGCAAATGCGTGATGTAGTTTCCAGCGGGCTAGTGCGAGTATGGCGAAGGGTCGGGGCGGGCCTTAAAAAAGGGCGCTATTCGAAGGGCTCGCTGAACTTCTCTAGAAATCCCGGTGAGAGTGACCCGCCTAGTCTCCAATTGGTGTTGTCGGAAGCTGCGCCGCTAAGCAAAACCCGTATCTTCCGAGACTCATGCAAGAAAATCGGCTTCGCGGTGAATGAAACCTAATCCGTAAAAACCACGCCCACCGCGCTTTGCCCCTTCTCGGGCCCCGCATCGATGCGCACCACATACCCCTTCAACCGCATCGAAGATTGCAAACCATCCTCGCCGGGAGTCTCCATCGTCACCTGCAGTTCCGATTGCAACCGTGGCATGTTCTGCAACGAAATCAGCGCGCCTTGCAAGGAAATGTCGCGCACCACCGTCTCTTCCTGAAACTCTTTCCCACCTTCCGTCACTCCGGTGACTTTCGCGCGAAATTGCGCTTCGCGTCGCAGAGTTGTCCGCGTCCCCGGCATGTGCGCCTGCACATTATCCCCGGTCTCCCCCAGCGTGATCACCATGCCTTCGCTGGCCGCAAACACGGAATCAAACTCTTCCCGCGCCTGCCGCAAAAGCGAATCCACCATGCGGTCCGTGGAGTCCGGGTCGTGATGAAACAACACCAAAGTCTTCGCGCCAACTTCTCGCGCCAGCCGCACGCCTTCCTGCCACGACGAATGCCCCCATCCCTTCCGGGTCGTATTCAATTGTTCCGGCGTAAACTGCGCATCGTTAATGAATATGTCCGCCCCCGACGCCAACTCCCGCAAACTCTGATCCAGTTTCGGATCGCCGGGCTCATTGTCCGTTGCGTAGACCACCGTCCCAGCCGGAGTCTCGATCCGAAACCCGAGGCATCCCTGCGGATGGTTTAGCCATCGCGCGGTAATCTTATTTTCCCGAATCGTGAACGTGTCTCCGCCTTCCACTTCCTTGAACTTCCGCTTCGCGTTCATCGCCGACATGTCCACCGGAAAATAAGGCAGCGCCATCTGCGCTTCAAACACCTGCTTCAAGCTGTCGCGCCCCAAAAATTTCGACCGAAAACTATAAAAATGAAATTCGTTGTTCTCGGCATAAAGCGGAGAAAAAAACGGAATCCCCTGAATATGATCCCAGTGATAATGCGTCACAAAAATATGCGTCTCGGGATTTCCCCCGCCGTTGGGAAGGGCCCAGCGGCTCCCCAGCATGCGCAGCCCCGTCCCGCAATCCAAAATGAACTGCGTCCCGTCCGGCGCCGTCAATTCCAGGCAAGGCGTATTCCCGCCGTATCGCCAGGTGGCAGGATCCACCGTCGGGGTCGATCCTCGAACACCCCAAAAACTCAGTTTTGCAATGGGAACCGTCATGTCCCTCAGCGCACAGCCCCTGCGGCGTAGGCTATTCCCGCCGCTTTACAAACGGAAAGGGAAGCTAGTTCGATGTTGGCAGCCACAAGGAAATGCGTCAATGAATTCGCGCCAAGGACGTGTCAAACTTCCCACTAAGCGCGAGTGGATGCGCACCACCCCTCAGGCGCGTAAAATGGAGCAGATGGACCGGATGGACGACCATTCCCGCGACCACGATCCCGAACGTGGCCACCACGACGGCCACGTCCATCATCCGCACCCTCATGGGCACGATCATCCGCCGTTGCGGCCTGCGGTACTCGGCTGGGCCATGGTCGCCACCCTCGGCCTCGTTGCGGCAGAAGTCTTCGGCGGAGTCCTCGGAAGGTCCGTGGCTCTCCTAAACGACGCCGTCCACAATCTCTCGGATGTCCCCGCTCTGGGCATCTCCTGGCTAGCCATGCGCTGGGCCGAGCGCCCTGCCGACACCGAAAAAACCTACGGCTACCACCGCGCTGGCATTCTGGCCGCCTTTACCAACGCCGTTCTCCTCGTCCTGCTCTCGCTCTGGCTAGGCTACGAAGCCGTCGATCGCTTCCGCTCCCCAATCCGCGTAGTCGAAAGCTGGATGATCTGGACGTCGCTAGCGGCCCTTGCCGTCAACGGCGGCATCACTCTAGCCCTGGTTCGCGGCCGCGGCGATCTAAACCTGCGCAGCATTCTTGTTCACAATTTCGGCGACGCCCTCTCCAATATCGCCATCATTGTCGGCGCGATTGCCATTCGCATGACCGGAGCGCTCTGGATCGACCCACTCCTTGGAATAGCCATCGGCCTGCTGGTGCTCTGGTCCAGCGTCGGCATCCTCCGCGAGTCCTCCCACATCCTCCTGGAAGGCCGCCCGAGGGAGATGCGCGTCGAGGAGGTTGCCCGCGCCATCCTCACCGTCCACGGCGTGCAAGAAGTCCACGACGTGCACATCTGGTCGCTAGGCGGCGGGCACAACGCGCTCAGCCTCCACGCGCGGATTCCGGATATGCACTTGGATCAATGCGAGCGCCTGCTGCGCGCCATTCAGGAGAAAGCTGCGAAGGAATTCAAAATCGATCACACCACTGTCCAGCTCGAGCGAGCCGGACTCCCAGCCGTTTCGGGCTATGTCATGCCCGAGCCCGTGAAAAAATAAAGATACAAACAGGTAGCAGCAATTTCAGACAGGTGAGCGGAAACTCAGCCCACGCTGCTCGTTGAATTGTTGTGTGGCGTCCAGATCGAGCTTGTCTCTGGTGACCGTGCGGCGCAATCCCTCAGGCGTGATGTAGCGAAGCGTGCCGTTTTCCCAAGCGTAGGCGGTCGCAAAAAAGACCGTTCCATCGCCCCGAACGAACACATACGGTTCGGCTTCCGGCTCGGCAACATCCTGCGTCGCCGCTGGCGGGCGGTTCTGCCGCGGCTCGTAATCCCCAGATCGGCCTGCCCTTTGCGCTGGTTCCGGCTCCCCGGCGTCCACTTGTTGGGGTTCCGGCGCGGGGTCTTCCTGTACATCGTCAGGAAAAAGCGGCACATCGAATCCCCCGCCGAAAAAGAGCGGGAAAAATGCTCCGGAAAACCGGCGACTTCGGTCCCGCTCATGAATGCCATGCGGATGCGTTGCAGCCACGTGCGCATAATCAAACCCCAGCCCAGGCACTATGTCCTGCGAACGGAGCACTCGGCCGGAGTTCCCGGAGCCATTATTCCGAATTGTACTACCTACCCGCGGCGCAGGGCGAGCCACCACCGCACCCGAGCGCGTCCGCACGAAACGGGGATACCCTGCGTAAGCGTGGCTCCCAGAACTCACGTGGGCGCTGCTGGGTTGCGCAGCATGCATCGCCACATGCGGGGCAGGCGCAGCTATGGCTGCCCGGGCCATTCCAGACGTCATTCCTCTACCTTGTGCGGAAGCCATCGCGGGAAGAACGGCGAGCGAAGCAATAGCAATCAAGAAACGGCGCATGGTGAGCACCTGGGTTCCCGGGCCGCCGGGCCTTTCTTGCACCTACATCTTACATCTTATAAGGATGCGCCATCTGGAGTAGGGGTTTCAAGCAATACCGCAGGGGGCAGCTAGGGGCCCTTATACACCTTCCCCAAAGAGTGTGGAAGGGTTTGAAAACAGGGGAGTTAATTTTTCACTTTTTTGGTACCAGAGAGGGCCCACAAGAGTGAAACGGTGAAGCTAGGGATGGGGCTGCGCCGGCGGAATAGTCTTCAAGTCTTCCGGAGCCGATCGAACCGCGGCGAGTGCGTTTCAGGCTGGTGCCGGGCACCGTGTATTCCTGCGTGTAGGCGTAAGAAGAGGGAGACTGGATCTTGTACGACCATGTTTTCGCGGATCCAGCGCGGCGGCGGCGCGCGTGTAGACATTTGTTTTGCGGATTGTCTGTCGGATAGATGCGGCCTTTTCGATCGCGACTAGATTATGCGCATCGGCGGCGTTGTAGTTGTCCTGCATCGCGGGAGAAATCTTGTCGTAAGGCTGTGTCCGGACGCCTTCGAACGGGACCCGCTGCGGGTTGTAGCGAAACGCCTGGAAGGGGTGAATCTGGGCGAGGTGTGGGCTAGGTGGGGTTGATCTCCGGTTGAGTTTTGTGCCGAGCGACAAATCCACTAGTTTGAGCGAAGTGGGGGACCATTCTGACAAACGACACAACGCATTCTTTAGTACAGCTTTCTTGAGGCGTTAAAAATCGCGCCGGGGCGGCGAAACGGGGGAAGGCATATTAAGATGAAGGATTCATGGCTGACCCGAAACTTAGTAAAGTGCGCGCGCTGATTTTCGATTTGGATGGGACGCTGATCGATTCGAAACAGGATTTGATTCACTCGGTGAATGCGATGTTGCGTGAATTGGGGCGTCGGGAGCTGGCGGAAGAAACGATTTCCGGTTATATCGGGCACGGCGCGCCGCAACTCGTGACTAGGGCGCTTGGAGATGGCTGCACGGAAGAGGAACGGCAGCGGGCGCTGCAATTTTTCTTGAGCTATTACGAGCTGCACAAAATGGACACGACGTGCGCGTATCCGGGAGTGCCGGAGACGCTGGAAAAACTGGCCAGCATACCGATGACGGTTTTGACGAACAAGCCGGTGCGGATCAGCGTGCGGATTCTGGACGCGATGGGGCTTTCGAAATACTTTCGAGCGATCTATGGTGGAAACAGCTTCGAGACGAAAAAGCCTGATCCGCTGGGCGCACGGACAATCTTGCGTGAATTGGGCGCGGAGCCAAGTGAGGTGCTGCTGGTGGGCGATTCCGAAGTGGACGTGCAGACAGCGCGGAACGCGGGCACGTTGGCTGCAGCGGTGAACTATGGATTTGGAGTGCATGACCGCGGAGCGCATCCAGCGGACATTTATCTCGAGCGCTTTGGGGAGCTCGCGAATTTTATGGTGTGGTGAGCGAGCGGGCTACTGAATTGTGACGGCCACCGTGGTCTGGACCTGGCTGGCGCCGTTTGGAGTGAACGAGGCATTTACGACGAAGGCGTAATTCCCTGGAGTCGTGCTGGGATTCGAGAGGCCTCCGCCTCCGCCACCGCCGCTGTTGCTGCTTGCCCCGCCGCACCCGCCGAGACCGACGAGAACCGCATATAGGCAGAGGAAGCTGGCCAGGCGTTGCTTGCTCCGGCCTTGGGCGAGGAACCCCAGCAGGAGCAATATGGAAATCATCGCTCCTGCGTTTGCGGCAAGCCGCCACTGCGTTTTCAGCAATAACCAATTCCGCGGGCCCGAGACGAGCGCGCTGGAAGTGGCGGCAGTCGAGTTGATGGTCATCGTGGCGTTAACCGTGCTCGCTCCCGTGACATTGACCGAAGTCTGAAGAGTGCACGTGGGAGAGAGCTGTGCTCCCTTCGGCGAAGCCGCCAGCGCGCACGTTATATACACAGCACCCGTGAACCCGTTATTCGGGGTGACCCCAATGGTCGAGGTATTGGCAGTCGTTGCGCCCGGGGATGCGATCGTCACTGGTGTCGCACTGAGACCAAACGGCGGCGTGGTGCCCTGCGTGACCGTCAAAGACGCGCTCACGTCTCCGGGACCATAAGTGGAGTCACCGGGGTAAGAGACATCGACTGAGATATTGCCAGGGGCGAAATGGCCGCCTGACAGGGCCATCGATGTCGCGGTGCCATTCTTGAGCGGTTCACTGTCGCTCCAGTCCGAGCCGGCCCCGACGGCGAAGAAGTTTACGGTGCCCGTGGGAACTGGCTGACCGTGCACACCCGTAACGGTGGCAATAATTTCAGTGAACTCAGCTTGATTGATTGAGCTCGGAGTGGCGCTCGCCGAAAGGGTGGGTGGCTGCTCAACGACGACATTGAAGGAGGACGTGGAGGAAAGATAGTTGGCGTCGCCGCCGTAGCTGGCGGTGACGGCATCCGTACCCAGCGGTAAGCTGCTGATGTTGAGAGTCGCCTGAGAATTATAGACGTTGTTAGAGAAGGGAACCATGGGTACGGTTCCGAGCACGGAGCTTCCGAAAGAGAACGTGACCGTGCCAGTGGGGGAAGCAGGAGACGAGAAACCGAAGGTGGAATAAGGAGGCGGGGGAAGCGGGCTGGCATAATTGGCACCCACTAACGCGTTTAGCGTCGTTGGCGAACCGAGGGAGACGGGAGATGGCTTAGCGTCGAGGAAAGCGACGGGCTGCGCCTTGGTGACCGTGATGGTGAACGGCGTGGAGCTGGAGGACGACTGGAAACTGGAATCGCCGGAGTAGCTGGCAGTCACGCTATTCGTTCCTACCGGAAAGCTGAGAGGAGGCAGCCATTCCGCTAGACCCTTGCTTAGGATGCTCACCGGTCCGGAAGTCACGGAGCCACCGCTTGTCGAATCTGTGAAGCTGATAGTTCCAGTCGTCAAACCGTCGAGTGAACCTGCGGGAACGCTGGCGCCACGAGGCTGCGCATCGATGGCAATGTAAGCGCCGTATGGGTAAGTGCCGCCATTGGAGAGCGGTACGAATGCGTTGCTGGTATTGCTCCAAGAGTTTCCGGAGATGGAGATGGCGCTGGGCTCGGCCGTGATATTGAGAGCGACAGGAGTTGAGTTGCTAGGGGCGAAAATAGTGTCGCCGGTGTATTTCGCGGTGATTTGGTATTGGCCACCGGGGAGGTTGTTGACTGTGGCAGAGGCCGCGCCATTCTTGAGTGTAAGTTCAGCCAGGCTCGTGTCGCTGCCGGGGCTGGGAGTCATGGCAAAACCAATGTCACCCGATGGCGTGCCGCCATTTCCGCTAACCGCGACGTTCAGTGGGATGGGGGTGCCATGGGAAAAGCTCGTTTGACTGAGGCTTAGCGTTGTGTGCGAAGGTTGGAAACTCACCGAATTCCAGTAGGTGAAGAGCAGATTGGCGTCCACGCTACCGAGGCCAGTGGCTTGATCATACCCCGTAGTCGCAGCGTAGTGGCCCAGAGTCAAGAAACCTTTCGTGTTGTCGTTTAGCGCGCTCGCCGTGCAGTCTGGCGGGCCCGGCACGCAGGGCACGTCGTTGCTGCCGAGTGTGATGTCGTGGAAAACAGCGGGATGCTGGGCGGCAAGCGGATAGAGAACGAAATTGGCTTGTCCCTGCGGGCCATATTTCTGGTTAATAAGGGCCATGATCCCCGCCATGGCGGGTGAAGAAGCCGACGTGCCGCCGACAGCGGCGATCTGGTAAAAACCACTGGTCTCCGGCATGCAACTGTATGGACCAACACAAACCGGATAAAAGCTTCCGTTCCCGCCACCGGATGCGAACAGGGATACATCAGGGAGATCCCGCGCACTGTCCGATGGCACACCAACTCCGGATTGCCACGCAGGTTTTGCGTATAGTTCGCTCGCGCCGCCACTGCCGGCAACGATCGTGGGCCCAAACGTACCCGGGTTATAAACGCCGCCATCATAGAGATTCAGTCCAAAGGCGAGATTCCAGGGCTGCTCGGGAACAGGTTGGAGAAGCGATTCTGCTGGCAGGGCCGTGGCGGTCAAGTTCCAGTAAGTGGAAATCTGTGCCAACTGCGCACTGGAGGCTTCCTTGTAAGAGCTATAAAAGAAATCCGTGCCCCCTACGGAGATGTTCCAGGCAGTAGAGGAGAAACCGTTCACAGCGAGGCCATTCTGTGCCGGCTGCGGGATGCCAAAGTTATCGCAACCCGCCGAGCCGCCGTCACCGGCAGACACAAATGACGTTTGTCCCTGAGCGGCGGCCTGCTCCCAAAGTGCGGTCCAGAATTGGTTTCCGGAAGAACCCAGTTGTTGTTCGCAAGTGCCGTAGCTGGTGCTGAGGACCGAGGCTTGGTCGTCGTCGACAGCGCGCTGCGCCGCTAAAAGAAGACCGGACTGAACAGAGGTGTCAGCCGCAGTATATAGATTGATGATGGCGCCCGGGGCTACCGCGCCGGCAACCTCAACATCCAGATACGACTCGCCTGTGGCCCAGTTTCCTGAACCGGGGGTGGGATCGCTGCCATCGATGACGACATTCAGCTTTCCTGGGGGAAGTCCAAAAAAGGAACGAGAGTTGGCGATAGCGGCCGGGTCGACATCCGACGCGCCGATAATTCCGATGGTGACACCGCTTCCGTTGATGCCCGCGCTGTAAAGCGGGTTGAGATTATACTGGACTGCGAAATCAGCCGGGGCCAGGGCCAACGCCGGAGGGCTGCTACTCCCCGACCATGTCCACTGTGGGGTCCATACGTGCGTCTTGGGATTGTACAAATCATTGCCGAGGAAAATAGCGTAGGACTTCGGAAGAAAATCGTTGAGCGAAGTTAGGCCGGCGACCAGCGGAGCGAGTGCGGCGGGAATCTGAGGATCGAGGTTATTCGCGTGGTGCGCCACACCGTTGACGAGGTAGGTGTGGATTTCTGTACGGAAGGCTTTGCGTAGTTGTCCGGCGGTGCCGCTAAATTCTATGGCCGTCTTGCCTTTGGTTACCCGGGTGATAGTAAAACCCTGCATTAGCAGCCAGCCAGCAACGGCTGCGACTTGG
Source organism: Acidobacteriota bacterium (assembly GCA_013289825.1). Lineage (GTDB taxonomy): Bacteria > Acidobacteriota > Terriglobia > Acidiferrales > UBA7541 > Acidiferrum. The sequence goes on along the minus strand of JABCZF010000010.1, from coordinate 116,453 downwards.
GAGTCCTCCGGTCCGTACAGTTTGCCGAACTGTTCCGGGGTGAGCCATTTGTGAAAGCTGGGACTGTCCGGTCTATGCGCGTCCTGAATGAATTGCCGAAGTGCGGTCTCTTGCTCCGGAGAACGCTGAAGGATCAGAAACAGGCGTTCCGCGGGAAATGAGTCAGGGACCGCGCCTCGGTCGAAGCGAGCCTGGGCGAGCGGGTGCACGTTGCCCTTCAGAGTGACCAGCGGGCTGTTATCGACAGGTTGCGCAACGGTGGAGACGGAGGAGGATTGCGCAAGCACGGAATGGTCAGCGATAAGAACGAGTAAGGCCAGGAATCCAAGAGGCCGAAAACACGGGAAGAGTCTGGGCACCAAGAGCTCCACATCCAAGACCAGGACCGTATGAGTTACCAACGCAGACGATAACTAACCTAGAAAATAATAGTCTAGCACGGAGCGCGCGTGCAGTGAGTTTAGAGCGAACCTAGGATCTTGGGTGGGTGGCGCAGAAGCCAGCCACTTTCCCCGTGGAGCGCTACTCGCTAGAATGGTCGCCATGCAATATCCACCCAATCGTCGCAGCTTTCTCATCGCCGGCGGGCTCACCGCTCTTGCGTCAAGCCGAGTGCTTGGCGCCAACGACACTCTGCGCATCGGAGTTATCGGAGCAGGCGGCCGTATGGGCGACCTGCTCAATGCGGCCGACAAGGCCGGCCGCTATCAAATCGTCGCGGTGAGCGACGTTTATGCGCCGCGCCGCGACGCCATCAAGGAACGCTCCAACGGAATCGCGAGCACCCACTTGGATTTTCACGAAGTCCTCCAGCAAGAGATCGACGCCGTCTTTATCGCCTCTCCCGACCACTGGCATGTGCGCATGGCGGTCGACGCCCTGGCAGCCGGCAAAGATGTTTATCTTGAAAAACCGGTCACGCACACCCTGGAAGAAGGCGCCACCCTCGCCCGTGCGGTCCGCTCCAGCAAGCAGATACTTCAATGCGGCATGCAGCAGCGCAGCTGGAGCCACTTTCGCGATGCCGTCGAGCTCATTCAGGGGGGTAGCCTCGGGCGCGTCCCCCAAGTCAGGACCTATTGGTGGCAGAACTATCAGGATTTCGGGGCGCGCAAGCCCATCGACCTCCAGGCCCTCGATTGGAAGCAGTGGCTTGGCGGCGCTCCCGATCAGCCCTTCAGCGAAGAGAAGTTTCACCGGTGGCGCTGGTTCTGGAACTTTGGGGGCGGCGCCATGACCGATCTCTTCACTCACTGGATCGACGTCGTGCACTGGGCCATGAAATCCGACCAGGCGCGCGAGGCGCAGATGCTCGCCGACAAATACATCTTCGAGCAATGGGATTGTCCCGACACCGTTCAGGCCGCTCTCCGCTATCCCGGTTTCGATGTCGTCTACGAGGGCATGATGGCCTCCTCGATCGACGACGGGGGTCTCGAATTCCGCGGCACGGAGGCAACCATGAAGCTTAACCGGAGCGGCTTTAGCGTCTATCACGAAGGCGTGCCAGGCCGAGAAAATCCGGTTCTCAAGGCAGACAGCTTCCGCGACGGCACCATCGACCACATGCAGAATTTCTTCGACTGCATCAGGAACCGCAAAGAGCCTAACGCGCCAGTCGAGACGGGGGTCGCCGCAGCCCGCGCCGGGCAGATGGTCAATCTGGCGTATAGGCGCAACGGTAAAACGTAGCTTGTGGATATAATGGTCGGCGCTGGGGGCTCCTTCCGTTTGGATTTGGATGCGTTTTGGGGTGAATCCTATGAAAGTACATTTGGTTGCGAGGCCATGGGCTGCGCTGGGCTGGGCTTTCCGTTTCTGCCTTCTATTACTGGCGGCAGGCGCATGCTTTTCTCTCGGCGCTGGTGGGCAGACTGTGGATGAGGTGGTCGGGAAGAATATTCAGGCGCGCGGCGGAGCGGAAAAGCTGAAGTCGATGCGCAGTTTGCGCACCAGTTCGAAGCTAACGCAGGGATCGTTTCGAGCGGAATTTCGCCAGGAAAACAAACGCCCGGACAAGGTGCGGGAAGAAATCATCATCCAGGGGTTGGCGCAAGTGCAGGCTTATGACGGCAAAACGGGGTGGCAGATTTCTCCTTTCAACGGGCGGAAGGATCCGGAACTGCTGTCGCAGGACGATTTAAAGAACCTCGCCGTGGACGCGGATATGGATGGGCCCTTGATGGAGTACAAGGAAAAGGGGCATAAAGCGGAACTCGTGGGACACGACTCGATGGAAGGAACGGATTGTTTCAAGATCAAGCTGAGCATGAAGAACGGAGACGTGCGCTACTACTATCTCGACGCGGATTCGTATCTGGAATTGAAGGTGGAGATTCAAACGACAATACGCGGGGCGCTGCAGGAGTCGGAGCTGTACTACGGGGACTACGAACAGGTGAACGGAATTTATTATCCGTTTACTGTCGAGCAGGCGCAAAAAGGCAGTTCGTCGCGCACGCAGATCTCAGTCGAGAAGATCGAGCAGAACGTGCCGCTGGAAGACGCGGTTTTCTCCATGCCCGCATCGAAGCCGGAAACCAAGGCGCCGCCCGCTGGGAAGTGAATCTTGTCGAGCGGACAGGCAAAAATGCTTGTCGGACGTCCGAATATCCATGAATGTTTTTAACCGGGACAGCCGTGGGTTCTACTCTACTTTTGAGGAATTCTTCGATATGAGCAAATGCATGCGTTGCTGCTGTGTTGCCGCGATGATGATTTCTACTCTAACGATTCTGGCTGGGCCCGCGCTGGCGCAAGAGGCCAAGTTCGACTCGGATTCCATCTCGGGTCTCGGCGCTCGAAACATCGGTTCGGCGGCGATGAGTGGGCGGGTGTCGGCGATAGCCGCCACAAAAGAAGACGGGCGGCTCACTGTCTATGTTGGGTCGGCAAGCGGCGGCGTGTGGAAATCCTCGAATGGGGGAACGACGTTCAAGCCTGTTTTCGACAAGGAGGCTGTGCAGTCGATTGGCGCGCTAGCCATCGATCCGCAGGCGCCGAAAACGATCTGGGCAGGCACGGGCGAATCTTGGACGCGCAACAGCGTGTCGATCGGGAACGGCATTTATAAGTCGACGGACGGCGGAGACAGTTGGACGAACATGGGGCTGCCAAATTCGGAGCGCATTTCAAAGATTATCGTAGATCCCAAAGATGGGAATACCGTTTACGCCTGCGTGCCGGGAAAACTCTGGAGCGACAGCGAGGACCGCGGTGTTTACAAAACAACGGATGGTGGGAAAACCTGGTACAGAATTCTGAAAGGAGCGAATCTCTCGACCGGGTGCTCGATGATTTCGATGAGTGCGCAGAACCCCAAAGTACTTTTCGCGGGCATGTGGGATTTTCGCCGGAAGGGCTGGACGTTTCGCTCGGGGGGCGAGAACCCTAAAGCAACGAGCGGCAGCGGTTTTTTTCAAACCGCGGACGGCGGAACGACATGGACTGAGCTGGATGAAAACAGCGCCAAAGGGCTACCCGCGAAACCGTGGGGCCGGATAGCTGTCACGATTGCGCCATCCAAACCAAACGTCGTGTATGCCTTGATTGAGTCAACGCGGAGCGCACTTTTCCGCTCGGAGGATGGCGGCAAGTCATGGGAAGAGCGCGACCGCAGCAACTGGATGGTCTGGAGGCCTTTTTACTTCGCCAATGTGATTGTCGATCCGAAAAACGAGAACAAAGTTTATAAACCCGACCTGATTTTGATCCTCAGCGAAGACGGCGGAAAAAGCTTCAGCGCGGTTGCCAATGGAGCACACGGCGATTTCCACGACGTGTGGGTAAATCCCGACAATACCGATCACCTCATCGCCGGCGACGACGGAGGCATCTGGTACTCCTACGATAGCGGAAACACCTGGTGGAAGGGCAACAACCTGCCGATCTCGCAGTTCTATCACGTGAGCACGGACAATGCCGATCCGTATCACGTTTTTGGTGGGTTGCAGGACAACAGCGTGTGGATGGGCGACTCGCAGTATCCCGGCGGGATTACCAATGGCCGGTGGGAAAATCTTGGCGGCGGAGACGGATTCTGGGCGTTTCCGGATCCCGCCGATGCCAGTTACGTTTATGCGGAATCGCAGGGCGGCTTTGTGGCGCGCGTCAATCGGTCCACTTTGGAGGCGCGCTTCATCCAGCCAGAACCGAACTACGGCGAAAAGAAGCTGCGCTTCAACTGGAACACGCCGATCCATATGAGCTCGAAGGAGAAGGGAACGATCTATATCGGGGCGCAATTCTTGTTTCGCTCGCGCGATCACGGCCAGTCGTGGGAGAGGATTTCGCCGGATCTGACTACCAACGATCCGGAAAAGCAGAAGCAGGAAGAATCCGGCGGCGTGACGGTGGACAATTCCTACGCGGAAACGCACACGACGATTTACTCGATCAGCGAATCGCCACGCGATGGGCAGACCATCTGGGTTGGTACGGATGACGGCAACCTGCAGGTAACGCGGGACGGCGCGAAATCTTGGACGAACGTCGTGGGCAACGTGCCCAATTTGCCGAAGGCTTCATGGGTATCGTGGGTGGAGGCCAGTCTGTATGAAGCCGGCACGGCTTATGCAGCCCTCGATCGCCACACGTTTGGAGATATGGAGCCCCACGTTTTCAAGACTACCGATTACGGAAAGACTTGGACGCCAATCGTGGATGCCGGCAGCGGTGTGCGTGGCTACGCGCACGTCATCAAAGAAGATACGGTGCGTCCCGATCTATTATTCCTGGGAACGGAATTCGGTCTGTGGATTTCATTGGATGGTGGTAAGCACTGGGCGCAATACAAGGGTCACGATTTCCCGACGGTGGCCGTGCGAGATATCGTCGTGCACTCCCGCGAATCGGATCTTGTGGTGGCTACGCATGGGCGCGGCATCTGGATCGTGGACGACATCACCCCGTTGCGCAAGCTGACGCCGGAAGTCCTGGCGCAAGAGGCCGTTTTCTTGCAGGCCAAGCCGGCGCAACAGCGGCTCCAAGCGAACGGGGGCTGGGTGGAAGGAAGCGCCGTGTTCACCGGGCCGAATCCTCCGGACGCTGCTCTGATTACCTACTATCAGAGCAAGCGACACATTTTTGGAAAGATGAAACTGGAAATTCTGGACTCGCAGGGGAAGGTCGTGGACACGCTCCCGCCGAACAGCCGGCGCGGCATCAGCCGCGTGGAATGGCCGATGCGGCTGAAGGCTCCGCATGTGCCGCCTGCTGCCACGGCGGCTTTTGAAGCGGCGCAAGGCCCGAGAGTTTTGCCCGGCACATACACAGTAAAGATGACCCGGGGGAAGGAGACTTACACCACACAGCTTGACGTGGTGCTCGACCCACGCGCGAAATTCACGCAGGAAGACCGCAAGATGGAATTCGACGCGGCCATGCGCCTCCATCGCCTGTTGGGGGACATGAGTTTCGATGTCGACCGTATCAACGGCGTGCATGACGCACTTCTGCTGCGCAGCGGAAGAGTGAAAGGAGATGCTGCACTTGGCAAGCGTCTACAGGAGCTCGCGGAGAAAGTGGAAGCGATGCGAAAGAAAATTGTGGCTACGACGGAAGGTGGCGCGTTGACGGGCGAAGAGCGCATCCGAGAAAAAACCACGGGACTCTACGGCGCGATTTTGAACTATGAGGGGCGCCCCACTGATTATCAGACCGCGCGCATCGACTCGCTGAAGAAAGAGCTGGAGGATGTCGCCGACGAATTCGAGGCGTTTGTGACTAAGGAACTTCCTGCGATGAACAAATCGCTTTCGCAGAAAAAACTGGAACCCATTCAGCCCATCGACCGCAAAACCTGGGACGCCGCCGATGCCGATGCGGGTTCTGCGGGGACCGGTGGCAATCGGAATTTTCGGCGGGGTGAGCGGGACTGAACTGCGGGCACGTTGGGAAACTGGTTTCTGCGCTTTGCGGCACTCCGCGACAGGGCGGCCTGCGCTCGAATCCCGGCCTTCAGCGACACGAACCGCAACTATGTCTCACTCGCTGGCTTAGCAGAGATCGCGAAATAGAAATGGTAATGATTCCGGCAGCGTGGGTTGAAGGCGGCGCGGCAGTTGGGACAGACCGAGTTGCATTCGAGGTAGGCGGCGATGGTGAGTTGCGCGCGGCAGGAGCCACAGAGGATGGCTTGGGTGTGCCAGTCGGATGGGGGCCAGGGTTGCAGAGGGTGGTTGGCAAGCGCGTCGTGGCAGTCATTGCAGGCGTAATAGGTGGCGCAGCATTTCATTTTGATGGCGATGATGTCGAGCGGTGAGTGGTAGTGGAGGCAGCGGGTTTGAGGATCGAGGTTGAGGCCGCGGACTTCGGGGGCGAGTGGGGGCATGGGATGGGCAGAGGAGCAGAATAGCAGAGATAGAGATGGGTGAGGAACAGAGGGCACGACGTGTCGTGCCCCTACGAGTGGTGAGACATAACCAGCGCGAGGGGAGACGGGCGGGACGAGGCGGCCCTTGCGCTACACAGTTGGCGGGGGATGTGCTATAAGAGTCGGGCCGTGAAAGGTGCCGCGAAACAGGAGCTTGCCCCGGTTCAGCGGGAGGCGGTTGAGGTATCTACGCAGGAGGCCTCGCCGGCGAAAGTTGAAGAGACCGTGGGGGTCTCGGGGGAAGATGCTTCGCGTTATTGTCCGGTGTGCTCAAAGCTGCTGGAATCGCGGCGTTGCAAATTGATTTGCCCGGTCTGCGGATATTACATGTCTTGTGCGGACTATTATTGATAAGCTTTGTGGTCCCGGCCCGGGTTGCCGCCGGAACTGCTATCCGATGAGGAGGAAAACACAGTGGCTTTGAAGATGACCAACCGGGAAGTGGACGGCGTGTCCGTGGTGGCGCTGGACGGGCGCATCGTGCTCGGCGAAGAGAGCAACGCGCTGCGTGAAAAAGTGAAAAGCTTGATCGCCGAGGGAAAAAAGAAAGTTGTCCTGAACATGGCGAACATCACGTTCATCGACAGCGCAGGCTTGGGCACGCTGGTGGCTGCGCATCACAGCGCGAAGTCGCAGGGCGCGGCGCTGAAACTGGCGCACCTGGGCAGTAAGTTCCAGGAAGTGCTGCAAATCACCAAACTGCTCACGGTGTTCGACGTTTACAACAGCGAAGCCGAAGCGGTGGCCAGCTTCGCCAAGTAAACGCTGGCGAATTTGGCGAGAGGCGCGGCGCCGGGTTTCGCGAACGAAGGTTTCGCAGGCTTGCCGAAATGGGCGGCGGCCACTTTCACGGAGTAAGTCGCGAAGGCAAGCACAAAGATTGGTCTTGCAAAAGGGCACGCGCAGGCGTGCCCTTTTGTGTTGGAAACCGCAAAGCCTGGGGATCGCATGAGCCTCAAAGCAAGACTCGCGGTGCAATGCCTGCTCACCGCCGTCGTGACCGGCGCAATGTTGTTCCTTCCCGCTGGCACCTTTAGGTTTTGGCAGGCCTGGATATTCCTCGCGCTGCTGCTGACTCCGATGGTGGCGGCTTCGATCTATTTTTACGAGCGCGATCCACAGTTAGTCGAACGCAGGCTGCAATCAAAAGAAAAGGTCGGCGAACAGAGACTGATCATGAAATTCGCGAAGGTGATTTTCTTTGGCGCTTTTTTGCTGCCGGGATTTGATTTTCGCCTCGGATGGTCGCGCAGATCCTTCGGTGCGGTGCCGCTCTGGCTCATGATTTTATCCGGAGCGATTGCTCTTGCAGGATACCTAGTGACGTATTGGGTCCTGGACGTAAACAGCTACGCTTCGCGGATCATTCAAGTCGAAAAAGAACAGCGCGTTATCTCCGTTGGACCTTACCGGATCGTTCGGCATCCGATGTATTTCGGGGCGGTCATTTCGGTTTTGTTTACGCCTCTGGCGCTGGGCTCGTATTGGGCGGTGCCGGTTTTTGCGCTGATCATTCCTGTGATTGTGTTGCGAATTCTAAATGAAGAAAACTTTCTTCGGCAGGAATTGGCTGGTTATCCCGAATATTGTTTACGCACGTGCTCCCGGTTGATCCCGTTTGTCTGGTGAGCTCGTTGCATCAGCCCACGCGATACATGCATATGCCGCTTAACAGCTTGGGATAAAAGTCGGTGGATTTTTGCGGCATCACTTCTCCGGCGATGGCGATGCGCATGACCTGATCGACGTCTACTGGATTCAGCAGAAAAGCAATCTGCGCGGCGCCGCGATCGACGGTGTCGAGAGCGGCGGAGGCTTCGCGCTCGTAGCTGAGATGTTTTTCGGCGGTCACGGCTTGCAGCGTAATCCCGAAGGCAGGCTCAAGAATGCCATCATGCAGAAGGACAACATCCAACTCGCGCTGCAGGGGCGATACACCATGAAGAAGCAGCGAGAGGTCGGCTCCGCGCCGCAGCGTTAAGACGTAGTAGGCGCGCTTCGCGTGCTCTGCGTTGGGATAGACGCCGATGGCTCTTTGTCCGCGTGCTTGTTGCAGATGCGCGAGAAATTTGTTTTGCGCTTCGGCTTTTTGTCCGTCATCTGCAAACGGAAATGGCTGCGCTTCGAACCACGGCTCGAGGTAGCGGCGGACTTCGCTCCAGGAAAAATCGTGGAGGTGGGCGGCGAGGCGATGCGTTGGAAGGATGGTAAGACCTTCGCTGCAGGTGTTGACGAAAGTCATCATGGCGAAATCGTAGGGCGCCATCGTGTGCGGAGCCGGGGGATGCAGACCGCCGGCATGGAGACGGCGCTCATTGCGATAGTTCAGTGCGGTCTCGTAACGATGATGGCCATCGGCGATGACGAGTTTGTGTTCTGCCATCGCGGACTCGATGGCGGCGGTGCGCTCCGGATCGTCGATAACCCACAAACGGTGCATTACGCCAAATCCATCGTATAGCGTGGTCGCGGGAGCGGCGGACTCGGCATCTTTCAGGATTCGATCGACGCGTTGCTGAGGATCGGAATACAGCATGAAGAGCTGGCCGGTGTGAGTGCGCGTATGGCGAAGGAGTTCGAAGCGATCGGCCTTGGGACCAGAGAGCGTGTGCTCATGGCGGAAGACCACGCCGGCGGAGTATTCCTCGAGTTTGCCGGCGCCGATGAAACCGCGGCGCGTGCGTTGCTCGCCGGTTCCAGGAACCGCGTATTCCTGCGTGTAGGCGTAGAAAGACGGGACGGGATCCTGCACGACAATGTTTTCGCGAATCCAATTGTCTAGTGCGGTAGCGGCGCGGGTGTAGACATTGTTTTGTGGACTATCTGTGGGATAGGAGCGGCCCTTTTCTACGGAGATTAGGTTATGGGGATCGGCGGCATAGTAGGTGTCCTGCATGGGCGTGGAAATTTTGTCGTAGGGTTGCGTGAGGACGCGTTCGAACGGGACGCGCTGAGGGTTGTAGCGAAACGCATGGAAAGCGTGAACCTGGGCCATGTGATGTGAGTCTCCGGTCGTGTGTTGTGCTGAGCGACAAGCCCTCTAGTTTACGCGAAGAGTGGACGATTCTGATAAACGATAGAACGCTTTCTTTCATGCAGTCTTCGTGATGCGTTAGAAATCGCGTCGGGTGCAACCAAACCGATGGCAGGCCTATTTAAAATGAAAGATTCATGACTGACCCAATACTTAGCTCAGGGCACGCGCTGATTTTTGATCTGGCCGGCACGCGCGTCGATTCATAGCAGGATTTGATTCATCGGCGGTTTAGCCCAGGCACGCGTAAACAGCGACTCTCGGCAGGCGAGTCGCGTGCTAGAACAACTTCGCAGAGTAGAGGAATAGGACGGCGACAGCGGCGAAGGATGTCCATGCAACCACGGTGACCCATGCGGGGACGTTCTTTGCGGCGGCTTTCACGCGGGCAATGCCAACGTCGAGCGGCGCGGCGGAAACTTCGCGGGAGAGGCGGCGGATGGCGTTGGTCAACCACAGGCACGCGGCTGCGGCGGGCAGCAAGGCGACGGTGCCCGACAGCGGGACACCCCGGACCCAGTACAGAGTAGCAAGCGTTGCGAGCATTACCGCAGCACCCGCCCCGGCCAGCGCGGAGGCCAAGGCGATCCCGCGAGAGAGGCCCAGTGCAACGATTACCGTGCGCACGCCGGCTTCGCGATCTTCGGGGTAATCTTCGGCGGTATTCACGAGGATGATGCCCATTTGTACTGCGCCATACGCCATGGCGAAGGCCACCAACTCAAGCGTGGGCCAAGTGCCGAACAGGGTGGCGATCATCAGCATGGGGCCTACGAAAATGATCAACCAGAGACAAGCCAACTGCGCGATGCCGCGTCCTTTCAAGCGGAAGGGCTCGACGGAATACGCTGCGCCCAACGCGAGGCCAATGGCGGTCAATGCGAGCAACTGCCAGCGGTGCAGCAGCCAGGAGACATGGGCGGCCAGAGCGAGCGCGAACACGGCCCACAAAACAATTTGAAATGTCACAAACGGCACACCCAAGTTGTAAACCGCGCGGGAGAGGTGCGGCTTGTATTGGGCGTCGAGGTCACGGTCGGCGAGGCAGTTGATCATGTCTCCGAAAGCGAACAGAAAAAAGAAAATGAGGACGCCTTCCCAGAAAGATTGCGTTTTGAGGGGAGTGAGGTCCTTGTTTACCAGCAGGGCGGGCATCGCGACGATGGGGATCTCGGCGATACGGAACTCGACGCGGCGTATGAGGAGCAAGTCGCGGACAAAATTGAGGAATTTCGGCATCATTTGCTCATCAGAGGATGTTGATGCGGCGAATGTGGCGGAGGGCTGCGTGAACGAAGGCATTGCGTCCATGTAACAGGGCGTGATTGTCGGCGATCAGGACGTCGCCTGCCCGCCACTGGTGGGCCACGAAGTATTCCGGTTTGCGCAACAGCTTGGCCATTTCGTCGACGAGCGCATCGCGTTGCTCGGGCGTTCTGCCGGGGATTTCCAAGTTGACGGGATTCAAATCGAGGACAGGCTCGGCGAATCGCAGAGTTTCCTCGCCGCTTACGGGATGCGGCGCGATCATCGGCGAGGTGAACGAGCCGCCGTAGTGGACCACCTTATCGGTGCTATAGGTGATGGATGTGGCGCGCCAGGACGCGCGCTGCTCTGGCGTCGCGCCGCGCAGCAAGTGTGCTCCGTCGCAGAAGATGGTTTCGCCGCCGCTGTGTTCGGGCGGAGCAACTTCACAGAAAAAAAGAATATAGTGCGGGATTTTTCCGATAAACGCGCCGTCCCAATGAAAAGGGACTCGACCGGTGGTGTAGATGTAGTTTTTGGCATCGGGTTTGGCGACAAGCTCATTGACGGCGCCAAATTCCCATTCGAGTGTTTTGCCGAGAGTCAGCGCCAGGCGGGTCATGGATTCGGTGGAAAGCGGGGCGAATCCTCGGAGAAGGACGTAACGATCGCTTGCGATCCAACCCTTAAGAGTTGGCGTGGGGATCTCCTCGGGACCGGTGGCTGTTGCTGCGGCTATGACTTCCAGGCCGAATGGCGAGAGAGCGCGAGTTTGCCAGCCTTGGTTTTTCATCGGGCCTCCAGCCCCATCAGCTTTCGCAGTTGGGCGACATCCATGGCTAGCAGGGTTTCGTAGGGTGTCTTGGTTTTGTACAAGGAGCGCGCGCCGCGAGCGGTTTTCCAGGCCCGCCACATACGTAGCGGAGACAAATACAAGCCGACTAGAAGCGAGCCGCAACAGAGAAAGAAGATGAGCGGAGTTCCGCTCCCGGCGCGCAGTTCAAAAACACTGATTTCTGCTTCCCCGAGCAGCGAGGAATCGTAGCCGGTGGCGACATGGTGGAGATCATGCATCGGCAGCAGACCGGGGTTGGGGAATCGCAGGGAAATAAAACCGACCTTCACGTTGAAATTGGGGTCGACATAGGATTGGGTTGTAAAGCCGGAGGCTACCAAGTACCGGTCGCGCGCTTCGAGGACCTTTTCGAGTGGGTCAATCATGGCGCGAATCCATATAAGAGGGTACTCCGTCTTTTAGGACGACAGACGCCCCCAAAGCCTCCGCCTCACGGCGTTTGGCGAGTCGAAAATGGCCGTTCTCGTTGAGAGCTACGGCATGCCACGGCGTCAACCAAACATCCCGCGATTCGGCCAACAGAATTCCGATCTTCTCAGAATGCGGCGGCTGCGGATGAATGGAAAGCCGCAGCGACGCCGGAAAGCAGTCCGCGACAAGACGCCCCCAAGCGTCACTGCGCCGGACCAGCTCATAGGTGCGCTCCTTACACTCCGAACGGATGCGTGTGCGGCTCTTTCCTTCCTCGATAGCCACCTGGTCCTCGAACAGAAACCGTTGAATGCCGTTAAATAGTGCCTGCTGGCTGTCGTTCGAATGCAGCCTCTCTCGGATGGTCTCCTTCGATTCGGCGTAGTGGTGGCACAGCCACTCGCGCATTTGCTCACCCGACCCGGCTTCATCATAAAGATCCTGCATGTGGAAGGTTTCGAGCGAGTCCAGATGTAACTGCTCGATCATCTGCGTGATTTGCTCGCCATAATTGTTGACGTCCGAATCCGTCACACCCACAAGATCGCTGAAGACCAATCCGTCGGAACAGATCGTGATCCGCGCCCCAGGCCCATGAATTTTCCGTATCTCTTCACAAAGATCATGCAAAAACTGCAGGCTCAACTCCTCGGCCCTATCGGGGATTCGCCCCAGCACTTTCTCTTGATTCGGCGACTTGGCGGGAAACGCCGGCAGGACGAAATGGATGGGAAGACCTGCCCCGATAAATCGGCGGACGAGAGGAAGGTGAGGCTCCAAACATTGCTCGCACACATCACCACTGGCAGCCTCGGCACAGTTTGCCGCGCCCGGCAGCGTCCGGCGATGTTGAAACACCAACCGAAGAATTTCCCTCGCTCGCGCTGTCGTTTCCCGATCCGCGGGCGGATCTACCAGGGGTCCGCAAATCGCCCCGATGTTTTCAAGCATTGTCGCGGATATGGGCGTCCAGCGAAACCGGCAAACCAGTGCGGTCAGCTTCGCAATCATTTCTAGCGCGGCATGCGTGCTCTGTGAATCCGGTGATTGGTCCTGGCTCCAGATCAGCAATAAGGCCAAATGGGCGGCGTAGAGACCTTGAATTAGTTGCGTCTCGGCGTCCGGCGCGTCATTTGCACCGTGGACCACCTTCGCGAACGCTGCTCGCGCCCGCAGCCGCACCAATTCGGTCTGTTTGCTGAACACTCCGATATTGGTCCGCGGATCCAGCATCTTGGCGAACAATCCCGCGAAAGCTTCGCGGTATGGCCCGACCAGTCTCAGCTTGGCTAGCATCAGCACGCGGAACCGCTCGGCTACCCCTTCCGGTGGCAGAGCCGAAGCCCGGACCTCCAAGTCATTGGCAAGCCGGAGATAAAACGCAAGAATCAGCTCTTCATCGTTCTGGAAAAACTGCTTGGCGTTGGCAAGAGGAACGCGGGCCGCCGCCGCAGCAGTTTCGACCAACTGCCCTGGCAGGTGGCCTTCCCTCAACAACACCACGGCGGACTCCAGAATCCGCTGGCGGCTGCGCGTGACCTGCGAATCCATAATTGAAAAGATACCTCAAATCAGATGGGAAGTTTTTAAAACGCCCGGGTTGGGCTGCTATTCGTTATCCTCGAAAGGGAGGGAGACCAGATATGCGGGTCGCTGCGATTTATGACGTTCATGCGAACCTTCCCGCAGTTGAGGCAGTCGTCGAGGATATTCGCCAAGCGGGTGTTAACCACATTGTAGTCGGAGGGGATGTGTTTCCGGGGCCGATGCCGCAAGAAACCATCCGATATTTGCTGGACCTGGACATTCCCATGCGGTTCCTCTGCGGCAATGGCGACCGTGAGGTGCTGGCTCAAATGTCGGGCGTCGAGACGGAGTGGTACCGCGCCGCTCCTGAACAGTGGCGCGAGCCCGTGCGATGGACTGCGCGGCAACTGGGACCGGAACTTCGGCGGGTGCTGGCCGGCTGGCCTAAGACACTTCGCTTCGAGATACGGGGAATAGGGGAGGTCATGTTTTGCCATGCCACGCCGCGAAACGACACGGACTGCTTTACCCGTCTGACGTCAGAAGATCGCCTCGTGCCGGTTTTTGGAGGAGTTGGCGCGCCACTGGCCGTGTGCGGCCACACGCACATGCAGTTTGACCGAACAATCGGAGAGACGCGAGTTGTGAATGCTGGCAGTGTGGGGATGCCGTTTGGGGCACCCGGAGCATATTGGCTCTTACTCGGACCGGGCGTCGAGCTTCGGCATACTCCGTACGATCTCGCGAGAGCTGCCGGGCGCATTCGAGCGACCCAGTATCCACAAGCGGAAGAATTTGCGGAGGGCAACGTCCTCGAACCTCCTTCTGAGGGGAAAATGCTGGAAGCATTTGGCCGAGCTGAATGGAAGTGATCGCGGAAGTTCCTCTGCTAGCGTTTGGAGGCGCGGTCGGAGGGCGTATGGAATTGAAACACGACATAGCATTGTGTTTCGACTGGTTTGTCATCGACCAGTGTGGGTTGGAAGCGCCATGCGTGGAGAGCTTTGGCGACGGCCGGAAACAGGCTGGCGGGACCGAGGATTTGGTTTACGTCTTCGATGTGGCCGTCCTTGGCGACGGTGACTTTGACGCGAACTGAATTGGCAGGGCTGGTCGGAATTTGCGTGGCTTGTGGATCAACCCGCGAAATCAGCTCACCGACGACTACTTTTTTATTTCTGTTGAAGGGCCATCCCGCGTGGGTCGCGGGCAATAGAACGGAACGCTGGATGCGCACCGATACCGAGGGCAATTCCAGGACGCGCTCGCCTGGCAGACTAAGAAAGGAAGCTTGGCGTCCGCTGGGAAGACGGATTTCGAAGATCTGGTTTCGCGCAGGGTCCATTTGGATCACGGGCGCGGCGGACTTGGGCGAGAACGCGGAGCGAGTGGGCGCGACGGGCGTACTAGGAGGCAGAGTTGAGGGAACGATTGGGGAGGTGTTGGCGGTGAGCTCGGTGGCGTGGGTTGCATTGCGAAGAGGCTGCTTGGGAGTCAGAAGATCGGGAGAGAGCGGAATTTCCGGTTCAGCCGTACCTTCTTTAGAAAGTTCGTGGAGGTCGGGCGTTTGAGGAGAAGCGCTGGTGCCGACGGAGGCAGCTTCGGTTGCAGCAGGAAGCGCGCCAGTCGAGGATAGATCAGTTTGGGGTTTGGCGGGATTTTCATAACTGGCGGCTTCGCTGGGCACTTCCACTGTTTTTTCGGAATGGTGGTGAGGAGCGGCGCCGGTCGTGTGAGCATGCTTCGAGATGGCGGGGTTATCAGTTGGCGCGAGCGATGCGGATTGTGTGGCAGAGGCGCCATTGGACATGTCTGGAGTTCGGGGAGTTGGCTGCGTTTCTTGAGACGTGGGTGCGGCAGCGTTGGGTTTCGGGCGAATGTCCTTAAAACGCGCAAGCGGATTGCCTGGAGCCGCCTTTATGAGGATGACGGCCGCGGCGAGGCAAATGGCAGCTACGAGCGTGGCCCGCATCGCACGGCGAGCGACGGTTGAAGCGAGACGCGTGTTAACGATTCGAGGGGGAGCAAGCGCGACAATGTCACCAGGCGTGCTGAAGGGCGCGTCCTCTCGGAATTGGCTCGTAGCGTGCGGCGTTTCCGATGAACTCGTGGGAGGTGGAGCGACAAGCTCAGGTCGATCGAGCTTCGGTTGCCGGGCTTCTGTGGATTCGCGGGCGCCCCACTTGCGGATTTGTTGGCGATCGTGCTCGCTGAGATCGAGGAGCTGGATGCCCGCTAGCTTTCTCGCTTCGCTGGACCAAGCGACGCGACCAATGACTTGGACGGGCTTGGGAAGGCCATGGAGCGGGACCAAGAGGCGAGCGACAAAATTGCAGGGGAGGGCGGCGGGCGTTGAGACAAGAAGACCATTTTCGCTGACGTTGAGCAGGAGGCTTGCTTCAGACTCGTTTTCCCTGAAGGCCAAGAAGATCGGTGTTTGAGGAACGATTCGCGGATAGAAGCGGCGCTCGAGAGTTGTCGCTAAGAGTGGGGCTTGTTGGGCTGGCGTGGACATTTTGGGGACTCCGTTGTTGACGACTTGCGGCTCATGGCGGCTGGCCGTGCCAATCGAAGGTTTACAAGGCGGGGCGGCCAAAATCGGCACGGGCGGGGCGGCGCGACGTTGGCGGCTCTCTTCCACCTCTTGGCTAGAACACGCGGGGGGACAGAAGGTTTCGGTGGGTTGCGGAAGGAAATCGTACCGGTACGCGGAAGACGAGGGATCAAAAAAGTGCGCGGGTCAGAAGGCCGGCGAGAGTGCCGAGGGCGGCGACGGTGGCGTAAGTTGCGGCGGCAAGTTTCCAGGAAATGGTTTTCCCGACGACTGAGAGAGAGAAGACGCTGACGATGCCTAAGGTCGAGAGGATCGTAACGACGTAGGGGAGTGGGACACCTTTGATCATGGCGATGTAGGCGACGGCGACGTCGAAAGCCATGGGCACGGGAAGGAAAGCGCCGACCAGGGCGACCAAGAGGATGCCGCCGATGGTGACTTGGGCGATGAGCGCTTGCGCAGGGAGAAGTTCGATGACGAGAGCGCCGAGGACGGCGGCGAGAATCATTAGCGGAAAGGCGACGCGGAAGACGTACCAGAAACTTTTTAGGAAAGAGCGGATGGTCGAAGCGAGGGCATGCGACCACGTCCCCGAATCAGGGACTTCGATGGGGCAGATGATGGAAGGCGCGGATTTACTTCGACGCGAGGCCACCACTGGTGCAAAGACGAAAACTAGGAAGAGAACTGTGGCGAGTTTGAGTACGGCGATCGAAACGGGGAAAAGCGCGAAGGTCATGGCGAGAACAACGACGTTGAGCGCGGGGGAGGCAAACATTGCGGCGAGAACGGATTCGGTGCTCATGCCGGAAGCGTACAGGCCGCGCGCTATGGGGGCGACACAGTTGGTGCAGACGGCTAGGGGCATGCCGACGGCCGCGCCGAAAAGAGTATTCAGATAGATGGAGTTGGTGCGGCGGCGACGGAGTGTGGCGAGAAAAGTGAGAGCGGCGGGGCCGAAGAGGAAAGAGAAAGTCATGCCGACGCGGTTGGCGTCGAGCCAGTTGAGAGTGGTACGCCAAGCGCGAGTGGAGAGCGGCATGGTGCGATCTACCTGGTAAACAGCGCCGAAGGTCAGAGCGCCGGCGGCTTTGACTTGCGTGCCGGCGTGATAGCGCTTGAAGAGAGCGGGGTAGCGCGAGTCTACCCAGAAAATGCCGGCAATGGCGATCATCAGAATTACGGCTATCGTGCGGCTGCGCCAGGCGTTGGCGGTAACGAGGGATGGGTCGAGGTCGAGAGTGGAAGCTTGCACGGACATGGGGTGCCCCTTGTCGCCAGCGAGGATGGCGAATCGACGGAATTCCGAGGAGGCTATACGGGTGGCGGGAGCGAGGGAATAGTGCGAAAGCATTAGAGGCCAGATTCGTGGCGGCGCAAGATCTCAGAGCGAGGGGTGCGGCTGAACTAAGATTGCGCGGAAGTCTACTTCGGGCACATGGCCATCTCAAGGAGCACAGTCAGGCGGGAGTGCAGATTACTCAGTCCCGCCTCATCGAGCAACTCAAACAGATCAAGGAAATCACCAACTACTATCCCGCTCACAACACCGACAAGCAGCATCTGGGAGGTCGACCTCGCTCCGAGCGCGCCATGACTCATTTGGATCCTCAACAAGAACGCATTTTCCGCGCGCTCAAACTGGACCGTTTTCTCGCCAGTTAGTATATACGCCTCTCCTTGCCGCTCCGATGCCTCAGAACCCGCTCCCATTGGCCCTTTTCGGTCTAAGTACAGTGACAAACGAGCTGTAACTCGGAACTCATGCTAGGCACCGAGACAAAGTTCACAAATTGGCGCGGGGAACTATTAAGGCTAGGGAGACCCGGAGGACCGGGCTGTGCGCACACCGCTGAGATCCAAAACATAGGCTACCTGGTGTCTGGTGAGGACGAGCAGACGATTGCCGTCCACGGAGAAATGGGTGTAGGCGATGGATTCGGAAAAGAATTGTTGCTCTAGCTTGGCGGCAGTTGCCAGATCGTAGATGAACAGGCGGCCTGGTCCTTCTTCCATGGCGAAGAGATTGTTTTGTGCATTGGCGGTAGGAATTCCGCCCACGAGGCGGGCTTCGAGACGGCCATCCCGCAAGGAATATACGGAGACGCGTTTTCCGTCCTTTAGCAGGAAAAGGGCGTCCCCGGCGGAAAATGCGGCGTCATAGCTCGCAGGGCCGCTGCCCACCTGAATGAGGACGCCGCCAACCGGTTTTCCAAAACGCGCGTCTAGGATTTCGAAATAAGAATCGAGTTTCGAGATTTTCGCGTGCTTGAATATTTCCCACACCGCAGGGATTCGTTTTGCTGCGGATGCCGCGTGGGGGCTGGTGGCGTTCCAGCCAAGGACCAGGCGATCGCCTTGCGGATCTGCGAACGGCACTGGACTATTCTCGAAAAATTCGCGCTTCCAGAGTTCCTTACCCGTGGCTGGGTCGAGTGCGCGCACGCGGTAGGGGATGTCGTTCTCCTGAGTCGCAAGGAAACGATGTCTTATGGGGGTCGCTAAGGCGTACTCCAGGAGAACTGCTCCTCCGGAACGGAGGTGGTCCTTTCCGCCGCTCCATGCTGGGGTGGCCTTGCCTGAAGCGAGGGCCACTTGAAGAACGCGGGGTGGATTACTGCCCTCCCTGGGAAGAAGAAGATACGCAGAAGCGTGCTCCGAGAATTCCGCCGCCGAAAAACGCGGGCCGGTGTAGGTGCGCTCGCCGGTTGCTATTTGAAAGGCGGCAGAGTTGCCATCCACGGAAAATGCGATGCGGTCGAGGTCCGCAGTGACGGCGGCGGCGCGAAGCACAGGGAGGGAGTCGAGCGGTAAATCGGCGGCAAGAAAGGGGAGTTTTTCTCCGAGGTGATAGACAAATAAAGAGCCTCTTTCGTTCAAGACTGCCATTTCGTTTCCAGTGATATCTATGGAAAGATTGTTGGGCGGATCCAGTTCGCGGTTTCGCTCCAAATCGAAGACGCGGACGCCGAGTGAGCCGGCATCCGACAAGAGCGCATAGCGCGGGTTGCTGGCGATTCGAACTATGTCTGCCTTGAATGCGGGAGTTCCGATGATTCCGCCTGTTTTCAAGGAGACGATAACGGGCGAGGCTTCTTTTTCTCCGGCGGCGATTACAACCCTCTCGTCATTTTGCAGGGCAAACGAAGCGTGCAAGCGTTTGTGGAGCCACCCGGCGAGGGATGTTTTTCGCCTGGTTGTGAGGTCCACGGTGAAGGCTTCCCATTCATTTCTCACCAGCAGCATTTTGCCGTCCGGCGAAAAATTCATGGAGATGAACTTCATGCCTCTGTTGGCCATGGAATACCAGTTGTTTGCCAGGAAGAATCCGAAGGGACTGGGAAATGCGATATCCGGATCAAGGGGTATATATACGATTCGATTGGGAGAATTCATTTGGTCCGAGGAAACCGAAAAGATCAGCTCATTGGTAGAAAGCCGGTAAATGACAAGGTTGAGCTCGGGTGTGAGGCAAGCAAAGAATTCTGCACCCGGAGCGAGTTCCGCGTCGAGGCAGCCGTCGCGAGATGACAGCTCTCTTTGTTCGAGAATCGGTCCGCCGGGGAGTTTTTCGCGGTTCAACGTCAAGCCATGGCCGATGACGCTAATCTCTTGTGAATCGAGCGAAAAGCGGGCGGGATAGACCTCCTCGGCGGCCATGTGTGCGCGCAAAGTGAGTGGTTCGCGCGAAAACAAGTAAACGCCAGATGGATTTTGGACCATGAGCGTGCGGCCGTCGGGACCGTAACGCAGCATGACATCGGCATTACGGAGCGGAGGCTTCAGCGGTTGGCGGGAAAGGACGCCTCGGAGTTCTTCGTGTGGCAGAGCTGATTGCGGCGTGGCTGCCGCGACGGCGAGGAGTTGTAGAGAGACGAGCAGTGCGGCTGCGGCAAGTCTCGGGAGCGGCCAAGGTGGGGGAAGCCAGGGCGTGGACAATCTGTTCACAGTTGGATAAGCACCGCAAGTCTAACACTGGCAGCGAAGAGCGACAATTGGAGGCCGGAAGCAACGAGAGGAACCGGTGCGGCAACGGCTGCCGAACACTCCGTTACTGAATGGCGGCTTTGCTGGCGTCCGAAGGCACGGCAAACTCGAACGCGGTCTGGTCGTTCGTGAGCACAAAAAGCTTCTTGCCATCTGCGGAAAAGTTGTGCGCGGTGACGGAATTGGCGAAGTACAGATCATCAATCTGCTTCATGCTTCCCAGGTCATAGACGAGCAAATGGCCGCGTCCGTTGGCCAGGCAAAGACGCTGGCCGTTGCGCGAGATCTCAGGACGGTAGCCAAACCAGCGAACAAACTGTTCACCGGTCGAAATGGAATAAAGCAACACACGATTGTGGTTGTCCTCGACGACCAGCCAATCTCCGACGGCTCTGACAGACTCCGGAAGGTAAGACCGATTGCCCGTGTGCAGAACCGCCGCGCCGACGAGCGCCGCGCTGCGGCTGTCCAAGGCTTCGAGGAGATAGTCGCCTTCTTTCGGTTTCTCCTTGTTCCAAAGGGCTTGAAGACTGGCATCGTGGGCGATTTCGTCGCGGACGCCGCCCGAGCTTGCCGTCCAGATCAGGACGACTTTGCCGCTGGAGGGCGAACCGGAGATAGAAGGCCCCTGCTTGGGGAAATTGCGCGACCAAAGGGGCTTTTGGTCCACGATGTCCAAAGCATCCAGCTGATAGCTGCGGCCTGTCCCGCGATTTCTTTCGGCATGCTTGATGCGGAACAAGACGTCGCCGAAGAAAGTTATGTCGTCGTCTTTGTCGACAGGACGCGATTTGGTTTGGCGCGTGATCGGACTGGCGACGACCATTTCCCGATCCGTTTTTTCAAACGGGGGAAAATCCAGGAAGAAGGTAAGATTGGTCGTGTAGTAGGCGTTCTGAAACGCGCGGACGTGGAAGATGCGCTCGTTGGCGTCCATGTTCCAGATGCCGCCGCGGGTGCGGCTTGAAATGGCGAGAAATTTCAAGTCAGGCGAAGCAGCAAAGGTCTGGAGGCTGCCCAGCTGGCCCAAAGGCAACTGCGTTACAACGGAGGCTTTGACTTCGCCGATTTTGTAAAGGCCGATTTCACCGTTCAAGCGCTCGCTGACGGATAGGTCGCCCCAAACATCACTGGCCGGTGTGCGATTGGTGTATACGAGAGACTTTTTTGTCAGATCGTACCCCCCAACGGGATAATTGATGACCGGGCGGATGAGGAGGTAGTTTGGATTTGTGGCAGCGACTAGGCTCCCGGCTCCCAGCGGGACGCGATCGAGCACCTTTCCAGCGGGAAATTCCGCGACGGGAGACTTGTCTGGATGAAACTTGTCCAGGCCGACGATTTTGTCGGGGCCAAGAAAAGTGAAACTGTATTGCATGAGCGTATGGATGGTCCCCGGCACACTGATTTTCCTTCGCATGGTCAGATCAAACACAAGGTCCTCTCCCGTACGGGAGGACGCCAGAAAGTAATGGCCGTCAGGAGAAAAACGCAAGACCACCACATCGGGATGGGACAACAAGTACAAGAGCCTGTAGAAGCCGGCGAACGCGTCAAACGCCGTCTCGAGACTATAGAATTTATCGCGCTCGAAAAGGATTTCGCCGCTCGCTACATCGAAAAGGGACAGATTGAGCTCATCGTCGAAACAGGCCAGGTACTTCGCATCGGGTGAAAGTGCCGTCTGCCTGCAGCCATGAAGTGCGGAAACGTCTGCGACGCTGATTTGTTCTTCACGATCAATTTCCCAAGTTTCCACGCGCAAATGAGAGCTGAAGAAGACAACCTGTCGCGCATCGGGAGAGAATTGCGCGGGCTGCGCATCCGCTGAGTCGATTCGAAAGAGAAACTTCAAAGGGTCACGCGTGAGGACATAGATACCACCCTCATCTTGCGCCAGCAGGTATCTCCCGTCCGGACTGAAACGAAAGTGCTCAATGTCGCTGCGCAGGGGATGGTTGAGGCTCTTGCGGGAGAGAACGCCCGGAAGCCGCTCGCCGTGGCCAATGCCGTTGTAATGGAGCACCGCCGACTGCCAGCGTTGAAACTCCTCGGGGCTCACGGCCGACGCCGCTTCGATGCAGGTGCGAGGCAAGCTTCGAACGTCCTTGAGAGCCTCCCGCAAACGGCGCGAACTCGGGGAAGTAGCCCCGAAAATATCGGAAACCCAGTTTCCGGTTTTGCCTTTCGTGGCCATCAGACGATCCAGAGCATCGGGAAAAGCCTGAGGGGCGTAGCCGGCTCGCGCAACCGCCTGGACACCAATCTGGTCGGCGATGGACTGGCCCTTGTCGTCATTGCCGGAGGGTTCCGCATGGCGTTTCTTCAAGCGGAGGCTATCCGTGAGCTGGTTGTAGAGCGCGAACAGATCGTCGGTATCCGCTACACTCTTCAAGCCAAGTACGTCTTTGAAAACGCTTGATAATTCCAGGGCCTGCTGCCTGGCCGCCACGTGCCCCATCTCGTGTCCCAACACGCCGGCCAGTTCATCTTCGCTTTTCAAGAAGGCAATCATTTTCCGCGAAACATAGATGCGGCCGCCCGGCATGCTGAAGGCCTGAATCTCAGGGCGGTCGTACAAAAGGAATTCGAAGTGCATACCGATGTCCGGAAGATGGCGCGCGACGCGCTGCCCGACGCGGTCCACATAGGCGGTGACCTGCGGGTCTTCGATTACGCGAAAGTCACTCTCAAATTGTTGCCGGAATATTTCTCCCAACTCTATTTCCTGTTTGGGAGTGAAGAGAAGTTTTGCGGGATCCGGTACCGGTGGCTGAAGGGGCGGGCAGGCCTGTTGGCCCGAAGCCATAGAGCAAACAAGCAGCCCAAGAGAGAGGAAGAGGGAGCGCCCCGTCACGGTTTTTCACTCCTGAGGAACTTGGCGTGGAGACTAACACCTGTCTTGTAGTGGGGCAAGAGGTCCACCAAGCGATATCTGAAGCTCCCTTTTTCTTGCGTTCCTGCGCGGCACTTGGCAGACTCGGCGCGTGCTGATTGGACTGTTTACGGAACTAAATGGGACTGGCGGGGTACAGCGGGCGAGCCGGCATCTTGCGGCCGTGCTCAGCGAATTCGCCGCGAGCCGGCATATGGATTGCCGGCTTCTGAGCCTGAACGACACGCGGGAACTGCATCGCACGTCTGTGGGCGGTAAGGAATTCGTGTTTACTGGCTGCGAGAGAAGCAAGGCGCGGTTCACAGCGACGGCGGTACGCGCGGCGAGCCGGCATGGAAAAGTGGTTTTGGCCGGGCATCCGAACCTAGGGCCGGTCGCGCAGGCCATGAGGATCGCGGCGCGGCGGTTGCGGACGATTATTTGCACGCACGGGGTGGAAGTGTGGGAGCCGCTGCCGGCAGTGCGACGGCTCGCGTTGCGGTGGGCGAATGTGGTGCTCGCGCCTAGCCAGGATACGGCGAATCACGTCGTCCTGCAGCACGTGCGGCGGGAGCGCATTCGCGTGTTGCCGTGGGCGCTCGATCCGGAACTCGAAGCGCTTCCGGCAAATGCCCCAGAGGGAAAGCGGCCACACGGGTATCCTGAGGGGCGCGTGATACTAACCGTGGGGCGTTGGCAGGCCAATGAACGGTACAAGGGGATGGACACGCTGATCACGGCGCTTCCGCGGCTTCTGACGCGCTGGCCGGAGCTGCAGCTGTTGGCTGTCGGCGATGGCGACGACCGAGCGTGGCTCGAAGACCTTGCAGAAAAAAACGGCGTGAATCGTCATGTACATTTCCTGAGTGGTTTGCGTTTCCCGGAACTCGCGGCCTGCTATGACGCGTGCGAAATGTTTGCGTTGCCTAGCCGTGGGGAGGGATTCGGGTTGGTTTACCTCGAGGCCATGGCGCACAGCAAACCGGTGATCGGGGGAGCGCACGGCGGAGCGCCGGAAGTGATTGAGGATGGCGTGACAGGTTACCTGGTGCCGCACGGCGACGCGGCACAGCTCGCCACGTCCATCGAGACGCTGCTCTCCGACCCCGCGATGGCCCAGAAAATGGGCGGGCGCGGGCGGCAGCGCGTGGAGCGGGAATTCCGGTTCAGCGTTTTTGCCAAGTCGCTGAAGAGAATCCTTCGCGAACAATGCGAATCCTGAGCGTCACAGAAACCTACGCGCCCTTCCTGGAATTTGGCGGGCCACCGGTAAAGGTGCGGGCGCTGGCACAAGGACTCGCCGGACATGGAAATGAGGTGACGGTGCTGACGGCGGACTGGGGCCTTGAAGCGCGCATGAGCGCAGAGCAGGTATCTGGCGCGGAGCGGAGTCCTTTCGGATGGCGGCGGCAGGAAAACGGCGTCACAGCGATTTACTTGCCAACGTGGTTGCGGTACCGCTCGTTGAGCTGGAATCCGGCGGTGAATCGATTTTGCCGGGCACGGTTGCAGAATTTTGATTTGGCACACATCTACGGGCTATACGATTTCCTAGGGCCGGCAGTGGCGGAGGCTTGCGTCAGGAGAAAGATTCCCTATGTCTTGGAGCCCATCGGGATGTTTGTGCCGATCGTGCGGAACCTGCGACTTAAACGGATTTATCACGCATTGTTTGGGCGACGATTGTTTGAGGGAGCAGGCGCGGTCATCGCAACCTCGGAACAAGAGGTCGAGGAGCTGGCTAAGGGAGGTGTGGCCCGAGAAAAAATCGAGCTTCGGCGGAACGGGGTGGAACCCCCGGATTCGTGGCCGGAGCGCGGAACTTTTCGCAAGGGTCTGGGAATGACTGTTGAGTCCAAGATTATTCTCTTTCTCGGACGGTTATCGGAAAAGAAGAGTCCGGATATGCTGCTCAAAGCGTTCGCTTTGCTTAGGAAGGAACCTGGGGGGAAGACTCTGCAACTCGTGTTTGCAGGACCGGACGAAGGCGGAATGAAGGCGCGGTTGATTGAGATGGCAGGACAACTTGGCTTGACTCCGCAGGTGCGATTCACCGGGGCAATTTTCGGGCAGGCCAAGTGGGCGGCGTATCGAGACGCCCATGTGTTCGTATTGCCGTCGCAAAATGAAAACTTTGGCAATACCGCGGCGGAATCGGCGGCGGCGGGCACGCCCGTGGTTGTGACGGAGCGGTGTGGCATCGCTCCGCTCTTGGCGGACGTGGCAGGGCTGGTGGTGCCACATGACGCAGGGGAGTTGGCTCGCGCGATCCGCGCGGTCATTAGCGACCCGAAGTTGCACGCACGGTTGGCTGCCGGGTGTAGCGAGGTGACGGCGCGCTTGGGGTGGGAAGACCCGGTTCGCGAGATGGAAGTACTCTATAACAAGCTTGCAATTAACGCCGCGCCCAGTGCAGAATCCTGAGGACGGGAGTGATTCTATTGCCGACCAAGAGGCACCTCATTTTCCGCGTAGTGTGGCGAGGTGTGAACCTGCTGCTCGTCGCGGTGATAGTTTCGTCGCTGTATGCGGGAGTCCGGGAGTATTCGGTGCGCCGGTATCTCGACGGTTTCTCGGACGCTATTGTGCCCAACAGCTTGCCCGAAGAAGAAAAACTCGAAGCCATCCTGAACTGGATGCGTGCTGAGCCCTCGCGGGCCATGTCTCGGGATCCGGATTCACTTGCGAAGCGCGATCCGGAGATGACCCTGACTTATAGCCAACTGTTGAACGTCTGCGGTACCGCGACCAATGCGTTCTTGAATCTGGTGCGCAGTTCCGACTTGCGAGCGCGACGACTGCTTCTGCTGACTGCCGATAACAATACGAAGCACGTGGTAGCCGAAGTCTTGATAGGCGGCAGGTGGATCATCGTCGATCCCGCGTATCGCGTCGTCCTTAGGGATCGCGCAGGCCACTATCTGACGCGCAAAGACTTGCAGAATCCTGTAATTTTCGAACAAGCCGCCAGCGTCATACCGAATTATCCGCGTGAGTACAGCTACGATCGTTTTGCCCATGTGCGCCTGGCTCGGCTGCCGTACGTTGGATTCGTGCTGAGAAAGCTGTTGAGCGCAATCGCTCCTGGCTGGGAGGAAGCCATCGATTGGAGCCTGCTCCTGGAGCGAGAGTCTTTTTTTTATCTGGTGTTGAGCGTGGCGGCCATGCTCTCCTTCTTGTTGTTGCGAGCGGTGCTGGCATGGTACGCCGACAGCCGTTTGAGAATTCCCCGTTTCCACCTTCGCGAGCACGCCTTGCGCGCCGGGGTGGCCTTCTTTTCGACTCCGGAGATCAAGTAGTAGCGTGTGCGGTATTTGCGGTGTCGCGTTCGTATCGCGCAGCAAGGATGCCGAGTTGCGCGTGCGCGCCATGGCCGCCGCGATGCGACATCGCGGTCCAGATGAAGAAGGATTTCTGATCGGAGATGCGCGTGCTCCGGGGCTAGCGCTGGGCATGCGGCGGCTGAGCATCATTGATCTGGCCGGGGGCCAGCAGCCGGTCTGGAACGAGACGCGGGATGTAAGCGTCATCTACAACGGCGAACTTTATAACTATCGTGAGCTACGCGAGCGCCTCACGATGCTTGGGCACCGCTTCAGAACGCAATCCGATACCGAAATCCTGGTGCATGCCTGGGAAGAGTGGGGCGAGGAGTGTCTGACAGAGCTCCGCGGCATGTTTGCGTTGGCGTTGCTGGATTTGCGCGGACGATTTGCGACGGCCCCATTGCTCTTCCTGGCGCGCGACCCGCTGGGCATCAAGCCTCTGTATTACACGCAGACAGCGGAGGGTTTTGCGTTTGCTTCCGAAGTGCGGGCGCTGCTGGCAAGCGGAATGCTGCCCAAGCAGATATCTCAGGACGCGCTGACGTCTTACCTGCTTTTTGGCAGCGCATCGGAACCGGTAAGTCTGGTGGAGGGAGTCTTTTCCGTTCCGCCGGGCCATCGCATGCTGCTGTATGTTCCGGAGCGGCGGCGCGTGCCGCGGGCGCGGCCGTGGTGGGATCCCGAGATGAGCCCCGCCGCGCGCGATCAGCGTAAACCCCGGAATGTGGATTCCGCTGCCAAGAAGTTGCGCCCGCTTCTTGAAGATGCTGTGCGCGCGCATTTGATCGCGGACGTGCCCGTGGGGCTTTTTCTTTCCGGCGGCCTGGATTCCGGAGCGCTCGCCGCGCTTGCGGCGCGCGCACAGGCGGGAATCCGCAGCTTCACCTTGTCGTTCCCAGGAACTTCGTACGATGAAGCTCCCTTGGCGCGCCAAGTCGCTGAACGATGCGGCACACAGCACACCAACGTTCCGCTCGATGGTGCGGCGATGCTTGGACGCATCGACGAAGCTGTGGCGGCGCTCGACCAGCCGACGATGGACGGCATTAACACATACTTCGTATCCTGGGCGGCTGGTGAAGTCGGGCTCAAAGTGGCGCTCTCCGGGCTGGGAGGCGATGAACTTTTTGCGGGTTACACTAGCTTCGCTAACACCGCGCTGCTAAAGCGGCTAACGCGCCTCGCATGGTTTGTGCCGCTGCCGCTGCGTCGCGCGACGGCGCCTCTCGTCGCGAGCATTATCGGCACGCGCCTGTCACGCGATGCCGCGGGCAAAGCCGTTGCCGCCTGGATTGATCCTGACACACTTCCCCATCCGTACTTCTATGCGCGCGCACTCTTTCCGGTTGGCCAGCTTGAACGGTTGGTGAAACCGCGGTTCCGTCCTAGCACCGTTGGAGCCGACGGGAGTACACTCGAGCCGACCTGGCTGGGCTGGCTCGATCGCACCGCCAGCGAGGCCGGAAAACTGGAGCCTGTGGCGGCAACCGCCTGGCTGGAGATGCGCTGCTACATGGCCAGCACTCTGCTGCGCGATACCGACTCGGTGAGCATGGCGCGTTCGCTGGAAGTGCGCGTGCCGCTGCTGGATACCCCGCTGGTGGAGTTCGTTGGCGCTCTTCCCGACGCAGCACGCCAGCGCACCCGCACGCAGAAAGCGCTGCTGGTGGAAGCTCTGGCTGGACTGCTGCCTCGAGAAATTCTTGGGCAGCGAAAAAAAACATTTACGCTGCCCTGGGAAGAATGGCTTCGCGGACCGTTGCGCCAGCGGCTGGAAAGTAGTTTTGCGGATATCGCGCCATCGCTTGCGCCGCTCCTTCGCGCGGAAGGCGTGCGCAACGTTTGGATTGCGTTTCTCGAAGGCCAGACTTCCTGGTCGCGCCCGTGGGCCTTGTATGTTCTCAACGAGTGGTGCAAGCGTCACCTCGCAGCGTGATGCGCGCAGCTGAGGTAGACTGAATCCATTCGCGATGAACATTCTTGGCATAAATGCCTATCACGGCAACGCGTCGGCAGCCATTGTCTCTGAAGGCCGGCTTGTGGCAGCGGTCGAAGAAGAACGCTTCAACCGCGTTAAGTACGCCGCGGGCTTCCCGGCACAGGCCATTCGTTATTGCTTGAAAGAAGCAGGGCTGGAACTGAAGGATATCGACCACGTGGCCGTGCCTCGGAACCCCTACGCGCGGCTGGGAAGGAAACTCTTCTATGCCATGCGCATGCCGTCGTTCGCGCGCGGGCGAGTAAAGGTCCTCAGGAAGTTCACAGGAATACCGCAAGCGCTGGCACAGGCCTTTGACACAGATCCCGCAAAGATTGCTGCGAAGTTTCATCGCATTGAACACCACCAGGCGCATCTCGCGAGCGCATTCTTCGTTTCACCATTCGAACGAGCGGCATTGCTGTCCGCGGATGGCCTTGGGGATTTCGCGAGCACCATGTGGGGCACCGGGGAAGGCGCCCGGATGAAGATCGACGGCGCGATCGCGTTTCCTCATTCGCTGGGCCTCTTCTATAGCGCCGTCACGCAATACCTGGGCTTTTTGAAATTCGGCGATGAGTACAAAGTGATGGGCCTCGCGGCGTATGGTGAGGCAGAACAACTCGAAGCGTTTCGCGATATCGTGCGTGCGGACGGGGACGGATTTCGGCTGGGCCTCGCTTACTTCACGCATCATCGTAGCGGACCGGAAATGAGCTGGGCCGACGCCGACCAGACACCTACGATGGGTAAGATGTTTTCGGAAAAAATGGAACGGCGGCTGGGCCCCAGGCGAAATCCCGAAGAACCGCTCGAACAACGACACCGCAATCTGGCCTCCGCGCTGCAAGCGCGGCTTGAGGAAGTCTATCTTGGCATGCTCGAAAAGCTTGCCGAGCGCACGGGGTTGAAAGCGGTGTGCCTTGCAGGTGGTGTGGCGTTTAATTGTGTGGCCAACGGCAAAATCTTCGATCGGACGGGTTTCGAGCAGGTTTACGTTCATCCTGCGGCAGGCGATGGAGGGCTGGCTGTGGGAGCTGCGTTCTTTGTGTGGCATCAGATTCTCGGAAAGCCGCGCTCGTTTGTCATGGATCACGCTTACTGGGGGCCGGGCTACACGCGGGATGAGACTTGCCGCGCGATCGATCGAAACGGTCTTCGACAAAAAGGCTGGCGGGTGGATGAACTGGCCAAGGATAATCTGATCGAACGCACCGCCGCAATTGTGGCTGATGGGAAAATTCTTGGGTGGTTCCAAGGTCGCGCGGAATGGGGGCCGCGGGCGCTTGGCAACCGGAGTATCGTCGCCGACCCGCGACGTCCGGAGATGAAAGAGATACTGAACCAGCGCATTAAACACCGCGAAATCTTTCGGCCGTTTGCTCCGTCGATTCTCGCGGAATCCACGGGCGAGTGGTTCGAGAAATCGCATCCGTCGCCATTTATGACCCTGGCGTACTCGGTACGGCCGGAGAAGCGAGAGAAAATTCCGGCTCCGACGCACGTGGATGGAACCGGAAGATTACAAACCGTGACGCGCGACGCTAACCCGCGCTACTGGAGTCTGATCAAAGCGTTTGAACAACTTACGGGAGTGCCGGTGGTGCTGAACACTTCTTTCAACGACAACGAGCCGATTGTCTGCCGCCCTGAAGAAGCGCTGGACTGCTTTGAGCGCACGCAAATGGACGCGCTGGTCCTCGGCGACTTCCTGATCACTCGATCGTGAATGGCATGCCGCGAGCACCGCTCGAATGAGAATATTGCTGCTGAATATGTACTATCCACCGGATACGTCGGCGACCGCGAAAATGGCAGCGACGGTGGTCGAAGCACTCTCTCGGCGGCACGACATTACGGTGCTTTGCGGCCGGCCTTCGTACGACCCGAGCGAACGGCGGCCTTGGCGACTCTGGCAAACGGAGGTGGCCGGGCGCGCAAGAATTCTGCGCGTGGGTTCCACGGACTATCCGCGTTTCGAGATGAAGCGGCGGGTGCTGAACTATTTGAGCTACGTTGCGCTGGCCGTCCCGCGGGCGCTTTTCCTACGATGTGATGTCGTGCTGGCCATGACCGATCCACCATTCCAAGGAATCGTGGGAGCCATCGTGGCGCGGCTGAAAAGCAAGCCATATGTGTACAACATTCGAGATATGTATCCGGATATGGCCGTGGGCGGGGCGATTGTCGGGCCCGGACTTCTCGCGCGCATTTGGGAAAGATTGCACCGCTGGGCTCTCTGTCGTTCTTCTCGCGTGATCGTGCTCGGCGAGGATATGCGTACGCGCATCATCGCCAAAGGCGTTGATCCTGCGGGGATCGAAATCGTCCGCGATGGTGCGGATGCTCTTCCACTCGATGCGCCGCAGCCATCGGTGGATGGCCAGATCGTTCGAACGATTCGCGGCGACTTCAGATTTGTGCTCCTGCATGCCGGGAATCTTGGTTTTTACGGCGCGTGGGAAACTTTAATCACGGCGATGCGCAATTTGGAGCCGCATGGCGTGGGTCTCGTGTTTGTCGGCGAAGGGGCACAGAAAGCGCGCGTCGAAGGGCTTGCAAAAGAAGCGAAGAACGTGCGATTTCTACCATTTTTCCCGGCGAGCAAAATCCCCTCGGTTCTGGCGGCCCCTGATGCGCACGTCATCACGGTGAAGCGCGGCCTCGAAGGGGTGGTGGTGCCCAGTAAAATGTACGGAATCCTCGCTGCGGGAAAACCAATCGTAGCGGTCGCGCCGGACGAGACAGACGCGGTATCGCTTGGCGCGAAATTCGGTTTCGCGGTTTCCGCCGATCCAGACAGCCCGGAACAGGTAGCCGCGGTTATTCACTCACTTGTTAGGGACCGGGACAAAGTCCGAAGCATGGGGCGGGCGGCCCGGGCGGTCGCATCCGATTATGATAGAGTCAAAGAATTGCAGAAATTTGTGAAGGTTGTCGAGGAGGCCGTGAAAGCGTGACGTCCACAGAGACTTTTTGGACCGGAAAACTCGTACTGGTGACGGGCGGGGCTTCGTTCATCGGCTCGACGCTCACCGATCACCTGCTCGCGCGCGGAGCGAAAGTTCGTATTGTAGATGATCTGACGAGCGGGCATCGCGACAATATCCGGGAGCCGAGCGCCGCCGGAAAGATTGAGTTCATCCACGCGGATTTGCGCGAGCCGGGCGTGACCCGCTCAGCGATCGCAGGTGTGGACACCGTCTTTCATCTGGCCGCAGATCATGGTGGCCGCGGCTATGTCGATCTACACCAAGCGGGACCTGCCTCCAATTTCTTCCTCGACGGCCTTGTTTTCGCGGAAGCGTTGCGTGCAAAAGTAAAAAAGGTGGTCTTCGCGTCCTCCGGTTGCGTCTATCCCAACTTTTTGCAGTCGGACGTCAGCAAAGAGCTGTACCTCACGGAAGATCTCACCAAGGGCCCGAATGATGCCGACAACACCTACGGCTGGGCCAAGTTGATGGGCGAATTTACCCTGAGCGCCTACGCCAAGGAACACGGCATGGGTGCAGCATCCTGCCGCTACTTCACAGTCTACGGGCCGCGGGGCGTCGAGAATCACGCCGTAATTGCCATGATCGCGCGAGCCTTCCTCGGGCAAAATCCCTTCGAAGTGTGGGGCGACGGCAACCAAATCCGCAATTGGACCTACATCGAGGACATCGTCGAAGGGACGATTCTCGCTGGCGAAAAAATCAATGACGGCACGGCCATCAATCTAGGAACGATGGAGCGGATAAAGGTCATCGATGCGGTGAAGATGGTTTGCGATTTCACAGGCCACAAAGCGGAGATAAAGCTGCGGCCCGACATGCCGACTGGCCCGCTCAATCGCGTCGCTGACAATTCCCTGGCTAAAAGGCTGCTCGGTTGGGAGCCTAAAGTGCGCTTTCGGGATGGACTGAAGCGGACTATCGACTGGTATTATGCGACCAAGAATCGCGAAGAAGTGAGCCGCACGTTTGGCCGGTTGCTCACCGAAAGATAGGTTTAGGGCCGGCAAAAGTGACAAAACGCGTTGCTGGGCGTTTTTGCACAAATGACCGGCGTAAGCGCAAGTCACCCGACTTGCTAATTACCCGGCAAACAATCCTGATTGAAGCGAAACAGTTTTCGAAGTATGGTGTTAAAGCTGCGTGGGGCAGCTATTTTTCTTGGGAGCCGGGTCCCCAACCCGGAAGAACACGGTTGAGGCACTGGCCGCACCAGCCCGGTCAGGACTTTCAAACAAATCGGAGGAGCATGCCCGCAGGTCTGCTGGCTTTTCTGATAGCACTATTTGCATCTCTGACGCTTACGGCACCGGTGCGCGCACTGGCCCTGCGCATGGGTATGGTCGATCTGCCCGGACCGCGCAAAGTCCACCTTCGCCCCATCCCCATGCTGGGGGGGCTGGCGATGTATGGCGCCGTGGTCCTGTCGGTTCTGTTTACGTTCAGTGGAGCAGCACGGGCTCAAATCGTGGGCATCTTGACGGGTGCAACCGTTGTCGGAGCGGTGGGTATTCTCGATGACCGAGGATGGCTCCACCATCAGGTCAAATTGTTCCTCGCCATGCCATTGGCTGCTTGCGTCCTGCTGGTTACCGGCATTCACGCGCAGCTTTTCGAAATTCTTCTGGGCGGACGAACGGGCTACACTCTGGATGCAATTCTGACGGTTTTTTTCGTCGTAGGGATTACCGCTTCTTTCAGCATCCTGGACCACATGGACGGTCTTTGTGCCGGCGTGGCGGCCACTGCCTCCATCTTCTTCGCCTTGCTCGCTTACTTGAATGGACAGACGCTAGTGACAACTCTGGCGGCCGCTGTTCTTGGTGCAGCAACTGGTTTTCTGCGCTGGAACTTCAAGCCAGCCAAAATTTTCATGGGCGATGGCGGCGCCATGTTCTTGGGATTCCTGATGGCCACGCTTGGGCTGAAGCTGCGACTCGAGGGAGCCAACCACATCTCCGCGTGGCTCGCTCCGCTGCTGATTCTGGGAGTGACAATTTTCGACACTACACTCGTCACCATTTCGCGCTCGCGTCGCGGCCTGCTGCCTTTTGCCACGCCGGGCAAAGATCATGCCGCCCACCGGCTGGCGAACCTGGGGCTGGGACATCGGGGAGCGGTCATCAGCATGTATTTCTTGGGGCTATTGAGCGGCGGAACTGCCGTGCTGGTAAGCTACCTGCAGCCGATGGCCGCAGTTCTTGTGGCCTTGATTGCGTTTGCCATAGTGCTTGGCGGAGTGATGCTTCTCGAACGGGCTCCCTATGAACGCCAAGCACAGAAGCCAGCCGCTTTCTCTTGAAATGCCTCCAATTCTGGATGTACTGTCCCCTCGGGCTGAGAAGCTGCTTCGCGGGTTTGCCTCGAGAATTGGTTTCGCTATACTTAGCGGGTTGTCCGCTCACCCATTTTCGTTCGCATACCTCACCGGGTGGGGCGGAATGCAGTCCGACTCTTGAGAATTTTGAGCGCGAGCATCTGGCCAAGTAAAAGACCAGGGTGTCTCCGCGACTCGGGAAAGCGTACTCGTGCCAAGCACTGAAGAGCGGCCGCGGTTGGGAGGCGAGAGTGGCGAGGTCGTCGTTGTGGGAGGTTCCGCAGCGGGCTTGTACACGGCCGCGACGGTGGCTAGTGGCGGGCGCAAGGTGCGCGTGCTGGAATCAAGGCCCGACTTCGAGCCGGCTTCGCGCTCGCTGATCGTTACGGACCAATTCCGGACCCAGCTTGGCACCGCCGCTTCCGAAAGCATTGTTAACGAAATCCGGCGATTCGAGCTATTTACGGATGGCCGCTCGGCACAGGTCGTATTGGCGCGGCCTGACCTCATCATTGAGCGATCGCGTCTGATACCCGCTCTGGCGCGGAGCGCGCAGCGCGCTGGGGCCAAACTTTCGTTTGCTACACGCTTTTTGGGACTCGCTCCGAACGGCCGCGGCCTGCGCGTGGAAGTCGATTCGGCGGGGCAACGCGAGGAATTGCATGCGGATAGCGTAGTCGGAGCGGACGGCGCTTCCAGCCGCGTGGCTCGCAGCGCCGGCTGGCCGCCCGTCGAAACAGTTCCGCTGGTGCAAGCCATCGTGCGCTTGCCAAAGGATCATCCGCCGGACACGACACGCGTTTGGTTCGTTCCGGACGATACGCCATACTTTTATTGGCTGATCCCAGAATCCTCTGAGCGAGGCGCGCTCGGAATCATCGGCGAGGAAGGCCGCGACACAAAGAAGTGTCTTTCGCGGTTTCTCGAGAAAAGACAGATGGAGCCTCTGGAATGGCAAGGGGCGCGTATACCTGTCTACCGAGGTTGGGTGCCGGTGCGACGGCGCATCGGAAATGGCGAGGTATATTTGGTTGGTGATGCGGCGGCACAGGTAAAGGTGTCGACGGTCGGCGGAATCGTGACGGGACTGCGCGGAGCGCTCGGAGTCGGGCAGTCGATCTTACGCGGTGGGCGGAACAAGGAATTGACAGCACTGCGCCGCGAACTCGCCACCCACTGGCTGATCCGGCGGGCGCTCCACCATTTCCAGCAGAAGGATTATTCGCAGCTTGTCGACCTGCTCAATGTGTCGACACGCGAGTCTCTGGGTGCGATCAATCGCGACGAATCCACGCGCCTGCTCTGGAACGTGGTGTGCCGCCAGCCGCGGCTTGTTCTGCTGGGCTTGCGTGGACTTCTGATGGGAAGGAGTTTGAAGGACTAGGCCAGGCCGTCCTACTGTGTGGGCGGAGCAACACTTCGCGATGATGTGCTGGCCTCCGGCGGTTCGGTCAAATCAAAGCGTTTGCGGTACCTTCGAAACAGCGCTAGGTGATTGCCCCCAGCGCTGCCAGGGAGATCCTTACTTGCGTCTTTCTGTGATTGGATGCGGCTACGTAGGATTGGTAACCGGGGCGTGTTTCGCCGCGGCGGGCCATGAAGTGACCTGCACGGATATCGATGCCGAACGGATTCGGCGCCTCCAAGCCGGAGAGGTGCCCATCTATGAGCAACACCTGGAAGAAATACTTTCGTCTGCGCGCAAGGACGGGCGTATTTCTTATAGTGCTGATGCCGGCGAAGCAATCCGCGCGGGTGACGCCATTTTTATATGCGTGGGCACGCCGCCGAAAGAAAGCGGCGAGGCCGATCTTTCCGCCATCGACCAGGTCGCGCGACAGATTGCCGAACAGGCCCGCTCACCCAAGTTGGTGATCGAAAAGAGCACCGTGCCAGCACGGACCGGGCTAGAGCTACGGCGAGCGCTAGCCGCCTATAGTAGCGGCGGCAAGTCCGCGTTCCGAGTAGCTTCGAACCCTGAATTTCTCCGCGAAGGCACCGCCGTCGGAGATTTCTTCCATCCGGACCGCATTGTGGTTGGCGTCGAGGAGGAATCCGCTGCGGCCGATTTGCGCGAAATTTACCGGCCGATCCTCGAGCACAAATTTCACTGCCCAGTGCACCAGGGCTCTTGCCCGACGAGTCAGCCGGCATTTCTAGTCACCACCATCAATAGCGCCGAGCTCATCAAGCACGCGTCAAACTCCTTTCTCGCGCTGAAAATCAGCTACGCCAACGTCATTTCCGATTTGTGTGAAAGAATCGGCGCCGACGTCAAAGAAGTGACTCACGCCATGGGATTGGATCCCAGAATTGGCGGGCAATTTCTCAGCGCAGGACTAGGTTTTGGCGGCTTTTGCTTTCCCAAAGATGTGCAGGCTTTTATTCATCTGGCGGCTTCGGTTGGCGTCGATTTCGATCTTCTGAAAGCCACAGAACGGGTCAATAAACAACGCATCGACCGCTTTCTTGAAAAAGTTCACAAGGCTCTTTGGGTCGTCAAGGGCAAGCACGTTGCTGTGCTGGGGCTGGCGTTCAAAGCCAACACAGACGACATTCGATTTGCGCCCGCGCTTGAGGTCGTTAAGCGTCTGCTGGAAGAAGGCGCGATGGTTCACGCCACGGATCCGGAAGCCATATCGAGAACGAAAGCTCTTCTGCCAAAAGTAACCTATCACGAAGATCCGTACGAAGCGTTGCGCGGAGCTGACGCTGCGCTGATTTGTACGGAGTGGGACGTTTTCCGCCACCTGGACTGGAAACGTGCCAAGCCCCTCATGGCCCGCAGCCTCGTCGTGGACGGCAGAAATCTTTATTCCCCCAAGCACATGCGCGAGCTTGGATTTGAGTATCATTCGTTTGGCAGAGCGTAGTGAGACGCAGGAGAGGTCCATAGCAAGTGGGAAGGGCGCCCCGCCGCCGAACCAGGATTCATTCCGCGCCTGCCGTTAAGCCGTTTTCTTTGGCGCGAATTCTTGCTTGAAATAAGCGAGCGTCAATCGCAAACCCTCATCCAATCCAACTTTGGGCTCCCACTTTAGAATGCGCTTCGCTTTCCTAATATCCGGGCAGCGACGCTTCGGATCATCTTGCGGCAGAGGCTCAAGAATAATGGGGGGAGCATTCTCAAAATGCTTGCGAACCCGCTCGGCAAATTCCAGAATAGTGATCTCCTGCGGATTGCCGATGTTCACCGGGGAGTGTTCGTCGGAAAGCATCAAGCGGTAAATACCTTCGATCAAGTCGGACACATAGCAAAAGCTTCGCGTCTGCTTGCCATCGCCATAGACGGTCAGCGCCTTACCGGTGAGTGCCTGGTGCACGAAATTTGGCAGAGCGCGGCCGTCATTGAGGCGCATTCTTGGGCCGTAAGTATTGAAAATGCGCACGATGTGAGTGTCCACACCGTGATAGCGGTGGTAGGCCATGGTCATGGCCTCCGCAAAGCGCTTCGCTTCGTCGTAAACGCCTCGTGGACCGATCGGATTCACATGGCCCCAGTACTCTTCATGTTGCGGTGAGATTTCCGGATCACCGTAACACTCGCTGGTCGATGCCAGGAAAAACTTTGCCTTCTTCGCAAGCGCGAGCCCCAGCGCGTTATGCGTGCCGAGCGCGCCGACCTTGAGAGTCTGGATGGGAAGTTTCAGGTAATCCACAGGACTCGCCGGGGAGGCGAAGTGCAAAACGTAGTCCACCGGGCCCGGCACGTCGATGTATCTAGAAACGTCGCACCGCGCGATGCGAAAATTAGCATGCTTGAGGAGGTGTCCAACGTTGGACTCGACTCCGGTAACGAGATTGTCCAGAACCAACACATCCCAGCCTTCGCCAATCAGACGGTCAGAAAGATGCGACCCCAGAAATCCAGCTCCTCCCGTGACTACCGCTCTCATCGATCCTCCCCCAAAATCGCAGCTGGTTAGTGTAGTCTGCGATCGCTTAATTGACCACCTATCTGGCGGGGGATACGATGCGCCCATCGGGTGAGGAATCGCGGGCGATGGCAGCCGAGAAGAATCGTGAAACCCACCCACCGAGACCTCGGCGAATGCGTCGGGTGGTCCTTGGTCTTGCCGGGATATTGCTGCTGGGTGGGGTGGTGCTACTTCTTGGCGCGGGCCGCTGGCTGGTGGTGGAAGATCCGCTCGAGAAGGCTCAAGCCATCGTCGTCCTTAGCGGGCGCATGCCCCTGCGGGCCCTAGAAGCTGCGAAGCTCTACCGCGAGGGTTACGCACCAAAAGTGTGGGTGACGCATTCCAGTGAGCCTGGTGCGACACTCGAAGCGATGCAAATCTCCTATGTCGGGGAAGATTTTTACAATTTGCGGGTGCTAATGCACGAAGGGGTGCCGGCCGACACGATCCGCGTATTAGAGCCTCCCATCCTCAACACGGCCGATGAAATTCGAGCGGTTTCGGCAGCACTTGAAGAAGAAAAGGGCGGGACCGTGATTATCGTCACGAGCAAAGTGCATACGCGCCGCGTGCGAATCCTATGGCACCGCCTAGTCGCAGGCCGTCGGCAGGCCATTGTACGCGCTGCTTCGGACGATCCCTTCGACGGGCGCTGGTGGCGCACGACGGGTGACGCTCTCGATGTTGTTCGCGAACTACTGGGCATCTTGAATGCCTGGGCCGGAATGCCGCTGCGCCCCGCGAACTAGAGATTTAGAAAAAGAAAAACCGCTTGCGGCGAGGGAGATCGGCTTCATCCGCCAGTTCAGGGACATGCGGCAAGTCACGTCCCTCGAAGGCGGCCATCGGATTTTCGACAAAAAGAGCAAGGGCTTTTGCTTCTCCCAACTGCTCCCGAACAAGGTCGAATGCAGGCTGGAGTTTGAGGGGCCGCCCACGGGTATTGTGAGCATCGCTGGCCACAAAGTGAACCACTCCGTCGGCCATCCAGCGCCACGCATTTTTTTCCGCTCCCGGGCCAAAAATTCCCGTCAGGGAGCCTGCCGTCACTTGTACGAAGCAGCCGAGACGGACCCATTTCCTAAGCCGCTCCGTCTGCAGGCGCAGAATAGCGTTGCGCTCCGGGTGGGTTATCACCGGCCTCAGTCCCAGGAGCTGAATCTCATGCAAAGTCTGATCCATGGCCGGCGGGATCGAATATTCGTTGAATTCGACGAGCAGGTAGTCGCGCTGGTTGATGCAGAAGCGCGGAGCATCCACGCGCAGGGCTTCCAGATTCTCAGGGTTCAAATGAAAATCACAGCCCGTGGCCAGAGTCAGACGGCCGCCAATTCTCCCTTGAAGTTCCTGTCGCAGTTCCCGCACGCGCGCATAGTCAAAACTATATTCATTGCTGGAGTGCGGAGTCGCCACAACGTGCGTAATTCCATCCGCGATGGCGGATTCCGCCATCGCCAGCGAGATCTCCATATCGCCCGGGCCGTCGTCCAGCCCCGGCAGGATATGACAGTGGACATCGACCATAGTGTTCGAAAACTCCCTAGCGCCACCAAGCGGCAGCGGCCTGCCACACACCCAACACGAACATCAGTCCGGCAAATACTTGCCGCATTCGCCGAGGCGGGAGCCGTTTAGCCAGCCGTCCACCCACAATGCCTCCAACAAAAACTCCCGGGATCAGCAGCAGCCCGGTTTTCCAGGAAACATAACCAGCCTTGGCATACGCCAAGAACGCCAGCAGACCGGTGGGCGGTATCAGCGCAATCAAACTGGTTCCCTGTGCTCGATGTTGCCCAAACGCAAAAAACAACGCCAGGAACGGCACCAGCAGCACCCCGCCTCCGATCCCGAATAAACCGGAAGCGACGCCGCAGACCGAAGCCGCCATAAAAATACTTGCGTCATGTAACGGGCCGTCAGCCACGAGCTGATTCCTCATCGGTGGCGACCGTTGTTCTGTTTTGCGGCTCCGGTTTTCGCAAGAGCAAGAGCGCGGCCAAGATCAGAAAGCAACCGAACAGTCCTTTGAGATGGCGGGAAGCGATTGGAACAGCCATCCATGCGCCGACATACCCACCTACGAGCATTCCCAACGCGCACAGAATTCCCGCGCGCAAATCCACTTGCCCTTGCTTCCAGTATTGGCGCAGTGCGCCAAGCCCCACAGGAGGCAGGAGAATAAGAAGCGAAGTCCCCTGAGCCCAATGCTGGTCCATGTGCAGCAAATAAACCAAGGCCGGCACCAGCACCACGCCACCGCCAATGCCCAACAGCCCGACTAACACGCCAACGACGGCCCCCAGGAGCAGGACGAGGAGAGTCATCGCTGAATGGCAGGCCCGCTCTCGGTGTTCTTTCTCGTTGCCAAATTCATCGATACTATCTTCCCGCGTCTCGCCGCAACCCGCAACCGCTCTTGAACAAGCGGTAACACTCTGAGCGTTTTTTGTTCGCTTAGAACCTGCTATATTAAAGCGTCTCTATCCAATCGGCCAAATGGCCTGCACCATCCCCAAAAATGACTAGGAGAGCGACGTAACTCATGCCAGTAGACCGGAAACCCGAATTCTTCAAAGGCGCTCAGCTGAAAGTCGCCATCATTGGCTGCGGATATGTTGGGCTGCCGCTGGCCTTGCGTTTCGCGGAAGCGGGCCACAAAGTCACGGGTTTTGACACCGATCCAAACAAAGTGACGATGCTCAACGCCGGCAAGTCCTACATCGAGCATATTCCGCAAACCAAGATCCAGCAGTTCGTCAACTCGAGGCACTTCAGCGCGACCACGGATTTCGCGCGCATCAAGGAAGCGGACGCCATCATTATCTGTGTACCGACGCCTTTGGACGTGCGGCGCGAACCTGATCTCAGCTACGTCGAGCAGACGGCTATTTCAATCCAGCCTCACCTCCAAAGGGGACAGCTGGTGGTTCTTGAATCGACCACCTATCCAGGTACGACCGAGGAGCTGGTGCTCCCTATCCTCGAGAAGAGCGGCCTGCACTGCCCCATCGCTGCCGGTCCGGAAAATGAAAATATCGCGTGCGATTTCTTTCTCGCCTTCTCGCCTGAGCGCGAAGATCCGGGCAACAAACAGTTTGGGCTGGCGCAGATTCCCAAAGTCGTCGGCGGCGTGAATCCGCCAAGCGGACGCGCCGCAGTATCGATCTACGCACAAGTCGTCGCGCGCGTGGTGCCGGTAAGCTCCACGCGGGCCGCGGAAATGACCAAGCTGCTAGAAAATATTTTTCGTTGCGTCAACATTGCGCTGGTCAACGAACTGAAGATGCT
Organism: Acidobacteriota bacterium; assembly: GCA_013289825.1. Lineage (GTDB taxonomy): Bacteria > Acidobacteriota > Terriglobia > Acidiferrales > UBA7541 > Acidiferrum. Next base: position 75,772 of record JABCZF010000010.1, on the reverse strand, counting down.
CAGCCTACGCATGGGGATCGACATCTGGGAAGTCATCGACGCAGCCGCGACCAAGCCGTTCGGCTTCATGCCCTTCTACCCCGGCCCCGGCCTTGGCGGACACTGCATTCCGGTCGATCCATACTATCTTTCCTGGAAAGCGCGAGAGTTCGACTTCTCTACGCGATTCATCGAACTGGCCGGCGAAGTGAACACTGCGATGCCCTATCATGTGGTGGACGCGGTCGCCACCGCCCTCAACGACCACAAAAAGAGTCTCAAAGGCTCGAAGCTGCTGATTCTGGGCGTGGCTTACAAGAAGGACGTCGACGACCTTCGTGAATCGCCCACGCTGAAAATCATGCAACTCCTGCAGCAGCGTGGCGCAAATCTCGAATACAACGATCCCTATTTCCCGCAGCTCCACAAAATGCGCCACTACAACTACGAAAACATGAAGTCCGTCCCGCTCAATGCCCAAACCCTGGGAAGCTATGACGGGGTTATCATCGCGACGGATCACTCGAGCTACGATTACGTTGCAATTGTAGACGCCGCCAGACTTGTTGTAGACACGCGCAACGCCACGCGCCGGGTCATGCGTCACCGCGACAAAATTGTTCTCTGCTAGGCGCCGATGGCCTCCTCCGCCGAAAAAATACGACGCCACCTCGAGGAAAGCGCTCGCGTAAAGCAGAGTTTTTCCCATGAGCTAGTCGGGCGCATCGCCGAGTTTGCCGAAAAAAGCGCCACGACGCTCCGCGGCGGCGGAAAAATCGTCTTCTTCGGAAATGGCGGGAGCGCAGCCGATGCCTTACACCTCGCGGCTGAGCTGGTCGTAAAGCTGCACGCCGACCGCCCTGGGCTTGCGGCGCTGGCATTGACCAGCAATCCGTCAGTACTCACCGCAGCGGGCAACGACTACGGTTTCGAGCGCATTTTTTCCCGGCAAATTGAATCGCTCGTGGCGGCCCAGGACGTTCTTGTGGCCCTCTCAACAAGCGGCACGAGCCCGAACATAGTTCGCGGAATAGAAACCGGACGCGCGCGCGGTGCCTATCTCGTGGCGTTCACGGGCGAAACCGGCGGCGCGCTCGCCGGCAAAGTAGATCTTCTGCTCAACGTGCCCTCCGAAGACTCGCAACGAATCCAGGAAGCGCATATCACCATCGGCCACATCGCCTGTTCGTTGATAGAGCAACTGGTAGCGCCGTAAGGTGTGCCGCGGCGTTCGGCCGCATAGCTCTTTTTTCACAATTGATTTGGGAATTGTTTTCCGTCGGGCCGCATAGAGAACGAACTCCTACTTGGCGCGCTGCAACTCCACCCTCGCCGTCGCAAACGGCATAATCGCTTCCAGAAGTATGGGCGTGCGCGCGACGTTGTTGGCGAAGTACATGGTGAAATGAGCGTCCTTCATCTCCTGCCCGTTCTCAAACACACGTACCTCGATCTTCGAGGTCTTGTAGCTGCCCGCAGGAACGGTCACTGCCTCGCCCGCGCTTAGGAGCTTGGCTCTGACGTTGTACAGTTTGTGCCCATCGTAGACCGGACATCGCAATTCTGGGGTCTTCGTCCAATCCACGTTCCGCAAATATTGCAGCATCCCAAGCGGGTCGCGCGTTCCGGGAAGCACGCGCGTCTCGGTAACATCCGGAGGTGCCGGCTCTTTTCCGGTGGCCGTCATGCGCTGGACGGAATCCACTTTCTGCCCCCGTTCATTCAAGTGCAGTTCGTACTGAAGACTGGTCATCGTCGCCGCATCGCTGTAGGAATCAAACTGGTCGTCAAGCTCGAAGACCATCCGCAGGGGGTTTTCGGTGTGCGCAAACGCCTGAAGATGCCATGCGTTGTTCCCGAAAAAATCCTTCCGTTCGACCACTTGCAATTTCAGATTGGCCACATTGGTCAGGTTCGAAACATTCGCCGTGTATTCCAGCACTTCGCCCCTTCGCAGCGGCAGCCCGGGATCTGCCACGGGTTCGCCATGCTTTCCCGCGGTGGAGGTTGCTGGAGGGCTAGTCGAGACTCCTGCGGCGAGGTCCGCGGCTGGGGCCCCCATCGGTTCGGAATCGGGCGCGGAGGCCGACGCCCGCGCCGATGCCTCACTTCGTTCTCGCACCAGGTAGTACCCCCCAGCCGCACATCCAATAACCGCCAAAGCGGCGACGCCGATAACGATCCGGTAGCTCATGCTCTTTCTGTGACCCGCATCGGAAACAGTCCCTTGCCTTTTGGTCTTCCGTCGTACAATACAAATTCGTCCGCGGTAGCCCGGCAAAGTCCGCCGGACACTACCCACGAACTTCGAGGTTACCAAAACGCGAGGCCCGCGTCTTTGCCGGAGCCGCGTCAATGACCGAGACGGCACTCCGCCGCCGACGGGCCTCGATCGAGGAGGAATTGCTGAATGCGCTACGTTGTCACAGGCGGCGCCGGTTTTATCGGCTCGAACACCGTAGACGAACTCGTGCGGCGCGGCCACAGCGTAGTTGTGCTCGACGACCTTTCGTCCGGCAAAGAGGATAACCTCGCAGAAATCCGCAACAAAATTACCTTCATAAAGGGCAGCATCACGGACATCGAAGTTGTCCGCAAGGCCATGCATGAGGCTGAATACGTGCTGCACCTCGCCGCGCGTACTTCTGTCCCGCGCTCCGTCAAGGATCCCATCGAAACCAATAAAATCAACATCGATGGATCTTTAAATGTCCTGGTCGCTGCGCGCGACGCCAAAGTAAAACGCGTGGTTTTCGCTGCTTCTTCTTCTGCGTACGGCGAAACACCGACGCTGCCTAAGGTCGAAACCATGCCCCCGGCGCCCATTTCGCCCTATGGCGTCACCAAATTCGTCGGCGAACTCTACGCGCAAACGTTTGGCCGCTGTTACGGACTCGAAAATGTCTCTCTCCGCTACTTTAATATTTTCGGGCCTCGCCAGGATCCCGGCTCGCCTTACTCCGGCGTCCTGGCTAAATTATGCATGTGTTTTCTAGAAGAGACGCAGCCCGTCATATTTGGGGACGGCGAGCAATCCCGCGACTTCACGTACGTGGAAAACGCCGTGCAAGCCAATCTTCTCGCCTGCGAGGGCCCCAATGTTTCTGGCAAAACGTTCAACGTCGGGACCGGCCACCGTTTCACGCTGAACCAGACACTTGAGCTCCTTGCGAAAATATCCGGCAAGAAACTCGAAGCCAAGTACGATGCACCCCGTGACGGCGACATTCGCGACTCCCAAGCCGACATCACGCAAGCACGCGAATTCCTCGGCTACGATCCGCAAGTCAGTTTTGAAGAAGGTCTTGGCCGCACCTTTGAGTGGTACCGCTCGACACAAATCAAGGTAGAAGCAAAAACAAAAGAGTGAACGGCTCCGGGGTTTTGCGGCGGAAGGGCGTTTGAGCGGCAGCCCTCCGCGCCATGCAATCTGAACGAGCCGCTAGTGCTTTACGGATTCACGGTCTTGCCGTAGCTCAACGGCTCTCCCGCCTTGGGCTTGTCGAAATTCCAGAAGTAGAGCGTCTCGAGCTTCTTCTGTTCCGGCCATACCTCGTCGAGGGTATCGCCTTCAAACAATTCTCCGTTTTTCATGACCCAGTGAATGGTGTTCGTATTGTGAATATCGTCGAGCGGGTTTTTGTCGAAAATGACCAAATCGGCCAGCTTACCCGCCTCGAGCGAACCGAGATCCTCCGGCCGCCCGATGATTCTCGATCCATTCAGGGTCGCGCATCGCAATACTTCGAGCGGCGTCATTCCCCCGCTCGCAAGCATCCACATCTCCCAATGATACCCGAGCCCCTGCAGCTGCCCGTGGCTGCCCACGCCGACAAGTCCGCCCGCCCGCGAGAGCTTGGCCATCTGAGCGGCAAGTTTCGGGAAGGCGTATTCGTCTTTCCGGAACCAATCCGGTCTCCGATTGGTCTTTTCGTCGAGGAGGTTGTGCGGCGTGAACCGATTCAGCTTCGCGTTGTCGTGCACTTCCGTATTCTCAAACCAGTATTCCTGGCCAAACGGTCCACCGTAGTTCACGATCAGCGTAGGCGTCTCCGCGATTCCAGACTGCGCGAACATCTGCAGCACATCCTTGTAGAGCGGCGTGATAGGCAGCGTGTGTTCGTTGCCGTGGAAGCCGTCGATGACGTGAGTCAGGTTAAGCTTCAAGTCCAATCCGCCCTCGGTTGTCGGCATCATCTCCAATTCTTTCGACGCCTCGACCATGAACTGCCGCTGCTTGCGGTTGCCCACGATGTAGCTCTTGATGTTGTGCGTACCGTAATATTTTCTGTATTTCGTCAGCACCCCTTTTACTTCCTCTTCCGATTTGAAATCGTTATCGGAAAAAACACCAGGCCCTGTCGAAAACGCCCGCAGCCCGATGATGTCCCCGCTGTCCACCAGGTCTTGGTAGGCAAACATGTCGTTCGTGCTGGTCTGCACGTCGAGTCCGGCAGTCACGCCGTAAGCCAGGTTCGCCAAAAAGGCAGAGTTCTCGGTGTCCAGAATGCCGCGGCGGATTTCGAACCAGTGCGCGTGCGTGTCGATAAATCCGGGCACAATCGTTTTCCCGGCGACATCGAACACTTTGGCGCCCGCGGGCACAGTGCCCCTCGCACCGACACCCTTGATGCGATTGTTCTCGACCACAATATCCGCGTTCTTGAGGACTTCCTCGCCTTTCATCGTCACGACAGTCGCGCCTCGCAGCACCATCGTGCCCTTCGGGGTTTTCCGCGGAACTTCAAGGTCGACGGCGATCTCCTCTACGTTCTTGTCCTCTTCCTTGAGCTTCTTCGGTTCTTTTTTCTCGTCCTTCTTTTCGTCCTTGCTGACATCCGCTGTTTGCGCCCCGGCTTCTTTCTTGTCGCCTTCCTTTTGTTCGTCTTCCTTGGGGGGCTCGAAAGAAATGGCGCCGAGCGGCTCGCGGAACAGGCTCGCGCCGACAGCCCACGTAATGGTTTTCCCGTCATCCGCCCAATTGAAATAATCGGCGCCAATATCGGTCAGCCGTTTGACCGGCACGGACGGCGAGGACACGTTCACCGTAGGAGCTTCACCACCGACTACGGGCATGGCCGTCACATAGAGTTGATTCATTACCTGCGCCAGCACCCACTGCCCGTCCGGACTTGCCTGCACGTCGTTCGCGGGGATGGGCTCCTCGGCGAAATAGCCGCCGGTCCCCTTCACCTGGATATGCGTGCGGCGATCCGTGCCGTCAAAGCGGAGCGAAACAAGCCCCTGAGGTGTATAAATGTAAATCCTGTCTTTATCGTGCGTGAAGTGCGGCGAGCCCGCACCGCGCGCGGGCAAAATCAAATTCGCATCGCCGCCTTTGGCGGAAATCCAGATGAGATCCGCATTGTGCGTCTGACCGCTGTCGAACTGGAGTCTATCGCGGTCATAAGCGTTTCCGCGCAGCGCCACAATCCGGGTTCCGTCCGGCGACCAAACTGGATTGCTGTACAGCGCATCCGACTTGGATAACTGTTCGGGCGTTCCACCCGCTGAAGAAACTTTCCAGAGCTGTCCGCCTGCGCTCGACCACGTCACGTAGGCGACCGATGTTCCGTCCGGCGACCACGCGGGCTGGAACTCGCGCGCGTTCCCGCTGGTTAGGCGTTTTGGCTTGCCGCCCGGAATGTCCATGATGTAAAGGTGGGTCATCGCGGAAAAGATCATCTTCGTGCCATCGGGCGATTCCACCGGACCCTGAATCAAACGCACTTTGACCGGGCCTTGCTCTACCTTTTGCGGAAAATCCAGCTTCGGTCCAAGTTCCTGCGACACTTGCGCTGTGAACGGAATCACGCTTTCCGCTCCTGTCGCGATGTTTAGCCGGCGAATCTTTCCGTCCTGGTTGTAGACGATTTCCTTGCCATCCGGGAGAAATGCGTAGCCTGGAAAAAGATCTCGCGTATAGCGGGACTCCTGATCATCGCGGGTGATGGGATATCTCAGCCAGCGATCTTCACCGGTTTCCAGATTGCGAAGACGCAGTCCGGTCTCTGTTTCGTACCGCGTCACATAGAGCAGAAGCGTGCCATCCGGCGAAAGTACCGGACGGAAACTGCTCTCCGCCTGCTCCAACAAAATGTCTTCATCGCCGGTCTTGCGGTCCCGTCGCGCAATCTGCCACAAAGGGAACTGCGCGTTGTACTCGAAGCCGCCTTGGCGCTTGGCGTAGTAAAGATACTTGCCGTCCGGAGAGGCCACCGCCCCGACAGCATTTCCGCGCTCCCGCCGCGGCGTCGTTGGGGTAGGCTTGGCCTTGGTGATCTGCACGCCGGAACCGCCATTCACGTGGTACATCCATATTTCAAACGTATTAATGCCGAATCCGGCCTTGGACACAAAGATGTAGTGCCCATCCGGCGACCAGCAGGGCGAGGCGAACTCGTTGTTAGGATCTTTCGAAACCTGTTTCACGCCGCTGCCGTCCGAATGCATGATCCAGACGTTCTCGCTGCCTTCGCGGTCGGAAATAAACGCGATCCATTTTCCATCGGGCGAAAACTTGGGTTGGCTGTCAAAGGCCATCCCACCGTCGACGAGTTTTGCAACTCCGCCTTCGATCGGCAGCGTGTAAATATCACCGAGCAATTCGAAGACGACGGTTTTGCCGTCCGGTGAAACATCCAGCGAGAGCCAAGTCCCTTCATCCGTCGTGAATTCAATTTTTCGCGCAGACTTCAGCGGCAATCCTTTCTTCTCGTCCCGTTTCTCGTCTTTTTTCTCGTCTTTCTTGTTTTGACTATCCTGAGCTGCCGCGTCCGGCGGTTTCGCCTGAACAGGCCCGCCGGATCCGCCGAGAATTATGGTCAACATCACAAACCACGCCGCCAGACCGCGCACGCTGAGCTGCTTCGCGTTCATGCTCTATCCTCCGTCTTTCTCTAAATCAGTTGATTTGTTTCAGGCTAAGATTCGTCATCAACCGAATCTCCGCCCCGGCCAGGCCTCTGTTGCGGCAGCGCAGGCACGATATGCGGTATCCCCGCTTCATTCATCTTCTTATTTAGCGCTGGCAGATCCTCGTCGACAATTTTCTTCACCTGTGCCGACGCATCGTTCGCGAGCGGTGGCAATTCCGCCAGCTTGTCCTTTTGTTGCCCTCCCGGCGCCGCCCAGAACCCGTCCAGGTCTCTCAACAAGCCTTGCACCTGCTGCGGCAAGGGCACGGGTTTCCATTCAAACGGCGGCCCAGCATTTCCCAGACCTTCGCGTTCCCGCGCATACTTCTCCGCGACCGCATCCACCTTTTTCTGCAACTCATCTGCTGCCTTTTTTATTTCTTCGGGAATCTTTGGAGCATCCGGCTTGTCGGCATCCTTCTTCCATTGTTCTCGAGCAGCCTTCAGCCCTTCCTTGATGCCCTCGATCGCTTTGCGGTCTTTGTCCAAGGTCTTGGCCATTGCGTAAAGCTGTTCGATGGCTTCCCGCCGCGCCGAACGGTCGGCAGGTGAAATCTCCAGCCGCGGATCGTCTTCCACAACGACCTCTTGCGTCCCTTCTTTGCTGCCCGCCTTGATTTTGATGGTGTACTTGCCGGGCTCAACCAGAGGTCCGCGCGGCCCAAAATCAAACCCCGCTGCCGCCGCCTCTAGTTGTTCTGGTGTGGGCACGGCGGGCGAGTTCCACCGCAGATCCCAATTCGTCCGGTTTACCCCAGCCTTCCCGGGTCCGTCGAGTTCCCTCACCAGCTTCCCGTCCTTGTCGTAGACGCTGATCTTGGCCTTGCCCTCTTTATTCGCAGCTTCCTCGTTGCTTGCTTTTCCAGGTAGGGCCGCGGCAGCTCGAGGGACTTCCTTCCTTTCCTGCGCTTGGGCTTTCTCGTCTACGACGGTAGTTTCTTTCTGTTCCTGGGCTTTGCTTTTTTCTTCCTTGTTTTTTTCTTCCTTCGCTTTTTCGTCCTGGCCCGTCTTCGACGCTTCCGGCGGGAGGGCCGCTTTGAGGTAGTAGTTCAAAATCGCGCCGTACGGCGGATTCTTTCCCGTGAACATCTTCTGCCCCGCACTCCACCGCCGTTCGCGCAAATCCCACAACGTCGCAGGCCGCGGGCCGAAAAACGTCAAATCCGAATTCGCCACGCTGGCATCGAACTTCTCGATCGGCGTCATGTCGTCGAAAATCCAGATGGACCGGCCGTGCGTCGCCAGCACCAAATCGTTCTGCTGCGCCTGAATTTCGATGTCGTCCACCGGCACGGTCGGAAAATTATTCTTCAGCGCCGTCCAATTCGTGCCGTGATCCCACGACACCCACAACCCAAACTCCGTTCCCGCAAAAAGCAAATTAGCGCTCCTGGGATGCTCGCGGACGACATGCACGGTGCCAGCCGAATCCGGGATTCCGTTGCGGATCGCTTTCCACGTCTCCCCATAATCCGAAGTCTCGAACAGGTACACGTTGTAATCGTCCGTTCGGTGGCCGTCGAAGGTCACGAACGCCGCGCCCTCCGCATACTTGGAGGCCACCACACGCGTAACATAAGTCCCCTTGGGAACTCCCGGCGCGCGCGACGCTACGTTCTTCCAAGTTTTTCCACCGTCCCGCGACACTTCGACGTTCCCGTCGTCGGTTCCCACCCACAACACGTTCGGCGTCAGCGGCGATTCGCTCAGAGTCGTGATGGTCGGATACTCCTCAACGCCGTCGTGGCGCGACAAGGTATTCTTGTCCGGCGTCTTGCCGAAGATCTGCAGCTTGTTGCGGTCCACCCCGGTCGTCAGATCCCCGCCCAGCCGCGTCCAGGAATCTCCACGGTCCGTCGACTTGAACAAATAATTTCCGCCGTAATAAATCGTATGGTGATCATGCGCCGAAACCTCGACGGGCGAGTTCCACTGAAAACGGTAATGCGGTTCGCCGGCCTTAGCCTCCGGCATAATCTCGCGCTGCTGTCCGGTGTGCTCATCCCGCCGCGAAATATGGCCATCCTGTGATTCCGTATAAACGATCCACGGCTCGGCGTAATCAATTCGCGCATAAAAACCGTCGCCGCCAGGCATCAACGTCCAGTCCCCATTGATGATGCCGTCTCGCGTCAAAGACCTGCTCGGCCCGCACCAACTCCCGTTGTCCTGCAAGCCGCCGCAAATTTTGTAAGGCTTTTCGTTGTCCAACCCCACTTCATAAAACTGTCCAATCGCGATGGTATTGATGAAGTCCCAGGTCCGCCCGTTGTCGTAACTCCAGTGAATTCCCCCGTCACAGCCGGTGATGACGTGGTTCGAATCCGCCGGATCGATCCACATCGCGTGAAAATCTCCGTGTATGCCCTTCACCCGCTGCGTAGAAAACGTCTTGCCCCCATCCTCGGAATAAAACATCTGCGCGCCAAGCTCCCAAATCCGCAAATCATTGTTGGGGTCGACGCGAATCTGGCTGTAATAAGAAGGACGCGGGTTGGTATCGCCCGTCTTCTTCCAGGTCTCGCCCTTGTCGTCGCTTCGATAGGTCCCACCCTTTTCGTGCTGCACGATGGCGTAAACGATGTTCGAATCCTTGCGATAGATATCGAGTCCGATTCGCCCAATATCACCGCCGTTTTCATACGGCAGACCCTTCGTCAATTTCTTCCAAGTGGTGCCGCCGTCCGTAGTCTTGTAAATCCCGCCGTCAGGCCCGCCTCCGTTGAATCCGAACGGCGTTCGCCGCCGCTCATACGCCGCGGCATATAGCGTGTCTGGACTCTCCGGGTCCATAGCGATATCGCTCACCCCCGTGTCGTCATTAATTTTCAACACTTGATTCCACGTCTTCCCCCCATCCGTCGTCTTGTAAACCCCTCGCTCCGGATTCGGCCCCCACAGATGCCCTAGCGCCGCCGCATAGACGATCTCGGGATTCTTCGGATGAATCACAATCCGCCCGATGTGATGCGTCGCTGCCAGCCGGCCCATCTTCTGCCACGTTTTGCCGGCGTCCAGCGATTTATAGATCCCATCTCCCCACGAAGAGCTCTGCCTGTTGTTGGGCTCTCCTGTCCCGACCCACACCACCGCCGGATCAGACGGAGCGATCGCGATGTCCCCAATCGTTGACACGTCTTCTTTGTCGAACACCGGCTCCCACGTCGTCCCGTTATTCGTCGTCTTCCACACCCCGCCCGAAGCCGTCCCGACATAAACAATGTTCGGATTGCTCTCGACCACGCCGAAATCGTCGATCCGCCCGCCCATCACCGCAGGCCCGATCTCCCGAAACTCCAAATTTTTCAGCTGCTCGGTAGGATTCGATTGGCCCCTCGTCCCAACCGGCGCAATGATGGCCAGTCCGACCGAGAACACCACCGCGGCCAAACTCATCTTCAAAGCAAGCGAAGCATGACCCATTTTCTTCCCCCTAGTGTCGAAGGCCGGGCATCATACCTCCTCCATGCCACGGCGCGCATCAATTGTTTCAGGAATGGCCAACCAACCCGTCGAGAGACAGACGCGCCGTACGCACTCCGCGTTTCGCCCCGATGCCTCCCGCACCCCGTCGCGTCTCGGCGCGCGGGGCCAGCGGTCCTTCCCGGCTCGGCTACACATCCCCGCAGCCGCGTGCTAGGCTATGCAACTGCTTTCATCGCAGAAATGTTCCGCGTGAATGGTCATTTCCATGCCCGGACGACGTCCGCGCCCCGGTTCCTGGTGTTACTCGCGACTCTTCTTTACTCTTTCGTCGGGCCGGCCCTGCCTGTTTCCTACGGTCAACAAATCCGCCTGCACTCCGGCAAAGCCGGCGATGTCGAAATCTGGTCTCGTACGCAACAAAAACGCGGCGACGTCTTTATTGCTGACGATGACGTGGACATCCACTACGGCGACGAACGCCTCCAGGCCGACCACATCGAATACAACGAAAAAACCTCCGAATCCCTGGCTCGCGGTCATGTTCGCTTCGATTACAACAATGAACATCTCGAAGCCGATGAAGCCCGCTACAACGTAAGCACCGGCCACGGGACCTTCACCAACGTTCGGGGCACCGTCAAAATCGAGCGGCGCGCCAATCCCTTAATTCTGATTTCTCAAAATCCTCTCTATTTCGAGGCTCCTGAAGTCGAACGCTTCCCCGGCGACATTTACCTCGTCCGCCGCGGCTGGATCACCATTTGCGATCCCGAGCATCCCACCTGGCAGTTCTATGCCCCGCACGCCCGCATTCGCCTCGATAAGAGCGTCGCTCTGGTGAACGCCAACTTCCGCCTCTTCCGCGTACCTCTCGTCTGGCTCCCGTACGCCACCGCCCCCGCCGGCGAAAAAATCCGCCAGACCGGAATCCTGCTGCCGGTAATTAGTCAGAGCAACAGCAAAGGCTTTGTTCTGGGAGATGCCATCTACCTGGCCCCCAAACCCTGGCTGGATGCCACCCTGGGCGCCGAACTGCTCACGAAACGCGGCTCCGCCGAACGCGCCGAATTTCGCGCTCGGCCCTTCGAAAACACTTCCATCAAATACACCTATTTCGGCGTGATCGATCGCGGCCTCAGCCTTCCCGGCCCAAACGACACCAAGGTCATTGAAAAACAGGGCGGCCACCAACAGCAACTGGAAGTTCAGTCGCTGCTTCTGGAGGGTTGGCGTTTTGTCGCCGACATCAATGAACTTACTTCGCTCACTTTCCGTCTCGCCTTCGCCGATACTTTCGGCGATGCCATCACTTCCGAAGTCCGCAGCGCCACTTTCCTCACCAACAATTTCCGCGGTTTCAGCCTGAACGTCGCAGACCTGGCCGACAAAACCTTCCTCAGCATCCCGATCACATCTGCCACCACCGGCCTAACCACCCCGGCCGTCAGCGTTTCGCTACGCGACGCTCCCGAGGTCCGCTTCGCCTCCGTCGAACAGGCCCCTTGGCACCATCTCCCGTTCTACTTTTCTTTCGATGCCTCTGCCGGCGCCCTGCATCGCCAGGATGACACTCCTCTGAATACTCCTGCGTTCGTGTCGCGCGCCGAATTCGCTCCCAAAGTCACCATTCCGTTGAACTTCGGCGCCTGGCTCGGCATCACCACTTCCGCCGCGTTGCGCACCACCTACTACGGCGATTCCTACAATTCGGCAGGCCAGCTGAGCGGCCAATCGATCAACCGCAACACCGGCGAACTTACCGTCGAACTCCGTCCGCCCACTCTCGAGCGCTTTTTCGACCGCGCCCCTCTCAGGAAAGACAAGCCGCACAAAAGGTACAAGCACACCATCGAGCCTACGATCACGTACCGCTATGTCACCGGCGTAAACAATTTCGCTGACTTCATCCGCTTCGATTCCGACGCCACTCTCACCGACACCGACGAAGTCCAATACGGCGTTACTCAGCGGCTCTTCGCCAAAACCGGCGACGACCAGCCGCAAGAGCTCCTCTCCTGGAGCATTTTTCAGAAACACTATTTCGATCCCACGTTCGGCGGCGCTATCGTGAACGGCCAGCGCAACGTCTTCGAGGCATTCAACTCCATCTCCCCCTTCGCCTTCGCCTTCGGTCCGCGCAACTGGTCTCCCATCGTCAGCGATTTCAAAATCACGCCTGGCGGCCTCTACGACCTCGAGCAAATCCTTCAATACGATCCTCAAGTCCAGCGCCTGGTCACCGTTGGCACGCTTCTGAAAATAAAGCCGTACCGTGAGTTTTTCTCCACCGTCGCCTATTTCCGCCTGACCGACAATCCCGAGCAGCCGCCCTCCAATCAAGTCCGCGCGCTCCTCGGCTATGGCAACCTGACGCGCAAAGGATTCAACTTCACCACCGGCGTAAGCTACGATTTCACCAACCAGACCCTGCAGAGCCAGCTCGTGCAAGTCAGCTACAACGGAGGCTGCTGCGGCCTCGCGCTCGAGTACCGCCGCATTAACCTCGGCCAGGTCCGCACAGAAAATCGTTTCTCCGCCACCTTCATCATTGCCAACATCGGCTCCTTCGGCAATCTCCGCCGCCAGGACAAAATCTTTTAGTCCTCTTCTCCGTACCCTCTGTGTTCTCCGGGCCCTCTGTGCTAAATTCTTTTCTCGCTCTTACTCGTATCGTGCCCCCCACCACTGACACCGACCTAGCCTTTGCCTCCATCGAAGAAGTCGCCCGGCTCTTCCGCAAACGCAAACTTTCGCCGGTCGAGCTCACCCAGCTCTTGCTCTCCCGCATCGCGCAACTCGATCCCCAGCTGAACTCTTACATCACCGTGACGGCCGAACTAGCCCTCGCCCAGGCAAAAAAGGCCGAAGCCGAACTGTTTGCTCCGCCGAGCGGCCAAACCTATCGCGATCGCGGCCCTCTTCACGGCATTCCTATCTCTCTGAAGGACAACATCTCGACGGAAGCCATTCGAACCACCGCTGGCTCGAGGATTCTTGCCAACTTCGTTCCGCAACACGATGCCGCCGTCCTCGCTCGGCTCAAAGAAGCTGGGGCAGTTATTCTCGGCAAGACCAACATGCACGAGTTCGCCTACGGCGTCACCAGCAACAACCCGCACTACGGCCCCGTTCACAATCCGTGGGATCTCTCGCGCATTTCCGGCGGCTCCAGCGGTGGCTCAGCGGCGGCCGTCGCCGCTGGCCTGTGCTATGGAAGCATCGGTACCGACACCGGCGGCTCCATCCGCATTCCTTCTTGTCTTTGCGGCGTCGTTGGCCTAAAGCCAACTCTTGGCCGCGTAAGCGTGGAAGGTGTGATTCCTCTTTCTCCGCGCCTTGATTGCGTCGGCCCACTGGCTCGCACGGTCCGCGATACAACTTTGCTGCTCGAAGCAATCCTTCCCCACGTAAAAGGTGAACCGACTCTGCGCTCACGGCGGAAACTTTCCGCTAAACCGCACAAATTCACGCTCGGCGTGCCTCGTGAGTTTTTCTTTGATGTAATTTCGAACGAAGTTCGATTTGTCTTCGAGGAAGCACTGCGATCCCTGCGCGCGCAAAAGGTCAGAGTAAAGGAGGTCTCCTTGTCCCTGCTGGGTGAAACTGAAAATGCTGGAAATCAGATCGCCTGGGCTGAGGCGACTCACTACCACCAGCAATCCGGGTTTTTTCCTGCGCGCTCCGCTGAGTATGGCGAGGACGTGCGAACCCGCCTCGCGCTGGGAACCGAGGTCCCGGCGACCGTGTACCTGACCGCACTCGAAATGCGTGAAAAGTTCATCGAGCAATTGCATCTGCTCATGGCCGACACGGGCGTGGACGCCTTGGCTGTCCCAACCACACTGATCACCGCTCCGCTCATTGATCAGGAAGCCATCCGCATTGGCGACCAGGATCATTCCACCCGTGCACTGCTGCTTCGCACTAATCGCCCGGCGAACCTCGCTGGGGTGCCGGCCATCTCCGTGCCCTGTGGTTTCATTCCCGCCGGCCTGCCGGTGGGCCTCCAACTGATCGGTGCGGTCACCGATGAGCACCTGCTTTTAGAAATTGCTTGCGCCTTTGAGCGCGCCTATCCCGACAGGCGCCGCCCGCCGCTAACCAGCTGCTAGCCGTTTCCCGCGCGACGCCGTTGGAGCCTTGAAACGCTACCTCTTTAGTTCATCGGCCTCCGCCACGCCTACAAACTTATCCGCCCCGCCGTAGTAAAACAAAAACTTGCCGCCCCATCTCACCATGCCTTCGACAAACACCACGTTCGGAACTTGGCCAACCTTTTCCCATTCCTTTTCCGGCGCGAAGACCGGCTCATCCGTCCGCGAAATCAGTTTTCGCGGATCGGCGCGACCGCCACCCCGGTGCGATACACCAGCTTGTCGTCCGCCCCGTTGTAAACCAGGACGATTCCCGCAGGCGTCAGAATGGGCGGCGGCCCCGGCTCGACCACGCGGGAATCAAATTTTTCCGGCCGGCGCGGAAGAACCGGAGTTTCGGTCGCTTCCGTCCAGTGAATCAGATCGTCCGAATACGACAGTCCCATCTGGTCGGTTTTGTCCGCGGCGGTTCCCAGCCAGTACATCCAATATTTGCCGCCGATTTTTTCCGGCACGATCGCGCCGGACTTGGTCCACGCCACGTTCCAATTCCCCTGGTACGCGGGCAGGATCACTCCTTTGCGTTCCCAATGAATCAAGTCTTTTGAGGTGGCCAGGCAAAGCTGCGCATCTTTCTTGTTGTATCCGGTGTAAGTCAGGTAGTACGTGTCGCCGAACTTCTGCAGCCGCGGATCCTCGACGCCGCCATTTTTCTCGTAGTCCGCCTCGGGAGAAAGGTCGGGATGTGCCCAGCGCATAAAATGAAGGCCGTCCGTACTTTCGGCGTAACCGATCCGCGAAGTGCCCGCGGCGTCTTGCGCGCGGTACGGCATCACGATTTTCCTCCGATCGGCATGCGACCGCGTGGGAACACTCATCGGCACGGAGGTGGATATGACCGCTGGATTAAAAGTTCCGGCAGATTCCCAGCCCGCGCCCTCGGGAGAAAGGATCGGAGCTTCCGATGCGCGCCGCCACGCGCCAAATGGCAGATGTTGCGGGGGTGGCAGCGAAAACAATCGCAAAAGCTGCGAAACCGATCGATGCGGCCGAACACCCGAGCGCCGGAAATATTTTGTGCTTACGAATAGGCATTCTCGACGACTCCTTACCTCGCCAAATGGCCTGGTTTGGCGGGCGCGGCCGTCTTCGGCCGCTCGAATTTTGCGGAACGCACAATTCCTTCGCCTTCTTTCACAACGATCAGCTGATTGGGCTTCACGTCTTTCAACGTATCGACCGCGCCGCTGGGCCAGCGGATCTCGAGCAGCTCGACCTTCTCCGCTTTGCCGATGCCGAAGTGCACGCGCAAGTCATTCTGCGAAATGTAGCTGCCGCCGCTGCGCACCTCGTCAATTTGTAGGTGCGGCTTGGTTTCACCCGGCGGGTGCGTTACGCAGCGAAGACGCGCGCCGATGCCGCTGCGGTTCGATTTCGTGCCGATGGTTTTTATCTTCAGCCAATTATTTTCGAGCCGCAAATCGCATCGCAGCAGTTGAGGATAATCGTTGACCGTGTTCACCACCACGTCGATGTCACCGTCGTTGTCGAAATCGCCGAACGCCGCGCCGCGCGACGCAACCGGGACCATGATTCCCGCGCCGCCTTCTCGGGAAACATCTTCAAAATGGCCATTCCGCAAGTTGCGATACAGAATTTTCTGCTGCGCATAACCCGCTTCGGTGCGCAGCTGCTCGACCTCGGGATAGACGTGGCCATTGCAAATCAAGATGTCCGGCCAGCCGTCGTTGTCCATGTCGAAAAAACCGCAGCCCCAGCCGAGAAACTGCGTATGTTTGCCGAGGCCGGCGGGAAAGGTAGCGTCCTCGAAATTTCCGCCGCCGATATTGTGGTACAGCGACGGCGTGTCGCCCGCGAAATTTGTTTTGACGATGTCGAGGTTTCCGTCGAGATCATAATCGGCGGCAGAAACGCCCATGCCTGCCTGAGGTTTGCCGTCCGCGCTGAGCGCGCAGCCCGCTTCCATGGCCACGTCGGAGAATGTGCCGTTTTTTTTGTTTTGATAAAGCGCACTGGCAGTCGAATCGTTCGCGACGTAAATATCGGGCCAACCGTCGTTGTTGAAATCGGCGGTAAGCACGCCAAGCCCGAACGTTCCGTTGGCCCGGAGAATTCCGGCGCGCTCTGAAACATCGGAAAATGTGCCGTCGCCGTTGTTGTGAAACAAAATATTGTTTCCGCCGATGAGTCCCGGCGGGCCGCACGCGACGAGCACTCCCTTGTAATTGCACGGGCCGGACTCCGGCAAGGGTGCGGTTGCTAAATCAAGATCGATGTAGTTGGCCACAAAAAGATCGAGGTGGCTGTCGCGATCGTAATCGACGAACGCGCAGCCGGTGTTCCAGCGTTTTCCGTTCGTAGCGACGCCGGCTTTCGCCGTAACGTCGGTGAACGTTCCGTTTCCGTTGTTGTGATACAAAACATTCTCGCCGAACGAAGTGATGTAAATGTCATCGAAGCCGTCGTTGTCGTAGTCGCCTATGCAAACGCCTTGCCCCCAGCCGTAATGAATCAACCCAGATTTCGCCGTGACGTCGGTGAAAGTGCCGTCGCGATTGTTTTTGAAAAAACGCGAGACCGGCTCCTGGCCTTTGGGAAATCCTTCAAGGCGCCAGCCATTCACCAGGAAAATGTCGAGCCAGTCGTCGTTGTCGTAATCGTAGAAAGCAACGCCGCAGCCCGTCGTTTCCAGCAAGTACTTATTTTTGTGTTCGCCGCCAAAAATTGTTTTTCGATTAAGGCCGGATTCGCGTGCGACATTGATGAAACTGAGGCCGATGTCTTTGGGGGGCGGCGGGTATGGATTCGAAGTGGTTGCGGCGGCTTGGTTCGAATCGCCCAGAGACTCACTGCGCATGGTATTCCCGCGGATGGGGCGCGCTAGCGCCAGGAGGCCCTCTAGCGGCAGGACGAGTGCGGAGCGGCTTAGAGACTTAAGAAATGCGCGACGTGACGAAGACAAATGGAATAATACCTTCCCGGGTTTGGCTCGTGCTAAGATTTGCCGCTGCTGCGTATTGTACGGCCAAATGACGATCGAAGCAGAGGGGCGCGAGAGAATCCATGGTTCTCTTGTGCTACGGACCTTCCTCCGGTGATCGAAAGAAAAGACAGAATTCGAGAAACGTCAGGATTTCGCGCGAGTTTCGTCCGCGCGGCGCTGCTCGTTCTATTGGCCGCGCACGCCGACGCGCCAGGGACAGCTCGGGCGACAGATCCGGCACGAGCGAGCGAATCGACGGAAGCGCGGGGAACACCCCGTGGGCAGGAGGCGCGCGCCGAAGCATCGCCGACTACGGTGGAGTTGGCAAAGCCTACCGAACTAACCCGGGCCGTTCGTCCGTGGGAATTTCTCTCAGCGGTGGGAACGCGGGCGGGGCTGCTTGGAAATGAAGCGGGGCGGATGGAGGCATGGGTTTATCCGTTGAAGATATTTCGCGACTTTCATCTGAGATTTCACGCTGATGGCAGAACGCTTCCGGCCGATTCGCTGGCGCGGACACTGATCACCCGGCCGGAAACCAGCACGATCGTTTACACCGGGGATACCTTTTCGGTGCGAGAGACTCTTTTTGTGCCGGTGCGCGAACCGGGGGCGGTGATTTTGCTCGAAGCAGAAACAGAGAGTCCGCTCCAGATTGAAGCTGTGTTTCACCGGGATTTTCAGCTGGAATGGCCGGCGGCGCTTGGCGCGACCTATATCGGATGGGATGCGGGGCTGAAGGCGTTTGCGTTTGGCGAGGAGCAAAGGAAATTCGCGGCACTTGCGGGGTCGCCGACGGCAGAAAATGCGCAAGTGGAATTTCAGACGAACTATTCCGAGTCCCAGGAGAATTCGTTCCGTCTTGGGTTGATTGCCAAGGGGAAAGCCACGCAAGTCATTTTAATCGCGGGATCGATGACCGGTCGCGCGGACGCAGAGAGCGAGTATCGCCGGCTTAGTTCCGGATTCGGGGATATGTTGCGCGAGTCGGCGGACTACTACCGCAACTATCTCCGCCAGACGGTCGGCGTGGAGCTGCCTGACAAAGAGACTCAGCAGGCCTATGACTGGTCGAGGGTCAGCATGGTGCAGGGGATGGTCAGCAATCCATTTCTTGGGTCGGGATTGGTGGCGGGATACAGAACTTCTGGTGAGAGTCAGCGGCCGGGGTTTGCCTGGTACTTTGGGCGCGATTCGTTTTGGACGTCGCTGGCTTTGGATGCCGCCGGCGATTTTCTGAACGCCAAAACGGCTTTGGAATTTGTGAGCAA
This sequence comes from Acidobacteriota bacterium, assembly GCA_013289825.1. Classification (GTDB taxonomy): domain Bacteria; phylum Acidobacteriota; class Terriglobia; order Acidiferrales; family UBA7541; genus Acidiferrum. The sequence continues at coordinate 57,081 of JABCZF010000010.1, read as the reverse complement.
ATTTCAGCGCGAAGACGGGAAGATCCCGCACGAGATTTCGCAGGGCGCGAATTTTGTGAATTGGTTCAAGGATTATCCTTATCCATACGCATCGGCGGACGCGACGCCGCTATACATCATCGCGGCTAACGATTACGTGGTGAATAGCGGCGACACGGATTTTGCGAAAGCAAAGTGGGCAAGCCTGTGGAAGGCCTACCAGTTTTTGAAATCGACGTACGACGCGCGAGGGCTGCCGCAAAATCTGGGAGTGGGACATGGGTGGGTGGAAGGCGGGCCGCTGCTGCCGGTGAAGAGCGAGTTTTATCAGAGCGGGCTGGGGGCCGAGGCGCTGCGAGCGCTAGGGAATCTGGCTCGGCTCGCAGGACAGGCGGATTCAGCTGGGGTGCTGGAACAAGAATTCGTCAAGCAATGGCCGCTGGTCAACGATAGTTTTTGGATCGCCGACAAGAAACGGTTTGCGTTTGCACTGGATAAGAACGACAAGCAAGTGGATGAGCCCACGGTCCTGGCCACGGTTCCGCTGTGGTTTGGGCTGCCCAACGACGTGACGGCCATACCCATGCTTCAGCAACTGGCGGATGCGGACCAGCAAACGGATTGGGGTATGCGAATCATTTCGAATCGCTCGGCGGTTTTCAGCGGGGGCGGATACCACTACGGATCGGTGTGGCCGCTGTTCACGGGCTGGGCCTCCGTAGCGGAATACCGCTATCACCAGGAATTCCCGGGGTATCTGAACTTGCGAGCCAACGCGCTGCTGGCGCTCGACGGGTCGCTGGGACATGTGACGGAAGTGCTTTCCGGAGATTATTACCAACCGCTTTCCACGAGCTCGCCGCACCAGATCTGGTCGGCGGCGATGGTGGTGAGCCCGCTGCTCAGGGGAATGTTCGGGCTGGAGAAGGATGCCGCGAAAAAAAGCCTCACGTTTGTGCCGCACGTCCCCGCGGATTGGACGAATTTCAAGATTAACAATGTACGCGTAGGCGACAGCGTGGTGAATCTGAGTTACCAGAAGACGCTGGGTGAAATCACGCTGGAGGTAATGCGCACGGGTGGGGAGTGCGCGCTCGATTTTGAGCCCGCATTGGCAAACTCCGTGTTGGACGTTCGAGTGGATGTAAACGGCCGCCCGCAGAGCTTTGACCAGCAGATTTCTGCACAGCATCATCACCTAAAAATAAAGTTCGCCTTGAAGGAAGGAAAAAACATCGTTCGCATCCGCATGCCAAACGATTTTGGCCTGTCGTATGTGTTCCGGCTGCCGGAGCTGGGAAGCGAGAGTTCCGATTTGCGGGTTCTTTCCGAAGAAATGGGTGATGCGACAACGCCGATGGAGCTGATAACGGCCGGACGAGCGGGGGCCACCTACGACTTAGCGGTGTGGAATCCTGCGTTGATCGATTCCGTTCGCGGGGCTGAGCTGGTAGAGGATGCCAGCGGCGGGGCGAAACTGAGGATTCATTTTGAAGCGAAGGCAGGCGAGAATTATCCACACCAGCGCGTTGTGATCTTTTTGCACCCACCGAAGGTAGCTCGAAAATTTCTGAAGCAATAAAAAGTAACCTGGCGCGGCGACAACCAAGAGACCAGAGCGAAACTGGAGAACCTGATGATCAAATATTTCTGCAAGGCCGACCTTGTGAGCATAGTGCTTACGGCCATTGTGGCGCTGGGATTTCCTGGGATTGCATCGAGCGCGGGGGCGCAGCAGAAGGGCACGGACGCGGAAGGACATGCCTGGTGGCAGCATGCGGTGTTTTATGAGATTTATCCGCGGAGTTTTGCGGACAGCAACAACGACGGCGTCGGCGATTTAAAGGGGATTACGTCGAAATTGGATTATTTGAAAGAGCTGGGCGTGAACGCGATTTGGATTACACCGTGTTTTCCTTCGCCGCAGGTGGATTTTGGGTACGACGTTTCGGACTACCAGGCCATCGATCCGATGTACGGGACTATGGAGGACTTCGACCGGTTGGTGGCGGAGGGAAAGAAGCGGGACATCCGAGTGATTCTGGATTTTGTGGTGAATCACACTTCGGACCAGCACAAGTGGTTTATCGATTCGAAGTCGTCGAAGACCTCGGCGCACCGCGATTGGTACATCTGGCGGGACGGCAAAGGCCCGGGGCAGCCGCCGAACAATTGGCTCTCGACGTTCGGGACGGCGGCTTGGACGTTTGATCCGAAGACGGGCCAATATTATTACCACTATTTTTATCCGGAGCAGCCGGACTTGAACTGGCGGAATCCTGCAGTGGAAAAGGCGATGATGGATGCTACGCGATTTTGGTACAAGCGCGGAGTGGCGGGGTTCCGTTTGGATGCGGTCGATACGCTGTATGAAGATCCAAATCTGACCGACAATCCGACTTTGCCTGGGACGGATAAGTTTGGACGGCCCAACATGGACGAGAAGTACAACAAGAAATTGCCGGCAGTGCATGACGCCATGCGCAAGCTGCGGACGACAGCGGATGAATATGGATCGGTGTTGATTGGGGAGACGTGGACGAGCAATGTGGACCAGTTGAAAGACTACTACGGAGCGAGTAACGACGAATTGCAGATGCCCATGGATTTGATGATGACGGGTTTCAAGGGACTGTCCGCGGATGAGTATCGGAAGCATATCGCGGCGGTGAACGCGGCGGGGCATTGGCCGGTTTACGTGATTACAAATCACGACATCGTGCGGTCGTACACGCGGTATGCGGATGGGGCGCACAACGACGATATTGCCAAGATGATGGCGGCGCTTTATCTGACGCTGCGCGGGTCGGCGATCATGTATTACGGCGAAGAGATTGGGATGGAGAACAACGATCCGAAGAGCAAGGACGACGTGCAGGACCCCATCGGGAAACTTGGATGGCCTCTCGAGAAGGGGCGCGATGGAGAGCGCACGCCGATGCAATGGAATCACGGAGCGAATGCGGGATTCAGCCTGGCCAAGCCGTGGTTGCCCGTGCCGGCCAGCGCGATGACGCATAACGTGGCGGACGAGATGAAGGACCCCCAGTCGGTTCTTAGTTTTTACCGGAAGCTTTTAGCACTGCGGCATACGGAGGCGGCGCTTTTGGATGGCGACTATGTTTCGGTTAACGAGGAAAACCCGAATGTGTTGACGTATCTTCGGAGATATAGGGGTGAAGCAGTTTTGGTCATTCTGAATATGTCGGCAGTGGAACAAAGGGTGCCCTTTGATCTTTCCGCGACGGGGTTTTCGGCGCCGAAGTTGGAGGTTTTGTTGACAAGTTTTCACAAACAGGTGAAGGGGATGTTTGCGATATTGCCGATGGAACCCTACTCGGTTTTTATTGCGAAGATTACGAAATAGAAGAACAGAATTTTACACAGAGGACACCGAGAGTATAGGGGGCCCAGAGAAGAAGAATCGAGGAAATCAGGGAAGGGGCGGGGAGAAGTCGCTCAGTGTGAGGAAGGTGGATTCGACCTTTTCGACGAGTTTGCCGTTGGCTTCAGACTTTTGTTGGACGGATTGCCATTCGGGGTCGTCACGGAAGGCTTTCCAGTTGGCGGTGGCGGCTTCGCGGCTGGGGTGGGCGATGATGTAGAAGAGCGTTTTACCTTTGAGCGGGTCGTCGGTAGGAATCCAGTAGGCGACGTTTTTGATGCCGTGTTTTTCGAAGAGTTGCATGGTGTGTTCGCGGAAACGGCGGAGAAGGTCGTCAAGCTTACCTTCGAAGGTGTGGTAGACGCGGAATTCGTAGACGGTAGTGGCGGATTCGGCGGCGTCGGCTCCCGCCGCGGTTGGAAGGAGTGCTGCAACGGGAAGCGATTGAAGCAAGGTGCGTCGGTTCATGCACGGAATTGTAACAGAGGTTGCTGCGATGTGAAGCGATGGTTTCGGTATTCAGAACTGTTGTTGGTGTGATGCCGGGAGGAGTAGCATCTAGGAGTGTCAGAGGGGTAAATGGACTTGGCTGCCACACTTCCAGAAGCGCAAGGGACGATTACCATTCGGCGGAAGTCGCCTGACGATGTGCAGCAGAGGCAAATTATTGTGAAACTGGACGGAGAGAATGTGGGGGAACTGTTTTATGGGGACACCATCTCTATCCCCGTAACGGCCGGGCATCACCGTTTGCGCGTGGACAATACCTGGAACTGGAAGACTGTGGATCTCGATGTTGCGGCAGGGGACCACTTGAAGTTTCAAACGATGAGCCGAGCCGGGCGTTTTTCTTGGTTTCTGGTGAGCCTGTTTGGAGCGGGACCTATTTATGTGTCGATCCAGCGCGAGGAGTGAGCGCGCGCCAATCGTTTTGAGGGAGGTACGCGAACGATGGCAACCATGAGCTGGCTTGAGACTGCCTGGCGGGACATTCGGCTTGCGGCGCGCGGACTTCGAAAAAGCCCGGGGTTTCTTGCGGTGGTCGTGCTGTCCCTGGCGTTGGGGGTGGGAGCCAACAGCACGATTTTCAGCATGCTGAATGCGCTGCTGTACAGGCCGCTGCCATACCATCATCCGGAACAACTGACGGTGATTTGGGAAACGCAGAAAGAACATCCAGGGGATTTCGAGGCGCCGCCGATCGCGGAGCTGGTGGATTGGAAAAAACAGAACACGGTTTTCGAGGACATCGCGCTGACCAGTTCTACGGAGGAAGTGATTCTGTCGCGGCTTGGGGATCCCGAACCGGTGCGAGTGCAGTATGTCACGCCGAATTTTTTTGGTTTACTCGGCGTGCAGCCGATTATGGGGAGGATTTTTACCGCGAACGAGATGCAGGACCACTCCTATGCGGTGGTGATCAGCAGCGGATTTTGGAAGAGCCACTTCAACAATGACCCGCAGGTGCTGGGGAAATCGTTCAACGTGGACAGTGTGTTGTCCACCGTCGTCGGAGTGATGCCTGCGGGATTTGCGCCGTTCTATGGCGGGAAGCTTGATTTATGGATACCCGTGAATCCGGAAAGCGGAAGGTATGCGGAGCGGATTGATCATTGGCTGATGCCTGTGGGGCGGCTCAAACCGCTGGCGACGGTCCGGCAAGCGCAAGTGGAGATGGACGTGATCGCGAAACGGCTGGAGCTGGCCTATCCGAAGACCAATAAGGGAGTGGGAAAACTGGTGCGCCCGTTGCACCAGGATCTTTACCGGTGGGCGGGGCAGGCGCTCTATCCACTCTTGGGAGCGGTGGCCTGCGTGCTGCTGATCGCCTGCGTGAATGTGGCGAATTTGATGCGGTCGCGGACGGAAACGCGACGAAAGGAATATTCCGTGCGAGCGGCGCTGGGAGCGGGGCGGCGGCGATTGATGCAGCAATTGTTCGCGGAGAGCGGACTGCTGGCGTTTCTGGGAGGCGGACTGGGAATTTTGATTGCGTACTGGGGCATTCAGATTCTGCGGAAGCTGCTCGGAGATTTTCCAAATGTTGAGAGCATCCATATTGATGGACGCGTGCTGATGTTTACGCTCGGCGTTTCGGGGCTGACGGCGGCGATCTTCGGACTGGCACCGGCCCTCGAGGCGTCGAATCCTGATTTAAACGTGGCACTGCGGGAAGGGGAAGGCAGGACCGTGGCGGGGTCGCGGGGGATCACGCGGCACGTTCTGGCCGTCTCGGAAGTGGCGCTGGCGATGGTGCTGCTCGTGGGTGCAGGATTAATGATCAATACAATGCTGCGGCTGCAGCATGTGAATCCTGGGTTCGACGCGAAGAACTTGTTGACCATGCTGGTGCAATTGCCGGAAGGAGGGAAGTACTTGAAGAGGGAGCCAGGCGGGGACATGGAAAGAACCTTGCCGACGGTAGCGGCTTTCAACCAACAACTGACGGAAAAAATTGCGGCGCTTCCGGGAGTGGAGTCTTCGGGAATCATGAGTTTTCTTCCCATGCGCGGGGCGTATATGTTCAGTTTTTCCGTGCTGGGGCATCCGGCACCGGCACCAGAGAGCAGACCTCAGGCAGGGTACGACGATGTGAGCCCGAGCATATTCGAGACCTTTCGCATTCCACTGAAAAAAGGACGATTCCTCGATGAGCACGACACGCAAACCGCGCCGTGGGCCGTGGTGGTGAATGAGGCTTTTGCGCGGAAGTATTTTTCGAACGAAGATCCGATCGGACAGCAGATTCTCCTGCGATACGATCCGTATCCGGTGGACGAAGAACAGCCACGGCAGATCGTGGGCATTGTAGGAGACGTGAAGCATTTTGGGCTCGGAGAAGAAGCACCCCCATTTATGTACGCGTCGTATCTTCAGCAGCAGGCGGTGTTTCCTGGGGGCACGGCGATACCACACCTGCATCATTTCGTGGTACTCCGGAAGGCTTCCGGGCTGAGCAGTCGCGGGAATGAGCTGGCGGGTGAGGTGAAGAAAGCCATTGCAGGAATCGATCCTGATCTGCCGGTGATTGCGGTCAGGAGCATGGAAGATGTCCTGTCGGAGTCGATGGGCGACTACCGATTCTACATGCAATTGCTGGGAGTATTTGCGGGCATAGCGGCGCTGCTGGCAGCGATTGGGATCTATGGAGTGATGTCGTATTTTGTTAGCGAGCGAACGCGCGAGATCGGAATTCGAGTGGCGCTGGGAGCGGGCCGCGGGGATGTGCTGAAGTTGGTGGCGGCCCTTGGGCTCAAGCTGGCGGTGTCGGGAGTGGCGGCCGGGCTCGCGCTGGCGTTTGGATTGACGCGTTTCATTGCGACCTTTCTGTACGGAGTGAAACCGACGGATCTGTTGACGTACTCGATTGTTGCGATTGGATTGATCGGGGTGGCCATGCTTGCTTCTTACGTTCCGGCACGGCGTGCTTTGCGAGTGGATCCCATCATTGCGCTACGTTACGAGTGAGCAGACAAATTGAATGGCCAGGCCCGGCTCGTCACCGGGTGGCTGACGAATCTCAAGCTTGCTCCGGCAAAAGTCAAAATTCGATATAGTGTGGCGGCTGTTTGGGAGGTGAGCGGCGAGGTGTGCCGAAACGGGAGGAGGAGAGAGTATGTCGCGAAAAACTGTGATGAGGTCGGTGGTTGCGGTGATGATGGCGTTTTGCGGTTGGGCGCTTGCGCGGGCGCAAATGCCGAATCCGTTAGGGGGGCCGGTTACCCTGGAGAACGCCAGGAAGGCGGCTGGTCCAGCGTTAGCGGAAGCGGAGAAAAATCACTGGAATGTGGCGGTGGCGATTGTCGATACGGGCGGAAACCTCGTTTACTACGAGAAAATGGACAACACGCAAATCGGCAGCGCAAATGTGGCCGTTGAGAAAGCACGCACGGCGGCGCTCTTCAAGCGGCCGACGAAAGCGTTTCAAGACGTACTGGCGGGAGGGGGAGATGGGCTGCGGATTCTAAGTCTGAAGGGAGTCGTTGCCATTGAGGGAGGTATTCCGCTAGTGATGGACGGCAAAATTGTTGGGGCGATCGGCGTGTCTGGCGCGACCAGTGCGCAGGACGCGCAGTGCGCCAAAGCGGGTGCGGATGTTTTGAAGTAAAGAGCCGGGCAGAAATTCACCGATGCGATTTTTTCTCGGCGAGGGCCATGGCTTCTTCTACTACTTTCTGGATACGGCGCGAACGCGCCTCGGGCGAGCGATAATAGAAGATGGCGATCAACAGGCCGCGTCGATGCGAAGGCGACATGAGGTTCCAACCTTCGAGGGCGCGAGGATTGCGCGTGAAAGCGAGCTTTAGAACGGGCGGGAGTTCGCGCTCAGCTTCCATCGCGGAGAAAAGCTGCTCAGCAACCTGCTCGGCGCGGCGGATGCGTGCGCTGGCGCTCTTGGGCTGCACGACCCAGTCGGAAATCCACTTACGAATGGAGTAGCTCAGCGCCTCAAACCATCGCCGGAAGGTCTTATCTTCGGCGAGGATGCGCTTCAGCTCGACGGGAACGACAACGACGCGTTCTTCGGTATCGGGTTCGAGAAGGAATGCCGCCGTCGTGCCTTCGGATGCGTTTCCGCCTGCCTGCATTTTTTTATTTACGAGCAGAAAGTGTTCGCCTTTGCGAGTGGGAAAGAGCGAGGTGCGAAAGGCGAAGCCGTTGATTTCGCCTCGCACGCGCAGACGTCCACGTGTTCCCCAGGTTTTCTGCACATTAAACGGAATCCAAATAATGACCCAGCCGAGGTTTGAGCGCAGGCGCTCGAGGGCGGCTCGAAACAATTTTTTCGATGTTTTGGGCATGTGCTTGGCAATAGCCGCAGCAGCAGCGGGCGCATTTTACTATGAGGCCCGAAAAATCCAATCGGAAGGGTTCTTAGAAGTCTTCGAGAAGCCAAGCGTTGGAGCTGCCGCTGGCCTCCCAGATGGCCACATGGCGCCCATCGGGAGAGGGAATGGCCCACCCGAGATCCCTTTCGGATTCCTGGAGGGCGGGTTTGGCGTTCCCATGCAGGTCAACGTTTAAGAGAGTTTGCGTGCCGGCCGGGCTGGAAGCGCGAACCCACAAACTGCGGCCATCAGCAGCCCAATCGATGAACGCGACTCCGGCCCACGGCGGAAAGGTGATGGTGCGCTCCGTCCCACCGCCAACCGGCAGTAAGCGAATAGCTGCCGGCTCCTGAACGCGGTGCTTCTTGGAAAGCGCCAGGGTAGTACCATCGGGAGAAAGCGTCCAGTTGTGCAAATACCACTCCGGGTCCACGATCCTCGTAAATTCATTCTCCTTTCCTGAAACGGGGTCGAAGGTCATAAAAACCAGGCCATTCGTAGAGAATTTGCTGAAGAGGCAGACTGCGGCAGGCGCGCGAGCACATTGCACATTGGTGATGCCAAGCTCAGCCAGCAGCAATTGCGGTGTTCCGCCAGAAAGGGGGACGCGCATCAACCGGATCCGGCGATCGGCATCGCTCGCTGAGGGATTCAGAAGGTAAAGAATCTCCGAACCATCGGGATTCAAGCGAGCACCCTCGACGTTCTTATCGCCACCAACGAGCAGGTCGGGAGCCGGCTGATCGATGGATTGCTTGAAAATGTGGAGTGCGCCATCGCGGTCTGAAGTGAAAATAACCGACTTGCCGTCAGGCGTCCAAGAAAAGGGCATATTGCGGCGCTCACCCAGACTGAGGCGATGAGGAGTACCGAGGCCGCCGCGTGATTTTACCTCCGCAACATATACTTCGGGAGCGCCAGTCCAACGTAAAAAGAGCAAATGCCTGCCATCCGCAGAGATGCTGGCGCCCACCTTTGCATCTGGACTATTCGTCAGGCGGTCTGGCTGACCCCAGGTTTGAGTACCGTTTGCAGCAACGTTGATGGCCCAGAGATTCGAATCGTACTGACCTGGTGGTAGTTCGCCGAGAGAATAAATGAGCCGCCCATCGAGGGCCCAGACAAGAGGGCCACGAAGGCGTGTACTGGAGAGGATGTAGCTGGTCTTGCTGGCTGCGGGATCGCAAATGCCAAGAGAAGCTTCCGGTTCCTCCCATCCGTGGACAAACACAGTCCGAACGAAGGCGATGTGCCGGCTGTCGGGAGACCAAACGACGGACTGGAAGTTATCTCCGGGTTGGCCGAGAATCTTGCGCGATTGTTGTCCGTCGGACTGCATCTGCCAGATTTCCTCGCGGCCATATTCACCGCGAAGGAAGACTATTTTTGAGCCATCCGGCGAGATTGCGCCGTGGTCCCCGTTGTCGGCGAGTTTGAGCGGTGAGCCACCGAACACAGAAGCGTTCCAGAGGCTGGGTCTCTCTGCCGGGGATGAGGCGCTCGATACGAGAACATGACTGCCATCCGGGAACCAGGTCACGTAGCTCGGCCTAAGTGAGTCCGGCAAAGCGACGGGGTGAGTTTCTCCGGTGCCCACAACACGAAGAAAGAGACCAGCCCGGTCGGCAAAGGCTAGGTATTTGCCGTCAGGAGAGATTGCGGCGCTGAGCACGGGGTCATTCTCCGGATTGCCGGTCAGGCGGCGCTCGGTGAAGCGAACCGCCGCAGCGGAGCGGTGTCCCGCGTGCCAGCCGGCGCTAATTCCAAGCATTAGGACGGCAGCCACGGCCACCGGGAGCCGCCACTGACGGCGGGATTGCGGCGTGGCGCTAGTCTCCTGCCGTGTTTGAGAAAGGGCTGGCGGCGCAGAAACGATCTCCTGAGGTCCGCGGTTGACCAGAGCGAGGAAACGGTAGCCGCGTCGCGCCAGAGTTTCCACAAATCGAGGATTTTCCGCGGAGTCACCCAGAGCGTCCCTAAGTCGTTTGATTGCAGCATTAAGGCCGTGGTCGAAGTCCACAAAAGTGTCCGCGGGCCAAAGAGAGGCCTGTAATTCCTCGCGGGTGACGAGCTGGCCGGGGCGTTCCAGGAGCAGGGTTAGCACTTGAAAGGGCTGGTCCTGAAGTCTCACCTTGGAGCCGTTTCGCCGGAGTTCGCCGGCCCGCAGGTCAACCTCGAAGAGGCCGAATTGCACGATTGAGTTAGGCCCGGTTTCTGGCACGGCTTGCCCCCAAAATCAGTGCCGCTCATTACGTTAAACGAACGAATTAAGAAGATGTTTCCGAAGTTCGATCCGTCACTTGGCCGCACATCTATTTGACGCAAAAGAACTTAATTTGTCATCGACAGATGCGACCTGGGTAACCTCCCGAGCATTGAGGTACCTACCTGCCAGGCACATCTTGGGCCCCACCGTGGAGGTGAGGCCGTGCGACCAGAGATATGGAGAAGGTGCATCCTCGTTGGGCTGATCCTATGTTTCAAAGGGCTTCCACTCGGGGCCGAAGATGGGCCGTCGAAGGCGGTTTTCGTGACCGTCGCGGTTCACAATCGCGCCGACATTCCCGTGAATACTCTGGCTCAAGCGGAGCTGACGGCGAGTGCGATCTTCAAGGAAGCGGGGGTACAGGTGCATTGGGTAAACTGCGAGTCTTCTGCTGTTGCGCTCGAGATCGCCCCGTCCTGCCGTGTTACAGAGTTTCCAATGAACCTGCAATTGACGATTGCGCGACGGTCCAAGAGTTTGACCGACTCCGTTTTTGGGATCTCCTATCTCGGCGAAGACGGAAGCGGGTGCTACAGCAATATATTTTTCGAGCCTGCTGAGGAACTGCACGAGCGCCTTCATATAAACCTCGGAACGCTGCTGGGGCACGTCGTGGCGCACGAGATTGCGCATTTATTACTCGGTACGAATTCGCACTCGGATACCGGAATCATGCGCCCGCATTGGAACGAACAGGATTTGGCAAACGCCAGCAAGGGCGGGCTACTCTTTACGCCAGCACAGGGGCAAACGATGAGGGAGAGATTTGCTCCGAGTTTGCGCCGAACTGCTAGCGCTTTTGTTCGGGCGGAGGCTGGCAGAGACTGAACAATTAGTTTTTCTTGGGGGCGTCCGGGACTGGGATCCCAGAGGCTTCTTTGAGCTTGTGGATTTTGTCTGCGGCGAGACCTTCGAATTTCTCTGTGAGGCCGCTGGGCCAGCGGATTTCGACGGAATCGAGCTTGGTGACGGAGCCGAGGCCGAAGTGCACGCGCACGTCGTTATTGGAATCGTAGCTCGAGCCGCTGCGGACTTCGTCGACGAAGATGCGCGAGCCGGCCTTCATAGTGATGCGAGCGCCAATGCCGTCGCGATTAGTGCGTAGTTTCCGGGATGAGGAATCGAAGGAAGTGCCCATAAGAAGGAACGCGATCCAGTGATTGGGCGTGCGCACCTCGTTGACGAGGAGGCTGGGCGGGCCGTTCATGTTGCTGATAACGGCGGAGAGTCGGCCGTCGTTCCACAAATCGCCGATGGCCAAGCCGCGCGAAGAATTTACTGCAGTGATGCCGGGACCGGCGTCAGCGGAGATGTCGGTGAACGTGCCGTTGCCATTGTTGTGATAGAGGATGCGCGGTTCCTGGAAGGCGCTGCCGAGATGCTGGCTGTCGACTTCGGGGTAGACGTGGCCGTTGACAAGAAGAAGGTCGGGCCAGCCATCGTTGTCGAAATCGAGGAACATGGCGCCCCAGCCGAGGTATTTGGTGTTGAGGCCGAGGCCAGCGGGATAGGTGACGTCGTCGAAGGTGCCGTTGCCATTGTTGCGATAGAGCGTGGCGGTGTCGTCGGAGAAATTGGTTTTGAAGATGTCGAGTTTGCCGTCGCCGTTATAGTCGGCGACAGTTGAGCCCATGCCGGCTTGGGCGCGGCCGTCTTCATTGAAGGCGGCGCCGGCGGTGATGGCCACGTCGGTGAAGGTGCCGTCACGGTTGTTGTGGTAGAGGATGCTGGCGGTGCTGTCGCAGGCGACGAAAATATCGGGCCAGCCATCGTCGTCATAGTCGAGCGTGGAGACGCTCAAGGAGTAGTGGCCGTCGGCTTTGTCGATGTGAGATTTTGCGCTGACGTCTTCAAAGGTGCCGTCGCCGTTGTTGTGGTAGAGAATATTTTTTGCAGCAGGTAGTCCTTGCGGGCCGCACATCACGGGAGCGCCTTTCCAGATGCACGTTGAGCGATCGCCTGGAGCGGGCGTCGTGGAGAGATCGAAGTCCACGTAGTCGGCGACCATTAGATCGAGATGGCCGTCGCGGTCGTAGTCGACGAATGCGCAGCCGTTGCCCCAAGCTTTTCCGGAGCCCGCAACGCCAGCTTTTTCGCTGATATCGGTGAAGGTGCCGTCGCCGTTGTTGTGATAGAGGACGTTTTTTCCGTAGTAGGTGACGTAGACATCTTCCCAACCATCATTGTCGTAGTCGCCGACGCAAACGCCCTGGCCCCACCCGGAGTGCGCAAGGCCGGCTATTTCTGTCACATCCTTGAAGGTTCCGTCGTGATTATTGTGGTACAGATGGTTCGTCGGGGCTTTCCCACGAAGCGGCGCCTCCAGGTTTCTGCCGTTGACGATGAAAATGTCTGGCCAGCCGTCGTTGTCGTAGTCGAGAATGGCCACGCCGGTCCCGGTGGTTTCAAGGATGTATTTCTTGGTGTCCACGCCGCCGAAAACCACCGAGTCGGTGAGACCTGCCTTCTTGGCGATGTCGGTGAAATGAGCGAGAGGCTGGGGATTGCGTTTTAGGAGCTGCGCGGCGCTGAAGAACAAGGAAAAAGGCAAAAGAAGAGCAAGCGAAATCCAGGAAACTTTGAAGTGAAGCTGCGAACGATGAGTCGGACCGGAAATCATGAACTCTTGGCATACTAAGGTGCGGGTACAGAAGGGTCAAGGCCGAGCGCCTGGCGGAGTGAGTAGCTTGACGATTTTAAAGTATCAAACCGGTGAAGAGATCAAGAAAGGCGGCCGTGCACCTGGTGCGTCGAGCCGAATCGAGCTCGTTGTAGTTGGGTTAGGCGAACCAGCAACAGACTGGTTCATTGAACGGTACGGAGGGGGCGTCAGGATTGCTGGCCGCACATTCTTTCCCCGCAGATCAAGTGGTTGCTCTCTTTGAGCGTCTGGAATTTGTGTCTTAGGGCCGATGCACACTAAATCAAATCCGCGCTGGTTGAGAGCTGGGTTGCGAAGTGCCGTGCTCGCCCTCCTGTCACTGGTGATTTGCGCCTGCGGACACGCGCAAACCAAGAACTCCAAGGGGAGCGGCGACCGAGCGGCGGCCAATGCGATTTACAGTCAGGGGATTGCCGCTTTGCAGCGGCGGGATTTGAACGGTGCGCGGGAGGCTTTTGAAAAGACAGTGAGATTGGCTCCCGCGAGCCCGGAACCGCACAATTCGCTCGGATGGGTTTTGCTGGCGCAGGGAGAAACCGATGCGGCCATTGCGGAGTTCCAAGCGGCTGTGAAATTGAAACGGGGTTTTGCGCAAGCGCACATGAATCTTTCCAGCGCGCTGATACAAAAAGGGGATACGCAGGGGGCAGTCCGTGAGGCGCACGAAGCCGTGCGGCTGGCTCCAAAGGATTCCGAGACGCGCCACATCCTGGGGAAGGCGCTCTCTTATTCAGGCGATCGAGCCGGAGCTGCTGCGGAATTGCAGAGCGCGATCGAGATCGATCCCAATCGGCCGGAGCTGCATGATGATCTTGGTTCGGTTCTGGTGCAACAATCAAAGATGGAGGAAGCGGCTGCCGAGTTTTCTGAAGCGCTCAAACTGCAGCCGCAATTCGCAGAGGCTCATTTGCATCTTGGCGTCTTGCGCTTCGAGCAAAAGGAACTCGAGGGAGCGGAGTCTGAGTTGCGCTTGGCCACAAACCTGGAACCGGGAAATTCGCTGTCGCATTACTACCTGGCGCAGACGCTCGAATCGAAGGGAGCGGCTGCTGACGCCGCGCTCGAGGAATATCAGGCTGCGGCAAAACTGGATCCCCAGAATGCGGACGCGCAAAAACATCTGGGGATTTTGCAACAGCGTTCGGGACACGGAGAAGATGCGTTGGCTGCATTCCGGCAAGCGGTGAGGATTCGGCCGGAGAGTGCGGATGCCCACAATGATCTTGGGCTTGCCCTGTTGCAGACCGGCGATGCGGAGGGGAGTATTCGGGAATTTGGCGCGGCGCTGAAATTGAAACCGAGCGACGCTGGGTATGAAGGCAATTTGGGGGCCGCATATTTGCAGAAGACGGACTTTGACGCTGCGATGGCGCATTTCGAAGCCGCGCTGAAGTTTGCGCCGCAGGACGCTACCCTTCATTACGATTTAGGCTTGACGCTAAAGATGAAAGACCGCTTGCCGGAGGCGATTGCGGAATTCAGGAAGTCTCTGGCACTGGATCCCAAACTGGCCGATGCGCACTACACCCTGGGGGTGACCTTGTGGCAGCAGGGGGAATTAGCGGCAGCGGCAGAGGAGCTGCGCGCGGCGGTCCAGGCGAAACCCGACTATGCGGAGGCTTACTACACGTTGGGTTCGGTCCTGAAGCAGAAGGGGGACTTCGAGCCGGCGGCCGATGCGCTGCGGGAAGCGATTCGCTTGCAGCCGGATTTTGCGGGAGCGCACACCAATCTGGGAGCCGTGCTGCGGCAACTGGGGGACGCCGACGGGGCCGCTGCCGAGAGCCGCGCAGGCATGGAGCTCTTGAAGGAAAAGTCGAGCGAGCAGGCGGCGGCGTTCGCGACCAACTCCGGGCACAGGCTTTTAAACGCCGGGGACCTCGATGGGGCGATTTCACAATTCCGCGCGGCGATACAGGCGTTGCCTGGCTATGCTCCGGCGCATTACCAGCTAGGATTGGCGCTTGCCAGGAAAGGCACGATGGAAGAAGCGTCGAAGGAATTTCAGAAGGCGGCCGAGCTGGATCCGCATTTAAAAGCGCCGGGTCAGTAGACGGGCGATAGAGCCAAGGGCGCCGCTGCGCTAAAACGCAGTTTTGCGAATAGCCACTAGCTCGGTTTCAACCGGCACGCCGCGAGCGACTTTCGCGCGAATGACGGCTTCAAAAGGTTTGAGATCGCCATTTTGCGAAACGGAGAGGCGTAAGAGCAGCTCTTCCAAAGAGCTTTGCCTGCAGACGTACTCGACGGCGGCTTGCGTGCCGATGGTGGTGTTTCCCGCGAGGATTAGCACCGATTGCCCCTGATTCATTCCTTTCACGAGGCCGAGGAGAGCGTAGTCCTCGGTGAGAGGCACTCCAGAAGGGGTTGCGAAGAATTCCTTGCCCTCGTCGGGCTGCGGATGCCTGTTGATAATGGCATGGTCACCTTTCCGAGGACCAGAGGTAAACTGCTCGAAAACGAATTCCTGGGTGCCGGGGATCTCGAGCAGCGAGAGATTTTCCACGGGCGATCCGATGAAAATCAAATTGTTGTTCTTGGCGTCGTCTAGCGAAAACAGGCTGCCGCGCTTGACGCGGATGCGGCGGTGGAGGAGACCGAACACGCCGTCGAGCTCGTGAACTGCCAAGACCTCGCCGACGCCGGTGTAGTGGTCAAGAATGTACGCCCCCGCGTCACGCGTGGCATCGCGGTAACGCATGCCTGTCTCAGGACGACCGATAAAGGCGGCGTTGCTGAAAACCACCCAAGGCTCTTCCGGCCCAGAAGTAAAGCCTTTCCAGAACACGCGAAACGCGGCCGGCACGGGTTCGCCTTCGCTCGCGAGGCCCGCGGGACTCGCGTTGCGAGTCGCCATTAGCCACACAATCACGACGATGGCTGCCGCCAGGAAGATGGAGAGGGAAATTACCTCGGTGCCCCATCGGCGCTCGGTGCTCTTTTCGAGGGCCTCCTTGCTGACCGCGCTGTTCGCGATTCCCTGAGGAGACTTTGCGGCCGAATGGTTGCGATGATGAAAAGAAAGCACATAAGTGCCCTTTGGGAGTTCCACCACGATGGCGTCTTCGAGCCCATCTGAACTGTAGTACTCGGCGAGCTTCGATCGCAGGCGTCCGGCCTGCACGCGAACCATGGAGTCGAGTTGCGGATCGAAATCGTCGGACCGCCCGAAAACCTCGGTGGCGATTTGGAATTCCTTGATAGCGGTCCCCGGGTGCTCAACGGCATGCTTAGCTAAATAGCGGAGCAATTTGCAAAGCGACTCCGAACTATGCAGAGCCTGGCTGCTGACGAGCCGATTGATTTGCTCGAGGAAACGCTCCCGTTCAGTCACAGAAGTCCTTGATACGTCGGAGTAACAGGAGTGTAACAAGTCGCGCATCTCTATGCAAGACGGTGAGTTATTGGATGTAACCGTATCAGACGCATTGAGACTTCTAACAGCGAGCCAAAAAACGAATAGTACGCATCAATATTGCCGCATTACCCGCCTGAGCATTGGTGCCGACGTGCGGTACGCGTCTGGGGCGGAAACGTGGCAGCATTTTTAGGCCGAGAGCTTTAGTGCGAGGCGCAAGTCGAGGGCGCTTTAAGTGCGTTCTGGGGGTGCCTTTAGCGGTTGAGCCTGGCTCTATTCTTGCGAGTTTCGGTTCAGCCTTCCTCCGTAAGAAATATTCAAAGAAATGGGAAGTGCAGGAACGCTTGGCGAGCTTGTGGTTGGAGTTGACGATGGCCGGGCTGACGGTCGGAGTTGGAATGCTCTTGAAGGATACCGGAGATGGATCTGCTAGGAGGGGTGGGATGGCAAAGCGACTCGTAGTTCTAGGTTTGGCGGTTTTGTTTTGCGCAATTTTGTTGCACGCACCGACGGCGTCAGGCCAGGCGGTTTTTGGAAGCATCATCGGAACAGTGACGGACCCCCAAGGGAATGCCGTTGTCGGGGCCAAAATAACTGTCACCTCGACCACCAAGAGCTTTACCTATGATACGACCACGAATGAAAGCGGGAACTATGCTGTTACACATTTAATTCCGGATACCTACAAGGTTCACGTAGAGGCCCCGGGCTTCAAAGCCTACGATGTTCCGAGTGTTTCTGTTTCCGCGGATACTTCCGCGAGCGTTGATGCGCCCATGCAGGTTGGCGAAGTCACGCAAACCGTCGAAGTCACCGGCGACCTCCCTCAACTCCAGACGGATCGCGCCGATGTGGACGTCCAGTTCAACCAGAAGTACGTCGAAGATCTACCCATCCTTAACCGAAACTTCACCAATTTCGAATTGCTCTCTCCGGGCACTCAGAAAATGCCCGGTTTCAGCCACGCTGCCACGGAGAATCCTCAGGGTGGCGGCCAGATCGTGGTCAATGGGCAGCACTTCTCAGGCACCAACTTCGAGCTCGACGGCACCGATAACCAGGATCCCATCCTTGGGATCATCGTCGTGAATCCGAACCTCGACGCCGTCGCGGAAGCTAAAATCGCTCTTCAGGATTACGACGCAGAATCAGGCAAGGCCACCTCCGGAATCGTCAGAGTGCAAACGAAGTCCGGCTCGAACGAGCTTCATGGCAGCGGCTTCTTCTATTATCGCAACAGCGATCAGCAAGCCCGCGACCCATTCACCAACAAGCCCGGTGTTCCGCTTGCCGCCGCCACTTGGAAACAGTTTGGCGGTTCCGTCGGCGGCGCGATCATCAAAGACAAACTCTTCTTCTTTGGGGACTATCAGGGCACCAAGCAGCAGCAGGGTATCACCAATCTTTATACGACACCGAGCGCGGAAGTCCTCAAAACCTGTAATCCTGCAACGAACACCACCACCTTCTGCGACATGAGTGAGTATCTTACGGCTTTCGGCGCCGCCGGCCAGATTTTTGATCCCTTGACCGGTGATCCTCTCACCGGAGCAGGCCGTACAGCGTTTCCCAACAATATGATTCCCATTGCGCGGATCAAACAAAACGTCGGCAATGTGCTTGCTTTGTTCCCGGCCCCAACCGTTAGCTGCGGTGCAACGCCTACAACTGCTTGCCTAAGCAACAACTTCGTCTCGACAGGTTCGGGCCCGTTCGATCAGAAATCATTTGACACTCGTATCGACTACAGCGCTCCCCACAACTATCAGGTCTTCGGTCGCTTCAGCCTCGATTACTTCTCCCTATCGGGACTTGGCGGACTTGGCGCCCTTGGTGGTCTTGGTTTTGGTCCGGGCGGGTTGGATGGATCCTCTATCAATCACGACTACAGCTTGGCCTCTGGGTTCACCAAAGCCATCGGTACCAGGTGGCTCACGGATTTCCGTTTTGGGTATTTTAAGTACAATCCGCAAACTCATTATTCCGACGCGGCTCAGAGCCCTATGGACAAGCTTGGGTTCCCCGGACTTAACTCAGGGCCTGGCGTCGTCGGTGCGCCAGAAACCGGTGGCCTCTCAGGGTTCAACTTCACTCTGAACGGTGGAGGTGCTGGTTCCGGAAATGGCAGCCTTTCTTCGTTTGGTGATGGGTTGAACATCGGCCGCTGCAATTGCCCATTGACCGAAAGTGAGCAGCAATTTCAGTTTGTAAACAACTGGACGCGCACTCAGGGCAATCACAGCATCAAGTTCGGCGCCGATATTCGCTATGCCGAAAACCTTCGCGTTCCGAGCGACGCTAGCCGCACCGGCCTGTTGAACTTTGATTCCGGCGCTACTTCCAACGGGGGTACGGGGGGCTTGGCTCTCGGCACTTTCTTGTTGGGGGACGTCACCTCTTTCCAGCGCTTTGTGAGCACCAGCTTAAACGCAGCCGAGCGGCAGAAGCGCTGGTTCTTCTACGGTCAGGACTCTTGGCGCATCAGTCCAAAATTCACGATGACCTACGGCCTCCGTTGGGAAATCTATTTCCCCGAGAGCGTCAATGCTAAAGATAACGGCGGCTTCGCCAACTTGGAACAGGGTGTGATCCGCGTGGCGGGTGAGGGTCCAATTGGCCTAAATGGCAACATTAACAACACGCTGAAGGCGTTTGCACCGCGTCTCAGCTTTGCCTATCAGTTCGATCCCAAGACCGTCGTACGCATCGGTTATGGGCGGGGATTCGACATCGGTGTGTTCGGATCGAACTTCGGCCACGTCGTAACGCAGAACCTTCCGGTCCTCGCGCAGCAATCGCTGTCGGATTCAACCTTCAACACGGCGGCGACCAACAATCGCACTCCAGTCTTCACTCTCAGTCAAGGACCGCCAGCTTTTTCCTTCGCGCACATTCTCGGTGACATCTCATCCGCTGGCACTTTGCCCTTGGATGGACCGGACGGCACGGTGCAGCCCAGAGTCCGACCGACGGTGCAGCGGCTGCCTACCATCGATCAGTGGAATGCCACCATCCAGCGGCAGATCACCCCGACGATAAACCTGACGGTAAGTTATATCGGGAACAAGGGAACGCACGTATTCGCTGGTACGGGACCGTCTTATAACAACAATGAGCCCGCGATCGGTACGGGAACGGACGCTTATAGTTGCACGAAGAATCCGGCACCAAATCTAGGAACATTCGATTGCAAACAAGGGTTCGTACCGTCCGTGCCGCAGAGCGATCGCCGCAAGTACTTCTTGAACGGCGTACCGGCGTTTACCTATCCTGGTTCTGTTTTCTTTGATATAAACGGCGTCTCTCATCCGACACCCGCGTGCTGCGCCGTCGATACGGGTTACTTCGGTAACGACGCCGACAACAAATACAACGCGCTGCAAGTCAAGGCCGAAAAGCGCACAAGCTACGGACTTCAGTTCCTGGCGCACTACACCTTCTCACGCGCGTATGCCTACGACTCGGGCTACTTTGACGTAAACAAGGCCGTCGCTTGGGGTCCAAACCCGGACAATCGCAATCAAGTATTTGTAGCCAACGCAATTTACGAACTACCGGTGGGCAAAGGGAAGAAGTTCATGAGTGACATTGGCCGTGTCGGAGATCTCCTCATTGGCGGCTGGCAAGTATCCAATACGCTCACTTATGGCACTGGTCTTCCCTGGACTCCAAGTCTCCAGAATTGCGGTCAGATCTCTGACGCCGGACCGTGCCGTCCCGACAAAGTAGGCAACCAAGCGCTCGCGAACGGGATTACCCGAACTACCGCTGGTACGTTTTGGTTCACTCCGGTAACAACTCTGAACCAAAACCTTCCGGAAATCAAAACATCAGCTGTTGACCTGACCGGCACCAGTGACTCCTGCCAGACGGCTCGTCCGACCGCCGGTCCGTTCGCTCTTCCCGCTTGCGGCCAGATTGGTAACGTGGGCTTCGATTCCTATCGCGGCCCTCATGCCTTCTTCGACGATATGTCGCTCTCGAAGAACTTCACCATCACCGAACGCGTAAAGGCCCAGTTCCGCTTCGATGCTTACAACGTCTTCAACCATCCGGTCCTGGGCACTCCCAACAACGCCTGTGTGGATTGCGTGGGTGGCGGCCAGATTAACGACATCGAAGGCGATGGCTCCCCGGGCTCGCCCGTTGGCATGCGCCAGCTCCAGTTCGGCTTCCGCGTGACTTTCTGACGCTAAGACAAAAAAAAACAACACCCCAAACCGACGGGGAGCCCTCACGGGCTCCCCGTTTTTTATGTTCTAATTTGCTTTTGCCGTATTGGAACGGACCCCATGGCTGAGTTCTATTGGTCTCGCGTTGCTCTCGCGGGGAGCTTGCTCGCGTGCTGGCCGGCTCGTGGCTCTCAAACGCCGCAAGGGGTGCAGTCTCCTTCAGCGATCGACTCTCCTAAAACCGTACAATCTCAGCCTGCGGGAACCCAGTTCGATGAAGCGACGCGACTCCTGCAGCAAGGCAAATACGACGATGCGATCGGCGCCCTTCAACAGCTGGAGTCTCTACATCCTGCTATGAAAGGGCTTTCCCATGAGCTGGGAGCCGCGTACTACAAGAAGGGCGATTTTGTGAACGCCATTGCATCGCTGAAGAAAGCGCGGGAAGAGAATCCAGGAGACGCAGAGGCGGAGCAACTGCTGGGCCTGTCGTATTACCTGTCGCAGCGGCCTGCGGAGGCGATTCCAGAGCTTGAAAGGGTGCAGACCTGGTTCGCCAGCGCGAATGTCGATGCGTCGTATATCCTTGGGATTTGCTATATCCAGACGAAAGACTATCCGAACGCACGCAAGGCCTTTGCGAAGATGTTCGATGTGCCGGCGGAGTCCGCAGCCAGCTATTTGTTCACGGCGCGCATGCTGCTGCGGCAGGATTTCGGACCGGTAGCGGAAGAGTATGCGCACAAGGCCGTAGCGCTCGATCCGAAACTTCCCCTGGCGCACCAGCTTCTAGGCGAACTGTACCTCTATCATTCTCAGATGGAGGAGGCCATCACGGAGTTCCGGAAAGAGCTGGAGATCAATCCCGGCAACGCCACGGCGTATTACAAACTTGCGGATGGCTACTCCCGCCAGCAGAAATACGATGAAGCGGAGCGGCTTCTGCAACGCTCGATTTGGCTGGACTCCACTTCGACGGGGCCGTACATCCTTCTCGGCAAAGTTCTAGAGAAGAAAGGCGAGACGGAACTGGCCGTGCGCGCCCTACAACGCGCACTTGCGATGGATCCCAACAATCCTATTCCACACCACCTCTTGGGGCAGGCCTACCGCGATCTGGGCAAGAATGAAGAAGCGGAACGAGAGCTGAAGGTGGCGGGTCAATTGGAGCAAGGCAAAAACTCAGACAAAAACTCAAGGCCTTGACGGAGATGGCGCAGCAAATGAACATTTCCAATCCGCTCTCTCGCCGGCATGGGATGCTCGCGGCGTCGCTTTTCCTGTTAGGCCCGTGGGTGCTGCTGGCTCAGGAAAGCTACAACGAACCGTGGCGGCCGCAATTTCATTTTACTCCGCCAAAAAACTTCATGAACGATCCGAATGGGCTGGTCTACTACCAGGGCGAATACCATTTGTTCTATCAGTACAATCCGTTAGGGACGGAATGGGGCCACATGAGCTGGGGCCACGCGGTCAGCGCGGATATGCTGCATTGGAAAAATCTAGCTGTGGCGATTCCGGAAGTGCCCGGCCAGTACATGATTTATTCCGGCAGCGCCATTGTGGATTGGCACAATGGCAGCGGATTGTGCGCGGGAGGCAGCGCGGCCGATCCTTCTTGTTTGATTGCGATTTATACCGCCGCGGGAAACGGCTCACAAAAACAATATCTCGCCTTCAGCAACAACCGGGGCCGTACCTGGACAAATTATGAAGGCAATCCGATTGCGGACCTAAAACAGCCTGACTTTCGTGACCCCAAAGTATTCTGGCATGACGCTCGGAAGAAATGGGTGATGGTGGCGGTCCTCGCGGACGAGAGAAAAGCCGTGTTTTTTGATTCGGTTGATTTGAAGACTTGGGTTCTCCGTGGTTCTTTTGAAGCAGCGGCCCAGGAGAAAGGGCAATGGGAGTGCCCTGATCTTTTCGAATTGGCGGTGGACGGAAATCCCAAGAACAAAAAGTGGGTGCTCGTCGTGAATCGCAACCCTGGCGCTCCCGCAGGCGGCACCGGCACGCGATATTTTGTGGGCAGCTTTGACGGAACGCATTTTGTGGATGAAACTCCGGCCGGGCAAGAACTTTGGGCCGACTACGGCAAGGATTTCTATGCGACGAATTCGTTCTCCGATCTTCCTCCGAAGGATCGCCGCAGAATATGGATGGGATGGATCAGCAATTGGCAATACGCGAACCGCGAACCTACTGCGGCTTGGCGCGGGGCCCAGTCGTTGCCGCGCGAGCTGAGTCTTGCGCAATTTCCGGACGGTATCGGGCTGGTGCAAAAGCCCATTGCCGAAACGATAAGGCTGCGTGAAGGAAAGCTGCTCGAACTCTCAGGTGTTTCCGTCCTGATGGCGAATCAAGCGGTGCGCATGGCAAGTCTCCGCGGAGCGACGCTCGAAATGGAGGCAGAGCTCGCACCCGAAGACGCAAAAGAGATAGGATTCCGTCTGCGCAAAGGCGGGGCAGAAGAAACCGTCTTGGGCATCACCGCCACACCCAGGGAAGTGTTCGTGGATCGGACCCGGTCTGGAGAGGTCGCTTTTGCGCCAGAATTTTCTGGTCGCCACAAAGCAGCTTTGCGGCAGAGCTCGCGAGTGAAGCTCCGTGTCTTTCTGGACCGCTCCAGCGTGGAGGTTTTCGTCAACGATGGCGAGGTGGTCCTGACGGACCGCATCTATCCGTCACCCGGAAGCGACGGAATTGAGTTGTATTCGGATGCCGGGAAGGGCAAAGTGCTTTCGCTCACGGTCTGGAAATTGGGCTCGGTCTGGCACTAGCACGGGGGGCGCCGGCCTTGGCTGAGAGGGATAAGGACGCCATGGAGCGCCGCGCCAAGGTGCCGTCTGGTCAGGGAAACGCGGCTCGTCCATGAAAAAGTTCGCGACAGTCGGATTGGGCGAATTGCTCTGGGATATATTCCCGGAGGGGCGCCAGCTTGGTGGCGCGCCCGCGAATTTCGCGTACATGACGAGTCTGCTGGGCGATGAGGGTATCGTTGCCAGCCGGGTCGGCAGCGATGATCTCGGAGAAGCAGCCAAACGCCAATTGGAGCGCCTCGGTCTCAACACTTCCTGCATTCAGCTGGATGCAACTTTTCGCACGGGAGTTGTGCAGGTAGAAGTCGATGCGAAAGGTCAGGCGACATTTCAAATCGCGGAGCCCGTCGCGTGGGATGCCTTCGAATGGACGCCGGCGTGGCAAGCGCTCGCGCAGAAAGCGGACGCGGTGTGTTTCGGTTCTCTGGCGCAGCGATCGCCGCGGTCCCGCCAGACGATCTTCTCTTTCTTGAAGACAATTCGGCTGGAAACTACGCGCGTCTTCGACGTAAATCTTCGGCAGTCCTTTTATTCCGCGCAGATTCTTGCCGATTCCGCGAAACACGCCGACATCATCAAGTTAAACCACGACGAACTGCCGACACTCGTCGAGCTGCTGGGATTTCCATTTCACGACGAGGTGTCAGCGGCGCAGTGGCTCCTCGACACATTTCGCACCAAGCTGGTCTGCATCACACGAGGCGCGAGAGGAAGTCTGCTTGTCAGCGAGTATGCCAAAGACGAGCATCCCGGCATTCGCGTGCAGGTGGCCGACACAGTGGGGTCCGGCGACGCGTTTACAGCGGCGCTCGTGTATCACTATTTGCGGCGCGATTCTCTCGCAACCATGAACGAGGCGGCCAATCGCATGGGGTCGTGGGTCGCTAGCCAGACAGGAGCTACGCCCGCTCCCGATGAAGCCCGGCTGGAATCAATCCGCTCGGCGAGCGAGTGACAGAAACAAGAACGACTCGCTAGTGCGCTGAGCCCGACGCTTGATCCTGCTCTTTGGACAACCGCGCCACCTCGCTTGTTGGCAAGTCGTGCAGCAGCGCCAAAAAGACGCCGTTGGTCCAGCCAAATCCGACGATGTTCATGTGGTAGCCGGCGGTTACCTGCGTTTCCGAAGAGCGTTTCACCGCGTCATATTTTTCGCGAATCGTACCATCGCGCCGGAAATTCTCCATGACCATCGAAAGAAACTTGTAGGACAGGCGGTCCGCATCCTCATGGAATCCGCTTCGGCGCATGCCTTCGATGGCCATCAATTGATTCGGCGCCCAGGCATACGGGAAATCCCACTGCGCGCCGGTTTCGTACGGGCTCATCACCAAGCCGCCAGGCCGTTCGAACCTGCCGACGTGCTGCATTACGCTCCGTGCTTGTTCGGGCGTCGCAATGCCGGCCCAGAGCGGATAAAAAGTAGTGACATACTCGTATGTCGAGCGAGCCTGCTTCTCGAAATCATAGTCGAAGAAGAGACCTTGTTCGCTGTCCCATAGATATTTCTGAATATCAGCCTTTCGTTGCTCGGCGCGCTCGCGCCACTTTGCCGATTCTTCTTTTCGGTCCAGCGCCGCGCTCATTTGTTCCAGGTCCTTCTCGGTTTTGTAGAGCAGGCTGTTTAGGCACACCGGAGCGAAATGATGCGTTGCGGCACCGTAAGGACCAAAGCGGAAGGAGATGTCGAAACCGGACTCGCGCATCGCGCGGTCACCTTTATAGTAGTCCGCACTTAAAGCGACCGTTCCGGCCGAATCGCAGCCCGGTTGTGCCATGGTCTTCGCGACATCGCAAATCTGCAAAGCAAACAGCGGGCCAGCCGCAAGAGAAGAGGGTTTCGCTGCGCTGGATTCCATGACGTAATTCCGGCCAAGATCCGGCTGCTGCAGAAAATAGGCTGCGACCTGGCGATAGTGCCCCGTTTCGTCCTTCACACTCTCTGCCGCGGGACCGTTGCCGAAGTCAAAGTAACGCGAGAGGCCAGTCGATCCCGCACGATGCAGTTCACTGGTCCACAATTCGTGGTCTTTGACGGCATGGTCGTACGCTTTCGCGAGCCACGCGGTGCTTTGGTGGCCGCTGGCTTTCTCGGCGTCAAAGACCGCAAGGATCATAGAAGTAAGGAACGGCGGCTGAGACCGCGTCAGATAATAGGTGCGGTTCGCATTCAGTACACCGCCGTAGTGCTCGATTTCGAAAAAGAAATTCTCCACCATGCCTTTTGCGAGATCGATCCTGCCGTCGCGCACCAATCCGCGAATGATGAAGTAGCTGTCCCAGCCATACATCTCGTTGAATCTTCCACCCGGCACGACGTAACGATTTTCCATGTACAGCAGCCCAGCGGGATCAATTTTGCTGGGATCCATTTCGCCGATGTGGTGAATGACCGCCGGTAAATGTTGGACCTGCACTTTGCACTGTTTCTGAAGCTGCTCGACCGAGGCAGGCACTGCGAAATCGGCGGGAAGATAAAGCACGGATGCAGCGGAGAGCTTGGTGTCCACCACCGTGGCGCAATCCGTAAGCGATCGCGTGAGCGAATCCCATCCCGTCGAAATGTATGCGCGGATTTGATCGAGAGCGTGTTGTTCGGGTTGCGAATCGGTCGCGGCGTAAGAGGGAACGTCGTTCAACAAAAAAAAGCAAAGCAGACAGGCGTAAAGCTTCTTCAGTTTTTGCATGAGGTCAGCACCCCGCAGCACACCCTCGACGGCGCCGGTTGCGGCACAAGCAGCATAGTCTGTTCTCCGGGCAGGGGCAACCTTGGCGGGTGCCTGCAGAGGGCCATGCGGGGCCAAAGTTAAGGATACGCTGCGCCGACCCTAAGTCCTATCTATAGAGGTAGTTGTGAGGAATCCAGCGGGAGGTTTCAGCGGCCTGGGTTACGTGCACGGGAGCGGCCATAAGCCGGGGTTTCGAGGCCTGGTATTTAACCGGTTGGTTAAATACGAGACGGCCTCAAAAGGCCGGACACGACCTCTAGAAATGCTGCGCAGGCGGGACCAGATTCCGTGCAGAAACCGCGTCTCTCAACAGCGAGGATTCCGGGTCCGCCAAGAAGTAACGGAAACTGACCGAGTACCCTGCTGTGATTACCGCAAGAGTCCATCAGTGAATTTCTCGTCAGGTCCTGCAGGGCTGCGGAACTCTCCTTCAGCAATAGCTGACGCGTGTTGGGGAACGGCGGATCGACGAATTGGAGCCGCAGCCGAGGATAGCGCTGCCCGGTTGAGGACCAATAATTCGACAACGATCGGAAAGGCGTAGAATCGAAGGACCGGTATGAGTGCGAACGCGAAGCAGCCGCTGCTTATCGCCCCCTTCTGTTTGTGTTTCTTGGCTGTTGGCTTGTGGGTGCATCTGGCGGCCGAACAGACGAAAGAAACTCCGGCTGCGGACGGCAACGTCAAAATTCAAGTAAGCGTGAACGCGGTGCTGGTGCCGGTGGTAGTCCGCGATTCCGAAGGGCGCGCGGTAGGGAACTTGAAGAAGGAAGGCTTTCAAGTCTTCGACAAGGATAAGCTGCAAATCATTTCCGGGTTCATCGTTCAAAAACGCGTGGGAGTTGAAAGTGAACGGAAGGCTCGAGGATCGCCGCCGGCCGTTCCGAGCCTCGCGACGCCGCATGTGTCCCCACAACCGTCTCCAGTGCCGGAACGATTCCTGGTCTTCTTGTTCGACGACATGCACCTGGGCGTCGGCGATCTGGTGCAGGCCCAAAAAGCAGCGACGAGGATGCTTGCCGAGTCGCTGGCCGATTCGGACATGGCTGCTGTGGTTTCCCTGTCCGGGACAAACAGTGGCCTGACGCATGATCGCAAGAAACTACAAGAAGCGGTCATGAAAATAAAAGTACAGCAGCTCTTCCGGCACGACGACCATGCGTGCCCGAGTGTCGACTATTACCAGGCGGACTTGATTCAAAATAAGCGCAACGACCAGGCTCTGAAGCTTGCCATGGCGGATTACGCGACTTGCGCGCATCTTCAAGGTGCAACGCCCGGCATGATGGAGAGTGTCGTGCGATCCGTCGCCGGGCAATCTCTGGCGATTGGTGAACGCGATGTTTGGTCGGCGCTGGCTACGCTCCGCGAAATTGTGGAGAGAATGGGCACCCTCGAGGGTCAACGCTCTCTAATCCTGATTTCGCCGGGGTTCCTCACACTGACGCCGGGAGCGATGTCCGAAAAGTCTCACATTCTGGACCTGGCGGCACAGGGAAATATCACGATCAGCGCACTCGATGCGCGCGGGTTGTACACGACGGAAATCGACGCCAGCGAGCGGGGCGGGTCTTCGGCTCAAGACTTAATCACAGGCCAACATGCCCAATATCACTCGGACACCATGACGCTCGCCGGGGAGGTCATGTCGGAGCTCGCGGACGGTACCGGCGGGACTTTCTTCCACAACAGCAATGACCTCGAAGGTGGCCTTAAATGCCTTGCGCAGGGCCCGGAGTACTTGTATCTGCTCGAGTTTTCGCCAGAGAAGTTCAAGCCAGACGGTTCTTATCACCGTTTGAAAGTGAAAGTAAACCAGGACGGCCTGAAGGTGCAGGCGCGTCGCGGTTATTTTGCGTCGGCGACGCCAAAGAACAAAAAGTAAGGTCGGACACAGGCGCTCTCACTTTCTGTCGAGGAGCGCTTAGTATTTTCCCTGGACGAGGAGCCGTATGAGCGCGAGCGGAATTTTGCGTTTGGGCAGCCTTCGAGATATTGCTCAGTTTAAGGAGCATATCGATGCGCTGCGCTTAACGATCCCATGCGACGACGAGCTCGTTCGCGGGCCAGAGTCGCCGCTGGCAGAGCCGATCGTCCGCGAAGGCATCAAGATCGGTAATCGCTTCGCTGTCCAACCCATGGAAGGGTGGGACGGAACAAGCGACGGCAATCCCAGCGAACATACGATTCGCCGATGGCAGCGATTCGGGCGCAGCGGGGCGAAACTGATTTGGGGCGGCGAAGCGGTTGCCGTCTGTCACGAGGGGCGCGCCAATCCGAATCAACTTTTGGCAGCTTCGCATACGCAAGCAGGTTTGGCCCGGCTGAAGGCGTCACTTCTCGAGGAGCATTGCCAGGTTTCGGGATCGGATGACGGCTTGCTGATTGGATTGCAATTGACCCATTCGGGCCGTTACAGCTGTCCGAACCAAAAGGGCCGCCCTGAGCCTCGCATTCTCTACCATCACCCGATTTTGGACCGCCGGCTGAATTTAACTTCGGACTATCCGGTGCTCACCGATGCGGAAATCGAGGGCATCATCGAGGAGTTCCACCGCGCTGCGCTCGGGGCGAGCAAACTGGGTTTCGGCTTCGTAGACATCAAGCATTGTCATGGCTATCTGGGGCACGAATTCCTTAGCGCTCACACGCGGGAAGGAAAGTACGGTGGAAGCTTCGAGAATCGAACGCGGTTTTTGAGAGAAGTTGTGAAAGGAATACGCGCCGCTGCTCCCGGATTGCAAATAGGCGTGCGGCTTTCGGCGTTCGACACAATTCCTTACCGGCCCGATCCGGCGCTCTCATCACCGGGAAAGCCAGGGCCGGGGATACCGGAGGAATTTCAGGACTTGATTCCGTACCGGTGGGGGTTCGGAGTCAACCAGAGCGATCCGACGCAACCGGATCTCGCCGAGACGTTGCTCTTCTTTGCTTTGTTGGAGGAGTTGGGGATACACCTCGTCAATGTTACGGCGGGGAGTCCTTACTACTGTGCGCATATTCAACGGCCGGCGTTTTACCCACCATCGGACGGGTATCAACCGCCGGAAGATCCTCTGGCCGGCGTGACGCGGCAAATGGAAGTTGTGCAGCAGCTGAAACAGCGTTTTCCAAAGCTTATTATTGTTGGGACGGCGTACAGTTACTTGCAGGATTTTCTGCCGCATGTGGCGCAAGCGGTGGTGCGGGCGGGATGGGTCGACTCCATCGGATTGGGGCGCATGGTGCTCAGCTATCCCGAGCTGTTCTCCGATGTGGTGGCGGGCCGGGCATTTCAACACAAACTAGTTTGCAGAACATTCAGCGACTGCACGACCGCGCCGCGCAACGGATTGCCATCCGGATGCTATCCACTGGATAGCTACTACAAAAAATCTGCTTCGGCGGAGCTTCTTAAGGTTGCCAAAGCACGCCGATCATGACGCTGTCCGGCATGACGAGACAGGAAGATTTCTTGATGACCATCAAAGCGATACACGAGCGGCGAAAATTGCATCGCGAAGTGCAAGGTATCTCCGCCGCGCTGCTGCCGTTCGAGGCCGACGGACGAGTGGCTGTTGCTGCCTTTCAGCGACATCTCGCGGCCACGCACCGAGCTGGATTGATGAACGCAGTAAACATGGATACGGGTTACGTAAATTATCTGAGCGATGCCGAAAAACTCGAGGTGCTCGGCTGGACCCGAGAGGTTTTGGGCAAGGGCGTGTCGTTTGTTGCTGGCGCTTATATCGAAGGCCGCCCCGGGGAAGTGGTCGCGCTATACAGGGAGCAGATGGACGCCATCGTCAGGATGGGCGGCATACCCATTCTGTTTCAAACGGCGCGGTTGCACGGAAAAACCTCTACAGAGAAAGTCGCGGCGTATCAAGCGGCGTGTCATGGATATCCGCATGTACTGGGCTTTGAATTGGGGCGCATGTTCGCCGCCAACGGCGAGATTTTTGACAGAGACACGGTGCAAGGCTTGATGGATATACCCGAACTTAAAGGGATGAAGCACTCATCCCTCGACCGGATTGCGGAGCTCGGTCGGCTGACACTACGCGACGCGCGCCGCCCGGATTTTCGCATCTACACCGGCAACGATCTGGGCATCAACATGATTGAATACGGCTCCGATTACTTGCTGGGACTTGCGACGTTTGCACCGGAAAAGTTTGCCGAGCGCGACCGCCTTTGGAAAACAGGTGATCCGGCCTATTACGCACTTTCCGACGCGCTCCAGTATCTGGGGAACGTGGCTTTCCGTGAGCCTGTTCCCGCGTACAAGCATTCGGCGGCGGCTTTTCTGCATTTGACCGGGCGAATTCCCACGATGCGGACTCATCCCAAGAGTCCGGAGCGGCCATCGTGGGAACCGGAAATACTGCGGTCCTGTGCGCAACGGCTCGACAGGGTCTGACTTGACGCTGGTTCCGCGTCCGTCAGCTGGTCATAAGGCGCGCCGCCGCTTACACCATGTCCGCGCATATCGAGTGTAGGCGTGTTGGTTCCAGCCGCCGCCAGTTGCCCGGCCAGGCCATCCCACCGGGCTTAACAGCAGCAAAGCACCATGCCTCCAGGGCGGTGCCGTCGTACGCCTTGAGATCAACCACGCGAACAGCCGGCGGCTGCGGCGACCGTTGCGCGTGAGGCGCGCTCGCAGCTCCGGCGCTCGCTGCGCTGTGTCCCAAAGCGGGCAAGGTAAGATGGGTACCGCCAACAGCAAGCAGATTCGTATTTGTTTCATTCGAGTGATGCTCTTCAATTTTGTTTGGACCCAGAAGACCTGGATTTTCAAGCATGCCATGCGTACCATCCGGCCTGAGCTATTCGTGTCTCAGCGCGACCAGCGGGTCGACGCGGGTGGCGCGCCGCGCCGGAATATAACAAGCCAGCAGAGCCACACCGATGAGAAGAAAGGCGACACCTGCAAACGTCAGAGGATCCGTCGGCCTAACACCGTAAAGCATTCCGGCCATCAAGTGCGATACGACTAGGGCACAAACAAAGCCAACGGCAGCACCCGCAAGGGCGAGTGCCAATCCTTCACGCACAACGATGCGTTGCATGTTCCGCTTTTGCGCGCCAAGCGCCACGCGAATCCCGATCTCATGTGTGCGTTCGCTCACCATGTACGAAATCACTCCATAAATTCCGAGCCCGGCGAGCAGCAACGCCGTCAAGGCGAACAACGCGACCATCTCCATCGAGAACCGCCTCTCAGAGAGAGAGGCGGATACCGTTTCGCTGAGCGTTTGTGTGTCGGAAACGGGAAGCGTTGGATCGACGGACTGTACTTGCTCGCGCACTAGCTCGGCAGTTGCAGCGGTGTCCAAATGTCCACGCAGAAGTATGGTTAAGCGTTTTGCGCCGGTCTGATACACATCTAGATAGACCTGCGGGACGCTAGCTTGCGCCAACGATTCTGTCCTTGCGTTTGGGATTATGCCCACAACGGTAATCCAGGGAGATTCCGCTCGAGTGCTTTTGAAGCGCTGGCCCAAGGAATCTTGCCCGGGCCAGTACAGTCGCGCGAACGCCTCATTGATCACCGCCACTTGCGCGGTGTTGTCAGTATCCAATTCATTGAACAGGCGGCCGCGCAGAAGCGGGATTCCCAAAAGATCAAAATACTTCGGGGAAACGCTCGAACGTTCGACCACGGCAGGCTGGTCGCTGCAAATGTCGTGACCCTCGAGCACGAAGAGGAACTGGCCTTCGGAGATGAGCTTTAGATCCCGTAGACTCTGGTCCAACGGAATCGAAGCGGTATCGCCGAGGGCTGCTTCTTCGACTCCCGGAAGCGTTCTGGCGCGACGAAGTATTTCGCGGAAGAACGGCGCCTCCTGCGCGGGGGTTCGGTAGATATCGGTCTTGGGATTATTCGGGTAGGGCAACCTCGTGCGGACCGTCATCACACTCTGTGGATTGAATCCCAGCTGCACATTCAGCAAATCCCAGAAGCTGCGTAGCAGAAGGCCTGCGGCAATCATCAACACCAAAGAGAGCGCAAACTCCGTCACGACGAGAGCTCGCCGCGTGCGCGTCTGCTGGCCGGAGCCCGTCGAGCCGCGTGTCGCCTCTTTGAGCGCATGAGTCAGATCGACTCGCCCCGCATGCAAGGCCGGAGCCAGACCGAAAATCGCGCCCGCGATGCGAGAGGCAATGAGAGCGAAAAGCAGAACGCTCCAGCTGATCGATATGTCATTTAGCCGTGGCAGGTTGGCCGGCACGAAACGTAACAGAAACGCCTTCGTGCAAAGAAGAATCGCTATTCCAAATACTCCGCCGATGAGCGAAAGGAGCAGACTTTCCGTCAACAACTGCGACATCAGCCGTTTGCGCGCGGCTCCAAGCGCCTGGCGAACGGCCATTTCGCGCCCTCTCGCGCTTGCGCGAGCGAGCAGCAGATTCGCAACATTGACGCAGCCGATCAGCAGGACCAATCCCACGGCGCCAAACAGCAGAATCAGCGACTGGCGAACATTGCCAACCACGCGTTCTTTGAGCGGCACCAATCGCACCGTCCACACGCTTTGCAGTGGATAATCAACGGGGTATTGTTTCTGCAAGGATGCAACAAGTGCGTCTACCCGGCTTTGCGCCGCCGCAATGGTCAGTCCAGGTTTAAGCCGGGCGATCGCTGTCGGAAGATTCCGCCCGCTCCGTCGAGGGTGATCGGACATGGGCCCGCCGTAAAAACTAGTTGCCGCCCAAACCTCGATATTCCTTTCTTCCGCCGTTCGCCCCGGAGCGTCAAAACCCTCCGGCGTGACGCCGCCGACCTGGTATAAGTCGGTGTCGAGCCGCACATTTCTATCCAAAATATGCGGGTCTCCCCCGAACGCGCGCTTCCACAATCCGTCGCTGATGAGGACTTCCTGCAGAAGTCCCGGGGTGTGATCCTCGGGATTAAACGAGCGGCCCAACTGTGGTTTGACGCTCAGCAGCGCAAAATAATTCGGCGCGACGATAAGCAGGCGGACGCGCGCAGGTTGCGAGGAGCCCGTGATATTATTTTCGTCGAACCACGTCGGCGAAACGTATTCGAAAATTCCGGAACGCTGAAGATCTTGCCACTCAGGCTCGGACATTCCTACGTCCTGCGCGCCCACGCCGGGAAGATCGTCCTCGATACTTACGAGCTGCTCCGGTTGTGGGTACGGCAGGGGGTGCAACAGCGTGGCATCGACGACGCTGTAAATTGCCGTCGTGGCTCCGATGCCTAAGGCTATCGTCAAGACGGCGATGGCGGTGAAGCCCGCAGACTTGCGC
Organism: Acidobacteriota bacterium; assembly: GCA_013289825.1. GTDB lineage: Bacteria > Acidobacteriota > Terriglobia > Acidiferrales > UBA7541 > Acidiferrum. The sequence continues at coordinate 23,622 of JABCZF010000010.1, read as the reverse complement.
AGCACGCGCAGGGCGTAGCGAATGTCGTGGCGGAAATGGTCCCACCAGAGCCAGCGGCCCGATTCGTAGAAGCGTTCTTCGGCATGCATGACGTTGCCGAATGATCGACGCGCGGCGGCTCGGGCATCGTCTTCACTTAGCCCCTGCTCTCGCAAGCGCTCTATCTCGATCTGTATGTGGGCTTCGATTTCGGAGGTGAAGTCGTCCAGTTTGCGCTTGCGTCCGAACATGGCATCAGCTTTTCGCCCTCTGCGGTCCCAGAATCCGCGCGATGGCCCCCGTCAACCGCTGCCATTTGTTGGTCTCTTTGACTAGTTGTTTGCGACCAGCGGCGGTCAGCGCGTAGAACCGGGCTTTACGGTTGTTGGAAGAAACCCCCCACTTCGCTGAGATCCAGCCTCGTTCTTCCAAGCGCTGAAGTGCGGGATAGAGAGCGCCATGCTCGACGAGCAGCTCTTTTTCCGACGTTTCCTGGATGGCGCGTGCGATGCCTTGGCCGTGCTGCGATCCAAAGATGAGGGTGCGCAGGATTAGCATATCCAGGGTGCCCTGCAGCAATTCCAATCGTTCTTTCGTATCTTGGGTAGACATATAACCCGAGTATGCATGTGTCCGGGTAAGATGTCAACCTGAAACGTCCGCTTCCGAAGATTCGGAGGCCTGCTGCTTGACGGCGGCCGCTGGAGTGGTCGGCAAATACTATTGGAGCAAGGGGTCCGGGGAAACCAGCGGAATACCAACGCTAGTAGCGGTCTCGAGGAAGCTGACAGCGCAAGAATTGGCTCGAAGCAGTGGCCAGGAAAATGAGCGGCTGAAAAAGAAATGGCCGACCGGACCTCAGCAAGAATCGGCGCGAGGTGCAGAAATACGAGAGACGAGTGCATGGGTGGTTCAAGAGTCCGTGTCTTTTTAAAACGCGCCACCTTGGAGTGAGGGCTCGACGCCAGCACCCAAGCCTAAAGACCCTGCAATTGCAAGATGACCTTGTGTCCTGGCTGCGTCTTGCAAACCATTGTTAATAAGTCAGATAGCTGGTTGCAGTGGGTGCCAGGCGAGAAAATCAAAAAAATGCTTGCATCTGACATGGTGTTATAGTTAACTATATCACTATGGATGCCGCTAGTTGCCCGGATTGCTGTTGAGCAGAAGAGCCATGGTAAAGCTCTTCGGAGGCGACCCACCGAAACTAGGCGTGCTGACTGTCAACAATATGCATAATCTGGAAACACTACGGCAACCACGTCACCTACATGCGGCTGAAGAACATCGTTCCTCCGACCAGCGAGCCGGGGTTCGAGCCACAGCCGAAGAAATAATGTGCCTACCGCTGAGTAGTAAGAGAGGAGCAACACCATGGCATTTTCACCCCTTTTAGTTCTTCATATTTGTGCTGCGGTCATCACGGTGCCCTCTGGATGGGCCGCGCTGATTTTTCGCAAAGGTTCCCGCCGGCATCGAGCGGCAGGAAATGCATTCTTCATATCTATGGTGATTATGTCCGCAAGTGGCGCGTATATGGGGTTTATGAAGCAGCAAACGATCAATGTAGTCGTTGGCGTTTTGACGTTCTACCTGGTTGCGACGGCTTGGGCGGCGGTTAAGCGCAAAGAGGGAGAAACCGGCCTATTCGAATTTGCTGCAATGCTTGTCGCATCCACGGTCGGAGCATCCGGCCTGATCTTTGGTTCGCAAGCGGCGAACAGCGCGACGGGCTTAAAAGATGGATTTCCCGCCGTGGGCTACTTTGTTTTTGGGTCTGTAGCCTTATTTTCTGCAGCGGGGGACGTTCGCATGTTCCTTCGCGGCGGTGTTTCTGGTCGACAACGTATCGCGCGTCATCTTTGGCGTATGTGCTTTGCACTGTTAATTGCCGCACTCTCTTTGTTCCTTGGAAAGCAGCAACATTTCCCCGAGGCAATTCGCAAAACACATCTCCTTAATGTGCCGATAATTCTAATCGCCGTGTCAATGATTTTCTGGCTGGTTCGCGTCCGGTTTTCAGGCGCGTATAAGGAACGCGGGTGGCGCAGCGTCAAAATGACGATGCGCAGTGGTCGATCCGAGCGATCGCTCGCACCTCTCTCGTGAGGGCTTTCTGGAACACATGATGGATCGTGAGTGGAACGACAGTCAGCCGATTTACCGTCAGATACGCGATCGTGTCGTCGCCATGATACTCGATGGCGCGCTCCAAGAAGGCGATCCACTGCCGTCGGTGCGCAATGTCGCGGCCGAATATCGGGTCAATCCACTCACGGTTTTGAAGGGTTATCAAGAACTGGTCGACGAGCAGCTTGTCGAGAGTAAGCGAGGTCGCGGCATGTTCATCAACACGGGCGCGCGTTATCTGCTGCTGCAGGGCGAACGCCAGAAGTTTCTCGCGGAACAATGGCCCAGGGTTTACGCGACCATTCAGCGGCTCGGGCTGACGCCGCAAGAACTGCTGGATGCTGCCGCAACCCGCCCATCGTCGAATGATGCAGAGGAGGAGCCGAAGCCATGACCGTCATCGAAGCACGTGGACTCCGCAAGGTCTTCGGCACAACCATCGCGCTGGACGGCGTCGATTTGCGCGTTGAAGAGGGCCGTATCCTCGGACTCGTCGGGCCCAACGGCGCCGGAAAGACCACCGCACTCAACGCGATTATCGGCCTCACCCCCTATCAGGGAGAACTGAAGGTCCTCGGACGTGACCCCTGGACCGAGCGCGATCAGCTCATGCGCGACGTCTCCTTCGTTGCCGATGTCGCCGTGCTGCCGCGCTGGGTGGGGGTTTCGCAGGCGCTCGACTACCTCGTCGGCGTGCATCCACGATTCGATCGCGCCAAGGCGGAGAGTTTTCTTGGGAAGACCACCATCCGGCGCACCAGCAAGGTCAGGGAATTGTCGAAGGGCATGGTGGCCCAACTGCACCTCGCTCTGGTCATGGCCATTGACGCGAAATTGCTGGTGCTGGACGAGCCGACGCTTGGCCTCGACATTCTCTATCGCAAGCAGTTCTACGATTCGCTGCTGAACGACTACTTCGATGGCAGCCGCACTATTGTGGTGACCACCCATCAAGTGGAAGAGATCCAGGACGTCCTCACCGATCTCATGTTCATCAACCGCGGTCGAATCGCACTCAACTGCAGCATGGAAGAATTCGAGTCGCGCTATCTGGAAGTGATGGTGCATCCCGAGCAGGTCGCCGCAGCCCGGGCGCTCAAGCCGATTCAGGAGCGCCAAGTGCTCGGGCGCAGCATCCTGCTGTTCGATCGTGTCGATCGTCACCAACTGGCCGCGCTTGGCGACGTGCGCACGCCCAGCATAGCCGACTTGTTTGTCGCCGTGCTGAGCAATCAAAGCGGCGCGGCTCAAGGATGGCCTCGATGACGACTCCATCAAACGCCGTGCCCGAGTCTCTCGATTCGCAGCGAATCGCCCTTGCCGTCCTATCCACGACTCGACCCCTGTATTGGTCGATCCGCCGCGAACTCTGGGAGAACCGTTCCATCTATGTAGCGCCGCTGGCGGTCGCCGTCGTCGGGCTGCTCGGCTTCTCGATCAGCCTAATTGGTCTGCCGCGCAGCATGCGTGAACTGACGGCGCTTGACCCCGCGCATCAGCGCATCATGCTCGCCATGCCGTATAGCCACGCCGCATGGCTGCTCATCCTGACCGCTTTCGTCGTCGGGATGTTCTACTCGCTCGACGCCCTGCACGGCGAGCGTCGCGATCGCAGCATCCTGTTCTGGAAATCGCTGCCAGTTTCCGATCTTACGACCGTGCTCTCGAAAGCGAGTATTCCGCTCGTGGTTCTGCCACTGCTCGTCTTCGCGATCATCGTCATCCTGCAGCTAATTATGCTGCTGCTGAGCACCGTAGTCCTCTTGATAAGCGACGCTGGTGCCCGGACGCTGTGGACAAACTTGCCGTTGTTCCAGATGCAATTCGTGCTCCTCTACGGTCTGGCCGTGCTCGCGCTCTGGCACGCGCCACTCTACGTATGGCTGCTGCTGGTCTCAGGCTGGGCGCGGCGCGCGACGTTTCTATGGGCCGTGTTGCCTCCGCTCGCGATCGGCGTCTTCGAGAAGACTGCGTTCCACACTTCATATTTCGGCTCCCTGCTGCACGACCGATTGTCTGGATTCGCTGCGGACGCTTTTGCCTTCAAGGGCCAGGACGGCGTTCCAGTCGATCCGCATTTCATTCCGCTGACACAGCTCACTCCCGGGAAATTCCTGGCCACGCCGGGTCTCTGGATCGGGCTGGGAGTTGCCGCGATATTCCTCGCAGCAGCGGTGCGGCTACGCCGCTATCGTGAGCCGATCTGATTGGCATGCAACCCTTATTCAATGCTTTGCACAAGAAGAAACGAGTAGGAGCACAGCTGTAAATGTCTAATGCAATATTCAGGAGGAAACATGGAACCACTCATTGATGTTAAGGCCTCACCGATGGAATGTACTTCTCTCTCAACCAGCGCTCCGATTTGGCAGGACATCCTGGCACAGGCGATGACCGGCGAACTACTCGCCGCGATGAACTACGCCTCCTTATCGGAGATATGTGACGATCCCGCAGAAGTAGCCGATGCCTTGGAGCATGCGCAAGGTGAACGCGGGCATGCTGCTGCCTTTGCTGCCGAGGGCATCAAGATTGGAGTGGACGTCCCCAGTAATGTCGACGCCAAGCATTGGAAGCGGCTTCGCGACGCATTCCTGCGCTGCATCGCAGAGCGTGACTTTATTGGCTGCTTGATCGTCCAGGAGATCATGCTGGAATCTTTCGCCGTCGCAAGTTATTCGCGCGTCGGGAAGGTGGCACCGGGGAGTCTAGGCAAGACCTTTGCCCGCATTGCAGCAGAGGAAGAAGATCACGTCGACCACGCAATGTCGATTCTGAGGGCGGAGCGAGCCCTGGCCGCGCAGCGCTTCGACGATAAGGTCTACCGGCTGCATCTGGAGGTGATGACCACTCTCGCGCAGATGCTGGCAAAGGAATGCAAGGATGGACATTGCGAAGTGTGCCACGCCAGCTGTGTGAAGCCACGGCTGTTCGACGTCAGCTTGTCGGCAGCCGAGCTTCGCGGAGCGTCGCTAAGACAGTATCTGAGGACGCTAGACATGCTGGGCATACCCGGGGAGGTCACACTTTCATGGGTGACTCAGTTGCCTGTGTAGCTAGGCGAGGGCCGGCGAGCGAGGTCGATTTCGCTCTGATCGGCCATCAGGAGAGTTGGCGAGCGGCTGCGGACGTACTTGCTGTGCTGCGCGGACCGGAGCGTACGCCTCTGCCGGACGACGAAATCAAGGACCTCCTGCCATGGATTCCGCCCAGAGCAGTCTGCCATCTCAACGTCGGGTCGATCGTCGGTGCGAAGGCGCGCGGCCTGTACATCGACTCTTTCATTCCTCCCGACCGTCTGGAAGCCGCCTACGTGCATGAGAACATCGCCCGGGTACGCGGGGCGGCGGCCTGTGCGATCAATACTGGAGCGAAGATCGTGAGTCTGGGCGGATTCAGCTCCATTCTGATCGAAGGCAACTTCGATCAGCTTCCGGAAAGACACGATACGGCCTTCACGACCGGCAATACCTTGACAGTCGCTTTCATCGTTCAAGGCATCAAGAAACTGTGCGCGCTGGAGGGTCGGAACCTTCAGAGATCAACGCTGCTCATCGTTGGAGCAACAGGAGATGTGGGTTCCGGGTGCGCCCATTGTTTGGCGCCAATGGTGAAGCGCGTGCTGCTCAGCGCACGCAACGTGGAGCGACTACGCAGGCTCGCAGCGGAGTTGCAAGCCCAGGGCGTTCAGGTGGAGATCGCGACCTCTCTCCAGCGATTCTCCGCAGAGGCCGACCTGGTGATCTGCGCGGCGAGTCTGGCGTCCCCTTCGCTTCTGCTCGGTCAGATTGCGCCCGGCGCGCTCGTTTGCGACGCGGGCTACCCAAAGAACCTGTCTCCAAGGGCGGAGTTGCTTGGCGCCACGGTCTTCTTCGGAGGTCTCGGACAGATCACGGGCGGATTGAGGTTCGCGCCGGATTTTCATGGAATTCTGAATCGCCATCCATTCCCCGATGTGGTCCATGGATGTCTACTCGAAGGCATGGCCCTTGCTCTGGAGGGGCGCTTCGAACCCTTCTCTCAGGGAAGAGGGTCCATCACTCGAGAGCGGGTCGAGGAGATGGAGGCAATTGCTGCACGGCATGGGATCTGTCTCGCACCGCTTTACAACGCCGACGGACCGGTGGAGGACGGACCTCATGGCCAGACGGAAAAGCAGCCTATGCAGGAGACTGCCGGACAAAAGTGGATTCGGGAATAAGCATTGCTCATTTCTCCCAGATCACCGAGCAGGACCTCCAACCGCTCATACGCCATCTCGGGTAACCGTACAGTCCGCGAGGACGAGTTCATACGTGGCCTGGGAATATCTGTGGCCATCAGTCGTAGCAGTTTACATTGCTCGGCGCTCCATCAGGAGGTTTCTGAGAGGACTAGGCGCAGCAACCGCTGACTCGCTTAAGTGGGCGTTGTCGGCGCGATCCAGCGAGCAAGGAGGCCAACGCTCGTTGGATCAGGGATTCGGAGCCGCGGGCATCCGAGGCGACCCCGAAAGCGTCCACTGGCGCAGGTGCGGCTCACCTCACTCGAATTTGCCATCGCCCCGGGATTAACGACGAGGCGCTTCGTGTTTCCGGGCGACCTCGCGGAAACTGACGTGGAAGAAGCGCTGGACCGGCTGGCTTCCGCGTTGTCAGTCGCCGCAGAGTTAAGGAGATTGTCGCGGACGGTTCTCGCTAGCCACTAGCCACATTTTTACTTGACAGGAGACGAGCTATGCGCGTATTGGTTTCGTGTCCAATTTGTTTCGCCAAAGCACGTTTCTTTTTCCCTGTGAGCATACCGTCGGGGAGGTACCTCAATGTTTACGTCCAAGGCTGACGCCTTTTGTGCCATCGCAAATGTAGGTTGGAAATTTCTTCAGCCAATTAACAACGTATTACGAGCGGGAGTCTTGCCCACACCAAAGTGGGCGCCTGGACCGCTGCTCAAGATGGCCCAAAGAAGGTCGACGGAACTGGGTGTGCCCAGGAAAACGTCTTCGCTGTGTCCCGATTGCAACCGCGAAGCAGCACATGCGGTTCTGAGCGGCGAGCATGAGGTCACTGATTTTAGAGAACAGCCGGGAATCGTCGATTCGGAAATATTGGAGGAAAGCGGGCGCATCCTGATGCGCAAAATGTGCGACAGGCATGGCCCGTTTGAAGACGTACTGTCCAATCACCCGGATTTTTTCCGAAGGATGGAGCGCCTGGCTTTTGGTCGAGATTTTGAATGCGCCCACGACCATGAACTGCACAATCACGGTCTCAACAGCATCAGATCCGGCCGGGGATCATTTTTGATCGTGGATCTGACCAACCGATGCAACATGATGTGTTCGCCGTGCTTCATGGACGCGAACGCCGCCGGGTACGTCCACGAATTGGATATGGAAGATATCAAAACCATCTTCGACAAGACCGTTTCTTTTAAGCCTCAGCGAGAGGTCAACGTTCTGTTTTCCGGAGGAGAGCCCACTGTTTCACCGATTTTTCTTGAGGCCGTCCGGCACGCGAAAAGCAGGGGCCTCCACCGGGTTCACGTCGCGACGAACGGTGTGCGTTTTGCCGAGAGCAGAGACTTTGTTCTTCAGGCGAGGGAGGCTGGATTACATGCCGTATACCTTCAGTGCGACGGCGTTTCGGAAGAAAAGAACAAACATCGCGGGCTAGGAAATTACATGGAAGTGAAGCGGCAAGCATTAGAAAACATCGCTTTGGCCGGAATGCGAACCACGCTCCAAGTTACCGTAGTCAACGGCCTCAACAACGACGGGCTCGGTGACATCGTCCGTTTCGCAATTGAGAACACGGACAAGATTCACGGCGTGCTTTTTCAGCCTGTCATGTTTACGGGCAGAGATGAACGCATATCCAGCGACCACCGCTACGCGAAACGTTATCCCCTCTCGCAACTCGCCTATGATCTGCAAGAACAGGGTTCGACCACCTGGCGGCCAATGCGCGATTGGTTCCCGATCTCGGACTATGGAATATTTGCTCATTTGTGCGACGTCCTAACTCCACATGCAGAATTAGGAAGCCTTTTCCCGGACACACACCCAAATCACGGGATGTTCAGCCTCTTGCTGGTAGATACGGTCCAAAAGGCGGCACTTCCGATTCCGTCCTTCTTCAACTTAGAGCAATTCATGCGCGACATCGTGGAAATAACGGATCGTGGGAGACGACCGGCCTTTACAAGAGCTCTCGTCCGGTTGTCTGTACTCCGCAATTTCGATCAGAAGAAAGCTCCCTTGGGCTTCGGCCTCGCGCAGCTTAGGGGTTTGCTCAACGATTGTTTCTACCGTGTTGCTGGCAGTAGCGATGATTGGTCCCAGAAAGCATATTCTTATGCTGGCCGTTGGAGAGTGATGACCGTCAACGGGTTGTGGTTCCAAGATGCTTTCAATTACGATTTTTCTGCCGTCTCCAGTTCGAGTACGCCAGTGGCAACCCAACAAGGAGAAATTAGCTTTTGCTCTTACAACGGCGGCGGTTGGCGGAAAGTTATCGAGCACATGAATCGCACGGCTACGCTAGCGGAGTGGCACGGAAGCCATCCTCGTCACGAAATCTATGCCAAGGGTAGGAATGTAGACCTTGCCCAACCGATCGGCGGAAAAGTAAAAGTGGAACCGTCATTGGTGCAGATCGAAGCGGCTCCTACGCCCCCTTCAATGGCGATGTCGTAGTGCCGCCGGTAACAGAGGCAACGACCGAAGGAGCAAATCCGGCGTGCTGGGTTGGCAGGGGTTCAAATTCGAAACCAGGCTTAACAGCAGACAACCTTGGCGAACTGCGGAGTCTTCTTGCTGAAGCGTGCCGCTTTGTCCGCCTCTTAACAAAGACGGGCCGTCAGTAGCCACAACAAGAAAGCTCAGAACAACCACCATGTCGAAGAACGCGGGTTCGTGACTTGTCCCTTTCTGAGAATATGCCAAGTGGCCGCCATACGTTAGAATTCGTCTATCACTGATGATCCACGCGCATGCATTCATATACTCGCACGTACGATTCGCGGTGAACTTGACGCCGTACCCGCGCTCTTGAGACCTGCCAGTGCTTGACGAAGCCGGCCCCGCGCCCGCGATAGGCTCGACATCACCGTGCCTGCGGGCATGCCGGTGATATCTGAGATCTCTTTGTAAGACATCCCCTCGAGTTCGCGAAGAATGAGCACTTCCCGAAAATTCGGCGGGAGTTTCTCCAGCGCCTTTCGCAGCAGAATGCCGTTGTCGTTTTGGAGCAGGGCTTCTTCTGGATTGGGAGCGCAAGAATCAGGACGGAAAAGGTTCTCTTCAAATTCCTTGGCGACTTGCAGTGGCCGATTTACATGCAACCAGGTATAGCAAGTATTCCGGACGATTCTCATGAGCCATGCGCGCGCATCGCCGCCTCGGAAGCCGGAAAAGAATCTGAAGGCGCGCAAGTATGCTTCCTGGACAACGTCCTCGGCATCCTGTTCATTGCGCGTGAGCCCGCGCGCTAGGTTGTAGGCCGCGTCTAGATGCGGCAGTGCCTCTCGCTCAAAATTCCCCGTACGATTGTGTTCTGGCATTAGCATCTCCAAGGCGAACCATGAAATCCGCGAGCGTGACCTCCCGTCGTCGGCGTGTGGCGTGCTAGGGCAAGAACTTGTAACCAACGCCGTGGACGGTTCAAAAATGTGCCGGCCGTGGCGGTTCTCGTTCAAGTTTTTGCCGCAACCTTAAAATGTGTTTGTCGACCGTACGCATGCGCGGATAGTTCTCATATCGCCAATCCTGGTCTAGCAGTTCATCGCTGGAAATCGCGCGCCTCTCATTCCGAATCGTGTTTTTCAAGGTCCTGGACTCCATCACCACGTACGTCACGGGCTGGCCTTTGTGGCGAATTCCTTGGTTGCGAAATTGACTCTCGCGTCTCCGAGCACAAACTCGTTCTTCATGTTTGTGTTTTGAATTGCTCCACGGCTTTGTCACGCAGGCCGAGCATTCTCGCGGCCCCCGGGCTCTGCCAGAGGGACTTGCTGGCCGCGATCTGGGGCGCGACACCATGGTCCTTAACAACATGGGATGTGGGAATCAGGACGATGAGCGGGAGGAACCGCGAAAGCCGCCGACTTTCCTTCAAATCCACAATCGGGATTCGCGCCAGCGAATCATCTAGGTAAAGCGCCGAAATGGGCCTTGGATGGGCCGAAGACTGTGCCAATTGATGAAATTTCACTGTGCAACCTCTGGACCGGCCGACGCGGATTGCGCGCTCACCAGCAAATTCCCGAGCTGTGCTGAGAATTAAACCTTAGCGGACGTCAAGGAGTGCGTTGTCAAGCAGAAGTCAAATGGAGGTCATGTTTGTGCTTCACGCCCATTGGAAATCGTCTTGTAGGAGGATCAATCGACCCGCGTCTGAGGAGTTTCGATCTATTCCGGTCCATTCCACTCCGTTGAGCAAGCTGCCGAGGTGTCCCCTCAGTCAGACGATGATCACGGCCACAGCCGCGATCGACAAGCAGTATCCGGGCAGGGCCTCTTCTTGGTCCGCGGAGTTCTCCAATGGATGAATCACACCACGCAGATCAGGACGCTTGCCACCGGTGCTACGCTACGGCCAAATCGAAATCCATTCAATACGGGGAATGTCATTAGAATGTAACCTTTCTGTCTCGCCGGGCAAGCGAAGCGTCTGGATCCAGGTCCGCTTAAAGGTGGGCCAAGGCATTCTGGGGATGTAAGCCAGTGGCTAGCAGCGTGCCAGGTGAGTGAAGGGGCAATGCCATGTCAGGGCGAGACAATGTGAACTCTCTGGAAAACAAGGTGTCGGAAACGATCGAGCGAACGGATCATCTGGTGGAGTTGATCCCAGTGGAGCACCTCACTTGGCGGCCGGAGCTGCCCAATGGGCAGCCGACAGCAAGCGATCTGGGGCATCTTGTGGGGCATCTCCTGGATTGTGTGGCGGGCTTTTGCGCCGCGTTGTACGCTGCGTACCCTTCCGAGCTTTCCGGCTTTGTGTCTCTTCAGTCGCTGCCAGTAAATCACGCTTGTCTCCCGGAAGAGGCAAGAAAGCAGATGAAGATATACGCAGATCACATCCACCGCGGGTTCCAGCAAAGCACGGACGCGGACTTGGCCCGCAGAATACCCACCGTATTTGTCCCTGAGGGCGAGACGCTGCTGAGCCTGCTTCTGGGCAATCTAGAGCACTTGATCAATCACAAGTACCAGCTATTTTTCTATCTGAAACTGGCGGGCGTAGCGGTCAACAGCGAGGACATCTATGCATGGCGCGGGGTTCTCCCCAAAGGGTAACTGGTCACGCGATAGTCGATGGCACGCCCGAAGTAACCGGACGCGGGGAGCGAGGAAGAATGACCAACACGGTCGTCCCGGCTCTAGAGGTGCTCTCGATCGATGTGGATCCGCCGTGATCGTGGATAATTTTACTCACGATCGCCAGGCCGAGGCCCGTACCGTTGGGTTTGCCGTAGCTGACGAAAGGATCGAACAGGGAGCTGCGGATTTCGTCAGGGATGCCGGCGCCATTGTCGGTTATCCGAATCTCAAAAAGCTCCCCTTTCGCGCGGACATCGATAGCGACCTTGCTGTCTCCAGTAGCTGTTGCTTCGCATCCGTTTATGAGCAAATTAATGAAAGCGCGCTCCAGTTTCTTGCCGTCAAACATGCCATGCGCTCCCTGATCCAAGGCAAGCGTGATTTTCGAGCTACGAAATTCCGGCCTGACGCGAACTGCGTCAATCGCGTGGCGAAGGATCTGATCCAGCCCGGCAGGCTCGCGCGATAGCGAGCTGCCTTGATGCGCCAATTCGCGCATCGAATCGATTAGGTCTGTCATCTGGTTCGAGGCGGTCATGATCTCCTGATAGATTTCGCTTCTGTTCGGCTTCATGCCTTCGGCTTCGTACAGAAACTCTGCATTGGCAACGACGGTAGCAAGGTAGTGACGTAGGTCGTGAGAAATGGAACCGGCTGCTCTGCCGAGAGCAGCGATACGCTCGGCTTCGATACGCTGGTTTTGCGAACTCAGAAGCTCCTCGCGCATCTTCGCAAATGCTTCGCTCAGATCGACAACTTCGCTGCTGCCTTTTGGAACAATGGAGTACGTGAAATCACCGGCAGCAAGCGCGCGGACACCTGCTGCGAGATTTTCGAGAGGCCGGGTGATCGTACGAGAGACGAAACTAAAGAGAAGCGCACCGAGAATTACCGCCGATATACCCACCAAATAGATGGTGTGATTCAGGTGGGCAATGAAACTGGCGACGGGGAGCAGAGGCATCAATACGAAGCAGCGTACCGGGGAAGGGAGCGCTCCATGCAGCCATACGGACGAGAATGCGTAATCGCTTCCGCCAAGAGAGATTTCGCGAGGATTGAAGTTGGAAGAGAAATCGTCCGCAGCGATGATGCGGCGCAACTCTGCGTCCTCGCGCGGGGGCAGCGTAGAAGCGATGACGTTGTCGCCGGTAGCGAGGGCAATTTGATAGCCTGCCACCACGGCAAGTTGCTTGGCAACGGTGGAATCAATCTGGTAGCCAACTGCCAACAATCCAAGCTGTTCTGAAGTGCTGCCGGATCCAGCGGTAATTGGGCGCACAAATACCCAATATAGACGTCCATCGTCATACCACCACGATGCGTCCTCTCCTTGTTCTATGGACCTGCGTAGATCGTGTTTCGCATTCGCAGCAGACCAACCCGGCCTGCTCAGATGCAGCGCTTCTACTTCACCGTCGTGCCTGGCGAGAATAAACAGATCGCTACCAGCGAGTTTCCAAAATGCCGCCGAGCCGTCCTGGATGGTCAGCGCGTCTTCGGTGGTCATTAAGGCTTTCAGCGTGGGGAGATCCGCAAGCATTGCTGCCGTGCGGGAAAGTTGAAATTCTCTCTGCCGCTGAACAGTTTCAAATGCCCGAACGGAGGCTTCCGTTCCGTCCCGTACTTGCCGGTCGGTTTCAACGCCAACCGTGCGGCGAATTATGAAGAGTAGCGAGCCCGCCAAGCCCGAAATGATCAGCAGAGTTGCGATGAACAGCTGTGTACGAAGACGAAGATGAGTCATTTGCGTTCTGAAGATTCTCTAGGGTTTGTTGACAGCGGGATTGCCAATCACAAACTTATAGCCAGCCCCGTGAATAGTCAGGAAGAAGCACGGATTGGCGGGATCAGGCTCAAGTCTTTGCCGAAGACGGAGAATGTGGTTGTCGACGGTGCGTGTGGAGGGGTAGTTCTGGTATCCCCAGACCTCATTGAGAAGTTCTTCGCGCGAAAGAACTCGCCCGGGCGAAGAGGCGAAGAACTTCAGGAGTTTGAACTCCTGGGCCGTCAGTGACAGCGGTTTGCCGGCCCTGGTCGCTTCCATGCTCGTAAAATCGATGTGAGCATCACCAAACTCGAGGACCTGGTGGCTCACCGTTTTGGGAACTACATTCGATACCAGAATGGTCTTCGCCGTGCTACGACGCATCGCACGGCGGACTCTGGCCAGCAATTCTCTGGGGCTGAAAGGCTTGGTGACATAGTCGTCGGCGCCCAGCTCCAACAGCAGCACTTTATCTTCCACTTCCGAGTTCGCGCTCAACACCACAATCGGCACCGAAGCCGCCATTGATTTGAAAGCGCGGCAGAGTTCCCTGCCGGACATGCCTGGGAGTTTCAGGTCGAGTACGACCGCGCTAGGCGGCTGCGTACGAAAGCTCTCGAGGCCAGCCGGGCCGTCCGAGGCGATTGTAACGCTCAAGGAATCCGCTTCAAAGAGGCGTTGCAGCGTCCGCTGCATTGGACGGCTGTCTTCAACCACCAGAATAGTTTCCATAGATCTGATCCTTAGTTTTTCAAAGTAGCGCTGCCACGAGATGTCTGCGCCGTCTACGGGAAGCAGCGGAACTCACCGGAGTCAGCCCACTTACAAATTTGTTTGGAATTACAAGCAAGTCAATACACCGTTTTCACCGAGTCTGGATCGTATTTCTCTCCGTACTTGTTCTTGTGCTCTGAATGCATCGGCTTAGTTACGGGAATGGAGATAGCCGTGAAGGGCGGGTTGCCGCTGTCCACCACAACCAGGCGTTCCAGCGCCTGCAGCGTCTCGGCGGTCGCAGATTCATACCACACATGAAGCATATACTTGCCGGGAGGAATGCCGGCAATGGAGTAATGTCCTGCTTTGTCCGACGTGGCGAAGAACTCCGAACCGACGGCAAGAATTACGCCGGTCATTTCAGGGTGAATGTTGCAGAACAGGTAGGACGGACCGGGCTGGTCGAAGCGAATGGATTTCTGCGCTCCCGCCTGGTATAGACCAAGATCGAATCGTTTTCCCTGATAAAGAGAGAAGACGTTGTGAAACCAAGGATCCAAATTAGGGAAATCCACTGTGCTTCCGATGGGCACCACGAGCAGACTAGGTTCAAACCGCTTGTTATGCTGCACCACTCGAAAGTGCTGCTGTTTCTCGGCGGCCGCGCGGGCTAGATGGGGGAGGTCTGGCGATGACAACCACACGACGACACGCGAGGCATCCTTCACCCGCTGGTCGCTGTTAGACGGGATGAGCGTGACCTCCCCCGTAAGAGTCGCCGCGATCGTCGATGCGACATTCGGAGCTTGCGTACAGGCCACCGGCGGTAAGAGCGCCAGACCTATTACCGCAATCGTAATGGAAGACTTTTTCATGGCACTTCAGAACAGAAAGCCAATCGCAAGGCCCACCTGCTGCGCCACGCTCGGTAAACCTTTGACGTCATACGTACGCACTCGACGATATTCGGCTGAAAATAACAGGTCGGAACGTGGCTTGAAAATGTAATTCGTAAACAGCATTTCGTTACGCGCTGGGACAGTAAGCAGGAATGCATTTAACAAGCTATCCTGACGCAATTGCCCGGAATTGCGATCTCCCGTGCCGGCTGCCACATTGAATTCATTGCGTGCGTCCAGCCTTATTTTTAGTTGCGACCAGCCGCCAATGGCGCCGAGATTTGCGAGTTCCGGGGCGGTAAACATCGTGTAGTACATGGGATTCTGAGGAGTCGAAGGGCTGAACGCCAAACCTCCGAGCCCGTCAATACCTCTTCCCTTAAAGAACTCGCCGCTGAGCTCGGTGCGTTGGAGCAGAGGGAACTTCCAATCGACCGTGCCAGCCCATCCCGCAACGCTGTAGCCACCATAATATTGCTGTGGAGAGTAAAGTGCACCCACTCCGATTACCGCCGGCCGATCCTCAGATTTCGTTCCTGCGGACAGTCGCAGCGCATAGGTTGGCTGCCGCGAGCTCTCGGTTGCGTTGGGCGTCCGTACATTTATATTGGGCGTGTAGTTCGAAGCGGGTGCCACATCCAAAAGGCCTGCTTGGATCTTGAACGGTGAAAGAGCGCCATCGAATCGCTGCTCCATCCAGATGGTGGGCGTCCAGCTCCACAAGTTGCCAGCGGATGCCATTCCCGGCTCGGCAACGGACATGTAGGTCGTCGGAGAATTTGGAGAAAAGAACGGATAGTCAAGGCCAGCTACAAGGGAGGTGTTCTTCCAATCCATCCGCATCCGGGCCAAGCGCAAGCGGGCCACACCGGAGCTGGCCCCTTCATAACCGCCGGGCAAGCCGCCGAAGAAGTCCAGTTGCAAGTCGCCTGAGGTCCTGGCACCGAGAACTTCTGGACCGATACCAGTGAGACCCACAATCGATTGTCTGAGGGATACGCTCAAACTGCCCGAAGAAGAGCCCGGTGAAGGTGGAACGGCCACATCGGGCAAGTCGAGATTGTTCACATGGCCGCCTATCGCGGAAACATTGAACAAAACGAGTCCGGATAAGTTCAGCCGATACCTCGCCCCGCTTTCCACCTTGACCTGCCGTTGTTCTGCGATCCGCGCATTCAAGATATCCCAATCATCTTGGGAGATGTTCGCCTGTCCCTGACCGTCACCGCGTGTCGGGTTCGCCATATTCTTTGGGGATTCCGCCACCACAGCTTTCTCTTCGGTCGCTGCGGAGGGTCGAAGCCCGTTGACTTTGCTGATTACTTCTTCGAGTGCCGTCCGCAGCTGCTTTATCTCCGTCCGCGATTGGGCCAGCTCGGATCGCGTTTGTTCGAGAGATTCCGTGAGAGAACGAATCTCCGCATCCAAATCCTGGGGGCTAGCCGGGGTGGCAGATGGAGACCCCGTTTGCGCAAAAGCAGCCGGACCCAATAGAAGTGTAATGCACACCAGGCGCCTGACCATTCCCAAGGCGCTGTCTATGAAAAAGCGCATGCAATCTACCTCCTTGACCGCCTTAGCGGCGGATCGATTGCAGCGAATGCCCTCACTGAGTATTCGCACAATTCCCCCATTTCAATCCGCTAGTGTACTGCGTCTAGCGCCTCTTTACATTTGGCGATCTTGCTTAGGATGCCGTTCAACCGGAGCACTCCAGACGAATGTTTGCGGCTTCTGGTTGTGATTTTCGACGTACGTCTTGATGGCCGTCACCAATTCCTGGGCCGCGGGAAAGCTGCCACGTCGGATACGTTGCTGGGTCAGATCACGAAACCAACGTTCGACCAGGTTCAGCCAAGAGCTGGACGTCGCGGTGATAGTGCAAATGGAAGCGCGGATGACGTCTGAGCCAGGAGTTCATCTGCGTGCGTTGCGAACCATCGAATTTTTTGGATCACGCTTTAGCGCTTCTTACTGGTAGCGGCCATCGTGTGCCAAGGCTACGGCGAGGTTGGTTCGGGCTGGGACGGAATCAGGTTGCAGCGTAAACCCTTGCTGGTACACAGAAATCGCGCGTAGGGCGTCGCCGCGGTCGTACGCACCGTTGGCTGCATTGTTCAACTGTTCGGCAGTTGGCCCCTGGGTCGCCGCGAAGCCACCAAGCGCGGGTAGTTCCGAAAGAACGAGTATACCGAGCGTGATCGTCCTCGTGGGAATAAACACAATTTGAGTTCGCCGTCGAATGGACGGACAGGATTATACTGGCGGAAAATCCCGGGGTTTGACAGCCTTAAACTGGGTCTGGCGATTTGCACATGGTTTGTGGAGACGAGCCTGAAGGGGGTTAACGCACGCAGAGAAGTGAGCCATCAGCGCGGCGCTCGTGCAATTCATCTCCCAACGGACCTGTTGTTGAACAGGCGCAGGAGCATCGAGATGGTCCGGTGGTGAAATCGTCAAGCAGGGAGTTTCCAGGAGGCCTTCATTGATGCGTTCAACCCTTAGGTGTCTCTCCTTGCTGACAATTTTTCAATTTACATTTCTTCTGATCAGCGCTGCTGTCCTTACGGCGCAAGTTGTGCCCAATGAACGTAAGGAATGGCACGCTAGTTGGATTGCGCATCCGACAGCGCCGCTCCGCGAGCCTGGGGTGTTCCACTTTCGAAAAACATTTCGTCTGGACGTCAAGCCGGATCACTTTGTCGTTCTGGTAAGCGCCGACAATCGCTTTCAGCTGTATGTCAACGGGCAGCGGGTTGGCGATGGACCTGCCCGCGGCAACCTCACCCATTGGCGATACGAATCGCTGGACCTCGCTCCTTTCTTGCACTCTGGCGAAAATCTGATCGCCGCAGTAGTCTGGCAATTTGGCATTCGCGCGCCGCTCGCCCAGGTTTCCGCTCGTCTCGCATTTCTGGTCGAGGGTGACACCAAGTTTGAGTCTGTCGCGAACACCGATACCTCATGGCAGGTTGAAGAAGTTAAGGGCCATACTATACGCGCGCCGCTTCCACCGGGTATGTGGCAATACTATGCAGCGGGTCCCGGTGAGCAGATTGATTTTAGTGGCTACAACACAGAATGGAACAAACTCGGTTCAATCACGGGCAACTGGGTTGCGGCGGAGCCAGCTTTGCGCGAATCCATCTACCCTAATGGCAGCGTTCCCGTGCCACCAAGCACCGGCAATGGCCTTGCCTGGCAGCTGTATCCTGACCCTCTTCCGCAAATGGAATACAAGGAACTTGCCAAGCCT
The DNA here is from genome assembly GCA_013289825.1 of Acidobacteriota bacterium. Classification (GTDB taxonomy): domain Bacteria; phylum Acidobacteriota; class Terriglobia; order Acidiferrales; family UBA7541; genus Acidiferrum. The sequence continues at coordinate 5,572 of JABCZF010000010.1, read as the reverse complement.
CGCGTCGCACGTACCACGATTTCGGCACTGAAAAAGTTCCCTCAGAGCGCCGTGGTAATTCCTCCAAACAATGAGACGAGCGTGCTGATGGATCAGGGCGAAGTCGTTTCTGCCTACCCGCAACTCATCGTCTCCGGCGGCAAGGGCTCACGCCTCGAGCTCGTCTACTCCGAATCCCTCTACGACAAAAACCAGAAGCGCAATCAGAGGGACGCCGTTGGCGATTTAGCCGCTCTCGGCCTCACGGACGTCGTACTTCCCGACGGCGGATCTTCGCGTGTCTTCACACCGCTGTGGTGGCGCACCTGGCGATACCTCGAACTGAAAATCAAAACTGCCTCTGAGCCGCTAAAACTCGATTCTATCCATACTTTCTTCACGGCCTATCCCTTCATAGATCGCGGCAGCTTCAAGTCGAGCGATCCCGAACTCGCACGCATTCGGGAAATCTGTTGGCGCACCGCGCGCATCGATAGCCACGAGACTTATATGGATACAGCCTATTGGGAGCAGCTACAGTACGTCGGCGATACGCGCATCCAAGCGCTAGTTTCTTACGTGGTCAGCGGGGATGACCGATTGGCGCTGCAGGCGCTTCAGTCCATCAACGACTCCATAGTTCCCGAAGGTCTAACGCAAAGCCGTTTTCCGTCCTCGCTCTTACAGCTAATCCCGCCGTTCTCGTTGATCTACGTCAACATGCTGCACGACTACTGGCTCTATCGCCCGGATGCTCATTACGTGGCGGCTCTGCTGCCCGGCACCCGCTCGGTACTTGCTTGGTTCGTCCAGCATCAACTCGACGACGGATTCCTTGGCTCGCTTCCTTATTGGAATTTTGTCGATTGGTTGGCCAATGATGAGAAATTCCCTCCGGTCGATACGGAAGGACGTTCCTCCATTTTGACCTTGCAGTTCATTGGCGCCCTCCGCGATGCTGCCGACATGGAGGAAGCTGTCGGAGATCCGTCACGTGCGGCTACATATCGCGACAGGGCGAAGTTCGCCGCAGACAACGTCTACCGCCAGTGCTGGAGCGCAAAGCTCGGTCTGCTTGCAGACACTCCGGAGCAGAAACATTACAGTCAGCACGCCAATGTCTTGGGCGTGATTTACGATGTGATCCCCGCGAAAGACCAATCCGGAGTCCTCCGCCGTATTCTTCATCTAGACGCCGCCGATTCAGGCGCGCCGAAACTCACGACGGCCTCCTATTATTTTCAGTTCTATATCTCTCGCGCCCTGGATCACACTGGGTTGGGCGATTTGTACCTCGATACTCTGAAACGCTGGCGCGAGATGCTGGCCAAAGGCTTCACTACCACTCCCGAAACTACTGACCCCTCACGATCGGACACGCACGCCTGGAGCGCTCATCCTGCCTTCGATTTCAATACACTTGTGGCGGGTGTTCGCCCCGGAGCACCCGGTTATGCCAGCGTCCGGATTCGGCCTGCGCTTGCTGGCCTCGACTGGGTTGAAGCTACGACACCGCATCCAGAAGGCCTGATTCGTACGGCATATAAACACCAGGGCGATAGATTCGAGGCCACCATTGAACTTCCTGGAAAACTCGCCGGAGTGTTGGTCTGGAACGACAAGGAATACGCGCTTCACTCGGGTCTGCAGAAATTCGAACTAAAGTAAACCTGTGATTTTTCCGAAGGGCAATGCGATGACAGGACAAAGGAAATAATTCGTCGGTGAAAGCACTTGTCCTCAATGGTCGGTTCAGCCACTAAGAAGTTCTCGCTTAAGAAATGGAGAAAGTGGGGAGTTGTTATAGCTGCCACTGCACCCCCAATTTGCCTCTTGGCTCTAGGGATGTGCTGACGCTGACACCGGGAAGTGCCGTTTAATTCTTCCGCCTCGGTCCTTGCTCATTGGGACCGTATTGAGGTGTCTACATTCTGCTTGTCAATCCAAATCACACCTGTATCCACAAAACTGGGAACAGGAGCGAGAGGATCCTTCGCCCAGGCCCGATCCAGAGAGCCAAGATGGGAACGGTTCAGTTCGTCCAGCATCTTCAGCCCAACAAATCCCATAGTGAAGGGCCTTTGGGCAATGGTGGCTTGAATTCGCCCCTTCCGAATCCAGTCTAGGGTTTCAGGGTCCGTGTCCATCGCGATTACCAGCCTGTTGCTGGCATGACCACCGCTCAGCGCCTCAGCCACCGCCTTGCACGCTAATGCTTCAAGGCATACAAAAGCATCCACGGTGCTCTTTTGCGAGTCAATCATCTTCTTTGCCTCGTCGAAAGCAATTCGTGGGTCCCCTTTGATGTCCACGACGCTCTGTACTGTGATATGCGGATAGCCGGCCAGGATTTCCATATAACCGCGAAATCGTCCTTCAAGATTCGTTTGCCCCGGCAGGGTGAAAAATACGACGTTACCCTTGCCCTTCAAAGCCAGACTCAGAAACTCACCCCCGACCCTTCCCGCTTCGTAGTTGTCCGTTCCGATGAAGGAGAGACGTTTGCTGGCGGGAGAATCCGCATCGATGGTGATGACCGGTATTCCCGCCGCGATAGCTGCGTCGATGTCCGGTTTCATCAATTCCGGGTCTGCGGGCGAAACCAGAATCCCGGCCGGCTTCAACTTTACGACCCGGCTGAATTCCTGCTCTTCAGCCTTAGGATCATAATTGCTTGGCCCTGCCACTTCTGCCTTGACTTGCAATTCGGAGGCGGCCTTCTTGAACCCGGCCCCTGCTGTTTGCCAATAAGGGACTTGAATGTTGACCGAAATCAGAAAATATTGCGCACTGGATCCGCGCTGCTGCCCGGAATCCTGGCTGCGCGCGCAGCCGCAACTTAGAATCAAGACGCTACAAAGAAGGGAGGCGGAGAACCTGGGGGGCACTAGCATCGTAACCTCCCTGCAAAGGCATTCACTGGACGTGAACAGATAAATGGCGAAGTTTAACCAGCGCAAATCATAGGCGTGGAGTCCGCGGAATGCAATCAACGAGAGCGCACATTCTGGTTGCCCTTTGCTCCGCCCTCTGCTCGCTCTCCCTCACCTCTTTCGATGGCCATCAGCCGGACGCCATTGCTGGCAACCGTACGGCGTGTACCGCCGCCTCAACTCAGAGAAACCGCAGCAGCAATTGCCTCGTTTACTCACCCCCCACACTCGCCGGGCGCGGAAGCGAGGAACAAAACTCCCGCACGCTGTTGCCTTCGTGCTTCAGAGTCATGGTCACCAACTCTCCCGTTGTGGTGTCTAGTAGCGCCACCGTTTGCTGGCAAGCGTGCAAGTCACATCTTAATTCGCATCTCGGCCTCCTTCGGTCCGAGCCTGTTAGTTAGGGTGAACACGGAAACCCCGTTGCGAGGGCGGCGTCGTTATGACATGAATCGGACGAATGAAAAAGGGGCACCTCAGACGGGGACTACTACGAATTTGCTACAGTGCCGAAAGTGCAGGGTGCAGGTAGGACAGCAGCAGCGGCAAGCAAAAGTCCGAAGAACATGGGGAACTAGGCTACCACATGGAAGCAGTCCGCGTGGCCACCTCGTTTAGACCCGGGTGACGGCAACCCGGAAGTTATCCCAGTACACCAAAACGCAACAGTACTGCGCGCTTGCCGACAAATCCGTCCTGAGTCTCGTGTTCGTTCCTCACTGATGATGGGCAAAAGATATTTATGTTGCACACGGACGGACCATTTTACACTTAACCTCGCAAGCAAATGTGTGGGCGGGCTTTACCAAACTCAACCCGGGATTTGATCGGTACGAGAGTCTCGACGCTACTATTCCTGCAGGGGTGAAGCATGTCGACTCGGATGGCTCTGGGATTTTTTCTCTTGTTATCAGCGATGCCGCAAGTTCCCCAGGATTACCCCTCGAAGCCCGTGCGCATGATCGAACCATTCGGTGCTGGTGGTGGGCCTGACTTGATAGCCCGGGCCGTTAGTCCAAAGCTCTCGGAGCTTTGGGGCCAACCTGTTACAGTCGAAAACCATCCCGGCGCGGGGAGCACAGCGGCCCCCGCCCTGGTTGCGAAGTCGTCAGCTGACGGTTACACATTGCTCGTCAACACCAGCGCTCAGGCGTACAGCGCCGCCCTCTTGAAGAATCTGCCCTATGACCCCTTGAAGGACTTCATTCCCGTCGCTCCGCTCACAAGCCAGCCCTACGTGCTGGTTGCAGGCAAATGGTCGGGCATCGCTACACTGAGCGAGTTGATGGTTACGGCGAAGGCAAAGCCGGGTGAGCTAAAGTTTGGCTCCACTGGTGTTGGCACTGGCTCGCACTTAGGAGTTGAGAAATTCAATCTTGAGGCGGGCATTAAGGCGGTACACGTGCCCGCTAAAGCGGGCGACGCGATCACCGACGTGATCTCCAACACGGTCGCAGGGGGTGCTACTTACATGATGGCGCCCATCCAGCTCGCCCTGGCTGATATCCGTGCAGGCAGGCTAAGCGCTCTTGGTGTAACCACCAAGAGTCGCTCTCACTTACTACCTGAGGTGCCAACCATCGCGGAGGCCGGCGTCCCCGGCTTCGATTATCCGATTTGGTATGGAGTGTGGGTGCCCGCTGGCACTCCTGCCGGAGTGGTGGACAAGTTAGCAAAGGACATCGTGCGGGTCTTGGCTGCGCCGGAAATGCGCGATTGGCTAGAAAAGCATGGGGCCGATCGGATGAGCATGACACAGCCTGAGTTCGCGCGCTTCGTCCTGAAGGAGAGCGAAAGCGCAGAGAGTATCGTCAAGGCAGCCGGAGTGAAACCCTAGCGAGCAAGCGGTTCGTCGCTTAGAGCGTTGCGGTAGCGACATAGTCTCCTCCCGAGTGACGGGCAACTCTGGCGTAACGCGATTGGGTAAGGGTTGCCGACCATCCGCCCGGATTCATTGTGAGCCTACAGGTGGAACACAAACAATTCATTTGGAAATGGGCACCTCATCGGCTCACCGCTTAGGTCAATCGCATACTTCTTCGCCTTGATATGTAATCGGACGGGTCACCGCATTTTTCTAAGAGTGCCACAGGGAAAGACTGATGTATGATTCGACATCTGGCTCGCATACGTCACGTTCACCTTGCGAGGAATTATCGGGACCGAGGCGCGGACCTTCCGAGATTGGGTCATCCACACGTACACGAAATCCCATGGCAGATTGGCAAATGCGAGAAAAGCGGCCGCTCCGAGGACCTCGGCCAGAGCCACCGGGGCCAGCGCTCAAAAACTACATCACGCCCGCCGGGTTGCAGCGGCTGAAAGACGAGCATCTGTTCCTACTGAGTCGCGAGCGGCCTGCGGTGGTGGAGGTCGTAGCGTGGGCTGCTAGTAACGGGGACCGCAGTGAAAACGCCGACTACCTCTACGGCAAGCGACGGTTAGGCCAGATCGATTCACGGATTCGCTTTCTCACGAAACGCATTGACGCGGCCGTGGTCGTCGATCCCGCCGCTCCGCGGCAGGGGGCAGCCGCTACGCGCGTCTTCTTCGGCGCAACCGTGACCTACAAGGACGCCGCCGGCCTCGAACACGTCGTCTCGATCGTAGGCATCGACGAGGTGGACCTCGACCGCGGCTACATCAGCTGGCGCTCGCCT
>JABCZF010000009.1 GCA_013289825.1 Acidobacteriota bacterium | reverse complement strand
ATTTGCATCAGAGAGCCAGCCTGCCAAGCGAATTATTGTCGCTCGATTTACTCAGACCATTCGTGCTCGAAAAGGACGAATGGTTTCGAACGGATTCTGGCACATCGTATCGGTTGTCAAAGAGCAAAGCCCCCCTGTCTTGCAGAAAGGCACGTCTACAGCCCAAGGAGAATACGACGAGCGAGCGAATATGTCAACAGGAGATTATCGATTTCCACAGGCTTCCACAGGGGGTGCCGGAGGTCGCGGGCTAAAGCTCTTAGGAGAAGCGGTTTACCGAATTGACGCTGATGTCTACTGGCGATGTTGCCGATGCCTCGAGGGTCAGCCATTCCTACAGCGAACACCCCCATTCGTGCTTATTCGCGCGCCCATGCCAAAAACCCGCCAGAGTGCCTAGCCCCTCACGGGAGAGTACTTGCGATTAACAACGAAGCGAATAGCGCTCGTTTGCGACTCTTCGGCAGCACCAACAGGGAAAGCTAAAGCAGGGTGGAAAATCTCCCTGCCGACCGTTTCATCACAAACTCCCCCGCAGGCGTCTTTCCTTGCTGGCCTCACCGATCAGCGGTCCGGCTAAAGCATAAATCGGAAATCCGCCAGCTGCCTGTGGGAGTGAATACTGTGGGAATGAATACTGGACATATGGTCACAAAAATTCTAGCCTTCTGCACTTCCCAAGGGGAAAACGTTGATGCCGGACAAAATGACGACTAGGAAGAAGACCACGATCTGCGGCGGATTGCTCTTGTGCGCGGCGTCGTTTTCAGCGCCTGGCGCTTGCGCGCAGAGCGTGGGGGCCGCGGAACCAGCGGGTCCGTTTGGGTCCCTGGAGATTCGCGGCGTTACGGTGATTGATGGATCGGGGGCGCCAGCGTTTGGGCCGGTGAATATCTTTATCAAGGGGAACCGCATTGAGCGCGTTGTGTCGTCGGACCCCATATCGCGATCGCGCAAGGAGAAGGAAGAAGAGGGAGCCGGCAAGAAGGAGCAGAAGGCTGCGGATCGCGTGATCGAGGGCCAAGGCATGTACGTGATGCCGGGGTTGATCGACGTGCATATTCACATTAACGCGTCGCAGGATGTGCCCGCGGAATACATCTACAAGCTGCTGCTGGGGCACGGAGTGACGACGGTTCGAACGTTCAATGTAGGGAACGACGATCCGGCGGGGATGGTTGCGGAGAAGAAAAAGATTGCCGCGAATCAGATCATTGCGCCGCGCATGTATGTATATCCGTTCTGGGGACGTAGGGACGATTCGCGCTATTCGAATCCGGAGGGGGCGCGGCAGATTGTGGACGAATGGCATGCCGCGGGCGTGGACGGGGTCAAGATTGTAGGCAAGCCGGGGTTGTGGCCGGATGTGTTTCACGCGATTGCCGACGAGGCGCGGAAGAACGGCATGGGCGTGGCGGTGCATATCGGCCAGGACGGCGTGTATCCGATGAATGCCGTGCAGGTGGCGAGCGAAGGGGCTTCGACCATCGAACATCACTACGGTTATCCGGAGTCGTCGTACACCACGAACACGATTCAGGATTTGCCGCCGGGGTACAACTATTCGAACGAGCCGGACCGGTTTTTGGAAACGGGGCGGTCGTGGCTGCAGGCGGACGTGGCGAAGCTGCACGGCGAAGTGATTCATTCGCTGCTGGATTCGATGCACAAGACGGGGTTCATCATGGTGCCCACGTTCAGTATTTATGAGGCCAATCGCGACGTGACGCGCGCGGCGAATTTGCCGTGGCATGCGACGTACACGTTGCCGGCGGTGATGGATTTGTTTCTGCCAAATCCGGCGCATCATGCGTCGTATTTTTATGAGTGGACTTCGAACAAGGAAGCGGATTGGGCGCGGGCGTACCGGCGGTGGCTAGATTTTGTGAACGATTATAAAAACCAGGGGGGCCTGGTGGCGGTAGGGTCGGACACGGGATTTTTGTTTGAGCTGTGGGGATTTGGAACGATTCGGGAATTGGAGATGCTGGAGGAAGCCGGATTTTCGCCACTCGAGGCGCTACATGCGGCTACCGAGAATGGGGCCAAGGTGGTGAAGAACCCGGAACTCGGATTGATTCGCCCGGGTTATCTGGCGGACTTGGTGGTGCTTTCTGAAAATCCGCTAGCGGATATGAAGGTGTTTTATGGGACTGGGGTGACGCGAGTGAGCCCGGATCGCCGGGAAGTGCACGAACAGTGCGTGACGTATACGATTCGTGATGGCGTGGTTTTCGATTCGCAGGCGCTACTGCGCGATGTGCGCGATATGGTGACGAAGGCCAAGCAGGCGCGGCCTGCACCAGCCAAGCCGTAGCTCACTCGAGAGGATAGCCATGAGAAGAACAGCCCTGTCGTTGTTCATACTCCTATTGTTTGCAGGAAACTCGCGGGGGCAGCACGCGGACGTGAAATTCATCGCGGACACGTTGGTGGTCGAAGCGGAGGGGAAGTATGAAGCTGACCCGGATCTTGCCACACTGACATTTTCGATTTTCGCGCAGGACAAGAATTTGAAACAGACCTACGATCAAGCCTCACAGTCGATGACGAAGATCGCCGACGTGGCCGAGAAGAGCGGTTTGAAGAGAGAAGACGTCAATCTGGGCGTGCTCACCGTGCGGCCCTACTACGAAGGGGGTAGAAAGAAGGAGGCGAAATCGTACGTGGTCAGGGGCGAGATTGTGCTGAAAGTCAGAGACTTCTCAAAACTTGGACCGCTTCTTGAGGACTCCGTACGAGATGGCATCACGGATTTTCGTTCGCTCACGTATTCGCTGGCAGATGAAGAGGTGGCCAAACAGCGTGCGGCCGCCGATGCCATGCGGTGTGCCCTCGGACGAGCGACGGCGCTACTTGAACAAAAAGGCCAAAAGGTTGGCGCGCTGCGATTCGCGAACCTGGATGTGAAACAAGTGGTGGGCGTTTCCAGCGTTGATTTATATACGATGTCTGAATACTCAGGTGACGTCACCGCGGGCCTTTCTTCCGGTGCTGGAGGTTGGGGCGCGAAGCACAAGGCTCCGGCGGCACCACCGCCGCCGCCCCCACGGCCCGAAAAGATTACCGTTAACGCGACCGTGCAGTGCGCATTTCAGATTATATAGTTCCAGCGATGTCCTCCGGGCTGCTCTTTCCTGCTTGCGGCTGATACCATACGCCATCATGGCAAAGAGGCTAGCCGAGAATATCCTGCAAACCGTGCGAACACGGGAGTTGGTGCGTCCCGGCCAGCGCTGGGGTGTAGCCGTGTCTGGCGGCGCGGACTCGGTGGGCTTGCTGCTGCTTTTGCTGGAATTGCGGGAGAAGCTCGGAATTGTGTTAAGTGTGGCGCACCTCAACCACCAGTTGCGGCGGAAGGCTTCGGACGCGGACGAGAAGTTTGTGGCGAAGCTGGCGGCGAAGCACGAGCTGGTGTTTCACGCCGCGAGCGTGGACGTGGCGGCGAAAGCGAAGCGCGAAAGGGCCAACCTCGAGGACGCGGCGAGACGCGTGCGTTATGACTTTTTCTCGCGGCTGGTTGCGGATGGCAAAGTGGATCGCGTGGCGGTGGCGCATACGGCGGATGACCAGGCAGAAACGGTTTTGGCGCATATTTTGCGCGGGACGGGATTGGCGGGCCTTGGCGGGATTCATCCTCGCACGGAAAGTGTGGTGAGGCCATTGCTGGGGGTGCGGCGAGCGGAGTTGCGGGCGTATTTGCGGGCGAAGAAACAGCATTGGCGCGAGGACGCCACGAATCAAGACACGGCGCGGATGCGGGCGCGTATTCGGAAGAAGTTGCTGCCCCTGTTGGAAAAACAATTTCAGAGTGGCGTGGTGGAGCATCTGGCTTCGCTCGCGGAATTTGCGCGGGAGGATGAGGAGTTTCTGGATTTGCTGGCGCGTGATTGTTGCGATTCGTTGGCCAGAAAAACTGGCCTTGAAGCGCGGATTTCCTTGGAGGATTTGCTGCAACCCTTGAAAAGAAAAAACATTTACGCACAGAACACCGAGAAGAGAGAGAAAGCTTCGGCCCTGACCAAGCGGATCTTGCATCGTCTACTGGAAGAGAGCAAGAGCGGGGCAGGGCAAATGACCGGGCGGCACATTCTGGCGGTGGTGGATTTGGCGCTGCATGGGGAGAACGGGAAGGTGCTGCAGCTGCCCGGGGGCGTGGATGTTCGGCGCGAGCGTAACGATCTGGTTTTCCGCGCAAATTCGTCGCGGCCGGGGCGCCGTATGGTCGGGATACGCGGTCGGGAGAGATCATCGACGGCAGAGTACGAGCACAAAATCGATTTTGAAAACGACCAGGTGGCTTTGCACGTGCCGCAGGCGGGGTGCGTTTTCCGCCTCAGGGTGATTGACTGGGTCGCGAAGAGGGGGGACACTAGTAAATCAGGGGCGGTCTTAGACCGCGACCGGCTACGTTTGCCGCTGGTGCTGCGTAACTGGCGTTTCGGGGACCAACTGCAGCCCACCGGGCATCAGAAGGCCCATAAGCTGAAGCGGCTTTTGAACGAAAAGCGCATCAGCCGGTGGGAGCGAGACGGCTGGCCAGTGCTGACCAGCGGCGGCGTTCTGGTATGGGCCCGCGGCCTTCCAGTGGCTGCCGGGTTTGCCGCCAATGAGAGGACCCGAACAGGGATTTTGATCGCCGAGGAAAAGTCTTGATGCGTGACCGCCCAGCGGTCAAGTCGAGTGCGTCGGGCCGTGCGGCTTTTTCCGCCGCGCGAATTGGCGCGAGGGTCGCGGCGCTTGGACGAGAAATTTCGCGGGCGTACCAGGGACGGCGAGTGGACGTGGTTGTGACACTTGACCGTGGCTTCGTTTTTGCCGCCGATTTGATTCGCGAGATGGACACTGCCGTCGTTTGCCATTTCGTGCGCGAGGATGTGCGAGATGTGGATGACGGCGGTCATGCGAGGCGAGAAGTTTATTTCGGCGCGCGGCCGGAGTTGAAGGGCCGGGATGTTCTGCTGCTCGATGCGGTGCTGGAGAGCGGCGTGACGCAGGAATTCCTTCTGCGGCGGCTGGGCGAAAGCCAGCCCAGGTCGCTGCGATTGGCAGTATTGCTGGATAAGCCCGCGCGACGGCGCGTGGGCCTGGAACCCGATTACTTTGGGTTCCGAACGGCATCTAATGATGTGTGGGTCGGATACGGCCTGGCTGCGGACAATGGGACGGGGCGGAATCATGGGGCTCTCTCCAACGGACGAGCGCAGGTGAAGCGACGGCGGGGAAACAAGAAGTAAGGTTCGTCAGATTTGCCAGTCGCTTCCTCGCGAGAGGAATTTTCGCGAGGCTAAGGACAAAGGTGAGGACAACGTGAATTCCAGTTCTACGGCAAAAACAATTCTTTTCTGGATCTCCATCGTGTTTCTGGGCGTGATGCTGTGGAAACTGGTGTCCGCGAATGGCAGCCAGGCGCACGAGGCGCAGCCCAGCTACAGCGAGTTCATGGCCAAGGTGGACGCGGGAGACATCAAGGAAGTGACGTTGTACCTTTCGCCCAACAGCTATGAGATCCAGGGAGAATACCTGCGCCCCTCGAACCAGAAGTTTGTGGTCACGGTTTTCAAGGAAGCGGCTCCGGACCTGGTGAAGCAGTTGAAAGACAAAGGAGCGATGATCAGGGGGATGAAGGAGGTGCGCAGCGGGGATTGGATTCTGATTTTGCTGAACGCTGCACCTTTGATTTTGCTTGTGGGCTTTTGCCTGTTTTTGATGCGGCAGATGCAGGCAGGCGGAAACAAGGCGCTGAGCTTTGGGAAGTCGCGCGCACGGTTGCTTTCGGCACAACAGAAGAAAGCCACCTTTAAGGATGTTGCAGGTACAGACGAAGCGAAAGAAGAGTTGCAGGAAATTATCGAGTTCCTGAAAGACCCGCAGAAATTCCAGAAGCTGGGCGGGCGGATTCCGAAGGGCGTGCTGCTGGTCGGGCCTCCTGGAACGGGCAAGACTTTGCTGGCCAGAGCGATTGCGGGCGAGGCCAACGTTCCGTTCTTCTCGATTTCGGGTTCGGATTTCGTGGAAATGTTTGTGGGTGTCGGTGCGAGCCGCGTTCGGGATCTGTTTGAACAGGGAAAGAAGAACGCGCCTTGCATTATTTTTATAGATGAAATCGATGCCGTCGGACGGCACCGCGGCGCGGGACTGGGCGGTGGACATGACGAGCGCGAGCAGACTTTGAATGCTTTGCTTGTGGAGATGGACGGATTCGAATCGAACGAAGGCGTGATTTTGATTGCGGCCACGAACCGGCCCGATGTGCTCGACCCGGCCTTGCTGCGTCCTGGGCGATTCGACCGGCGCGTGGTGGTTGCGCGGCCGGACGTTAAGGGCCGCGAAGAGATTCTTCGCGTGCACACCCGTAAAGTGCCGCTGGCCGATGACGTGGAGTTGTCGATCATCGCGCGCGGGACGCCGGGCTTTTCCGGCGCGGACCTGGCGAACCTGGTGAACGAAGCGGCGCTGTGGGCCGCACGGCAGAACCGGAAGTTCGTGATGCAGGTGGACTTCGAGATGTCCAAAGACAAAGTGATGATGGGCGTCGAGCGTAGGTCCATGATCCTTTCCGATGAAGAGAAGAAGAATACGGCTTATCACGAGGCGGGGCACGCGTTGGTGGCGGCGATGACCCCGGGGGCCGATCCGGTACACAAGGTCACGATCATTCCGCGAGGGATGGCGCTGGGGTTGACGATGCAGTTGCCGGAAGACGACAAACACACCTATACGCGGGAATACCTGGAAGCCATGCTTGCCGTTTTGATGGGCGGGCGATCGGCGGAAGAGATCTTTCTTGGACACATTACAACCGGAGCGGGCAACGATATCGAACGGGCTACCGATCTGGCCCGCAACATGGTTTGCGAATGGGGTATGAGCGAACTGGGACCGCTGGCATATGGGAAGAAAGATGAAGCGATTTTTCTGGGGCGCGAGATTACCCAGCATCGCGACTACTCGGAAGATACGGCGATTCAGATCGACAAGGAAGTGAAGCGCATCGTCAACGGCGGTTACGAGAACGCCAAAAGGCTGCTTTCGAACAATCGCGAGACCCTCGAGCGCATCGCGCAGGCGTTGCTCGAACGAGAAGTGATCGACGCCAACGAAGTGAAAATGCTGATGGAAGGCAGGCCGCTGCCGGAAAAACCGCGGACCCCGCCGCCTCCAGCGCAGGCTGCGCCTAGCACGGATCCTAAGGTGGTGCGACCGGAGTTGCGGCCGGCGCCGGGATTTACGCGCGGAGAGAATCCGGCCAAGGCGTAAGGGCAAGTTAGCGGTCGAGCGTTCGGTTAGAAGGGGCACGGAATATCGTGCCCCTTCTTTTTTTTGGCCGGACAGATTTGTTCCAGCGAGGTGGCGGTGACCGTTCTGGGCAAAATGGCGTAGAATGCGGGTATGGGAAAGAAGGAGCCGGACAATCTGCAGGTGACGTGCCCATGCTGCCAGGCGAAGCTGGTGGTGGACGCGGTGTTTGGAGCGGTGCTCTCGCACGAGGCTCCGGTGAAGGCCGGGCCAAACGTTGATCTGGAGAACGCCCAGGGGATTTTGGCAGAACAGAATCGACAGCGCGAGGACAAGTTTGCGGATTCCTGGTTCCAGGAAACCAATAAAGAAGATATTTTGACGAAGAAGTTTGAAGAGGCCATGAAGAAGGCCAAGGACGCTCCCGCGGGAAAGCCACTTCGCGATTTCGACCTCGACTAGGATGTCGGGAGGGTCATGGAGCGTCAGGAACGAAAGTCATCCAGAGAATGAAATCCAGCTACGGCGGCCAGAGTCAAGATTCGGATCTTCCCATAAGTTCGTTTTCGGTCGCTCACTAGGCCGGAATACCCCGGCGTTTCCCAGGGCTAGAATCTCATGCAAACCTTATGACCAAACGGAAGCAGTTCCGGCTGAAACTGCGCTCCGAGACCCTGGTTCTTGGAGAGCGCACTTTGATCATGGGCGTGCTGAATGTTACGCCGGATAGTTTTTCTGACGGCGGCAAGTACCAGCAACCTGAGATCGCCGTCGAACATGCACTACGACTGGAGACGGCCGGGGCCGATCTGCTGGACATCGGGGGCGAATCCACACGGCCAGGAGCCGAAGAAACTTCCGACTCCGAGGAGTTGGATCGCCTGCTCCCCGTGCTCGAAGGGTTGCGAGGGCGGCTGAAAATTCCCGTATCGGTAGACACGAGGCGATCCGCGGTTGCCGAGCTCGCTCTCCGGGGCGGCGCACAGATCATCAACGATGTTTCCGGATTGCGAAGCGACGCGCGCATGGCGGAGCTTGCGGCGAAGCATGGTGTGCCGCTTATTTTGATGCATATGCGCGGTGCGCCCCGAACCATGCAGCGCGGGCCGTTCGCGCGAGACGTGCTGCGCGATGTCGCCGGGGGGCTGCGAGTCGCCGTTGCCCAGGCACGCAAGGCCGGGGTGCGGCAGTCGCAGATTATTTTGGATCCGGGGATTGGATTCGGGAAGAGTCACGCGCAGAACTATGAGTTGATCGAGAAGCTTTCTGTGTTTAGGGAGCTCGGCTATCCGCTGCTGATCGGCACGTCGCGCAAAGGATTTCTCGGGGCGACGCTCGCTCGCGATGGCCAACCGGCTCCGCCCGAAGAACGCCTGTGGGGTACGGCGGCGACCGTCACGGCCAGCATTCTAGGTGGTGTGCACATCGTTCGCGTGCACGACGTTGTGGAAATGGTCGAGGTCGCGCGGGTTGCAGATTGCATTCTCAATCCGAGAAAAGTACCGAAGAGTTTTCATCCCGCCGGGTAGACGCTAGAATCCTGGGGAGACCCCCGTGAGAGATTCCGCTTCCGATAAATCAAGGCGGTGACTTCTCCGTCGCATAAATGCGACGGCTTCTCAGGACACGCATGAGTCGAGAACCTCTACGTTACGTCCTGAAGGCTTTATCCGAAGCCTCAAGTTTCACAGGACTTACGGTTGCTCAGAGAGCGATTCGCTTGTGAAGGTCGGGTAAAAGTTAGCAGAGCACGGAAAGGAAGGCAAGCCGATTCCCGCTGCCACCTAGAAGCAGGCAGTCCCCTCGACCCAAATGCTTATGGATTTTTTCATCGCCAATTCTCTCCACCGGATTGTTTGTCTCGCCAAATTTCGCACCAAAGCGCCGCGAGCTTATACTACTCCGCGCCAGGATGCACGGGGGCTTGCCGCCGGAGCAACTTCCTGCGGTGCCATTTGAATTGCGGAGAGTAAAGCCATGCGGCTTGTCATGGGTTTCTTTGCTTCTTTAGTTCTTGGCCTTCTCGCCTCGCTAGGAAGTTCGGCGCAACTACCTCCAGCGAAGGATTCTTTGAGTCCCGCGCAAACCGGCCCAGGTGCCGCTGCTTGTTCCGCCACAGATGCTTCGAGTTGCGCGCAAGCTGCCGCAAAAATTCTCCCCATCGTCATGGGGCCTTCGCCCATGGAAGAAAACCTGCGTCGTCTGACGGATGAGATTGGCGGGCGCGTGAGCGGGTCGCCGGAAATGGCCAAAGCCGTCGACTGGTCCGTCACTGCCTTCCGGGCCGCCGGAATTGAAGTCCACACCGAGACTTACACGCTGCCCGTGACCTGGAGCGAAGGGGACACCAAGCTGACTATTGTGGAGCCCTACGGGCCTGCTCCCTCTCCTGTTTCAAACGGCAAAATGGCTCTAACGGTCGAAACGAAGTCTCTACGCGCCGTTTCGGAGGGGTGGAGTCCGGCAACCCCGCAAGGAGGGATGGTGGCCCGAGTCCTAGACCTGGGCTACGGGACCGAAGACGACTTTCGGCGCTCCGGCATGATAAAAGACGCGATCCTCCTGGTGCACAGCGATATCGGTTCCACTTGGGCCGATCTATTCAACGAATACCTGCGGCCTAGAGACATCATCCAGAAGGCCGTCAAGCGAGGCGCCGCGGCCATTCTTTGGATGAGCGCGCGTGAGCGTTTGCTGCTGTATCGCCACACGAATTCGCTCGACGGAGAGATCGACAAGATTCCACAAGTGGTGGTGGCCAGGGAAGACGCGATGCACCTCGCACGTACCATTCGAGCATATGCTGGTGAGGTTCGCGTGAGCTTGTTTATGCCCAACAGAATCGGCGGCCCCATCCAGCAGGAAAATGTTGTGGGCGAAATTCGCGGATACCAGAAGCCGGACGAAGTGGTGATTCTGGGGGCGCACCTCGATTCATGGGAACTCGGCACCGGCGCTTTGGACAACGGGTGTAATGCGGCGATGGTCATCGAAGCGGCGCGGGCCATTAAGGCCACCGGACTATTGCCGCGGCGGACGATTCGCTTTGTGCTGTTCAGCGGCGAAGAGCAAGGCACCATCGGCTCTTATGAATACGTGAAGGCGCATCGCGCGGAGCTGGACAAAGTTCGGGCCATGATTGCGTTTGACGCGGGGATCGGGCGTGTCACCGGCTATTCGCTCGGAGGGCGGCGCGACATCGAGGACGGCGTACGCGAGGTTTTGCAGCCCCTGGAATCGTGGGGCGCGAACAATCACACCTACGACGCTTCCTTCGGGACCGACAATCTCGATTTCCTGCTCGAAGGGGTACCGACGCTGGTGGCCAATCAGGAGGAGGCAAATTATCTGCCGAATTACCACGCGGCATCGGACACGCTCGACAAAGTAGATATCCGCGAGCTGAAGCTGCACACCGCGCTAGCCGCGCTGACGGCCTGGGGGATCGCCGATCGGACCGAGACTCTTGGCAAGAGGCTTTCGCGTGGCGAACTCGACGTGCTTGTCAAAGAGACCGGCCTCGACCAGCAGTTGCAGGCCCTCGGCTATTGGGAAGCCTGGCAAAGCGGCGCCCGCGGCCGCCAGCCATAAGTGTGCCGCTTGGTCCAAATTGCAAGAGTCTGCTGCTCCTGCCCGTTATCAATTCTTAAGCAGCATCCCACATTTTGCGAATTGCTTCCCGGTATACTGGAAGTGTGAGAGAGACGACTATGGATGGTGAAGTTTCCAAGCCGGCGCGTATTCTGGCGCTGGACTATGGGCGGGCGAGGATCGGGCTGGCCATTGCCGATCGGCAGGACGGGCTGGCGCGGCCGTTGGGGACGTTGGCACGGATCAACCGGAACGAAGATATGCGGCGGTTGCGGGAGTTGCTGCGCGAGCATGGGGTGCGGCAAATTGTCGTGGGGCTGCCACTGCGACTGGATGGAACGCGCGGGGAGATGGCAGAAGAAGCGGCGCGGTTCGGGCAACGCGTGCACAAGCAGTTTGGGTTGCCCGTCGAGATGGTGGACGAACGGCTGACGAGTTGGGAAGCGGAGCGCATGCTCGAAGAGCAACAGGGCCGGACGATACACGCCCCTTCCAGCAAAAAACAGAAGAAAGAGAATGCCAGACCGGGCGTGGACGCTATGGCTGCGGCCTTGATTTTGAAGGAGTATTTGGACCGACGGCAGGTGGCGCAAACGGTCGAAGAGGCTACGTGAAACGCGTGGGCCGGACGCTTGCGAGGGCGCATTGAAGAAAGTTTTGCTACTTATCTTGGTGTTGGCGCTGGCTGCTGGAGCAGCCGGGGGCTGGGGATGGTATTGCATCACCAAGCCGTATCAGGGTTTCGCGACGGAAGGAGTGTTCGTTACCGTGCCGCACGGGGCCTCGAGCCGCGGGGTGGCCCGCTTGCTGGAGAATAACGGCGTGGTGCGCAGCGCGATTGCGTTCGAAATCTATGCACGGCGGCATCCGCGGCGATCGCTCGAAGCGGGAGAATATTTCTTCGATCACGCCGTAAGCGGGCGCGACATTTTCTGGCGGCTGGCGAAGGGCGACGTCTATCAAATTCCGTTCACCGTGCGCGAAGGCGAAACTCTGTACGACATCGCGCATGACCTCGAAACCGGGCATTTTCTTTCCGCCGATGATTTCGTGAAAGCGGCCAGCGATCCCATGCTGGTTCGCGACATCGACCCGCACGCCTTGACGCTCGAAGGCTTTCTGTTTCCTGCAACGTATCAAATGCCCAGGCATCCAATCGCCGTAGAATTGACCGCCGCGATGGTGAAGAAATTCAAGGAACAGTGGGTGCGCATCTTGCCGCCACTGGCGGGCGACGACAAAACGCGGCTTCCCTCCGGCTACCCGATTTCTTCCATCGTGACGCTGGCGTCGCTGGTCGAGCGTGAAACGCCAAAAAAAGACGAGCGCCCGTTGGTCGCGGGAGTCTTTGAGAATCGCCTGCGCAAAGACATGATGCTGCAATGCGACCCGACAGTGATCTATGTCATGCAACAAGAAGGCCGCTACAATGGAACACTGACCGGAGCCGACCTGCACGTGCACTCGCCTTACAACACCTATGAACACACGGGCTTGCCGCCGGGACCGATTGGCAATCCGGGAGAAGCATCGCTGCGCGCGGCGCTGCACCCGGCCGAGACGGGCTACCTCTATTTTGTTGCCAACACGGAGGGCGGTCATTTTTTCAGCGCGACACTGGCCGAACACAACCGGAATGTGACAAAGTACCGCCGTCTGCTGGCGGGACTTCCGGCCGATCCTCCGCCTCCCCCGCCCGAGACACCGGCGAGGGCGCAAAGCAAAAAGAAGACCCACGGCAAACCGCATAAGGGCACAGCTTGATGACTGATTCGGAAAAATCGAAGAAGGATCTAATCCTTGAGACGGCCAGAGAGATCGGGGCCTCGAAATGGACGCTCGCGGAGATCGATCAACTGCGCCGGCGGTTGCAAGCGGAACACGGAGAGGCGGGGAAGACCAGCTCGGAATACATCGGAGACGTTTTGAAATCCGCGGGGTGGAAAGTGCTGCTGACGCTGCAAGAAGAGGCCGAAGAGCAGTACGAAGAGGAGTTCGAAGACCTGCTGCACTTTAAGACGCTGGACGACGCGGAAGTGAGCATCATGCGGCTGGATGAGCTGATGCGGAAATTTCGGACACAAGGCGAGCATGCCGCGGTCGAACGCGTTTTGGCAGTGGCGCGGCTCGGCAAACGCCGCGCGGAAATGATTTCGCGAAATCAGAAAGTGGAAGCCAGCAAGCGCGCGGAAAAAGTGGAAATCGCCAGTTGGTTTCGCATTTGGCTCGAGACTCCGGATGCGTTTTTCGACTGGCTGGACGTACGGAAGCAGTCTCCTGATTTCAAGTCCAGATTTCCCCAAGCGGAGACTTTGGAATGAGTCTTCCTCCCGGCGCGCCGCCTGACGCGCTAGAACTGCCTCCCTTTTCATTGGACGTGGAAGCCCTGGACCTCGGGCCGGGTGTGAAAACGGTCGGGCTCGAACTGGTCGAAACGGAAAACCGAGAGCCGGTTCGCGGTAAAAAAGCAGCGGAAATCTGGTCCGCGGTCTTCCCTGCACTGGCGGGGGAGGAATTCTACGTCGTGGATTTTTTCAGCCACATCGATCGCGTTCAGGAATTCTGCAAGGCGCGGAAAATCGAGTTTCGCGAAGCCGGCGGGCGGTGCGTGGTCTTGCCGCAGCCGCGAGCGGGTCAACTTTTCCAGCTTTTTGAGCGCTTCGAAGGGGAAACCTTTGGAATACGTGCGGGAGCTGCCGCGGAAACCCCTGATGCCCGGCTGGAAGGCGACCTTTCAAAGCGTGGCGTGGACGCCTACCAACTGGCCTACGAGCGCTACGTTTTTTGCGCGATCTGCGAGCCGGACGACGGTTGGGTTACGCTGCTCAGCGCTACGTTGTGGGCCAGTGAAGTCATACGACGCGCGCGGCCCGCGGTGCTGCCTTTTGATATTTACATCGCGCGGCCGCAATAGGCCCTGCCGCTGGCAATGGTTCCGAGTCTCCCGGGGGACTCGTTCATAATGGTGATGGGCAGCGCGCAGGGGCGTCTGGTGGGGGCGTTTGGGCGTGGCGGTTAGATTGCTTAATTTGTACCTAAGGGGCGGAAGAGACTGATGCGGCGTGGGTTGGCGTGCATGCTAGGGGCGACAGTGGCGGCGATTTCTTACAGCTGCGGCGGCGCGGTCAGCGCCAAGAAGAACCTGCCGGCGAGGCAGATTGTCGTCGTGAAGGATGCCACGCGGGAGGAGTTGCTGGAGAAATACAACGGCGTGGCGCGAGGAGTGCAGAGCGTGAACGCGACCGTGCAGCTGAAGCCCGTGGCCGGTTCAAAATACAGCGGCGTAATCGAGGAGTATCACGAGGTGAAGGCCTTTCTTCTGGCCGAGCGGCCGGCTTACATTCGCATGATCGGGCAGGCGCCGGTGATCGGAAAAACGGTCTTCGATATGACCGGCGATGCGGAATCTTTTCGCGTGTCGATTCCTTCCAGGAATAAGTTTCTTGTTGGGGCCATCTCCTTGGAGCGCCCCAGCAGCAAACCAATCGAAAATCTGAGGCCGCAGCATCTGCTGGACGCGCTTCTTTGGACCGAGATTCGCAAGGAAGAAGACGTGCTACTCGAAGAGTTCAACGACGAGAGCGCTCGATATTATGTGCTCACCGTCCTACGTGGTGGATATCAAAAGGAAATCGCGCGAAAGATCTGGTTTAACCGCGCCGATCTTGAGGTCGTGCGTTTAGAGGAATTTGGGCGGAAAGGCGCATTGCTTTCCGACGTGCGCTACTCCGATTGGGAGCCGCATACCGGCGATCAGGGGCAAACATCTGCCGCCGCGTCCGGGATTACTCTTTTCCCCCGCTTGATTCAAATCGATAGGCCACACGATGATTACCGGCTGGACTTCGAGGTCACCAAGCTGACGTTGAATGAAGACATTCCAGCGGATCGATTCAAGCTCGAGCAGCCTGCGGGTTCTGAACTCGTCCGTGTTGGCGAAGAAGCGCCGGAGAAAAAGCCATGATGGGCGAGCTGATTGTCCGGAACTTGCTGCACCGGCCGCTGCGTACGTTGATCGGCGTACTTGCCGTTGCCGTCGAAGTCGCGCTAGTCGTGTTGATCGTGGGACTGACATCCGGTTTGCTGACGGAAACGGCCAAGCGCATCGAGGGCATCGGAGCGGACGTAATGCTTCAGCCGCCTGCCGCTTCCGTGTTCATCGGAATGACCGGGGCGCCCATGCCCATCAAGATCGGTGACAAACTGGCGGAATTGAAATACGTGCAATCGGTTGCCCCGGCTCTCCTGCAATTCAGCTCTTCGGGCGGCGTGGACGTGGTTTACGGGATCGATTCGGACAGCTTCCGCGCAGTGTCCGGAGGCTTTGTATTTCTACAGGGACATGACATGGAGGGGCCGGACGACCTTCTGGTCGACGATTTGGCGGCGGCCGCGAAACACATTCAAGTCGGGGACACCTTCAAGCTCCTGAACCACGACTGGCATGTCGCAGCCATCATCGAGCACGGAAAAGGTGCGCGATTGTTTGTTCCGCTGGCGACGCTTCAGGACCTGGTGGGCGCGCCCGATAAAGCTTCCATTTTTTGGCTGAAGTGTACGCGCCCGGAGCACACCGAAGATGTGATGGACGAGATTCGCCATCTTTTGCCGGGCTACACCGTGCGTCCGCTGAGTTCGCTGCTGTCCTTGATGACTTCGACGAACATTCCAGGGTTGCAGACATTTATCGACGCCATGATCTGGTTGGCGGTCGCTATCGGCTTGCTGGTGATTTTTTTGACGATGTATACGACGGTGATCGAGCGGACCCGCGACATCGGCGTTTTGAAATCGCTCGGAGCGGGCCGGGCGTTCATCGTGCGGGCGTTGCTGACGGAGTCGGCGGGGCTTTGCGTGATGGGAATTGTGGCCGGGGTCGGGCTAAGCTACGTGGTGCGGGCGGCATTTTTGGCAGGGTTTCCAACCTTGTCCATTCTCATAACGTGGCCATGGATTCTTCGCGCGGCAGGGATTGCGCTGGCGGGAGCGCTGCTCGGCGCCAGCTATCCGGCGTGGATGGCGAGCCGCAAAGATGCCGTCGAAGCGCTCTCCTACGATTGAGAAGCAGCGGAAGGCCAAAGGCTGGGGAGACGCCAGAGAGCGGTAAGGTGAGAAGAGCGGAAAACCCCGCGGACGCGCCCAGCGGCTAGGCAGCAATGGGAATCGCAGCTACAATACAGCAACCTGCCGAAGGGCTGATGGTCCCAGGAAAAAAGAGCTTGGAGCCGATACTTAAAACAGAAAATCTGTGGAAGCTCTACCGCGCAGGGAAAGTGGACGTTCCCGCGCTCCGTGGTGTGAACTTCGCTGTGGCGCCCGGCGAATCGGTGGCGGTTATGGGGCCTTCGGGTTGCGGGAAATCCTCTCTCCTTTATGTGATAGGCGGGTTGGCGCAAGCGTCCAAGGGCCGCGTGCTGGTGGACGGCAACGATTTGACAGCCATGAGCGACGCCGAGAGGACCAAGCTGCGGCGGAGTAAAATTGGATTTGTCTTCCAGCGATTTAACCTCCTCCCCACGCTGACGGCCAAGGGCAACATCGCGATCGCACAGTTTATTCACGGGGACGGTTTTGACCCGCACCGTTTTGACGTCGTGACCGGCTTGCTGGGTCTTGCAGGACGCCTGCAACATAAGCCCTCGGAGCTTTCTGGTGGGGAGCAGCAGCGCGTGGCCATTGCCCGGGCGATTATCAATGAGCCAAAAATTCTGCTGGCCGACGAGCCTACCGGCAATCTGGATTCAAAAAACTCGGAAGTGGTGCTCGAGATGTTGCGGCAGCTCAACAAAGACTTGGGTCAGACGATCGTCATGATCACCCACAATCCCGAAGCCACGACTTATTTCGACCGCGTGGTGCACATGCGGGATGGCGTGATTGTCGACGGAGTTCCTGCGGACTGAGATGGCGAGTCTCGGACAGATTCTGTCGAAGACGTTTTTCTGGGCGTACGAGCGCGGCACGTGGCCGTATGACGCCGCGGTCATTCTGATTTTGGTTTTTGTACTGGCGACGCCGCGGGCGTGGTTCCACGACCAGCCGCAGATGGGCCTTCCGGCGAACACTCCCGGGCAAGTGGTGCTGGTCAGCGAGGAAGGCGAAAATAAAACCTACCGCGTCGATGCGCGGATTCTGGCGCCTCCGGAACAAACGCCGGCGCTTGAGAATGAACTGCACAACGCCATGGGCAAATCGCTGCCTGAACTTCGCAACAAACGGTTCACCATCGCCAAGATCGATCCGGTGCGCGACGAGCAGGGCACGGTGATTGCCTATCACGTGGAAATACACCGTTAGCAACAAGACCCGCGGCTGCCCGCGTGAGTTCTAGCGTAACGCCGGGCAAAGTTCGTGCATCTCTATGTATATGCTAGGATTTAAGAGCGCCTGACCAGCCACACCAGTGAGCACTCATAGGGGCTTCTATTGACCAAACGGCATTTTATTCCATTGATTCTTGCGCTTGGCGCGGAAGCTTTCGCGGTCGTGGCGGGTGCCGCGCAAACGGCGGCGAAGTGGACGACCGACGGAGTGCTCGAGATGATGGATAAGTCCGCGAAGGATTTCCGCACGCTGACGGCGGATATCGAGAACGTAAAATACACCGCCGTAGTGCAAGACACATCCACGGAAACGGGACAGATTTTCGTCCGGCGCGACCAGAAAATGCGGATCGAATTTACGAAGCCCGAGGCGCGAACGATATTGCGCACCGGCGATTCCCTTTTCCTTTACAACCCCAAACTGAATCGCGTGGAAGAATATGACCTCGGCAAGAATCGCGCGATGGTGGATCAATACATCCGTCTGGGGTTCGGGACCAAGAGTGAAGATCTCAAGAAAAGCTATGTGGTGACGGCCACCGGTGAAGAAGAGCTAGACCACAGAAAAACTGTTGTGGTGGAGTTGACTCCGAAAGGCGATCAGATTCGCAGTCAGATCACCCGCATTCAGATGTGGATCGACGAAGCTTCCTGGCTGCCGATTCAACAGAAAATTTTTGAGAGCGGTTCCGGTGACTATATCTTGTTCCACTACACCAGCATGATGAAGAATCTCAAGATCAACGATTCTAGGTTCAAGCAGGATTGGCCGAAAAACGCGAGCCACGAAAAACCGCACGCCTGAGAGTGACGGGGTAACGGTTGACGCCTACAAAGCCCGGCACCCCACGCATGCCGCGCCGGGTTCCGGGTCGTCTCTAGGAGACCAGCCACGCAAGCCGCGGCCCGGTCTAAGCGCCGCTCGGCGGCCTTGAGCAGAATCGCCCCGCCATCCTAACGGCCCTGCCATTGCTCAAACTTCGCGACCACCAGTCGACCAGAAATATCTGAAAAAAAACAGTCTGCTGGGTGGGTTCGTTCAAGCGCAGGCCTCACTTTTGGTTGGCAAACCGCGTACACAACGGATTTCGACCAAAGCAAGGCCTTCCGTACTTCCCAAATCAGGAATTTTGCGGACTAGGTCGATTGATAGCTGGCCCTGTCAGTCCGCCACGGCTCGCTCGGTGGCGAGGAGCTGCTCTTTGCGAGTGAGTCCCCAGCGATAACCCGCAAGGCTGCCGTCCTCGCGGATAACCCGGTGGCACGGCACGACAATCGAAACAGGGTTGCTTGCGCATGCCCGGGCCACTGCGCGAACGGCCTTCGGACGTCCCAGGGCGCGGGCGACCTCGGAGTAGGTGCGCGTCGTTCCGCGTGGAATGCGCTGCAACTCCTGCCAGACGCGGCGTTGAAACGCCGTTGCTTGCAAGTCCAGCGGGAGTTCCACCTGCGCGGGCTGGCCCTCGATTCGTTGAACAATTTCACGGACCCAGCGCTGCACGTTGCCCGTAGCAGGAGAGATTTCCGCGCGAGGATATTCTTCGCGCAACTCCGCGACGAGTTTGTTTTGCGCGTCTCCCAAATAGATCGCGGACACGCCGCGTTCCGTGGCCGCGACCAAAACCTTTCCGAGCGGTGACTTGGCAATGGTGTATTCGATTTTCATACCTTTTCCTCCCTTTCGATAGGTTAGAGGCGTCATTCCCAGCTGTGCGTTGCTGCGTTCATAGACGCGGCTGGACGAACCGTAGCCGGTTTCGTAGAGCGCATCGGTGATGTTTTTTCCTGCGCGCAGCAAACTCTTGAAGCGTTTCACACGCAGTGCTTCGGCGAGTTCGCGAGGAGCAAGGCCGGTCACTTGCCGGAAGGCTCGGCGAAGCGTTCCGGCATTCGAATTAAGTTGTCTCGCGACTTCGGAGAGGCGCAGGCCTTCTTCTGAAGACTCGGAAAGATATTTTGCGGCACGTGCGACGAGCGCCGCGGAAGCGGCAATCTCATTTGGGCGGCAGCGAAGGCAGGGGCGAAAACCTTGTTTTTCCGCCTCGGCGCCGGTGTAGAAGAAAGTGACATTTTGCCGCAACGGGCGGCGGGCCGGGCAGGATGGGCGGCAATAAATGTGCGTGGAGCGGACGGCCAGTACGAAGGTCCCGTCGGCGCGCGCGTCGCGTTCGAGAGTGGCGCGCCAGTATTGGGCGGCCTTGCGGGGCGAGACTTGTATGGTGGCCTTGACGTTCGAATTGTTGATCGTTTGCATGCTAGGAAAATAGCGCAGCGTTTCGAGCAAATCTATCCGGAAAGGCTCGGCAAAGTGCATTCGCGCGAGACGGCTCGGAAGGCCCCGGGGAAAGCGGCCTAGAGGCAGACTCAGGCTTCGCCTGGGTTTGGCAGAACTTCGGCAGCCTCGATGGGATTCTTGTGCGGGGCGCTGATCACCACAAGAACAGCGGTGAGAATTACGGCGGCGGCTAGGGCCGTGCGCAGAGTGATGGTTTCGCCCGCTCCGAGCCAGCCGAGAAACAGAGCCACAACCGGATTGACGAAGGCATAGGTTCCCACTCGGGCTGCGGAGCTTTTCTTGAGGAGGTAGACGTAAGCTGTGAAGCCGATTCCGGAGCCAAAGCCGATTAGATAAGCCAGGGCGATCCAGGAACGCACGCTAATGGCCGCGAGATGCAGTTGGCGGCCCTCGCCTGCCAGCAAACCGACCATCCAAAGTGCGGTCCCACCAGCGAGGCTCTGCATGGCGACGCCGAGCAGCGGTGAGCTCGGCAGGTCGTGGTGCTTCGAATAGATGGATCCCCAGGCCCAGGCGAAGGAGCCAACCACCAGAATCCCTGCGCCGGTGGGATTGACGCGCTCCGACCCTCCCAGATGCGCTGGGCCTACCAGGAGGACCAAGCCACCGAACCCTAGGATGAGGCTAGCTACGACCCTAGGAGCGGGATGCAGACCGCCGGGACGAAGCCAATCGAGCAGCACCATCCAAAAGGAGACCAGAGCCACGAGCAGGGCAGCCACTCCGGAGGGGACCGTACGCTCGGCCAAACAAACACCGCCATTGCCGACAAGAAGTAGGAGGAGACCGGTGATGATAGCAGTGCGCCACTGACCTGCTGTTGGCCGGATCCCTGTTTTCCAGCGCAGTACGGGGTAAAGGACAAGTCCGGCGATCAAATGTCGCGTAGCCGGAAGCAGCAGCGTAGGGAATGACTCGATGCCTACAGCGATGGCAAGGTAGGTCGAACCCCAGATGACGTAAACGGCGGCGAAGGCGAGGATGAGGAGGATGGCCTCGCGTTTCGCGGTGCCGTGGACCACAGCCGCAGGGGCACCTTTGTTTGTGGATTGGGCGACGGTGGGTGTGGACATTCTGCCAAGCCCGGAAGAAACCAAGATAAGTGCAGAACAGAACAGTGTCGAGGACCATATTGGACGAAGATATTCACCGCCATGAGAGAGCCGCACGCAGGGACCGGTACTATAACCAGGTGTTTGACGTTAAGACACTTCGAGAATTTTCCGCAGGTTGACGTGCCGAGGCTGGGGTGGCATTTTATCCCCCCGCTCGCGAAGTTTCAGGACCATAGCAAGATCATTAGAAAGCGCAATTGGACCGGTAATGGCGACAATGAAGTGGCATCTCTGGGGGCGAGATGGGCGCGACGAACCGCGTAACACGCATTCGGTCGGGCGAAAAAGAAGCGAGCAGGGCCAAGCGGGCACCTTCTTTCGAAAAAATGGCGGCGGAACCGGTGCGGGTGCCCGCTCTGCGCATGAGCCCGCTGCTCGCGCCAGCACCGCCGCGCGGTTTTGGGCGCGTGCCCACACATGCCGTGGGTGTGAACCACGAACAGCGCGAATATCCGCGCGCTTCGCTAAGACTTCCTTTGCGGTTGCGCAGTGTGGCGTCCCGTGCAGAAGATTTCCCGGTAACGCTGGTGACTCGGGACATTAGCTCGACAGGGGTATTTTTTCTTTGTCCGAAAGAGATTGCTCGAGGGGCGCTGATCGAACTGGAAATCGTGCTGGTAAGCCGTCCGATGGGGCATGGCAGCGTGCTGATTGTTACTACGGCACGTGTCCAGCGTATGGAACCTGCGGCCGTGCCTGGGTGGTATGGCGTGGCGGCTTCGTTCGACGACGTGCAGTTCGACCGCGACGATAGAGTGCCTTCACGATTCCTGCGGCCTTGACTATGGTTTCCCCAAAATTCAAATCCCCAGACCCTATACGCGTAGGTCCGTTTCCGGCAGACGCCCTCAGAGCCTAGGACTTAGCCCGCTCCGGTAAAGTGACGAGACCATGGCGATCCACCGCGATCGACCCAATATATCTCGCCAACGGAATGGTGAGCAGCTTATAAGACATCCAGCGGGTCTCCACTCTTGTGTTCCTCGATCTGGAAGCGCAGGAATCTGTGAATGGCATCGCGGGCCTCTTTGTTCGCGGATGAAATAACAACGCGTCCCCCATTGGGAGTTTCCTCAAACGAGTATTGAATATTCTTTTGCAAGCGTTTCATTTCCGGAACCCCGGGGGGAACGGTATCGTGAACAAACATCGGAATATCGAAATCTCCGCTTTGAAATGCTTTGGCGATGTGTCCTAGATGCATCCTGATTTCGTTCCGATTGGTGGCGTCAGCGGGATCGCTGGTTTCCACCTGAATCACACCGCCATTCGAGTGCAGGAAGAAGTGGTGCGTGGTAGCAGTCTGAGAGAAACCCATGCCCTTTTCTCCACGTTGATTCATTCTGGTATGGGCCTCGTGCATCGGACACTCCGTCTGCGATTCCGGTTTCTGGTTTGATTGAGCGGAAACTCCTACTGTGAGTGCAATTAGAAGAATCAGTTTCATAGCTTTCCCCGTTTTTGAATGCCGCGACCCCAAAGTCGTGTCCGGGTCTTCGGGTGGGTTGTGCACGTTTCCAGCAGTCGAGCCTGTTTGCCGCGAGGCGTCTTGGCTAAGATCCGGTCCCATGCGATAAGCGTCGAACGCAGTTGGCGCCGCCATGATTGCAACTCGCGAAGTCTCTCTTCGAGAGCCGCAAGCTTTCGAGCGGCCAGCTTGCGAACCCGGCGACAGGGTGCACCTCCGCTGCTCCGTTCGCGGAAGATGTCCGCCAATTCCGTTACCGAGAATCCCATAGACAGTCCGGCTCGGATCAATCGCATTCGAGGGAGACTGTCTCGGGAGAACACTCGGTAGCCAGCGGAAGTGCGGGCGGCTGGAAACAAAAGATTCCGCCGTTCGTAGAAACGCACGGTGTCCGCGCTTACGCCGGAAAGACCGGCCAGTTCACCGCAATACAAGGGTCCCGTTGTGGATGCTTTAGAACTCACGGGATTAGCCTAAAGCTTGGAACTAGTTCCAGGGTCAAGCAAATTCTCTCTCTACCCCCTATGGGTGGCAAGCGCTTGATACCCGCGCTAACCGTTCCCCCAAGAGATTTGACGCCTGTCGGTCACAGCGGCTGTGGTTCTTTTTCCTCCTTTTTTTTGGTGTCCCCTAAATATCTCTCCAGACACTTCCGAGCCAGATCTTGGCCACCTAACCCGAAGGCGATGGCTAATCCCAACATGGTAGCCCCGAAAATGATCGAAAAAGCCGAGATCACCGTTCGCCTGGCCACACCGAGCTCCTCCAGGGTCATGGAGATCGCCAGAATCCAGATAACAAAGCGGATCGACCAGCTAAGAATTTTGGGTGAAGGATGTCCCGCATTAACCGCCGCAAGAAGCGCGGTCCGCGAAAGAAAATTTGCAATTACCGCGCCCAAGAACAAAATCAAGATAGCGACGAACACCTCGGGTAGAAACTGGAACAACCGGGAAATCTGTTCCTGAAGACCAGCCACGCCGAGGACGCTGAGCCCAACCAAAATAAAGCCGATCCACGTTACCCAGAAGATGGAGCGGCTGAGCAGCTCGGTCATAGGAGGAAGATGCGCCATGCGAAGGACACGAGAAGCCCCTGCGTCATCGGACACCCGATCAAGTTTCGTAAGGCCCAGAAGTGCTCGCAAGATGTACTTGAGCACGAATGCCACAAGAAGCCCGATCACAATAATGATCAGCATCACCAGGAAACGCGGAAGAAATTCAGCAATCATGTGGACTAAATTGCCGTACACCTGTTCTAAGGCTCGCAGGATGGTCTGTCTCATGATTTCACCTCAACCTTTGCCTTCCATCTCTCCATCAAATATGGCTTTTGTAGCTCGAACTCGCCGCAGAGCGTTTCGCTCGCCGTCTCCATCTCCGCCGGTGATGAATCAGAATGTTCGGCGAGAAAAGAATAGGTCATGCCGCGGTACAGGGGTGCTAAAGCCTGTACCAAGTGATCCCGGTTAATGACAGCATGATGGTAGGAAGCAGCAAAATCATAGAGCGTCCGCACCCAGAGGCCGGATTTAAATCGGAACTTCCCTTCCTCAAGTGAAACGATGCTCTTGATTTCTGAATGGGTTTCGGGATCCAAAATCGAGCTTAAGATTGGCTCCAATTCCGTCACTCCGCTCCGGAACATCTCGAAGATTCTGTGTCGATCTAGGTCGGTCGGGTCGGAAGTGAGTTCATGGGCCGGTCCGAAGGTAGGCACTGATTGCGATCTCCCACTATCCAACCACAACGATTGCCGGGTTTCTAAGCACCAGAACAGAGTTCCCACAGTTTGCCGCAGGACTTCGACGATGTCCCTGCCGAGACCCTTTGTGGCTTGTGATTTTTCACCGAGAAAGGCCTGGCAACAGCGAAAATCAGAAGCCATCGCGGAGATCGCCATCCATGCTTCCGGTCGTGCCTGAATGGCTTCCTCGTGCCACACATCCTGATTGAGGCAAAGCGCGGCGAGGCGACCGGAAAATGCCCATTCCTCAGAGAACAGTTCACGGATGCCCCAGCCAAAAAGGGCACGGCTCATCGGATAGAGTAGATTCCTAGCCAGCAGGCCTTGATACTTGTTGCGAGTGTAAAGCGGCGCTACAAAATCAAACTTTTCCCGGTAAACCGGCCGCAGCAGATTCGCAACCGAGTCGGGCGTGAGATTGGATGCGGCAGGTGAAACTACGGCACAGGCCCGTGCCCGCAACAAGTCTGCGGCTGCCAGAATTGTGCGCAGAGCGATGCCGGGAGAAGGTGAGCCAGGAACGTTCGCCGCGACTCGGTGGCTGGTGCGGAGTGAAGTTATCCCGGGTACCCGCACGCCCTTTTCTGCCAAGTTGTCATGGCCCTTGGCTCGAGCGCTATCCTCGTCGTTGTCTCCGCCGCCCACATTGACGATGACAACTCGTTGCCTGACGAAGTTCCGCTGAAAGCTTTCTTCAATTTCGTCCAAGGCGTGACTGACGGTGTTCGCAGCATGGAGCGAGGACATGCCCACAAGAAGGTCCACTTCACCTACGCTCATCAACTGGCGAAGCAAATCATCCGATAAGAAGACATCTTCGGCCAAGACCCTTGAAACCTCACTTTCAACCCCAAATAGGCGGGAAGATCCATGAACGTGCTGCCGGCATGCTCCGCTCGATCAAATCCGGCGAAGCTGAAACCAATAAAACTGATAGGGGCCCAGCGTGAGCAAGTAGGGCGAATTCCCAAATCGCGGAAAGAGGTTTCTCCCAAACATCTCAATCGGTATGTAGCCCTTATATCGTTGCACATCGAGTTCTACAGCCTGCGCGGAACTTGAGAGATTATTCACCACCAGGAC
The DNA here is from genome assembly GCA_013289825.1 of Acidobacteriota bacterium. GTDB lineage: Bacteria > Acidobacteriota > Terriglobia > Acidiferrales > UBA7541 > Acidiferrum. The sequence goes on along the minus strand of JABCZF010000009.1, from coordinate 109,864 downwards.
TGTTTCCTCACCAAATTGACGCATGTAAGCTAGAACCCGGTGATTCGAAGGGTTCAAAAACTGAATCGTTCCGCGACTAAAAACCTGGAATGCATTGCGCACCTGAAGCAACGACTTCATCCAGCGGAGCAACGAGTGCTCCGACCTCTTTTGCGAATCTGCGTTGACCGCCTGATAGCCATACACGGCGTTAGAAATTACGGGCGCGTACAAGCGTTCCGGATCAGCCAACGAGAACCCTGCGTTCAATGCGCTGTTCCATTGCATCGGAGTCCGGACTCCGTTTCGGTCGCCAAGATAAATGTTATCCCCCATGCCGATTTCGTCCCCGTAATAAACAATCGGTGTTCCCGGCATGGACATCAGTAAACCGTTCAGCAGTTCGATCTGCCTTCTGTCGTTGTCCATCATGGGAGCCAGGCGCCGGCGGATGCCTCGGTTGATCCGCATGGTCTTGTCCGTCGCGTACTCGTCATACATATAGTCGCGTTCGACGTCCGTCACCATTTCCAGCGTGAGCTCATCATGGTTGCGCAGGAAAATGAACCATTGGCAGCTCTCGGGTATTTCCGGCGTCTGGTCAAGGATTTCGATGATCGGCTTGCGGTCTTCCAGCTTTACGGCCATGAACATTCTGGGCATGAGGGGAAAGTGAAACGCCGCATGGAATTCGTCGCCGTCACCGAAATAGGCGCGGACATCCGCAGGCCATTGGTTGGCCTCGGCCAGGAGCATCGCTCCCGGATAGGCCAGGTCCAGACGCTTGCGAAGTTCGCGGATGATCGCGTGCGTTTCGGGTAAGTTTTCGCACAAAGTGCCTTCCCGTTCGACAAGATAGGCAACCGCATCCAACCGGAAACCGTCTACACCGAGATTCAGCCAGAACTTCATCACCTCCCATACGGCCTCGAAAACGGCAGGGTTGTCGAAATTCAGATCCGGTTGATGACTGAAAAATCGGTGCCAGTAATAGGACTTCGAAATGGGGTCCCAAGCCCAGTTGGAGGTCTCGGTATCGACAAAAACGATCGGCACACCCTGATAGCGAGTGTCCGTCTCGCTCCATACGTACCAGTCTCGCCTGGGGTTTTCGCGAGAGCTGCGCGCCTCTCTAAACCAGGGGTGCTGGTCCGAGGTATGATTCAGGACCATTTCGATGATGATGCGTAGTCCCCGACGATGAGCCTCCGCCAGGAACGTCTTGAAATCCTCTAGTGATCCGTAACTCGCATGAACCGAAGTGTAGTCCGCAATGTCGTACCCATCATCGCGCAATGGCGATGGGTAAAAAGGGAGTAGCCAGATGGCGGTAATCCCAAGCTCTTCGAGATAGTCGAGTCGTTGCGTGAGGCCGGCGAAATCCCCGATACCGTCGGCGTTGCTGTCCGAGAAAGTGCGTACATGAAGCTGATAAATAACGGCATCCTTGTACCAGAGATTATCCTTTTCGAGCGTCAACGATCGGCTCTCCTTTCGGATTTAGGAAACCATCTATCGGTGATCCCCCTATGGTACTCATGGTATTGGCCGCACCCGGAAGTTATGCGCGGAAGGGTCAACGGATTCGGCTTGACGTAGTTTCCGATTCGACTCCAAAGGTATCTCGTATCTTATGGCAAGTCATGTACTTCGGAGGTATGGAGTTCGTCCTACGATCTTTTGCAGTGCCTCTCGAAAACGCCGCATCCTGCGCAGCAGAGAAATCTCCCACTACGGCATGCTGGTGAGGCCTGCAGTTTTGGGGGCATTTTCAAAAGCGGATTCCTCGCTTCGCTCGGAACGAGCTTTGTTGGAGGATTTCGGTAATCCGTTAGGGCTGAGGCTTTGTTACTCTAGATCCTGATGGCTGGCCTGAAAAACAAGACGTTGCGAGGAGTGCTGTTTGATTGGGACGGCACGTTGATTGATTCTTACGGCGCGGACTCTTCGGCGTACTTGGCGATGTTTCGTGAGGTGGGGATTCCGTGGGGATTGGAGGAATTGGCGCAGCATTATTCGCCGAATTGGTACCGCGTGTATCGGGCCGCGAAGCTGCCGCGCGCGCGGTGGGACGATGCTGATCGAGCGTGGCGTACCCAGTATGCGAAGCATTCGCCTCGGCTTATGGCGGGGGCGCGGCAGGTGCTTAATCGGCTGGGGCGGGTGCATCACCTGGGTTTGGTTACGAGCGGCGACCGGGAGCGAGTGATGCGGCAGTTGCGTGCTTTCCGGCTGACCCGGGTGTTTGGGGCGCGGGTCTGCAGCGGGGATACTCCCGAGAGGAAACCGCATCCGGCGCCTCTGCGGCTAGCTTTGAAGCAACTTCGTTTGGAGCCGTCGGTGTGCGTGTATGTGGGAGACTCGCCGGAGGATTTAGAGATGGCCAAGAGGGCGGGAGTTCGAGCTATTGCGGTGCTGGGGCCGTTTCCCACGGAAAAGAGACTGCGGGCTGCGCGGCCGGATTTTTTGCTGGAATCGATACGGGAATTGCCGGATGTGCTTGAAAAACTGGGCGGCTAACGGGTGATTCAGAGCAACGGAAGGCTTTATTTTGCTTGAAGCAGAGACGGTGCGGTGCGATGGAGACGGCTTTCGGAATGCCAGCGGCCTAGAGGCGAAGGAATTGCCAAGTTGCCGCGAGGGCCGGGCCAACCCGACCCGCGCCGGCAGGCTCAGGAATTGGGTTTTGGCGGAGCTACCGGCAGGGTAGGCGCCGCAGTTGCGGCGGGCAGAGGTTTGTAGTCGGTCCACTTGATCACCAGGCGGACCTGGATATTCAGGTCCTTGAGATTCAGCGTGTCGTCGGAGCGCATGTAGTTGGGAAGCCAGTACTTGCCCTCCACATTTTCACGATAGGTTTCAAAAATCGTGAAGGGCATGGTGGCCGATCGCATGTCGCCTAGATCGGTGATCCACTTTCCGTAGGTCTTTACTACTTCCAGATACACGGCGTCGACCCAGACGATGCCGTCGAAATAGGCGTGGGTGCGCTCGACGGCTTTGGGCTTTACCTGGAAGATGTAGCAGTCGACTTCGTCGACCAGTTCCTTGCCCAAGTACTTCAGGTTGTATTTCGCAAGCTGGCTGGTGGTGAGCGGGTAGGCCGGCATGCGCGCCAGGGACTGGAAGTCTTCGGGGCCCATTTCTAGATAGTGCAGGCTGGATTGCGGCCGCTCGGTGGTCTTCTCGTACATTTTGCCGTCGGCGCCGGGTTTTGCTTCGATGACCAGCGAAAGTTGACCCGCGAGCTTGCCGTCGGGACCGAATTCTTCAAGGCGGACGGTTTTTTTGTAGGTGAATCCGGCACGGGCGACGATGTATTGATCTTCTTTTTGGGAGAACCGCTTGATGATTTCCTCCGGAGGAATGGAGGGGGGAGCCGGCGGGACTGGTTCCGTGCCAACGCGATGGACGTCATGTTCCGGGGGAGGCGTGAGCGGGCCTTGCTGAGCGGCCTGGGCAGGGCTTGCTGGAAGCGACAATACCAATGCGCAAAGAAGAAACGCGTAGTGGAATACGGCTCGGAAACGGTGGTTTCGGGAATGTTGGGCGTGCAGGTTCATGGCAAATAGGATGCGTCCGGAGCGCCGAAGAGCAGCTTCGACAGCCTTGGCGAATCTGCTTGAGTTTAGCGCACTTCGCCCGGAGCGTCCTGCTTGTTCCGGCGCCTATGCCCGCCCGGCACTGCTCGATGAATCGCGAGAGGTCTCTGCTACAATTCCGTAGCTTGTGGGCGACGAGAAACAAAGCAGGCGATATTTTGTCTCGGGACTCGTACAGGGCGTGGGGTTCCGTTTTTTTGCGCAGCGCGAGGCGGGGAAGCTGCGCATCGGCGGCTATGCGAGGAACCTGTTGGATGGCCGAGTCGAAGTGCTGGCGATCGGCTCGTCAGCGCAGCTGGATGAGATGAAGAACGCCCTCGAACGCGGGCCGCGATTTTCAAGCGTCTCTGGCGTTCGAGAAGAGGCGGCGCACCATGACCCGCGGTATGAGAAAGGATTTGTGATCGAGCCAGACGTTTGAGGAGAATGATGGCCAAGAGGAGCCGTTAGAATGGATGACCTGAAGACATTGATTCGCGAAGTGCCAGATTATCCCAAGCCGGGGATCCTTTTTTACGATCTGACGACCCTGTTGAAGGACAAAGAAGGATTTCATACGCTCATCGACCGGCTCTGCGATCACTACCAGGGGCGGACCATCGATGTAGTCGCGGGCATCGAAGCGCGCGGTTTTATTCTCGCACCGGCGTTGGCGTACCGGCTGGGGGCCGGGTTCGTCCCCGTGCGAAAGCCAAAGAAATTGCCCGCCAAAACTGCGAGCATTTCTTATGCGCTCGAATACGGCACGGACACGCTGGAGATTCATGAAGACGCGGTGAAGCCGGGGCAGAGCGTGATTATCTGCGACGATCTGCTGGCAACGGGCGGCACAGCCGCGGCTACCACAAAACTTGTGGAGAAGCTCGGTGGAAAGGTCGCGGGGGCGGCGTTTGCGGTGGAGCTTACCTTTCTCAACGGCCGCTCGAAACTCACTGGCGTGGATATTTTTTCGCTGATTCAGTACGACAAGTAGTTTTCGATTCTCGGCTCGGTGCCCGCACCTTCCGCTATTTTGCATGGCGCTGGCGGAGAGCTTCGAATAAGACCACGCCTGCGGCAACGGAGACGTTGAGCGATTTCACGGGGCCGGTCGTAGGCAAGCGAACGACAAAGTCGCAGCGTTTGCTGGTCAGGTCGTGGAGACCTTTGCCTTCTCCGCCAAGGACGATGCCTACCGGAGACGTGTAGTCCGCTTCGGTGTAGCTTTTCTCGGCACGTTCATCAAGACCGATGAGCCAATAGCCTGCTTCCTTTAGCACTTCCATTGTTTGTGCCAGATTGGTGACCTTGGCGACCGGCAGATGCGCGATGGCGCCGGCGGAGGCGCGCGCGACCGCGTCCGTCAAACCGACGGCGCGGCGCTCCGGAATGATCACGCCATGTGCGCCGGCGGCTAGAGCCGTTCGAATGACGGCGCCGAGATTGTGCGGATCTTCGACGCCATCGAGAAGAACGATGAGTCCTTTCTGACCGTGATCAGGGGCCTGGTTTGCTGCCGCGAGAATACTTTCGAGTGTGGCTGGCGCGCGGGCGGCGGCCAGAGCGACGACGCCCTGATGGTCTCTCGAATTGGCGAGACGATCGAGTTGCCCGCGGTCTTCAAAGCGGACGGGGATGTCGCGGGCGCGTGCTAACTGGACGATTTCTTCGACGCGGGTGTCCTGTCGGCCGCGCGCGATCAGAATGCGATCGAAAGGGCGGCCTGCGTCCAGGGCTTCACGGATGGCGTGGATGCCGGTGAGTTTGTCCATCGGGGAGACAGTTTACCGTTCTTAGCCGTAAAGCCTCGGCGTTTTTAGGCCGGGGATATAAGGCTCTTTTTTTTGCTTTTTCTTCGCGTCTATCATGAACTTGCTCGTTCCCAAAAAGGACCTATGGGCGGGCAGCCGAAAGCCTGCCCGTTGTCCTCCGCTGAGGTAGGGCGGTTGGAGGTCCAAGGCCACCGTTCCGAGTTGCAAGCCGTCCGCGGAAATTCTGCGCGCAGCCATCAGTCGAGGGCGGCGCAGAATTCCAAGATGCGCTCGCGCGCAGGCTTGACGGCGACGACGAAGGAAAGAGCGGCGGCTTCATCGAGAAGCAGGATCACACGATCGAGATCGCCCCCACCGGCGCGGCCAGCAAGCGCGAGGCGGATCGGATGAAAGAGTTCGCGGCTCCCGAGACCCACGAGGTCTTTCAATACGTCGATAACCTCTTTGAATCGCTCCGAGGTAAGCGGAACGCCATCGAGCAGCACTAGCGCAAGCTGCCGCACCACGTCGCGAGCAGCGTAACGCGAGAGCACGGCGTGGCTCTCGACGCTGGCGAGAATGGCGCGCGCGTCGTAGTGAAAAACGAGATGCAGTCGATCGGCGAGAGAGCGACGGTCCGCAACTTGCGGACCGAGGAGCGCGGCCGCGCGTTCGCACCACGCCAATTGAGGGGGAGAGGCGTTAGCCAGGAGCCAGCCTTGTTCGCGCAGGATTTCAGCAACGTCATGGCCTGTCCAAGCGTTGGAGGCGGCGGCCGCAGCGGGATTGCGAGTTTCTTCGGATGGCATTGCGAGATTCTAGCGCACCCTGGCAGGAGGGATTGAGAACGGCGGCATGATTACCGTTCGGAGAGCGTGGCGACCACGTAGGCGGCGATGGCCTCACCGCGGCCCACGGCGTCGACGCCTTCGTTGGTCTTCGCTTTGAGATGAATGTGATCGGCGGTGAGGCCGAGCGCGCGAGCCAGGGCTTCTCGCATTTTCGGGAAGTGCGGCCCTAGCTTGGGCTTTTCGGTGATGACCACCGCGTCGACATGCTCGATCACAAACTTTTTTTCGTCGAGCAATTTTCGGGCATGTTCCAGGAAGAGCAGACTGTTCGCGCCTTTCCATCTCGCATCCGTGTCGGGAAAGTGCGTGCCAATGTCGCCCAGCCCGGCAGCGCCGAACAGCGCGTCACAGAGAGCGTGCGCCAGAACGTCGCCGTCGGAGTGTCCCACCGATCCTTTGTCGAATGGGAGTTCCATCCCGCCAACAATCAGCTTGCCGCCTTCCGCGAGACGGTGCAAATCGTAGCCAATGCCGCAGCGCACGCTCATGCTTTCTGACGTTCCTGTTCGAGATAGAAGCGCGCCAGGTTCATGTCCGAGGGTTTCGTGATTTTGATGTTGCGTTCCGAACCGAGGACGACGTGGACGTCGTGGCCGAGGCGCTCGACTAGGCCGGCTTCGTCGGAGGCGCTGACACCGTCGGCTTGCGCGCGGGCGAACGCTTCCTTGATAAGTTTCGTCGAAAACGCCTGCGGCGTCTGCGCCAGCACGACGCGCTCGCGCGGAATGGTCCCGATGATGAGCGCGACATCCTCCGGCAGACTGGCGCGCTTCACTTCTTTCACGGTGTCCATCGCAGGAATACCGAGAATCGCGGCCTGGCAACGGCGAGCCTCTTCAATCACGCGAACGATCTGCTCGCGGGTGACGAAAGGGCGGACGGCGTCGTGAACCAGGACAATCTCCGTGTCGCTCGGAACTTCCCGCAGCGCCAGCGCAACCGAATCCTGGCGCGAGTCTCCACCGCGCACTACCCGGACAGACTGCATGAATCTTTCGCCGCGGATGCGTTCTTCGAGCGAGTCGACCACATCGGCTCGCGTAGCGACAAAGATGTCGGTGACCAGCGGGCAAGCAGCTACGCGGCGCACGCTGTGAATAACCAGCGGCGTTCCATCCAGCTCGAGGAACTGTTTCGGGGTGTCGGCACCCATGCGTGTGCCTAGACCTGCGGCTGGAAGAATGGCGGCAATGCGGCTCATTTTAGGCGCGACGCGGCCGGACACGAAAAACGCCAGGGCCGCAAACTCCAGAGTGTACCTCAAGCGGGCGTGTCAGGCGAATCGCGGAGCGCAGAAAATGCTTCGAGTACGGCGCTTTTATGAAGAAAGCCGAGGTCCGCCGTGAAGAGCCTGCTAACAAGTCTAATCGGACTTTCTGAGTCTAGCACCTTGCAAAATGAGCGGAGGCTAGTCGGCGTCCGGCTCGGAGAAGAGCGCACCGCGACAGCGTTCGATTTGCGGCGGCTCCCGCAGACGCGAGCCGTTTCCCGCTCGGCCCGGTACATCGACACGGCTGGTGTCGATGCTCGCGCCGCGGCCGGCCACCGCGGCGGCCGCTTGCCGGGGCATGCAAGCAGGCTGATCCGGCCGATCATCCAGCCGGCCAAAAATCATCTTTCCTGCAGTCGTCTGATGAACAGACGTGACCTGGATATCGACGCTCTTGTTGATCAGGCGGCGGCCACCGTCGACGACCACCATGGTTCCGTCGTTGAGATAAGCGACGCCCTGGTTGGGCTCCTTGCCCTCGCGCAAAATGAGGACGCGCAGGGGCTCGCCCGGCAAGACCACGGGCTTTAAGGCGTTGGCGAGCTGATTCACGTTCAAGACCGCGAGGCCTTGCACGGTGGCCACTTTGTTTAGATTGAAATCGTTGGTGACGATCTTGGCGCCCAGGCGGCGTGCGAGTTCGACCAGTTTGTGATCCACATCGTCTGCCTGAGACGGTTCCTGATCGAGAATACGCACATCGACCTTCGGCATCTTCTGCATGCGCTCGAGGACTTCGAGGCCGCGGCGGCCGCGCTGGCGTTTCAAGGAATCAGAAGAATCAGCCACAAGCTGCAATTCGTGCAGGACAAATTGCGGCACGGCGAGTACCCCGTCCAGAAAGTGCGCTTCGCAAACGTCGGCGATGCGGCCATCAATCAGAACGCTGGTATCGAGAAGTTTCATGGGCTCGGGCGAAGGAGACGCTCCAGAGATGATTCGAACCGGAGAGCCGACCTTCAACTCGCCACCTCGTTCGGATCCGAGCACCAGCCCCAGATACGCGAACGCCAAGAGCGCGGCGTATTCGAGAAAGGACTTGCTAGGTTCCGCCTGGTCCGTGCGTGAAACGACCAGCGTTACGAGAAGCGCCGCAAACATCCCCAGAACAGTGCCGAGCGCGCCGCCCAGCAATCCGCCGATCTCGGCTCGGCGAAGGCGCAGTTCGGCCAGCAGAATCACCACCGCCAGAAGAAAGCCGAGGCCTGCTGCAGGCAGATCATGCAAACCAAAAGGCGCGAGCTTGTAACACAACGCGGTCGCGCATGCCGTGATGAACAAGCGCACCAGCCAGAACTCCATGCCCATCCCGGGGGGAAAAGCCGCCCTTTTTTGCCCCGATGCGGGGACAGAATTTGATGACAGCGAGGAAGCAGAATTTGAAAAACGCTGCCCTTCAGGAACGGAACGGCTCATACGACCTCACAGTATTATCTATCACTGCAAAATCGGTGCCCCATTCCCGCAGGTGCGCGGTGACCACCAACCGGTGCGGGACGGGAACGCCACCTGGCATCCCCGCGGTCTATATACTCCGCCATCATATAGGAGTCAAGATGATGTTGAAGGATTAATAGAAAGGATTCGAAATTTCACTTATTTAGAATAGACGCGCGGAACACGCTGGCTCACCGCGCAGAGCAGGTCGGAGGTGACGGTAGCGATGCTGCGGGCGATAACATTGGCAGGACGGACGTGCCGGCCGTCGCTGCCGTAGATGGTCACGACGTCGCCGATGGCCGTATCCGCCACGTCGGTGACGTCAATCATGGTGACGTCCATGGAAATGATTCCTACGATGGGGGCTAGCGAGCCTCGCACCAGCACGCTCCCGCGATTCCCAAGCGAGCGGTGAATGCCGTCACCATAGCCTGCGGCAAGCACGGCGATGCGTGAAGGGCGCTTGGCCAGGAAGGTTTCGTTGTAGCCGACGCCCGCGCCTTCAGGAATGCTCCGGATATTGATGATGCGGGTGCGCAGGCTCATGACCGGCCTGAGGGGCAGGCGTGCCTCGCTTTCCTGGCGCCGCTCAACCGGATCATAGCCCGGATGATAGCCATACAAGATCACGCCGGGACGAACCATGTCGGCCCAAGTCTCGGGACGCGTGGCAATAGCTGCGCTGTTGGCGAGGTGCACGATACCGGGATCAATCCCAAGCGCGCGCAGACGGTTGAGTGCCGCGTAAAAACGCTCCTCTTGCTGCCGCGTCTGCTCTCCTACTCGTGTGTTGGTAAAAACCTCGGAAGACGCAAAGTGGGTGAAGACTCCGCCGAGTTCCAGATGCTTGCACTTGACGAGTTGGCTGGCAAAACACTCGACGTCGCCCGGGGCGATGCCCAATCGATTCATGCCGGTGTCCATCTTCAGGTGGAACGAGACGCGGTTGCGGCCCTGGTTGCCGCCTTTCTTGGCAATGATGCGGGCAGCGGCGCTATCGAGTTGCTTTAGTTGCTCACAGCGATGGATCACTGCCGTCAGACGGTGTTCGAGGAGGCGGGACTCCTCGCCGGGCCAGAAACTTGTGAGTACCAGAACAGGCTTCCGAACGCCGGCCTCGCGAACGGCGATGCCTTCCTCGGTACAGGTGACCCCAAACCAGTCTGAGCCGGCTTTTTCAAGAGCCTTGGCCACTTGCGGTCCGCCGTGTCCATAGCCATTGCCTTTGACGATGGAAAGAATTTTTCGCGGCGTTTTACGTTGCTCTTCCGGGGGATTCACGAACTTGCGAATAGCCCGGAAATTCTCCGCCAGCGCGCCAAGGGAAATTTCCGCCCAAACCGGACGTCTCACTTCCTTGCGGGAACTCTTCTGTATGCCTGCCATGGCCCTTCCGAAAAATTTAGTTTACGCCATCCGGCCGTCGCGAGCGGGCAGCCACTTTGCATGCCGCGAGAACGACAACCCCCCACATCTATTGCAAGCAAGAGGCCTTCGCCTCTTCCCGAGGGACATGCTCATCGAGCTAAGCCAGGGGACACGCTAAAACAGGCTCGGGACCATCCAGTGGGTCTCTTGCCGAAGCTATCCAATGGCGAGGATGCCCAAGCTCGAAGGGCAAACTCCGGGCTCCTAAAACCCTGGGTGGCAAATCAAGCCGTGTTGAAAGCAAAGGAGTTAACATCATGAGCTGGGCCTGGCCTGACGTTGCGCGATGCTCGTGACGTTTGGCGGGCCGCAGGCCCTAAAAGACCGACCTCCCGCCCCAGAGTCAGGGCACTGCACTTCTTGCTGAACCCTCAAATCGCGCGGGGTAAGGCCAGGCCCGAATTAAATCCGGAACGCAATGTGTGGGTAGGCTGCCGCACTGTGGCTGGCGTCACATGTCGTCAGGAGCGAACTGCGAGAAGGCATCGGGGGCCGCTTCTTCAAACCGCGTGAGGCGGCTGCGGAAGACGAAGCGCACCTTGTCGGTCGGGCCGTTGCGCTGCTTGGCGATAATGAGTTCGGTTTGTTCGCGCTCGTCGGGCTGGGCGTCGTGTTTGAAGAAATGCGGCCGGTAAATGAACATCACCACGTCGGCGTCCTGTTCGATGGCGCCGGACTCTCGCAGGTCGGACAGCTGTGGCCCGCGTTCCTCGCGCTCCGGAGCGCGCGTGAGCTGGCTGAGAACCAAGACGGGGATTTTCAGCTCTTTGGCAAGCCCCTTTAAGCTGCGCGAGATGCTGGAAACTTCTTCATTGCGGTTGCTGAAGCGGCCGCGCGCGGTGATTAACTGCAGGTAATCGACGATCAGCAGCGACAAGCCCTTGTCACGCTTGAGCCGCCGGGCTTTTGCGCCAATTTCCAAGACGCTGATGGATCCCGCGTCATCAATCCAGAGCGGCGCGGAGGAAATGGTTCCGAGCGCTTCGGTCATTCGGCGCCAGTCTTCACGGCTGAGATGTCCGGTGCGGAACTTGTGCGCATCGATCTGTGCAACCGAAGCGACGAGGCGCTGCAGGAGCGACTCCTTGGACATTTCCAAGCTGAAAATGGCAACAGGCTGGCCGGCGCGAATGCCGATGTTTTCGGCGAGATTTAAGGCTAGAGCCGTTTTCCCCTGCGACGGCCGCGCCGCAAGGATCAGGAGTTCCGAGGACTGCAGCCCGGAAGTGAGTTTATCGAGCTCCACGTAGCCTGTCGGCACACCCGTGATGCTCTTCCCCTCGCGAAAGATTTTTTCCAGGCGCTCGAAATTGTCGCGGACGATGTCCTTAATGGGAATCAAACCGGCTTTTATGCGGTCTTCCGCAAGCGAGAAGATGGAGGATTCGGCGTTGTCGAGGATGGTGTCGGCGCCGTCCTCACCTTCAAACGCGCGCTGCTGGATGTTGTGTGTGGCGTGGATGAGATTGCGGAGCAGCGCCTTTTCTTTGACGATGCGCGCGTAGTGCTCGATGTTGGAGACTTTGGGCATGCCGTCGGCCAGAGACGCGAGGTACGGCGCGCCTCCGGCGGCTTCCAAATCTCCGCGACGGTGCAGCTCTTCGGTCAAGGTGATCAGGTCGATAGCCTGCTGAGCCTCGCCGAGCGAAATCATCTGCGTAAACACGCGGCGGTGCTGATCGAGAAAGAAGTCGTCGGGGCGCAGGTTCTCGATGGCCGCATTTAGGGCGTTGTTGTCGAGCAAGATGGCGCCGAGGACGGAGCGTTCGGCATCCAGATTGTTCGGTAAGGGCTTTTCTAAGGTCGTATCAACGGGCATGGGTAATCTCTATTATTCGCCTTTTCTTCGCTGTTGTACCATTTTATCCGCGCGAGGGCAAGTACGGAGTTTTGCACCGCAACATTCAATGCTTCGTGGTGCACATTAAATTCAAATTACATTCACGCTGGGGCAGCATTGTGCGTGGTGAAGCGCGAGGCGTCAACGGGGAAGGCTGTGAATCGTTTCGGAAATCGGTGCAAAACTTTTTCTGCGCCTCAACGGTGAGGGCCCGAAAAGAAGAGGGCACATCCCGGCGTGCCCCTGCGGCTGAACTTTCAAATCAGTCAGCGATTGGGAATTATTCTTCTTTCGCGACGTGGACGATTACTTGGGCGGTGACGTCACGGAACACTTTGATGGTGACCGGATATTCGCCGAGGGCTTTGATGGGTTCGGCGATCTGCACCTGGCGCTTGTCGATTTTGAAACCTTGCGCCGCAAGGGCTTCGGCGATGTCGGCAGTGGTGACGGAGCCGAACATCTGATCGTTCTCGCCGGCTTTGCGGGTAAATCTCAGCGACACGCCGTTGAGTAGACCGGCTTGTTTCTGCGCGGCGTCCAGTTCGGTAGCCGTCTTTTTCGCGAGCGACGTGCGGATGCGTTCGATGGCCTTTAGATTGCCGGCGCTGGCTTCAATGGCGAGCTTGCGTGGCAAGAGGAAATTGCGGGCGTAGCCGGGCTTCACGGTGACGACGTCGCCGCGGTGTCCCAGCTTTTCGATATCTTCCTGAAGAATGATTTGCATGTAGTCTCTCTAAGCTCCTGTTTCAAATGACCCGAGCAGGCGTTAAGCCTTGGGGGCCTCGGGTGCAGCGGCGGGTGTAACTGCCGGGGCCGCAGGGGTGGCTGGCGCCGCATGAGCCGCTTGCGGGGCCACGGGGCGCGGTGCTTGTGTGCCTGCGGCGCTGCCGGCAAACGGCAGCAGGGCGATGTTGCGCGCACGCTTGATGGCCACGCCGAGCCAGCGTTGGTGGCGGGAGCAAACTCCCGTCATGCGCCGCGGAAGAATCTTGCCGCGCTCCTGGACAAACTGCGAGAGGATGTCCGCGCGCTTGTAGTCGATGAAGTCCATCTTCTCGACGCAGAACTTGCAGACCTTCTTCTTGCGGAAATATTGGCGCTTGCCGCGCGGACGGCCGCCGGGCCCGCCCGGACCACCGCCGCCTGGTCCGCCTTCGCGGCGCGGACCACCATGCCCGCCTCCGGGCCCGCCGTGGCCGCCCGAACCGCCTTCGCGGCGCGGCGGTCCACTGTGAGACTGTGCTTGTTTCGGTTCCTCTGCCATACCATCCTGCCTTTCTCTCTTCTCAAGAATGCAATGCTAGCTTGCCGCCGCTGATTGTTCAGGAGCGGGAGCGGGAGCGGGAGCCGGAGCGGGAACCGAAGCGGGCGTACTGCGGCGCGGACGCCGCGCGGCGCGCTGTTCACGCTTTCCGCCGAGCTTCTTTTGGCGCTTCAAATCTTCGTCGAGGCGCACGGTCAAATACTTGATGACCACGTCCTGAACGCGCAGACGCCGCTCGAGTTCCGCGATCAGCTCGGCATGATTCGTGCGAATCTGCTGATAGACATAGATGCCCTCGCGATGCTTGGCCACGCGATAGGCGAGCTTGCGCGTGCCCCAGTGCTCGGTCTTCTCGATCTTGCCGCCCTTTTCCGCGCAGGTGTGCTCAATGCCGGAAATCACTTTCTTGATTTCGTCTTCCGGCGTTGCCGGCCGCGCGATGAAAATCAGATCGTATAAACGCTCTTCCATGATGACCTCTTTCCTCTTTGCGCCGATGATATCGGCGGCACTTCAAAATCTATTCCAGGTGCTGGCCCGCTAAACAGCTCACTCGTTTTGCGGTTCCTCCACATCCGGCAGTTTTCGCCGGTTGAAAACGTTCATCGCCGGTTCGAGGCCCTTCTCGAGAATCATTTCCACGGCGTCGCCGGCTTTGCCAACCATCTCCACCGCCACTTCGAGTGCTGCCTTTTTCATCGGCCGCAGCACAAATTCTTTACGGCTGCCGAGCGGATGATCCGGCCCGCATCCCAACCGGATTCGCGAGAATTCCTGTGTTCCCGCAGCGGCGATTACTGAATTCGCACCGTTGTGGCTCCCGCCGCTGCCTTTGCGGTCGATGCGAATGGTTCCAAAGGGCAGTTGCACTTCATCCCACAGAACCAGCAGATCGCCTGGGCCCAGCTCGTACTTTTCCAGCAGCTCGCGCACCGACATGCCGCTGAGATTCATGTACGTTTGCGGCTTCGCCAGAAGCACATCTTCCCCAGCGAGCTTTCCCCGGCCAACCAGAGCCTTGGCTTCCGGCCGTTCCACGCGAATCGAACCGCGATTGGCCAGTTCGTCCACCGCCAGAAATCCGAGGTTATGCGGCGTCCATTGGTACTCCGGATCAGGATTCCCAAGTCCGACGATGAGCCGCATAGCCCCCTGTCCAGCAGCTGGGTTGTCGCCAGCCGCCGCGCTTCGCAACTTGCCGAACTACTTTTTCTTTTCGCCCTTTTCGGCTTTTTCCGGTTTGGCTTCGGCCTCGGCGCCTTCTTCGCCCTCGACTTCTTTCTTGCCCTTCTTGATGACTTCGGGCTCGGCGGGCGTGGCAGCATCCGCGGCAACCGCTTCGACCGGTTTCTCTTCTTCGACCTTGAGAGCGACGACGTGAGCCAGGACGCGTTCGGGATCGGTGATTAGCTTCATCTTCGCGGTGTCCATGACCAGCTCTCGGGCGCGGAGCTGGCTGCCAAGCATCAAGCCGGTGACGTCGACCTTGAATTCCTTGGGGATCTCGGCGGGCAAGCACTCGATTTCGACTTCGCGCGTCACGACCTCGAAGACGCCGCCCTGCTGCTTCACGCCGGCGGGTTCGCCGAACGTGTGCACCGGCACCTTCACGCGCATGCGAACGTCCATGGCTACGCGGAGGAGGTCAACGTGCAGCAGGTTTCCGGTCACGGGATCCACTTGCCAATCTTTCAAGATGGCCGGCTCGTGTTTGCCGGCTAGGTCGACCTGGAAAAGCGTGTTGTGGCCACTCTCGGAGCGCAGGATCGCTCCTATTTGCTTGGTGTTCAATGCCAGCGCGATGGCATCGCCTTTGCCGCCATAGAGCACGGCGGGAACCTTGCCTGTTTGACGCAGGCGGCGAGCCTCGTTCTTGCCCCGATCGGAGCGGGGCGCTCCTTCTACTATGATTTGCGTCTCGGCCATACTTTCATTCCTTCCCTCGAGTCTTGAGGAACAAAGAATCTAAACCTGGCTGCTGCTCTCTCGTTCCAGAACAACCAAAGCGACTTCCTATTTCAGAAAAACCAAGGCGACAGACAGAAATGTCTGTCCCGCTCTAAATCTAAATAAATAGCTCGCTGATCGAAGTTTCTTCGTGAATCGAACGAATGCCGCGGGCCAGCAGGTCCGCGACGCTCAAAATTTTGATTTTCCCCATGCCTTTTGCGGCTTCGCCCAGCGGCACGGAATCCGTCGCGACCACCTCTTTGATTTGGGAGTTCGCGATGCGCTCGATGGCCGGGCCGGAAAGTACGGCATGCGTGCACGCGGCATACACCTGCGTCGCGCCTTCTCGAATGAGGGCCTCGGCGGTTTTCACGAGCGTGCCTGCCGTGTCGATAATGTCGTCGACGATGAGGGTGCTTCGGCCGCGGACGTCGCCGATCAGATTCATGACTTCACTGACGTCTACATCGACGCGGCGTTTG
Source organism: Acidobacteriota bacterium (assembly GCA_013289825.1). Taxonomy (GTDB): domain Bacteria; phylum Acidobacteriota; class Terriglobia; order Acidiferrales; family UBA7541; genus Acidiferrum. The sequence goes on along the minus strand of JABCZF010000009.1, from coordinate 94,025 downwards.
TCCACGATGGCCAACGGGGCGTCCAGCTTTTTTGCAAAAAAGCGGGCGCGTTCCACGCCGCCTGCATCCGGCGAAACCACCGTAAGATTCGGCAGGTTTAGATGCCGAAAGTGTTCCACGAGAACAGGCGATCCGTACAAGTGATCGACGGGAACGTCAAAGTAGCCCTGAATCTGTGGGGCGTGCAGGTCGAGCGTCAGTGCGCGGCTTGCGCCGGCTGTTTCAAGAAGGTCGGCGACGAGCTTTGCTGAGATCGGGACGCGCGGCTTATCTTTGCGGTCCTGTCTGGCGTAGCAGTAGTACGGCAGCACGGCGGTGATACGCCAGGCGGAGGCCCGCTTGAAGGCATCAATCATCAGGAGCAGCTCGAACAAGTGGTTGTCCACGGGATAGCAGCACGGTTGAACGACGAAGACGTCGGCGCCGCGCACGTTTTCGAGGATTTGAAAATAAATCTCGCCATCGCTGAAGCGTCCCAGGCTGGCCTTGCCCAGCGGAACTTCCAGATGCGCGCAGATGCTCTCTGCCAGAGGCAGATTCGCGGTCCCCGAGAAGATTTTAAACCGGTCGTCGTTCACGACACTCGCACTCCATGCGCTCAGCTTTTGGGGTGGCCCACTTCTCGGCCCAAATTCGCTTCGAACTATCGACTCGTAGGTTCTCTGGAGGCGCTGCGGATCAACCGAGGAAAAACGGAGGACACCAATGCACGTCAACCAGTGCCCTGCATTTTACGAACGTACCTGTCGCGCGAGAGTGTCTCGCAAACAAAGGTCTGATCGTCCGGAAACCCAACAGCGGCTCGGCGCGCCATCGCTGGGCTCGGGAAAATTCCAAACACCGCCGAACCGCTACCCGCCAGCGAGGCTTCTCGAGCTCCTCGTTGGAGCAAGGCCCGCTTGATTTTATCAAGACGGGGGTGACGCCGGAAAACGGGCCGCTCGAAGTCATTCGAAAGGCCGCTTCCCTGCGTGCTCCAGCATAGAGCACAGAACCTTCGAAGTTTAGGGTTTGCGGCCCCTTTTGTCAATGTCAGCGGGCCAGCCCCAAGCCAACGATAAGCGTCCAGAGTGGGGACGTGAATGTCGCGCGGCGAGACGATGAGTACGGAGAGGTCCGGGATGCCAGGAAGAGGATAGATTTCGTCGCCGCGGCTGATGCCCAGCGCGCGGCCTCCAAGCAGGAAAAAGGGCACATCGGCGCCCAGCGAGGAAGCCATTTCGAGAAGGCGCGGCAACGGCAGCTGGCGTCCAGTCAAACGCAGATAGCCGAGCAGCGCGGCTGCCGCGTCACTCGAACCGCCTCCCAATCCGCGGCCGGCCGGAATGGTCTTCTTGAGTTCGATGGCGACCCCTCGGCGAATCTTGCACTCGCGACGGAGGGCGTCTACGGCGCGGTAGACGAGATTTTTCTCTACAGGCTCCTCGGAGAGCATGGCATTGCCCGCGATCTCTAGCGAAATCCCGGGCCGGCTCGAAGCGCGCAGGCGCAGGTCGTCGTGCAGCGAAACACTTTGGAAAATAGTCCGGAGTTCGTGGTAGCCGTCGGGGCGTTTACCAAGGATATCGAGGCGCAGGTTGATTTTAGCAAAAGCGGGGATGCGGACTTCACGCATGCGGCTTATTGTGGTTTCGCGTCTTGCGGCGACGATTTTTGCGCCACGCGGTGTTTTACCTGGGAAAGCTTCTTTTCGATCTCCGCTATTTTGTCGTTCTCCATGTCGGCCGGTAAGGAGTGGTGCCATTCCGTCAGGGACTTCTCCCATTCTATGGCTGCGAGGTCGCTGCGCCCGGACTTGGCGTACACGTCGGCCAGGTGCGAGCGAATGGTGGCATCGTGGCTTTCGCGTCCGACGGCCTGGCGCAACGTCGCTTCCGCTTCCGTAAGTTTGTTTTCGCGAAAATAAATCCAGCCGAGGCTGTCGAGATACGCGCCGCTGTGCGGTTCTTCCTCTAAAGCGCGGTGCACGAGCCCTTCCGCTTCATCGAGTCGAATGCCGAGATCGCCCAGCATGTAGCCGTAGTAATTAAGTACCGGGGCGTTTCGGGGATTTACGTCCAAGGCCTTCTTGAATTCCGTTTCCGCGCGGTCGTAAAACTTCTGCCGTTCGTAGATCGCTCCCAGCAGAAACCACACCATTTCGTTTTCGCGCGGCTGGCCGGGGATGGCTTCGGCAGTCTGGGCGGCTTCTTCGGCTTCTTTGTAGCGGCGTCCGCGTTCATAGACTTGCGCGATGTTGAGATAGATATCGCGGTCCGCCTCGCTCCTGGTGAGCTGCGAACGAAGAACCTTCACGGCTTCGTCCGTTTGGCCGTTCTCTCCCAGCAGGAGCGCGTTGGATGTGCGGAGGCCGGGGTCGCTGGGGTATTTCGCCACCGCGTCCTTGCCCGCCTGGAGGGCCTTCGACAAATCCTTGGCCGCGCGGTAGGTGTCCATAATCAACATGCGTGAACGGCGATCCTCTTCTTCGCCGAGGCGGCCCAGCTCTTCGAAGGTGTAAATGGCGGCCTGAAAATTCTGCATGTCGCGATAAAGCTGGCCCAATTGCTGGTACAAAGTCGCCAGCGAACGCCGCCGCGACGGCAGCGCCGTCGATTGCTGCTTCAGGCCGGTGACGGCATCCGAGAGTACGCGAACGGCATCGTCATAGCGGCCCTGGGCTTCGTACAGCATGGCCTCGTTGTACATGACCTCGAGGCTCCCGGGCGCGTACTGCCGGGCTTTCAGGAGACTTTCTTCCGCGTGATCGAGCTGGTGCAGTTCCCGGTAGATCTGCGCCAAGCGCAGATAGACGTCGGAATCGCCGGGCATCAAATCGGCAAGCTTTTGATAGACGGTGAGCGCGTCGGCAAATTTTTCTTCGCCGAGCAGGGTTTGGCCCAATCCGCGCGTGTGGCTTAGCTCGGAAGGATCCAGCTCCGCGGCTTTGCGGTAAGCGGCTTCCGCTTTCGCGAGGTCGTGCGTCTGCGTGTAGGCATCGCCGAGAAGATCGAGCAAGGACGGAGAAGGCGCGCGACTGGTGATGCTTTCCAGTAGCAAAACCGCATCCGCGGACTTGCCTTCGTCGAGGAGCAGCTGGGTGAGTTGCTCGACGGCGGCTTCGTTCTCCGGATCTTGTTTTAGAAGGCTGCGGAGAATTTCTTCGGCCTTATCGTGCTCATTACGCAGGCGGTACAGGCGGGCCAGCCATAGCGCCGATTCTGAGTCCGTGGGATCGAGCCGGTAGACTTCCTTGTATTGCTCGATGGCGCGTGCGGCCATCTCCGACTGCGCTGCCGAGGTGAGGTCGCCCAGGCTACGGAGATAGATGCGGCCGAGAAGACGGCGCGTTTGCAGGTCGTTGGGGTCCCGTTTAAGGAGATCTTGCGCTTCCGTTACGGCTTCGTGGACCCGCTGGGCTTTCCAGTACATCTCGGCGAGGCGTTCACCGATGACTCCGGACTTGGGATCGAGCGCATAAGCCTTTTTGTAGGCGTCGATGGCCTGCGTGGCGAATTCCGCCTGATTAGTGGACTCATACTGCTGCTCGAAGAGGTGCCCCATGGCGTAGTTGTAGTAAGCCTCGGCGCGCGGAGAAGGAGCCGAGGGCGCTTCCGAAGGCTGCGCTTCGGCCCTAAATTGCGTCTGGGCCTTCTTCTGGACTTCGGCGTCCACAGGAGTTTGCGCGCCGCCGAGGGCGCCAAAGAGGCCGGTCAGGAGTCCGGCAAGACTAATTCTTAGTAGATTCATAGAAGCCCCGGAAACAAAAAGTATCCCATGCAGTTGGAACGCGGTCAAAAGCCAAAAACCAGACGTTTCCAAGGCCCAAAGGCACCCTTTATTAGGATGCAAGAAAGTTCCAAAGAGTTGAAACGGAATCTTTGGAGACGCTGTATTTATTTGACGCAGCTAGCCTTTGCAATTTGTTGCCGCGCAAAGTTGGCGGCGTTTTAGTGCAGGAAATGCCGGATACCGGTGAAAACCATAGCCATTCCGAGGCGGTCGGCGGCGGCAATTACGTCGTTATCGCGGACCGAGCCGCCGGGCTGAATGACGGCAACGGCACCGGCTTTCGCGGCTTCTTCGACGCCGTCGGGGAACGGGAAAAAGGCGTCTGAGGCGACCACGCTTCCAGCGAGCGAAACATGCGCCTTCATCACCGCGATCTTTACGGAATCGACGCGGCTCATCTGGCCCGCGCCGACGCCAAGTGTCGCGCCGTCTTTTGCAAAAACGATGGCGTTGGATTTGACGTGCTTCGACACTTTCCAGGCAAAGCGCATCCCCTGCATCTCTCGGGCCGTCGGGGCGCGCTTGGTCACGATGCTTAGCTGATCTTCAATGATTTCGCCCAGATCGGGCTGCTGCGCCAGCATTCCGCCGAGGATGCGCTTGAGCTGCAATTCGCGCAGAGGTTCGAGGCCGTCGGGCGGGAGCTCCAGCAGACGCAAATTCTTTTTTGCCGCGAATATTGTTTTGGTTTCTTCGTCGAATCCCGGCGCGGCGATGCATTCGACGAAAAGCTTGGCCACCTCTTCGGCGGTTCCGGCGTCCACGACGCGGTTGAACGCCAGCACGCCTCCGAAGGCCGAAACCGGGTCGGTGGCAAGAGCTTTCCGGTAAGCATCCAGGAGGGTTTCGCTCTCGGCCGTTCCGCAAGGGGTGTTGTGTTTGACGATGACCGCGGCGGGCTGGGTGAATTCCGCCGCCAGACTTCGCGCCGCTTCCAGATCCACGTAGTTGTTGTAGGAAAGCTCCTTGCCCTGCAGCTGTTCGGCCGCGGCGAGCCCTGTCGGCGCGCTTCCCGCGGGAACGTAGAGCGCCGCGGCTTGGTGAGGGTTTTCGCCGTAGCGCAGAGACTGTTGCTTTTCTAGCGCGAGGTGCACTCGTTCAGGCAGTACGGGCTTCTCACCGAAAGCCAAGTGCGTTGCCGAGGGCGACAGCCGCTCCAGTTCCGTGGTGATAAGACCGTCGTACCGGGAGGTCGTGGCAAACACTTTTCGCGCCAGCTCGAACCGCATCGCGAGCGAAGTCTCGCGCGCCGCTTCCAGTTCTTGCGCCACGCGGCGGTAATCGACGGGATCGCTCACCACCGTAACGCTTTCGAAGTTTTTTGCCGCGGAGCGCAGCATCGTAGGTCCGCCGATGTCGATATTTTCGATGAGTTCTTCCGCGGTCAGACCCGGCTTCGCCGCGGTAGCTTCGAAGGGATACAGATTTACGACCAGGAGATCGATCGGCGCGATGCCGTGCTCGGCCACTTGCTTTTGATCTTGCGCATTTTTGCGGCGATACAAGAGCCCTCCATGGACTTTTGGATGCAGCGTCTTTACGCGGCCTCCGAGCATCTCGGGCCATCCTGTAAACTCGGCGACGTCGCGCACGGTAACACCGGCTTCGCGCAGCAGTTTCGAGGTGCCGCCAGTAGAAAGAATCTCAATGCCGAGAGCGGCGAGCCGCCTTGCAAATTCCACGATTCCGGTTTTATCAAACACGCTGATGAGCGCGCGCTCCACCGCCATGTATTCCTCCCGAGAAAGAAAGCACAATAGTGTATGCGCCCACAGGAAATTCGGAAAGTGGTGAGGGTGCCCCTGACAGTTTCGGGTTCCGAAACGGGGAAAAGCTGAGAGCGGCATCCCGGGATCCCCAACGTATTCTCGTGGCGCTTTAGCTCGAGAAATGGGGACGTCGAATCTTTGCCGCGCTCAGGCCTTGACCAGGGCTTTGAGCTTCACCTGGCCGTCGATAACTTCAACGACGTACTCCACCTCCCGGCAATTCTTCTGCTTCTGGAGGTCTTTCGTCTTTTTCAGGACAAATTCGTTGAAGTTGGAGCGCGAGAGCTTTCCGGTTTGTTCGCCCGCTTGTTGTTTGGCTTCGAGAAACGCCTGATAGAGCTGCTCGACTTTCTCGCCTTCATGTTCCGGCTCGGAGCAGGTCACGCGGAATGCCCCTGGCGCCGCCGCTCCCGAGACAGCGGACTCCGCCCGTGCCGCAGGAGCCTCTGCTGGCTTGTGGGGGGTTTTTTGCGCGCGTTCCGCCTCGATGGCTTTCGCGGCCGCACCGAAGTGCCGCTGAATTTTTCCCTCTTCCTTCTGCTGCGTTTTCTTGCGGAAGATGTCCTTGTACTTCGCGTAGGTCTGCGTGAGGTTGTTGATGCGGAATCGCTGGCCATACTTCAGGTCGCCGCCGCGCTCGGCGTAACGCTTCACCACCAACTCAATGCGCCACTCGATTTCGGTGGGTGGGCGCTTCCGGCCACCGCCGAAATACTGGTCGTATTCAATCTTCAGCTGACGGATGTCCCGTTCGAGCTGGCCCAGCTCCTCGTCGATGGTCGCCATGGGTGGAAAAGCCCCTAAACCATCATGCTAGGAGGACAAAGGGAAGCCGTCAACCAAAGGAGTGGGAAGCGCTGCGCATTGGGTATCCACCGCTGCCGCAGGTCTGGAATCTGGCGCCTCGGTCGGAGAATGCTCCATTGCTCGCGGGCGGGCGGTGTGCTGAAATAAGGCCATGGAAGCGCGCGCGAAACAGGCTCTTTCCGCTGAACAAGCGGAGTTGCTGCGGCAGATTCCTTCGGTCGACGAACTCCTCGCACAGCCTCGCCTGGCGGCGCTTGCGGGCCGCGTCGATCGCCATGTACTTGTGGAAGTTACGCGCACGGTCCTCGGCGAGTTGCGCTCGCGCATCGTGGATCAAGCCAAAATCGCACTACTCGGTGAACTCACACTTCTGGCGGCCGACCCTGCCGCTCTGGAACAACATATCAGTTCGGTTGTCGAACGCATCCTGGCGCACTCGCTTCAGCCGGTGATCAATGCCACGGGTGTGATACTTCACACCAATCTTGGCCGCGCGCCGCTTTCTGCGGCGGTCGTCGAAGAGTTCCGGCGGACAGCTGTTCAGTACACGAATCTGGAATACGATTTGGAGGCGGGCGGGCGCGGCAAGCGTGACGTGCATACGTCACCTTTGCTGGAACGGCTCACTGGCGCGGAAGCGGCCATCGTGGTGAACAATTGCGCTGCCGCGGTGCTTCTGGTTCTCGCCGCTTTGGCGAAGGGCGGCGAAGTCATCGTTTCGCGCGGCGAGTTGATTGAGATTGGCGATGGTTTCCGCATCCCGGAGATCATGGCGGAGAGCGGCGCGGTGTTGCGCGAAGTCGGCACCACGAACCGCACGCGACTTGCCGACTACGAAAATGCCATCCATGAGAAGACCCGATTGCTGTTGCGCGTACACCCTTCGAATTTTCGTATCACAGGCTTTGCGGAAAAACCGGAGCTCGAAGAATTGGCCGCGCTGAGCCAACGGACCGGCCTGCCGCTTGTCGAAGATCTGGGCTCGGGCTGTCTTCAGGATCTTTCCGCCAGCGGAATCAGCGAGCCTCTGGTGCGGCAAAGCATCGATGCCGGCGTGTCCCTAGTGATGTTCAGCGGGGACAAACTTCTGGGCGGGCCGCAAGCCGGCATAATTGCAGGGAAGAAGGAGCTGGTGACTCGCGTGCGGCGGCATCCGCTGTTCCGGGCGTTGCGCGTGGATAAGCTCACGACGGCGGCGCTGGAAGTTACGCTTGGCGCGTATCTGCGGGCGGCGTGGGACGAGATACCAGCATTGCGCATGATTCGGGCGAGCGCCGGGGAACTCCAGCGCCGCTCGGAGAATTTTCTGCGCGAACTTCGGCCGGAGCTTCCGCTCGACGAAGTGGAGTTGGAAATTGTCGATGGGACGTCGCTCGCTGGCGGCGGCTCGACTCCCACGCAAGCGCTGCCTACCAAAGTGATTCGTATTGCCAGCGCCCGCTATTCCGCAACGCAACTCGAGCAGCGGCTCCGTCGCGCTCCAGCAGGCATTTCGGTAATCGCGCGGGTGGAGAACGATCGGCTGATTCTTGATCTCCGGACCGTGTTTCCCGAGCAGGAACCCCTGCTCAGCAAAACACTCGGCGCCGTGCTCCACTGATTTCCGACAGAACTCCCGGCTGCTCTCCTCGCTTTTCGTCTTCTAGGCATTCCGGCGCCAAGCAGCGCCGCTTTCGGAGAAAATGAAACTCGCACGGCACCTCGCGCGTCCTACGGAATGTTTCGGGGGAGTGGACGGATTCTCCCGAATCGTTCCTACGCCCCTGGTTGCCCGATAAATGACTTCGAGGAAAAAGGAGATTTCGAAATGAGCAGAGACTGGTGCGTCCTCGCAGGGATGGTTTTGTCATGCGGCTTGGCTACGGCGGCAGCCCAGCAGCCCACGGTCCCCCCCGGTCAGCAGCCGCAACAACAGCGCGAGCGCACCCGCCCGCCGGGGGAACCAGCAGCTCCTCAGAGCGAAGGCGCTCAGGGTAAACAAGTGCAGCGGCCCGCGGTCCCCGAGGAAAAGACCGTCGTCACCCATCACTCCGCGCGCATCGGCGGGCAAGCGATCAACTACACCGCAACCGCCGCGACGTACAACATCAAGGCGGATGACGGAACCGTGAAGGCGACCATGTTCTACGTGGCCTACATCAAGGACGGAGTTCCCGATCCCGCCAAGCGTCCGGTGAGTTTCGTTTATAACGGCGGGCCGGGCTCGGCTTCCCTTTTCACGCACATGGGCATGGGGCCGAAGCGCGTGGTGCTGACCGCCGATGGTCACGGAATGCCCGCGCCCTACACCATCGTCGATAACGAAGATTCCTTTCTGGACGCCACGGACCTGGTGTTCATCGACGCAATTTCCACCGGTTATAGCAGGCCGGCGCCGGGCGAAGCTGCGGCGCAATTCCATGGCATCATCGAGGATGCCAACTGGTTTGCCGATTTCATCTACCAGTACATCACACGCAATGAGCGCTGGGCCTCGTCGAAATTCCTGATTGGCGAAAGCTACGGAACGACGCGTTCCGCCGAGCTTGCGGGAGTGCTGCAAGAACGCCACCAAATCTACCTAAGCGGGATCGCGCTGCTGTCGTCAGTGGCGTTCTCAAATTGGGGCGCCGACAATCGAACGATTTTCTTCCTGCCCACGTACGTGACGACTGCCTGGTATCACCACCTGTTGCCCGCGGACATGCAAAGTCTGCCCGTCGACCAGGCAGCACAAAAAGCGCGCGAATTCGCGCATGGAGAATATGCCGAAGCTTTGGAAAAAGGCGACCAGCTTTCCCGAGAGGAGCGCCAAAAAGTGGTCGCGGATCTCGCGCGCTTTACCGGACTTTCGGCCAAATTCATCGAAGAAGCGAATCTGCGCGTCAGCCCGGCCCGCTGGTTCAAGGAGCTCGAGCGAGACAAGCGCCGCACTATTGGCCGGCTCGATTCACGCTTCGAGGGCATGGACGTGGACGCCGCCGGAGAGCGCAACGAGTACGACCCGAGCGAGGCTTCTTACGAAGGCGCGTTCGTCGCCACGTTTCACGACTACACGCGACGCGAGCTGAAATGGGACAGCGATGCGTACTACACCGTCACCGCCAATGTTCGCCCATGGGATCAGACAGGAAATACCGAAGTCGCGGAAGTCTTGCGCGCGGCCATGACCCAGCAAACCTACTTGAAAGTGCTGGTGCTGTGCGGCTACTACGACGTGGCGACGCCCTTCAACGGGATCGAAAATACCTTTGCGCACATGAATCTCGAGCCGCCGGTCCGCAAGAACGTAGGTTTTGAGTACTACGAAGGCGGCCACATGATGTACATCGATGAAAAGGCGCATCACAAGCTGCACAAAGACATCGATGACTTCATCAATACCGGCTATACGCAGTAGACATTGCGCCCTTCGCCCTATGGGTAGTGGGTCAGTTTGTGACCCTTTGGGAGACAGGACCAAATCGGGGGCCATTTCGGTCTAGGCAGCGAGGTCGGCGGAGTGGTCAAACAGGACCCGATTGATCAATGTCATTCCGAGCATCAGCCCATTGTTGAGCTTCTTGCTGCGTCCAGAACATTGCTGGTCTGGTCTCAAAGGTTACGGAGTTCGGCATGGGCACCAGAAGCCCTCCATTCAGCATATAATGCGTATTGTTGCTGGCTATAATACTTCTCAAACCCTCTACCGCGCCTACCACGGATTTCATCGCGCAGTCGTCCACCACCGTATCCCAAACAACCCACTTTCCGTCTTGCTGCCTGACTTCGTACCGCATCTTGCCTCCACGTTGAGCGCAAATTTGCTTCGCCGCTGCTCTGCATGGCAGCCGTGTTCGGGCGTTGAAAAATCATGATACATGGAAACTGACCGACTACCGGCCTATGGCGGAACTAGACTCGCATAGCAGAAGTGCGGCAACATGGCCTCTGTGCTCTCCTTTCACGTTGCCAATAAAAAGCTCAAGCCGAGAGAGCAGCCCCGGCCCAAACTACGGCCGGGATGGGCGCTCGTTCGTGTGCGCCTGGCGGGCATCTGCAATACCGACGTCGAGATCCTACGTGGCTATCACGCTTTTCGGGGGACGCCGGGGCACGAATTCGTCGGCGAAGTCGCCGACGTTTCGGGTGTTTCCGGATCGCTCGAGAAAAAATGGCTGGGGCGGCGTGTCGTTGGCGAAATCAATGTGTCTTGTTCGGCTTATGGCTACCGGTCTGTTTGTGTCTTTTGCCGGCGCGGACAGAGGACGCACTGCGCGCGACGCACCGTGCTCGGCATCGTGGCGCACGACGGCGCGTTCGCGGAGTATCTGACCCTGCCGCTCGAAAATCTACACGCCGTCCCTGATTCCGTCTGCGACGACAACGCTGTGTTTGTCGAGCCTCTTGCCGCGGCCTGCGAGATTCTTGACCAGGTGAACACCAAACAATTCCTGGAAGCGGCTGTGCTTGGCGATGGCAAGCTCGCGCAATTAATCGCGCTCGTTCTCAGAACTGCTGTGCCCGAGGTCTTCCTGTACGGCAAGCATGAGACGAAACTCGCCCTCGCCCGCAGCGCCGGAATCAAAACGAAGAAAGTGCGTGGCGACACATCTGATCTAAAACGAGTCCAGGAAAGTTATGGCTTGGTGGTAGAAGCGACGGGCTCGCCCAGCGGGTTCCGACTCGCTCTGGGGATGACGGAACCGCGCGGCACACTCGTTTTGAAATCCACGTTTCACGGCGCCGCTTCCATCGAAACCTGGCCCCTGGTGGTCAAGGAACTCACGGTAATCGGTTCACGTTGCGGCCCGTTCCCCACAGCTATGGCGCTTCTACGTTCGGGTAAGGTCGGCCCCGCTTCGCTTATTACCAGGACTTTTCCAATGAGCGAAGCGGCCGCAGCGATCCGTTTCGCTCAAAAACCCGGGGTGATGAAGATTTTATTGAAAGCTTGAGAGCTCGGACTAATAAACCTTCTTCGTGTCGCGCATCTTCTGGGCTTTGCCATCTACGGCGTGCGTAACAGTTTCCGGCACGCGGCTGCGCGCGCCACGAGCGCCTCTGCGAGGCGCGCGATGATGGGGTGGCTAATGCCCTCTTCAGCCATGCGGCGCGTGATGTCGGGAACATGGTCCGCCAGTTGCGCAGCGAAACTATCGACGCGGGCCACCATCGCGTCGGGATCTACGTGCAATTCTGCGGCCAGCTTGTGCCAATGGTGAAGCGTGATATTGCGCGGGCGGTATTCACCGCCGAGCTTCATCGAAAGTGTGGCCTTCCGGATATCGATGTCCGGATAAGGAAGGACGCTCGCCACGTCGTACAGGGGCGCGAGGCGGACACGGCCTTCGCGGCCGATGAGCAGGGCATAATTCTTGGCATGTGCATCCGTCCCGACGATCAGCCAGTTATATGAAATGGAGTCGAGAAAAGTGGCAACATCCTCGGCAGAGCTGGTTGAATTTGTGGTTAGCAACGCGACGATGTCACGGATACCCGGCCCGCCTTCGTTCTGGTATTTGCGGGTCGGAGGGATGGCCAAGGCCTGACACATATCTTCCTGGTGGACGCGCCGCAGGCCGGCGTCTGTCCGGAAGCGGTCGTAGCGTTCGACGACGATGGCGATCTCGTCCTGAAAACGCATGATTCTGGAATCCACGACGGGAAGCCCGAGCGCTCTGGCCAGTTCCAGACAGAAATGCTCGTTCTCGGCGTGCCCGTCAAAATCGCCCGTGGGGGGCTTGAAAATATGAGTTGTGGGCACACGGCCTGAGGGAACACCCCATCGGCCATGCTCTAACAGGAGCGCGGTTTTAGGCTGCGCACCGGCAAGACTGAACTGCCCGGCATCGCGCGGAATGCGCCAGGCCGAGTGGTCGGCCCGCAATGTCCGAAGTCTTTCGGCGATGGCGGCCTCGTCGAGCCATTCGATGGCGGAAGGGGCCTGGCCGATGATTGCGTCCAGACGTTCAGGTTGGACAAACTGGACCGCGCCAGCACAATCCTCGCCGACATTGGCGATCAGCCCGAAGGCGTTCCGGGTCGAGACACGGAACCGCCGTGCCCAATGATCGAGCACGTTGGCATTGTCGGGCAGGAGTCCCCAAAGAAACGGATCGATCTTGGCGTTTCCATGCTCGCTCAAGGCGAGGGGCATGGAAATCGAAAGCGGATAAGCATCCGAAGCGTTGCGCCACTGTTCGTTGTATGCGAAAGACAGTTTTCCGGCCTTGTCGCGCGCAACGCGGCCCGTTTCCCTGCCTTCAATAATGGCGATGAGTTCCTTGGTCATTTTCTCTTCCCGCGCGCCGTTGCAATGATGGAATCAATATCGACATCGACGGAGGGAGTGTTTCCGGCATCTCTTGTGTTGACCGGAGGTTCCTGGTCTGCGGACAAGCGGATTCCCAAGACATTTATCGTGCGCAGCAAGAGTCCGATCTCGGCTCTCGGTTTGCCGTGTTCCACCGCCACGATCCATTGGCGGCTGACGCCGACCTTGTGCGCAAGGGATTTCTGGTCCAGACCGAGCTTCATCCGGCGGTCCCGAATAAGAGCCCCGAGATCGGCCGGTGTTCGAATGAGCATGGTGTCTGGCCTTCCTCGCCGAATGTCAGCGTACGATGACATTATACTGAAGTCAGCGTTCGATGACAAGCAAGAATGTCTATAAACGGTGACACATCGGAATGTCGGCGCACGGCGACACGGCAAAGCCGGGCCGATCAGACAACGTCCATTAATGAAGTCAGATCAGAGTAAGGCCGCGATAGAAGAGATTCGGCCCCGTGTGAAGTCACCGTCGCCTCTACGGCCTCAACAAGATTCACCGGGACAGAAATTGCATTGTGGGTCGGCTTATACCGTAGGTACACGGAAATGGACCTGAGCAAGCACATGCCTTTTCAGCCGATTAGGTTGGTAGGGCGGTGGGGATCGGCACACCTAGGACCGGTTGATACAGGACGCCACGCAGGCCGCGCCAAAACCGTTGTCAATGTTCACGACCGTCACATTCGATGCGCAGGAATTGAGCATGCCCAGCAGCGCGGCCACGCCGCCAAAACTGGCTCCGTAGCCAACACTGGTGGGAACCGCAATTACCGGCGCCGCAACCAGCCCGCCCACGACGCTCGGTAGCGCGCCTTCCATTCCTGCAACACAAACAATGGCGCGAGCCTCGGTCAATTTCTCGCGATACTCCAGAAGCCGGTGAATGCCCGCCACGCCGACGTCATACAAGTGTTCGGCTCGATTGCCCATCATTTGCGCTGTAAGCAACGCTTCTTCCGCCACAGGAATGTCGCTAGTCCCCGCGGAAACGACGAGAATCTTTCCCTTTCCTGTTATTTCAAGGTTTTGCTCGATAGTAATCACTCCGGATGTTGCGTGGAACTTGGCCCTCCGATCGACGCGTTTCACGGCCCGAAAGATCCTCGCATCGGCCCGGGTAATCAAGACGTTCTGCCGCGAAACCTTCTGCCGCAGCATCGCGCGAACGATTTCCGCCACCTGCGCCGGTGTTTTGCCTTTGCCGAACACCACTTCCGCGTAACCCTGTCGCAGGGCGCGGTGATGATCGACCTTCGCAAAGCCGAGGTCTTCAAACGGCAGATGTTTCAGCCGCTGCAGAGCTTGCTCGGAGGAAACCTTCCCTCGCCGCACCGCCTCGAGCAGTTCCTGAACATGCTTTTCTGTCATAGATCTCAAGAGACGCCGTTTCGCGACTAGGGCGCGGGATCACCCATCAATTTACGCAGCGGCTGATTGTCCGCGTAAACATGCCACTCTGCAATCAAATTGCCGCGAACGACGGCGCGCCATGCCGCGGGCACTTCCCAGAAATTCTCCGGACCCGCGTTTCCATTGAGGGCGCACATGCCACTAGCACTTCCAAAAATGGCAAATGTTTGATCGGTTTCGAAAAACTCATCGGCGCGAATGCGGTAGCCGGCCACGAGCTTGAAATATTGCTTCCACCCTTCGGTCATCTTGTCGCGGCCCACGAACCGTTTTCCCAGAGCATCTTGGAACACATGATCTTCGGTCATCAGTTCACGGAGCGCGCCGGCATTGCCGGTGTTAATGCGCTTGATGAATTCCATTACTATGTCGAGAGCTTTGGTGTTGACCATCGGGCCTCCGCATCTGGCCGGAGCCCAATTATAAGCATAAGCGGCGGCGGAAGAGGCCGTGTCCTTGACTTGTGTTGGTGTGGCTGCGAGACTGGTTCTATCCGCACGTACAACATGGCTGACACACAAAAACAGATCGTCACCGTAGGTGTGACCGGGGCAAGCGGCGCCGTTCTCGCGCAGAAGACCTTGTCCTTACTTGAACAGGACGCACGTGTCGAGCGGATTCACCTGGTAGTCACCGAGGCCGGTCAGCGGCTGTTCTCCGAAGAACTGGGGATCACCTCCGGCGACTTGAAACAACTTCCCAGCCGGCTGCTCAGCCGGTCAACAGCGAAAATCGAAGTTCTCCCGAACAAAGACATCGGCGCAGCCATCGCCTCTGGCAGCTACCGAGTGGATTCCATGATCGTCGTTCCGTGCTCCATGGGCACGCTCGCTCGGATTGCCAGCGGCGTCAGCGACGATCTCGTCTCTCGTGCCGCCGATGTCATCCTCAAGGAAGGGCGCAAGCTTGTTCTTGCGATACGCGACACTCCCTTCAACCGCGTCCATCTGGAAAACATGCTGCGTGCGCAGCAAGCCGGCGCGGTGATCATGCCGGCGATTCCGGCGTTCTATCATCATCCGCAGACGATCGACGACCTAGTCACGCAGTATATTTATCGCGTTCTCGCCCAGATCCATCTTCCCCAGGAGCATATGTATCGCTGGACGGGCCCGACCAGCGCGAAAAAGGCGGAGGCGTAATTTCCGATGGCTAGCCGCATCCGCACCGTGCTCGAGATGATCAAGTTCGAGCACTCTGTTTTTGCGCTGCCCTTTGCGTTAACGGGAGCGCTTCTCGCCGCTCGCGCCACGCATCAACCGCCCAGAGGCTGGCCAACCTTGCGCCAGACCATCTGGATCATTGTCGCCATGGTCGCAGCACGGTCCGCGGCAATGACCATGAACCGCATCGCGGACCTGCGTTACGACCGGGAAAATCCGCGGACCAAGCAGCGCGCGCTCGCTACCGGCGCGCTTTCGCTCGAATTTGCCTGGCTGTTCACGCTTGCAGCGGTGGGTTTGTTCTTCTTCGCGGCCAGCCAGCTCAATTCCTTCGCGCTCGAACTGGCCCCGCTGGCCATCGCCATTCTCTTTTTCTATTCTTTCACAAAACGTTTCACCAATTGGTCGCACATTTTTCTCGGTTTTGCGCTCGGCATTTCTCCCGCGGCCGCGTGGATCGCGGTCACCGGTGGTCTGGATTGGCGCATCGTGATCCTTTGCGCCGCAGTCACCCTCTGGGTCAGTGGCTTTGACGTGCTCTACGCTTGCCAGGACATCGAATACGACCGCCAGGCGGGCCTCTATTCCGTTCCCAAGAAGTTCGGCATTGCCGGTGCTCTGCTGATCGCGCGGGTTATGCACGTGGGCGTTGTCGCGCTGCTTTCCTGGCTCGCCTATGGCTTTGCGCTTCCCTGGCCGGCGTGGGCGGGAATCGTAGTCGTCGCCGGGCTTCTGGCTTACGAGCATTCTCTTGTCAAAGCGGGTGATCTCAGTAAGCTTGACGCTGCGTTTTTCGCCGTGAACGGTTATATTAGTTTATTGTTCCTGTTGTTCTGGGGCGCTGCGGCAGCGGTTTGGCGCGTTTGAAATTTTCAGCGGATTCAAAATGAGCGAACTCACAATCACCGACCAGCGGTTGCAGCCTGTCGCGGACAAAGTGCTCGCGGGCGAGCGCTTAAGCATGGATGACGGCATCGCGCTTTATCGTTCGCCGGACCTTCTGGCCGTCGGCTGGCTCGCGAACCACGTTCGTGAAAAGCGCCACGGAAACATTACCTATTACAACGTCAATCGCCACATCAACCCGACCAACGTATGCGTTGCTCACTGCAAACTCTGCGCTTTTGGTCGCGACCCGAACGCCCCCGGTGCTTATACGTTTGCACTCGAGGAAATCTACCAGCGCGCGGAACAGGGCGTTCGCGAAGGGGCCACGGAGTTTCACATCGTCGGCGGCTTGCATCCGGATCTGACCTTCGATCATTACCTGGAACTGGTCCGCGGCCTCAAACAACGCTGCCCCAGCGTGCATATTAAGGCCTTCACGATGGTTGAAGTTCACTACTTCGCGCGCATCGCCAAGCTTTCCATAGAAGAAGTCTTGCACAAAATGAAGGAAGCGGGAGTCGACTCCTGCCCCGGGGGAGGCGCGGAAATATTTCATCCCCGGGTGCGAAAAATCATCTGCGACCACAAAACCAGCGGCCAGATGTGGCTGAGTACCGCGAAGAAGACGCACCAAGCGGGCCTTCGTTCCAACGCCACCATGCTTTATGGCCACGTCGAAACCGAGGAGGAGCGCGTCGACCACCTCGTCAAGCTCCGCGAGCTACAAGATGAAACGCACGGTTTTGTGGCCTTCATTCCTCTCGCGTTTCATCCGGATAACACCGCGCTTTCCTATATTCCGAAACCCACGGGTTACGCCGACCTTCGCAACATCGCCGTTGCGCGCCTGCTTCTTGATAATTTTGATCACATCAAGGCGTACTGGATCATGCTCTCGCCGAGCATCGCGCAGATTGCTCTGCGTTTTGGCGCGAACGACTTGGATGGCACAGTCGTTGAAGAAAAGATCTACCACGACGCGGGCGCGAAAACGTCGGAGTTCACGCCGCGCGCCGAACTCGAGCGTCTCATCCGCGCCGCAGGCCGCGTGCCTGTGGAACGCGACACCCTCTATCGCCCCGTGGACCGCTCCAAGATGCCGCCGATTCCGCCGACACCGCGGCCGGACCTCGTATCCCTCACTTTGAACGTATAGTTCTCGCGGCCGGCCGTCAGCGGATGGTCGCCGCTTTGGCCATCACTTTGGCAAGCAGGTCTGCGGGCAATGGCGAGTAGCCCTGTTCCTGGGCCAGCTCCTCGCCCCTCGAGTAAACCCATCGCAAATACTCTGCGATGAGGCGGCCACGCCCGGAATCCTTGGCAACCGCTGGAACGTAAAACCAGGTGAAACTGCTGATGGGATAGCTGTCCTTTCCAGGCGCATTCGTCAGCGAAATACGGAAATCGTCGGTGGTCCTGCTCGTGAGCGTTCTGGCCGCAGCGGCAATCGAACGAGCCGATGGCCTTATGAACTCACCTTCCGCGTTTCGTATACTCGCCATCCGCAGGGAAGCTTTCTCCGCCATATTCAATTCGGTGTAGCCGATAGCCCCCGAAGTCGCCGCTAGTTTTTCGGCCATATCCTGCGATCGGCCGGCGGTGGCCCCCACCGGCCAGTTCGGCGATTCGCTGCGTCCCACGTGCGAGAGAAATTCCGGGCTGGCCTTAGACAAGAAATCGGAAAGAATGAAGCTCGAGCCTTTCCCCGCCGAGCGGTGCAGCACGTGGATCGGAATTGCCGGAAGGCTTGTGTCGGGATTCAGCTTGACCAGCGCGGGATCGTTCCAGTCGGTGATCTTTCCGAGGAATATGTTTGCCAGGACGGCACCGGACAGATGTAGTTCGCCGGTTGTGCCAGGCAAATTGTAAACCACCACGATTCCAATCAGCACCGTCGGGAGCTCGATCACCTTGGTTGTGGCGGCCTTTAACTCTTTCTCCGGAATTGGCGCGTCACCACCGGCGAAATCTCCCGCGCCCGTCAAGACGCGGCTGGCACCCGCGCCGCTGCCTTCCGGCAGATAGCGGACCTGCACACTCGAGTTCTGCTTGTGATACTCGTCGTTCCACAGCACGTACAGCGGCTCCGGCATGCTCGAGCCGGTAACCACGAGCACGGTCGATTCTTGCCCGTCGGTGGTCACCGGCATCAAGACCGCCAGCATCAAGAGCAGCGCACCAAAGTCCCTAACCATCCGCCCCAAGGGATCCTCCACAATTAGCCCGAAACTGATGAGCGAAGCCGAACTACCTTGCTTCGTCACTCTAGCGTAATTCCTGTTGCCGGAGGAACTGCCGCGAGTGCCGTTGTGCGGAATCTGGCATTACGGACAAGGCAACAGTCCGGAACCTGGCAAAAGCCTGCTGGCCTCGGGTGGGCCTGGTGGGCCTGAGGGGGCTCCGCGGCAATTGCCGGGAGCGTCGCGGGATTCTCTAGGTAGATAGGCCGGTTTGTACCTTCCGTCAGGAAGGCCGCGTCTTAGGATGAACACTCCCAGGAGAGAAACAGGAACACATGAGAACCATTATCTTGCTTACCATTTCGAATATTTTCATGACCTTTGCCTGGTATGGCCACCTGAAGTACCGCACCTCCGCTCTCTGGAAAGTGATCCTGGTGAGCTGGGGCATCGCTTTTTTTGAGTACTGCTTCCAGGTTCCGGCGAACCGCTTTGGCTCGTATGAATTCAGCACGGCGCAGCTCAAGACCATCCAGGAGGTCATCACTCTCTCGGTCTTTTCCGTTTTCTCGGTGCTCTATCTCGGCGAAAAAATAAAATGGAATTACGCCGCGGGCTTTCTGTGCGTCGCTCTGGCGGTGTTTTTTGTTTTCCACAAGTGGTAGGCACGCCGAGGAGAAATCAACGCGCCAGCCGTTCGGGATGCCACACTACTACGTCCTGGCGCTTTGAAAAATGAAGAAGCGGCTGTTCCGCCGGCAGCGCGAATCCTGCGGCCTCGGCCATGGTATTTTTCCTAAGTTCGGCCTTGGCGGCTGCGAGCCGCCATGGCGCGTGATGAATATCTCCCCTGAGGATGCCGCTCGCACGACCATCGGAGTATAAGCAGTAGCGTTCCGTCAAGAAATGCTCCAGCGACCCGGTCTGCGCAGAAAATGGTTCGCCAACAGGACCATAATGCCCATGCCAGGCAGCGCTGGCTGCCCCGCGGTGGTTGCGCTCGCTCGCGTACTGGATCCAGCCATGCCGTTCTTGGCATGACATGCGCGCCCGGAAATACGGCAGATGAAACCACGCTCGCGCCATGGCCACGGCGATGGCGTTCCCGGCGTCCAAGCTGAAGAACCACACCCCAGGTTTTCCATCGGCCACGACGTAGGTTCTAACGTTCAGCTCCGGAAAGGCCGAAAGCCACGGAACCGCAGGTGTTCCTCGCAACCGTACTCCGGACATCCGAAACGGCACGACACCCAGCCAGCCTTGTCCGTCAAACGTGTCCACGGCGAGCTGCGCTGGAATGCGCGGACGCAGGAGGGCCTCCGGCACCGGCCAGTGTGCAAAAAGCAGGTCGTGCCAGATCTGCGTCATGACCCAGCCGCCGGTAGGCAACGGCCACGGCCGATGTGCGACCTGTTCCAGATTTGCGCTCATCAAAACTCGCCTGCCTCTCTCGACAGAAATGACTCCGCCAATATACCCTTGTCTCTCGCTCGGGAATCGAATTCTCGGGATTCAAATCAGTCAAACCCTCGAAACAGCGCAAAAGGAGCGGCATCATGCAACGCAAAGCATCGGCGGTATGGCAAGGCGGCCTGAAAGACGGTAAAGGCTCGATTTCCACCGACAGTGGGGTCCTTAAAGAAACGCAATATTCCTTCAGCACGCGCTTTGAAAACGGCGTCGGCACCAACCCGGAAGAGCTGCTGGCGGCAGCCCACGCGGGTTGTTTCACCATGGCGCTTTCCGCGCAACTGGGCGGCGCCGGAATGACCGCGCAAAAACTGGAAACCACCGCCACGATCACGCTCGACAAAGTCGGCGACGGCTTCTCCATTACCAAGAGCCACCTGGACCTCCTGGCCACCATCCCCGGAGCGGACAAAGCAAAATTTGACGCCGCCGTGAAAGCCGCCGAGACCGGCTGCCCGGTTTCAAAACTTTTCAAAGCGGAGATCAGCGTTAGCGCGCGTCTCAACTCCTGATCGCGCCGCCGCTCGGGGGCCGCGCGGCGAAACGAATACCATGCACCAAATCATTCCAGTTCCAGGTGCCTTCCTCGCAGGCGTGGCGATCTTTCTGATCGTTTTGTGGGACGCCTTTGAGGCCATCATTCTGCCTCGGCGCGTCACGCGCAAGTTCCGCTTCGCGCGCCTCTTTTACAGGAGCACCTGGAAACTGTGGAAATTCGCTACCAGCCTGGGCTCGTCACGCAAAGGAAGGGAAGCGTTCCTGGGCTTTTACGGTCCGCTCTCACTTCTCGTCCTCGTGGGTGTTTGGGCTGTCGGCCTGGTTTTGGGTTTCGGCCTCATGCAATACGGAGCTGGTTCGGCCGTGGTCATGACCGGCGGCGACTCCGGCTTCCTCACGGACGTGTACCTGAGTGGCACAACGTTTTTCACGCTCGGCCTCGGAGACGTCATTCCTCGATCCGGCTTGGCACGCGCCCTGGTGGTTACCGAAGCCGGTTTCGGTTTCGGCTTCCTAGCCGCGGTGATCGGGTACCTGCCTTTTATCTACGGCTCGTTTTCAAAACGCGAAGTGGACATTTCCCTGCTTGATTCTCGCGCAGGTACGCCTCCGACGGCCGGCGAACTACTTCGCCGCCACAGCTATCCCCGCGGACAGGAGGCCTTGCGCGAACTCCTGAAAGATTGGGAGCGCTGGTCGGCGGAGTTGATGGAGAGCCATCTCTCTTATCCGGTTCTGGCCTATTTCCGCTCGCAGCACGACAACCAATCCTGGATCGCGTCGCTCGCCGCCATCCTGGATGCTTCCGCGCTGCTGATGGTGGGCATCGAAGGAGCCTGCGAAAAACAAGCCGAACTTACCTTCGCGATTGCGCGCCACGCCGTCACCGATCTTTCTCAAGTCTTCGGGACCGCGCCAGATTCCTTACCCCAGGATCGCCTGCCCGCTGAACAATTGCGCCACATCCGCGACATCCTTGCCCGGCACGGCTTGAAACTTCGCGATAGCGAGGAAGCCGACCGCCGCCTCAACGAACTCCGCCGCATGTACGAGCCGTACATCCACGCGCTCGCTGCCTATTTGAACCAAACGCTGCCCCCGTGGATCCCCGAGAAAAAAGGCAAAGACAATTGGCAGACCACGGCCTGGGGCCAGTCGACCGGCCTCGTCGAAAAGGAAGAGGAAACGTCCCATGCCCACGTGGACGATCATTTTTAGGAAAAGCGCGACGGCGCGAGCGCCAAAGTCCCCAAATATCTCTTGGCAGGGGGCGCAGCACGCTGCGCTCCGGCCTGGCTAGTCTCTCCGTCCGAACGCGAAAGCCAGAAGCGCGATCAAATCGCTAAAGAAATGAAACTAGCTCGAGAAGCACCCGAGGCCAAAAAATGAAAGCAATCCTAGTTCACGAATTCGGCGGTCCCGAAGTCCTCCGGCTGGAAGAAATCCCCACACCCAAACCCGCCGCAGGACAAGTCCTCGTGCGCGTCCACGCGGTAGGCGTGAACCCCTACGACACCTACATGCGCAACGGCACCTACGCGGTAAAGCCGCCGTTGCCCTACACGCCGGGGTCCGACGGCGCCGGAACGGTCGAAGCCGTGGGCACCGGCATCAGCAAGGTAAAGCCCGGCGACCGCGTGTACATGGCCAAGACCGTCACCGGCGCCTACGCCGAATACGCCATCGCCCTGGAAAGCCAAGTGCACCGGCTTCCAGAAAAAGCCAGCTTCAGTCAAGGCGCCGGCGTGTGGGTCCCCTACGGAACTGCCTATCATGCCCTCTATCATTCTGCACAAGCCCACGCCTCGGAAACGGTCCTGATTCACGGCGCTAGCGGCGGTGTAGGGCTCGCCGGAGTCCAAATCTCCCGCGCCTTGGGACTTACCGTCTTGGGCACAGCCAGCAGCCAGAAAGGCCTCGACCTGGCAACGCGCGAAGGCGCGCATCTAGTCTTCGATCACAGCAAACCCGGCTATCTCGATGAAATCATGAAAGCCAGCGGCGGCCGCGGCGTGGATATCGTTCTAGAAATGCTGGCCAATGTGAATCTCGCAAATGACCTGAAGCTCCTAGCCACCAACGGCCGCGTCATCGTCATCGGCAATCGCGGGGAAATCACCATCAACCCTCGTGAACTCATGGGACGCCGCGCCTCCATCCGCGCCTTCACGCTCTGGGCCCTCACCGCCGCTGAAGAAGCTGACGTCCACGCCGGACTGATCGCTGGCCTTGAAAATGGCACGTTTCGTCCCGTGGTCGGCAAGGAACTGCCCCTGGCCGAAGCCGCCCGGGCTCATAAAGAGATTCTCGAGCCTGGCGCCGCGGGAAAAATCGTGCTTATCCCGTAGCTGGGCTACACCTCCTCGAAGCAATGTGTTCGAGTGGTCTTGAGTGCTGGGGCGACGCGTTAGGGAGTTTTAGAGCGGCTAGAAGGAAATCCTCGCGCTCAGTTGTATTTCACGCCCTGGGGTCATGGCCATGGTGATCGTTCCGAATTGCGGCTCGTTCACATAGCGGTTCGGCGTCCCCAGATTTACCTTATTCAGCGCGTTAAAGGCCTCCGCACGGAACTGGAAATTGGCATTTTCGGTGAGGCGAAAGGTGCGTCCAAGAGCAAGATCCAAGGTCTCTAAAGGTGGACCATAGACGGAGTTCCTGCCAACGTCGCCATAAGTGAAGGCGGCGGGCGCGGCGAACGCCGCGGGACTAAACCACTTCGCAGCAGTGCGCGTACCGGCACCGAATACCGGCTGCCCGGTAGCGTTGGCGCGGATGGGATTCTCGCCGAGAACCGTCCCCGAATTCGCCGTATCGCCGAACACGGAGATGGTAAACGGCATTCCGGATTCAGCCTGATAGATGGTCGAGAAATGCCAGTTCTCTGTCACCCATTGCGCCCACGCGCGTCCCCGATAGGCAGGAATATCGTACACGCTGCTGAGTGCGAAGCGATGCCGGACGTCACACCCTGGCCCCTTTTCCGCATTCAGATTGTTGTTGTTTTGCGGTATGGCGGACTCGTCCATGGGCGAACGGAAATCAGGCGCGTTGGTTAGATTCTTGGCAAACGTGTAGTTGGCCAGCAGGCTGAGCCCGTGAGAATACCGGCGGCGCACGTTTATGTACCCCGCGTCGTACCAGCTTTGCGCGGAGTTCTCCAGCAGGTTGATGGTGCTGACCGGGAACGTCAGGCCTTGCACTACCGCCGGGGTGCTGCCGGGCGTCAACACCGTGCCGGGCACAAAGGTGACGGTCTTGAACGGCCGACGCGGCCCAAGAGGGCCCGGCCCGGGCAGCGTATTGTTGATCAAGTGCGCGCGCTGGAGGTGATAACCACGAGATCCCAGGTAGCCCATTTCAACGGAAGTGTTCTGCCCAAAACTCTTCCCCACGGAACCGTTCCACTGCTGAACGTATTGTGCTGGCGAATGAGGATCGAATGCGGTGAAACTCACGGTCGTGGGGGTCAATACCCCAGTGCCAAGCACCGGCGCAGCGAAATTCAATCCGCTGGCAAAGAGCGCAGCCGGAGGGGTGAAGTTATCCGCTTGCTGCGTTTCCGGGAAGACATACGGGACGTTGTGGCGCTGGTTGCACCACGTGTTTAGATCCACGGGGGTATAGAAAATTCCGTAAGCCGCGCGAAAAACAAGGCCGCGACCGGGAAGGTTCTTCGCGATTCCGAACCTTGGCGCAAAGTTGTGCTTGTTGGCGTACATCAGCCCCTTCGGATATCCCAGCTCGCCGCCCACAAATGCCGAGGGGGTCCCGTTCTGAAAAATCAGATTTGAGTTGGTGTTCTCGGTGTCGTAGAGAGGACTAGAATACTCGTAGCGAAGGCCAAAGTTGAGTGTGGTCGTCGACGTAACCTGCCAGCTATCTTCGGCGAAGCCCGCCATCCCCCACGCGCGCAAGTCCATCTGGGGGATTCCCGCCTGCCGTTGCTTCACGGTGGGCAGGCTCAGCAGCATGCTGGCGAGCCCGGAACCAGAGCCATCGTTGAAACCAAACTCGGTGGTGTAGCCGTTGGTATATTGGTAGTAACCACGATTCTGGAAGAAGCCCCACATGGGCCAGAAATAACGGTGAATATCCCCGCCAAATTTTATTCCATGGCGCCCGCGCTGCCAGGAATAGGCGTCCCGGACTTCGGCCGTGGTGTCCCAGGCATGCATGGGTGTTGCGGCAAAGGTGTCGCCAATCCCGGTGTAGCCTTGCGCTGCAAACCACGGGGCGCCCCAAGCGTTCTTTCCGCCAAAACCGACTCCCTGGATGCCCAACTGGCCCACGAGGTCGTTTACCCCGTCATTCTGTGAAGCGCGGTCCATCGAGAGACGCGAAACCGCAACCGAGACGGTGTTGACTTGGCTGCTCGAGAAAATGTGATTCCACGAGCCCACCCCCTGCTGGGACAGATTGTCGAAATTCACGCCGAACCCCGGCAGGTTTTCCGTCGTGGAGGTCATCCCGCTGCTCGGCGAGAATCCGTTTTCTCCTCCGGCCGAATAGCGCACCAGCAGCGTGTCCCCACTAGAAAAGTTATGATCCACGCGCAGCGTTCCCTGATTCTCGAAATGCGATTCGTTCCGAACATCCAGATAATTGTTCGAATCTGGAGTCCCCGGCGTCATCATCATGTTCGGTTGGGGCAGGTAGGCGAGCAGAAAGGTTTCGAGCTGCGGATTGATCCGGTTCGCCGGAATTTGATTGTTGGGAAACTGGCTGCGCGTGTAGGGGAAGTTGGCCGGGCCCGTCGGCAGGCTGGCATTGTAATTCGGATTCTTAACGGCGGTGGTCGGGTCATAGATTTTGACGTTGCTCATGCTGAAATCGCCCTGGATTTCAGCCATGGTCGGCACAGTCAAGATCTGCGCGTCTGCTTGAGCGAGCCGCAGTCCTTCATAATTGAGAAAGAAAAACGTTTTCTTACCGAAGAACGGGCCGCCAAACGAACCTCCGAAATTGTTTTGCACCAGATGATTGTTGCCCATGGATTCGAAGGTGCTGGCATCCATCGCCCCGTTGCGAAGAAATTCGTAAGCGGTGCCGTGGAATTGGCTCGATCCCGAATGAGTGACGATGTTGATCTGGCCGCCGCCGGCGCCTCCCATGTCCGCAGTGTAGCTGCTTGTTTCCACCTGAAATTCTCTTACGGCGTCGGGAGCGGGGCTCAAATTCTGCGTGTTGAAGGTGGGATCGGTGTTGGTGGCCCCATCGAGCAAGAAGAAGTTCGCGTTCGGCCGGCTGCCCCCTATGACTACGGCCGATCGTTGGCCGGGGCGCCAGTAAAGAGGATTCGTGGATCCCGTTTGTGCGCCAAAACCCACATGGGCGCCGGGAACGGTGAGAACCAGGTCAATCAACATGCGGCCGTTGAGCGGCAGTTCGCGGATGGATTGCGATTCGACGACTTCGCCGACGCTCGCGTCGGTTGTCCCGAAGACCTCGCTGCGCGCCGTAACTTTCACGTCCTCGGCCAGACCGCCGACTTTCAGGCTGATTTCAACGGCTATTTTCTGCGCAACCTCCAGCCGCAACGATTGCGTATCCGGCCGAAAACCGGACGCCTCGGTTCTTACTTCATAATCATCTGGCAGAAGCGCCGGCACGTCGAAGAAGCCGTGTTGGTCCGTCACCGCCCGGCGGATAGCGCCTGTCGTCGAGGCGGTCAGCTGGATGGTCGCTCCCACAATCGCCAGATGCTGCGCATCCGTCACCGTCCCTGTAAGAGTCCCATAATTGCTCTGGCCAGAGAGGGGCAGCGCAAGCCCTAAGAAAAGAGATACAGCGAACAGTTTTTTCACTGAGTTTTCCCCTTTCGAGAATCCACTGGGAGCAGAATTCACGACTCTGTGGGATCGAGAGAACCGCTGCTCCGACACCCTCGGCGAGTTCCCAGGTAGCGTGTGTCGGCCACTCTAGTGGGGAAAAGTAGGGTCATCAATACTAGGAAAGCACTAGGGGCACGGGTGCCTTTGCCGGGCTTCAGAAAACGAGCGGCGGCTTTGACCTTGTCGGGACGCTCTTCCTGTCTTTGCATGTCGGCGCTTCCGCCTTATAATCATCTCGCGACAATAGAGCGGAAGCGCATCATCAGCGAGCAACGGGAATTGTTGCCAACATGCACACCCTTCTCCCCATCGCAACAGTGCTCACGGCGCAAACCTCCCTCAGCCATTACTGGCACAAGCTGACGGACCGTACTTTCACGAGCGTCTATCACGCCAATGCTTTCGACCTCGCGATGATGATTCCCTACTTCCTGGTCCTTTTCGTCCTCGCTGCCTACGGCCTCCACCGCTACTGGCTGGTCTACGATTATTACGTGTATTCGAAAAACGTCCCCGGTCCGCCGGCCGAAGTTAGCGATTGGCCCCGGGTCACTGTCCAGCTGCCCATCTTCAACGAGCGCTATGTGATCGAACGCCTGGTGGAAGCCGTTTCGCGCTTCGATTACCCGCGCGAACTGCTGGACGTTCAGGTCCTTGACGATTCCACCGACGAAACTTCGGAGGTCGCCAGCGCCTGCGTCGAACGCCACGCCGCGCAAGGCCTGCCCATTGTCTATATCCACCGCTCGAAACGCGAAGGCTATAAAGCTGGCGCTCTCGAAAACGGCCTGAAGACTTCCGAAGGCGAATACATCGCCATCTTCGACGCCGATTTCATTCCCGAGCCCGACTTTCTGCGGCGCACCATACCGTATTTCGTCGATCCAGCGAGCGGCCCCAAAATCGGCATGGTCCAGACTCGCTGGACCTACCTGAATCGTGATTACTCACTCCTTACGCAGGTCGAAACCATCCTTCTCGACGGCCACTTCGTTGTCGAACATGGCGCGCGTTCCCGCCGCGGCACCTTCTTCAATTTCAACGGCACAGCGGGTGTCTGGCGCCGCAAGGCCATCGAAGAAGCCGGCGGCTGGGAGCATGACACGCTCACCGAAGACACCGATCTTTCCTATCGCGCGCAGCTCAAGGGCTGGAAGTTTCTCTACCTCCCGCAGATCGAGTGCGCTTCCGAGTTGCCAGTGGATATGAACGGCTTCAAAGCCCAACAAGCCCGCTGGGCCAAGGGCCTGATGCAAACCGCGAAAAAAATCCTCCCCCGCGTTATGCAGTCCGACGCCCCCTGGCACGTCAAAGCGGAAGCGTTTTTCCATCTCACCGCCAATATCAGCTACCCGCTCATGGTACTTTTTTCCGCGATGCTTCTGCCCGCCATGATCGTCCGCTTCTATCAAGGCTGGTTCCAGATGCTGGTCATCGATCTCCCTCTTTTCCTCGCGTCCACCTGCTCCATCTCGAGTTTCTACATCGTCGCGCAAAGGGAGCTCCGCCCGAAGAACTGGTGGCGCACGTTTCTGTACATGCCCTTCGTCATGGCCACCGGCATCGGCATTTCCGTTCGCAACGCGCAAGCAGTCCTCGAAGCGATTGTCGGCAGGAAAAGCGAGTTCGCTCGCACCCCCAAATTCAATATCGCAGGCAAAAAAGGTTCCTTCGTCGAGAAAAAATACAAAAACAAAGCCGGCTGGATGCCCTACGCCGAAGTCCTGCTGGGTCTGTACTTTGCAGGCACCATTGTGTACGCCGCCAGCAACGAGAATTACGCCACGATCCCCTTTCTGCTGCTCTTCGTGTGGGGCTACCTGTACACCGGCCTGATGTCCCTCGGCCAAACCTACTTCGCCCATCTGCGCTTCGGCGTGAACGCCCCAGAAATGCGCCCCGCCGCCACCGGCGCCCCCGGCTTCTGAATTCCTCCGGCAGTGCGTCGGCGTATAAACATGCGAGGCGGTAGCCCTATTGCGCTTCCCAATCTTTTAACCTGATCTCGGGAATCGTAAGCGAGCGCGTGAAGTGATCTTCCGGCTCGTACACTCGAATGACCACGCGTGATTGCGGAAGCTGCGGGCCGTCGACCGGAAACTTAGCCAGGCCGGAGCTGTCGCGGAACGGAATGTTGGCCCCAAACTGCGCCATATTGTCACCCGTATACCACCCGGAATAGGGCGAATAATCGCCGTGACAGGAAGATCTCACCGGATTTCTTTGTCCGGTCGCCTTATTTTCAAGAAACAGCGTCGCACAGGTTGGTCCCTTGCCCGGCTGCATGCAGCGAAGTTCAACGGCCGTTTCCGCCTCATTCATTTTCGTCTCGCACCAACCGAAGTCTGGCATGCGCTCGTCACCGCCCAATGCGGGTATCGAGTAAGACCCCCGCAGTCTGAAGAGCGTCAATGAATAGTCAACTTGAGCGCGAACCGGCTGATCCTTAGTGTCTCGATAGACCGATGTGGGTAGCTGGATCTCTTGATAGATGGGGTCGGCGACCGCGTTGGGGCCCTCTTTAGCCACTTCAACCTCCTCGCCTATTCCGTGGAACGCGATTTTTCCGTCCATGCTGATAAAGCGCACTTCCACGCGGTCGGTTAGCAGAAAAGCGTCGGTGTGGATACCGGCAACCTCGAGAGGCAAGAACACGCTCGCGTGTTCCCCTACGTTGTATCGCCGACGCTGTTCCGAGGAAGCACGCAATCCGGAGGGCGATCGGAATTTTCCCAGGCCGGAGTCAAAAGCCACAACCGCATCTCTTCCGGCGTTGGGTTTCGGCGAGAGTTTCTGCTCGATGGCGAAAGCGGGCTTCCACGGAAGAAACAGTGTTGCCAGAATCATAAAACCGAACAGGGCAACCAGGAACCGCGAGACGAGCGTCTTTCTCCGGAAATACTGAAGCCCAAGAATGGTGATAGCTGCGGCCACGACTAGGACGAACCGCGCCGTTTCTCCGACCCAGCCGACTCCGCTCCACGGGAGGGGTTCCAGCGTGCCGTGCGCGCGGCCATTCAGATCGCTCGCGACCGTCGTGAACATGCCGATTAAGAAGGCGCAACCGGAGCCCAGAATGAACGCTTGCGTCATGTTTTGCGTTACCGACGCAAAACTGAAGAGTGGCAAGGTGAATGCGAAAAAAAGGAACTCCGTTTGCCACGCCGCGGCCAGGAGAGAGAGGCGGAAAGAAAACCCGTTGGCAAGCCCTTGAAGCAGGACCTCCGCGAGGATCGGACCATTCACCATGAGCACCACAAATAGAAACTTTTCTAGCACCAAATCGCGCCGGGCGATGGGCCGCGCTAGCCAGTCTTGGCGCACGCCGGGAATGGGATCCAGATGAACGATCGCGGCAATCAGAAACATGCTCGCGAAAATCGCCAATACCGGGAGAACTTCAGCCAGCATCCCGAGCGTGGGGTCTTCACCGAACAAGCCCAGTTTGTGGATGATCGCCGCATCCATCCAATGGATCACAGACACAAGGAGCACAAACACCCAAGCCAACTTCCAGTCCTTTTTGAAAATGTGCCAGACCATTTCCGCCTGCCTTTCGCTTACGTTCGGCCGTCGCGGGCCGCGCGCGCCAGGGTCGTAAAGATGGATCGCAGCACCATGGGCTGCGCGTCGATGCCGCGCACACCTCCGATTCGCGAACGAATCCGCTCATTCAGACCGTTTTCGTCGAACCGCGTGTCGACAAACGTCAGCACGCGTCCGATGGCCCGCATTTCTAACCACTCCTTAGGCATCTGAGCCGGTCGCGCCGCTTCGATTTCGAGCGTGACATGCACTTCGCGGAAACGGCCCGTCAGCTCGCTCATCGATTCCTGAAACAGCAGCTGACCTTCATCGAGGAAGGCCACGTGCGTTGCGACTCCGTCAATTTCGCCCAGTTCGTGCGACGAGACGAGGATGGTCATTTCGCCGGCCTGCTCGAGCAGGCCTTCCATGAATTCATCCCGCACCAGCGGGTCGAGCCCGCTGAAAGGCTCGTCCAGAATGAGCAGCTTGGGCCGGAACGGCAGCGCGCACATCAGCGCCATCTTCAGGCGCATGCCATGGGACAGGTCGCCGATCTTTCGCTCGAGCGGCAACCGCAATTGAAGCGCGATCGAAGCTTCCAGATCGCGGTCCCACGTAGGATAGAACGGCCGCAGATAGGCTACATACTCCTCGACGGTCAACCGTGACGGCATATCCTGGTTTTCGGAGACGTACCCGATCTGTCGAAGTTCCCGGGGTGAGATTTTCCGCGAATCGACGCCCAGCAGCGTCGCGCTTCCACGCGTCGGCTCGAGGATGTTCATCAGGATTTTGATGGTCGTGGTCTTCCCTGCTCCGTTTGCGCCGATCAGCGCGAAGGCGCTTCCTTCGGGCACATGGAAACCTAATCCGCGAAGCGCGTCGAAACGCCCGAATTTCTTCCAAAGATTTTCCACGCGGATCATTTCCGGCTGACCTCCTCAGGCATTTTGAGCTTTGCCCATTGGTCTTCGATGGCTTCGATAACTTCGTCGATATCGAGTTCCAAACGCTGGGCCTCGACCACGAGTTGCTCCACCTCGCGGCCCAGAAGACGCTTCCGGTCACCCCGCCGCGGCTCGGGAATCTCGGCGACCACCGTTCCAATCCCGGGGCGCGCTTCGAGCCAGCGCTCCTGAATCAGGTGCTGCACAACCTTGTGGGCCGTGTTTGGGTGGATTTTGAACTCCGCCGCGAGCGTTCGGACAGAGGGGAATGCCTGGCCGGTCTCTAGTTCACCGCTGACGAAAGCCTTCTTCGCCGCAAACACTAGCTGGTCGAAGATGGATTCGCCCGGACGCAGACTCAGGCGGAACAGTGTCATATCTGTACTGTGACACATGTTACCGCCTTTGTCAAAAAAGGCCTGGCGAACGCGCTCGGCAGTCCGCCTTCTCAGTGCAAGGCAGTCACCAGCGCTACTCGAACCACGAAAGGTGCAGGACCGCGTCCGGGACACACGTCTCCCCAAAATGCTCCCGCCGACCTCCGGCTTCTGAAATTGGGAAGAGTAGATTCATGGCCGCGACTTCGTCGGACGCGGAGTCCCCAGCGTTAGCGCTTTTTCCCCTTGCCTATCGGCGCGGCAGGCTGAGGGTTTGAAAATTTCATGCGAAGAAGGAAAGCGTCAGCGTTTCCTGCCGGTCGAACTTGGAGGGCGCTGGGCGTCACCGGGAGCCGGTCGCCGGCCGTGCAGCCGTAAGGCCTCGGTGCTTCAGGCCGGGATATAGGGTCCTCGCCCGATGTAAGGGGAGTGTAAACTGTACGAGGGAAGCCACCGAAGCCATCCCGCAAAACCAGCGTCCCTTCAGCGATGAGGCAGCGGCGAATGGGATAGCCCCGGAGGCCAAGCCGGGTTTTGACATCCTTCTCTCCCTGAAGGGGACTTCCGTCCCCTTAAGTCCTCACAATCCGCCATTATCGTTTTGGGACCACTCCACCCGTCCCGCCTACCCTCACGGTAAACTATTACACTGCATTCCCGGAGTGTTCATGCGGAGCAAGACTTCCGCCGCCTTTTTCCCGATGATCTTGGCAGTTCTGGTTTTCGGTCCCCTTTGCGCGGAGGCCAAGCCCGCCGAGACGTCTGTGCTTTCACTGCCCCGCAGGCCGCACTACCTCTTCCAGCGCGTCGGCGAAAACATCGGTCTCGGCTCTTTGACACCTTCCTGTATCCTGCAAGACCAGGACGGCTTCATCTGGATCGGGACGCACGACGGCCTCCTGCGCTTCGATGGCAATCATGTTCTGCGCTTCGGTCTCGAGCAGGGCTTACCCAGCAGCAATGTAGGCCAGCTCGTTCTTGCTCCGACCGGCCGAATCTGGGTGGTCACCTCCCGGGGCATCGCCTACGTCGAAGGCCGAGTCCTCCACCAACTCCCACTCGCCAAGGTCTACAATTCCTTTCGGCGCCCTTCCGCTCTGGCCCTCGATTCCTGGGGCAAAGTCTATCTGGCCACCGAAGCTGGCCTGCTCCGCGTCGATCCGGAGCGTCCCAACGATTTGCGTCTCTGGTCCCTTTCCGAAGGCCTGCCCAATCTGGAAGCGGAGTCGGTAAGCATTACTTCTGAAGGCCGCGTCTGGTTCGCTTCCGGGCACCGTGTCGGCTGGCTCGATTCCCAGGAGCAGGTGCACATGTTTCCGGCCGAAAGCGGCCTTCCGCACGAACAAGTGATCAGCATCCTCCAGGACTCCGAGAAAATCCTGTGGGTTCGCACTGCCGCGCATCTCTACCGCCTCAATCCAGGCGCGACTCACTTCCTACTGGAGCTTCCGGATCTACCCCCCGCCAACGACTATGGCTCGCCGGCCCTGGACCGTTCCGGCAATCTCATGATCCCGACCGTCGCGGGACTCTATCGCCGCATCTCTGGCCAGTGGGAAGTGATTGATCAAAGCCGCGGCATGGCCGTCAACGCCACGTTTGCCATCACCGAAGACCGCGAGGGCGCCTATTGGATTGGCCTGGGCGGCGCCGGCATCCAGCGCTGGATCGGCCGTAGAACCTGGTCCAGTTGGACGCAGGTCGAAGGCCTTCCCGACAACGTCGTCTGGTGCGAATTGCGCGATAAACGCAAGCGCCTCTGGCTCGGCACCAACAATGGCGTCGCCATGTGGGATCCCCAAACCGATCGCTGGCGAATCTGGAAATCGAAAGACGGCCTCAACGGCTCCCTGGCCCGCGATATGATTGTCGCGCCCGACGGCGCGGTCTGGGTCCTTTGCTATCCCGGCGGACTCACCCGTTTCGACCCTGGAACTATCAGCCCCGAAAAAATCTCGACTCCCGATCCCATTCCGACCGGCATCGGCCTCGCGCCCGACGGCCGCATCTGGATCGCGAGCGCGCAGTACCTCAAAGCCACCGGTCCTTCCGAACGGCCTTTTCGATTCGTGGATGTGCCTTTGCCTGCGGAAATCCACGAGGGCCTCGGCCGCCTCGCATCCAGCCCGGACGGCGTTCTCTGGGCCGTTGGCCGCAGCGGTCTCTCCCGCTTCGATGGTAAGCAGTGGCTGCATTTCACGACCGCCAACGGCCTATTACAGGACGAAGTTGTCGAAGCCGCAGCTGTCAGCCGCGATGAAGTTTGGTTTCGCTATTCCGACGCCCTGGGAGTAAGTCGCCTGCTACTCGCCAATGGAAAACCGCAGATCACGCACCTTGGCTTGGCCGAGGGCCTGCCCTCCCTCAACGTCTACATGCTCGGCGCCGATCACCAAGGCAACATCTGGGCTGGCGGGGCCTTAGGCCTCACGGAATTCTCCCGCGATGGCCATACTCTTCGTTTCACACAAGCCGATGGCCTCATTTGGAATGACCTCAGCGAGCGCGGCTTCTTTGCCGAAGAAGACGGCACTTTGCTCTTTGGAACCAGCGGCGGCCTGGCCCGCTACAATCCGGTCTCCGCCGATGAGCGTGTCGAGCTTCCGCCCCGCGTGGTGATTACCTCCGCACAACTCGGCTCGCGCGACCGCGTCGGCGAGCGCCATCCCGCCGCGCCGCGCAGCGACAACACTTTCCGCGTGGACTTCGCGGCTCTGACCTACCGCGACCCGGGAAATGTCCGCTGCTTCTATCGCCTGGCGGGCCTTGAAAATGAAACCAATGAAACAGCGGAGCGGGAAGCGCGCTATCCCGCTCTACCTCCCGGTGACTACCACTTCACCGTCTCTTGCTTCTCCGCACGCGGCACTCCGAGTTCCCCCGCCGAATTCTCTTTCACGGTAATCCCCGCGTGGTGGCAGGGCTGGTATTCGCGCGGTTTTACCATTCTTCTCGGCATCTTCGCTCTCTATTACCTCATGAACTACCGCACGCACAAGCTGCAGGGCGAGCGTTTCCGTCTCGAGCAAGCGGTCGCAGAACGCAGCGAAGAGCTCGCACAAGCCAACAAAGAGCTCGAAGAAATGTCGCTCACCGACCCGCTCACCTCCGCACGCAACCGCCGCTTTTTCCAAGCCACTATCCAGAGCGATGTCAGCCAGGCTGTTCGCGGGTATTCCTCGCCCGATCCCACGCGCAGCCGCAAGAATCGCGACATCATTTTCTATTTGATAGACGCGGACCATTTCAAAGAAATCAACGACCGCTTCGGCCACGATGCCGGCGATCAGATGCTCATCGACCTCACCGCGCGCATCAGCTCCGCCATCCGTTATTCTGATGTCCTGGTCCGCTGGGGCGGCGAAGAATTCCTGGTGGTCTCCCGTTTTTGTGAACGCAAAGAAGCCGCCACGCTGGCCGCGCGCGTCCTCTCCGCAGTTGCCAGCGAACCATTCAAGGTCAAAGGCGCTGGCCTTTCTCTCTGCCGCACCGTCTCGATTGGCTGGGCCGCCTTCCCTTGGAACGTAGCTTTCCCCGCCGACGTTAGCTATGAGGAAGTCGTGGCCCTCGCCGACCGCTCTCTCTACAGGGCCAAGCATGCCGGCCGCAACCAAGCCATCGGCGCTCTCCCCCCAGAATCCACCGCCGAGTCCCACACCGCCGTCGTCGGCAATACCGAAGCCCGCGTCTCAGAAATCGCAGCCACGGCCGCCTACGTCACGACTTGTGGTCTAGAACCAGTTCCATCACCTAGCGGATCTTAGGTTAGTTTCTTCCTGGTGACGTCCGCCTTCCTGCGCCCTGGACGCCCCCCTCTCACTGCGCTTCCCCCGGTTCCTCTCGTTCAAGGGTACACTCTCGACTTGTGTCTGCCACTCTCGAACACTTGAGCTTTAGAAACGGCGCTTGCGAACTCCACGCCGTCGCCTCCGGCCCGCCTGACGGCCCCGTCGTCGTCCTCCTCCACGGCTTCCCGGAATTCTGGTATTCCTGGCACCTGCAGATCGCACCGCTCGCCGCTGCCGGCTTCCGTGTCATCGTTCCAGACCAGCGCGGCTATAACACCAGCAGCAAACCCCGCGGCGCCGCCTGCTATGCGCTCTCGGAACTCACCTCGGACGTCCTAGCCATGGCCCACCAACTCGGCCAAGAGCGCATCTTACTCGCCGGACACGATTGGGGCGCCGCCGTAGCCTGGAGCGTCGCCCTTCTCCATCCACAACGCGTCGCAAAACTCGCCATCCTCAACGTCCCCCACCCCTCCGTCATGCGCCGCTACCTAAAAACAAACCGCCGCCAGCTTCGCCGCAGTTGGTACATGTTTTTCTTTCAACTCCCCTGGCTGCCAGAAGCCGCATTCTCCGCATGCGATTTCCGACTCGGCGTCCGCTCTCTCGTCGACTCCAGCCGCCCCAACACTTTCTCCGCCAAAGATCTCGCCCAATACCGCGCCGCATGGGCCGAACCCGGCGCACTTACCGCTATGATCAATTGGTACCGCGCCGCTTTTCGCTATCATTCCAAATTCCCCGACCCTACCGTCCACGTCCCCACGCGCATCCTCTGGGGCGAGCGTGACGCCTTCCTCCTCTCCGATATGGCCCACGAGAGCCTCCGCTATTGCGACACCGCCGAACTCTACACCTTCGCGAACGCCTCCCACTGGCTCCAGCACGAAGAACCCGGCCGCGTTTCCGAACTGCTCATCGATTTCTTCCGGAAATAGCGAGACCATCCACGGCTGGTTTTTCCCTGGCGACCAGCCAACCAAACGAATCGCCTAGCAATCAAAAGTGGTACGATTTGCCCCCATGAGATCAACGACCACAAAAATCCTGATGCTCCTGACCGCCGCATTTGCACTCCTGGCAGTAGCGGCCTCCAGCTCTTCGTCGCTTTCGCCGAAGCTCTCCGCCAGCAATCTCTCCAGCGACCACGCTTCGGACCGGCAATCATCAACTGCCGGCGTACGCGATCCCGCGCTGGCCGCGCGCATCGCCCGCATCGAGTCCGGCCTTCTCCCCGCCGTGGTAATCAAAGGCCAGCCACCGCAATCGATGACCATCGCCGACCGCATGGCGCATCACAAGGTTCCCGGCGTGAGCGTGGCCTTCTTCGACCAGGGCCAAATAATCTGGACTCGCACCTACGGCCTCGCTGACGTGGCCGCAAAAAAAACGGTCACACCCGATACTCTTTTCCAGGCCGCCTCCATCAGCAAACCCGTCGCCGCGCTGGCGGCGCTTCGTCTCGTCGAAGACGGCAAACTGAACCTCGATGAAGACGTCAACGCGAAGCTGACCACTTGGAAAGTCCCGGAAAACCCCTTAACCGCAAAAGAAAAAGTCACCATCCGTCGCATTCTCAGCCACAGCGCAGGCTTAACCGTTCACGGTTTCCCTGGCTACGCTTCCGACCAACCCATTCCCACCGCGGTCGAAATCCTCAACGGCGAAAAGCCCGCTAACACCGACCCCATTCGCGTCGACGTCGTCCCCGGCACTCTCTGGCGCTATTCCGGCGGCGGTTTCGTAGTCCTCGAAACGCTTCTCTCCGACGTCACCGGAAAGCCCTTCCCGCAAATTATGAGCGAATTGGTTCTCCGCCCCGCCGGAATGACCCACAGCACCTACGAGCAACCACTCCCTAAAAATCGCGCACAAGAAGCCGCCACTCCCTATCGCAGCAACGGCGACCCGGTAAAAGGCGGCTCGCACACCTACCCAGAAATGGCTCCCGCAGGCCTCTGGACCACGCCCTCCGACCTTGCCCGCATGGCCATCGAGGTCCAAAACGAATACACCGGAAAATCCTCAAAAATTCTTTCGCAGGGCATGGCGCGCCAGATGCTAACTCGCCAAATGGGGGTGTGGGGTCTAGGCTTCGGGCTGGAGTCCGCCGGCGACAAGCCGCATTTCGGACACGGCGGCGCCAATGAGGGCTTCCGCGGCAATATCGAGACCTACACCGACTCCGGCCAAGGCTTCGCGGTCATGACCAATTCCGACAGCGGCGGCGAACTAACCGAAGAAATCTTCCGCGCGGTCGCTAAAGAATACGGGTGGCCCGATTACCATCCGGCCGAACACGCCCTAATCAAAATCAATCCCGCCACCTTCGCCACCTACGCGGGCACCTACGAAATTCCCAGCGTAGGCAAACTGACCATATCCATGAAACCGACCGGACTCTTTGTCGAGGCCGAGCCCTTCGGGCCCGAGCCTCAAGAACTCCTTCCCGAATCCCCCACGCAATTCTTCGTGCTCTCGGGCGACATCACCTTCACCTTCGACAAAGACGCCCAAGGCACCCTTACCGGCCTAACCCTCCACGCCGGCACGCAAACGTTTGAAGCAAAAAAAATCTCCTAGCCCTGGTCCGCCACCGCGCGCAGCGACGGCAGGCGCTTACTCCGCCATTGCGCCGTTGTTTTCCTGCCTGCCAGCGCCTAGGCGCGAAAGCGCCTGCTCTCCCTGTGGGCATACCACACGTGTGCCGTAAGATTAACCCACCTCCCCGACTGTGCAATATTGAACAGACGCTACTGCCGTGTCCCCTATATGGTTTAAGTGTTTAGAGAGTATACTTTCTCGGGAGCCAGCAGGGCGCTGGAAGGGCTGGCTCCCGAGAATTTTTTTGCGAGCTGCCCATGGCTTCCACCTCCCAGGCCCACTTCAAACGTGATGCCCCCGCCGGCTCACAGGGCCGACATCCGCCTCTACGCATCCTCTTTCTTCACAGTCGCCCAAAGCAAGTTGAGCGCTGCCTGCAAGAGCTCGACAAGGTGCATTTCACGGTCAGCGCGGAGATCGTCGGGACTCCCGAACAGTTCAGCGAACGTCTGGGCTCCCATACCTATGACCTGGTGGTCGCTGAGTACGCCATCCCCGCTTGTCGGGAAACACAGGCACTGGAACTCCTGCGCTCATCGAAGAGGCAGATCCCCATGATCTTCGTCGGAGGTGCCCTGCAACGAGAGTCCGTCGCGGAGCTCATCACCAGGGGGGCCTACGATTGTATTGAGATGGATCACATTGGCCATCTTCCCGTAGCCATTCGTCGGGCTCTGGACGAGAAAACATTGCGCGAAGAACGCGATCGGGCGGAGATCGGCTTGCGGCATTCCGAAGCCCGTTACCGCGCTTTGGCAGGAAATCTAAGTTACGGAATTTGCCGTTGCAGCCTCGATGGCAAGTTTCTCGAAGTGAACGAGGCCATGGTGAAAATGCTCGGCTATGCGTCCAAACAGGAACTCTTGGCCGTAAACCTGGCCGGTGACCTGCTTGAAGATCCTGACAAGCGGGCTCAATTGTTGGGGCAACCTGACTCTCAAGGTTCGATCGCCCCTATCGAAATTGAATGGAAGCGGAAGGACGGCACAACCCTGAAGGTTCGGCTCAGCGGACAAGAAGTGTTGGGTGAGCAGGGTGAGTTGGACACCTTTGAAGTCATCACCGAGGATGTCACCAAACAGCGCCAGTTGGAGGATCATCTCCGTCAACTGGCGGCTCGCGACCCGCTCACAGGATTGGCCAACTACCGCCACCTTGCGGAAGTACTGGATATGGAAATCAAGCGTTCCGAACGCACCGGGCGGGAGTTTGCCGTGTTGCTCTTTGACCTGGATGGATTGAAGAAAATCAACGACGGTTATGGTCATCTGACGGGAAGCCATGCGCTCTGCCGGGTGGCCGATGTACTGAGCTTCTGCCGGGACATCGATACGGCAGCGCGCTACGGGGGCGACGAGTTTGCTGTGGTCTTACCGGAGACTGGCGCGGAGGCCGCCAACCAGGCGGCGGAGCGCATTTCGCACAGCATCGCCAATGATGGCATGAGACCAGAGCTTTCCGTCAGCATCGGCGTTGCCGTTTATCCCCGTGATGGCGAAAGAATTGAGGCTCTGTTGCGCGCCGCCGACGTAGCGATGTACGCGATGAAGGCCAAAAAACACGAGCTTCTCTATGACCAGAAATAGGTGGTCTCTCGAATGCGGCCGCAGCATCCCTTCTCCTCCGAATGATGGCGAATGAGGTTGTCTAGGGTGCTGCTCGAAGATGACCATGACGCGGGTGTTCCAAGAAGGCCTAGAAAACTAAGGGTTTGACGTGGTCATTGCATCTAGCGTACGCGGGGCCTTGAGTCTCATCACTTGGCTGGCCTCTTCGGCCCGCGGGACGGGGCGTAGATGGATTCCGAGCAACGCGGATCGCACCGCTACCCATTTTCCGCGTCGGCGGAGTTGACCGGGTCAACTTCGGCCGCCCCAACCACGGCTCATACAAGCAACCTGGGCTCCAACGGTTGTTTTCTAGATACCAGCAACCCGCTGCCGAAAGGCACGATCATCAGCATTCAAATCACCCACCAAGGGCAGGTCTTCGCGGCTCGAGGTGTGGTGGCCCACTCGCACCCGAATACCGGAATGGGGTTGAAATTCATCGCCCTCGAGTCGGGCTGCGCCGCTATACTTGAGACCTGGCTCGACGAAGCAGCCTTAGCCTAGGCCAAGACCAACCATAGAGATAGCCTACTTTCTGCCATTCGATCGATAAAAGAAGCACCATGCCGCGGAACCGGACGGAAGATCAAGATGACAATAGCCCAAGGCGAGGTACACGACGCCGCATACGAGTTCAAAGTGCTGGTAGCTGACGATTCACGAGTTTACCGTAAACTGATCGAGCACAGTCTATCGGATAAGGGGTACGCTTTGCTGTTTGCAGAAAGCGGTCGCGAAGCCTTGGCCCTTTTCGCCGAACATGAGCCCTCCATCGTGATTACCGACTGGATGATGCCGGACCTGAGCGGGATAGAACTTTGCGAGCACATCCGCAAACAGTCGCGTCAACCGTACACCTACGTCATCATCCTCACGGGAAACACGGAGAAGGATAAGCTGGTGGCCGGGTTGGCGGCG
Organism: Acidobacteriota bacterium; assembly: GCA_013289825.1. Lineage (GTDB taxonomy): Bacteria > Acidobacteriota > Terriglobia > Acidiferrales > UBA7541 > Acidiferrum. The sequence continues at coordinate 54,172 of JABCZF010000009.1, read as the reverse complement.
GGCGCTGATGATTACCTCACAAAGCCGTTCCATCGTGGAGAACTGCTGGCCCGCTTGGGAGTGGGTCACCGGATTGTGGAATTGCATCGGCAGCTGGAAGCCAAGAACCGTTTGCTAGAAGAACTCGCACTCACCGACCCTCTCACCGGACAGCCCAACCGTCGAGCGATCGAAGACTGGGCCACCCGACAACTGAGCGGAGCCCAGAGATATGGCTTTGGGTTTTTGGTAGTCCTGGCACACGTGGACCATTTAAAGGCCGTCAATGACACCTATGGACGCGCTGCTGGCGACAGCGTCTTAAAGAAATTGTCTGAAATTCTTAAGGCTAACTCTAGACGGAGTGATATCTGTGGCCGTATAGGCGGAGAGGAGTTTCTCTTAATTTTGACCCATACGACTCAGGAGAACGCGAAACTGGTAATCGATCGAATCCGCCGAGCGCTGGAGGCCGCAAAATTTGATTTCGAAAGCGGCAGCCTCACGGTGACGGCGAGTTTCGGCCTTGCCGGCCTCGAGGGAGCTCAGCCTGCCGATTTCAACCAGCTAATCATCCAGGCAGAGGCAGCTCTAAGCGCCGCCAAGCAGGCCGGGCGCAACCAGACTGAAATCGCGGCGACCCCCGTTGCTTGAGGGCATTGCCCCTGGGGGCCAATAAGAAGCGCCAGGTGCGAGGCCGTTAGACCTGCCAGGGCAGGTAGAATTGCGCCACACTCTGGCCGATCCCTCGTTTCAGCCCGACACCCTTTTCCGCTACAATCTTCCGGCCCTGGCTCACCCGGGCCACGCATACGCCCTGTGGGTCGAACGCCATCCCTGGCGGCGAGGTCAACGAATGAGTGGTGGAACGAAGAATACTGCATGGCCTGTCGCCGCTTTGTGGCCGTTCTCTTTTAAAGGCACGACTCGTCGTGTCTTCCCATCGCTCTCTCATGCGGCCCTCTTCTCCGCCGTACTCGGGGCGATCTGCGTCTTCTGGGGTTCCGCCCAACCGACCGAAGCCCAGGAACGCCGCGACCGCGAACCCAACAGCGTCTACGCCGCGCGCCGCGCGAAACTCGCCGCGCAAGTGGATGCGCCGATCCTCCTGTGGGGCTTCACCGGTCGCGAAGAATTCGCGCAGGCCTATATCTTCCGGCAGGAAGACAACTTCTACTACCTCACGGGCCACAACGAAGAAGGGGCCGGGCTCATCCTGCTGCCCGCTCGGCGCGCAAACCAAGGCAGTGTCCCGGTCAGCACCTGGGATGGTCCCGAGGAAATGCTATTTCTGCCGCCAAAAAATCCCACCAAGGAAAAATGGAACGGCCCGCGCATGTCGCCGTCCGATCCCGGCATCCAGTCGCGCGCCGGTTTCTCTTCGGTCCTGCCCTACTCGGAAATGCGCGCCACCCTCGAAAGGCTTGCGAAACTCTATCCCACCCTCTACACCATTCTCCCTTACGAAAAAGAGAACGGCGGGTATCCGCACGAAAAAGCGGTCGTGGATTGGATTCACAGTTCGGTTCCGCAAACCAACCTGAAAGACATTCGCTCGAGCATCGGCGAACTGCGCCAGATCAAATCCCCCGGCGAAATTGCTTTCCTGAGGCAAGCCATCGAGCTCTCGCTGGATGCGCAGCTCGCGGCCATGCGCATGATGCGTCCCGGACTCCACGAGTATGAGATCGCCGCCAAAATGGTCGAAGTCCACGCCATGGGCGGTTCGGAGGCCGAAGGCTACGCCCCCATCGTCGGCGCCGGTCCGAACTCCACGGTGTTGCACTATGACAAGCTGGCCCGCACCATCGAGGACGGTGACATCGTGGTCCTCGACGTCGGCGCGCAATACTCCGGTTACTCCGCGGACATCACACGCACGCTCCCCGCCAATGGCAAGTTCACCCCCCGCCAGCGCGAAATCTATGAAATCGTTCTCGGCGCGCAGAATGCCGCTCTGGCGGCCATCAAGCCCGGCATGGACTATTGCCAAAGAGGCGCCAAAAGCGTCTACAAGATTTCCTACGACTACATCAATTCCCACGGCAAAGATCTGCGCGGCAAATCGCTCGGCCAGTATTTCATTCACGGTCTCGGACACCATATCGGTCTGGATGTCCACGACCCGGGTGAATACTGCAAACCGCTCGAGCCCGGCATGGTCATCACCGTCGAGCCAGGCATTTACATCCCCGAAGAGAATCTTGGCGTGCGCATTGAGGACGACATCCTCATTACCGAAACGGGATCGCAGTTTCTCAGCGAGCGCCTCCCCCGCGACCCCGATGAAATCGAAAGAGTCATGGCCCAGGCCGCTCGGGAGCGCGCCAAGCAACTCCAGAAGGGAGATGATTGACCGCCGCGAAGGCTGGCCTTTATACTGTTATTTCGCGTTAGGCGCGAACTTTGCCCAACGTGCCTCGAGTCATTCCGCGTGCACCGCATCAGAGAGCGGGCTGCCTGCAGGAATTTCCGAATTCGCAATCGTTCAGGGAGCATATGAGCAGCGTTAAAGCCACACAACTCCGCCCCGGTATGGTCATCCAGCACGAGGGCCAGCTTTTCACGGTGTTCAGCGTCGACCATCGCACGCCCGGCAACAAGCGCGGTTCGATGCAAACGCGCATGAAGAATCTCCGCAGCGGCACCATGATCGACTACCGGTTCCGGGCCGAAGAGTTCATCGACCGCGCCATTCTCGACGAGGTGGAATTTGAATACCTCTACAAGGAGGGCGACGAATTTCATTTCATGAACACGCAAACCTACGAACAGATGCAGATGACCCGCGAAGAGCTGGGCGAAACGGTGTACTATCTGGTTCCCAACACCACCGTGAAGATCGAATTCTATGAGGAAAAGCCCATCGGCGTCGACCTGCCGGACACTATGGAGTTAAAGGTGCTGGACACCGAGCCGACGCTGCAAAAAGCGACCGCCAGCGCGGTGATGAAGCCAGCCACGCTGGAGACGGGCCTGGTCATTCAAGTGCCGCCGTTCGTGAATTCCGGCGACCGGGTGAAAGTGGATACCGCCGAAGCGCGCTACGTCCAGCGCGTCGAGTAGTTTTTGAGTCAGGTTTTTGATGTTTTGGTTTTCCGCCTCCGCAGCTAATTTCCGCTCGAGCGAAAATTAGAAGAGGCGCAAGAGCCCCGGGCAACCGGGGCTCTTCGTTTTTCTCGGGCAGAGGCTCGACGTTCGAGGAGTTCCTCGACACTCGAGAGCTCTCCCCCGCGCCTACGATCCCTAGGCGATGTTGGTCGCGGATTTTTCGCCGGCGGGATGCGCACCAAACACGCGGTCGAAGATCAGATCCACGTAGCGCAGCTGGCGGTCGAGATCAAAGGTGTGTGCCAGGGCTTTCGAATCGAGAAACTTCGTGATGTGCACGTCAGCGGCTACGCGCTCCTGGAAACTTGAGTCCGTCTCCCAGGCAGCCATGGCGTTTTCCTGCACCGCTTTATACGCGTCGTCGCGCGGCATGCCTCGCTCCACCAGGTCTTGCAGGAGTTGCCCGGAATACACCAGGCCGTGCGTGGATTCGAGGTTGCGCAACATGCGCTCCGGAAAGACGCGCATTTCCCCGATGATGGTGGTCATCTTCCCGAGCATGTAGTCCACGAGAATCGTAGAGTCGGGAAGAATGATGCGCTCGACGGAGCTGTGCGAAATGTCGCGCTCGTGCCAGAGGGCCACGTTTTCGAATGCCGCGAGCATGTTGGAACGCACCAGGCGCGCCAGGCCGCAGATTTGCTCGCACATAACCGGATTGCGTTTGTGCGGCATCGCCGAGCTGCCGCGCTGCTCTCCGCTGAAGGGCTCTTCGGCTTCGCGAACTTCGGTGCGCTGCAAATGCCGGATTTCGAGCGCGATGGTTTCCAGCATCGCGGCGATGAGTGCCAGCGCGCTGAGATACTGCGCGTGCCGATCGCGCTGAAGGACTTGCGAAGCAACGGGCGCAACGCCGAGCCCGAGTTTCCTGCAGATACGCCCTTCCATTTCCGGGCCGAGATGGGAAGCGTTGCCAACCGCGCCGGAAATTTTTCCGACGGCCATCTGCGCCGCGGCGGCGCGGAACCGGCCGATGTTGCGCTGGTTTTCCGAAAACCAGTTCGCGATTTTCAAGCCAAAAGTAATCGGTTCCGCATGCACGCCGTGAGTACGGCCAATCTGCGGCGTTTTGCGAAACTGGTGCGCACGCACATCGAGCACTTCTCCAAACAGAACAAGACCGCGCTCGAGGATGTGCGAAGCATCGCGAATCTGCAGCGCCTGCGCGGTGTCTACGACGTCGTTCGAGGTCAAGCCATAGTGCAGCCAGCGTGCGGCGGCGGGATCGCCGATGGATTCGCCGACGTTCATAGTAAAGGCAACGACGTCGTGCTTCACACGCGCTTCGAGTTCGTGAATGCGCGGGACATCCACTTTGGCGCGCTCGCGAATCGCCACCGCGGCATCTTTGGGCACCAGGCCAGCTTCGGCCAACGTTTCCGTGGCAGCCAGCTCGACATCGAGCCACTTCTGGAATCGATTCGCATCATTCCAGACTTGGCCCATCTCCTTGCGCGTGTAACGTGGGATCAATTTCGCTCCCCTGCGGCCCGGCATCTCGGCCGCACAGTCTCGGATGGCCTCGAATCAGAGTAATGATACGGCATTTTAGAGCTGCAGGCGACCTGACGGAAACGTGCTCACCAGGGCGGTCACAAACGCGGATGGCCACCTCGAGCAAGAGCCCAACGGTTGCCAGACCAGAGATTCGGGACTAGAAGGTTCAGGAAATAAAAATGGGAGAGGCGTTCGGGCCTCTCCCATTTCTGCTTTAAAGAGAGTTGTTTAGAATCTGATACGCAAGCCCAGCTGAATCCAGCGCGAACCTTGAATGCGGTCCGCAGGAACCAGCTGGGTGTTGATGACGCCAAAGGTGGATGGGTTCGTCGTGTCGAGGGACGGATCCAGGAAATTGACGTGGTTGAAGAGATTGAAGAAGTCGGCAGAAAACTCAACTTTTAGTCTCTCCGTGATGCTCGTCGATTTCCCGAGGCTCATGTCGAAGTTCCAGAGACCGAGCCCCGGCAAGGGGCTATCTCTTCCGTCATTCGTGTCGGTGGCCAACAGCGTCGGGCGGAAATCAGCAAGCGCCGCCGCGGGATTAGCGAAGTAGTTGAGGCCCGTGCCCGTTCCCTTGGTAGCGCAACCCGGTCCATTACCACCAGACCCTGCGCCCGTGCTGCAAACACCAGAATGCATGCCGGCGCCCAGGGAACCAACCGGTACCGTCGGCAACATACCTGCGGAGATCCCGAAGATATCGCCACCGCCGAAGGACTGGCCGCTGACGGTGACGAGGTTGGGGAGCCCGCTGCTGATGCGCAAGATGCCCGAGGCATACCATCCGCTGATGAACTTGTTCACAAAGGCATGGCTGTTACTCAGGCGATGTGACCCTCCAAACGGGAGATCGTAGTTGAAAAGAGCGTTGAAGACGTTGGGGCGGTTGAAGAAAGACGGTCCGTAGTCCAGGGCGAAGTTATAGCTGGAGGAGTGGTATTCCGCGGCGTTCTGAACCGCGCCGACGTCGTCGAGCGACTTGGAGCGAGTATAGTTCAGATCGAACACCAACCCATGCCAGTTATTGTTACGGAGGGTGACGACGAAGGCGTTGTAGTTGGAATGGTCGTGGCTATCCCGCATGAACAGGTCCAGGACCTGGAAGTTGTCAAAGGATTGCAAATTGAGGCCCAACCGATCACCGTCAATGGAATTAAACAGGCTCGATACGTTGTTGTTTATGAAGTTTACCGCATTGCCCGAGGCCAGACATGCGGTTGAGGAAATGTTCGTGCCTTTCTTTGTTACTGGGTCTACCGGGCCGCAGCCAACTCCGAGGCCCGGGAGCTGATTTTCGAACCAGGGCTGAATCGTGACAGCACCGGGAGCCGTGCCAGCTCGAAGCTGAGTCGCCACGGCGTCGTAGGCCTGAGCAAAGATTTGACCAGACGTCTTGTCTTTGAACATGTATGGCGCCGAATTAAAGTTGATACTGCCGGCCAGATCGCGGCCAAAGCGTCCTACGTAACCGAGCTCCAGAATCATCTGGCCAGGCAAGTTGCGCTGGATGGTGAAATCCACCATATGTGCGCGGCCATCCTTGAAGTTGGGGTCGTTTTGAAAGCTCAGGGTCTCGCCGAACGGGATGGTTGGGATGATGGGCGACTTGACCGCCGCGGGGAGCGCTGGAGTTGGAATTTGGCCGTCAATCCCGACACGAAAACTTGCCAAGCCCGGATTGCCTCCAGAACCGACGCCCGCAGCCGCATTGCAGCCGCTAACGCTGGTGCCATTGGCATTGCAGAGGGGCGTCTGAAGGTTAATCGTCTGCGCGAAACCCACACCCAGCATGGGAATAATGACGCTCTGAACGGTATTGACCCGGTCGTAGGCGATGCCATAGCCGCCGCGAACGACGGCCTTTCTATCTCCGAAAATGCGGCCCAGGAGGCCGTCCCGGAAGCTGGGATTCCAAGCCGCGGAAACGCGGGGAGCCCAATCTCCATAGTCCACATTAGAGACGTCAGACCTGCCGCTATTGCGAATGGGAATGTAGGAGAGCGTGGGGTTGTAGACGTCGCCGGCTTGGGCAGCGGCCTCTTTGGCCTGGATGTATTGCAGGCCCGTGATGATGGTGTCGCCAGTATCGTGATTGGCGATGAGGGTTTGCTGACCGTGTAGTTCCTGTGGCGTAGTCTGCCAGCCGTAGCCGATACCATAGGTAAGAGTGATGGATGGCTTGATGCGCCAGGAATCTTGAACAAAGAAATTGTAGGCGCGGAGTGTGGTCTTAGCCTCAAGCTGGGTGCCCAGCGGCTGGGGCTGGAGTGCGCCGTTGCGAACAGCGAGGATGCCAACCTGGTTTAGCAAGCCGAGGCTGGCGGCGTACAGTCGATCCCAGTTTGACCCGTCGGCGGTAGGGAGCGCCGCGGGACGATTAGCCGCGGGAATCGCAAGGGTGCCGCCGCCTTCGTTCGAGTCGAGCAGCGCCACGAGGGAAGTGAGCGAACCGATGACCTTGTCATCGCGGTCGTGGATGGTGGGCAGCCAGCGGATGTCCGCACCGCTGACAACCGTGTGTTTTCCCTTGATCCAAGTCAGGTTGTCGGCGTACTGCTTGTTGCTGTCGTAGATGGCTTGATGGCGCGCGCGTTGGGTGTCGACGTCCACGACGGTGTCGATTAGGCCAGTGGTACCGAGGCCCGGAGCGAGCGCGATGGGTCCGAGGGCCGATCCGGTACCGGGAAGATTCAGGACCGCCGAGGAAGTGCTGGGACGAATGACGTTGAAGTCCTGGCGGCTTCGAATCCAGCCAACGTGGAGGGAGTTAATCAAGTTATCCCGGATTTGCCAATCGAGTCCGCTGGTGAAGCCATCGCCGCGGACGTCCGAGGCGCTGGAAGACTCGGCAGTCCCGGTAAGAAAGCTAACCTGACCAGAAGATCCAGCCGAATTAGGGGCCAGGTCCCGGTGGTAGAGGTAGCGACCAAAAAACTTTACTTTGTCGGTAAAATTATGGTCCAGGCGGACGTTGACGTTGTCGTCCTTTAGTGACTCAGGAACGCTGGTGCGGAATCCCTCGGTGTTCGAGCCGTCGCCCACGTTGGGGTCATTGCCGAGTGGCATCATGTTCCAAAGTTTCTGGACCGTGGGGCTGATGCCTATGCCGCGGGGATCGCAGGGCTGGTTGCCGCCAGTGCCGCACAGCATGGAAGTGGCCAGATTATACGCGACGCCATTAAAGGTAAGGATGCCATCCCGCAAGGACTGCGTGGGCACGACGCGCTCAACCTGAACAGCCTGAGGGAAACGCCGAACTTCCCAGTTTCCAAAGATGAAGGTCTTGTTTTTCTTGATCGGACCACCGAGTGTCAGGCCGAGACGATTGTCGTGCTGGGGCGTTTTGGGCGTGTAGGCGAGGCCGCTGCCGTTGGGTGTGTGACCGTTATCCCAGGTGTTGGCGTTGAGGACGGAATTCTGATGGTACCAATAGGCGGCGCCGTGATACTCGTTCGTACCGGTCTTGCTGACGATGTTAATCTGCCCGCCTTCGGAACGTCCGAAGGAAGCGTTGTTGTTGGTGACGCCTACGCGGAACTCCGCGACGTTTTCCACACCGATGGGGATGACCGGGGCCTGATTGCCGCCGCCGGCGATGACGTTGTCGGTGATGTCGATGCCGTCGAGATTGAAAACGTTTTGGTCGCTGCGCGCGCCTGCGATGGTGCCGCCGCTGTTGCCGAAACCTCCGCCATTGCTGCTTTCAAATGGCGTTGACATGGGCTGGAGAGTGAGGAGCTCGCGAGAATCGCGGCCTAGGGTTGGGAGGCGCATGAGCTCGCTCTCACCGACGACGTTACCAACGACGGCGTCAGCGGTCTGCAGTTCGGCCTGCGACTGTGCGGAAACTTCAATGGTTTCCTTGCCAGAGCTGACTTCGAGGGTGGCGTTGTAGGCATAGGTCTTGGTTACATCGACTTTGATATTCGCAAAGGTCGTGGTGGCAAAACCGGCTTTGGCGATCTTCAGCGTGTACGTCCCGGGAGGCACGTTCGCGAAAGTGTATTCACCCGCGGCCACCGTGGTGGTCGTCTTGGTTTCATTCGTCGCGGTATTCAGCAGTTCGACGGTGGCATCCGGGACGACCGCGCCGGCCTTATCGGTGACCGTGCCGAGAACGATGCCGGAGTTCGAAGATTGCGCGCCAGCGGCAATGCCCAGTGCCAAAACTCCAAGAACCAAGAGAGCAGCAAAAAGAAAGCGAACCAGCAGTTTCATATTCCCCCCCGCTTTAGCTGGCTGAACAACCGCGGAGTGGGCCTTCGTAAGACATCTCAGGCCGGCGGCGGTAAACGATTTCCCGCCCGACGGCACCAATGCCCCGTCATCTGTGCGACTAAGGGCAAACCCGTCTCGGGAGACAAGAATAGACAGGCGACCGAGATGAAAAAACGATGGCTGACCACTCGCAGGGCCCCCACCACTAAAGATGAGGCATTCTTTACTCCAAAGAGTCTGGGGGTGTCAACGACAGATTCATAAAAGCAAAAAAACGAAACGGCCGTTGCTTCGGGGGGGACGTATCTAACTATGGCTCTCAAGACTGGCCGGCGGACAGAAAGACCTCGGGATTCCCATTGGCGGGAAGCCTCTGGTGACCGATTCAGGAAGGGCGTGAGGACACTGAAACAAATGTAGCAAGCAGCGGGTTGGTGATCGGCGCTAAAAGGAAAAAAGAGGCGGGACCAATCCCGCCTCCGGGTTAGAGCAAGAAAACTAGAAGGAGACGCGCAGACCAAGCTGAATCCAGCGGCTACCCTGGGTGCGATCGGCGGGAATCAATTCCTGGCTGATGACGCCGAAGGTGGCCGGGTTCTGGAGGTTCAGTGTCGGCTGGAAGAAATTCACGTGATTGAAAATGTTAAAGAAGTCGGCTGAGATTTCTACTTTGTAGCGCTCGTGGAAGGAGGTGGTCTTGCCGAGACGCGCGTCCAGGTTCCAGAATCCCAAGCCGCGAAGCGGGTTGCCGGTGCCGTCGCGTCCGTCGGTGGAGATGTTGACGGCGCGAAATTCGGCGGCAGCTGCGTCAGGATTGGCAAACAGGTTGAGGCCGGTGCCTTGGGGAGCGCCGGTGCAGGTGGGCCCATTGCCGGCAGAACCAAAGCCGTTAGCACCGCCGCAAACATTGCCGTGGGTTCCGGCACCGAGGGTTCCTACGCTGACCAGGGGAATGGCGCTCAAACCATTTTGAAAGAACCCCCCGCCCAGGTCACCGTCGCCGACCGTAAGCGGTGGGCCACTGGCGGCACGGAATACGCCTGAGACGTACCAGCCGGCGATGATTTTATCGGCGATGTTGTTCCCAAAGCTAAATTTATGACCATGTCCAGCGGGCAAGTCATAGTTGAAAATGGCGTTGAAGATGTGCGTGCGGTCGAAGAGCGACGGCCCGTACTGATAGTTGGGATTGAAGCTGGTGGCGTAGGTGCCGGCGTTGTTCTGCACCGTGCCGACCTGATCCAGGGACTTGGAAAACGTATAGTTCAAGTCAAACTGCAAGCCGTGGGACGGGCGCTTGCGAAGAGTGACGGTGGCAGCGTGGTAGTTGGAAAGATCGTTGTGCGTACGCATGAAGAGGGCGAAATTGATCTGATGGTTATTGAAGGAGGGCAAGCCGAGGTTGGCCCGGTCGGCGTCAATCTGACCAAAAACATTTCCGACGGACTGGCCAAGAAACGCCGCGGCAGCTTGGGCGACCAAGCAGGTGGTTGGGCTCGTGCAATTGGTGCCGGCGAGGCCCGCCAACTGATTGTCGAACCAGGGCTGGTTGGTGATGGTCTGTTTTGCGACGAGTTCGTGTGCGACAACGTCAAACGCCTGAGCAAAAGTTTGCCCCGAAGCCTTGTCGACAAACATATAAGGAGACGAGTCAAAATCGACGCTGTTGGGGAGATCGCGGGCAATGCGCCCAATGTAGCCGAGTTCCATCAGCATGTTGCCGGGCAACTCGCGTTGCACGGTGAAATCAATGCTATAACTCCGACCCACTTTGAAGTCGGGATCCACGGCAAAGGAAAGGTTTTCTCCACCGAGAGCCGGCACGATCGGTGACGAGACAGCGGGAATCGTAGGTACCGGCAGAGTCCCATCGACGCCCACGCGGAATCCGGAAGCACCGATATTGGCGGCACCGGCGGCGGCGTTACAACCAGGGCCGGTGGCGCCGGTATTTAGATTGCAAGGAGGCGTGGGCAGAACCAAGGTTTGTGCGAATCCCACGCCGAGCTGGGGAATTTCCACGCTTTGGACATTGTTGATGCGGTCATAGTAGACGCCAAAGCCGGCGCGGATGACGGTCTTCCCTTGTCCGAAGACTTTTCCGAGCAGACCATCCCGATAGGACGGGTTCCATGCCAGGGACAGACGCGGAGCAATATCGCCATAGTCGGTGTTCCAAATGCTGCTACGTCCGGAGTTTCGGATCGGCAGGTAACCGATGGTGGGATTGAAAACCTGACCGTTGGCGGCCGCTTGCGCTTTAGCCTGAATATAGCCAGCGGCGGTAAGGATCTGGCCGTTGCTGTCATTGATTTCAAAGGTTTGCTGGCCATGGGCTTCGGTAGGGGGCGTTTGCCAACCGTAGCCGATGCCGTACGTCAGCGTCAGGCTGGGCTTAATCCGCCAGGTATCCTGAGCGAAGAAGTCATAGGCTTGCTGGTTGGTGTTGGCGATGAGAGGCGTACCAAAGGGTTGTGGAGCGAGGCTGCCGTTGCGAACGGCCAGGACGTTTACGTTATCGACGATCCCCAGGGTAGCTGCGTACAAACGGTCCCAACGAAGCACATCCGTCGCTTGAAGGCAAAATGTGGTGACCGTGGCGCTGCAGGACGGCGGTCTGTTTATTTGCTGGACGGTTTGATTGGTGCCGAACACATCGGCATCTTCGGTGGCCACCAGGGAAGCAAGCGAGCCAACGACCTTATCGTTGCGCTGGGCGATGAGCGGAAGCCAGCGAACGTCGCCGCCCGCGGAGATCGTGTGTCGGCCCTGGATGTGGGTGAAATTGTCGACCAGTTGCTTGTTTCGCTGGAAGTTGCCTTGGGTTCGGGCGCGTTGCGTGTCCACGTCGATGGGCACGTCGATGAGCCCGGTCGCCGCCAAGCCCGGCGCAAGAGCAATAAAGCCCGCCGAAGAGTTCGTATTCGGAAGTGCCAGCGTCGCTGCGGAATCACTGGGAGACAGACCCGGGAGGAAAATGCGGCTGCGAATCCAGCCATAGCGAACGCTATTGCTGGTGAAGGAGCTGAAAGCATAGTCGAGCGCGCCGATGGCCCCATCACCGCGGGTGAAATTTCCAGTCGTAGCAATGGTTTTATTGCCGAGCGTATCGATCTGGGTCGGCGTCACGTTCAGTGCCCGGGAATAAATATAGCGGCCGAAGAAATGCATTTTGTCGGTGAAGTTGTGGTCCAGACGGAAGGTGACGTAGTCGTCTTTGACGGGAGTCGACGCGCTGGCGACAAACCCGGTGGTATTGTTTCCATCCACGCCCGGCAAGCTGGCGTCATTGCCGGCAGGGTCGAGTTTATACAGCGCCTGAATCGTGGGGCTGATGCCGATGCCACGGGGATCGCACAGAACGCCCCCATTGGGTCCGCAGGCTTTGGAGCTAGCAAGGTCATATTGCCGGACCACTCCGCTGGCATCTGCAAACGAGAGAATACCATTCTGGAGGTTCGTGGTAGGAACGATGTGGCTCACCTGTGACGCGGATGGGAAACGGCGAACCTCATAGTTGCTGAAGAAAAAGGTTTTGTTCCTGATGATGGGACCGCCAACGCTAACGCCTTCGCGATTGTCCTTGAAGGGTGTTTTCCTGGTGAATGGTTTGCCCGTTGCTGCGTCCGGAGTGTGATTCAAGTCCCACGAATTGGCGTTGTAACCATCGCTTTGGTGGAACCAGTAGCCATCGCCGTGGAACGTGTTTGAACCGCTCTTACTGATCAGCGTGATGTTGCCACCGGAGGAGCGGCTAAAATCAACGTTGGAATTCGAAACGCCGACTCGGAACTCCTCGAGACTTTCGACGCCGGTAGGAATAAAGTTCACCGCCGTCGCGCCGCCGCCGAAGGAATTGTCCGTTATATCGACTCCATCCAGGGAAATTGAGTTTTGATCGCTGCGGGCGCCCGCCACGGTGCCGCCGTTGTTTCCAAAACCACCGTTGGCAGGCGTGTCGTACGGCGTCGTTCCCGGTTGCAGCGTGAGAAGTTCCGAGGCATCACGCGTCAGAGTGGGCAAGCGCGAAAGCGTAGTCCCGCCAATCACGTCTCCGACCTGCGCGTCGGTCGTCTGTAGTTCGACTCGCGCCTCGGTGGAAACCGTGATGGACTCGGTCACCTCGCCAATCTCGAGCTTCACATCGACGGTATAGCTTTTGGTCACCTCGACAATGAACGCAGAGACGTTCGCGCCGCGAAAGCCCGCCTTCTTAACGGTGATTTCATAAACCCCCGGCGTCACGTTGGCGAACGTGTACAGGCCTGCTCCGTTGGTAGTCTGCTTGACCTGCGCGTTTGTCGCCGTATTGCGAAGAAGGACACTGGCATCCACAACTGCGGCACCACTTGGATCGGAGACGGTGCCGAGCACAGTCCCGGTTGTCTCACTTTGCGCCCGGCCGGCAGGCGCAAGAGCGCTACTAATTAGGAATAAGGCAGCACAAACGACAAAGCCAATGCCTGTCTTTCTCACAAGGACACCCCTTTCCAGAAAAACCACTTTTAGAACTAGGGTTAGAAGACGGAAGAAAGCGGCCCGGAAGGGTATTTATAGCAATCTCAAGATCCAGCACACACCGAACTACGAGAGATTTCCCCACCACAGTCCCCAAACCACCCCAGCCAGCCCCGCTACCCACTCCTCGTCTTAATTCTTAAGAAAAGGAATTGTTCATGCGCGATAGGACGTAAGGCGAGCAAGAATAGTTCGTCGGGAGAGCATCAAGAATTTCTAAATTAGTTCTATAGGTAAAATTCCTGCATCAAACCGCTGATAAATAAAATAAATCAATGTTCATAAATAAACGCTTGAGAGTCGCAAGGTTGGTTCGTCGATCGGTCCAATTCGCAGGACGAAGGCGCAGTCCCTTATGGGGTTGGGCGCAACACGCGTTGCCCCAATTCGGCGCGCCGCAAAAATGCACGGTAGCGTTCGAGCGGCAGAGGAACCCGCAACTGGCCCGCAGTAATCCGCTGTTAACCAACCAGAGCGGCGACTTCTCCCTCGGATGCAAGTGCTGTTTCGCTGAAGGCCCGAACCACGTTAGAATCATAGAGGATGCTTACACAGATCAAAGGAACCGACGCGGCGGCTAGCGGTCGCCCTCGGCGCAAGACCTACGGCGTGCGCGTTGGCCACGTGCTTGTGGGCGGCGACGCACCGATCGTCGTGCAGTCCATGACCAACACGGACACCGCCAACGTGGCCACCACGTTTCAGCAGACTATGGAGCTTCGGGAAGCGGGCTCTGAAATCGTGCGCTGGACGGTCAACGTGCCCGAGGCGGCCGCGGCCGTGCCGGAAATCAAGAAACGTTTGCTGGATGCCGGTTGCGACGCGCCCATCATCGGCGATTTTCATTACAACGGACACGTTCTTCTGACCAAGTACCCTGCGTGCGCCAAGGCCCTGGACAAGTATCGGATCAATCCAGGGAATGTGGGAGCGGGGCAGCGCCGCGATGAACAATTTTCCACCATTTGCAAAATCGCGCGCGACAACGGCAAACCCGTGCGCATCGGCGTAAATGGCGGCTCGCTGAATCAAGAGCTGGTCATGCACAAGATGCAGGAGAACACGGACAAGAACCTTCTGAAGGAGTCCGAAGAGATTATCAACGATTGCATGGTGCTCTCGGCGCTGCAGTCGACGGAATTGGCGCTGGAATGCGGGCTCGGGCACGATCAAATTATTATTTCGTGCAAGACTTCGCGGCCGCGCGATTTGATTACCGTGTATCGCGATTTATCGAGCAAGACAGAGCAACCCCTGCATCTTGGCTTGACCGAAGCAGGGATGGGCATGAAGGGGCAGATCTGGTCGGCGGCGTCGCTGGGAGTTTTACTTTACGAAGGGATTGGCGACACCATCCGCATTTCGCTGACGCCGAAGCCGGGCGGCGACCGGCGCGACGAAGTGTATGCGGCGTGTGAGCTGCTGCAAGCCCTGGGGCTGCGTTCGTTTTCTCCCAGCGTGACGGCGTGCCCTGGCTGCGGACGCACTACCAGCACAACTTTCCAGGAGTTGGCCGAACGCATTCAGGACTACATCCGCGACAGCATGCCGATTTGGAAAACGCAGTACGAGGGCGTGGAAACCATGACCCTGGCGGTGATGGGCTGCATCGTAAACGGCCCGGGCGAATCGAAGGCCGCGAATATCGGCATCAGCTTGCCTGGGACTGGCGAAGCGCCGCGTTGTCCCATCTATATTGATGGGAAGAAAGATGTGACGCTGGAAGGAAATTACGACGAGCTGGCGGTGGCGTTCCAGGCGCTCGTCGATAATTACATCGCGAAAAAATATCCCCGCAAGACTCGAGAAGTTGTCCCGGCCAGCCGCTGATCCGAGCGGTTAAAACGAAAAATGGGAACGACTGTAGTTAGCAGATTCGGGCACTTGGTGTGTTCCGAAGTACCCGAGACCCTGGCGCGACACTACGGCAACCGGGGCGATTGGGGGGTGGCCACGCTCTGCAACTTCTCGAGCGCCATCAGGCGCGCGCGGGAATACGCTTGACGGTCCTCAAGCAATTGATGCGCCCAGTGCGCCCCAATGGCGATGGCGTGGAACTCGAAGGCCAGGCGCGTGGCGTCGAGTTTCGGGTCCAGGTGGCCGGCTTTTTGGGCTCCCTGGACCGCGCGAGTGATAGCTCCGATCCATTCGTGCATGATCGCGGCAATGCGGTCGCGCACGACGCCGCGGCGACCATCGAATTCGAACGAAGCGGCGGTGAAGAAGCATCCACCCTCGAAGACCCGTTTTTCGACCAGGACCAGCCAATGATCAATCAAGGACCATAAGCGGGGCATACCCCTCGGCGCGGCAATGGCCGGGAGGGTGACTTTATTGATAAAAACGTCGCGCGCCATTTCAACGGTGGCCAGCTGCAATTCTTCCTTGGAGCCGAAGTGCGCGAAGAGGCCGCTCTTGCTCATGCCCAGCTGCTCGGCGAGGGAGCCCACGGTAAGGCCTTCGAGGCCTTCGGCGGAAGCGATATCCACGGCGCGGGCGAGGATCGCTTCGCGGGTTCGCAGGCCTTTGGCCTGGCGGCGAAGTACAGGCCTGTTGACGGGCTTGCTGGCGCGTTTTTTGACAGGCTTTTTGGGGCCATGGGAGCCGCGCGCGTAGGGCATTTAAAAATACTGTAACACAGGACACAAATAAGCACGAACGTTCGTTTGTTGTGGTATGCTCTGGCGCATGAGGGGTGTTCCATGGGAAATGCCGTCGTTCTCGGCCCGCTGCTTCTGCCACGAAGGTTGCCTTCCGCGAGGCTTTTCAAAAGCGCGGTCCAGCCCATGCGCTGGGCTAGCCGCTCGCCGCTATTCGCCGGGCGACCAAGCGCTGGCCCGCTCTGGCGCAGTTTAGTTCGTCTTCTGGCGCTGCTGGCCACTCTCTCGCACGCCGGGATGGTGGCACGCGTCGCGCGCGCGCAAGAACTTCCCATGGAGCGCTGCGACGCACTTCCGGTGGTTGACGTGCTGGTCGCCGGAATCGACAAATGGTTCCTGGTGGATACGGCCGCGACCTCGATATTGAATCTGGAATCGTTTGCCGCCGGGCAGGCGCGCGACATCCACGTGACCTCCTGGAGCGGCACGCTGGCAACCAGCGCGAAGGAAGTGACCCTGCCTGATTTGACCGTGGGCCGAACAAAAGTGGTTGAGCTAAAACTGCCGGCCATCGATCTTTCGGCGATTGGAAAAGCGTGCGGACGGAGAATCGACGGCATCCTGGGCGTCGATCTATTAGGGAAACTGGGAGCCAGCATCAATCTGAAGGAGCACACCATGCACGTCGCGACGCTGGACGAAGTGCATGGCGCAGAGCTGGTAACAGCCATGCAGCACGAAATGCGCCGCTGCGTGGACGCTTTTAATGATTCCGACGAGCAGAAGTTCGGCGACTGCTTGGACCCCAAGATTGTGCTGTTCTCCATCGACACCGAACTCTATGGCCGGGAACAAGTAGTCGGGTATTTCCGCGAGCGCTATTTCCATCAGGTGCCGGCAGCCCGGCTGGACATCCGCGAGAGTGCATTTCATCCCATCGGTGAGGCCGTGTGGTACGAGTATGAGTTTACGATTGACTCAGCGCGAGGCAAGTTGCACGGTCGCGGCATGGCCATGTGCAAGAAGTCCGAAGGACACTGGCGTATGGCTAGCATGCATCATTCCATTGCCGAGCTGGAATCCGCCGCCGTGCCGGGGGAAAAGCGCTAGAACCACGGACCGCCGTCGGACGTCCGGGGCTCAGCTGCTGAGGCTGCTTAGCAGGCTGTTTTCTTCGGGACCTCGGCCGGCTGTTTCCTTGAGGATTGACGAACAACCTTTCTTCTCTACAATGCGTAAAGCATGCGGGGCTTCCGAGAGCCTCGAGACCTTCGGGGATTTCCCCTGCTGACGGAGAAGAGATGAAAAAGCGGCGCACGGCGGCGGTCGTTCTGGCGGCTTGTTTCGTGTTTACGATTGGCACGCGGGCGCAGAACGCGGGATTTGCGGAGGTCCTCAAGAAAAACCGCGGGATCATCAGCGTCCAGGATGGCAAACTCGCGGGCCCGGGCGCGGAAGTACTCCGCACGGCATTGGCAGAAGCGCAATTTGTGGCCCTCGGAGAAGACCACGGCATCCGGCAAATCCCGGAGTTCGCTGCCGCGCTTTGCGCGGAACTTGCGCCGCACGGATTCCACCATATGGCACTCGAAATCGGGACCTACGCTGCGCCGGAACTTGAAAAGATGGCGCGCAGCGCGGACGGAGCGAAGCAGCTGGCTGAGTTCGAACGGAAATACCCGGAAACAATCGCGTTCTACAATTGGCAGGAAGAGTTCAGGATGCTTGAAAAGTGCGAGAGCGCGGCTTCGCCGGGGCACATGACCATCTGGGGGCTGGACCAGGAGTTCATGGGCGCGACGGGCTTTCTGGCAGACAGGATTCTCGGCACGAACCCCGGCCCGGAAGCGAAAGCGGCCGTCGAAACGCTTTTAAAGGAGAGCGGCGAAGCCCGTGCTGCTGCGGTCCAGAGCGGCAATCCCGGCGATCTGTTTATGATGACCGCCAAACAAGAGGAATTGGATCAGGTGCGGGAGTTGCTAAAGAAACAGGGCAAGCCCGAGGCGCAGAAACTGTTCGAAGCCTGGCTGTTGAGCCGGGAGATCTACCAGAAGAATATGAGCGGCGACTATTACCAATCGAACCGGCAGCGCGCGCTGCTGATGAAAAAGAATTTCTCGGAGCCGTTTGCGGCTTCTTCACAAAGCAACGGGGTGCTGCCGAAGGTTTTTTTCAAGTTCGGCGCTTATCACATGTTTCGCGGGATCAATCCGCTGCATTCGAGCGAGCTGGGCAACCTGATCGGCGAAGCGGCCGAGGCCAACCAGTTCAAATCGGTTCATATTTTGATCGCCGGAGTGAAAGGCGAACAATTGCATTTTGCCGGCATCGGAAAACCACCGGAGGCCGCGCCGCTCGATCTTGCTGGCGACAAGGATTCGCCATTTCTCTTTTTCAAGCCGCTGTTCGATGCGCTCGCCGAGAATTCCTGGACGCTCTATGATTTCCGCGCCTTGCGGGACGGCTTTTCGAAGTACGGAAAGATCGATCCGGAGCTGGAGCGCGTAATCTTCGGCTACGATTTCGTCGTGTTTATCCCTGATCCCAAGGCGTCTCATGTAATCCACTAGCTGCCCGGTCCACCTGTGGGGATATGCTAGAATTTTGCTGCACTGCCAATGGAATGAAAGCGGGTAATTATCTTGAGAATCAGCCGCGAAGATGTGGAAAAAGTTGCCGAGCTGGCCAATCTGGAGTTGAGCGAGGCCGAGCTGGAGATGTACCGCACGCAGATTGACGAAATCCTGGAATACATCGGGAAATTGAACGAGTTGGACACCACCGGTGTCGAACCGATGGCCCAGGTTTTGGCCGACGAGGAATCCGCCGACGCAACCCTGCGGGAGGACGATATTGTGCGTTGCGATGTGGCCGCAGAAATTCTCGAACAAGCCCCGGATCGAGAGGCGTCTTATTTCCGTGTGCCGAAAGTCATCGAACGATGAATGCCGCATGGACCATCGACGGAGTGCGCGAAGCGCTCGGGACGAAGAAGATTTCGGCGCGGGAACTGGCCTCGGATTTCTACAAGCGGATTGCTGAACGGAACCAAGAGCTAAACGCCTACCTCACTCTTTCCGAAGAACGCGCTTACCTGCAGGCGGATCGAATCGATGGGCTGGTTGCGGCGGGAAAAGTGCTGCCTCCGCTGGCAGGCGTTCCCATAGCCATCAAGGACGTGATCAGCACGCGGGGGGTGCGCACCACCTGCGGGTCGAAGATTCTGGAGAATTACATCCCGCCGTATGACGCCACTGCCGTGGAGCGACTTGAAGCAGCCGGCGCGGTGATGCTCGGCAAAACAAATTGCGACGAATTTGCGATGGGCAGTTCCACCGAGAACTCTGCGTATGGGCCGGTGCGGAACCCGGAGTCGACGGACCGGGTGCCGGGGGGCTCGAGCGGCGGGTCCGCGGCGGCCGTGGCGGCGGGCTTGGCGGTGGCCTCGCTAGGGACGGATACCGGCGGATCCATCCGGCAGCCAGGATCGTTCTGCGGGATTCCCGCGATGATGGGCAGCTACGGACGGGTCTCGCGGTATGGGCTCATTGCGTTTGCATCTTCGCTCGACCGCATTGGGCCGTTTGCGACGAGCACGCGCGACGTAGCCGCGGTCATGGGCGTTATCGCCGGCCGCGACACCAACGATTCGACATCGACTACCGCGCCGGTGCCGGACTATCGGGCTGCCATGGGCAAACCGGTCAAGGGGCTGCGTATCGGCATTCCTAAGGAGTATTTTGGCGCGGGAATGGACGAGGGGGTCCGGAAGAAGATCGAAGCGGGGATTGCGGTTTTCGAAAAGCTCGGGTGCGAGCTGCGTGAAATCCACATGGCGCACACGGACTATGCGATTGCGACGTATTACATCATCGCGACGGCGGAGGCCAGCTCGAATTTGGCGCGGTATGACGGCGTGAGGTATGGCTTGCGCGTGGAGGCCGATTCCCTGCTGGCCATGTACCGCAAGACCCGCGGGGCGGGGTTTGGCGCCGAGGTCAAGAGACGGATTGTGCTGGGGACCTATGTATTGTCGGCCGGCTACTACGATGCGTTTTATCTGAAGGGGCAGAGAGTCCGAGCGCTGATTGCGCAGGATTTTCGTGAGGCATTTAGCAAAGTAGACGTACTAGTGACTCCTACTTCTCCCGTTCCTCCGTTTCTGCTGGGAGAGCGCACGAGCGATCCGCTGCAGATGTATCTTGCTGATATATATACAGTTACGGGATCTTTAGCAGGGGTGCCGGGGATCTCGGTTCCTTGCGGAAAGATCTGCGGGAAACTGCCCGTGGGCTTGCAGATCTTTGGACCGGCCTTTGGCGAGGCCAGGGTCTTACTACTTGCCGACGCCTTCGAGCAGGCCGGTGGCGCCTCCGTCTGAGGAGCGCACGGGAAGAGCCGAAGTGAAAGCTAGGCAATGCCACAAGAACTTGATTCCATCCTCTCGTGTATGGCTCGGGCGCAAACGAGGCTTTTGTCCGCGGCGGATGCGGTGGCTGCTGAAGAATGGAAAACGCAGCCAAGCGAGGGGAAATGGTCCGCGGCGGAACTGGTGGCGCATTTGATGATGGTGGAACGAGCGGTGATCGCAAAGGCAGACCGGGTTCGGCAGCATCCCCCGAAGCGCGTTTCCTTGTTAAAGAGAATTCACATTCCGATGGCGCTGGTGGAATCACGATGGATTCGCCGCAAATCGCCGATGCCCGTTGAGCCGGAAATGCTCGGCGATAAGGAGGTGATGCTGGCGGAATTACGAGGCGTGCGGGAGCGGTCACTGGCATTTCTGGAAGAAACGAGAAGCCGGAATTTGGCTGAATACTGCTGGGCCCACCCTGCGCTGGGGACCTTAAACACCTATGAATGGATGCAGTTCATTGCGTCGCATGAAGTGCGGCACACAAAACAGATGCGCGAAATTGTCGCAGATCTACCGAAAGCCATAGAGAGTTTGCAAAAGTAGGACATTTTTTCCCTCCGTTTTCCACTCCCTTCCCTTCCTGCCAGCCGACAACCCATGTGCACAATTTTGGTTAATGTCTTTTTGCACAGGAGGTTGGAACAAAAGTACTAGCCTTTTCGTTTTAGGTTAGGAGAACGGAACTACTATTGCTCTACAAGAGGTGCATCGCTTACGCTTCAAAAAGCATCATACGGATTGGGAGCAAGAAATCGAAGCGCGGTGTGGTAAATAGTTAAAGGGAAAAGGCCATGGTTACCGTAAAATCAAGCCAAAAGATCTTCACGGACGCGGAAATTGCCAGCCTGACTGGCATTTGCGTCGATCACATTCGCAATTTTGCAAAGAGCCGGCATCTGGGGTTCATCGCGCGTGCTGCGGAAGCGGCAGGCAAGCAGGCGGACCAGTGGCTGTTTACGCTATCTGACTTGATGGTGCTGGTGACCTTGTTTCCGCGCTGCACGCACTAAGAATCTGGCCAGCTTCGAGTCACAAAAGGCTCTTTCCGGGACATCGGAAAGAGCCTTTGCTTTTTGGGGACCAGAAGTTGCAGGGCCGTGGGCAGGGGGGTATGCTCAACGCAGGGCAAACCGATTCTTCTAACCGGCATCCTATTGCCCATAAAGTGCCATGAGACTGTCTTCTACACTGGTCCTGATCCTTCCGATAGCCCTGTTCGGCTGGGATGGAACCACCTGGCGTGCGAGTCCCGGGACTGATTCCGCCCCCGAGCAGGATAGTCCGAGTACCAAAAAGCCTCGAGACGAAGCTGCGGCTAGAATAGCTGCGCCGGCAAGTCTTCCCCGCGGAAAAAAGCTGGTGCTAACCGATGGAAGCTTCCAGCTTGTGCGTAATTACGAAAAGACGGGCGACCGGGTGCGCTACTTCAGTGTAGAAAGAGGTGCCTGGGAAGAGATCCCGGCGGCCATGGTGGATTGGGATGCCACCAAAAAGGCGGAAGCCGCCGACGAAAAAACCACAGCAGCATTGTTAGAAAAGGTACGCATCCAAGAGGCAGCAGCTAAGGCGGAAACGCCTGTGGATGTGGACGCCAGTTTGACGGTTGCACCTGGGGTGTTCTTGCCTGACGGCGAGGGCATGTTCGCGTTCGAGGACAAGTCAGTCAAACGGCTGGGGCAGGCTGGCTCAGATGTGAAAACGGACAAAAAAACTGTCCTAAAACAGGTATTTTCCCCCATACCGATCATCCCCAGCAAACGCAACGTGGAAATCCCGGGTACCAGGGCTACCGTGCGGCTGACGAGTTCGGTGCCGGAGTTTTATCTGCGCGAACCGGCGCCTGACCCGGACCACGATTCCTCGGTGTTACGGACTGGGCGGCAGGGCGTGTCGGGACCGGAGGTCGCTCTGGTGCGCGCGAAAGTGAAGGGAAACAAGCGGTTGCTGGAGTCCATACGGAGCCAGTTCGGCCAGGAGATTTCGCAGGAACGGGACGAAATTGCGATCCAGCGATGGGAAGTGGCTCCGGACATCTACCGGTTTACGCTGAGCGCGCCGCTGCCGCCGGGGGAGTACGCGCTCGCGGAAATCCTCGAGGACGGATTGAACTTGTACGTGTGGGATTTCGGCGTGGACCGGGCTCCCGCATCCGCATCCAAGGCCGCTCCGCATTGATATCCTCCCCTCCCAAAAGGGTCCCTGTCCGAGACAGTCAACCAGTATGTCACCCACAAACAGTCCAGGGGGATGCGCTTCTGCACAGAAAGACGGACCTTGAAATCGTTTTGCCAAGCGATCGGAGACATCGCAATTGCAGAGTAGGTTGAAGCTGATCGGGTGCTTGCCTATATAGCTGGCCCGGCTCAAGATGCCGTCTCTGGCCAGCAAACGAGTAAGCCCTCACACCACTCGCATTCCACGGCATCGCATCTGCTTTGTGGTGGCGTGGTTGGACCCTGCCACGGACGCGTTGTGAAATTCAGTACTTGCTCTTCACCTGAGCGGGCTTCTGCTTACTGTGGGGCGAAAGCAAAGCGCCCGCGTCAACGCGTTTCGCCACTTTCTATCTATTACTGTACGCGCTCCCTGAATGAGTCGCCTGCGAGCCCGTGTCACGCGATTGCTTTTGACCACCAATCGAAATGCGTATCTCCTGAGCTCTGGAAAGAAACGTCCCCTCCGCGACACGTCAGTTAAAACCTGTTTCACATCGGCTGTATTCATTCCGGCCTTTTCCGACCATTCTTTCAGAATCTGAGAGGTCGATAAGAGCCGCTTTAGGTCCCCGATCTCCTCCGTGAACAATCGCCGGGCCTTCCTATCGTCAGAAGCCTGTCTGAGGGAACCAACTCTCAACTCACCGAAAGGACAAAGAAAATGAATGGTCTAGGTCGAGCGTCTTATCGAGAGCGGCCACGGTGCAAATTTGGCCAGATCGTGAGACGATTTCGGACGACAGCGGTGAGCCGACCAAGGCAGGAATAGCTATGCGCATTTTCACAAGTTGGTCAGGTCAGCGCAGCAAGGCTGCAGCACTCGGACTCAAATCGCTCCTGCAGGATCTTTTTGAGGAGGCGGTCCAGGTCTTCGTTTCTGATCACATCAGCCCGGGCGAAGCTTGGGCACAGCGGCTCGGAACGGAATTGGAGCAGTCTGAGTTTGGGATTCTCTGCCTCACCCAGGATAACTTTGAGGCGCCTTGGCTGCTATTTGAGGCTGGAGCTATCGCGAAGAAGTTCGCAACTTCTCGGGTCGTGCCATACCTCATCGATGAATTGCCACCGGCATCGGAAAGGTCTCCTCTGGCACAGTTCCAGCACGTACGTGCCGACCGTGAAGGAACATACAGATTGGTAGAGAGCATCAACAGTATTCGGCAGAGTCCGAAACCGGTGGACAGGTTGGAGAGGTCCTTCGCGAGATGGTGGCCTGATCTTGAACAGACGCTCAACGGCCTGCAGGGTTCTAACCGGGCCCAGCCTGTCATCCGCTCGGAGCGAGAGTTGTTGGAGACTATTTTGCAGCGTGTTGAAGGGCTATGGGAGGCGCGTAGTAAATCCAAAGGCTCCGCCACGGACCTGCCCGGCGCAGAGTTGGTTCATCTGCGGAATTTGCGCGACCAGCCGACTACCATCTACGCGCGCGCGGGAACCCTGCAGAAAGAACTACGCCACCTTCGAGACTTGGGATTGATCAAGAATAGAAAGCCGATCGCCGAGTTGCCAGCGAGCTTCCAGTTCAACCAGTGCTTCGATCTCACCGACAAAGGGAAAGACTACTTGCAAGATGTGGAATCGTCGCGGGAGGATCGTAAAAGCTGAAATCAAAGCAGAAGCATCTTTCGTGGTGTGAACAGACACAGCTTTTGCCCCGCGTGAGCGGAAGTACGCAAAGCAAATTTTGGCACATTGCGGGCGTGAAAAAGTGGGCGAGCGTTACCCGACAGAACCTGCAGTCAGCTGAGCGCTCGTCCCACGGTCTTAGGATCATATTCCGAACGATTGCATTGACCTCAACGCGCGTGAGTATTGACTCGACGGACAGAATGAGCACGTCAACATTTTTCAGCTAATGATCGAGAGAGGGACTATGCGCTGTACGATTGTCGCCCCAGATGGCGATTCGCACCCCCCTGTCTCAATTGCGGCGTCACTCGCGCGAGGTATCGTTCGAACGGGTTGGGACACAGTGCATCACCTTTTACAATTCCAGGAGTGTACCCAGCCCGCCGCAATCTCATGGAGCCGCGCAGACGGCGACATACTTTGGGCCTTTGTGACTCCGCCATTTGTCCTTATCGGGGCTGTTAATGCTTGTGTGAAACAGGTGCTATGCCACCGTCCCCTGAAGTGATTTCTGAGCGTCGCGGAATATTCATCTCCTACGCGCGAGATGACGACGAGGCATTCGCGAAAGGGCTATGGCGCCACCTGGAAAATCAAGGTGTCCGCGTGTGGTGGGACCGCCAGGCGATGGAGAGCCGCGGTCTCACGTTTCTCCAGGAGATAAGGGACGCGATCGCCTCCGTCGAGCGCCTGTTGCTGATCGTCGGACCCCGCGCCAGGCACAAGCCTTACGTCGAGGTGGAGTGGCGCCACGCGCTGCGTGAGGGTGTGATTGTCACACCGTTGCTCCGGCTGGGCGACTACGACGACGTTCCGGAGGCGCTGCGGTCGCTGCACTGCGAGGATGTGCGTGAAGCCGTGCCTCAGGCGCATGCTTTCGAAAGACTCTCGAACATCATTGCTGCGCCAGTCCCACGGCTCGGACCGCTCGTGGGTGTGCCGCGCCTGCCGACGCCGTACTTGGAGCGGCCGGGACGGCTGGACACTCTGCGAGCACGCGTGCTGATCGACGCGTATGAACCCGTAGACCTGGAGCCCGATCAACGCATAACGTCCATCACGGGAATGGGAGGAGTTGGCAAAAGCGTGCTTGCCGCTGCGCTCGCGCAGGCACCGGAGGTAAGGCGTTCGTTCGCGGACGGTGTCTTCTGGATTGCCGTCGGCCGCGACATCGATCCCCTGCGTACGCTGACCCGCACGGGCATTGCCGTCGGCGACGACGGCATTCAGAGCTACACGGGTGTCGCGGAGGCCAGGCTTCTGCTAGGAAAGACCCTGGCGAAGATGAACTGCCTGATTGTCCTGGACGACGTTTGGCAAGTCGACGTAGCGGAAGCGCTGCAAACCGCGGCGGGTAAGAATGTTCGCATTCTCCTCACGGGCCGGAAGCGCAGTCTGTTCGCTTCCGCCGGCGTGCACGAAATTGCCGTCGACGAACTGACGAAGGATGAGGCACTCGATCTGCTCGCTGCGTGGACGAACACGCGTCGCGAGCAGTTGCCTGCGGAAGCCGCGGAAATCGCCAGGAAGTGCGGCAATCTCCCGCTGGCTCTGGCCATGATCGGCGCAACAATCCGCCGGCAACCGGACCGCTGGGCTTACGCTCTGGCCCGCCTCCGGCGCGCCGATCTATCGAAGATCGAGCGCCGACTGCCGGACTACGCCTACGAAACGCTGGACCGCGCGATGCTCGTGAGCTTCGAGGAACTCAACGAAGAGCAGCAACGCAAGTATCTCGACTTCGTTGCCGTTCCAGAGGACGCAGCCGCGCCGGCCAGCATGATGAGCACCTGGTGGACAGAGGAAGGAACAGACCCGCTGGAGGTCACAAGCGTGTTGGACGATCTCGTCGACCGTTCGCTGCTGCGGGTAGACGAGCGCCAGCGGTACACGCTTCACGACGTTCAACGGGACTTTCTTATCATGCGTACAGCGGATGAGCGCGCGTTGCACGCTCGTTGGCTCAAGGCGTTCACGGCGCAAACGCCCGGCGGTTGGGCTGCTGCTGCAGACGACGGCTATCTCTTCGATTATCTGAGCTATCACCTGCGAGGCGCCGGCAGAGAGGACGAATGGCGTACCTTGCTGGTGTCGTTTCCGTGGCTGGAGCGCAAGACAGCCGTACGCCGATTTCCTGCGGTGCTGTTGGATCTTAGTTCGTATCCCGAGGATGAGCGTGTCGGTCCGCTTTACCGCGTCTGTCGGCGCTCAGCGCATATTCTAACGAACGATCCGGCGCAGTTTGCCGCGCAACTTCTCTCACGCCTGGAGTCGGCTCCCGCGCTTCAGCCGCTGATCGACGGGGCGCGCGCCTGGCGCGGGGGAATATGGTTGCGTCCGGTCACACAGTCGCTCGGGGAGGAGGGTGAACCGACGCTCGCTCTGTTCCGAGGACGTGAAATCGACGGTCATGCGGGGACACCGCGGAGCATCGCGCTTTCGCCCGATGACAGGTTGATCGCGTCCGGCGGCGGGTCGAGCAACGACCTCACAGTCAAGATCTGGTCGGCAGTGGCGGCAAGGCTTCTGCGTACCTACAACGATGCGGTCGTGGCAGGCGGTGTAACCGCGCTCGCCTTCGTTGCTCTGGACGGGCGGCTTGCGGCTGCGGGCCCCAACGATGTCCGCCTCTACACACTAGAAGCCGATGAGCCGGTAGCCCGTCATACATTCGAGGACGCGCGCATCACGAGGATCTGTGGAGGCGGCCCGTCCGGCATCGCGTTTATCGGCTTCGATGACGGTCGCGTTCTGGCGTGGGATTCCAGGAACGACAAGGTAGTTGAGCTGCGCGCTGCAGACGGCCATGGAGTAATGGCCTTGTCATGTGCAGCCGAGTCATCGCGTTTGGCAATTGCCCTGGATGGAGTCGTCGAATGCCGCGACATCAAGAACGCCAGCCTCATTGGCCGAGTCGCACATAACCTGGGCGGCGGCGGATTCCATTTCCAGGCTCCTCCCCTCGTTATTACGCCTGACGGCTCACGAATGTTTTTCGGAAATCCGCTCCGCTCATGGACAGTCGACGGCGGTGCCGTCGCGTTGATAGAGAGCATCGGCGCCGCAACCGTTGTAGGACTATCTCAGGACAGCGCTGTGACGCTCACGGCTCAAAATAGTAAAGAGCTCGTTGCAGTGGAAACGACGAGCGGCCGCCCGATCGGCCGCGTCAGGAACTCTCGAGAGTTTTCATGCCTGGCGCTCACACTTGATGGGCGGGCCGTGGCGACCGGTGACTTCGAACATGACGTCAAACTATGGGACCTCACACAGGAGGCTGTGCAGCCCCCCGACTGGGAACAACGCGCTGCCGTACGGTTCCTGGCAGTGTGCGATGACGAACAGCTTGCGATTACCGCTTCCGAAGCCGCGCACGAACTGTGGGACACGCAAACCGGCAAACCGGTCCAACAACAAAAAGACGTGGCTTCAGATCGCGTCGTTCGCCGGAGCCTACCGCTGCTCGACTCTCGGGTGGAGCGAGACCTCCGGGCTCGCCTCGAAAAGACGCTCGGAGTGAAGAAGGTCGCTTCCCGTTCAGAGAGGCTGGGCGTCCTCGCATTCTCGCTCGCAGCCGGCCGCGCTGTTTCGGCGACTCGGAATTTCGGGAAAGGCGCGGACCTGGAAGAGGAACCGTACCGCGGAGGCGATGATGGCTGCGCGCTTGAACTCTGGAATCTGGAGAATCTCCACAAGCCCCGTCTGCTCCGGGGTCACATGCGCTCGATCACGTGCGCCGACATGACCGCGGACGGTAAACACGCCCTGACGGGATCCCGGGGACGGCTTCTGCGATTTTGGGATTTGGATGCTGGCGCGTGCCTTCACGTCTTGCGCGGCCATCGCGGCATGGTCTTTGATTGTGCGATCACGGACGACGCGCGGTTCGCGATCTCCGGTTCCGAGGACATGACCGTGCGTCTCTGGGATCTGAAAGAGGGGAAACTGCTGTTCACGTTTGCAGCTTCGAGCGCGGTGACCGCCTGCGACATCGCGCGGAACGGTTCGGTGGCGATGGCCGCCGAGATCTCGGGTCGGGTGCACACATTTTCCGTCGAGCGGCCCGTCAAGAGAGGCTGAGACGAGAGAAATGCCGCTCTTGGCGTGGACGTCATCCCGCTCCCTTACCGGTCAGGGCACTCGACGCTGACTTTGCAAGTCTCCTACAGGAAAAGATTTTGTCGGATCATGCCCTAGATCTTCAGGAACAATTTCCGCCGGTACATCCAAAACAGCACTAACCAATAGCACAGCAGAATCGCGGCGCCCCCAAAAAATGGTTCCAGCCCTGCGCCGGCGAGCCGAAAGAAATTCGGACCCAGATGGACGCGGAAGGTGCTATCCAGAAACCCTTCCATGAAGTGCGCGATGCAGTATGCGGCGATCGAGTTCATGCCGATGACAACAAGCGGGAACGCCCATTTTCTGAAACCCTTCACATCAATCACCCAACTGAACGCGGCCAGAAACAAGAAGCAGATACCTCCGCTGAAGATGGTCCAGGACGGCGTCCAAATCCGTTTCACCACCGGGGAAATGTGCGAGTAGTGCAGTGCCAATCCCAACGCAATCCCCGATACGCCGGCAATTATCAACTTCTTCATCGGGATCTTGGGCCGGGATTCGCGCAACCACTGTCCCGCAATCAGTCCTAGGATCATGGTCCCCAGCGTGGGAATGAAACTCAACGTGAGGTATCCACCTGAGTTGTATTCGAAGCGATTTTCGCGTGGGAACAGGTTCAGGAACCATTGGTCGAAGTGATTTCCGAAGTTATAGTTCTTGTTCCAGTGTCCTGCGAATCCCGTGAAGTTGTGCTGGGTATTCCACGTCGCAGAAACACCAACGCTTGGCCAGTTGAAATTCGCGGGTGCTGCGGGATATAGGGCCCACACCAGCCAGTATCCCAAGAGAACTAAGCAGAGTGCCGCCCATACCCGTTTCGCCCATCCCAATTCCGATGAACGGAATCCGAGCAGGAACAGTAAGGGGTATCCCAACCCAATCTGCGAGAGCGTATCCTCAAACGTGAAATAGGTCATGGGGTGGTCCATCGAGCGGAGGAATACGCCGAGCGCAACCAGCAGCAATGAACGCCACAGTGCGTGCCCGAATAATTCCGTGAAGCCCTTACCCTTCGCGATGCGGCTCGCGATTGAATACGGCAGTGCCACACCAACTAGGAAAGAGAACCCCGGCTGAATCGTGTCGTGCAGAGAGCACCCGAACCACTCCACATGAGTTTGGTTGAAAGCCAGGATTTTCCAGAAGAGGCTCGTCGGGTATGCCGCAGCCACACGGGAAAACTGCAACACCTCCGCCATCATTAACAGCATGACGAACCCGCGATACGCATCCATGGAAACGTTGCGCCCCGCCACTGGTTCCACGGGTGCCCCTTCCCGTATAGTCGGCGTCGTTTCCGTGACCGGTATTGTTTGGCTCACCGTCGCCATAAGCCCCTCTGCTAGAAATTGCTGCAAGCATACACGGAAAGCTCGTGGGTGGAACAGACATACGCTGCGGTAAAAATGGAGGCTGAAGAAATCCGCAATCACACTTGACTATTGTTCGGTGGTGGTTTGCACTAACGCTTATGGCGCTAAAATTAAAACAAGGACTTACATCCTGGAGGCGGGGTGAGTCGGAATTCTCCAGCCTTGCTGACAACGCGTAACTTAACCTATCGATTGCATTAAACGCGAAAAACGATAAAAGCAGAACGTGTCATCTCAGCCTGCAACAGATCCTGCCGGCGAGTACAGACCGTGCCAGAATTTCCAGAACCCACAGGCGTATTCACTCTCTTGGAGGACCAGCCGGTAAGCCCCTATTCCTGACGCAGCGCCTTCAGCGGATCGATGCGGACCGACCGGCGCGCCGGCACGTAGCAGGCAAGCATGGCCACCGCGGCCAGCAGCAAGGGTGCGCCAATCAGCAGGCGCAGATCGTCGGTACCGACCCTAAACGCCTCGGCGAATAGGTTGGTCAGCGCCGAAAGTATTTTTGCCATCGCCATCGCACCCAAAAATCCCAGAACCGTTCCGATGCTTACGAGCGCCGTGCCTTCGCGCAGCACCAGCCGCAGCACCTGCGCCCTGCTTGCGCCCAGCGCCGAGCGGATGGCCATCTCCTTGCGCCTCTGGGCAACCGCGTAGGCCGTAATCCCAGCGAGTCCGATGGCCGCCAACACCAAGCCGAATACACCAATTCCTCCGTATGTTTGGACGGCGAACCGCGTGGAGGACCGGCTGCGATCCAGGTAATCGCGGAGCGTTTGCGCATGGACGAGGTTCACATGGGGATCGATCGAAGCGATCTCGTTGGCCAGGTCACCGAGCGCACGCGGTCCCGCATCCGAGCGCACCATCATGGTTATGCCATCGGCTGGCGACCGCCGAAAATCACGCGGCGTCAGAGGCAAATACATTACGGATTGGCTGAGGCCCATTCCATTCTTCAAGTTGCGAACCACGCCGACCACTTCATAGGACTGTTGGTCGCCCCTGACGCGCTTTCCAAGCGCATTTCCACTTCCGAAAAATCCGCGCGCCGCCGTCTCGTTCAATATTACGGGCAGCACTGCGGGCAACGAGAAAGCCTCGGATCCGTCTGCCTGGCTCCGTTGGTCGCGCTCCTGGAATTCCCGGCCGGCCAGCATCGGCTCGCTGAGCGCGGCAAAATACCCGGCGCCTACCGTTTCCTTGATCACCGACTGCTGCATCGGTGAGGAAGCCCCTGAGTTTTCCGCAGTCACTTGCGCGGCTGCATCTTCATCTACAATCGAAAAGGGCGCCTCGGCCGCCAGGGCAATCGTGCGCGTGGAGTCGGCGGTCTTGAGCCGTTCGGGAAGCTTCTCGAACAAAGCTTGCGCTTTTTCGGGCGCGTAGCCGTCACGCACGGGATCGATCGACAGGAGATACATGGTCTTTGCATCAAATTTGGTTTCGATGCTGCTTTCCTTGCTAATTCCTATTACCAGGAACCCGGTCATCAGCAGCAGCATAAGCGATGCCGCAACTTGGGCCACCATCAGTAAGTTGCGCAGACCAACGCGCCGGTAACCCGGCAAGCGCAGCAGGGAGCCCTCTTTGAGGGCCGGGGTCAGATCGGCTTTCGTCGCTTGCAGCGCGGGGGCCAGGCTGAATCCGACGCCGCACAGGACCGCCAGGCCGAATGAGAAAACGGCTGCGCGCCAATCCAGGCTGAAATCGGATTCGACCGGCACTCCCATGGGTGGGGTGAATCGGGAGTTCAACGCGGAGAGACCATAGGCGAGCGCAAATCCCGCGAGGCCGCCCAGCAAGGAGAGCAAAACGCCTTCGGCCATCATCTGCCGGATAAGCCGAAAACGGCCGGCTCCCACAGCCAGGCGAATGGCCAACTCTTTTCGGCGATTGGCGCCGCGCGCGATGAGCATGTTGGCCAGGTTCGTCGACGCCAGCGTCATGACCAGGCCCGTTAGCAGGAGAAAGAACCCCAGCAAGACGGGCCTCAATTGCCGGGGAAGCGGAACCCTGGTACCTGCGGGAAGCAAGGTTACGCGTCTGGCTTTGTCCGTCGCAGGTGGCGAGCGAAGATCCTGCTCGTCGAGACGACGTGTGATCGCGTCGAGTGCGGCTTCGGCGGAATCCAGCGTGACGCCAGGCACGAGGCAGATCATGGCCAGGAACTCCTTGGCATGCGGTTGATGCAGAACGTCGTTCGCAAGTTCCGGAGCAAGCGCGGCCGGCGCGGTAATGGGGACAAACAGCTCAGCCGGGTATATCGAAAAGGCGCCATAGAAATTCTTTGGCGTGATTCCCACGATCGTCGCGATTTGCCCATTCAGGCGAAGAATTTGTCCCACGGCGTCGGGAGACGAGTGGAGGCGATTGCGCCAGAAACGCTCGCTAATTACCACCACGGGCGTGTCGCCGGGTTTGTCGAATTCGGTACTGAGCACTCTTCCACGCTGGGGCTGGACGCCCAACACTCTAAAATAGTCCGGGGATACAAGTTGTCCGAAGACGCGCTGCGGTTTCCCGTTCCCATTCGCTTCTAGGGTGACATTGAAGGGGACGCCGATCTCGAATGCGGCCACCCCGGCGAACAGGTTCTTTTGTTCACGAAACTGCTCGATGTAGTAATACGACACGGGCTTCTCTGGCATTACCAGCCTCTTGGCATTTGCCGCTGCCGGCAGATCACGGAACAGCAACGCCCATTTCGAGCTATACACGTTGGTCGTCAGCCCAATACTAAGTCCCATCGAAATGATGCCGACCAACGCGAAGCCGGGCGACTTGATCAGCGCTCGCAGCGCGTAGCGCATATCGCCGCGCACTTCGCTCAGGTATTCGAGCGGTACGCGAATGGCGATGTCCGCGATGAGCCGGACGAGTCCCGCGACTCCCTGCCTTTTGGCAATCTCTTTTACGACATCCTCCCCGAGTTGCATCACCTCGGCGCCATAAGCCAGTTTGAATTCGTGGGGAAACGCTTGCGCCAGCCGCCGGTAGATACGCCATGCGAAATTCATTCCGTGACCATGGCTTGCTTTACGCGAATGGTGCGAACCAATTCCTCAAGGCGCTCGCACTCCGCGTCGAGCGCTCGCCTGCCGAGAGCCGTCAGCCGGTAATAGCGGCGTCGCGCGTCGTCCAATTCCGGCGCGGGCCGCTCGTCGGATTCCTCGATCAGGCCGGCCTCGATCAGCCGCTTGATCGATCCATACAGCGTCGCTGGCCACAATCGCACCTTTCCGGTAGTGCGATTGAGGACGTCCTGCATGATTCCGTAACCGTGCTGCTCTCCTCCGGCCAGGGAGAGCATGATGTGAAACCACTGGGTCTTGAGTGGAACAAAACTTTGAGGATCAATCTCGGCCATATCTATATATATATCAAGTCATATCTATAATTGTCAATAGTGCGGCTCCGGCGTTCAGCCACGTCTTGGGCCCTCGGATCGGATAGGCGGTGGCAGGCAACCGGGAGCTCCTTGATTGCACTGCGCGGGCTGCCAAAGGCGAATCCCCGCGCCTCCAAGAAATGGCGAGGTGGAATGGCGACTTGTAGATGCCAAAACCGCTTCAGTGAACTCGTTACCCGCGCTCTTGCCGAAGGACCAAAACGGGTCCGCCGCCACGATGATGCTGTCGTCGTCGTAGCCGAGCGTGACTACGAAAAACTCACCGGGAAGCGCCCAGATTTCAAGGAATTTCTTATGGGAGGAGGCCCTAGCCTCGAAAGACTGAATCTCACCCGCGATGACTCTCCCATGCGGGATGTGAAGTTTTGAGAGTTCTTCTCGATACCTGCTTGCTTTCCGAATTGCGCCGCCCCAAAGGACATCCCGGTGTCCGCCGTGTGGTTGAAGCCCCCGAAAGCGATAGTCTGTTTGTCAGTGTCGTATCTATCGGAGAAATCGCCAAAGCGATTGCGCTTCTTAAGGAAAGCAAGAACAAACGCGAACTCCAGGCATGGTTGCAGGCGCTCGAACGCTATTACGCGGGGAGTCCTTCCCGTCGATCTCGAAACCGGCCACACTTGGGGAGAACTCACAGCCGCCGCGCAGAAAGCCGGCGTCCGTTTCCGATCACAGGTGAATCAGGTACGGATTGGATTGGCAAGTGGCCGGTGTGCTTTCCGCAAGCGTGCCTAGCGGATCTGGAGTTCACGCACTTGCGCTATTCATAACGCAGCGCCTGTGTTGGCGCAATCCGGGTGGCTCGTCGCGCAGGAATGTAGGCCGCCAGCATGGTTACCAGAAACAGCGACGGCACGACGATGACATAAGCCGCAATGTCCACGCCGCCGGCATTGAACAGCATGGAATTCATGAGCTGCTCGAGGAGGAAACCCATCGCCAGTCCGATCACCGTTCCCATTCCGACCAGCGCGAGGCCCTTGCCCATCACCAGCCGCAGCACGTCCGAGCTTGCCGCGCCAAGGGCTATGCGTATACCGATCTCGCGGGTTCTGCGACTCACGTTGTACGCCACCAATCCATACAAACCGGCGATGGCCAGCAGGAGGCCCACCAAGCCCATGGAGCCCACCAGCTTCAACGCAATTCGTGGCCCGTTCACGGCCTGGTTCATGTAGTAGTCCTGGTAAGCCATTGTGTGCAACATTGGCAGATTCGGATCGAGGCCACGGACCACCTCCCGCACGGACTGAACGAGTTCGAGGGGATCGCCACTGGACCGCAACATCAAGGTCATTCGCGCGACAGGATTTTGTGCCAGGGGCATATACAGGAAATCTATCGGCTTTTGGAAGATGCCTTGATATTTGATGGTCTCGGCGACTCCTAGAATCTCCACCAGCGTCCCGGTGCGGCTCTCGAGGCGGATGTGTTTGCCCACCGCATCGCCTCCCGGCCAATAGTGTTTCGCGAACTGCTCATTCACTACCGCCACACGCGGCGCATCCGCGGTATCGGAGGCCCGGAAGCCGCGGCCCTCGAGAATCGGGATGCCCATGGTCTCGAAGTATCCTTCATCAACGGTGTCCATCGTCGAGTTAAAGTTCTCGCGGTCGCGCGGCATCTCTAAACCTTCCGGCACGAAGGCGATGCCGTCAAAGTCGTCGATCCCGAGGGGAATGTTCTGGGTGAGAGCCTCGCTCTCAACTCCCGGCGCTTCCCGTACACGTTCGGCCAGCAGTTTGTAGAACTGCTGCGTTTGCGCTCGGTTGTACTGCACCAGACGCGGATCGAAGCTCGCCATCAGCAGATGATCTTTCGCGAAGCTGGTGCCCTCGCGCAAGGTATTCTGAAAGCCCCGGACCATCAGGAAAGACGCCGTGAGCAGCATCAGGGAGGCGGAAACTTGCGCTACCACCAGCACATTCCGGCCCCACAGGCGTTTGCGTCCGGGCACATCCACGTCGGCCGACTTGAGCGCGTTCACCAGGTCCAGGCGCGTGCTTTCGAGCGCTGGCGCCAGGCCGCAAAGGAGCGCGCTCAACGCCGACAACGCGAGGCTTGCCAGCAACACGCGCGTGTCCATCCGGAAGGGGACCGATAATGGTAAGTCGGTCATGAATACTACGTTCTGAAAGCTCTGAAACCACTCGACGATGCCGTACCCAATGGCGATCCCGGCCAACCCACCCAAGGACGCCAGCATCAGGCTTTCCGTCAACAGCAGCCGGATGAGCCGGAAACGCCCGGCGCCAATCGCCAGACGTATGGCGATTTCGCGCGTTCGCGCGCGGGCCCGGCTTAGGAGAAGTCCCGCAACGTTAGTCGAAGCCACTAGCAGGACGGCCAGCGCCAGGATCACAAAGATCACGCCGAATTTCCAATTAAGGTCTTCTCGAGTTCGCGCTTCGAACTGGGTGTATACCGCTGCACCGCGGCTGCGATTGACCTTCGGATACTCGCGCTCGAAGTCTTTGGCGACCACGACAAGTTCATTTCGCGCCTGCTGGAGCGTTGTGCCGGGTTTCAAGCGCGCACTGACGCTCAGCTCGCGATCATCGCGGTCCTCGAAAAAATTCTTTTGAAGGTTGGTGGAAAACACCCGCGCCATCGCCAGCGGCATGTAGAAGTCGGGATGCCCGAATATAAGCATCCCCGAAAATGTTTCTGGTGCGACACCGATCACGATGAACTCCGTGCCGTTCAGGCGAATATGCTTGCCGAGCACGCCCGGGTCGCTCGCGAATTCGTGCTTCCAGAAGTCTGGCCCGAGCACCACCACGGCATCACGGCCGGGCACCTGATCTTCGTCCTCCCGAAACCCGCGCCCGAGCCGGGGTTCTACGCCGAGCACGTGGAAGTAGTTCCCGGAAACCATCATTCCGCCCCGGACCCGTGGCGTGGCTAGGGGCTCGGCACTGAAGCCGACAGCCTCCATATCCGCGTTGGCGATCACCCCGTCGTAGCTGTTCGTTTTGTCGCGGATGTCCAGGTATTCGCGATAGGAGAAATCCTCGAGATTACTATCGTGTGTCGTGCTCGCCAGAGTAAGCACGCCGCCTGCATGCGGCACGGGGTAAGGCCTGAAAATCAGTGCATCGACCATACTGAAAGTCCCCGAGGTCATCCCGATGCCCAGCGCGAGCGTGATCACCACGAACGCGGTAAGTCCGGACGTGCGGCTGAGGCTCCGGGTCGCGTAGCGCGCGTCGTCGAGGAAATCCGTCAACCAACGAACCCGTCGCATGTCTCTCATCTCTTCTTTCCGTACTTCCAGTCCGTCCATCGCGCGCATCGCCGCGTAGCGCGCCTCTTTTGGGGAAAGCCCATTGGCGATGCCTTCCGCGATTTTTTGCTCGAGGTGAAACTGGAGCTCCTCGTTCAGCTCCCACTCGACGTGGCGGCGGCGAACGAGGGAGCGAAGGCGAAGCGGGATGGTGTACAGCCAATGTTGTGGACGCATGGGATCTCCTTACGCGCGCGTTGCGCTCAGGCCTCCTCGAGTCGGACGATATGAGAGATGGCGGAGGAGAGGCGGCTCCAGTTG
Source organism: Acidobacteriota bacterium (assembly GCA_013289825.1). Taxonomy (GTDB): domain Bacteria; phylum Acidobacteriota; class Terriglobia; order Acidiferrales; family UBA7541; genus Acidiferrum. The sequence continues at coordinate 17,527 of JABCZF010000009.1, read as the reverse complement.
GCGGCCTCTCGTTCCAGATGCCGGCGCCCAAGTCTCGAGAGCGAGTAAAACTTTGCGCGGCGATTGTTTCGGCTGAGCTTCCATTCGGCGGTGATCCAGCCTGCTTGCTCCAGCTTGTGTAGAGCGGGGTAGAGAGAGCCGTCGCTGACCTGCAGAACGTCGCCGGAGATTTGTTTCAGGCGCTGGCTTATGGCCCAGCCGTTCCTGGGTTCGAGCGCGAGAATCTTGAGGAGCAGAAGGTCCAGCGTGCCTTGCACCAGGTCAGACGGTTTGGTCAATGCTCTCTCCTCGGTTACCGAGGGTATGATACACAAGCTCCCCTCGGTAAGCAAGGGGAACGTTTCGACGGCGTAGCGGGGGGTGCGAATCTATGCCAAAAAGTATTTGTCTCGGGCGCAACCCTAGTTAACTCTAAATGGTTATGGCTACTTGGTTCCGGGTCATGCCGGAGTGAATCGCCACCCGAGGACTCTACCGATTGACGGCCATGCTGTGGTATAAATCTCGGCAAAGCACCAGCCCTAATCCTACACACTAAACAGGTATTCGGGGAAAACTCAGGAGGAATCCCGATGACTCAGGCTATCCACCGCCGCGAGACTAGCAGCGAACACCTTGTACGTCTGTCGCTCATTTCTGGTTCTGCGTTGATTGCATTTCTGCTGATCGGCACTTTCCGTTCGGCCGGCACGAGCTCTCCAACTGGAACGGTCCTTCTCCCACGAGGGGCTGATCGCACCATAGACCTTTCAAGTTTTGCAGGTCAGACCTATCTCCAAGCGATGCAGGCCAGCGGCAGCGGCATCTTTGACAAAACCCAAGCCGACGATGGGACCAACGTGACCGTCGCCACCGCAGACCAAATCGTCGCGGACGTAAATCAATTCGATTCGAAGGTCAGCCAGCAAGTGTTCGGCATGTTCAAAAATGGGCAAGCTGACTTCCAATCGGTGATGTCGAAAGTTCAAGGAAAATCATTCTCACCCGAGACTATGCGAGCCGGGATTCAGCCTTTCATTTCAAGCTCCAACCTGAAAGCGAGCGCGAGTGCCAATATCGCGGTAGACGCCAGCGCCGATATGGCGCTTCTGGCAAGCGGTTCAGGAACCCTGGTAACCATCGACACTGCGAATTACTTTTACAATCTGGGATACCAAAAGCCCAACGTGAAGTCCGGGAGGAGTTATGCGGTGGCTTCCGGGCGTGCGCTCCTCGATCCTTCCGATAGAGACTATCTGACGGAAATGGCGGCGTATTTGAAACCTGCTACAACACCTGACGCAGGCCCATTTTACACCGCTATACTGAAGGTCCTTACCAGCTGTAACACCGGGGACTATGCGACTTTACCCGCTCCTGCCCAAGTGACGGCGACAGATTTTCTGGCAATCTACACCGCCGAACTGGATCGTCACGTCATGGTCAATCTTGTCCCGAGCACGCATCCTTGGGAAATTGATCTTGCGGAGGTGACGTTTTTGGCATCCTATGGCGCGCCCTCTGGAATGGTGATGAAGAACGCGTCGCTGGTTCCGGGCACAGCCGTCGCTTACTTTGCGGTCGGCACGAGTGGAAGCGGAATTGGCGAGACACGCAAAGACTTTGTAAAACTGGCCACACAAATCACTACATTTGAGAGCGGTCCACAGCAGCACCCGGAGTTGGTCAATGCCATTGTGAATCTAACCCCTATATCGGACCAGAAGATTCTGTCTCAAGTTAAAGGGGACGTTATCCGGCGATACCTGGTGTATCTCAACCGTTCAGAATTTCAAGGCAACGTACAGAGTCATTCCAGCGATTTGGTGAATGCCATGGTTCAATTCCTTAAACAGATCAACGCCGACAACGGTCAGATCACGCAATATATCCAGAGCAATCCATAAACAGAGGGACAACATTCAAAAATACTGGCCTGAGCTTGGCCTGTTGCCACGCGCATTCCGTTCCATGAGATGCTGTAACTTCCCGTGGCCGCCAGCCGGGAGTTAGCCTCGGTCCCCGAGCCGATGACTTGTTTCCCAACGGGAAACTCTTCATCGGGGAGTGCTATCGGCTGGCGCTGCTCCGGAAGAGTTCCTGAAGCAGGGCGATCACGTCAGAAATGCGGAATGGCTTCTGTAGATGCCGAGGCTCGCCGGGACTCCCTGGCGTTTCTGGGGTTTCAATGAGCTCACCGGTCATGTAGATCAGGGCTGGTTTGCGGTTTCCGGCGGCGGCGAGGAGGCGCTCTGCGGCCAGTTTGCCGCTGAGATGGCCGCCGCCATTCTCGGAGAGATTCAGATCGCAGAGGATAGCGTCAGGGGATCGCACGGCGATGAAGGACAGCGCTTCGTCGAGCGTGGCAGCACAGTCCACGTGCAAGTCGCTAGTGCTGAGCCCTTCAAAGAGCAGGCTGCGCAGGCTTTCTTCGTCGTCCAGCACGAGAACGGAGCGACCTGACAATGGGTCCATCGAGCCGGGCAACACGGCGCTCGCAGGAAGTGGGGTGACGCCGAACGAAGCATCGGGCGTTTGGTCCACGGCAGCAGGGAGATAAACCGTGAAGGCCGAGCCGCCTGCCGGGAGAGCTTCGGCTTCAATCGTGCCGCCGTGCTCGCGCACGATGGACAGGCAGATGCTGAGGCCGAGTCCGGTACCGCCGCCGGGCCGTTTGGTGGTGTAGAACGGATCGAAAAGGCGGGCCACGGATTCCGGACGAATGCCCACGCCGTCATCCTGGAAGGTGATGGAGATGAGGGCGCCGACGCGGGCCAAGCGAATTTGGATGCGGCCCGATTCTCTGACTTCCCGGATGGCCTGCTCGGCGTTGGTGACAAGATTGAGAAAGACTTGAATGAGCTGATTGGCGTCGGCAATGGCGCCGGGAAAACCGGGCTGAGGACGGAAATCCACTTCGACGTTATTTCTGCGGAGCGAGTGTTCGTGCAGTTGGAGTGTGCGTTCGATGATGCTGTTGAGATCGACGGGTCTTTTTTGCGGCGAGGCCGGCCGCGAAAACTCGAGAAGATTTTGCACGATACGGGCGGCGCGGCGAGCCTGGCGATGTGTCAATTCGAGTTGGCGCTTGGTCGATTCTTCGAGACCCTGCCCGTCGCGGAGCAGTTCCGTGACACCCAGGATGGCGGTGAGGGGATTGTTCAACTCGTGGGCGACACCGGCGAGCATCTGGCCCATGGCGGCGAGCTTTTCTGCCTGGATGAGCTGCTCTTCGAGGCGCTTGAGTTCGGTGACATCGCGGCCGGAAAGGACCACGCCTTCGATCTTTCCAGTTTCATCGGCGAGAGGGCTGAAATTGAAACGGATGCGGCGCCAGTCTCCCAGCTTGTGGCGCACGCGGATTTCCTGCGAGGCGAACGATTGGCGTCCGGCGAGAATATCGCCAAAGAGCGCCACGAGGAGGGGAAGATCTTCGGCATGGGTGCGGCCGCCGAGCTCCATATTGGCGGTTTCGGCGAGCTCATAGCCGAGGACTTCCTGGCAGCGCGGACTGACGAACGTGTAGCGCGAATGGGCATCGACGACCAGAATCAGATCGGGGAAGTTGTCGACCAGGCGGCGTGCAAATTCCTGTTCCTTGTGGAGCTGGCGCTCCATTTGGCGGCGGGCGGTGACATCCATGACCGAGCCCTGATAACGGATCGCGCGGCCGGTGGTGTCACGGACGGAGGTGGCCGTGTTGAGACAGACAATGAGAGTGCCATCCTTGCGCAGGAGACTGATTTCGCGGGCCTGGGGCGATGGCTGGCGCTCGACTTCTTCCATAAGCGCTGTTCTCTCGTTCGGGTCGGCATAAAGTTCCGGGACGCGCCTGGAGAGCAATTCTTCCTTGGAGTCATAGCCGAGCATGCGGATCAGCGCGGGATTCGCGTCGAGGATATTGCCCTCGGGCGTGGTGATGTAGATGCCTTCCTGGAGCGTTTCGAAGAGTTCGGTGAAGCGGGCTTCATTCTTGCGCAGCGCGGTGATGTCGCGGCCGAGAACGGTGAGGCCGTGGACTTGGTTGTCGCGGGTCATGGCATGGGCGACGCAATCGTAATAGCACACCGAGTTTTGCTTCTTGAGGCGGACCTGGATGATGCCGGACCAATGGCGGCGCTCGAGAAAACGCGGCAACGCGCGGCGGATCAGTTCCTCGCCTTCACCGCCGCCTTCTTCGAGGAAATCACTGAGGGGACGGCCGATGATTTGCTGGTAGTTGGCACCGACGAGATCCGCAAAGCTGCGATTCACGGCGCGGATTTCGCCCTCCAGCGTGAGGGCCACCAGGATGTCGTCGAAGGAATCGATGAGGTCGCGGTAGCCTTGCTGGGAGCGGGAGATAACGGAGAAGAGCTGGTCGAGCTGCCGGTCGCTGGGAGGAGCGGCATCATGTTGCTCCAGGCCGCGGACCAGGCCGCGGAGTTCGGAGATTTCCTGAGTGCGTTTCCAGGCATAGGCAATGAAGAGTAGGACGATGACCACGAGTCCGGGTAGAAGGGGCTCGAGGCGCTGTGTGAGCGTCCGTATGGTGCCCCACGAAACGACCGCAAATCCGACGGAGACCGCAAGAAGGAGGAGAAAAGTCATACGCCAGAGCCCGCGCTGGCGTTTTTCGAATAGATCAAGGCGCGAGGAGATCGTGGGACGGTCAGCGCCGCCTGCAGGAGAATCTTTCGCCGAACCTCGGGAGAACTCGTCGTTTTTGGACATGGAGACGCGGGCGGCACCTGGCGAAGCCAACCCGGAAGCCCCAAGGGTCGCTCAAATCATTGTAGAAATAGCGCGAGGTCACGGCAATGACGCGCACTCCGGGGCGTGCCTGAATGGTACCGATACAAATTGCCTATAAAGAAAGCGTCCCGCGGTGAAGCGGGACGCTTTGCTGTTTAGCTAGGTTCGGGAAGCGGCGGAACCCGCCGCAGTTAGCCTCTTATCCCTCGGTAGCGGCGTCGGCCTCGGTGTCCTTTTGGAGGAAGTCGAGCGCCGCGGCTTCTTCCGCGGTGAGCTCGGCGGCTTCCGGAATTTCTTCGACCGGAGCGGGAGCGGGCATTTCCGTCAGCAACTGAATGCTGCGGTAGTGCTCCAGGCCCGTGCCAGCGGGAATGAGGCGGCCCATGATGACGTTTTCCTTGAGTCCGCGGAGGTAGTCCACCTTGCCGGCGACAGCCGCTTCGGTGAGTACGCGCGTGGTCTCCTGGAAGCTCGCGGCCGAGATGAACGAGTCGGTCGAGAGCGACGCCTTGGTGATACCGAGGAGCAGCGGACGCCCGGTTGCGGGACGGCCGCCATCGGCGATGATGCGGTCGTTTTCCTCGCGGAAGCGGAACTTGTCCACCTGCTCTTCGAGAAGGAAGGTGGTGTCGCCAACGTCTTCGACTTTGACCCAGCGCATCATCTGGCGCGAGATAGTCTCGATGTGCTTGTCGTTGATGTTGACGCCCTGGAGGCGGTAGACCTCCTGAATGGCGTTGACCAAGTAGGCTTGCGTGAACTTTTCACCGAGGACGGCGAGCAAGTCGTGCAAGTTGAGCGGGCCGTCGATGAGGGCCTCGCCGGCCTTGACGTGGTCGCCTTCCTGCACGTTGATGTGCACGCCGCGCGGGATGGAATATTCCTTCGTGGTTTTGCCATCTTCGCTTTCGACGTAGACCTTGCGCATGCCCTTGGCAATATCACCGTAACGAACCACGCCGTCGACTTCGCTGATGACCGCAGGGTCCTTGGGCTTGCGGGTTTCGAAGAGTTCGACAACGCGCGGGAGACCACCGGTGATGTCCTTGGTCTTGGTGGTTTCACGCGGGATTTTCGCGAGCACGTCGCCAGCCTGGACTTCGTCGCCGTCCTTGACCATCAAGTGAGCGCGAGAAGGCATGAGGTACTTTTTTCTGACCTTGCCCGAAGAATCGCGAACCAGAATCGCGGGTTGATGCTTCTCATCGCCGGGGGGCAGAGTGACGACGTCCTGGGAGAGGCCGGTCACTTCGTCCACTTGCTCTTCAATGGTCACGCCGGTTTTAAGGTCGTCAAACCTGATGGAGCCGGCGGTTTCAGTCAGGATGGAGAAGGTGAAGGGATCCCATTCGGCCAGGATCTGTCCGTGGGTGACATGTTCGCCGTCGACCACGCGGAGGCGCGCACCGTAAACGACGTGGTAACGCTCCTTTTCGCGGTCCTTTTCGTCCACGATGGCGATGAGGCCAGCGCGGTTCATGGCGATGGACGTGCCGCCGCGGCCCTCGACAAACTTGAGGTCCACGAACTTCACGACGCCGTTGTTGCGCGCTTCGAGCGTGGAACGCTCGGAAACACGGGTGGCGGTTCCGCCGATGTGGAAGGTACGCATGGTCAACTGCGTGCCGGGCTCGCCGATGGATTGAGCGGCGATGACGCCGACGGCTTCGCCTAGTTCAACCATGCGTCCCGAGGCCAGGTTGCGGCCGTAGCAGAGTGCGCAAACTCCGCGGCGGGACTCGCAGGTGAGCACGGAGCGGATGCGCACGCGCTCGATACCGGCGGCCTGCACGGAATTGGCCAGCTCTTCGGTGATTTCCTGGTTGACGTCCACGATGACGGAGCCCTCGAAGTCCTTGATCTTGTCGAGGGAAACGCGGCCGACGATGCGGTCGCGCAAGGGCTCGACTTCGACGCCAGCTTCGACGATGGGTTCGACAAAGATACCGTCCGTAGTGCCGCAGTCGCGCTCATTGATGATGACGTCCTGAGCGACGTCGACGAGGCGGCGCGTGAGGTAGCCGGAATCGGCGGTCTTGAGCGCCGTATCCGCCAAGCCCTTGCGCGCGCCGTGGGTCGAGATGAAGTACTGCAGCACGGTGAGGCCTTCGCGGAAGTTCGAGGTGATGGGCGTTTCGATGACTTCGCCGCTGGGCTTGGCCATCAAACCGCGCATACCGCTGAGCTGGCGGATCTGCTGTTTCGAGCCGCGGGCTCCGGAATCCGCCATGACGTAGACGGGGTTGATGTTGCCCTCTTTGTCCTGGTTCTCGAGAGCTTTGAACATTTCGTCAGCGACTTTTTCGGTGACGTCGCCCCAGATGGCGATGACTTTGTTGTAGCGCTCGCCGTTGGTGATCGCGCCGTCGAGGTATTGCTGCTGAACCTTGACGACTTCCTTTTCGGCATTTTCGACCAGCTTGTACTTGTCGCTGGGGATGAGCATGTCGTCGATGCCGATGGAGATGCCGGACTTCGTAGCGTAGGTGAAGCCCAGCTCCTTGAGGTGATCGAGCAGCACGACGGTGTCTTCCAGGCCATAGCGCAAATAGGCGTAATAGACCAGCTGCTGAACACCCTTCTTTTTGAGAAGGCCGTTCACGTAGGGGAATTTGGCCGGCAGGTGCGAATTGAAAATGACGCGGCCGACGGTGGTCTGGATGAACTGGCGCTCCATTTTGACGGGCTCGGTGTGCGGCACGTCCTGATCGTCGTAGGCGGTGGTCAGATCGATCACTTCGCCGCTGTAACGAAGGCGGATGGGAGTGAGCAGTTCGACTTCACCAGCTTCGAGCGCCAGGACCACTTCCTCGGACATGCCGAAGACGCGGCCTTCACCCTTGGCCCCGGGCTTGGACTTGGTCAGGTAATAGATGCCCAGGACCATGTCCTGCGAGGGAACGGCCAGAGGCAGACCGTGGGCGGGCGACAGGATGTTGCGCGAACTGAGCATGAGCACAGACGCTTCCACCTGGGATTCCGGAGAAAGCGGAATGTGCACGGCCATCTGGTCGCCGTCAAAGTCCGCGTTGAACGCGGTGCAGACCAGCGGGTGAATACGGATGGCTTTGCCTTCGACCAGCACCGGTTCGAAAGCCTGAATGCCGAGGCGGTGCAGCGTGGGAGCGCGGTTGAGAAGCACGGGATGCTCGCGGATGACGTCCTCGAGAATGTCCCAAACCACCGGTTCCTGCTGCTCGACCATTTCCTTGGCTTGCTTGATGGTGGTGCAGTGGCCCTGAGCTTCGAGCTTGTGATAGATGAAGGGCTTGAAAAGCTCGAGCGCCATTTTCTTGGGCAGACCACACTGATTCAGTTTTAGTTCCGGGCCGACAACGATTACGGAGCGGCCGGAATAGTCCACGCGCTTGCCGAGAAGGTTCTGGCGGAAGCGGCCCTGCTTGCCCTTGAGCGTGTCGCTCAAGGACTTGAGCGGGCGGTTGTTGGTGCCCCGCAAAACGCGACCGCGGCGGCCGTTGTCAAACAGCGCGTCCACGGCTTCCTGGAGCATGCGCTTTTCGTTGCGCACGATGACATCCGGAGCGCGAAGCTCCATGAGCTTTTTCAAACGGTTATTGCGGTTGATGACGCGGCGATAGAGATCGTTCAAATCCGAAGTGGCAAAGCGGCCGCCGTCGAGAGGCACAAGCGGGCGGAGCTCCGGCGGAAGAACCGGAATCACGTCGAGAATCATCCACTCCGGCTTGTTGCCGCTCTTGCGGAAAGCCTCGAGTACCTTCAAGCGCTTGGCGAACTTGATGCGCTTTTGAAGCGAAGGATCGGCTTTCATCTTCTCGCGAAGTTCTTCGGAGAGCTTATCCACTTCGACGCGGCGGAGAAGTTCCTTGATGGCTTCCGCACCCATCTTGGCCGTGAACTGGCCGGGATATTCCTTCTGCAGCTCGCGGTATTTGTCCTCGAGGAGAACTTCGCGCTCGCGAAGAACGGCCACTTCACCGGCATCGACGACCACGAAGGCTTCAAAGTACAGGATGCGCTCGAGGTCGCGCATGGAGATGTCCAGCAAATAGCCGATGCGGCTGGGCAGGCCCTTGAAAAACCAGACGTGCGAGCAGGGCGAAGCCAGCTCAATGTGGCCGAGGCGCTCGCGGCGGACTTTGCTGAGAGTGACTTCCACGCCGCACTTGTCGCAGATAACGCCGCGATGCTTCATGCGCTTGTATTTGCCGCACAGACATTCCCAATCGGTGACGGGGCCAAAAATCTTGGCGCAGAACAGGCCGTCGCGCTCGGGCTTGAAGGTGCGGTAGTTGATGGTCTCCGGCTTGGTGACTTCACCGTGGGACCAGGAACGGATTTTTTCAGGACTCGCCAAGCTGATGCGAATCGAATCGAAATCGGCGATCAGACTGGCGCGATCATAAGGGCTGCTGCGATACAAGGTTGTTTCCTCCCTCCCCGGCTTTCACCGGGGACGCGATCTGGTGTTTTCGACCAGACCGGCTGAGAACCCCAAAAACCAAACTTGCGAAACTGCGAAGAGTTGCCTGCTGGTGGCGCAGCCTGCTGCGCCACCACATCCACCAGGCCTAATCTGCAGCTTTATCCGTGGGCGCCTTCTGCCTCTTCATAAGTTCGACGTCCAGGCACAGCGACTGCAGCTCACGGACCAGGACGTTGAACGACTCGGGCACGCCGGGCTCGATACCCGGTTCGCCCTTGACGATGGCCTCGTAGATTTTGGCGCGGCCATAAACGTCGTCGGACTTCGCCGTGAGCAACTCCTGCAGGATGTGCGCGGCGCCGTAGGCCTCGAGCGCCCAGACTTCCATTTCGCCGAAGCGCTGGCCGCCGAACTGCGCTTTGCCACCGAGCGGCTGCTGGGTGATGAGCGAGTACGGACCGATGGACCGTGCGTGAATCTTGTCGTCGACGAGATGCGAAAGCTTGAGCATGTAGATGTAGCCGACCGTGACCGGCTGATCGAACTGCTCGCCGGTCATGCCGTCGAAGAGATTGATCTTCCCGGCGTGTGGCAAGCCAGCAACTTCGAGCAAGTGGCGGATTTCCGGTTCCCGCGCGCCGTCGAATACCGGCGTGGCGAACGGAATGCCTTCCTTGAAGCCTTCGGCATAGTCGAGCAACTCCTCGTCGCTCAGTTTGGCGAGCGTCTTCCAAACGGTCGTCTCGGTAAAGACTTCGCGGAACCAGCGGCGCAAAGCTTCGGCCTTGACTTCCTTGCTCAGCAGACGCTTGAGGCTGTTGCCCAACTCCTTGGAAGCCCAGCCGAGGTGCGTCTCGAGAACCTGACCGACGTTCATACGCGAAGGAACGCCGAGAGGATTGAGAACGATCTCGACCGGAGTGCCATCGGGAAGGCTGGGCATGTCTTCCTGCGGCACGATGCGGGCAATGACGCCTTTGTTGCCGTGGCGTCCGGCCATTTTGTCGCCGATGGAGAGCTTGCGCTTCATGGCGATATAGACCTTGACCAACTTGATGACCCCGGGAGGAAGCTCATCACCCTTCTTGAGCTTTTCTTTGCGCTCCTCGGTGATCTTGCGGAGCACGTCAATCTGGCGTGAGGTCATCTCCTCGATTTCTTCGATCTTCTCGATGAGCAGAGGATCCTTCTCGTTGAGTTTGAGGCGTTTAAGGTTGCGCGTGGAGATCTTTTCGATCAACTCGCGGGTCAAGTCCGTGCCCTTGGTCAACAAACGCTTGTTGGTCTTTTCGTCGTGCAGGTCGGCCTGGAGAATCTTTCCGCCCAAAAGATCCGAGAGGCGCTTGAGGCGCTCATCTGTGAGGATGCGGATTTCATCGGCGAGGTTCTTCTCGAGCTTGAAGACCTGCGTGGCTTCGATGGCCTTGTGGCGCTCGTCTTTTTCTCCGCCCTTGCGGGTGAAGATCTTGACGTCCACGATGGTGCCCTCGATGCCCGGAGGGCAGTACAGCGAAGCGTCGCGAACATCGCCGGCCTTTTCGCCGAAGATGGCGCGCAGGAGCTTTTCTTCCGGTGTGAGCGTGGTCTCGCCCTTGGGGGTGACCTTGCCGACCAGAATGTCGCCTGGCTTGATGACTGCGCCGATGCGAATGACGCCGCTTTCATCCAGGTTGCGAAGGAAAGACTCGCTGATGTTGGGAATGTCGCGAGTCACTTCCTCGGGACCGAGCTTGGTGTCGCGCGCTTCTATTTCGTACTCCTCAATGTGGATGGAGGTGTAGTAATCGTCCTTCACCAGTTTTTCGCTGACGAGGATAGCGTCTTCAAAGTTGTAACCGCGCCAGGGCAGGAAGGCCACCAGGACGTTGCGGCCAAGTGCGAGTTCGCCGCGTTCGGTGCAGGGGCCGTCTGCCAGGACCTGGCCCTTTTTTACACGATCACCGACGCGCACAAAGGGCTTCTGGCTGATGCAGGTGTTCTGGTTGGAGCGCTTGAACTTGGTGAGCTGATAGATGTCCGCGCCCACTTCGCGGCTAAGCACGCCGGAGTGATCGGATTCGACGCGCACGATGATGCGCTCCGAATCGACCTGATCGACGATGCCTTCGCGTTTGCAAAGCACGACCGCGCCGGAATCGCGCGCCGTGACACGCTCCATGCCGGTGCCCACGAGCGGGGCTTCCCCGCGAATGAGCGGCACAGCCTGGCGTTGCATGTTGGAACCCATAAGCGCGCGGTTGGCGTCGTCGTTCTCGAGGAACGGGATGAGGCTGGCGGCCACCGAGACCAGCTGCTTCGGCGAAACGTCGACGTAATCGACTTCGTCGCGGCTCTTCAGCACGAAGTTGCCGGCTTGGCGGCAGTTGACCAGTTCGGTAGTGATCTTCAGGCGTTCATCGAGGGCCACGTTGGCCTGGGCCACGACGTACTTGTCTTCTTCCCAGGCGGACAGGTAGAAGCAGTACGGCTCGTAGACCACCTTGCGGCGCTTCAGCTCTTCGTTGAGCTCCTCGACTTTGTCTTTCTCGACGATTTCGCCGGCTTTGAATTCGCTGTCGCCGGCGTTGACGATCTGCACGTAGTCGATGATGCGCCCGCCCTTTACGCGGCGATACGGCGACTCAATAAAGCCGTAGTCGTTGATGCGCGCAAAGCACGAGAGCGAGCTGATCAAGCCGATGTTTGGACCTTCCGGCGTTTCGATGGGACAAATGCGGCCGTAGTGCGTGGGGTGAACGTCGCGCACTTCGAATCCCGCGCGTTCGCGCGAGAGACCGCCGGGCCCCAGAGCCGAAAGACGGCGCTTGTGGGTGATTTCGCTGAGCGGGTTGGTCTGGTCCATGAACTGGCTGAGCTGCGAAGATCCAAAGAATTCGCGGATAGCCGCCATGACCGGCTTGGCGTTGACCAGGTCGTGGGGCATGGCCGTAGACATTTCCTGGTACACGCTCATCTTTTCCTTGATGGCGCGTTCCATGCGGACCAGGCCGATGCGGAACTGGTTTTCGAGAAGCTCACCGACCGCGCGGACGCGGCGGTTGCCGAGATGGTCGATGTCGTCGACCACGCCGATGTTCTTGCGCAGCTTGAAGAGGTACTTGATGGCCGAGACGAAATCCGGCGAATCGAGTGTGCGGTTGTCAAGAGGGGTATCGAGGCCCATCTTGATGTTGAACTTCAGGCGACCGACGCGGCTGAAATCGTACTTGCGCGGATCGAAGAACATGCCGCGGAAGAGATTGGTTGCCGTTTCAAGCGTCGGAGGATCTCCGGGACGCAGCTTGCGGTAGATTTCAATGAGCGCTTCCTTCGAGGAGCGGATAGCGTCTTTATCGAGTGTGCGCGAAAGCACCAGGCCGATGTCGTCGCGCTCCGGGAAGAACACGTCCACTTCGGTGATGCCGCCTTCGGCAAAAGCCTGCCAAAGTTCGGGCGTCAGCGGCTTGTTGGCTTCCAGCAGAACTTCGCCGGTCTGGCGGTTGACCACATCGGCGACGCTGTAGGCCCCTTCGAGATCGACCAAAGCGGCGCGGACCTGCGAGATCTTGGCCTTGATGAGTTCCCGGAAGAGGGTTTCGGTGATGCGCTTGTGCGCTCCAACAATCACCTCTTCGGAACGCGGGTTGCGAATCTCGTGGGCCAGTTTGCGGTCCACGATGCCCGGCGAAACGTTCCAGAAAAGATCCTTTTCGCGGAGCGAGATGCGCTCCACCTGATAGAACGTGCGCAGGATCTCTTCATTGGACTTCATACCCAAGGCGCGCAGGAAAATCGAGCCGAGGAATTTGCGTTTGCGGTCGATGCGTACGTAGAGAATGTTCTTGGTGTCGTATTCGAATTCCACCCACGATCCGCGGTAAGGAATGATCTTGCCGAGGAAGTAGGTGCGGTTGTTGGCGCTTTCAAAAAAGACGCCCGGAGAGCGGTGCAACTGGCTGACGATCACGCGCTCGGTGCCGTTGATGATGAACGTGCCGTTCTCGGTCATCAGCGGAATGTCGCCGTAGAAAACTTCCTGCTCCTTGATGTCGCGAATGGTCTTCGCGCCGGAGTCGGGATCCTTGTCGTAAATGGTCAGACGGATGGTGACTTTCAGCGGCGCGGAATAGGTCATGCCGCGCTCCTGACATTCGTTTACGTCGTACTTCAGCTGCATGGCCACAGGATCGCCGCACTTGTTGCAGAAGGTCGGCGTGTTCTTGTTGAAGGTGCCGCACTTGTGGCAGATGACGTCGCCGGTCTGGTACGGATTGGTGACCACAGAAGCGCCGCAATTGCGGCAAGTAGCGCGCAGGTGGTGCAGGCCCTTCAAGTTGCCGCACTTGCACTCCCAGTTGCCGATGGAGTAGTCCACGAACTCGAGCTGCGACATCTCGCGGAAATCCTTGATCGGAAACACGGACGTGAACACGGACTGCAGCCCACCGTCATCGCGCTCGCTCGGCAGGAGGTCCATCTGCAGAAAACGCTGATAGGACTTCATCTGGACTTCGATCAGATTTGGAATCTGAATCGTGCCCTGGATCTTCGCGAAATCAAGACGCTCGCGTTCCCTGACGTGCTGGTGAGTATTTGGCATTGCTTGGTCTACCTCTTCCCTTTCGGGCAACTGGCGGAAACAGCTGGGCACTGCATGCAGCGTAGGTGACGCGCCTCCTGCCCGAAGTCGGCGAGCACACCGCTGCATGGGGTCCAAAAAGGACCAATGGAGTTGTGAAAATAACCAGCTTCAACTTGCGTACGTGAGTTCCTTTGGCCGCGGCGGATCATGCTCCGGGCGGCCGGTAAACTGGCCGATCCGAGCAGCCGCGTCCCTCTCGAAGCCCGTACAACTACTTGATTTCGACCTTGGCACCCGCGTCTTCAAACTTCTTCTTGATGGTCGCGGCTTCTTCCTTGTTAACGCCCTCTTTGACGGTCTTGGGAGCGCCGTCGACGAGGTCCTTGGCTTCTTTGAGGCCGAGGCTCGTGACTTCGCGAACCGCCTTGATGACGTTGATCTTGTTGCCGCCGACGTCGGTGAGAACGACGGCGAATTCCGTCTTCTCTTCGACCGGCGCCGCGCCAGCCGCCGCGCCGCCGCCACCCGCCACGACGGTAGCCGCAGCCGCGGAGACACCGAACGTCTCTTCCATCTTTTTCACCAGGTCCGACGCTTCCAGCAGCGTCAGCCCCTTGATTTCTTCCAGGATCGTTTCCACTTTCGACATGACTCTTTCTTCTCCTCTCAAAATTAGAAATTAAACTTGCTGGGCCGTTTCAGGGCTTGGCGGAGCTACCGGAGCCGGCTCGGAACTGCTAGCCCCGCCGGACCCAAACTTGTTGGCCTTGATCGCTTCGTTGACGGTGACCGCCAGGTTGCGCGGCAGGGCGTTCAAAGCCACAGCAATGCGCTGCGCCGGAGCGTTCAGCAGGAACATGATCTTGCTGAGCAACTCTTCCTTCGAAGGGAGATTCGCAAGCTGCTGAATCTCGGCGATGGAGATGACCCGGCCCTCGACGAGTCCGGCCTTGAATTGAAACGCGGGAACCTCTTTGGCCACTTTGGTGAGCGCTTTGGCGAGCGCCACGGCATCCGTCTCGGTAAAGGCGATGGAATTTGTGCCGCTCAGGTTCTTGAGCAGACTTTCCGCGGGGGTGCCGGCTCCGGCGCGCTCCGCGAGCGAGTTTTTCACGACCTGGTACTTGCCGCCAGCGGCCTGCACGGCGCGGCGGAGCTTGGTGTCGGCTTGCACGGTGATGCCCTGGAAGGTCGTGAGAATCACGGTGGAGACCTTGGCCAGTTCCAGCTTCAGTTTGTCTAAGTCCTGCTGTTTTTCACTTCGCTTTTTCATGATCCCGTTTCCTCTAGGAAGTCTTCGCCTAGGCTGCAGCGGCCAGTGTTTCCGATTCGACCAGGTCGATCGGAATGCCCGGACCCATCGTCGAGGTCAGCGTGATCTTTTGCACGTACTTGCCCTTGGCGGCCGCGGGCTTGGCTTTGATCACGGCTCCGATTACGGCGTGAGCATTTTCCGCGATATGCGCGGCTTCAAACTGGATTTTGCCGATGGCGCAGTGCACGATTCCCGCTTTATCCACGCGGAACTCGACTTTGCCGGCTTTGGTCTCTTTGATCGCTTTGGCCACGTCGAAAGTGACCGTGCCGGTTTTCGGATTGGGCATCAGGCCGCGAGGGCCGAGAACCTTGCCGAGCTTTCCGGCGGACTTCATCATATCGGGCGTGGCGATTACCGCGTCGTAGTCCGTCCAGCCAGCTATGATTTTCGCAACCATGTCGTCCCCGCCGACAAAGTCCGCGCCTGCTTCCTGCGCTTCGCGAACTTTTTCGCCGCTGGCAATGACCAAAACACGAACGGCTTTTCCGAGACCGTGGGGAAGAACTACGGTCCCGCGAACCACCTGGTCGGAATGCTTCGGATCGACGCCCAGGTTGATGGCCAGCTCCACCGTTTCGTTGAACTTGGTGTGATGCGTCTTCTTGATCAGCTCGCTTGCTTCTGCGAGTTTGTACGGGCGCACTTCGACCTTTTTGCGCGCATTCTCGATGTGTTTGCCAGCCTTCTTCATTGCTTCTGCCCCCCGGGACCTCGTAGCGCCTGAACTTCTAGGCTTCCACGACTTCCAGACCCATGTTGCGCGCCGTACCCATCACGGTGCGCACCGCGGAGTCCAGATTTGTGGTGTTGAGATCGACCAGCTTGATCTTGGCAATCTCTTGCACTTGCTTTTTGGTGACTTTGCCAACTTTGTTGCGATTTGGTTCCGCCGAGCCCTTTACGATACCCGCCGCGCGAAGCAGCAGGATCGAAGCCGGAGGCGTCTTCAGAATGAACGTGAAGGTGCGGTCCGTATAAACGGTTACCAGCACGGGGAAAATCATTCCGTCCGGCTCCTTGGCCGTCTTGGCGTTGAACTGCTTGCAAAAATCCATGATGTTCAAGCCATGCGGACCCAGCGCCGTGCCCACCGGCGGGGCCGGCGTCGCTTTGCCCGCAGGCAATTGCAGTTTGATGGTCGTTTGTACTTTCTTAGCCATTCGCTTGCCTCAATCTCTTTTTACTGCCTCTGCTACCGCTCGTCAGCCCAGCTTTTCCACGCTTGCGAAATCCAGTTCTACCGGCGTCGAACGGCCAAAAATCGTCACGGAAACTTTCAGCCGGCTGTGGTCGTTGTCAATTTCCTCGACGGTGCCGTTGAAATTCGCGAAAGGTCCGTCCACGATGCGCACTTGCTCGTTGCGTTCGAACACCACTTTCGGCTTCGGGCGGTCCGTCGGAACGTGCACGCGGTTGATGATGGCGTCGACTTCCGTGTCAGACAGCGGCGAAGGCGCCGTGGCCGAGCCAACAAAGCCGGTCACGCGCGGCGTGGAGCGCACGATGTGCCAGGTGTTTTCGTCAAGGTCCATCTCCACCAGCACGTACCCCGGATAAGTCATGCGCGAGGAAACCACCTTTTTGCCGCCCCGCACTTCCACGATGTCTTCCATCGGAATCAGCACGCGGCCGATCTTGTCCTGCAAACTGAATGCGGACACCCGGCTCTCCAGGCTTTCTTTGACTTTCTTTTCAAAGCCCGAATACGTATGGATGATGTACCACTGCATTGCCGTCAAGCTGTAGTCCCCTTCATACGCCGAAAATTTTGAAGACCCGCGCCAGGCCCATCTGCACCAGCCAATCCACGATGGCCAGAAATACCCCGAAGAAGAAAACTGTGGCGATGACCACACCGGTGGTCGAGACTACGTCATCCCGACTCGGCCAAGTGACCTGCTTCATCTCCACGCGAACGTCGTGCAAAAACTCGCGCGTGTCATGGACGGTGCCGGTGACCTTCTGGCCGATACCAACCGCCGCCCCGGTGATTGCGTTGCCCTGCGACTCTTCGTTCTTCACTTTGACCGCCGTAGCCATTCGTCCTCTTCACTTAACAGGCGCCGCCGCCTGTTACTCAACTCTGGCAGGGGAGGAGGGACTCGAACCCCCATACCCGGTTTTGGAGACCGGAGTCCTAACCGTTGGACGACTCCCCTAAAAACCCAAAACCGCCCCGCCCGATTGCCTGGTCCCAAAAGCTACTTAACTTCTTTATGCCCGGTGTGCTTGCGGCACGTATTGCAAAACTTTCTGGTCTCCACGCGTTCGGAGTGCTTCTTCTTGTTCTTGGTCGTCGTGTAGTTGCGGTTTTTGCAATCGCCGCACTGCAACGTAATGATTTCTCGCATGATCTAAATTTCCTTCTCTTGCCCCGCCCTCGATTTCCCGAGGGGAAAAGCGTTACTCGATGATTTCCGTGACCGCGCCGGCTCCGACGGTGTGGCCGCCTTCGCGAATAGCGAACCGCAAGCCCTTTTCAAGAGCCACCGGCGTGATCAGCGTCACTTCGCAGCTCACGTTGTCGCCG
>JABCZF010000008.1 GCA_013289825.1 Acidobacteriota bacterium | reverse complement strand
GTGTAATGCGTGAAGGGACTACAGGTGTGAGATCATCCATGCTCGGTCCTCCTGCAGTATATAATACTGCAGGACAAAGAGAAAATCACGCCTTTTCTCGAAAGCGCCACCCTGCTGACGTGCGCCCACAGGCCCCCTCTAACTTGACACCCCGGGCGAGCTGGCCTACACTACGTAGTTTTTAGATGGCCCCGAAAGCAGACAGACGGGCGGGACTTCCATGGATAAGAAAAGGCTCGAGTACTACAAGAAGAAGTTAGCGACACGGCGCGAGGAGTTGATGAAGACCATCGCACGCACACAAGAAGAGGGGCGAACCGCGGACGAAGATCCGACGGTGGACCTCGCGGACAAAGCAGCGAACTCCTATACGAAGGAGTTCCTCTTCGGCATGACCAATACGGACCGCACGATCCTGAACATGATCGATGCGGCGCTGAAGCGCATCAACACCGATGAATACGGCGTTTGCGCGAACTGCCAGGAAGAATTGCAGCAGAAACGGCTTGAAGCGGTACCCTGGGCCAAGCACTGCATCACCTGCCAGGAGAAGATGGAACAGGGGCTGCTGTAGCCCCGCTGGGGTATAGGCAGGTAGGGTTCCGCTCGCGCTGGCGCTACCTTACCTTCGGGCCGTAAAGCCTCGGCGTTTCAGGCCGAGGATGTAAGGCCCGCAGCTTGCTTTTCTGAATCCCTCATCCTAAAATCAGTTCGTCGAGAGACCTATGGGCGGGCAGCCCAAAAGTGAAGCCTCTTCGTTGTCCTCGCCTGATGTAAGGGCGCTGTGGGAGGAACCCACCGAAGCCATCCCGCAAAAACCAAGCGGGACCAGGCCGTAGGAATCGACTCCCTTAAGGGAGTGGAGGATGTCAATGGTAGATGAGTTGATGACCACCCGGGGCGATGCTTGGTGGGTGCGCGGGCGCCACTTGAGTAGGGAGCCTAGTTGGTACTAGCACTGACGGTAGCCCACGCCCGAGAAATCCCCTGCCAGCCCCGGATAGTGGTAACCTGTGGTTTAGGGTAATTGACCCTAGGCTAGCGCGATGAGCGCAAACCGGCCAAAGTCGGGCGATTTCCGAGGGCGGTATGCCCCCGAAGCGGGTAGCGTCGCTGCGCCCGGGTCCGCGGATCCCCCGGACAGTAGATCCCACAACTCAACCTTGCCGAGGCGGGCCTCGCTGATGCAGGAGCCTGTGCTGGTGCTCAATGCAACCTACGAGCCGATCAATGTGACGGCGGTGCGCCGGGCCATGGTGCTGCTCCTGAAGGGAGTGGCGCAGGCCGAGGAAATGCACAGCGCCGAAGTGCATTCTGCGGCGCATGCACACAAAGTGCCGTCGGTCATTCGACTGCTGGCGTACCGGCATATTCCGCAGCAGAGCCGGGCGCTTTCGCGGAAAAACATACTGCTGCGAGACCGGAATACTTGCCAATTTTGCGGCAGAATTTTTCCCAGTTCGGAATTGACGCTGGACCATGTCGTGCCGCGATCGCGCGGCGGGCGTTCTTCGTGGGAAAACCTGGTGGCATGCTGCTACCGTTGCAATAACAGCAAGGGCGACCGGACGCCGGAAGAGGCCGGATTCCAGTTGGCGCGGCGGCCGCGGCCATTCACGCTGCACACCTCGAGGCAATTGATGCGGCTTATTGGACACCGGGACGAGCGGTGGCGTAAGTACCTGTTTTATTAAGCGTTTTCGCGGGATAAGACAGCAGCAAGTTTTTTTTGAAATAATGGAAACCTTTTTTGCCGGCACGCATCTAAATTAATAACTAACCACTTCGAGGACACACCCCGGGAAGCAGCTAAGGCTCAACGCCTTAGCTGCTTCTCTCCTTTTAGGCATGCTTTTCTCCCTCTCGTACTTTTCTACTAGGTGTTTCCAGTTGATTTATCGGCGCCGGAGCGGGGGAAACTTTCTAACGCGGCTTCTTCGTCGGGGAATTCCGGGAGGACCTGGTGGAGGTGGGTGATCTTCAGAATGTTCTCGATGTTGCGGGATAAGCCCACAACCTTCATTTCACCACCGCTCTTCAGCACCATTGCATACATACGCGCCAGCTCGCCAACGCCAGAGCTGTCGAGGTATTGCAGGGCGCTCAAATTGAGGACGATATACTTGTGGCCTTCGCCCAGTAGGCGCGTGACGTTTTCACGCAGAACGCCAACTTCGAAAAATGTGAGACGGCCATGAAGATCGATGAGAGAAGCTTGTCCCGAATGCCGGATAGTGGCGGAAAAGTCCAATATGCGCTCCTGAAGGCTAGGAGAGACAATTCTACTGTGCCGGGGGAATCCAGAACAGGACATTATCCCAAGCAAGAGAATATGGCGAAAAGCGGCAGAGCCGAGAGCGCCGAGACGGAGACGAGAAGAACTGTCCGCTTGGGAACGTGAACCCGGCAGTTGCGCCGGCAGCTTTCCGCCAAGCCGACTCGTGTGCTTTCCAGTTCCCGAGAGAGAAACGCCCAAGCGTGTCCGCGGAGCTCGGGACACCCGAAGAAGATGGGCCATCGTCCCAACGAGCAAACGCGAGACCGCGAAAGCGCAAACTTCCCGTGCCTGCGCGATGGGATGGATAGTGACCGCACCTGGGGAGAGGACCACGACTGGATCGCGAGCGGAGCGCGAAGCATCGAGTGGCGCTTGCGCTTCGCGACGGGGAACAAGCCAAGTATCTTGACTTCCGAATCGGAATGATCGGTGATGGCAAGAACGCCGCGCGTTAGATTGTGATTCTCCGACCACGGGAGGAGGAGAGGCTTCTCCGCGGCGCGCTGAACGTCCCAGGAGCGTCCCGCGATGGGGGCGACACACCCGCCATTCTCGCGAAATCTCGATCGCGCCATCCGCGGTGAACTCCTTGATACAAGCTTCGAGTTCAGTGGATGGGCCCACGCCGGGAAGCATACAGAAAACTAATGAGAGGAAATTATTCTTTATTAGAAGTAAACAGGATACCGGAGACGCGGACGAGGGGCTGCTGAATGTTCCAGGAAGAAGGGATGTGCTCGAAGGAGACTTCGAAGTCGCGGCGTTCGCCGGGAGCAAACGGAGACGTTTGAGGCGCGAACACGGCGCGAGATTCGCGCAGAACGATTTGGCCGAGCTGGTCAGAAAATTCGACGGTGAGCTCGACGTTCGTTAGTGGGAGATTGCCAGCATTTGTGAGGCTGCCTGCGAGGGTGGTGACCTCTTGATTTAGAAAATTTTCGGCGCGGCTGAGAGCCAGGTTTTCAATTTGAAGGGTTGGAGCGTAGGCCTGCTCGGCGGAGCCGAAGGGAAGATGCGATTCGCGCGTTCTGGAAAGGGGACGGCGCTCGGCCCCGGGCCACATCACAATGGCGAGGGCGATGGCGACCGTGGCAGCGCCCATCCAGGCGATCCAGGAGCGGCCCGTTTTTGGCTGCGGCTGATCGGTGGTCTCGATTTGCAGAGTGTCAGGCATGGAAACGGGTGAAAGGACGATGCTGGCCTGAAAATTGCCGGGCGTCAAGCGGGTGTGAGAAACGGCGGCGTGAGAAAACAACCGGCATGCGAGCAGCCTATTTTTAACGGCCGACGATGAGGCGCTGCACTAGAGGTTCGGGAAGATGGGCAGAGCGCATGCGCTCCTGGACGGAGGAAATATCGTAAGGGACGCGCCAGAACTCCACGGTTTGATGTTCGAGATCGGCGATAGCAAAGCCTGCGCGGGGATCACCATCGCGGGGCTGGCCGATGGAGCCGGGATTGAGGAGATAGCGGCGTGGCTGTTCGATGCGCAGCGCGGAGCACGATTCCGAAGCGCGCGGACGAATCTGAAGCACTTCGAGATTGGAATCCCGATAAGAGAAGCCGCCCTGATGATGGGTGTGGCCGAAAAAAGTGACCTCGGCGGTGGAGTCGAGAAGGCCATCAAGAGCTTGCGCGGGCGTGAAGACGTACTCATCTTCATCTTGAAACGCGCCGTGCACCAAAACGATACCGCCTGAGGCGAGTGGGCCGTGAGGCAGCTCGGAGAGCCACGCGAGATCCTCGGCATTCAACTGCGCGCGAGTCCAATCCACGGCAGCTTTGGCGACAGGATTGAAATCGGAGGTGTCCATGAGGCCGGCGACAGCTTTGTCATGATTGCCGCGAATGGTTTGTGTGCCGAGTTCGCGAAGGCGGGCGACCACCTCGTGTGGATCGGGCCCGTAGCCGACGACATCGCCGAGACACACGGAAACGTCCCAGCGGCCTTCCGCAGAATCCAGAGCAGCGGCGAAAGCTGTGGCGTTTGCGTGAAGATCGCTGAGAACAAGAATGCGCATTCATGCCATCCGCAAAATGCCATTGAGTATAGATGAAGAAGAGAGCCGATGCACGGGCGGGATCGCGGAAAGCGTCAAGGGCTGACGGAGGAGAAGGAAAAAGGTCTCGCGGGAAATTCCGATTCTTTATAGAAACTTTACAAAATCGAACCTAGGCAAGAGTGGAAAACGATTACCAAAGTGAAACAAAGCAAATAATCTGCAAGTATAAAGAAGAATATCTGATGGGCAGCGAAACATTCGTGGGGGCCGCTTCGTCTATACAGGTGCAGCCCGCAGAGCAGCCCAGGCAGGCCAGAGGAATTATAAGAAAAACCCCGCGGTGGCAGCCGCGGGGCGATGACACGCAGTCTTTCCGGCCGTTAGTCCAGGAAGAACGAGGTGTCTTGCGGGTGAGACTACTCGCCCTGAGCACGCGTGTCAACACTGTTCAACTCTGTTCCGCTTGCGGCATGAAATGCGGCTGACTCGATCCTGACGGAAAGGAAGTTGACACGCATGAAATTCAATTCCATTCTCCGCAGTTTAGCACTGGCGGCCGCTTTGGCCTCGACAGTGCCACTCCTCGCAAAACCATTCGCCAAGACCATCAACATCGCCCAGTCGGCAAAGATCGGCAAAGCTGATCTGCAAGCAGGTGAATACCGCCTGATGATCGACGGAAACAAAGCGACCGTCCAGAAGGGGCGGCAGACCATCGTCGAAAGCGAAGGACGTTGGGAAGATCGCAGCAGCAAGGCCGCAAACGATTCCGTGCTGATCGGCGAAGACGGCCAGGTGAAGGAAGTCCGTTTTTCCGGACAGACTCGCGTTTTTGTTTTCAGCGAGTAGCTCGGGAGTTTTTTGTGACTCCTTTCGAACGGACCAGAGGGAGGCCGCTCGCGACGGTGGCCTCCCTGCTCGTAGAGCTTCGAGGGCAAGTTTTGAAATGGCAGGAACCGGCTTCGGCTACCGCGGAGACGATGCACCGCTTGTTGCGGTTTTCGAAGCGGCCTCAGAGGACTTTTTCTTCGTTCCGAAACATGCTGTAACGAACCTTAGCGAAGCAACATGCAATCTCCGTAGCTGTAAAAGCGGTAGCCTGCTTCGACGGCGTGATGGTAGGCCCCCAGCACCTTCTCGCGTCCAGCGAATGCACAGACCAGCGCGAGCAGAGTCGATCGCGGCAGATGGAAGTTTGTGAGCAGGGCATCCACGACGCGGAAATGAAATCCAGGATAGATGAACAAGCGGGCGTCGGCTTTGCCGGGTCGTAACAATTCGGCGGAGCCAGATTCGGCTGCGCGGAGGGCCGCAGCTTCGAGAGCGCGGACCACCGTGGTGCCTACGGCGAGAATCGGGCGCCGTGCGGCACGCGCTTGCTGAATGCGTTGCACGGTTTCCGCAGGAATGTCGTAGGACTCGGCGTGCATCACGTGGTCTTCCAGCGTTTCTGTGTGAACCGGTTGGAACGTACCGAGACCAACTTCGAGGGTCAGCTCACAGATTTCCACGCCGCGACCGTGAATTTTTTCCAGAATTTCAGGAGTGAAGTGCAAGCCTGCGGTAGGAGCGGCAATGGAGCCAGGCTGTTTGGCGAAAACCGTTTGGTAACGCTCGCGATCGGAGACTTCATCTTTGCGGCGGATGTAAGGCGGCAGAGGAGTGTGGCCGAGGCGTTCAAGGTGCTCAGAAACGCTGCGCGTGTCACGTGAAACAAAGCGCAGTGTGCGCAGCCCGCGTTCGCCGCGAGAAATCACCTCGGCTTCGAGTTCCCCTTCTCCCAATAGCAGGCGTTCCCCAGTTTGCATTTTGCGGCCTGGGCGGACGAGTGCTTCCCAAGTTTGCCGGTCGCGCTGGCGGGTGAGAAAGACTTCCACCGTGCCGGTGAGATGTTCCGGGCGTGTGGTGCGAGAGGGAGGTTGCGCATGGACGCCGGCGCGGCGACCGAAGAGACGCGCGGGAATGACACGGGTGTTGTTCAGGACGACGAGTTCGTCGCCCCGGAGGAGTTCGACAAGATCCCTAAACAGGTGCTCCTTGAGGCGGCTCGCGGATCGATTGATCTCCAGCAGGCGGGAAGCATCGCGGCGGTCCAGGGGCTGCTGGGCAATTTGGCTGGCGGGTAGGTGATAGTCGAGGTCCTCTAATCGCATTGGTAGGAAGTCTAGCAGCATCTGAAGCGGAGAGGCCAAGAGGAGATGACGGGAGAATCTTGACCAAGAAAGGAGAATTCGCGGTTCCAAGACGCAAGCCCAGTGCACTCCCATATCCTTTTGTAAATAAATGGCTTGTACGCACTAAGAGGAAATACAAATCTATATTGACAATGATCTACTCATATAATATTATCTTCCTGTTGTTAGCTTAATTAGGAGAGCGAAAGATGAGAACTACTTTGCACCGTTGGGAACCTTTTCGCGGGGCTGCTACCCTGCAAGAGCAAGTGAATCGCTTGTTCGGTAATACCATGGAGCCCTTCGGTGAGGAAGCGAACCTCACGAATTGGGCGCCAGCTGTCGACATTTACGAGACCGCGCATGAACTGGTGGTAAAAGCCGACCTGCCCGAGGTGGATCCGAAAGAATTGGATATCCGGGTAGAAAACAACCTCCTCACGATTGGTGGTGAGCGCAAATTCGAGAAGAAGGTGAACGAAGACAATTATCTGCGTGTCGAGCGCGCCTATGGTTCCTTCAGCCGAAGCTTCTCGTTGACTAACGCCGTGAATGCGGACGCGATCATAGCCGACTACCAGAATGGCGTGCTGACGCTGACGATTCCGAAGCGCGAAGAAGCGAAGCCCAAGCAGATCAAAGTGAACGTGGGTGCGCCGGCAGTTGCGGCGGCGGCCGCTGTGGGGAAGTAAGCCAGCAACACGGTTGTGACAGGACAGGGGCTGGCCAGTGGGCCAGCCCCTTTTTCTCGAAACGCGAGGTAGACATGCTGAGATTTGACAAGATGACGGTCAAAGCGCAAGAAGCGCTGCAACAGGCGAACGATGTGGCGGCACGCCACGAGAATCAACAAATTGAGCCCGTGCATCTGCTTGGGGCGCTGGTGGCGCAGACCGACGGCGTGGTGCCTCCGCTGCTGGCGCGGCTGGGGATTCGCAGTGAAGCATTGACGCAAGAGATTGAGCGCGAGATTGCGCGGCTGCCCAAAGTGCAGGGTTTCGCGCAGCAACACCTGGGCAAGTCGCTGAACAACGTTCTCCAACGGGCCTTTGATGAAACCGAGAGATTCAAAGACGAGTATGTTTCGACGGAGCATCTTTTTCTGGCGCTTGCCGGAGAGGAGCGCGATCCGGCGGGGCAGTTGCTGAAGCGGCAGGGCGCAACGCATGAAGCGATTTTGCAAGCGCTGACGGGTGTGCGCGGGTCGCAGCGGGTGACGTCACAGAATCCAGAGGCGACCTACGCTTCGCTGGAAAAATATGCGCGCGACCTGACAGACCTGGCGCGGCGCGGAAAGCTCGATCCGGTGATTGGGCGCGATGAAGAAATCCGGCGGGTGATGCAAATTCTGGCGCGGCGTACGAAGAACAATCCGGTGTTGATCGGCGAGCCGGGAGTGGGCAAGACGGCCATCGTCGAAGGCCTGGCGCAGCGCATCGTTTCCGGAGATGTACCCGACGTGCTGAAGACCAAGCGCCTCGTGGCGCTGGACTTGGCGGCGCTGGTGGCGGGCGCGAAATTCCGCGGGGAATTTGAAGATCGCCTCAAGGCGGTGTTGAAGGAAATTACCGAGGCGGAAGGGCAGATCATTCTGTTCATCGACGAACTGCACACCTTGGTGGGCGCGGGGGCTGCGGAGGGCGCGATGGACGCTTCGAACATGTTGAAGCCCGCCCTGGCACGAGGCGAGCTGCGCGCGATTGGCGCGACTACGCTGAACGAGTACAAGAAATACATCGAGAAGGATCCGGCGCTGGAGCGGCGGTTCCAGCCGGTGCTGGTGAGCGAGCCTACGGTCGAAGACACCATTGCCATCCTGCGGGGCTTGAAGGAGCGCTACGAAGTTCATCACGGAGTACGCATCAAGGACGCCGCCATTTTGGCGGCGGCGACGCTGTCGCACCGCTACATTTCCGACCGTTTTCTGCCGGACAAAGCCATCGACCTGATCGACGAGGCCGCCGCGAGCCTGCGCATGCAGATCGATTCTCTGCCGGTGGAGATCGACGAGATCGAGCGGCGCATCCTGCAACTGGAGATCGAACGGCATTCGCTGCTGAAAGAGACCGACGCGCATTCCCAGGAGCGCCGCAACCAAATCGACAAAGAACTGGCGAAATTGAAAGAGGACTCGAGCGGGCGAAAGGCGCGCTGGCAAGCGGAGAAAGAAGCCATCGGAAAAATCCGCAAGCTGAAGGAGCAAATCGAACAGCTCAGAGCGGAAGAACAGAAATTCGAGCGCGCGGGCGAGCTGGCTAAGGTCGCGGAAATACGCTACGGCAAGATTGCAGCAGCCGAGCAGGAGCTGAGGAAGGCGGAAGAGCGGTTTGCCGCGGTGCAAAAGGATTCGCCGATGTTGAAGGAAGAAGTCGACGAAGAAGACATCGCCAAGCTGGTGAGCAAATGGACGGGGATTCCCGCCGGGCGTTTGCTCGAGGGCGAAGCGCAAAAGCTCGTACACATGGAAGAGCGTCTCCGGCTGCGCGTAATTGGCCAGGAGGAAGCCTTGGGTCGCGTCGCGAGCGCCGTGCGCCGGAGCCGCGCCGGCTTGTCCGATGCCAAGCGGCCGATCGGGTCGTTTATTTTCTTGGGGCCAACAGGCGTGGGGAAAACGGAGTTGGCGCGAGCGCTGGCGGAATTTCTCTTCGACGACGAAAAGCTGATGATCCGCATCGACATGACCGAGTATATGGAGAAGCACAGCGTTTCGCGGCTGATCGGCGCCCCTCCGGGCTACGTCGGCTACGAAGAGGGCGGGCAACTCACCGAACAGGTGCGCAGGCATCCCTACTCGGTGATTCTGTTCGACGAAATTGAAAAAGCCAACCCGGATGTATTCAACATCCTGTTGCAGATTCTCGAGGACGGACGGCTGACCGACGGCAAGGGCCGCACCGTGGATTTCCGTAACACGGTGCTGGTGATGACCAGCAACGTGGGATCGTCGGCGATCTTCGAGCTTTCAAGCAAGGATCCCGAGCGTGCGCGACGAGAGACCATGGAAGCGTTGCGCGCGGCGTTTCGCCCCGAGTTTATCAACCGCATCGACGAGATTGTGATTTTCAATCCGCTAGGGAAGGAACAGCTTGGCCGCATCGTGGGACTGCTCCTTAAAAGCGTCGAGAAACTGCTGGCGGAACGACAAATCACTCTGGAACTCACCCCGGCGGCAGAAGAACTGCTGCTGCGAGAGGGCTACGACCCGGCCTATGGGGCGCGGCCGCTACGCCGAACCATTCAGCGACTGATTCAGGATCCGCTGGCGATGCAGATTCTGGAAGGCCAGGTACTGCCAGGCGATCACCTGCTAGTGGATCGCGATGGCCAGAAAGGCGCCATGCGCTTCGAACGTTCCAAGGGGAAACAACCGGCGGCAGCGGCTGGAATCTAAGAAGCAGTGAAATTCCCTGCGCCGGTAAATCCCGGGATTTTGCGTATGTAATAGGGAAGGAAAACGATGAGAGTTCTTCGAACAACCTTCCTGCTGGTAGTGCTGACCCTCTTCTTAATGATGGTGGGTTCGTACTTCGGCGGGCGAAACGGCATGACCATTGGACTTGGAATTGCAATTTGCACCAATGCGTTCGCCTATTTCTTCTCCGACAAGATCGCGCTGGCCTCGAGCGGCGCGCAGCCGGTCACTCGAGACCAGTTGCCGCGCCTCTATGCAGTGATGGAACGTCTGGCGGCTAAGGCCAATATTCCAGTGCCGAAGCTGTACGTTGTGCCCGATGAGGCGCCGAACGCCTTTGCCACAGGGAGAAACCCGCGGCATGCCTCCGTGGCGGTAACTCAGGGCTTGCTGGAATTGATGAATGACGACGAACTGGAAGGCGTCATCGCGCACGAGCTCTCGCATGTTCGTAACTACGACATTTTAATCAGCTCCATCGCGGCCACGCTCGCCGGAGCTATCACCTGGATCGCTCACTGGGGTCCTTGGCTTGGCGGGGGCGACGATGACGACCGCAACCGTGGAAGCGGAATTGCCACCATTCTGCTGATGATCCTCGGGCCGCTGGGAGCGATGCTGCTGCAACTGGGACTTTCGCGCCAGCGGGAGTATGCGGCCGACGCAACCGGGGCTCGGATGGTTGGAAACCAGTTCGGCCTGATGAGCGCCCTAGAGAAGCTCGGCGCTTACAACCAGCGCATCCCGACGACGGCCATTGCACCGTCCACGGCGGCCTTATGCATCGTGAAGCCCATGTTCGGCAGTGGTAGCCTTTCTTCGCTCTTCAGCACGCACCCTCCGCTCGAAAAACGGATAGAAGCTTTGCGTCAAATGACGGTGGTTCAGAAACGCTGAAAGCCACACGCGAATTTCGCACAAAAGCTGTAATGTCTCGGTAATCTTTCCCCTAGACCAGGAAACGAAATCCCTTCAGCCACTTTAACCGTCTTTTAAACCATTGATATCTAAGCAATTAGAATTTCTGTGCTGCTGCGGGGATTTGGTAAATCAAATGCTCTGTACTACAGGCAGGCCGGGTATCGGCGCGGGGCCACGGGGGGACCGCAGTCATGAGCTGTCGCGACACTATTCATCTGATTTGTTGGTACTTAGAAGGAAGACTCTCGCCGCCAGTCGCAAGCGAGATCAAGCGGCACTTGGATTCCTGCACGGACTGCCACATGGTTTTGGACGCCGCGATTAGCACTTTGGACCGTTATTTTACCGTGAAAAGCTCTGACGAAGAGCCGGCTCCCCAAGCCGCCTGAGATATTTTCCATAAAGCTAGACACTCCAATAACTTACAGCCAACCAGCGGGCACTTGCGCATTTCCATGCGTGGCTGCATCTGGACAAGGAGTTCGGTTCGGCGCTGCTCTCCGTCAATAGCAAAATTTACAGACGCGGGAAGAAGCACGTAATCTTTACTGGTACTAGTACGTATAAGCCTGCCCTGCACGTGGCCCTTTCCTCCCGACAAACTTATGTATCCACACGACTTAGGGGGCAGCTCCAGAGAAATGTGCCTTTGGCGGAAGGGATGCACCTCCCAAGTCGCACGGGGAAAGCCCCAAAGGAGAAGAAGTTTATGAACGAGTTTCAGGAACCCACAAACCACACCACGACAGGAACTCCACGCTGGGTGGGCTTGGCTGTTGCCGTGTTGGGCGGAGTTTCATTGCTCGGTCTCGCATTGGGCTGGAGCGCGCTGAATCACGCCAACAGCATCGAGCAAACCACGCAAGCTTCCGTGAAACAGGCGAACGATGCGCTGGCACAGCGACTGGCGAAAGAAGATGAGGTCAATCAGGCATTGCAGAGCGACCTGAAAGTGGTTACCGACAAGTTGAACCTGACACACGGCGAGCTGATGGCCGCCCGTAAGCAGAACAAGAATGCTACGGCCGCAGTGGACCAAAAGGTCGAAGGGCTGGCGACCTCCGTGAAGGCCGAGCTAGCGACCAAGGCCAACGCCGGTGACGTGGACAAACTGAACGGCGACGTCTCGGGCGTGAAGACCGACCTGGACGCTACCAAGAACAACCTGCAAATGGCCCGCAGCGAAATGGGAACTCTCATCGCGCGGAACCATGACGAAATCGACCAGCTTCGCCGCATGGGCCAGCGTGACTACTTTGAGTTTACGGTGGCGCGCAAGGGCGGAAGCCAGAAGGTGGGGAGCATCCAGGTCGAGTTGAAAGACACCAACACCAAGAAGAACCAATACACGATCAATGTGCTCGCGGATGACAAGAGCTTTGAGAAGAAGAACCGCTCCGTGAACGAACCGATTTTCTTCTACACCGGCGGCACCCGCGCAGCGCTCGAACTGGTCGTCAACAAGGTATCGAAGACGACGGCGTCGGGCTACCTGAGCATTCCCAAAGCGTCGGAGACGGCGGCGGCCAGCAATGCAAGTTCGAGCCAATAAACGGTTCGCGACACAAACAAAGTTAGGAATGTCCAAGAGAGTAGAGCCGGAGGGAGAGTTAGAGAGAACTCTCCCTCTTGTTTTTTACCTGCACCTTCCTAGCTCCTTTCCCTCCATAGCACGAGTGGAAACTTTGTAGACGGAGGACGCCGGTTGTGCCAAGCTAAGGGCAACCCGGCCAATCTTTAAGAGCAGTGGATTTCCTTAGGGGGAGAACCAAATGAAAATACGATTTGCTTCGGTACTAGCGGTCACGCTTTTTGCAGCGGCACTGACCATGGCTACGGACGGCACCTGGACCGGTTATATTTCCGACAGCAAGTGCGGAGCAAAGGGAGCCAACGATCAGGCCGGTGAATGCACCACTAAATGTGTCAAGGGCGGCGCAAAATACGTGTTCGTCAATGACGCAGATAAGAAAGTCTATGTTGTGGACGCGCAGGACAAAGTGGCGGCACACGCCGGACATCACGTTACGGTGAAAGGCACGGTAGATGGCGAAACGCTCAAGCTGGAAAGCATAGAAATGGCAGCGGCGAGCGGTAAGTAGGACGTTCTACTAGCGCATTCGGTCAGCGGGCGGGGCTTCGGCTTCGCCCGTTTTATTTTTTGCGTGATTTGGTTTTTGAAAGAATGCAAGATTCCGCTACGATACAGCCTACTAGCCCATGACCACGACTCTGGTACACGCCGGACGGATGCTGACTCCGACCACCGAAATTACCGACGCTGGCATTCTGATTCGCGACGGAGTGATCGAGGAACTCGGACTCCGGGAAGGTATGCGACTGCCTGACGGTGCCGAGGAGATCTCCGCGACCGACCGAACTGCAATGCCCGGCTTCGTGGATGTGCACATTCACGGCGCGGGCGGGCGCGACGTCATGGAAGGCAGTGCCGAAGCGCTCGCCGGAGTGACCAAGACCGTCGCCCGGCATGGAACAACCTCGTTCGTGGCGACGACGGTGACGGCGAGTCCCGACGACACGATTCGCAGCGTGGAGGGAATCGCGCGCTACATTTCCCAACAACATGAAACGGATGACGCGCGGGCCGAAGTGCTGGGCATTCATTTTGAGGGCCCCTTCCTCAGCCCGGCGAGGCGGGGCGTGCATCCGTCGGAATGGCTGAAGCTGCCGTCAGCGCAGCTGCTGGAAAAATTTCTGCAGGCAGCGGCGG
This sequence comes from Acidobacteriota bacterium, assembly GCA_013289825.1. Lineage (GTDB taxonomy): Bacteria > Acidobacteriota > Terriglobia > Acidiferrales > UBA7541 > Acidiferrum. The sequence continues at coordinate 129,242 of JABCZF010000008.1, read as the reverse complement.
GGAACGCGCAAATTTTGACGATTGCACCGGAACTGCTCGGGGCCATGCCGTGCATCGACGCGGCGCGGAATGCGGGAATGGTCGTAGCCGTTGGTCACACGGATGCGACGTATGAGCAGACGCGTGCGGCGATTGCACACGGCGTGCGCCACGCGGTGCACGTCTACAACGCCATGCGTCCTTTTTCCCACCGTGACAGCGGCGTGATAGGCGCGGTGTTTACTTCACCTGAGGTCAGCGCGGAGCTCATCGCCGACGGCGTGCACGTGGACGAAGCAGCGATGAAAGTGCTCCTGCAGGCCAAGGGGGCAGAACGCATGATCTTGATCAGCGACGGCGTCTCGGCGACGGGGATGCCGGATGGAAAGTACATGCTTGGAAAAATCGAAGTGAGCGTGAGCGGAGGAATTTGCCGCAATTCGGAAGGAAAGCTTGCAGGCAGCACGTTAACGCTGGACAGAGCGCTGAGAAATATTGTTGGGTTGGGGATTCCGCTGGCAGACGCGATGCGCATGCTAACGCTAAACCCCGCCGCACTCCTTGGAATCGAGTTCAAAAAGGGCGCGCTCCGCGCGGGTGCCGATGCGGATATCGTCTTGCTGGACGAAGGATTGCAACTCACGAATGTTTGGGTACGTGGGGCCGCCGTGGAATAGGGGCGGCCAAGCACAGGGGCACGGGCCCGCCTGGGGACCTCGCGACAAAACAGACTCATCCACTGACTAGGGATTTAGCGGAATCTTGAGATCCTCCGCCAATTGCTCGGCGTCGAAGGGGCTGCACGCGAAATAACGTCCGGCGAGTTCAAGGGTCGGGACTTTGCGCTTGCCTTCGTTGGCCTTGACTACGATTTCTTCGGCAGACGGGTCTTTTTCGATATCTACTTCATGAAATTCCACGCCGCGCTCGTGCAAGAATGTTTTCGCTCGCCGGCAGTCCGGACAGCCCGCCGTGGTGTACATCGTCAGGGTTTCCATCAAGCCCTCCCACTCCATTAGATGCGGGACAGGGGCGGCGTCGCAAAAGACGAGCGAGGATGTGCTGCATCCGGCAAGGCCCAGCCTGGATCAGCGAGTTTCAACAGGAGCGCCCCGATATTTGCGCGCAACCTGGATTCGGATGACGGCGCGCTGCAGCGCTATAAAGGCGCGGTCCCAATCGATATTGGGATCACCGGTGGCCAGGCGTTGTTCCGCGCGCGCTTTTGCAGCTTCCGCGCGCGCCAGGTCAATCTCCGCGGCTCGCTCGGCGGTTTCCGCGAGCACGGTGACGCGGTCGCCCAAAACTTCAGCGAAGCCCTGGATGATAGCGAGGACTCCGCTGGGGTTCGCGCCAGCTCCGCGATAAGCGAGCTCGCCAATCCCAAGCTCGGTCATCAGCGGCGCGTGCCCCGGCAAAATGCCCAGTTCACCCTCGGCGCCCGGCATCACCACCTCGACGACGCTTTCGCGCAGAAATTGGCGCTCCGGCGTGACGATAATCAGCTCGATGGATTCCGGAAGCATTTGTGGTTAGACGCCCGCCTTCATTTTTTCTGCCTTTGCGAGGGCCTCATCAATCGTGCCGACCATGTAGAACGCCTGTTCCGGGATGTCGTCGTACTTGCCTTCGACGATTTCCTTGAAGCTGCGGACCGTATCCGCAATTTTGACGTACTTGCCTTCGAGGCCGGTGAACTGTGCCGCCACGAACATGGGCTGCGAAAGGAAGTTTTCGATTTTTCGCGCGCGAGCTACGGTGCGCTTGTCTTCGTCCGAAAGTTCTTCGATGCCCAGAATCGCGATGATGTCCTGCAGATCCTTGTAGCGCTGCAGAATGGACTTCACACCGCGGGCGACGGCGTAATGGTCGGCCCCGACGATACGAGGATCGAGAATGCGCGAGTAGCTGGCGAGCGGATCGACGGCGGGATAAATACCGCGCTCGACGATCTGGCGGCTCAAGTTCGTGGTGGCGTCCAGGTGCGTAAACGTTGCTGCTGGAGCAGGGTCCGTGTAGTCGTCGGCAGGAACGTAAATGGCCTGCACGGAGGTGATGGAGCCAGACTTCGTGGAAGTAATGCGTTCCTGCAATTCGCCGATTTCGGTGTTGAGGTTCGGCTGATAACCGACGGCAGAAGGCATGCGCCCGAGAAGCGCGGAAACTTCCGAGCCCGCCTGGACGAACCGGAAAATGTTGTCGATGAAGAGCAGCACGTCGAGATGCTCTTCGTCACGGAAATATTCCGCGACCGTCAGGCCGGTGAGGCCGACGCGAAGGCGCGCGCCAGGTGGCTCCGTCATCTGGCCGTAAATCAAGGCGGCGCGGGACTTCTCCGAATTGCCGGGGACCACGACGCCAGCCTCCTGGAATTCCAGCCAAAGGTCGTTTCCTTCGCGGGTACGTTCGCCGACCCCTGCGAACACAGACACTCCGCCGTGTTGCATCGCGACATTGTTGATCAATTCCTGAATGAGAACGGTTTTGCCAACGCCGGCGCCGCCGAACAATCCAATCTTTCCGCCTTTCAAAAAGGGCTGAATCAAATCGATAACTTTAATGCCGGTCTCAAACATTTCAAGAGTGGTGGACTGATCCGAAAGCAAGGGCGCGGGACGATGAATCGGATAATTCGTTTTGCTGGTTAGGGGTCCAAGCTGATCCACGGGCTTGCCGAGCACGTTCATCACGCGGCCAAGTGTCGGACGCCCCACCGGAACAGTGATGCCCGCTCCGGTGTCGACTGCTTTCATGCCGCGGACCAGCCCTTCGGTAGGCTCCATGGCAACGCAACGCACGCGACCTTCGCCCAGATGCTGCTGCACCTCAGCGGTGACATCTATCGGTTCAGGAACGCTGAAGCCCTCGCTCGTGATGCGAACCGCGTTGTAAATCGAGGGCAAGTGCCCTGACTCGAATTGGACGTCGAGCACCGGCCCGATGACCTGCACGATGTGTCCGACGGCTGCTTGTTTCTCGGCCATGCCTTCTCCTACGCGGTGGACGAAGCCCCGCTGACAATCTCAATAATCTCTTTGGTGATAGCCGCCTGGCGCACTTTATTCATGTGCAGCGTCAGCGCTTCGATGACCTCGCCGGCGTTCTTCGTCGCGGATTCCATGGCGGTCATCCGCGCGGCGTGCTCGGCCGCGGAGGACTCCAGCATAGCGCGCAGAATCTGGGTTTCGATGTAGCGCGGCAGCAGCTTATCGAGAAGCCGTTCTTTGGGTTGCTCGTAGATGTAATCGACCTGCGCGGAGTCTTTTTCGCTGGCGGATTCTTCGTCGGCACGCATCGCTTCGACTGGCAGCAATTTTTCGAGTACGAGGTTTGGCGTCATCACCGTCTTGAATTCGCTGAATACGATGTACACGGCGTCCGCCTCTTCCTTGGCGTAAAGATCGGTCACAACGGAAGCAATGTCCCGCGCGGTTCCAAAATTGACTTGAGCCAGGACGTTCACGTATTCGGCAGGGAAGCGAAACCCCGCCTTTTTCAAAGCATCGCGGCCTTTTTTCCCCACCGGAATCACGGAAAGCTTTTTGCCTCGATTGGGACGGAAGAACTCATTGGCTTTGCGTAATATATTGGAGTTGAAAGCCCCGGCGAGGCCGCGTTCACCGGTCAGGACAATGACGAGAATTCTTTCTTCCGGGCGATGCGCAAGCAGTGGATGCTCGGGCTGATCGATGCGCGACATGATGGACCGCAATACGCGCGCGAGTTCCTTCGCATAAGGTCGGGCAGCCAAGGCCGCTTCCTGCGCCCGGCGCAAGCGCGCCGCAGCGACGAACTTCATCGCGCGCGTAATCTGCTGGGTGTTCTTCACCGAGCGGATGCGGCGCCGGAAATCAAGAAGTGTGGGCATGATCGTCCGTTACGTTTGCGGCCTCAGTTGGCGACAGCCGCAGCTATGGAAGCCGTAAAGCGCTCCTTGAACCCCTCGACGGCGGTTTTGATCTCCGCCCTGATGCCGTCATCGAGGGCCTTTTTTGTCGCGATATTCTTCAAAACCGACGGATAGTTGGTCTCGACGAATTGCAGAAACTCGGCCTCGAAGCGGCGCACATCGGCGACGGCTACAGTGTCAATAGCGCCGCTCGTCGCGATGTAAATGCTGAGCACCTGTTTTTCCACAGAAAGCGGCGCGTACTGATCTTGCTTGAGAATTTCAGTCAAGCGCAGCCCGCGGGCGAGCTGCGCTTGTGTAACTTTGTCCAGTTGATCGGAGCCGAACTGCGCGAAAGCAGCGAGTGCGCGATATTGGGCCATGTCCAGGCGCAAAGTGCCGGCAACCTGACGCATAGCCTTGATTTGCGCGTTGCCGCCGACGCGGCTGACGCTGATGCCAACGTTGATCGCCGGTCTAATGCCGGCGTTGAAGAGGTCGGCTTCGAGATAGATCTGCCCATCGGTAATGGAAATCACGTTTGTTGGGATGTACGCGGAGACGTCGCCGGCCTGCGTTTCGATCACCGGGAGTGCCGTGAGCGAGCCGGCGCCGAGTTTGTCGTTGAGCTTCGCGGCGCGCTCCAGCAACCGCGAGTGGAGATAAAACACGTCGCCAGGGAAAGCTTCGCGGCCCGGCGGGCGGCGCAACAACAAAGAGATTTCACGATAGGCCTGGGCGTGCTTCGAGAGGTCGTCGTAGAAAGTGACGGCGTGCCGCTTGTTGTCGCGGAAGTATTCGCCCATGGCGCACGCGGCGTAAGGAGCGATGTATTGCAAAGATGCAGGTTCCGCGGCGCTGGACGCGACGACGATGGTGTAGTCCATGGCGCCGGCGTCGGTCAGTGTCTTCACGACCTGAGCAATCGTCGAGCGCTTCTGCCCGATGCCGCAATAAATGCAAATAACATCGCCGCCCTTTTGATTGATGATGGTGTCGAGAATGACGGCGGTCTTGCCGGTCTGCCGGTCGCCGATGATCAACTCGCGCTGGCCACGGCCGATCGGAATCATAGCGTCGATAGCCTTGATGCCCGTCTGTAGCGGCTCGCGAACCGGCTGCCGGTCAAGAACGCCCGGAGCAATGCGCTCCAGCGCGTTGCGCTGCTTCGAAACAATAGGACCTTTGCCGTCGAGCGGCTCGCCGAGCGGGCTGACCACGCGGCCGACGAGTGCCTCGCCCACGGGTACGGACATAATGGTATTCGTCCGCTTGACGACGTCGCCCTCTTTCAATTCGGCGGACTCACCCAAAAGCACGACGCCGACTTCTTCCTCTTCCAGGTTGAGCGCGATGCCGAAAATGTTCTTCGGAAAAGAGAGCATCTCTCCAGCCATGACCTTTCGAAGGCCGTGGACACGCGCGATGCCGTCGCCCACGCTGATGATCGCCCCGACTTCATCGACCGAAACGGTCTGCTCGTAATTCTCGATCTGCTCACGCAGAATCTTGCTGATTTCGTCTGCCTTGATATTCGCCATGCCTGCTCCTGAGTTCTATTCCGCTATTCCGCTGCGAGACGCACGCGCATTTCGTTCAAACTGCTGCGCACCGAGCCGTCGTAAATAGTGTCTCCCACGCGCACAACTGCCCCGCCCAGCAGCGCCGGGTCCAGCGAATACTTTGCCTCGATTTTCTTGCCCGTAAGGCGCTCGAGGGTTTGCGCAAACCGTTTTTTTTGCGCGGCGCTCAGCTCGATGGCCGAAGAAATCTCCGCCTCGGCGATTCCTTGTCGTTGCCGGATGACATCCTGAAAGGAAGCAACAATTTCCGGGAGGATGTGCGTGCGCTGATGATCCGCGATGACAAAAAGAAAGTTGCGAATGATCTTGCCCGCGCCGATGCGCCCCGCGATCTTCTCGATGACGTCGTGCTTTGCCCCACTCGGAACGCCCGGGCTGGTCAGAAAATTCCGCAACTCGGCGGAAACGCCAAAGGCAGCCGCAAAATCGCCCAACTGTCGGAGAGCCGTATCGGCTGCGCCCTGCGCGAGCGCGACGTCGGCAAGAGCGTTCGCGTATTGGAGGCTGGCGGACTTCAATGGGGTCTTCCTTCGAGGCTTTTCACGAACGTATCCACCAACGATTCCTGCGCGGCGGGCGTCAGCTGCTTGACAAGAAGGGATTCCGCGCCGCCAACGGCGAGCGACGCCGCCAGCGCTTTCAGCTCCAGGCGTGCAGCCCGCTCCGCAGCATCGATTTCCGCTTGCGCTGCGATGCCAACTTTTTTTGCATCGCCTTCGGCGAGCGCGCGGATGCGCTCACCTTCCTCGGCAGCTTCTCGTTTTGCGGCGGCCTGCAGCGCCGCAATTTCCTGCTTAAGATTCCCGAGCTTGGTTTCGGCCTCCGCGACCTGCCGTTCCGCTTCTTCTTTCGCGGCGGTCGCTTTGGTGATCGCTGAACTGATCTTGTCAGCGTTTCCGCGGAACCACGCCGGTAATTTCTTGGCAAAGAACCAGATCAAAACCGCCGCGACGATCGCGAAGTTGATCCACTTGAAAATTTCGATGGCGTTATCCGTTGTCGAACCCCGGCCTTCTTCAGCGGCGCGCGCGCTGAGAACCACACAGAAAAACAGGGCGCACCCAGCCGATGTCACGAACAGCCGCCAGTTTGCTTTTTTCAAGGTCCTATTCATCGGGCCCCTCTTAGGGAGCCGCCCGGGCGGCGAGGCGATTCGAGAATGCGCTGCGCAATTTCGGCGGAAAGCTGTGCGACCATAGTTTCGATCTCGCGGCGCGCCGCAGCGACCTCAGCGGCGATGCGCTGCTTGGCGCTAGCAACCTGCGCCGTGGCAGCAGTGCGCGCCTCCTTGATCAGCGCGGCGCGCTCCTCTAACACCTTCTTGCGGGCAGCTTCCTGCTCGGCGTAGACCTGCGTGCGGGCTTGCTTCAAAGCGTCCTGGTACTGCTTAGCCTTCTCCAATGCCCGCGCCTGAGCCACTTCGGCGGCCTTCTGCGCCCCCACGGTGCGAGCATCGCGCTCGGCCATCGCCGCGAGCAAGGGCTTAAAGAAAATCCCTCGCAAGATGAAGTAAAAAAGGAGGATGATCAGGACTGTAGGCACAGCCTGAAGGAAGAGTTCTCCCAGTTGGTGAACAATTTCTTGCATTAAGTTGTGTAGCCTAAAACTCGCTTTGGGGCCACGATCCGGCCACCAGGTTGGCAGCCGCGCCGTGCCCCCCACCCGGGAAGGGGCAATACGGTGGGCCTGTCGCTGCCTAATTTAACAGTATTTTATAACATCCGATGCAGCTTTGCGTCAACGTCACGCAAACACGCCCCCTCCATGGAGGATTCGCCGGAATGGCCGCAAGCCGTTGGCGCTGGAATCCTGACGCCTTCAGCAAGCTTCGGGCGGGCATGCTGCTTTAGTTCCTTGTTAAACGCCGCCACGCCCAGCGGTCGCGAACCACGCGTTTCAGGCCCGCGGAATCGCCGAAAAGTATCGCTCCTCAAGGATCTGCCGGTGATGCAGCTCGTGTCCCGCGGTGATGTAAGCCAGCGCCCGTACGCTCACCTCGTTCTTATTCGCCGTGCCTCGTCGCAACCACGCCTCTTTGCCGAGCGAGCGGAACAAGGCGAGGCTCGCACCTCGCACGAACGCGTATTCCTCCACCAGACTCGTCAGCGGACGTTCATTGAATCCGCCGCTGCGTACGTAATCGTCTTGCTCGAAACCCTCCATGGGGGTCAGGTCGCCCCGCGCAATGCGCAGGGCACGGTACGTGAATATCCGCTCGGAGTCGCTAAGGTGGCCGAGCACCTCCTTCACCGTCCACTTGTCTCCCGCGTACCGAAAATTGCCATCCCGCTCGCTGCGTCCCGCAAACAGCTGCATCGTCTGCACGCGTTGCGCTTCGAGCGAGCCGGTAACATCATCTCCGATAACCAGCGAAACATACTTTTCGTAGTACCCCGCATACTCCCCGGCTTCCGGCCTGGCCACTTTCATTTCTTTTCTCCCCCGGCGCAGTGTATACCCTGCCTGCCCGCAGCGCATACGCGCTTCTCGAACGTTCCTTCCTCGAATCTCGAGCCAATGCGGCCTGCAAATCAAAGCGGAATGCCGAATCTCTCACAGAATCTCAGAAGACCGCGACGGGAACGGCGCTTGGAGGAACAGCCTCGCGAATTTTGCACCGATCGGTAGCCGCTTCCAGCCTTCCCTGCACGAAAATAGCCGAAGCGACCGTCAAAACGCAGCAAGTCCAAGGTAAAACGGGCGAAATCCAAAAACTTTTGACCGCCAAGCGAAGCGCTCCGATCCATCCGAGCGTCAACAACAAGCCGTACCAAACCGCGGTCACGCGCGCCCGGTCGTTCCACCGCAACCCCAGCGCGCACAATCCCTGCAAAAACACCGCGAACGGAAAAGCGACAACGAGATCGACCAAATAATGCTCCCCCGTCCCCATGGTCGCGAAAGTCGTGAACACCACAGACGCCATGGCAATCCCGCGCTCCCAAACCGATAGCCCTCGCGAATACCACCACGCCAGCAAAACCCATCCCATGTGCAACGAAGGCATGCAATTGCGCAAACCTTCCACAGGAATGGGTTCAACAAGTAAGCGCCTCACTTGCCCGGCCGGAATCGGCTTCCATGGAAACTCACTCAGGAAAATGTGGATCGGTCCCACCGCTGGCAGAAGATTGTAGAAGACCACTCCCACTGGACCCGTGATGAGAAATGCCATCATTGCGGACACGGCTCGGGTGCGGTCGCGCAAGAGTTGCCCCGCATAAACCAGCCCGATGACCATTGGCAACGCGATATAAAAAACGGTTCCCGCGGCCCTGAACCATGGCCACAGCGCGTAAGCCTGCCCGATCAAAAACGCGATCTGCACCTGCAAACTGGAATCAAATGAGAACAAATAAAGATCGAGCACTCTCGGGTTGGCCTGCTCCGTCCACCCCAGCAAAATCGTGCTGCCCCAATCCGACGTCACAAAAATCAGTGCAGGCAAAAACGCCAGCGCCATCCGCTCTTGCTCCGCGCCCTGCGACCAGATGGCCCGCAGCCCAAGCGTCGAAAGGCTGCTAATCCCCAAAAACGAAGCAATCCCCGCCGAGCTCGGCTTGAAATGCAGAAAACCGAAATCGATGACCGTAAACAGCGCCGCCGCGCCGATAACGGACAAAGCATCCTGCCACGAAGGCCGCACGCGAAAATGAATGGACACCACGCTTGCCAGTGTCACTCCAAAAAAAAGTGAAAGCAGCGCCGACTTATAAAAATGCTGGCTCGTTCCCAACTGCACCGCCAGTCCCAGCAGCGCCACCGTCGCCACCATTTTTGCGCTTGTCGGCAATTTCATTGTGTAGTTTCTCGGATGAATCTACTCAGCTCTGCGGCGCTCCAGCTCTCGAGGGCCTCACCGCAGCTTGCAGCCGCCCCGTTTTCATTTCATCATAGGGCGCGGTTTCTCGCGGCAACACCCATCTTTTCTGCGCCCAACCCGTGACGCCGCCCCAACTTCACCAAAGCAAAAGGCTGGCCAAAGTATGACTGCGGCACACCGTTCACCGGACAACCAACAGATGCGCGTGGCCTTCCAAGGCGAGCCCGGGGCCTTCAGCGAAGAAGCCGCCGTCCAGCTTCTCGGCGAAGGAATCACCACGGTCCCGCGCCCCACCTTCGACGCCGCCTTCCGCGCCATCAGCGACGGCCTCGCGGACGCTCTCCTGGCCCCGGTCGAAAACACCCTCGCCGGCCCAGTCGTCCGCGTGTACGATCTCCTGCTCGAAAGCTCCCTCACCATCACCGCCGAAACCATCCTGCCGATCGAGCATCACCTAATCGGCTGCCAGGGCTCTTCGCTCGATTCCATCCGCTCTGTCGCCTCTCATCCCATGGCTCTAGCGCAGTGCGAACGATTCTTCCTCGCTCACCCGGCCCTCAAGCGGGTCCCCGCCGAGGACACCGCCGGCAGCGTCCGCGAAGCCCTAGCCCGCGGCGACAAATCCTCCGCAGCCATCGCTGGCCGCCGCGCTGCCGAACACTACGCCGGTGTCATCCTGGCCGCCGCCATCCAGGACAACGCCGAAAATTTCACCCGCTTTGTGCTGCTCCGCCCCGCCAACGAAACGCAACCGCCTCCGCCAGACGCCCGCAAAATGTCCATCGCCATGCGTCTAGCCCACCGTCCCGGCGCGCTCCTAGCCTCTCTCGATCCTTTCGCAAAACACGGCGTCAACCTGCAGAAAATCGAAAGCCGCCCCATCCACGGCCGCCCCTGGGAATACCAATTCTTCCTCGACGTCGAAGCCGATGCCTCCTTCCAACTCGACTCCGCCCTAGCCGAGGTCCGCCAGGCCACCAGCGACCTGCGTGTCCTCGGCCTCTATGTCGCGGCCCGCACCTCGGGCCCGCCTCCGGAAGCGCAGCAGAAGGGTAACCCTGAAAGCCAACCAGGGCACTAGTACCGGGTCGGTTTTCTATGGCGCGAATTATCGCGCACAATGGCAGACCGACCGCATCATAAGGGTCAGGCAAACTCCCGTGAATCTGAAAATCGCGGTCTTTCTAAGCCATGGAGGGGTCGGCTAGTCTGATTCGCGCTGTAGCCGCAAACTGGGCGCGATGGGGGCGGGATGAATGATCTCTTCAGACTCAGACAGGCTCTTTCACTTTCGCTCTTCGCGAAAGGCCTGGCCGCCGTTGTCGGAATCCTCATTGTTCACGCAACGTTTCACGTGCTGGAACAAGCGCTGCCCCGGCGTTTTGGCCGGGCCGACGCGCGCTATAAGATTCGCAAGTTCGTTGTCTTTTCCGGATACCTCACCATTCTCCTTTTCCTCGCTATCCTCTTTGAGGATCGCTTGGGCCGCCTCAGCGTTACCCTTGGCGTCGTCGGCGCGGGCGTTGCCGTAGCCCTGCAGGACGTGGTGCGCAGCATTGCCGGCGCTTTCTCCATTGGCTTTTCAAAGCTGTACGGCGTGGGAGACAGAGTTCAGATCGGCGATACTCGAGGTGACGTGATCGACATCGGGCTCCTGCGGACCACCTTGATGGAAACGGGGAACTGGGTCAGCAAGGACTTGCACAACGGCCGGATCGTTGGCCTCCCCAACAACATCGTCTTGAAAGTGGCCGTTTTCAACTATTCGCAAGGACTCCGTTTTGTCTGGGACGAGATTAAAGTGCCGTTGACAGCCAGTACTGATTGCCAGCTTGCCAGGGAGATGCTCTTGCGGGTAGCCAAAGAGGCGATTGGCGAGTACCTCGTCGAAGCGCAGACCTCCTTGAAGGTGATGAGCGAGTATTATCAAGGCGCAAACCCTATGCTCGAACCTACCGTCCGACTGGTCGCAAACGCCGGATCGCTGGAATTCTCCGTCAGCTACGTGGTTGACTACGCGAAACGAACCGCCATGCAAGATCAGTTGTTCACGAGAAGGAAGTCGCGAATAGCGACGCGCGGCTCGCATGGACAACATCAGACGCTACCATCATAAACCAGCCGCCGACGGGGGCCACGGTCGAAGCGCACCATCCTCTTCCGCTCGCGCTGCGGGCCACACGGCCGGTTCCCGTTAAACGGACTCGGCCTGGCCCTCGGCCGCAGCGATAAAGTTGTGCCGCCATCGCCGGCTTTCGGGACAAGTCCGACAATTTCAGGCGCTCATTTTTCTCTTGACATACGAATTATTTAGTACTACAAAAAGGATATACATGAGACCCAAACACACCACACTCACCCCGCAGGAACTGGAAATCATGAAGCTCGTCTGGCAGCGCCAGAGCGCCACCGTCCGCGATATCTATGAGGCGCTCCTCGAGCACCGCAAAATCGCCTATACCACCGTCATGACCATGATGAAAATCCTCGAAACCAAGGGTCATTTGAAGAAGCGCCGCCAGGACCGCGCGTTCGTTTACCGCCCCGCGCACAGCAAAAACCAGGTCATTGGCAGTATGCTGCGGGAATTCATAAATCGCGTTTTCAACGGTTCCGCGGAACCGCTCCTTGTCCATCTCGTCAAATCGCGCCACATCCGCGAAAAAGATTTGCAAAAAATGGCGCGCATGATCGAAGAAATAAAATGAGAGTTCCTGAAATGGATTGAAATAATCCCGGAGCCGCCGATGAGTCTGCCGTTGTGGTTTTCGAATCTCATGTTTTGGAGCGCCCAGGTCGCCCTGCTCGCGTTGGCCGCGGGATTTCTTCCGCGCCTTCTAGAAATCCGCCAGCCTGGCGTACTTCTCGTCTATTGGCGGGTGCTCCTGGCCCTCAGCTTGGTGCTCCCCGTTATCCAGCCCTGGCACCAGTTACAAAGGGTCGGCACGATGGTGATCTCGCCGAGCCTCACGGGCGTGCAGGTCATCCCGGCATCCGGCCCCGCCGTCACCCACTGGCATTTTCCCAGCGTTCAAATCATCGCCCAGATTTTCGGCGTCGTAATTCTCGCGGGAATGGCCGTACGATTCGCGATCCTGGCGATGGGACTTCTGAGACTTCGGCAGCTCCGGCAAGCATCTTCGCCAATTTCCCGGTTTGCTGAATGCGCTGCCATTCTCGAAGAAATGCGCGCCCGCGTGAACACCAGCGCCGAGTTCCGCCTGTCGCGCGATGTAGATTCGCCCGTCACCTTTGGCTTTACGCCTCCGGTAGTTCTTCTGCCCGAACGTTTCCCGTCCATGAACGCGCGATTTCAAGCCGCGATCGCCTGTCACGAACTGCTCCATGTTCGGCGCCACGATTGGACCCATCACTTGGGCGAGCAAGTTGTTCTTGGCGCGCTCTGGTTTCATCCTGCTATCGCCTGGCTCATCGCGCGCATCCGTCTGGCTCGCGAGCAGGTCGTGGATCTAGAAGTCGTAAGACTCACCGAAGAGCGCAAGCCATACCTGGAAGCTCTGCTTCAATTTGCGGCCGGCCGCAGCCGAACCGCGCCCATTCCTGCGCCACCATTTCTCGTCGAGCGTCAGCTCGCCGAGCGAGTGGCTCTCATGCTGAAGGAGGTTCCTATGTCCCGAACAAGACTGATTGCCTCATTGACGGCCACCGCGTGCGGGCTCGCGCTGGCCGCAACGCTAGCGGTGTTGACGTTTCCTCTCAAAGCCGCGCCGCACGCCGGACAAAACAGACCACCAAGCGGCGTTGCGGGAGGCGTTTCAGGTGGCCTCTCCGCAGGAGTTCCGGGTGGCGTTTCCGGTGGAGTTCGTGGCGGTATTGGCAGCGGCGTCGCCGGCGGAGTTGGCGGCAGAGCCGCCCGCGACGTACCTACGGTAGACGCCACCACGATCTGGACCGACACCGTGAAAAGAGGTCCCATGGTCCGGCAGGTCCGGGGACTAGGAGCGCTGGTCCGCGCTGAAGATTCCGGGAATTTGATTGCAAGAATCACCCTGCCTGAAGTCATGACGCAAGACGTGCGCGCCAATCAAAATGCCACCGTGGATACGAAGAAAGGCCTGGTAAAAGGGCATGTCAGCCGCCTTGGTTCTTCTACGTCAAACGAAACGCGCAGCGTGGATATCGCCCTCGACACGGGTCTACCACAAGGGGCCGGTGCAGATCTCCAGATCGACGCCACCATTGACATCGAAAAGCTCGACAACATTCTCTGCGTCGGACGCCCAGTACACGCCACAGCAAACTCCACGGCCTCACTATTTAAACTTGTCAATGGCGGCATCGAAGCCGTACGCGTCAACGTAAAGCTGGGGCGCACCGCAGTGAACACAATTGAGGTCCTGGATGGACTCAAAGAAGGCGACAAGGTCATTCTCTCCGACATGTCCACCTACGACAACGCCGACCGCATCCGGATCAATCTCCAACACGTTCCCCGTTCCGAGTGATAACTCCGAACGAGTCCGTTTGAACACCGCGTAGCTCCCCGTAAACGTGGCGGGAAGGTCCCGCCGCCCACATTATCGTGAGCCTCGATTTGTGGGGCTTCGCGATCAGCTTCTCCAGTTCGTACAATTACAGTTGGAGCCGCCGAATAAGTAGCCGAACATGGATCCACCAATCCAGACAATCGGTCCGTAAGTCTTGGCTATGCCCTTCTGCTCTCACAGAACACGGTGTGTCTCGCCGGTTCTTTTCTTTCTGCTGGTCAAGGGCTAACAGTCAAGCCCCGACCCGAGTCCTCTTGCCAGGACTCGAACATGCCAGGCACACGAAAAAAGGGCCAGCAAATCTCGCCGGCCCTGCGCACATCGATTCGTTACTTCTGGGCGTGGCTGCTTCAGCCCTTCAGCAATAGCTGCACTCGGCGTCGCCCATTCCGCCGCCGGCCATGTCGTCCTTGATCCGTCGCAGGCGCTGCCCAAGCCGCTCAGCCAGCTGATGCCGCGCGCGCCACAACCGCGCCTTCAGCGTGTTCTCGGTGACTCCGAGCTTCTTCGCCGCTTCGCCTGTCGAATAGCCCTCCACTTCGCGCAGCACAAACGCTGTGCGCAAAAGCGGCGAAAGTTCATCGAGGTTTTCGCTGATGATCTCCCGTAGCTCCGTTCCGGCAAATACCTGCTCCGGGTTCGGTCCCTCGGCCGCGAAGCGCTCCGCAATCGGCAGCTCGTCTTCACGCGGAGGTTCGTCCAGCGAAACCGCCGGCCGGGCCTTCGCGCTGCGCCGCCTCATGAGCGCCGCATTAATCACGATGCGCGTCAGCCACGTCGAAAACTGCGACCGCCCTTCAAAGCGCTTCATGTTGCGGTAAGCGGAGAGCAGCCCGTCTTGCAAAGCATCTTCAGCATCTTCGGTATTGCCGAGGACGCGTAACGCCGTCTGAAACAGCGGCCGCTGGTAACGCCGGAACAACGTCTCCACGGCCTGCGCATCGCCCCTCTGCCCGGCGCGGATCAGTTTGTCTTCGTTGAATTGCATTGCCACTGCTGTTTGAGTCGTTACTGCCGCTTGTGTCGCCATGGTCTCCCCCCATTACTGCACAAAGTCACTGCAAGAAGTCGGTGCAAAAAATCGCTACAAAAATCTCGCTCACCAGATGCATGGACACCTTCGTGCTTCAGTGCGCCGGAACACCTCCGGCAGGCACTCTCGGTTTCCTCATCATCAACAAGACTGGGATGACTGCCAGGAATACCACGCCCAACATCTTGAAGTTGTCGATGAAAGCCAGCATCGCCGACTGGGCTTGCACCAGGTTGTAAACCATGCCCTTCGCCTGCAGCGCCGCATGCGAAGTACTCGACCCGTAGGATATTAGACGCGCCGTGTTTCCATTTGTCATCTTCAGCAGTGCCGGATTCAAACTATTCACGCTCTCCACCAAATGCGCCTGGTGAAACTGCGTCCGCCGCTCCAGCATGGTCGTAACGGTCGCAATTCCCACGCTGGCCCCAATGTTTCGCGCCAGATTGATGATGCCCGTCCCCATGTTCGTCTTTTCTCTGGGCACGTACGCAAACGCCGCCACGTTGATGGGGATAAACAAAAACGCCAATCCAAAACTCTGCAGCATCCGCGCGCGCACCGCATGGCTGTAGTCGAGCCCCAAATCCCAGCCCGCCATCCAGAACAGCGCCATGGCGCAAACCGTGCACCCAAAGGTAATCAGAATCCGCGTATCCACCTTTGACACCAGAATTCCGACGACAGGCATCATCAGCATGATGACCGCGCCGCCGGGCGATAGAGCCTTCCCTGCAAGCTCTGCGGTGTACCCCAGCATCTCCTGCAAAAACTGCGGAATCAGCACCGTGCTCGAGTACAGCACGAATCCCAGGAAAAACATCGCCACCGTGGAGATCGCGAAGTTCCGGTCCTTCAGCATCTTCAAATCGACGACCGGCTCCTTGTGCCTCCACTCCCAAATAATCCCGGCGATAATCCCGATCAGCATCAAGGCAAAGAAAACCTGGATGAATCCAGAAGCCAACCAGTCGTCGCGCTGACCCTTGTCCAAGACAATCTGCATGCTGCCCAAGCCCAGGCTGATCAACCCAATTCCGATGTAGTCGATCCGGAATCCGCTCTTGATGTCGGCCTTCTTCATGTGCGGCGGATCTGAAATCAGCACCGAAGTCAGCAGCAGCGAAATAATTCCCACCGGCACGTTGATATAAAAAATCCATCTCCACGAAAAATTGTCCGTTATCCATCCGCCCAGCCATGGCCCGATTGTTGGCGCTACCACCACCGCAATCCCGTAAACCGCGAAGGCCATCCCGCGTTTCGCCAGCGGGAAGGTGTCATTCAAAATCGCCTGCTCGCTGGGCTGCAATCCTCCCCCGCCGGCACCCTGCAAAATCCGGAAGAACACCAGCACGCCCAGGCTCGGCGCAAGCCCGCACAAGAACGAACTCACCGTAAAAAGCGCCACGCAAGACATGTAAAACCGTTTCCGCCCGATCAACCCGGAAAGCCATCCCGAAAGCGGCAACACAATCGCGTTTGAGACCAGGTACGACGTCAGTACCCACGTCGATTCGTCCGCTCCCGCCGACAAATTCCCGGAAATGTGCGGCAGCGCAACGTTGGCGATCGAGGTGTCCAGCACCTCCATGAACGTCGCCAGCGTCACCGTCACGGCGATCACCCACGGGTTGATCGACCCGTCCGGCATCCTCAACTTGGCTAGTAGTCTGCTTCGCATCGCTGGTTCTATCTCGTTCCCTTACGCTCCGCGCGGGTCCGCTAACCCTCTATCAGTTAATACGTATGACCGCCCAACTGACTTTCTCTATTCCTCTCCATCGCGAATCTCGCCGTAGCTCCAAGCGCTGCCCCCATTTCGCACCACGTCAGTTCGTCCGCACTACTTCGTAATGACCGTGGCGTCCACATTCATCCCCGGCCGCAACACCGCTTTGTCCGGCGGAATGGGGTCCAGCACGATCTTCACCGGTATGCGCTGCACCACCTTCACGTAATTTCCAGTCGCGTTTTCCGGCGGCAGCAAACTCAGCACTCCACCGGTCGCCCCAGCAATCGAATCCACGTGCCCGCTGAAGGTCATTCCATACGTATCGACTTTCACTTCCGCCTTCTGCCCCGGCTTCATGTATTTCAGTTGCGTCTCTTTGTAATTCGCCGTTACCCACACATCTTGCAGCGGCACCACCATCAGCAATCCCTGCCCCGCTTGCACGATCTGTCCGGTCTCGACTTGCTTGTGCGTGGCCACACCGTCCACTGGAGCAACCACCTCCGTGTAGCTCAGATTCAATTGCGCCGCGTCCAGCGCCGCGCGCGCCTGCGCGGCCTTTGCCACTTTGGCCTGGGCATCCGCCGTACGCATGCCCACCTGCTTTTTGTTGGCCTGCGCTCCTTCTACTCCGGCGCGCGCCTCCAGCACCCGTGCCTTGGCCGCGTCCAGTTGGGCCTTCACCACTTCCACATTCCGCTGCGCTTGCACCAGTTTTTGCTGGTCCGCCTTTAGGGCGCTCGCCGTCCCGTCGGCATTGGCCTTTGCCGCGTCGTACTGCTGCTTCGAAATCTCGTCCCGTTCCATTAGCGGCTTGTACCGCGCCAAATCCGCCTGTGCCAGTGCCGCGTTGGCCATGCTCTTGTTCACGTTCGCTTGCGCATACGCCAAATCCGCCGTTTGCGCCTGTTCGTAAGTCGCTTGCGCTTTCGCTACGTCCGCCTGCGCTTCCAGCAATTGCGCGTCCGCGCCGGAACTCCCGCTCGCCACGTTTTCCGCCGTCCTCGGAACGTCCACTCCCGCTGAGCGGGCCTCGCCTTCCGCCAAATCCAGTGCCGCTTTGGCCTGATCCACCGCAGCCTGATAATCGCGCGGATCGATCTTCACCAGAACTTGTCCGGCTTTCACCGCCTGGTTGTCGTCCACCAAGACGTTCGCCACTTTCCCGTAAATCTTCGAAGCGATCGGCGTGATGTGCCCGTCGATCTGCGCGTCATCCGTGCTTTCCCGGTTGTGGTAGTAGAAGAACAATCCCGCGACCGCGGCGATCAGCACCACGCCGCCAAGGATCGCCAGTCGCTGCACCTTTGGATTCGCAAATCCCTTGGCTTCTTTCTCCAACGGGACTACTTCCACGACCGGCCGCACTCTTGTCGCGTTTTCTAGGCCTACCTCGATCTCAATGCTCATTGGTTCCTCTCACTTCGAGTAGACTCTTTCCATTTGCCCAATCGATCGCGCATAGTCCGCGCGCCCCTGATTGAACCGGTAAAGCGCCGCGATCTGGTTATCGTTCGCGCGCGCCAGAGAATCCTGCGCCTGGATGACTTCGATATTGTTCGCCACACCCGCCTTGAACCGGTCCCGCGCCTGATCCACTTCTTCTTTCGAAAGCTGCACCCCTAAATTCGCTACCACCACCTGGCTCCGTGCCGAAGCCAAATTGATGAGCGCCGTCTTCACGTCCAACGCGATCTGATTTCTCAAATCGGCTTCCTGCTGCTGCAATTTCTGAATCTCCAAATCCGCCTTCACGATCTCCGCGCGAATCCGCCCGCCCGTAAATATCGGCACGCTCACACCCCCTTGATACGTATAAGTCGGAATCCCCGTCGTCGACGAGCTGCCTTCATAGGCCCAATTGCCGCTGAAGTTCAGCGTCGGCAGCCGCGAATCCTGGGAAGCCTTCTTTTCCAATCCCGCGGCTTTCAGACGCTCCACCAAAGCCTTCCACTCCTGCCTTTCGCCCAGCGCCGATTCGATGCTCGCCGCGATTTCCGGCTGCGGCGTATCGAAAAAGCTCAGCGAATCCGCCAATTCGATGTCCTGCCGTGGGTCCAGATTCAGCAGCTTGCTAAGTCCAAAAAGCGATGTGTCGCGGTCGGCCTGCGCCTCGAGCAGTCTCTGTTTCTCGTTCTGCAGTTCCACGTTCGCGCGCAGCGTATCAATGCCCGTCCCAACTCCTTCCTTCTGCACGTCTGCCGCTTGGTCATAAAGCGCCTGCGCCAACTCCACGCGCGACTGCGACGCTTCGACATTGGCCACCGCCCGCAGCGTCCCGATGTACTGTGACACCACCAGCAGAATCACCTGCTCCCGCGTCGAAAGACTGTCGGCCTTGCCGGCAATGGCCGTTTCCCGCGCGGCTTGATACCGCCGAAACAACGTCAAATCAAACACCGGCGCGCTGAATCCCGGCCCCGCCGAGAAAACCTGGAACGGTCCGCCATGTTCAGGAAATCCCGGTATTTTCTTCCCAAGAAATGCCTGAAGGTTGATGCGCTCCACGGCATCCGTAACGTTCAAGCTCGCCTGCGGCAGCAAAGCCGCCCGCGCCACCTTGCGGTCCTCGACGCTTTCGGCCGCCGTCAAAATCGCAATCCGTGTCGTGGGATTCTGTTTCAACGCCAGGTTCACCGCCTGATCCAGAGTCAATCGCAGCACTCCGCCCGGCGCATCCCCAGGCAGCCGATTCTGCTTCGAGGTTCCCTGTGCGCGGGCCATCGCCGGCGTCACCAGCAAGCTGAAAAACGCCACATAGAAAATAATGTGCGAGCCTTTCTTGCGGCCCCAGCAGCCGGTCTTCCCGCTCCGTTCCCGCCCAGCGATCTCCTGGACGATGGCTTCATTCAGGCACCCTTCTGCAATCAGCTTTCCGCCTTGCTCGTGGATCTCTTTCAGTAGCGCCTTGCCCGCCGCATCGATGAAGCTCACGCCGCACAAATCCACACTGAATTTCTCCTCCGGCGCCCGGGTGCGCCAGCACTGCTCGAGGGCCTCAACCCAGGGTCCTGCCAGGCGTCCTTCGACGCTCAACACCGTCTTGCCACGTTTCTTTTCTGTTGTAATTCTCAACATTGTATTTGCCTTGTCGGTGTTTGGTAGGTGCACTAAGGCCTCCATCGGATGTTAATTCTTATAAATAATTAAGCTGCTCATTTTAAATGCTTTAAGGGCGAACATGAAAAATGGAGGGCAATTGATGAGCCAATATATCGGCTAATGACATCATATAATCGAAAACAGAGTGCCAATATGTGGTCATTCATTTTACAGCTGCTTCCTTCCTCTGCTTTTGACTTTGGTTGGCCCGGCCACCCCCACTTCCCGGAATTCACTCGCAGCCCAAATGATCACCGTGCTCGCTTTTCCCACTCCCAAGCGCTTCCAAAATCTTGGTGGCTCGTCCGTCGGAAGGCTCTCGCTTGGCAGTGCACATCCAGTCGCGCGCAGTATGGAATCGTCTGCCCAGGTGAGAACGGGGGAATCGAATTGCGTAGAAGCGCTCTCTCCCGCATGCCGCGGCTTGCCTAGTAGCACCCGCTGAGCGGGGCGCGAACAAACCGCTTCTCGAGATAGCGAACGCTCCCGCAAGTTGCGCTCACACCGGCTACGCTAGGCCAGGGCCAGGTCTGCCGCCGCTCGAGCCTTCGCGAGTTACTCACTCTCTGCGGAGGGCCACGATGGGGTCGATAGCGGAGGCCCGGCGAGCCGGGAGATAGCCTGCCAAGAGCGCTACGAGGAGGAGCAGAAGGGAGACCGAGGTTATGGTTGAGAGATCGCTTGGGGAAAGGCCAAAGAGCATGCTGGCGATTAGGCGGGTGGCGGCCAGGGCGGACGGGATGCCGATGGCTATGCCGCCGAGGGCCAGCGCGAGCGTTTCCCGGAGGACGAGCCAAAGAACATTTTGCCGCCGCGCTCCTACAGCGACACGAATGCCGATTTCGCGGGTACGGCGCGTGACGGCGTCTGACATCAGTCCATAGAGGCCGATGCAAGCGAGCAGCAGGGCGAGGGCGGCGAAGAAAGCGGAGAGGAGAGCCGTCACGCGCTCTTCGGTGAGCGCCTGGCTGGTGGTTTGCTGAACGGTCTTTGTTTCCAGCGCGTATTCGTGGCCGAGCGATTCGATCTCGTGGCCGACGGCTTTGGCCAGAGCTTCGGCGGGACCGCCGGCCCGCACGAAAAGATCGCCTCTCTGGACCTCACCCCATTGTTGGAGACCCTGGAGATAAGAGAAATACACCAACGGCGGAGCAGCATCACGCAAATCTAAAATCCGGGCATCCGCGGCGATGCCGACTATTTCGATGTTTTGAAAATCGGGCAAGAAACCGAAACGGATGCCTTTTCCAATGGCCTGGCCATCTGGAAACAGACGCTGCGCGAGGCTCTTGCTTACGACGGCAACGCGAGGATGCTTCTGATCGGCCGTCTCATCAAATTCGCGGCCGTCCAACAATGGAATTGCGAGCGTCTCTAACAAATGCGGCGAGACCATTGCTCCATTTGCGAGGAAGTGGACCCCCATACTTACGTCGGCTGACGACCTGGAAACGGTTTCATGCCAGACTTGCGGACTGGGGATGGAGAAATTCGCATAGCTAACCGAGCTGACTCCGGGTATTCCAGCAATTCGCTGCAATAGTTGTTTGTGATAGCTAGCCATGTCCAGATTGTCGTAACCCCCAGGCCGCGGGTTCAGAGTGATTTGGAGTAAGCGCGATTCGTCGAAGCCGAGGTTGACGGAACGGAGGCGCTCGAAGCTGCGGAGGAAGAGACCAGCGCCGAGGAGCAGTACGAGCGAAAGCGCGACTTGAGCGACGATGAGCGATTTGCCGAGTTTGGCCGAGCCGCCGCCGAGCCTCTGTGCGTTTTGTTGAAGGACAGAAGCGGGATCTTGACAAGAGCAACGCCACGCTGGTGCCAGCCCGAAAAGAATCCCGGTCAGGGCGGCAACCGAAAGAGTGAGAGCGAGGACGCGGAGATCAGGACTCAGATCGAGTGATACAGGAACCAAGGTTCCTTCGGTCATGAGCAGCACGAGCGCATGGCTGCCCCAAAAAGCAAAGGCCAGGCCGAGGAGCGCACCAGTCAAAGAGAGCACCACGCTTTCAGCCAAAACCTGACCGAACAGAGCGCCGCGGCTCGCGCCGATGGCGACGCGCACGCTCATTTCATGGCTGCGCGCGGCGGCGCGAGCGAGCATGAGGTTTGCCAGATTCACGCAAGCCAAAACCAGGATCAGTCCGACGATTGCGGCGAGAATGTAGAGAGGGCGCTCGAATTGAGAACTTACGCCGCTGGCGATTCCCTTTGCAGCGGGTGAGACGTCGAGACCCATAGAAGAAAGGTCTGGCGCCGCAGACCGGGAGCTGGCGTCGAGGCCGAAGCGAGAAGTACCTCGGGCCAGAACGATTGGAGTTGAGCGCGAGCCTGTTCGATGGTGACGCCGTCCTTCAAGCGGCCAATGGGATAGAGCCAGAGGATCGCACGGCTTTCCAGATCGAAGCTGCCAGGGGTAATCAGAGGTATGGCCGGGAGGGGAACAGTAATTTCGGGCGGCTCGCCGGTTGTGAGGCCGGTGAACCATTTGCGGGTGACGCCAACGATTGTGAAAGGATGGCCTTCGATACGGATCTGTTTACGCACGACATCGGGGGCGGCGCCGAATTGGCGTTGCCAAAACTCATAGCCGATGACCGCGACTTGGGGATTTGCGCCGGCACTGAGGTTCGAATCGTCAGGCGTAAGCAAGCGGCCAAGAAGAGGAGTTGTGCCAAGTACGGAGTAGGCGTTGCCGGAAACGGCGAGCACGCGGTCCTGGGCCAGTATGCCGTTGACTTCGACGTTGCAGAGGGCGTTCGTGCTCCAGGCCATAAGAGAGGAGAAGACCCGTCGGCCGCGTTCGACTTCGCGGAACATAGGACAGGAAAAGGTGATTTTGTCTCCCTGACGGATTGGAGAAAGTTGAACGAGGCGCTCCGGTTGACGGACCGGGAGGCCACGGAGAAACAAGGCGTTGATCAGAGTGAAGATGGCGGTGTTTGCGCCGATGCTGAGGGCTAAGGAAAGAATCGCGACGGAGGTGAAGCCGGGATTCTTGCCGAGGACGCGGAGGGTATAGCGCAGGCTTCGCCAGAAGGTTTCCATGGTCGTCGCTCCCGAATTCCAGCGTTCGAGTGTCCACGCTAGCGCCGAACCGCGATCGCCTGCAGTTCAAAGTGCCCGCCGCGCAGCAGCGATCCCGCTCCAATGAATTCCCGCGCCGGGAAGTCCTTGGTCGTGAAGTAGCTCTTATAAATAGGGTTGAATTTGTCGAAGAGCGACAAATCCGTGCAAGCAATCTGCACATACACCAGGTCGTCCATAGTCATACCCGCCTGCGTCAGCGTACCCTTCAAACTATCAAGCATGAGCTTGATCTCATCCTCGATTTCCGCCGGCGGCTTCCCCGTCTTCGGGTCCAACCCAATTCTCCCGGCCAAATACAATGTGTTTCCCGCAAGAATTCCGTCACTGTAAGGCGCTTGAACGGTTTTCTCCGGCGCGTTGAACACCTTGCGTGTAGTCTGCGGCTCGGGCGACGAAAATGCCCCGCGAACGATAAGAACTCCACCAACAATAAGCACGATGAGTAGAACACTGAGGCGACGATTCACGGCAACCCTCCATTCTAATCTCCGAGAAAAACGAACTCCTGGAAGTTCAGCGCGAGTGTAGCCCGCAATTCGTTCCCTAGCAACCAGCCAGTGGCCCAGATGGCCCAGACTTCAGTCCGGGCCCCGCCGCCAAAGCGAAATGATTGCTTCGCCGTCGACCAATGTTAGAATGCCGCTTCTCTTCCGAGGTGACCCCATGCGCTGCGCAATTCAAACCGGCGTGCTTTCTCTCGCCGCACTCTCGATCTCCGCCCCGCTCTTCGCCCAAAACGACCTGGACCAGCGCATCAACAGGGAAGCCGACTCACTCCTGGCAACCTACAAACATCTCCACGAAAATCCCGAACTCTCCGCGCAAGAAAGGGAAACTTCCGCGCTCCTGGCCGCGGACCTAAGAAAATCCGGCTACGAAGTCACCGATCACTTCGGCCAATACGCTGAGCCCGATCTGGATGCCTACGGCGTCGTCGCTGTTCTCCGCAACGGGCCCGGCCCTGCGGTTTACGTTCGAACGGACATGGACGCCCTTCCGATCATCGAGAACACGGGCCTGCCCTACGCCAGCCGCGTAAAAGTGGCCCGCGCGGGCGGAGACGAAGTTGGCGTAATGCACGCCTGCGGGCACGACCTGCACATGACGGTTTTTCTCGGCACGGCGCGTCTGCTCGCGCAACTCCAAGATCGCTGGAGCGGCACCGTCGTCCTGATCGGCCAGCCCGCCGAAGAAACCGTCCGCGGCGCGCAAGCCATGCTTCGCGCCGGGCTGTTCACCAAATTTCCCAGGCCGGACTACGTCCTCGCCCTCCATGACACGTCAGCGGTTCCTGCGGGAAAAGTTTCCTGGCACGCCGGCCCTCTTCTAGCCGGCGCTGATTCCGTCGACATTACCGTCCGCGGCTACGGCGGCCACGGCGCCGCGCCGCAAGCGGGAAAGGATCCTATCGTCATCGCTTCGGAAATCGTGGTCGCGCTGCAAACCATCGTCAGCCGCGAAATGGATCCGCAGCTTCCCACGGTAGTCACGGTCGGCTCCTTCCACGCCGGCACGAAACACAACATCATTCCCGATGAAGCCCACCTGCAGCTCACCGTTCGAACCATGAATCCCCAGCAGCGCGAGAAAGTCCTGGCCGCAATCTCCAGAATCACAAACGGCCTTGCCGCCGCCGCAGGGGTTCCCGCCGAGCGCGCACCCATTGTCGAAGTGGCCCAAGACCACGTTCCCGCCACCATCAACAATCCTGAACTCACGCGCCGCGTCGCTGCTTCGCTCGAGCGCGCCCTCGGAAAAGAAAATGTGCTTCCCGGAGAGCCCATCATGGCCAGCGAAGACTTCAGCCTTTTCGCGCTCGAAGATCCCAGGCCGCCCACGAGCATGTTCTGGCTAGGCGCCGCCGACCCCGCAAAACTAAAAGACGCAATGGAAAAAGGCACACGCCTCCCCGGCCCGCACTCCAGCGAATTCGCTCCCTTGCCAGATCCCGCCATTCGAACCGGGGTAAAAGCCATGACCTCCGCGGTGATGGACCTGCTGAAAAAATAGACCCTCAAAATCATTTGAAAAATTTCCAGGAAATAGAGGGTTATCGGCTCTTGCGTTCTCCGTTCGAACGAACGCGTGCGAGCTTTTGAATACGTTTACAACGCAATCAAGCCGATTCGAATGAAGTAAAGTGAAGTGATCCCCACCACGGCCCAGAGAAGTACGCCTTGCAACATCGGGCGCCAGCCTACTTCCTCAAGAGTGGAGCGCGAGATTCCCGTGCCAATGAGGAAGAGAGTAGCCGTGAGACCGAGGCGGCCGAGAGTGAACAGTGACCGGGAGAAACCAGAGGTGGCTGCGAAGTAGGTGTTGAAAACTGCCGCGAGACAAAAAAACAAAATGAACCACGGAAATTGGATTTTCGTTTCATGGCCAGTTTTCGTTTCACCGCCAATTCTCGATTCGGCGGTGACCCGCGATTCGCTGCGACTTTTGGAGGCTCCGTCGATCTTGGATTTGCTGCCCTTGATCGCGGCAGTGGCGAGCGCTAGCGGAACGATCCAGAGTGCGCGGGCTAACTTCACCGTGGTGCCGATGACCAGGGCTTGCGGACCGTATTTGGCGGCGGCGCCGACTACGGAGCTTGTGTCATGAATCGCTAGCGCGGCCCAGAGGCCGAATTGCGATTGCGAAAGATGAAGCGCGGCGCCAATCGGCGGAAAAATCAGTAGCGCGACGGAATTCAAAATAAACACTGTGCCGAGCGACACGCTCATTTCCTGGTCGTCGGCATGAAGGATTGGAGCGATCGCGGCAATGGCGCTGCCACCGCAGATTGCCGTGCCGGCGGTAATCAGAAACGAGGAATTGCCGCGAACTTCGAAGATCTTCCCGAGAGCCAGACCAGCCAGGAGCGCAAACGAAATTCCCAGCGCGGTGTAGACGAAGCCGCCGCGGCCGGCTTTCAGCACTTCGTGCAGATTCATTCCGAAGCCGAGCGCGACCACGCATACCTGGAGGAGGATTCTAGCGGAGGTCCGTGTGGCGGCGGCGTACGGATGCGTGAAACCGAGACCGAACAGAATGCCGATGGTGAGAGCCAGGGGAGGAGAAAGAAGCCCTGTGAACGAAAGGACGAGTGCGAGAAAAAACAAAATTTTCGCGAGCAAGAGCATCGACCGTCGAAAGAGTATCAGGCTGGCTACGACAAGAGCCAGGGGGCGGGTCGGTGGATTGTGAAAATACGTGTTGTGAAAACACCGGCCACGAAGACGCACACGGGGCGGAAGATGTTCGGGCGCGATGCGCGATGTTCCCGGAGGATGCCGCTATTCATTGGGCTTTTCCGGAAGCGTTGGTTGGGGCTTTGGGGCCGGACCGGTCGGAACAGGAACTGTCGCCAGCCGTGTTGGAGCGGCGGGACCTATGGGGTTCTTTGGTTCAGCTAAAACTTCAGCGATGATTTTTTCTGTGGCGGCTTTGCTGACGGCGCAGGCGGAATCCCAGATGCGGCATTGCGCGAGAGTGTATTTGCAGCCGCACGTGCAGGCGTCGGCGTTGAAGCGGTGGAGGACGATCTTTTTCTGTTCGGGCGTGAGTTTCGAGAGATCCACGCCGGGAAGCTCGGTGGCGCGATCGGCATGCGCGAGAAAGACTTCGCCCTTGTCCTCGAAGGTTTCGACTTTGGCCATGATGGGCATGCCGAGGAGAGCGCGAATTTCCGTTTCATAAACCGCGGGATTCCACAAGCCGACGTGCTTCTGCACGACGCGGCCTGCGGTGTCCAAGACGAAAGAAGTGGGCAGGGCGGGGATGCCGCCGAATTGTATGCGGACGTCATTGGAGGTCATGGCCACGGGATAGTTGATGCCGGTTTCCTCGACGTACTTCTGAATATCGACCTGTTCGTCGTCGACGTTGAGGCCGATGATTTGGAGGCGGCCTTTGTAGCGGTCTTGCAGGGCGATGAGGTCGGGAATTTCTGCACGGCAAGGTCCGCACCAGGTGGCCCAGAAATTGAGGAAGACAACTCTGCCTTGCAGCGCGGCGATGGTGAGCGGCTTGCCGTCGAGCGCGGTGAGTTTGAAGTCCGGGGCGGCATCGGGGTTGCGGACGAAGCGGATGACGGACTGGTTGTCTTGCGGCGCGGCAGCTTGTGCGCCGGCCAAAACAGGTACGAGCGAAAGAAGCAATGCCACAGGTAGTTGGCGAGGGTAGGTCATAGAGTCCCCCCATAGAAGACCACATTGAACGGCGCACGCCAAGTGCCTGGCAGAAACAGTGGCTGGCGGCCCGTCATTCGTGGTGTACAGACTGACGGCCATTAACCCGTGGGAGACTGAGAGTCACCTGGAGGGGCTGCCAAGGGTTTTGTGGTAGACAGGAAGGACTTCGCAGGTCTTATACAGGTAGCACGCATTTTGCGTGTGATCAACGCGGGTCTAGGGCGCCCAGCCGACGACGAGGCACGCATTCCGGCCCACGACCACGCCAAGGAAAACTGCAAATAGCGCAGTGTGTTTGACACCCTTCCTTAACGACACCGATTGTCGCTCCTGGCCAGGAAGTGTAGCGGACCGACGATGAACAGGTAGCGATTACCTATCGGCAACCATGAGGGTGGTTTCCATCAGGTCGACGGAATTCCCACCGGCCATGATCTTGAAGGTGCCGGGCTCGACGACGCGGTGCATGTCGCGATTCAGGAAGGAGAGGTCGTCGAAACCTAGAGTGAACTCCACGGTTTTTGTCTGGCCGGGATCGAGAGTAATTCTGCGGAAGCCGCGCAGTTCTTTGATGGGGCGAGTGACGGAACTGATTTCGTCGCGGATGTAGAGTTGCACGACTTCCTGGCCGCGGACTTTGCTGATGTTGGTCACGTTTACGCTGAGGCGGGTGGTGCCTTGGGGGCCGATGGAATCGGGCGTGGCGCGAAGATCGCTGTACTTGAAAGTGGAATAGCTAAGGCCCCAGCCAAAGGGGTAGAGGGGTTGCGTGGTGCTGAACAGATACTCGCGTTTGGCGGAGGGTTTTTGATAGTAGTAATCGGGAAGCTGGCCTACGGAGCGAGGTACGGTGATTGGCAATTTGCCGCCCGGATTGTAGTCGCCAAAGAGGACTTCGGCGGCGGCGGTCCCGCCTTCCTGGCCGAGATACCAGCCGTCGAGAATCGCGGGAACATTTTCGGCCAGGTAGGTGATGGCGTTGGGGCGGCCGTGGAGGAGAACGGCGACTATCGGCTTGTGCGTGGCGAGCATGGCTTTGGCTAGATCGTCTTGATTGCCGAGGAGGGTGAGATCGTCGCGGTCGCCTTTGTGCTCGGGAGCCCAGGCTTCGCGGGAGGTTTGCTCGTTGTCGCCTAGGACGAGGATGATAACGTCGGATTTTTGCGCGATCTTTACGGCTTCGGCTATGCGCTTGGCGTTGCGGTCGGGATCGCCGAGGATTACTTTGTCGGCGTCCCAGTCGGGGAGCGTTTCGGTGATTTTCGTGCCTTCGGTGTAGAGAACTTCCGCTGCTGAGCCGACGCGATTTTTGATTCCTTCGAGGATGCTGATGCCGCGGCCGGATTTGTCGCTGTAGCCACCGAGATGAACGTCGGCTGCGTCGGGGCCGATCACCGCGATGTGTTTGTACTTGGCGGCGTCCAGAGGGAGAAGGTTATTCTGATTTTTCAGGAGGATGAGGGTTTCGCGCGCGGCTTGGAGAGATAGTTTTTGGTGCTCTTCGCTGTTGGTGATTTTTTCCGCGTAGGCGGGATCGACGTAAGGATCGTCGAAGAGTCCAGCCAGAAATTTCTCGCGGAGATGGTTTGCTACGGCGTGATCGATCGTGGCTTCCGCGACTTTGCCTTGCTTCACCTGCTCGATCAGAGTGGGGTAGGCATCCGGGAAGGGGAGCTCGACGTCGACGCCGGAGTCCAGCGCGAGTCTCGCGGCGGCTTCCTTGGTGCCGACGATGTGGTGAATTCGAATGAGCTCGGTGATGCCGAAATAGTCGGAGACCAGGACACCCTGGAAACCCCACTCGTGGCGAAGAACGTCGATCAATAGGTGTTTGTTGCTGTGCGAAGGGATGCCGTCGATCTCGTTATAAGAGGCCATCACGCTCTGGACATGGGCTTCTCTTACGGCCGCTTCGAAGGGTTTCAACCAGTATTCGCGAATGACGCGCTCGGAGTAGTTGCCGGGCGCAACGTTGGTGCCGCCCTCGGGCTGGCCGTGGACAGCGAAATGTTTGGCGGTGGCCAGGACGTGGGCCTTGTCGATAAACGGTCCCGTTCCCTGAAAGCCTTTAATGGCGGCAACACCGATGCGTGAAACTAAATACGGATCTTCGCCATAGGTCTCTTCGGTGCGGCCCCAGCGCGGGTCCCGTGCGAGATCGAGTACCGGCGCCAGACATTCTTGTGCGCCGCGCGCGCGGGCTTCCGCGGCGGTAGCGGTGAAGACTTCGTGAACCAGGTCCGGATCCCAAGTGGAAGCCAGGCCGATCGCCGCGGGATAGGAAGTGCCTTTCTGCGCCACGTGGCCGTGAAGGCATTCGTCGTGAAATAGAACGGGAATGCCTAGACGCGTATTTTCTTTCAGCCACTTCTGCATCGTGTTGGTGAACTCCGCCATTTCGCGCGGACCGCGCCCTTCGCTGGGGCGCGACATTTGGCCGATGCCATCCGCTAAGAGGACCGCGGCGCGTTCCGGAAGAAAGGCGCCTTTTTCATCCACAAAGCGCGATTCGGGAGTTTTCATGAATTGCTGGTTTTCCCAGACGCCTTCGAGTTGAGCGACTTTTTCTTCCAGCGTCATGCGCGAGAGGAGATCGCCGAGGCGTTGCTCAATGGGGAGCTTTGGATTGCGGTAGGCGGGCGCATCTTGCGCTTGGCTGCGTAGCAACACCGGGGCACAAGCCGCAAAGGTGATAGATGCGACGAGAGTCAGCCGGGCGGGAGAAAAGAGCTTCATCAAAACCTCCGAGAAAAAATACCGATACTTGTAAACTGAAAAACGGCTGGTACTATAGCACGACCGTTAACGTACACGGCGACTGTTTGCTCCACGGAAGGCAGGCCATTCTATGCGTCGTTCGGGACCTGTGTCGTTTTGCGGCGCGCTTCTGTTAGTGGCGTTCGGGGCAAACTGTGCGTGTGCGGAAACGGGGGGTGACGCCTGGCTCCGTTATGCGCCGCTCGAAAAGAGCGCCGCGCAAAAATACTCGGCCTTGCCTGCTAGCGTGGTGGTGATTGGCGATTCACCGGTACTTGATTCCGCAAAAGCCGAACTGATTCGCGGCATTCGAGCAATGCTGGGGCGCACGCTGCAGGAAGAGAAGAGCTGGCCGCACGTAAGCACGATTATTCTGGGGACGGTTTTCGCATTGAAAACGGCGTCGCCTGACCTTCCGGAGCGCGTCCATCTTCAAGGCGACGGATTCCTGTTGGCGACCGAGCAAGCGCACGGATTCGCATGCCTCCTGGTCACCTCCACTTCGGAGCGCGGCGTTCTCTACGGCGTGTTTCGGTTGCTCAGCAAGATCGCGCGCGGTGAAAGCATTTCCGCGTTGCACGAAACGCAGCAGCCCTATGCACCGATTCGCTGGGTGGACGAGTGGGACAACCTCGATGGCCGCATTGAGCGCGGCTACGCGGGAGGTTCCATTTTCTTTGAAAATGGCAATGTGCGATCCGACTTGACGCGCGCCGGCGGATACGCGCGTTTGCTCGCTTCCCTGGGGATCAACGGGAGCGCGATTAACAACGTCAATGCAAATCCCCTTGTTCTTGAAGACAGCTTTCTCCCGCAACTCGCGCGCGTTGCCGATGTGTTTCGCCCCTGGGGAGTTCAGCTATCCATTTCCGTGGACTTCAGCAGCCCAAAAGTGATCGGCGGACTGGACACCTTCGATCCCGCAGATCCGCGCGTTGCTGAGTGGTGGCGAAAAAAAGTTGACGAGATTTACCGGCTGATTCCTGATTTTGCGGGCTTTGTGGTCAAGGCGGATTCGGAGGGCCGCCTCGGTCCCGCGACTTACGGTCGGACCCCTGCGGATGCTGCCAACGTGATAGCACAAGCGCTTGCGCCGCGTGGCGGAATAGTTTTTTATCGCGCCTTTGTTTACAACCACCACCTCGATTGGACCGATCCCAAGAATGACCGGGCGCGCGCGGCGTATGACAACTTTCATCCGCTCGACGGCAAGTTCGACGACAACGTGATCATCCAAATCAAGCATGGACCGATAGACTTCCAGGTGCGCGAACCGGTGTCGCCGCTATTCAGCGGGCTAGAAAATACCAATGAGGCGATCGAGCTGCAAGTCACACAGGAATACACGGGCCAGCAGCGGCATCTGTGTTTTCTTGCGCCCATGTGGAAGGAAGTGCTCGATTTCGATATGCACGCCGGCGAGCGTCCTTCGGCGGTGAAAGATCTTGTGGCCGGTAAGACTTTCCATCGTCCCATCGGCGGATTCGTTGCTGTTGTGAACGTCGGCATGGATGCCAACTGGATGGGCCACCCTTTGGCGATGGCGAATCTTTACGGGTATGGCAGGCTCGCATGGAATCCCAATCTCGGTTCCAAGGACATTGCGGAGGAGTGGACGCGTCTCAGCTTTGGAAATCATCCTGCCTTGGTCGAAACAATTTCGGGGATGCTACTCGCGTCCTGGCCGATCTATGAAAGTTACACCGGGCCACTGGGCGCGGGTACACTTACGGACATTCTTGGCAGCCATTTCGGACCGGGCGTGCAATCGTCGGAAAGAAACGGCTGGGGGCAGTGGCACCGCGCTGACCACGATGGAATCGGAATGGACCGTACCGCCGCCACTGGGTCGGGTTATGTTGATCAGTACCGCACCCCCGTTAGAGAGATGTACGAATCACTGGACAGCACTCCGGACGAATTGCTGCTGTTCTTTCACCACGTGCCGTACACCCACGTGCTGCATTCGGGGAACACCGTCATCCAGCAGATATACGATTCGCATTATGCAGGCGCGGAAGCCGCGGCAAAACTTGTGCAGCAATGGGAATCGTTGAAAGGCCGCGTCGATGAGGAGCGGCACAAGGAAGTGTTGAGACGCTTGGAATATCAAGCCGGGCACGCCATTGTTTGGCGCGATGCCGTTTGCAATTGGTTTTTTCAAATTTCCGGCATAGTCGATCAGCACGGACGGGTGGGACACTATTCCGGCCGCGTCGAGGCGGAATTGATGTACCTCCAAGGCTACGTACCGTTCGAGGTTGTTCCACGTGAAACTGCATCGGGCGGAAAGGCGGTCGAGTGCGCCCCTCCGGCCGAGAAGTGTTCCGCGGCGTTTCGCTTCGACGGGGCCGCGGGCCGGTACGAAATGGACGTCGAGTACTTTGACCAGAACAACGGCAAGTCGAAGTTTCGCGTGCTGGTCGGCGATCGCGTCGTCGATGAATGGATCGCTGACGATCATTTGCCGGCAACGAAGCCGGGCGGCGATTCTTCCACGCGCCGGCGAATTGTTGGTCTGGTGCTTCGCCCCGGCGATGCTATCCGCATCGAGGGTGTCCCTGATGGTGATGAGCACGCGGCCCTGGACTATGTCGAAATTCACGCCTCGCCCGAATGATCCAACGAGGCCCTGACCTAGCGTCTCCCCGAGCGCAGCAGGATCTCGCCTTCTCGACCGACTGTGCGGAAGAACGCCTAACTAAGAGGAGCGACGGCAGAAAGCGGAAGGTGCGGGCTGCTAGGGAAGTTGCGAGGAACTGCCGGCCAAGGTCGCTGGTAGAGTTATCCGCGCAGGCGTTGGCACGAAGCGCAGGTACACCTCAGCGGCGAGCGCGTTGGGGATCCAGCAGAGCCACGCGATGGCCGGGTAGGCGATCAAAAAAGGCCAATGGAACGCGAAAATAAGAGGCAGGTAGATACGTAGAGTGATGGCGGCGGCGGTGAGAGCGTAGCTGCGAATCATCCAGCGCCGGTGTCTGATCGCGTCGCCTCGCAAAATGAACCGCACAGCGAGCCCGGTCGCTACCATCCAAGCCGCTCCGAGCGCGAGAAATCCCCCAGAAGCGATCCAGCCGGTCTCTGAATGCGGCGCGATCCCGAGTGAAGCGCACCATCCCAGCAAGACGGCGCCGCCGTAGATCCATCCCAAAAGGCGATGGCGATTCCAGCTGCTCTCACGGAAGCGGGGGACAAACTGCAACGGACCCGCCAGCAAGGCGATCGCGCCACCGAAGGCGTGCAGCGAAAGCGCTGTGCGCCGCTGCCTGAAGTTGTCCAGTTCCGCTGGAAAAGGCACGTGCGGCAGCAGGTAACGAAGCGCCCCCAGCGCGTTTATAAGGACGAAGAGCCCGAGCAGGAGCCACAAGAGCTTGGGAAGGAGTCTCACGTGGGCTTATTTTGGCACCTTTTCTCACGCTGTGCAGCATCGAACCGATTGAGGGTACCGGCGGCAAAAAATCAAACTTCAATCGGAATTGATGCTGCTGTCCTTCCTCAGTTTTGTGTATCGCTCGTTGTACAACTCCTTGATCTGAGGAACAGCAGTGAGCGCGTTCCGGGTCATGCCTCCCAAGCAGAACAGTGCGCAACAGATCTCCTGCGGCTTCCACGACCGTCGCTCGGGGCATCTCGTCCAAAACCCTCTCCGCAACCCAAAAGTATTTCGCCGTGTCGCCACTTGGTAAGAAAAAGACTGGTCAGAGCTGCCCGCGTTATGGTCCATTCGCCGTCGCCGCGCTCGCTTTCAGATGAATGGAAATAGGCCTAGTCTTCCCGAGCTTAGGTTGCGGAGACCATTCCGGGGTCTCTGACTGTTGAGAAACGGCACTCGTCGTGGTCTACGACGTACCTATAACTGATTATTCTGGAGGGACTGACACTCCTAATCCGGGTCTAGCGTTTGCGGACTTTGATGTCGTCGTAAACAATGATGGAGAGGACCACAAGGATCCATACGGGGAAGACGCCCATTCCAGGAATTGCTTCGGCAACCAAGCCAGGCAAAATCGCCCATCGACGGCCGAGCACTAGAAACAGGAGCAACGCCGTTCCTAGGTCAATCAGCCATTGCATGGGCGGGGCCAGCACCGTCCAGAAGGACAGAAAGTCTGAGATTGCAGCAACCGCAAAAGCAACGGCCTGCCGTTTGCGTGAGGGATGCTGAACGGGCGCCAGCACCTCTGTCGGTGTCAAAATGATTGGATGATCGGTCGGCGTTGTCATGACCTCAAATTGCCGTCCTCATGCCCTTCTCAAATCATCCTGTCATGGGTGTGGGGGAACCGCAAGAACTTCAGTCCTGTGTATATCCTGGGGAGTAGCGGCTGAGCGCGCGATAGGAAGGAATTCAGACAATGAGTTTCCGCTTGTTCTACACTGAAGTTATTGGGCAGACAGATGACCATTGACAGTACACCACTGGCTAACGAACCAGCACCTCGCGGAATGCGAGGAAACTCGCGGAGCGCGTACTCCTGGATTCTGGGAGCCTTCCTGGGGGCAGTTCTTACCGTAATTTTGACGGGAGCGGTGGTGTGGTTGTCGACCGGACTCGGGCTGTTGCACCTGATGGGCATTTTGCGCGGAGGACGTACGCTGATCAATGTGGATCAGCCAACCGTGGTTCGTCAAATTCAACAACTTCAGCGACTGGAAACCGTGAGCTATACGATGGATAAGATTATTTCGGGTGAGCACGCCAATGCTTACCTGCCGAAATTCCTGGCGGGTGACCGCCTGCTGCTAGTGGTGCACGGAGAGGTGGTTGCGGGGATAAACCTCGCCGGTCTCGAGCCCGGCGACGTTCTGATACGAGGGCAGAAAGTGTCCATTCACCTGCCCGCCACCGAAGTCTTCCACACGCGCATCGATAATGCGAGGACCAAAGTGTATTCGCGCGATACCGGGCTATTCTCGTCTCCGGACCCCAACCTCGAAAGTGAAGTGCGGGAAGAGGCTGAGCGCCAACTGCAGCAGGCCGCGCTGCAAGACGGCATCCTCAAGATCGCTGCGGACAACGCGCGAAACACGGTCTCGGGTATGTTAAAGGGCTTTGGGTTCCTTGAGGTGGATACCCGGTAGGTTAGTTGCGAGAGCTGGGGCGGCGAAGTCCGCCGTCGAAGCACATAACGACCGCGGCCAATTACCTAACTGGGTGCCATTTCTACTTTTTCTATAAACGCGTCAATCAGCCAAGTTATGGACGCTCTCCTATCTTGCCTTAGACTTGCCACCGCGCGATTTCTGGAGGGTGGTCGGCCATAGTCTACGCAGGTCCCAGGAGAATCCATTCCTTTACTGCTACCGATGAGTTGCAGCGGATTGAGCTCTATTCGTATGGTTGTGTCTTACCGTAACAGGTTGCTCGCGTTGGGGATCCTCGGTAGACTCGCGACAACCGCCCTCTCGGGAGGTCCTTTGCCATGCGAAACTTCGCGATTCTCTGTCTCTGCTTTACGGTGATGGTCGCCTGTGCAGTGGCGCGACAGAGCCCCGCAAGCACGGAAAAGACCGGTCAGGTTATCCTCGAATATATGGGGGCGGCAGGGTGGAAAATCAGCGATGGAACCACCGTCATTCTGATCGATCCATATCTCTCTCGAATCCTTGGGCCGCCACCGCCTCTTGCCCCTCCCTATACACGATCGCTGGGAGATACGCGTCCGATGTACGGATGGAATGATGTCGCGGCGCCGGATGATGCG
The DNA here is from genome assembly GCA_013289825.1 of Acidobacteriota bacterium. Classification (GTDB taxonomy): domain Bacteria; phylum Acidobacteriota; class Terriglobia; order Acidiferrales; family UBA7541; genus Acidiferrum. Next base: position 93,863 of record JABCZF010000008.1, on the reverse strand, counting down.
GCCATCGATGCGCATATCCCGCAAGCAGACTTCGTGCTCGTGACTCACACGCATTACGACCACGTCCTCGATGTTCCTCATATCGCTTTAAAGACTCACGCCGCGGTCATCGGAACCGAGAGCACGGAAAATATAATGCGCGCCTACGGCATTGCCGAAAAACAGTTGATCACCGTGCGCGGCGGCGAAGACTACGATTTCGGAGTGTTTTCCGTGAAGGTGATTCCCAGCCTCCACAGCCCTTTGGACCATAAGCACTATTTCAGTTCGGAGACCGCTCCAGCCGGCATGAAAGCGCCGTTGACCCTGCAGCAAATGCACCCGGAAGGTGGCACGCTGGCATACCTGCTCCGTTTCCATGGTCATCAGATTCTGGTGTTTGGCGGGATGAACTACATTGAGCGCGAGATCGAAGGATTAGAACCGGACGTCGTTCTTGTAGGCGCTGCACCTTCCCGAAAGGAAATTTACGATTATACGGCTCGCCTGATGCGCGGCCTGCATTTTCCACCGCTGGTGCTCCCGACACATTGGGACAACTTCTTCGCCCCGTATGGCGCTTCCCAGCAGTCTTCCGTAGACGCGTTGCAATCCTTCATCCAGGAAATTCGAGCGGCTTCACCGAAGACGAAGATAGTCGTTCCGAAATACTTCGAAGCCATTCCGTTGGCACCAGAGTTGAAGTGAGTCCACGCGGTGCAAATGGCAGTTGCGCACAACTCAGTCATTCTCCCTTGGTGCTCGTGGCACACATTAGTTAGTCGCGCAATCGGAAATTGACTCATTGCCGGACAAGTTCTCTAGGCTGGCAAGCCACTGCGGCTCTTCGGCGCAGGCTCGCTCGGTTTGGCCTCTGCCGATCGCATTTCGCGGAAGAGGTGCAAGTTCGAGGACATCACGACTCCGGGGCTGAGATGCGCCGCCGGAGGAAGGTGAACCCGGTTGGTCAGGTTATCGGTGAGCAGACGCACGGCGATTTGACCTTGCCGGTAAGGATGCTGGTAAATCGAAGCGGTGATGATTCCTTTTTGAAAGTACGGAGCCATCTCGGCAAATAGGTCCGTGGTGATTAGCTTAACTTTTCCTTCGAAACCGCGCGCTCCGAGAGCGCGGCAAACCGGGAGGCAGTTGACCGTGTTCACATAGAGTCCATCGAGGGTGGGGAAGCGCCGGAGGAGATCGGATGTTTTTTGGAAACTCTCGTTCTCATCCTCATGACCTTCGACGACGCTGATGATTTTGCCCTCGGGGCAGTGCCGCAAAAATCCTTCGGAGAAGCCGTCTGTTTTCTTGCGGTGATCTTCGGTCGAGAGCATTCCGGCAACGACCGCCACTTTGGAACCTGGCGGAACACACTTGCCCATCAATTCACCCGCCAGGCAGCCGTTCAGGTGCGGCTCAACGCAGACGATGCTCGAGCGCCGGCTTTCTGGAGCATCCGTCGAAACACAAACGACGCGTACACCTTTTTCCTCGGCTTCGTTGATCAGGGGCGTCAGCTCTTTTGGACTTCCGGCAGTCAGAATGATTCCATCGACGCGGCTTTCCACCAGCTCCTTGAACGCATCTATATCGCCTTCTCCCAGGGCTTGCACCGGACGGTTCAGAAACTCGACGCCAAGTTGCTCGAAATGCCGAGCCTCGTCCACAACTCCACCCCAGAGCTGGTCATAGAAAAAACGGATTTCCTTGGGGATACACACGCCGATGCGCACGCGAGATTTTGCGACCGAGAGAGCGCGCGCCGCAAGATTCGGCGAATAACCGATCTGCTGGGCGATTTGCAGAATGCGTTTACGGGTGGCGTCCTTGATGCCGCCGCGACCGTGCAACGCGCGGTCCACGGTGCCGATGGAGACGTTCGCCATTTCGGCGATCCGGTGGATTCCGTGCTTCTGCTTGCTCATCTAACGCACTCCGCGATCGCGCATGCAGCGCGCGACACGTGCTTCTGCGCTGGTCCCGCGCTGCCACGCAAGATCAAACATCAAAATACTCTACCGATGGCCGATTAATCTCCCAGGTTCCGGGCACCCATCCTAAGCCTCCACCCCTGGAAAGCAAATATGGGTCGCACGGGCCCGCGTACGTTAACACGGTTTAATGAAGCAGAGGGGAAGAACAATCGGCTGGTTAGCATGGCACCGTAGAATGGCGCGCTTGCTCTGGCCGTTGACTTGAGGAGTACAATCACCGCCGGCCTTACTGCCGACTGCGGGATCGCACACGATTACACGCGACCCTGGCTTTGCGGCTCACAGCAAAGCCGATCTTAACTGGCCCTACGTTTGGGGCGGGGAGTTGAAAAAATGCGACGTGTTTCGCGCCGGAAATTCCTGGAAAAAACATCCCAAGTGGGAATCACCATGGGTGCGAACTTTGTCTTCGGCCGGAACCTGTTCGGCCAATCGTCCGCGCCGAACGCGGGCCAGCCCGTGCGAATCTACGCCGACTCGCGGCGCACGCTTGCTCCTCTTCGTCGAGAAGTGTTTGGCTCGTTCCTCGAACACCTCGGCCGGGCCATCTACGAAGGCATCTACGATCCGCAGTCCAAACTCTCGGACTCCAGCGGCTTTCGCAAGGATGTTCTCGAAGAAATCCGCAAACTCGGTGTTCCCATCATTCGCTATCCCGGCGGGAATTTTGTATCCGGATACAACTGGCTCGACGGAGTCGGCCCCAAAGCAAACCGTCCGGCGGTGCTGGACAAAGCGTGGAATTCGATGAATTCGAACGAGTTTGGAACGGACGAGTTTCTCGCCTGGTGCCGTCTCGCCGGGACCGAACCTCTGCTGGGTTTGAATCTGGGCACGGGGACCGCAGAGCAAGCGGCTGCCCTGGTGGAATACTGCAATTTGGAGAAAGGCACGCGCTGGAGCGAACTGCGGCGTAAAAATGGAATCGCCGAACCTTACAAAGTCCAGCGCTGGTGTTTAGGGAACGAGATGGACGGTCCCTGGCAGATCGGGCATATGACGGCAACCGAATATGGTTCGAAAGCTCAGGACACCGCGCGGCAGATGCGCTACGTCGATCCTTCGTTGAAGCTCGTGGCATGCGGGTCGAGTGGGCCTGGCATGCCGACCTATTTGGAATGGGACCGTGAAGTCTTGGAACAGTGCTACGACTACGTGGACGCCATCTCCTTGCATCGCTACTTCACGAATGCGGAGGAAACCGGCGGAGACAGCACGAAGTTTTTGGCGATGAACCTGAGCATGGAGCGGCAAATCGACGAAGTAGCCGCGGTGTGCGATGTCGTCCGCGGGCACAAACGCTCGCCGAAGAAGTTGTGGCTGAGCTTTGATGAGTGGAATGTGTGGTATCGGGCCCGGACAGGTGACGCGGTGAACGGCCACCGGCAAAGTGCGCCGCACCTTTTGGAGGAAGTTTACAACCTGGAAGACGCGCTGCTGGTCGGAGGCCTCATCAATTCGTTAATTCGCAAGGCAGACCGCGTGCAACTCGCGTGCCTGGCGCAGCTCGTCAACGTCATTGCGCCGATTATGACCAACGAGAATGGTCTGCTACGGCAAACGATTTATTATCCGTACAGCTGGGCTCTCGAGTTTGCGCGCGGCGCAGCGCTCGAGCTCCTAGTGGAATCGCCTACCTATGACGTCTCCGGTATGGGAGCCGTCAGCTACGTGGACGCGGCCGGGACCTACCAGGCGGACACCGGAAAGATCGCGGTTTTCCTGCTCAATCGCGATTTGGCCAAGCCTCACGAAGTGGAAATCGTCTGGGAAGGGTCTTCCCCGCGCGCTGGTGACGCTGTTGTGCTCACTGGCAGCGATTTAAAAGCAGCAAATACATTCGAAGCGCCAACCAAGGTGGCCCCGCAAAAGGCGGAAAAACCTTCGGGCACGGGAGGCCGCGCGACCTTCCAACTCCCGCCGCGTTCCTATAGCGCAGTCCAATGGAGCATCTAGCTGCTAGATCGATGAGGGGAGACTAATTCTTCGACTTACACTCCCGTGGTGCGGTTCGTTGCCGCCTGCTATCATCGGCAGCAGGAAGTGGCTTATGCAGCGACGCTACGCTTGGCTATTGATAGCCCTTGCCCTTTTGGCCCCACCTTTCGGTTTTGGCCAAACACCTCTAAAAAAAGTTCTCTCCGGCTGTATCCGTGAGGAAGGCTCGGGCCATATCATCAGCGAGGCTCGCATTGAGCTCCAGAATTCCTTCGGTTCGCCAATTGCAAATGCATACTCCGACGGCAATGGCGCGTACGAATTCGATGACCTGGGCGGCGGTGACTTCTATCTATTAGCCCGGCACGACGGTTACGAGCCTTCCCGCCAGTTTGTGCGGCCAGATGGATCAGGTCATGTCTACATGGATGTGTACTTGCGCATCGCGAGCGGCGAGTCCGGGCACAAATCTGTGCAGCCAGTCTCCGAACACGAGTTGAGTATTCCGCCCAAGGCGCGTGAGTCGTTCGAAAAAGGTGTTCAACTTGTTGTCGAGAAGTCCGACTATCGAGGCGCTGTAGCTCAGTTTACGCGCGCGATCGAGCAGTATCCCTCCTACTATGAAGCGTACGCAGCCATGGGACTGGCGCAAAACAAAATGGGAGATGCGGCGGCGGCGGAGGCCGCCCTGCGAAAGTCGATCGATCTGAGTGCTGAGAAGTATCCGCAGGCGATGATTGACCTCGCGGCGATGTTCAACGGTCAAAAACGTTTCTCGGATGCCGAACCTTTGCTTCGCAAAGTGATCGATCTAGACGCTTCGTCCTGGCGCGGTCAACTCGAATTAGCCTCGGCATTGAGCGGCCAGCAGCGTTTTAAAGAGGCCGTGACCCGCGCATCCGCCGCTCGCGATTTGAAACCGGACAACCCGCAGATTTACTTGCTGCTCTATAATCTGCACATCCATACTGACGACTTCCCGGGAGCTTTGCGCGATGCAGATAGCTATCTCAAGCTGACTCCTGACGGCCCCATGGCTGACCGCGTCCGCAAAATGCGCATACAGCTTCAGAAAGCTGTGCAGAGCGCCCCGAACGATTCACACCAACCGCCTACCTTCTAACCGCACATCACCTAGTGGGCATTGCCCGGACTCCTCGGCTCGCCGAGGAATCCAAACTCCTATTCCCAACCCTAATCTTTTCAACCCTGCTATTTCCGATCTCCGATGAAATGATTGCCAGTCTTCAATAATTCCGCGGCAGCGAAGGCCTCAAATCGATGCTATTCATCACCTCTATGTTATTCACTTGGAGCCATCAGCCGAACCTCGTTGCGCTGGCATGCCTAATAACTGCACGTATCCGGCTTGTCTGGTACTACTAGCAGTACCACAAGACGGGTCCCAATTTTGCTAGCCCGCGCTCGCTGGCGGTGTTACAGACTGGAGCATCAGCTCAACAGCTAGTGCAAATCAAAAAAAGTGCTTGACATGAGCAGCACTCCGGTGAAAAGCTCCGTTTACGTTAACGGCGTTTCCAATCGCCGTGGGGTGTGGAGGGATAACTATGATGTGGTCGTTGTGTACCAACAAGAATATCGTTTTTGTGTTGCATCCGTTTCGTCTCCGCTTTCTATTTGTTCTTTGCGTTGCCCTGATTGGTTTTTCCGCTTCGACGTTCCCGCAACAAGCCACGATCGTTGGGACGGTTACCGATCCTTCGGGTGCAGTCGTCCCGAATGTGACTGTCACATTGACCAATACGGAAACGGGCGCGACCCACGTCATTCCTACGAATGACGCCGGACAATATGTCGCGGTCGATTTGCAGATTGGCCACTACAAGGTCAAGGCCGAAGCCAAAGGTTTCAAGGTCGCCGAACAAAAGGACATCGTCCTGACGGTTGGTGATCGCGTCCGCGCGGACTTCCAGATGCAAATGGGCGCCGCGCAAGAAACTGTCACGGTCGAAGCGAATGCCGTACAGGTTCAGACCGATTCCGGAGAGCGCAGCAACCTCATCAGCGACCAGCAAATGTCGCAGATCGCCGTGAACGGGCGCAGCATTTATCAGTTGGCCGCGCTGACACCTGGAGCGTCCAGCCAGATCAACAATTTCGTCAATACACCAGTTGGCGGCGACAACAGCGTGGAATTCAATGGCCTGCGTCAGAACCACAACATCTATTTGCTCGACGGTGGCGAAGACGATGACCGCGGCGGCGCGGGCGGCATGAGCATTGCCCCGTCATCGGACGCTATCCAGGAGTTCCGCGCTCTCACTTCCAACTACAGCGCTGACTACGGTCTCTCTTCGGCCGGCACGATGACCATGGTCCTGAAGTCTGGAACGACCCAGTTCCATGCTTCCGCATGGGAATTTAATCGCAACGACTATTTCGACGCGCAAAACTTCTTCGTGCGTAACAACGAGCTGCGCCTCAACGTTTACGGGTTCAACGTCGCTGGCCCGGTTACTCTTGGCCACCTATACAACCCGGACAAGAAGAGGACTTTCTTCTTCTACAATATGGAATGGCGCCCCCTGATTCAGGGCGCGTCGGTCAACCAGCAGGTCCCCGGCGCAGCCACTTATCCCACTGCGACTGGTGCCAATTTCAGTTCTGTCGGCACCATCACGGTCCCGACCGTCGCGCAGGTTGCCCCATCCGTGCTCTTCGCCAACTGTCCGGGCCAAAATGCGGCGGGCGCCGGAGTCGTGCAAGGTCAGCCGTTCCCCGGGAACGTCATTCCGGCTTGCATGATTAATCAGAACGCTGCGGCTCTGGTCAAGGCCGGCATTTTCCCGACAGCTAACGCGACCAGCGGCGGCACCAGCCCACAACCCGAGTTCAGAGGTGGAGCCAATTCCAACACGACTTTGCGGGAAGAGGTTGTCCGCATCGATCATAACTTCAGCAGCAAGTTCTCGGTTTTCGGACATTACATCGCCGAACAAGTCTCGCAAGGTTATGCAACCAGCCAGTGGAGCGGTGACAACGTTCCTACCGTCGGCGACAACTTCGGCAATCCATCGTACAGCGCCGTCATCCACACCACCTATACGATCAGCCCAACGCTCGTCAACGAAGCGGCGTTCAACTACAACGGCAACCGGATCAATATCGTACCCTACGCGGCTACGGGCTTGTCCAGCTTGGCTCTCCCGAGCGGTTACGTCTCCACAAATTCTAGGCTCTTCACTGGACCTAACAATCTCAGCCGCATTCCCAACATCGACTTGAGCGGCGTCGCTAACTTCGAGATCTCCAGTTGGCCCTGGCACAACAAAGCCGACGATTACCAGATCCGCGATGACGTCTCTTGGACCCATGGAGCGCATCAGTTCAAGATGGGTGGAAGCTGGGCCCTCTATAAAAAGGTCCAGGACTTGTTCGGTCAGACCCAGGGCGGCTACTCCTTCAATGGCACGTACACCGGAAACAGCTTTGCCGACATGCTGCTCGGTACTCCTAACTCTTATCAAGAGCTAGCCGTGCAAGACCACGGACTCTGGAACAACGTTTCCTGGGCTGCTTATGTCCAGGACAACTGGCGCGTGAACCACAAGCTGACTCTCAACCTCGGCTTGCGCTGGGACGGCGTACCGCACACTTACGAAGCCAACAACCGCATGGGCAACTTCTATCCCAACCTCTACAATGCAGCTAATGCGGCCACCTTCGACACTAACCATAGTATCTGCAGCGGGCCTACGGACCCGGGTTGCACTGCCGCCAGCCCCGGCCTCGGCACCAGCCCGAATTCCATTCTGTCAGGAGTTCCGCTCTACCTAAACGGCATCGGCATCCCCGGCCAGAACGGCGTTCCCAAAGGTCTCGTCAACAACCATTGGGCGGCTTTCGGTCCTCGCCTGGGCTTTGCCTATGACCTAACGGGAAGCGCCAAAACCGTTATCCGCGGCGGATTCGGCATCATGTACGAACGCATCCAGGGCAACGACATGTACAACTCCGGTCCGAACATTCCATTCAGTCTGCAGGTCAATCTCAACGGCGTCACGATGAACAACCCCAGCATCGCTCTCTCTTCAGGGACAGCAGCCACTAGACCGATTAACGCTGCGAGCATCACTGGCTTGGCCATAGATGATTACAAGCTGCCGGTAAGCTACCAGTGGAGCCTTGGCGTACAGCATGCCTTGAGTACCAAGACGGTGCTCTCGGTGAGCTACGTTGGCAACATGGGCAGGCATCAGAATGACGCACGCAATATCAACCTGCCGAATGAAAGCTATCTGCCGCAACTGATTGGGAACGCTCCCTATCAGACCGCACCCGGCCTGCCCTTTTCAGGCTTTACCACCGTCACCCTCTACCAGAACGAGGAAAACACACATTACAATGGCCTGCAAGTCGACCTGAACTCGCAGCTTAGCCACGACCTCACCCTCCGTGCGTTCTACACCTATTCGAAAGCGGTCGATCCGGCCCCTGCAGGGGGTGGAGCCGGCAGCGACCTTCAAACTGTTTCCAACCCTTACGCGGGATGGAGCTATGACGTCGGAACGAGTGGTTATGATCGCACCAACGTCGCTGTGGTCGACTTCATCTATGACATCCCCCTCTTCCGCCACACTGAGAGCCGTCTCCTGAAGAGCGGACTCGGCGGGTGGCAGGTGTCGGGCATCGTCACCATGGAGTCCGGCCTGCCAATCAATATCACCACGGGCGGCAGTCAGGGCGGCAATGGCGTAGGCGGCACCAACCGGCCAAACCTGACCGGCACACTCACGACTCCGCATACAGTCAATGATTGGTTCAGCGCGTCTGCGTTCACGCTTCCAACCCTTGGCGCGTGGGGCACCTTCCCCCACAACGGTCTCCGCGGACCTGGTCGCGACAACTGGAACCTCTCGCTCTTCAAGAGCTTCCTGATCAGCGAAGCGCGCGGCAGCCGGTTGGAACTGCGTTTGGAGACCTTTAACACCTGGAACCATACCCAGTTCAACAACGTGGATTCCACCCTTGCCGACGGCCGATTCGGTCAAGTCACCTCGGCCTTCGACCCGAGAATCTTGCAGCTCGGCGGCAAGATTTACTTCTAATCACCCCAGAAGCAGCACCCGCCCCGCTCGCACGCACTGCGAGCGGGGCTTTTCTTTTGAGAACGCTCGTCCAAGTAGGCATTCAAGGACGCCTAATGCCTGTGCCAACTTGGAATCACTGCGATATCATTACGCCTTTAGGTCTTGGAACGTGTTGAATTCATTGAACGCACGGAACGGTTGGTCTCGAAGCGCCGGGTCTTCGGTGGCGGTCCTGCGACTGCACCACCCTTCTTACTTAACCAAATGGTTAAATACGATCACGGTTTTGGCGTTTCTCTGGCCAGCGCTTACCTCTGCGCAATCCTCGGCCCCTGGCCCCACGGAAGCCATGGCCCTCGAGCAGCAAGGGAGGCTGGACGAGGCGGTGAAAGTCTGGCAAGTGGTGGTGGGGCGTAACCCCCGTGATGCCAGAGCCTTAGCCAGCTTGGGAGTGGACTACTCGAAAGAACAGAGGTACCCGGAAGCCGCTTCGGCTTACCGGAAGGCGCTCGCCTTGGACCCCAAGCTCCCGGGAATCCAGCTGAATCTGGGCCTCGCGGAATTCAAGCAAGGGCACTTTCAGGCCGCCATACCTCCGTTTGGCGCCGCTTTGGCGGCCCAGCCAGGCAACTTGCAGGCGCGCGGGCTGCTGGGCATGAGCTACTACGGAGCGAACCGCTTTGCGGAAGCGTCAAAGCACCTGGAAGTGGCGGCCAAGGCCGACCCAGAGAATGTCCAGTTGCGTCAAGTGCTGGCGCAGAGCTGTTTGTGGGCAAAAAAGTTCGATTGCGCGCTCGAGGAGTTCCGCCTGATCCAGCAGCGCGACCCCGATTCAGCGGCAGCTCACATTCTCATGGGTGAAGCCTTGGACGGATTGGGAAGGACTCCCGAGGCCATTAGCGAGTTCCAGGAAGCTATAAAGGCCGCACCCCAGCAACCCAACGTGCATTTTGGCCTTGGCTACCTGCATTGGAAGTTGAAGCACTACAACGAGGCTGAGACCGAGTTCAAGAGCGAGTTGTCTATTGACGCCGATAACGCGCAAGCCCTGGCGTTTCTTGGCGATCTTGCGATGAAGAGAAACGATCTGGATGGGGCCGTACCGTTGCTCAGGAAAGCCTTGCAGTCGCGCCACGACATTCGCATCGCACATCTCGATCTGGGGGCTATTCTCACCGAACAGCGACAGTATCCTGCTGCCATCAGCGCTCTAAAACGCGCCGTGGAGCTGGATCCGGAGCAGCCCGATGCGCACTACCGGCTTGGGCGGGTCTACCAGGCCACCGGTAATCAGGCTGCAGCCCAAAAGGAGTTCGCCAAAGTCCGAGAACTCCACGAAAAAGCCGAGGAGGACGTGGCACGCAAAATGTCGGCTGCTCCCCCGCCCTTGAAACCGTAGCGCGCGTCATGGACGGAATCGCTTGTGCCCCTTAGTTCTTGTGCTAGAGTTCGCGTCACCATGAGAAAACTTAGGGCGCTGTTCGTTGTTGGTTGTTTGCTTTATCTTGGCTCGTACGCGACGCGCGCGCAATCCAAGCGGGGAGTCACTCCAGAAGACTATCTTTCGTTCAAATTTGTTGGCGATCCGCATATTTCGCCGGATGGCAGAGTGGTCGCTTTTGTTCTGACGGTGATCAACCAGAAGAAAAACCGGCGGGAGTCTTCCATTTGGATAGTGCCGGCCGACGGTTCGGCGGCGCCGCGGCGATTTAGCGCCGAAGGGTTTAGCTCCAACTCGCCGCGATGGAGTCCGGATGGGAAGACGCTGGCATTTCTTTCGGCGCGAGCTTCGGATCTTCCTGCCGGCGAAACTCCGAAATCTCAGATTTTTCTGCTGCCCATGGCCGGCGGGGGCGAGGCGATTGCGCTTACAAGACTGAAGAACGGTGTGCAGAGTTACCAGTGGTCGCCAGAGGGATCGCGGATTGTTGTTGTCAGCACTTCGGGACCAATGGATGATGTCGCAGCTGCGGATCGCAAGAGCGATGTGCGGCATTACACGCATATCCAGTACAAATTCAATGACACGGGGTGGTTTGACGACAGGCGCCGACACTTGTGGGTCACGAGCGTGCCGGGAGGAGAGGCAAAGCAAATCACGGAGGGGCAGGATTGGAACGATACGGATCCACAATGGTCGCCGGATGGCACACACATTGCGTTTGTTTCCGACCGTACCGGAAAGGCTTATGACGACAGCCATAACACTGACGTGTGGGTGATTCCCGCGGCGGGCGGCAAGCTTACCAAGATTTCCGATCACGCCTTCGAGGACGAAAGTCCGCGGTGGTCACCGGACGGGAAGCAGATTCTCTTCACGGGCCAGACGGCCGTGCACCAGTTCCCAAAACTCTACGTGGCGGACTCTTCCGGAGGCGCGGCTTCTCAACTGGCGGTAAAAGACCTCGACACCATACCAGGAGAGCTGCGCTGGCCGACGTCTAGCACGGTTTTATTCGCGGCCGGCGTGAGGGGCGAAACACACATCTTCCGGGCCGATCCGGCGGCGCATACTTTTTCCGCAGTGGGTTCGGGTCCGCGCGGAATTCACTCCTTCGATGTAAGTCCGAGCACTGGAAACCTGGTGTACTTGGCTAACGATTTCCAGCACCTCGATGATCTGTACACTTCTAATCTCGATGGATCCGGCGAGCGCCAATTGACGCACGTAAACAGCGACTTGTGGGCGCAGTTGGAGCTTCAGCCTGTTGAACGATTGGCCTACAAAAGTAGCGATGGATGGGCCATCGAAGGATTTTTCGTGAAGCCCCTCGGCTGGCAGACAGGCAAAAAGTATCCGATGGTGCTGGTAATTCACGGCGGGCCGGAGGGCATGTTTGGCGTGGACTGGTATCACGAATTCCAGGTCTATGCCGCGAAGGGCTGGGCGGTCTTTTTCTGCAATCCGCGCGGATCGACGGGCTATGGGGAAAGATTCGAGCGCGGCGAAATCAACAATTGGGGCGGCATGGATTATCAGGACATCATGGCCGGTGTGGACGCAGCGCTGAAGGAATATCCCTGGGTTGATGCAAATGATTTGGGCGTCACCGGTGGCAGCTACGGCGGTTACATGACCAATTGGATGGTTTCCCACACGAACCGCTTCAAGGCGGCTGTGACTCTGCGCTCGATCTCCAATTTCATCAGCGACGACGGCACGCGCGATGGAGCTTACGGCCACGAAGAGTATTTCAAAGGAGTTATTTTTGACGACTTCGACCAGTACTGGGACTCTTCACCTCTAAAATATGCGCGCGACGTACGCACTCCAACGCTTATTCTCCATTCCGATAACGATTTCCGTGTGCCCATCGAACAAGGCGAACAGTGGTTCCGTGCGCTGCAGCATTACGGAGTTCCGTCGGAAATCGTCTTCTTTCCTCGAGAGAACCACAATCTGACGAGAACCGGCGAACCCAAGCATTTAGTTGAGAGCCTGAACTGGCAGCTCTATTGGTTTGACCGGTATTTGAACGGCAATTCCAACTCGAAACCGCCAGACGCGCAATAGCCGAGCCTGCGCGCAGCTCCGGGCAGGTTCCAGAATTCGGGAAGGATAAGGAGGTGAGACTCCCGAGCAGAACATGCAGTGCGCATTTGCCCGATTCCGCAAATTCCTATTGCCGATGACAGGATTAACGGCCAAAATGCGCGCGGCAGTCGTTGATAATGATCGCAGTTCAATGGTCCAGAAATCATTTTTCTAGGGAAGGTGTGAAGCGTATGGCCGCTCCATCCAAACTTTTTCGAGTCTTTCTGACACATGGCGCCGGCTTATTCGTCGGCTTGTTCCTGCTCTGGATTCCCGCTGCGCGGGCGCAAACGAGTCTGCAATATCAGCAGCCGCCGAAAGCTATGGTCGACATTGTGGATGCACTGCCGACTCCGGGTGTCGAACTCTCTCCTGCTGGAGGCACGGCGGGCAAACGATGGATGCTGATTGAGCATTTCTCTGGATTGCCGACCATCGCGGACCTGGCGCAGCCCGAGCTTCGCTTGGCGGGATTGCGTTTCAATCCCAGGACCGATGGTCCCAGCAGAGGGCGTTATGACACTGCGCTCGAGTTGCAAGCGTTGCCGAGCGGCAAAGCGACGGCGGTCTCCGGTTTGCCTGCGCGCGCGAAGATCAGGTTTGCGGACTGGTCGCCGGACGGACGCAAGATTTCCTTTGTGAACATTAGCGATGCCAAGGAAGACGCGGGGCTCAGTCTTTGGATTGTTGATGCCGCGACGGCCGAGGCGCGGCGTTTGCCGGGAATTGCGCTCAACGGAATCTTTGGGGCGCCGTGTGAATGGTTGAGCGATAGTCAGAGCTTGGTGTGCAGAACTGTTCCCGCGGATCGGCGTCCGGCGCCTTCGCGCAGTGAAGTACCCGCCGGGCCGGTCATCCAGGAAAATCTTGGGCGCGTGACGCCCGGGGCCACTTTTGAAGATCTTTTGAAGAACCCAGAAGACGAACAGTTTTTCGATTACTACGCGACCTCCGAAGTGCAACTGATTCGACTGGATGGAACGGTCAAATCGCTTGGTAAATCCGGGGTCTTTGAAAATGCCACGCCCTCGCCAGACGGCGGTTACGTGCTTCTGCTCGAACGGCATCATCCATATTCTTACCTGCTGCCGTTTGAGGCCTTCCCGGAGCGAGTCTCGGTTGTCAATCTCAAGACCGGAACGGCGAAGCAGTTAGCGGACAAGCCTCTTGAGGACGACCTTCCCAATATTCATGATGCCGTTCCTCCGGGCCCGCGCGATCACGAATGGCGCAGCGACTCCGCGGCTTCCGTTTTCTGGGTGGAAGCAGGAGACGGCGGCGATCCACGCAAGGATGTTACCGTGCGCGATACGCTATTCCTGCTGGATGCGCCGTTTGAAAGCGCGCCACGAAAATTAGCGGAGCTTCCGGTTCGTTACCGGCGCGTGGCCTGGGGCAATGATCATCTGGCTCTCGTTGAAGAACGCCGGTGGAAAGATCGGAAGCGCATCCTTTTGGAGATTGCTCCTTCGGCTGCGGCCACCTCGGTAAAATTGTTTGAAGGCTCGTTTGACGACCGCTATCACGATCCGGGTCAACCGATCGAGAGCACCACTTCGGCGGGCAAGCCGGTCGTCGAGACTACCCCTGACGGTCGCGGGATTTACTTTAGAGGGCAGGGCGCTTCTGCGGAAGGCGACAAGCCATTTCTATCCGTGATGAGTGTGGTGAATGGAGACTCCCAGCGGCTTTGGCAGTCGGCCGCTCCGTATTTTGAGATTGCGGTGGACGTCCTAGATCCCGCCGCGGGCACAATTTTACTTCGCCGGGAATCGCAGGAGCAGAATCCGAATTACTACATTCAGAAAATGGGGACCCCGTCTGCTGAGCAGGTCACTTTTTTCCCGAATCCCTATGGAAGTGGCGCGCTTCCGAAGAAACAGGTCTTGCATTACAAACGCTCGGATGGCGTCGATTTGAGCGCAAATCTATATTTGCCGCCGGGCTACAAGCCTGCGGATGGTTCGCTGCCTACGTTGATGGAAGCGTATCCGACCGAATACAAGACCAAGGCGGCGGCGGGTCAAGTCTCCGGATCTCCGTACCAATTCACATTCTTGAATTGGGGCTCGCCGGTACCCTTGGTCACGCAAGGTTACGCGGTGCTCGAGAGCGCGAGCATTCCGATCATTGGCGAAGGAAAATCGGAGCCCAACGATACTTATGTGGAGCAGCTGGTGGCCAGCGCCAAAGCGGCGATTGATGAAGGCGTGCGGCTTGGCGTGGTCGATCGCAACCGCGTGGCGGTCATGGGACATTCTTATGGCGCGTTCATGACCGCGAATTTGCTGGCGCACAGTGATTTGTTCAAGGCCGGCATTGCGCGCAGCGGTGCATACAACCGGACGCTGACGCCGTTTGGTTTCCAGAACGAGGAGCGGACCTACTGGCAGGCGCCGGAGGTGTATTACAAAATGTCGCCGTTTTCGTTTGCCGACAAAATCAAGACGCCCGTCTTGTTGATTCACGGTGAGGCGGACAATAATTCCGGAACATTTCCGATTCAGAGCGAAAGGCTTTTTAGCGCGTTGAAGGGACACGGAGCGACGGTACGTTTCGTGCTGCTGCCGCTGGAATCACACGGATATGCCGGGCGGGAATCTGTGCTGCACATGTTTTGGGAGATGAACAACTGGCTGAATACCTACGTCAAGAATCCGCCGAGCGCTACGGTTGCCGCGCAGCACTGACTTTTGCGCGTGGGGTTCGGGCAACGATGCACAAATTCCTCGGTATTGCTCTGCTTGTGCTCGCCACCACGACAAGTGCGGGGCGCGCGCAGACGGTCGCCAAGTCCCTGGCGGAAAAACTCGGCTATGCGCGCGACGCGAAACTGTTGATCGTGCATGCCGATGACCTGGGAATGACGCATTCCGTGAATGCCGCGTCCATCAAAGGCCTCGAAAGCGGACTGGTCAACTCGGCCAGTATCATGGTGCCTTGTCCGTGGTTTCCGGAAATGGCGGATTATGCGAAGGCGCACCCTGATGCCGATCTCGGACTTCATCTTACACTGACCAGCGAACGCGTTTTTTATCGATGGGGGCCGGTCGCGCCGCGGGACAAAGTTCCGAGTCTCGTCGATCCGAACGGATATTTTCACCTGAACTGGACGGAAACTTCGCACATCGATGCGAAGGAAGTGGAACGAGAGCTTCGCGCGCAAATCGAGAGAGCCATGGCCATGGGTGTCCGGCCGACACACCTTGACTCTCATCAATACCGGCTGTTTGAAAATGGAAAAGATATCTTCCAGAGCGCTCTCCGCGTGGCGCATGAATACAAACTGCCGGTTTTTGTGGTGCGTGATTGGTTCGTGGACCGCCCTTATCTTCTGAGTTCGCTGAGCCCCGATGATCTTGTGGTGCATCACACCGTGACGATGGAGCCGGGAGTGGCGCCGGAAAAATGGGCGAAGTTCTATGAAATGGCTTTGAGGAGTCTCCAGCCCGGGGTGACTGTCTTCATTATACATCTGGCTTTCGATGACGAAGAGATGCGCGCGGCCACACGCGAGCGCGATACCTGGGGATCGGCGTGGCGACAGCGCGATTTCAACTTCTTTACAAGCGCGGAGTTCCGCGCATTGCTCGAGGAGCAGAACATCAAGCTGGTTACTTGGCGCGAGCTGGCCCACGCCGCGAAGTGAATGGCTTTGGGACGGGATTTTTCTTCCTGGGGTGTTCGAGACCAAGGGCTATCCGTTCTTTGCGCGCTCCCGGCCATTCTCGTTAGTTTATTATAGTTGCAGGAGCCTCGGCCCTCCGAGAGCATGCTCATGGTGTCTCGTCCGGTTTCTCGACCGAAGTCCATTCTTAGAAACCCGCTGCTGTATTCCTCGGCGGTTCTCCTGGGCGCTTCACTCAGCGTCGCGCTTTTTTGTGATTTCGCGGTGCCAGGATAGGCGCACCATCGAACGCCGCGCGGCGCAAGAGCTCAGAGAACAGCAGCACGAGCAAGACCGCAGGGCCGTCGAGGGAGCGGGGGGGGCGAGGAGTTTCGGATTCTTAGCTTTTACGCGAGTCCCACGTTGCTTCGGCCGGGCCAGACCGCGCAGCTTGCTACGGAGTAGCCAACGCCAAGAGCGTCAAGTTGGAGCCTAAGACCCAGCCGGTGTGGCCGTCAGTGGCTCGTTGCATAGATGTATCTCCCACTAAATCAATCACTTATACGCTTACCATAGAAAACGGAGCGGGAACGACACAGTCTCAGGAGGTCGAAATAAAGGTACGCTGAATCTACCTACAAGCTGGCTCGGGAGCGAATCTTCGGGCTCGGACAGGCTTCCGGCTTGGCCGGCCTGGCCCGGCTCGGGCTTCAAAAACTGACTGGAACTAACTGGGGCTGCCCCTTGTGGCGGGAAATGCCAAGCATCTATAATGATTGTTCGCGCGGGGTCCGGCGAGCCATGCTGCTAAACCGGACTCCGCGAACATTTTTTTGGCAGCCAACTTTTGGTGACCGACGAAAATGTCTGACCCGCTCGCGAAAATTAAGCAGCGCCTGCAAGGGGAAATCGACCACCTCGAGCACGAGCTGAACATCGATTTGCCCAAGGAGATCGCCAAGGCGCGCGCCCACGGCGACCTTTCTGAAAACGCGGAGTACAAGTACGCCAAGGAACGCCAGGGGTATGTGAACGCCCGCATCGGGCAGCTCAAGAAGCGCATGGGCGACCTTGGGATGCTGAACCTGAGCAATATTCCGAAGGACCGGTCGGGATACGGGTCGCGCGTGGTTGTGCTCGATATTCACAAAGAAGTGAAAATCGAATACAAGCTGGTCACCACCGAAGAAGCTGACGTCGAGAAGGGGCTCATCTCGACGACTTCGCCCATTGGTAAGGCTTTGCTGAACCGCAAGGTGGGAGACGAAGTGCAAGTGGCGACTCCGGCGGGGCAGAAAGAATTTGAAATCGTGCGTCTGACTACTATTCACGAAGACGAGTAACTTTTCGGCTTTTTGGGGCGTCCTACCGATGTGGGTTGGTTTTCTGCGAGGCACCATGCATTGGGGAGCTGGGCCGGGGCTCGGGCTGCTGACACTGCTTGGGTACGCCGCGTTTACGATTGGCGCGGCTCTGGCTTGGCGCAATCGTGATGACTTTTCTGTTTGGGTGCACGACGAGTTCGGGGCTTTCCGGCGCAGCCTTTCCCGTTATACGGTCATCGGTCCGTTTTACAGCGTGCGGGAAGAATCCCGGCTCAAGGCTGTGCCTTCGCAGTTCGTTCGGTCGCTTAGCCGATTTCCTCGCCGGAAGATAAATCCCGCTTTCCTCCTGCTTTTTCTGGGTGCGATTCTGTTGTTTCTCGATTTCTTCATTTAGATAATGAATACGGCCGCATATCCCCGTTGGGGACAAACTCTCCTGGCTTTGCGATTTTCGTCGCCATGAAACCTTCACTCATTGTGCATGGCGGTGCTTGGGATATTCCCGACGAAGCCGTGGTGGCCTGCCATTCGGGTTGCCGCCGAGCTCTCGAAGCAGGCTGGTCGTTGCTATCCGATGGGGGAACTGCGTTAGACGCTGTCGAAGCCGCTATCGTGGTGCTCGAAGACGAGCCGGTGTTCGACGCGGGGTTCGGCTCTCATTTGAATCTCGATGGCCGGGTGGAATGCGACGCGATTGTGATGAACGGCGCGACCTTGCGCGCTGGAGCTGTTGCTGCTTTGCAGCGGGTTCAGAATCCGATCCGGCTGGCGCGTGCCGTGCTGGAACGCTGCCCGCATATGATGCTCGTCGCTGAGGGGGCGGAGCGGTTCGCAAGGGACCATGGGATTGCGTTGTGCGATCCGGCGGATCTTGTGAGCGACGCGGAGCGCGAGGCTTGGCGGGTTTGCAGCCAGGACAAACACGCAACGGCGCATCATCGGGGACACGAGCAGGGCACGGTAGGCGCGGTGGCTATCGATGCTCATGGCAAGTTGTTTGCGGCAACTTCGACCGGCGGAACGTGTTGCAAACTGCCGGGGCGTGTTGGCGATTCGCCTTTGATTGGGTGCGGGTGTTACGCCGATTCCACGGCCGGGGGCGTTTCTTGCACCGGGTACGGCGAAGCGATCATGAAGATCGTGATGGCCAAGACCGCAACTGACCTGCTCCGGACGTGTCACGCAACTTTCTGTGTGTCCGATTCTTCGCGAGACAGTTCCGGACCGCCATCGCACTCCTGCGCGGCGGACACCGCCATGCACGTGGCGCGCGAAGCGGTTCACCTTCTGGGCAAACGCACCCAGGCCACGGGCGGACTCATCCTGCTGGACTGCGAAGGGAACCCGGGGTTCGCTTTTAACACGCCACGAATGGCCTATGGCTACGTCGCTGGCGACGGTTCCTTCGTCACCAGAGTGTAGCTCTCTGGCCCTAGATAACTTCGCCTAGGACAAACTTCGCCTGGGACTTTGCCTGGGACTTTGCCTGGGACGCTTGACCCGGGCACCTTTCGGCGGTAGCCTCGCGCTCCCTATTGCCGCGTTGGTCTTAGCTACCCAGGAGGTTGCGCATGGTTCCTCTCGCCGCTTTGTGGCTCCCCATCCTAGTCTCGGCTGTGATCGTGTTCATCGCCAGCTCCATCATGCATACCGTGTTGCCCTATCACCGAGGCGACTACCGGCAGCTGCCCGACGAGGATAAGCTTCTTGTAGCGCTGCGGGCTGCCGGCTTCACGCGTGGGCTTTATATTTTTCCGTTCGGCACGCACCAGGATATGAAGACGCCTGCCATGCAGGAAAAATACAAGCAAGGACCGGTGGGCATGATGACCGTTTTCCCCGTTGGACCGCCCGCCATGCCGAAGTTCCTCGCGCAATGGTTCGGTTATTGTCTTGTCATCGCCTTCTTCGTTGCCTACCTAACGGGGCACACGGTCGGCTCGGGGGAGAAGTATCTGGTCGTGTTTCGCGTAGCAGGTACCGCCGCGTTCATGGCTTACGGATTGGGGCAGCTTAGCAACGCTATCTGGAAAGGCCAAACCTGGGGAATGACCACCAAGGAAGTGGTTGATGGCCTGGTATACGGCCTGCTAACGGCAGGCGCCTTTGGCTGGCTCTGGCCCCGCTAATCCGTATCTCCGACAAAAGGTCACCCCGCTCTTGCCGGGCAAATCCGTGTGCGCAGACGCTTGCCGGTTTCTAGCGTACAAGTAAGGCAATTCACTCCGTGGGGCAACGAAATTGACCCAGACCGCTTCTGCACATAACATGACCAAGGGCCCTGAAAAGGTCGTGGCCGTGGAAGGTCGGGCTCTCCTAGATCTTTGACGTTCTCCCCACCGCTTGCGGCGAGGATCCCTACGGGGCCGGATTTTGGTCCGGTCCCTTCGGTGGGTTGCTCCCACAACGGCCTTGCTTCAGCGGAGGACAACGAAGAGGCTTTGGGCTGCCCGCCCATAGGTCCCTTTGGGACCAGACGAGAAAGGCAAGAGGGCCTTATATCCCCATATCCCCGAGCCTTTTACGGCCGGATTGGCAAATAGGAAACCGATGAACACCAAGCGGCATGGGATTGCGCAGCGCGCCTTAGTACTGGCCATTTTCCTTTTTGGGCTGCAGGTGGGTTTAGAACTGGCGTGCCCGGTAAAGGCGGAGCCGCAGACCACTGACGAAATTATCACCAAGGTACTGGCTGCGCGCGGCGGGCTGGAAAAAGCCAAGGCTGTTCAGACGGAGCGCATCACCGGCACAATTTATTTCAATGCGGAGATATACGGGCCGTTCCTGGCTGAATTCAAACGGCCAGGGAAGATGCACAACGAAGTGACTATCCAAAACAGAACCGTGGTGCGTTCGTTCAATGGCAAAGATGCGGGCTGGGTGACCAACCCTTTTGCTGGGAAGGATACGCCTGAGGCGATGTCCGCGGACGAAGTGAAGGACGTCGTGAATGAAGCTGACTTCGACGGCCCGCTGGTGGACGCTAAAGCCAAGGGTAACACCATCCAACTGACGGGTACGGAGAGAGTGGAAGGGCGGGACGCGTACATACTAAAGGTGACGCATAAGGACGGCCAAGTGTCATTCTACTCGTTCGATACAAAGACTTTTTTGCTGGTTAAGTGGAGCGGGGCTGACAGCGTTAACGGGGAGACCGTCACGCGGGAGACTTATTTTCACGATTACCGGGACGTCGGGGGGCTGAAATTTGCGTTTGAGCTAGTTTCGAATACCCCGGGAGCGGACGTTACACAGAGAATTGTGGTGGACAAGATCGAACTTGACGCGCAGATCGATGATGCGCGTTTTGGGAAACCGCAGGCGGCTCCCGCGCCACCTGCCGCTTCTTCACCGGCTGATCCGCCGGGCCAGCAGTTCCTGGCAACGATTGCGAAGCGAATACGGGCAGATTTCCCGCTGGGAATGGTATTCTGGCGGAGAAAATGGTGCAGTTCGTTTCCAGAAGGTGCTCTTCAAACTGGAGTTCATGTTCTCACGGATGCATAAGAGGCTCGGGCTGACAAGATCCCTTCTGGGGGCTGGCCTGGTTTTCTGTTTGGTTCTTGGTGTGGCTGGCCGGGCAAACGCGGCTAGCCCTGCGACGCGTCAGTCGCCGGTTTCTTCGGCTGGATTCAACTCGAGTTTTGCTATCGCGGATTTCGACGGGGACCGAAAACCGGACCTGGCGACCGTGGAAGTCCAAAAGGGCAACTCCTCCAGCACTTCGCAGTATTCGATACGGTTGCAGTTGACCGCTGGTGCCGTGCAAGTGTTTGGTGTGATTGCGCCTGCCGGCGGGCTGCAGATTGTGGCGCGGGATGTAAATGGCGACGATGCCCTGGACGTGCTGGTCAGCACGGCTTGGCAGCATCAGCAAGTCGCAGTGCTGTTGAATGATGGCCACGGAAAATTCACATTGGCAGACGCTGGCGCGTTTCCGGCCGCTTCCCGGGGAAGCCGTCGCGATTGGACTTCTGGAACGCCTGCGTTCTCGGATAGCACTGTACTTGTTCGCACCGAATATCCACCGGGCGGATTGGATCGTGAAAGCGAGTTTGATGGTCCACGAGTTCAGTTTGAGAGAGTGCGCGCCTCTGTTCCTACGGGCTCCACCCGACTTTTTCTTTTCTCGCTGCTTGGCCGGGCTCCTCCTACCTTCGCTTCCGGGTCTTACACATTCCGTTAAATAGAACGTAAATTCGTGCATCCGAATCCGTTTATCTAGTTCACCGGTTCTTCGGGACGCATCGCCGCTTTGCTGTTTCGAGAGGCGAAGGCCGTGCGTATCGTCCGAATGATTCTTCGCATTTCTATTTGACGGCGGCGAGACAAGGGCGTCTCGCGGCACGACGTGAGGTCAGACAATGATTCGCATGGGCTTTCTATATTCGGCCCTCTTACTCGCCTCGGTATTATTTGTGACGGGCTGCGGCGAAAGCCAGGGTGATCTGAAGGCGGAAGCGCCGCCGGCGGCGAAAGTCGAACACGAGCAGGATGTGAACTCGGTCAAGGTCGAGCACCCCGAGCAGTTTCCACTTTTTACCGCGATCGAGCACGCCGCCACCACGCAGTTGGTCGCTACAGGTGTGGTGGCGCCGGACGTTGCGCGGACCGTGCCGGTGATATCGATTGCCACCGGGCGGGTGGTGGAGATCAAGGCGCGGCTGGGCGACACGGTGAAAAAAGGGCAACTGCTGATGCGCGTGCAGAGCGCGGATATTGCTGCGGCATTTGCAGACTATCGAAAAGCTGTGGCCGACGAAAAACTGGCCGGTACTCAACTCGAGCGGGCCAAGCTGCTGTATGAAAAGGGGGCCTTTTCCTTGAATGATTATCAGACCGCGGAGGACGTGGAGAACAAGACGCAAGTGGACGTGGAAACCGCGGCCGAGCACCTACGCGTTCTTGGCAGTCCGCTCGACCACCCGTCCGGGATCGTGGACGTTTACGCTCCGGTATCGGGAGTCATCACCGACCAGCAGGTAACCAACGCAGCAGGCGTTGCTGGCCTGGGAGCGCCCAATCCATTCACGATTTCTGACCTGAGCTACGTGTGGATTCTTTGCGATGTTTACGAGAATGATCTCTCGAGCGTGCACGCGGGAGAGACGGCGGAGATTCGCTTGAATGCTTATCCAGACAAGGTCTTGCGCGGGGAAATCACCAATATCGGACCGATTCTCGATCCCAACCTTCGAACAACAAAAGTACGAATCGAAGTCGCAAATCCCGGAACCATGAAGATAGGAATGTTCGTGACGGCGACGCTCCACGGCCAGAAAAAGGAAATACGCGCCGCTGTGCCAGCGGATGCCATCTTGCATCTGCATGACCGGGATTGGGTGTATGTCCCAGCCGGGGAGAAGACCTTCCGGCGCGTGGAGGTGAAGGCGGGCGAGACATTGCCGAACAATATGCAGGAGATCGTCACTGGACTGCACGCGGGGCAACAGGTGGTGAGCAGCGCTCTGGTGTTGCAGAACACGGCGGAGCAGTAAATGATCGAGAAACTTGTCGATTTCTCATTGGAGAACCGCTTTCTTGTTCTCGCAGCGGTGATTCTGTTGCTCGGCTGGGGTGCGATTTCGTTTCATCAACTTCCCGTAGAAGCCTATCCGGACGTCGCCAA
The DNA here is from genome assembly GCA_013289825.1 of Acidobacteriota bacterium. Taxonomy (GTDB): domain Bacteria; phylum Acidobacteriota; class Terriglobia; order Acidiferrales; family UBA7541; genus Acidiferrum. The sequence continues at coordinate 70,802 of JABCZF010000008.1, read as the reverse complement.
CAACTACGTGGAACTCATCACACAGTGGCCGGGAATTTCCGCGGAACAAATCGAGCAACAGGTTACGATTCCGCTCGAAATCGTAATGAACGGCATCCCCCATGTTTCCCACTTGCGATCTTTCTCGCTCTTTGGGCTTTCGGACATAAAGTTGATTTTCGATGATGAAGAAGAGAACGCCTGGAACCGGGAAAGGGTTCTCGAGAGGCTTTCGCAGGTTACCTTGCCGCCCGGAGTGGTGGCCCAGATGGGCACGGACTGGAGTCCCGTCGGGCAAATCTATTTCTTCACACTAAGGAGTACAAACCCGAGCTTCGACGTCATGGAGCTGAAGTCCATCGAAGACTGGACAGTTGAAAAAAACTTCAAAGCCGTTCCCGACGTTGTGGATGTGGCAAGTTTCGGTGGGCCGACCCGCGAGTATCAGGTTCGAGTCGATCCTAATAAGCTGATCGCCTATGGACTCAGCCTCTCGCAGGTCGAGCAGCAGCTGACCAGCAATAACGCCAATGCGGGGGGCAGCTTTATCGAAGGCGGATTACAGCAGATCAATGTCCGGGAAGTGGGTCTGGTCGGAAATGTGCGCGACATCGAAAACACCGTGATTGTGACGAAGAGTGGCACGCCGTTGCGCGTGAAAGATATAGCAGTAATCTCGCAGGGGCCCAAGATCCGGCTCGGCCAGTTCGCCAGAGCAATTCACCACGAAGACGGAAGAATTATTGATAACGACGATGTGGTTTCCGGGATCGTGCTCTTACGCAAAGGCGCGAATGCCGATGAAGCTCTCGCAGGCATCCACGAGAAAGTCAAAGAGTTGAATGACCACATCTTGCCTCCTGGAGTGAAGGTCGTTCCGTTTATTGACCGCAGCGACCTGGTCCACTATACGACGCATACGGTCTTGCACAACCTGACGGAAGGCATCCTTCTCGTGGTGCTCGTTCTCTTCCTGTTTCTTGGAAACGTTCGCGGAGCGTTCATCGTGGCGCTGACGGTTCCGTTTGCGCTCTTATTTGCTGCGACGTGTCTCAAGCTAAAAAGCATCCCGGCGAACCTGCTTTCCCTGGGAGCACTGGATTTCGGAATGGTTGTGGATGGCGCTGTGGTAATGGTGGAAAACATTGTTCGTCACTTGAGCCACCAAGACACTTCCTACAAAACGACGCTGGAGCGCATCCGCAACGCAGCCCACGAAGTCCAGCGGCCGGTCTTCTTCGCGATTGCCATCATTATCACGGCCTACCTGCCGATTTTCACGTTGCAGCGCGTCGAAGGGCGCCTGTTCCACCCCATGGCCTGGACGGTAGCTTTTGCGCTGATCGGCGCGCTCCTATTTTCCATGCTCGTCGCGCCGGTTCTGTCCAGCCTGTTGTTCAGTAAGGGCGTTAGGGAATGGCACAACCCGGTGATGGAGTTCCTGAAAAAGCACTATCGCAATGCCTTGCGGTGGGCGATCGAGCATCGGCTGGTCACCGTGGGAGGTGCCGCGATCGGTTTGGCGGCAACAATCTTTCTCATTATGGCTGGAGTTATCGGCTCCGAATTCCTGCCGCATTTGGACGAAGGCGCGCTCTGGGTTCGCGGCACGCTTGCTCCCAGCACGGGACCTACCGAGGGGACTCGTCTGGCGGACGAGACCCGCATTGTGCTTTGCTCTTTCCCCGAAGTCACTCAATGCACCAGCCAAGTAGGGCGTCCCGATGACGGCACGGACACGACAGGTTTTTTCAATACAGAATATTTCGTCGATTTGAAGCCGAAAGAACAGTGGCGGCTTGTGTTTCACCAGGATAAGGAAAGACTAATCGCGGCCATGCAGCGCGAACTGGACAAAATTCCCGGCGTTATCTGGAACTTCTCTCAGCCGATTGCGGACAACATGGAGGAAGCAGTAAGCGGAGTAAAAGGCGAGCTCGCGGTAAAGATTTATGGCAATGATCTCAAGCTTCTTGAGACTCAAGCGGATCAGATCGTCAATATCATGCGCCAGGTCAACGGAATCGAGGATCTCGGAGTCCTTCGAGTTCTGGGGCAGCCCAACTTGGAGATTTCCGTGGATCGAGTCGAAGCCGCACGCCATCAAATCAACGTCGCGGATATTCAAGATGCCGTCCAGACGGCCATCGGGGGGACGGCTTTTACGCAGGTGCTCCAGGGTGAGGCGAGATACGATCTGGTGATGCGTTACCTCCCGCAGTACCGCAGCACCAAAGAAGCCATTCAGAACATTCGCCTGCTGGCTCCTTCCGGCGAGCGCGTCTCGCTCGGACAGCTCTCGAAGCTCGAAGTACGGGACGGTGGTTCAGAAATCTATCGTGAGGGAAATCAACGGTATATCGCGATCAAGTACAGCGTGCGTGGTCGAGACCTTGGCGGGGCTGTGGAAGAAGCCATTGGGAAAGTAAGTGCACAAATTCAGCTTCCGCGTGGATACCACATCGACTGGGCCGGCGAGTACGAGAGCGAAAAAAGAGCGGAGGCGCGGCTCCTGGTCATCGTGCCCCTGACTGTGCTGGTGATTTTCGGCATTCTTTACACAATGTTTCGCTCGTTTAAATGGGCGCTGCTGCTTCTGGCCAACGTGGCCATGGCGCCCATTGGTGGATTGCTCGCGCTCTTGATTACCGGCACCCACTTCAGCGTATCCTCGGGCGTGGGCTTCCTGGCGCTCTTCGGCGTTTCGGTGCAAACCGGGGTGATCATGCTGGAATATATCAATCAGTTGCGCGCCCGCGGGCATACCATTGAGGACGCGGCCGTCGACGGAGCCGTTCTGCGGCTTCGGCCCATCATGATGACCATGCTCGTGGCCACCCTCGGCTTGCTGCCGGCGGCTCTTTCGCGCGGCATCGGTTCGGATTCGCAGCGGCCCTTTGCCATCGTCATTGTGGGAGGCCTTGTGGGGGCCATGCTTCTGAGTATTTTTCTTCTGCCTACTTTATATGTGTGGTTTGCCGGCGATCACGACACGCTGCCCACACCAGAGCCGGGCTTCGAGGAGAGTGCCTGACGCGGTGGGCCGAAGGAGACACAGTAGACACGGGCTGTTGTCGCGTCCCAAGGTCTCTAGGGTTATTCTGCGTGCATGGCGAACGCCCCCAACAGCTGGAAGTCCCGGGAGAGCTCCGGGCTTTGCGCGGATTGTGTCCATTCGCGCTCGGTGGAATCCAGCCGCGGGTCCGTCTTTCTGCTATGCGAGCTATCCCGCAGCGATCCCCGATTCGCCAAATACCCGCGGCTGCCGGTGCTTTCCTGCCCCGGATACCAGAAAAACCCGGAGCATTTTGCCTAGAAGGCCAAAAAAAAGGAGGGCGCCCTGGCGGATGCCCCCCATGAAAATGATCCGATGCTATTGCTGAGGCTGCGGTGGTTGCGACGGAACCGGCGCGTTGGCCGGCGACTTGGTAGAGACAGGTGTCACGCTCGCTGAGCTAGTGGCGGCCGACTCGGATGACTTGTATTTTGGAGCGCTGATGTATCCGTGAACCGTGTCTTTGTCGATGCGGTTCACGATGATCTGCACGGGCTGGGATTCGCTCTCGGTGTGAATCCAGATGGGCTCGTATAGGTTTACCTTTCTCTTCTGAAGCTCATTGTCGTCCACGATCATAGCAACGTCGTAGCTCTTGTGCTTGGTATCCGCTTTACGAAGGGAAAGCGTGAGGGGCCCGACGCGCTGGAATTGCTTTGACTTGGACAGGTCAAATTCAAAGTAGCTGCGTTCGCCACGCCTTTCAAGGGCCACGAGTTCGTCGTGCGTCTTGGCGATCGAGCCGTTCAGGTCATCGCGAGTGGAGTTAATCGTTCCTTCGAGCTCGGAGCGGTCTTTGGCAACCTCGTCTTGCGTCTCTTTCAACTGTTTCTGCTGCTCGGCCAACTGAGACTCGAGCTCCAGGTATTTTTTGTCGACCACGGGGGTGCGACGCTTGGCAACGTGCCGCTTCGCGATTGCGGACTTGGCGGAAGTGGCGGGCGTCGATGTGGATGCGGCCTCCGGGGTTTTCGCAGCACGATCCACGGGAGGTTCAGAGATACTCGCGTCGAGAGGCGGTGTGGATGCCGCGGGGGACTGGGGCGAGGTTCGCGCCGTGGTAATATCGTTGAGCTTGGCAGTCACGGCCGTGAGTTGCCCCTGCATCTGGTTCAGTGCTGCATTGGCAGTTGCGGTTCGCGCGGTCAGTGCACGAACCATGGATTGTTGGTGAAGACCGTAAGCGAAAGCCACCGCTGCGATTCCCAGTAGCGCTACGACGGCGATCACCAGCCAGCGGTTGGCGTCGGCCCGCGCGGTCGCCAAACCATTCTGACTATGCTGATTATGGCCGTTCGATTCTTGATGTTCGTGCATGATGGCCCTCCCCGATCTCCTACATTTTCCAGGCCGCAGCCTGGTGACCTCTAAAGCAAGCCCGCGCTGCGCTGGACCGAGAAACCGCCAAGCGCGGTTCCCCTCTAGACAAACATCTCCCTCGTTTTCTTAGCACGCAAAGGGCCGCATTGGCTTGTGCTCGGCATGAGTTAAAGTGTTTATCTTCATGGGGTAAGAAGCAGCGCGCGAATGCCCGAACCATGTCGAGGTACTAGTCCTAGAAAATTCTCCCTGACCTAACGAAGGAATTATCCGGTCGAGCTTTTTGCGCAGGAGTGACCCCCATCCCGCGACTGGAGATCATCGGGCGGCGGGTCTCGAGCAGAGCAGCAAGCCGCGCAAATTGTTTTCCTAAAGCGACCCAACGACGGAGGACCGAGCCAAGATGGGGCGGCTCCGAGTTAGTTAGGCGAAATTAGGAAGCGCGATTGCCGCGAAGCAAGGGCGTGTGCTAGCATCCGCCGGTTGGGGAACGGACCAGGGGTAGATGGTAGTCCGGCGCTTTATGCTGCAGAGCACGGCATCGGGGCCACGCTCTCCTTCAACTTCTGAATCGCAACCCAGGCGCAGGCCCGCGCCTGAATTCTTCGGGACGGACCCTCGCCTGTTGGCGCCGGCATCGCCGGGGCCACGCAGAGGGAGGTCTATATGAAGAGCTATCTCACCAAGGACATACGAAACATTGGCATTGTCGGCCACGGCGGCACCGGCAAGACGCAACTGGTGTCGTCGTTGCTCTTCACTGCGGGGATGACCCCGCGCTGGGGAAAGATTGCGGAAGGCAGCACTACGACCGACTGGGACGAAGAAGAAATCGCCAGGAAAATCTCGATTCAGACCGGCCTCGCTTATGCCGAATGGCCCGCTTCCGGCGGACACCCGGCAGGGTCCGAAAGAGTTAAAATTAATTTCATCGATCTCCCCGGCTACTCGACGTTCATCACGGAAACCAAGGCCTCGCTGATCGCCGCGGATGCGGCGCTGATCGCGGTGGATGCGCATGTCGGCGCGCAAGTGACTACGGAAAAAGTTTGGGATTATTGCACGGAATACGACATCCCCCGGGCGTTTGTGCTGACCTGGATGGACCGGGAGCTGGCTAGCTTTGAACGCTCGATGGCCTCGCTCGAACAGGTTTTTGGACGCAACGTTGTGGCGTTGCAGCTTCCTATCGGCTCGGAAAAAGGCTTCCGCGGCGTGGTCGACCTGGTGGCGATGAAAGCGCACGTGTACAAGCCGGATGGGGATGGGAAGCCATCGATAGAAGAGATTCCGGCTGCGCTTGCCGATGAAGCCAAGGAAGCGCACGAGAAGCTTGTCGAAATGGTGGCTGAAGGGGACGACGAATTGATGGAAGAGTTTTTCCGGGAAGGCACGATTCCGATTGCGGATTTGATTCCGGGCGTCCGGAAGGCTATTGTCGCCGAAAAAATCTTTCCCGTGCTGCTTGCTTCGGGACTTCGCAATGTCGGAACCGCGAGCTTGCTGACATTTTTGGCCGACGCGTTTCCCCATCCCGATGAGCACGCCCAGGTGGGCTTCACGGAGCCCAACGGTAAGGACGAGCGCGTGGAGCGCAAGTACGACGACGGTCAGCCGCTCTCGCTTTTCGTGTTCAAGACGCTCGCGGATCCTTTCGCCGGGCGCATCAATTATTTCAAGGTGAAAAGCGGAGTCCTGAAAAACGATGCCACCCTGACGAATTACAAGCGGGGCACGCTGGAGCGCTTCCAGCACACGCAAGTTGTGCAGGGCAAACAGCTCAGCGAAATCGCGGAACTGCACGCAGGCGACATCGGCGCGATCGCCAAACTGAAAGAGACGACGACTGGCGAAACGCTGGGTGACAAAGCCGCTCCCATCTACTACAAGCCCGCGCAGCTTCCCGAACCCTCCATTACATTTGCGATCGAACCAAAAACGCGTGCCGACGAGGACAAAATCGGCATTTCCATCCACAAGATTATCGAGGAAGATCCTGCCCTGCACTTCATGCGCGACCCGCAGACCAAGGAATTTCTGCTCGCCGGGTCCGGGCAGCAGCACATCGAGGTGGTCGTCGCGAAGTTGCACAAGCGCTACCACGTTGATCTGACGCTGAAGCCGCCGAAAGTGGCGTACCGCGAAACCATCCGGGGCAAAGCCGACGCTGAGGGCAAGCACAAGAAACAGTCTGGCGGGCACGGCCAATTCGGGGTGTGCCGCATCAAGATGGAGCCGATTGAACGCGGCAAAGGCGTCGAGTTCGTCGATGACGTCTTTGGCGGGGCGATTCCGAGGAACTGGATTCCTTCAGTGGAGAAGGGGATTCGCGATGCGGCTGCGCGCGGTTATCTTGCCGGTTTTCCGGTGGTGGATTTCCGCGCCGTACTTTATGACGGCAAGTACCACGACGTGGATTCCTCGGACATGGCTTTCAAGATTGCCGGCTCGCTGGCGTTCAAGGAAGCCATGAAGATGGCCAAACCCGCTCTGCTGGAGCCGGTGATGCACGTCGAGGTTTATGCGCCAGACCAATACTCCGGCGACCTTATGGGCGATCTCAGCTCGCGGCGCGGCCGCATCGCAGGAAGTGAATCGCGCGGGCACAACGTGATCATCAAAGCGCAGGTGCCGTTTGCCGAGATGCTGAGTTACGCCAACGATCTCATTTCCAAAACGCAAGGACGAGCGACGTATTCGATGGAGTTTTCCCACTACGATTATGTGCCGAACGAGCTAGCACAAAAAGTGATCGATGCGCACAAGGCTACGCACGGCGAACAACCGGTTGAAGAAGAAGCGTGAGTCTCAGTGGAAGGTCGCTTCCCCAGACGGCGAACGCCACGCGCGCACCCGCCAGGACGAGTCCGAGCAGACTTAGCGTTCCATTCTCCGGCGCGAATCGCAGGTCGAGCCAGCCGTAACTGGCGTCCGATTGCGACAGCAGCAAAAATGCGACCATCACGGGCACGAGGTGCCGCAAGCGCTCGATGAAGTGCTCTTCCTTCTTTGTGGATTCTTGGCGGAGAGCGGACGCCGCCCAGTACACGCCAAGAACGGCCCAGAAGCAGCCGACCATGCGGAGCGCCCTTACGGAATCTAGGGAGGCGACATTCGACGCAACGGTGAAGAGGAATTGGATGGCGCGGATCAACAGTAAGAGTAAAGCAGTATTCCCAGGAACCTTCTTCCCGCGACTTGTTGCAACTCCACGATACGATTCTTGCCTCGCCGTCTTTCGGCGGCTTGGCGTTTGAGCGCGGTGATCCACTGGCGTTCTGCGCGGACCTGCGAAAGATAAAAACGCAAAACGGAGTAGCCCCAGGCGTCGGCGTTCATGGCCGCCATGTCGGTGTGAATGGTCTCGAGGCGAGGCTGGCGTCGGGCGAGAAAGCGGTCGCGTTGGTCGAGGAGGCGTTCTCGCGTGTCTCGATCGAGCGCGGAGAACAGGCCCACGCGGACGCGAAACTGATCTTCCGTGGACGCTTCTTTTTCGGTAAAACGAGCAAGCCGCTGGAGTAGCTCGAGTCATCCTTTGGCGGTGAGCGCGTACAGATCGCGCTTTTGGCCGCGTTGGCCGTCGGTCGTGCGCTTGACGACCCAGGAGTTTTCCACGAATCGGCGGAGCAGGGGATAAACGAGGTTGTTGTGCATGTCGTCGTGGCCCAACAAGAGGCCCGCGAGCTTTTTAAGGGCGTAGCCGTGCCGCGGGCCTTCCCTAAGAGCGTCGGGAATAATTAGGTCATTTATGACAGAGTCATTATCGTATTAATGGCGGAACGTCAAGGGCGACGGGGACACCAATTTGGTGCTTGCCGGGAGCACCCACGGTTTCGAGAATAGATGCTCTATGAAGAATAAAAATGTTCACCAGTATGGCCCTCAAACAATGGCGATTCATGGAGGTGAACCGGCGCGCCACGGAGTCGGCGCGCCCGTCGGCACTCCGATTTGCCGCACTTCGACATTCACCTTTTCGTCGACGGCAGAGATGAAACGATGGGCCGAGGGTAAGAGCAAAGCGTATATCTACTCGCGCTATGGCAATCCGACGCTGAGCGTGGCCGAAGGAAAAATCGCTGCGCTCGAAGGCGGAGAAGCCGCAGTGGTCACGGCGTCGGGCATGGCGGCGATATCTTCCGCGCTGCTGGGCGTACTGAAGTGCGGTGACGAACTCATCTCGACGGCGCAGGTCTATGGCGGTAGCTACCGATTGATGCGCGATGTTTTTCCGGACATGGGGATTAAGGTGCATCAGGTAGGAACCGATCTTGCTGGACTGGAAGAGCTCGCCACACCACGCACGAAATGCCTGTACGTGGAGACGCCGACGAATCCGACGCTGCGACTCGTCGATTTAGATAAAGCCATTAAATTTGCCAAGAGACACAAGCTGATTTCCATCATCGACAACACCTTCGCTACTCCCGTGCTGCAAAATCCTCTCGGGATGGGTTTCGACATCGTCGTGCACAGCGCCACGAAAGCGCTTGCGGGGCACTCCGACGTGATTGCCGGCGTGGCGGTGGGCAATAAGCACCGCATGGAGCGTGTTCGCCACATGGTCATCGATCTCGGAGGCTCGATGGATCCCGAGGCGGCTCACCTGTTGCTTCGTGGAATCAAGACTTTGGGGGTGCGCGTCGAGCGGCAGTGTCTGAACGCCATGGCTGTTGCAAAATTCCTGGGAAAACACCCGCAGGTCGCGCGCGTGCACTATCCGGGCCTGGCGTCGCACCCGGATCACAAGCTCGCGAAAAAACAGATGCGCGGATTTGGCACCATGCTGGCGTTTGATTTGAAGGGCGGTTTGCCCGCCGCGCGGCGCTTCTGCGACCGGGTGCAGTTGTTTCTGCTGGCGGCGAGCCTCGGTGGCGTCGAGTCGCTGGTCATCCTTCCCATCTACAGCTCGCATTACAACATGAGCGCTGAGGAACTAAAACGCGCGCACGTAAGCCCCGGCACGGTGCGAGTTTCCGTTGGACTTGAGGATGCCGAGGACCTCATCCGAGACTTGCAGCAGGCTCTGGCCTAGCCGGGCGACTGGCGCTGGATGACGGGAGAGACTATCCCAGTCAGCCTAGGCTTGGCGTGACCATGGCGTCCTTCCTGGAAGAAGCCAGACTGGGGTCGGTGCCCCCAAAAACAAAAACGGGCGGTACGCCGAAGCGCGCCGCCCGTTGTGTGTTTTTGTGAAGTGGAATTAGAGGGGTTGGACGTTCGAGGCCTGCAGACCCTTGGGGCCCTTGGTCACTTCGAATTCAACCGCTTGGCCATCGTTCAACGACTTGTAGCCATCAGCCACGATCGCGGAGAAATGGACGAAAACGTCCTCACCGCTCTGGCGCTGGATGAAACCGAAGCCCTTGCTGGCATTGAACCACTTCACTGTTCCTTGTTCTTTACTCACTGCTGTACTCTTTTCTGTCGGCTGACTTGCAACCGAGCATTACTAAATTGAGCTATTTGGTGCCTCGAAATCCGAACCCCTCTTAAGAGTTACGGCCGCTTTCAGACGTAAAAAAAAGGCCGCAAGTTTGACCTTGCGACCGCTTTACACATCCAAAGGCGATACAAGAGCAACAAACGCAAAGACAGAGTACCACAAATGGTCCTGCTTGCCAAGCGGTTTTTTTCACGTTTTCCTTTTCATTGGTAACGCCCTTTTGTTCCAGTCGGCCTCCGCGCCCCGGCTGCACCCCTGACGATAGGTTAGGGCACGGCTTGCGGGTCGGCGCAGGCCTAGCGCGGGCCATTGCGGTAAACCGCCCAGTCAGGCATCGAGCCGCCCGTGTGCTGGGCGACCCAGCTTCGCGCTGCCGCAGGCCACAATTGGCGGCGTCGCCTTTCCGAGGGCACTGGTTCGACGGTGTTTCCGGACAGGCCGTAGTAAGGCGCGCACCTCTAGCTTGGCGTGCTGGTGGTTTGCAGCACTTTGGCAAGCATGTCAAGGCAGCCGTTCCAACCGCGGTGGTGTTCGTCGCGCAGTTTCGTCGAGCCGAAGGTGGCGTGCGTCAAAACAACTTCCGTGAGATCTCCGCGCGCGAAAAATTCGACGGTGACTTTCGTATCCGGACTCTCTGGGTGCAATTCCGTGCGCGAACCGTCTGGCTCGGCCTTGGTCCAGGCCCAGCTAAACACGATTTTTTCGGGAGGTTTTACCTCGAGATAGACGCCTTGTCCCCAGTAGGTCTCGCCCTTGCCGGGATCGCGCACTTCCATGAGGTAGCGCCCGCCGGTGCGGATCTCCTGCACGTGGTGAATCACCACGTGCGAGGCCGCGTCCTTGCACATCCACTGCTCTAGCTGTTCGCGGTCGGCCCACGCGGCGAAGACTTTTTCGCGAGGCGCCGCGAACGTCCGGCGGATTTGGAGCGTGAAGCCCGGGTTCGTTTGGCCTTGCTTTGCGCTTGGCATGTTTGCCTCTCCTTGCGAGCGGTGGTTTCCAGATACTTCGCCAGGGCTTGGAATTGCGATTCCCAGAACGCGCGGTACTGCTCGATCCAGGCGGCCGCGTTCCTGAGGGGCTCCGCGGCCAGCCTGCAGTGGTGCACGCGGCCATTGATCTCGCGCTCAAGGAGACCTGCGGACTCCAGTATGCGTACATGCTTCGAGACGGCTGGCAGAGAAACGCGGAAAGGCTCGGCAAGCTCGGTGATCCTGGCCTCACCCTGTGCGAGGCGGGCCAGGATGGCGCGGCGGGTGGGATCGGCGAGCGCACCGAAGGTGGCATCCAGGGGCGCGGTGGAATAGTTAACCATTCGGTTTAATATTAGGCGGCCGACTCGTGTTGTCAAGATGTTTTTTTAGAAGGCCTGCGTGTCGCCGTTCCTCGGCCAGCTAGCTGCTAGTGCGCCGCGGGGGAAGAACATGCCTTTCGTCTATCCAGGTTTGTCTTTTAGGTCCAGAGCGATTTTCAGAATTTCCGTGGACAAAGCCGTGGCGTCGACGTCGTCCATGTTGGCGAGCACAACGGTTCCAGCGCTCCGCTCCGGCACCAGGAGAATCGATGTGCTGGTGCTTGCTAGCTTCCGGAGTGCGACACGAGCGACAAGCCGAATTTCTTGCTATGGCCCCAGCCAAGCGCGTAGCCGTTCTCGGAACCATCGGCGGCCATCTGGGGAGTCCACATTTGTTCGCGCGTGGCCGGCTTGAGGAGCTTGTTGGCCAGAACGGCGATCTCAAACCGCGTCATATCGTCGGCCGAAGAGATCAGTCCGCCGCCAGGAATTTTGTAACTGGAGTCCAGAACGCCCGCGTTTTCGACGGCTCCGGACTTGTCCTTGTGGTACCAGCTCGAGCGGTGGGGAACAGCCGTCCGGGTTGTAATGCCGGATATCTCCGAGGTGACCGAGCAGCTCGCGAGTGGTGATAGGCCACTCTTTTTGGGAAAAGCCCGGCAATACTCCTGTGCCTCGACATCGAGATCCAGCTTGCCGCGCTCTGAAAGCTGCAGGATTGCGGTAGCGGTGATGGGCTTGGAAATAGAACCGAGGCGGAACAGAGTTAAAGATGTCGCCGGAACAAAATTCTCGAGGTCGGCCATTCCGAAGCTTTGGGACCAGACCAGCGCTCCGTCCTGACGACGGCCACGGAAATTCCCGGCACGCTGTTTGTGGCCATGAAACTCGACGCGGCTTTTTCGACCTGCGCGCTTATGGGATGAAAGACTCTTGCCCTGGGCTCCCAAGGATGAAGGGCCAAGGAAAAAGACCAACAGCAAGAGCGTGATCGCGCAGGTGGTCTTGCCTATTTTCGGCAAACACGGGATGGCCATCGATTTCACGTGAAACACCTGGGGTGACAGTTTATCTCGGACCACACCTCGACAGGAACAACCACGGCATGCCGCCATGCCGCATGGGTTCCGGTCGTGTATTGAGTAGGTCAACCCCACCCTGCCGGAAAGCGTTGACCTGGACTGTAACAGCTCCTTAACATAAGGAGATGCGCCCGAAGCTCCAGACTCGGCTGTATATAACGATCCTGGCTGTGCTCACGCTTACCGCCATCGGTTGTGAGGACGCAGCGAAACACGGAGTGCAGGCGCACGTTCCGGCGCTGACCCCGGCCAATGCAGCGACCGCTCAAGTTCCTGCCAATCTCGGGGAGCTTCCTCTGCGAAAGCTTTCGCCGGAGTGGCTAGCCGCCCTGGCGCCGCGAGCTCCTGGACCAAAGGAATACTTGATCGCGCAAGTGGAAGCCAAATTTGCGTCCGGCGAGCAGAACTACAAGGCTGGACATCTGGACGCCGCACGGCGCGACTTTGACGACGCCGTGGACTGGCTGCTCACCAGCGGCTACGACCCGAACAGCGATCCGAAGCTCAGCGAACTGTTCCACCGCGTGGTGGATACCGTCTACGGCTACGAGTTGCAGGCTTTCCGCGCCGGGGACGGCTTTCAGGAAGCTCCAGCGGTGCCCGCGCCCATCGATGAAGTAGCGGAGATGACCTTTCCTGTCGATCCACGCCTGAAAGAACGCGCCGAGCAAGCCGCCAAGAACATATCGCACGACCTGCCGCTCACCGTGAACGACGAAGTGCTTTCCTTCCTCAATTTTTTCCAGACGCCGCGAGGCCGCGCCATCGTCGAGACCGGGCTGCGGCGCTCCGGCCGCTATCGCGAAATGATTGCACGGGTTCTGCATGAAGAAGGCGTTCCGCAAGACTTGATCTATCTGGCGCAAGCGGAAAGTGCGTTCCAGCCACTGGCGCTTTCGCGGGCCGGCGCGCGGGGAATCTGGCAGTTCGTCGCGTACCGCGGCATGGAGTACGGATTGCGGCACACCTGGTGGATCGACGAGCGCCAAGATCCGGAAAAAGCCACGCGCGCGGCTGCTCAGCATTTGCGCGATCTGTACGGACAGTTCGGCGATTGGTATCTAGCGATGGCCGCGTACAACTGCGGTCCGGGAAACGTGCAAAAGGGCATCGAACACACCGGCTACGCGGATTTCTGGGAGCTCTACAAACGGAACGTGCTTCCGCGCGAAACGAAAAACTACGTGCCCATCATTCTGGCGCTCACGCTGATCGCCAAAGACGCCGCGCACTACGGCATACAAGTTGATCCGGAACAGCCAGTTCCGACCGACGTGGTAAAGCCCGGCCGGGCCATCGATCTGCGGCTTGTCGCCGAGACCATCGATGTGGATGTGGACACGCTGCGCGGCCTGAATCCTGCGCTGCTGCGCCTCGCGACTCCCGAGGATCCTTCCTTCGAGCTGCATCTACCGCTGGGCAGCGCAGAAAAATTCTCCGCGGAGATTGCCGACATTCCGGCCGACAAGTGGGTGAGCTGGCGGCGGCACCGCATCGAAGCCGGTGAGACGCTGACGTCCATCGGAAAAAAGTATCGCGTCACTCCCGCAGCGATCTCCGACGCAAACAATCTCGATCGTCACGCCGCGCTGGACGTCGGTGAGAAATTGATTATTCCGGCGGCCGCTCCCGCGGAGTCCAAGAGCCGTCTGGTTCGCTATCGCGTGCGCAAGGGCGACACGCTCGGCGGGATCGCGGATCGCTTCAGCGTACCCGCCGAAGACGTGCGCAAGTGGAATCACATGAAGACCGGCCATGTGAGCCGTGGCATGGTGCTGCGCATTTACACCGTCGGTGGCGCGCCAGAGTTCGCGCCAGAACACACGCGCGCAAAGACAAGTTCCAAGGGGCGTGCTTCGCAGCCCAGCACCTCCGCCAGTCAAGCCGCCGCGATTCACAACTAAGTCGTTTATATACAACAAGTTAAAGCTGCCTTGATGGTTTCGCCTGGCTCCACCGGGCGGTGACCACTGGTCCACCAGCCTGGTTCGAGAGGCTTCCGCTCGTGCCTCAGTTGCAGAATGCTTGACAACTTTGCAGGAGTACGATAACAACGGCGTGCGGCGGAGGGGAGTTGGCGACTCCAGCTAATGCAGCGTCCCGCAGGCCAAAGGCTTGTGGGTAGCCCCTCGGGAGGATGGTATGGATTTCGAGAAGGACAACTTCGAAGATGATAACGAGCTGTCACGGCTGGAGGAGGAAGACGAGCTGGGCGGCGGTGATGAGATCGTGGAGACCGAAGAGGAAGAGATCCTCATCACCGAGGAAGAGCCCGTAGCGGCGGCGGCGGCCACAGCTGCCGCCAAGCCCCCGGCTAAACCAGCCAAGAAAGCTGCTCCGAAAAAGAAAGCCACAGCAAAGGCCAAAAAAGCCAAGCCCAAGCCCAAGCCCAAGCCCAAGCCAAAACCAAAGAAGGTGGCAAAAAAAGCGAAAAAACCAGCCAAGAAAAAGAAACGGCGCTAAGAGTTCGCTCCGGGGCAAGTTTTTCGAAACGTGAAGAGGCTGGGGCCATGGCCCGAGCCTTTTCTTTTTGAAATCTCTTCAAGACCGCTCTGGGGCTTCCCGCGCGGCGTCGTTCCCAGCGGCGCAAAGCGCCCAGCCGGTTTCGGGAATCCCTGGAATCCATAAAAGGGTAGTTGATGCAATGAGTTACTAACGCTCGTGCTGGTATGGCGGCCGCATGCTACGGGCGCTCGAACAGGTACTCCGGATGCGCGGGCGGGCGCAGTCTCATCTGATACGCTGCTCGGACGGGAACTACCATCTCCTCAAGTTCCTGATAGCCTTCTCACGGAACAGAGCGATGGCCACCGCTTCGTCGACCGCATGCTGGGCTACGCGGGCATCGAGCCCATGATGACCGTTTCGCGGTTTGCATTGCAAAACTCAAGGCGATGGTCCAGTACGATTCGCAGCAATGCTATAACCGCTGGAGACGTTGGCACACAACGCGGCCGCTCGCTCGCGGTTCCTACGCGGAGACGCCAAGAACGAGCAGCGTGGCATCGTCATGCCAGTGGCCGCGGCTGAATTCGCCAGCGGCCGTTAGGATCTTCGCCTGCAGGACAGCCACCGCCGCCGCGCAGTGTTCCCGCAAAAGATCAAGCAGCCGCACTTCGCCAAACTCTTCGCCCGCGGCGTCGCAAGCTTCGGTCACACCATCCGTAAAAAGAATGACGCGGTCGCCCGGCGCGAGCTGTGCGGCGCCTGCGGCAAACGTCTGGTTTGGAAAAACACCGAGCACTCCGCCGCCTGCTTCCAACCGCTCATACGATCCATTGCGGTGCAGGAGAATCGGCGGGTTGTGCCCCGCGTTCGTATACCGCAGATGCCGCCCCGGTCCATCGAGCTGTGCATAAAAAAACGTAATGAAGCGGTCGCTGCCGGTGTTGTGGCAAACAAGCGAATTCAGACGGGCACACAACCCTTCAGGAGACAGTGCAGGGGAAGCCAGTCCCCGCACTGCCGCCTGCAGGTTGGACATCAGCAGCGCTGCAGGCAATCCTTTCCCCGCCACATCGGCGATGCACAGTCCCAGTGTGGCCTCGTCGAACTCCAGAACGTCGTAGTAATCGCCGCCGACGCTGTGCGCCGGCTGCCAGGCGCCCACGATGTCATATCCCGCCAGCTGGGCAATGCTATTGGGCAAGAGCCCTTGCTGAATACTCCGCGCTTCGGCCACTTCCTCCTCTTGCCGGTGGAAGTGCAGAGCGAGTTCCTGGTGGTCTTGGTTTTCCTTGGTCGCGCGTCGCCGGGCATCCCGTCGCTCGCGTCCCAGGGCAATCTGCTTTTGCAGAATCTCGAGCAGCCGCGCGTTGCTCCAGGGTTTCTCCACAAAATCGGCCACGCCGTATTGCATGGCCTCAACTGCCAGGCCCACCGTAGCCCAGCCCGTCATGACCACAATCGCCGGCGCGTCCGCGGTTTCTTTCAAGCGGCTGAGCAGGTCCAGCCCTTCCCGGCCGGAAGTGGTGTCCCGCGCATAATTCAAATCCATCAGCAGCAGATCAAACTCGCGTGCCTCGACCGCCCGCAGCAACTCCGCCGGCGAAGCCACTCCTTCGGTTTCATAGCCCTGCCCCTTCAGCAGCAAGCGCAGCGCGTTCAGCACATCGGGCTGGTCGTCGGCAATCAGGATTCGCGGCGGTGTCATTGGCATTGGGGTGTAGTCGTCTAAAGATGGTTGGGGCAGGCCAGCTTCCACCTTAAATCAGATGTAAGCCTTTTGTTTTGGATACATTAAAGGGGGCGGAGGGGTGGCCTGGTTCCAGCTTCGACCACTTCCGGGAATGCCCGTCCCACATCCGGACAGGTGTCCGAATCCAGGAAATACAGCACGCCAAACCCGCAAGCAACGCTCGCAGATTCTTATCCTAGCGAGCTGCAAATCCAGCCGCGTCAGCTCGACGGCTATAGAAAGAAAGCCCTACTAGAGGACCGGTTCCGACCAATTCTCCAGCGTCTCCTTCACCTGGTGCAGGAACCGGTGTGCGACAGCGCCATCCACCACGCGATGGTCGTAGCTCAGCGTTACGTAACACATGGAGCGAATGGCGATCGAGTCGTTGATAACGACGGGACGCTTCTCGATCATGCCAAGCCCCAGAATGCCCACATTCGGCTGGCTGATCACCGGAAGCCCGAAAAGTCCCCCGAAGACGCCTGGATTGGTGATGGAAAAAGTGCCTTCCTGCACCTCTTCTGGTTTCAGTTTCTTCGAACGCGCTCGCTCCGCCAAATCGTTCAGCGTGCGCTGGATGCCGAGAACATTCTTCTCGTCGGCGCCCTTCACCACAGGCACAATCAGGCCCCAATCAAGCGCCACGGCGATCCCGATGTTGATCTCCTTGTGCAGCACTACGTTCGTGCCGTCCAGCGATGCGTTCATCGTAGGGAAAGCGCGCAGTCCGGCGACCGCCGCCTTCACAAAGAACGGCATGAACGTCAGCTTAGTCTCGTAGCGCTGTTCAAACTCATCCTTGGCTTTGGCTCGCAACGAAGCCACCTTGGTCATATCGATCTCGTCCACGGAATAAACGTGAGCAGACACGCGCTTCGAAGCCACCATGTGCTCCGCGATGCGCTGCCGCATGTTGCTCATCGGCTCTACCTGGTAATTGCCGAAGTAAATCTTCTCGCGCGGGACCGCCGATTCGAAGGCCACGTGAATCTGCCCGCCGGAAACCGCGGGAGGAGCTGGAGCCACGGAGGTGGCCGGGGTCGCAGGACGCGCCGGCGCCGCGGCCGGAGTGGACGCCGCGGCGGGAACTGCGCCAGCCGCAATGACTGCTTCGATGTCCTGTTTGCTGATCCGTCCGCCTGCGCCCGTTCCCGGAACCGTGGTCAGGTCAATGCCGCGTTCTGCGGCCATGCGGCGCACAAGCGGCGAACTGTGGATGCGTTCGCCGCTGCGCTGAGGCACAGGTACCGCCTGCGGGGCAGTCTGCGTTGGCGCTGCTGCAGCCGGTGGAGGAGTGGCAGGTCTCGCCGCTGGAGGCGGTGCGGGCGCGGCCGCGGCTTGCGGCGCCGGGGTCTTCGCCGGAGTTGGCGCCGGGGCAGCTGCCGCCGAGCCGGCGCCGTCGATCACCGCCACGACCGTCTGGATCGGCACGGTCTGCCCTTCGTTGACTTTGATCTCCTTCAGCACACCAGCCGAGGGCGATGGAATTTCCGCGTCCACCTTGTCCGTCGAAATCTCGAACAGCGGCTCGTCGCGCTCCACCTTGTCGCCGGGCTTCTTCAGCCACTTGGTGATGGTCCCTTCAAAAATGCTTTCGCCCATCTGCGGCATGACTACGTCTGTGGCCATCTCGATTCTCCTGTCCGGCTTCACTTCCGATGTAGGGTCACGGGCTAGTACCGTGCCAATTCCTTCGCTGCATCGAAGACTTTTTTGGCGTTCGGCAGAAAATATTCCTCGAGTGGCGGCGCATACGGCACCGGCGTATCCAGCGCCGTCACACGCATCAGCGGCCCATCCAGATCGCCGAAAGCCTTCTCGCAAAGAATCGCCGCAATCTCGCCTGCGATTCCGCCCGTTTTGGTATCCTCGTGCACCACCAAGCATCTGTTGGTTTTGCGCACCGACTGCAAAATCGTCTCTTCATCCAGCGGCAGCAGCGTCCGCAAGTCGATCACTTCGGCCTCGATGCCTTCTTTCGCCAGCGCATCGGCCGCTTCGAGCGAGGTGTGCATCATCGCCGCATAAGAAATAATCGTCAGGTGTTGGCCCTCGCGGCGCACGGTCGCCTTGCCAATCGGCACGGTGTAATCCTCGGCAGGAACCTCGCCCCTGATCCGCCGGTACAGGAATTTGTGCTCGAAGAAAAGCACAGGATTATTGTCGCGCACCGCGGCCTTCAGCAATCCCTTGGCGTCGTACGGCGTCGAAGGATAAATCACCTTCAGCCCTGGCGTATGCACGAAGTACATCTCCGGATTCGCCGAGTGAAATGGTCCGCCATGTACGCCGCCGCCCGACGGACCGCGCATCACCATCGGCGCGGGCGCATTCCAGAGGTAGTGGCCCTTGGCCACGAAATTGGTGATCTGATTGAACGCGCACACGATAAAATCGATGAACTGTAATTCGGCAATCGGCCTCAGCCCCGCGTAGCTCATCCCGCACGCCGCGCCGATAATGGCGCTCTCGCTGATGGGCGTATCAATCACGCGCTCCCAGCCGAAGCGCTCCAGCAATCCCTCGCTGGTTTTGAACGCGCCGCCGTACACCCCGACGTCCTCTCCGAGCAACACCACGGCCGGGTCGCGCTCCATTTCTTCGAACATCGCCTGCCTGATGGCTTCGAGAAACGTAATTTGCGTTCCGTTGGCCTCCGCCATGGCTACCTCTTTACCTTTCTCGTGGCTCTAGAGGCGGCCCCAGCCTTTGCGCTGTTTTTTGCAGGCGATTTTGCCGCGCGTTTGGATCCATTGGTTTTTGTCGTTGCGTCCGTGTCCGAAGTTTCTGTTTCCAGCGCGGCCTTGGTGTCCCCAAAGTGGATGGCCGTGCTCGCAGCTGACTTGCCAGATCCGAAGCCCTCCACGGTCCACACCGGCTTGACGCTCGATTTCGGCGGGGTCACTTCAGAAATCGGCCGCTCCCATTTCGGGCGAATCTTATGACATTCGTCGCCGGTGCAATAGACGCCCGTCTCGGCAAATTCAGGCGGCGGCATCGGCGAATTCTCCGCGAACTCCCGCTCCGCAGCGAGCAGCGTCTCGATTTTCTCGTCGACATCCTTCTTGCCCTTCGTGTCGAGCAATCTCTCGCCCATTAGAAATTTCTCATACAAAGCGATCGGATCGCGTCCTTCCCAGTAAGCGCGCATCTCCTTCGGCACGTACTCGGCCGGGTCGTGCTGCGCATGGCCCAGCCGGCGGAAACTCTTGGCTTCGATCAAAATCGGCCCCTCGCCGGCTCGCGCTCGCTCCACCGCTTCCCGCGCCGTCGAGTACACTGCGACCACGTCATTGCCATCCACAATGTAGCTGGAAATTCCATACGCTTTCGCGCGATCCGCCAGATTCTCGAGAGGCACCTGCCGCTTCACGGGCGTCGAATACGCCCACAAATTATTTTCGAGGATCAACACGAACGGCGCCTTCTGCGTAGCGGCAAAGTTCAACCCTTCGTGAAACACGCCGGTCGAACTTCCGCCGTCGCCGATCCAAGTCATGGTCACAATATTTTGGCCCAGGTAGCGACCCGCCATGGCCACACCGGTCATCACGGGAATCAAATCGCCCAGCATCGAAATCGGCGAAACAATATGCAGCTTCTCTAAATCGCCAAAGTGGCTCGTTCCGTCTTTGCCCTTGGTTGGCGAATCGTATTTGGCCATATGCTGCATGAAAACATCGCGCGGCGGCACGCCCTTTACCAGCAGCGCTCCGATATTGCGGATCATCGGCGCCAGCCAATCCTTCTTCTCCAGCGCGTACGCCGTTCCCACGGAAATCGCTTCTTGACCCAGACTCGAGTACAACCCTCCGACAATTTTGTTCTGGCGGAAGAGCTTCACCATAGTGTCTTCCACGGCGCGGTTCAGCCGCATGTAGTAGTACAGGTCCAGATACTGCTGCCGCGTCAATTCCTTCTTCATTCCCGCTCCGTGGGACAGGCATGGCTGCCTGTCTGCCTTCCTTTACTTCCGAACAACGGCAAGCGACAGACAAGAATGTCTGTCCTACTCCCCTAAGCTGGCAGCGCCACCATCTGCTCCCTAGGCTCCAGCATCCCCAGTAATTCTTCTTTCGTTCCTGCACCGATCTCCAACCCAAACACATCCCCAAAATGCCGCACCATTTTCGGCGCCACTTCCTTGCCATTCACCGCCCGTCCCAGCAGTTTCTCGAGCGAAGTCGCCTTCCGCCCGGCGATCCCGCAAGGCACAATCAAATCAAAATTACGCAGATCCGTCGAAACATTGTAAGCAAATCCGTGCGACGTCACCCACCGGCTGATGTGCACCCCAATTGCGCCCAGCTTTTCTGCCGCAATCTCGGCTGGCTGCTCTCCCCTCGGTGAGCTCCGTATGAATTCTTTCTTTTCCCCCGGCACCCAAATTCCAGTCTTCCCCGCTTCGCGTTCGGCGCAAATCCCGAACTCTCGGGTAGTTCGGATCATCACTTCTTCCAGCATCCGCACGTACCAAACCACGTCCTTGCGAATCGCGCCGAGCTGCAAGATCGGATAACCCACCAGCTGCCCCGGTCCGTGGTAGGTAACATCTCCCCCGCGGCTAGTCTCATAGAACTCCACGTTCCGCTGCCGCAATACATTCTCGGAAACCAAAAGATGCTCGCGCTTCCCGTTTCGCCCCTGGGTGATCACCGGCGTGTGCTCGCAGAGCAATAGCACATCCCCAACCGCATCCGCCTTGCGCGCGGCCACCAGGCGTTTTTGCAGCGCGTACGCATTCGCGTACCCAATCAATCCGAGATCAACAATCTGGCAGCTCTTCACCAGTCACCCGTCGCTATACGTTAATCTGCAATCCCCTCACGCTCGCAAACGCATCCCCCATCCCTTCCCAAACCGTGGGATGCGCGTGAATCATGTTCATCATGTCGTCGATGGTGCCCTCGAGGTTCAACGTCGCCGCCGCTTCCGCCAAAATTTCCGTCGCCAAGGGGCCGATAATGTGAATCCCCAAAACCTCGCCGTACTTCTCGTCCGAAACCACTTTGATGAACCCGTTGTGATTCCCCAAAATCGTGGCCTTGCTGTTGCCGACAAAAGGGAATTTTCCAGTTTTCACTGCATACCCGGCCTCGCGCGCCTGCTTCTCGGTCAATCCAATCGACCCGATCTGCGGCTCACAGTACGTCGCGTTGGGAATGCGCGTCTTCAAAATCGGCTGCGTTTTCTTTCCGGCAATGTGCGTTACGGCCACGATCCCTTCCATCATCGCCGCGTGCGCCAGCTGCGGCATCCCCGCCACGATGTCCCCAATCGCGTACAAACCCTTTTCATCGGTCTCCATCTGCGGCCCGGTAACCACGAACCCTCGCTCCAGCTTGGCCTTGGATTTCTCCAAACCGCAATCTTCCGTCATCGGTTTGCGGCCAACTGCCAGCAATAACTTCTCCGCCTGCAGCGTCTGCGGCTTGTCATCCTTGTCTTTAAACGAAACCGTCACGCCTTTGGCATCCTTCTTAACGGACTCCACCTTGCTGCTGGTGAAAATCTGTATCCCCTTTTTCTTGAAATCCTTTTCCAGTTCCGCCGAAACCTCTTCGTCTTCCACCGGCACCACACGCGGCAGCGCCTCCAGAATCGTCACCTGCGTCCCAAATGTATTGTAGATAGAAGCGAACTCCACTCCGACCGCTCCCGCCCCAACCACAATCAGTGTCTTCGGAATATCCGGCAACTCCAGAATGGACCGGTTCGTCAAAATTGTTTTGTGGTCCGGCTCGATACCTGGCAAAGCTCGCGCTTCGGATCCGCTCACCAGCAAAATGTTCGCGGCTTCGATCTCGCTTTTCTTCCCATTGTTATCCACACTCACGCGCCCCGTTCCGGCGTAACGTCCCCAGCCCTGCACCCACTCCACCTTATTCTTCTTGAAAAGAAACTCGATCCCCTTGGCATGCTTCTTCACAATCTTGTCTTTACGGGCGAGAATATTCGCCCAATTGATCTTCAGCCCGCTCACTTCGAACCCCAATTCCGCGCCGTTCTTGAAGTGATCGTACACATCCGCGTGATGCAACAAAACCTTCGTCGGAATACATCCGACATGCAAGCAAGTCCCGCCAAGAAACGGGTCCTTCTCGACCACGATAGTCTTCAATCCAAGCTCGCCGGCGCGGATCGCCGCCACGTAGCCGCCCGGACCGCTCCCGATAATCGCCACATCATACTTTGCCACTCGTAATCTCCCTCCCGCAGAGGCCGGACCGGTTCAGTCGAGCTCCGAGCGCTGGCCGTTTCCGTCGGGTTCTCTGCGGTCGCCTACTCTTTGGACAGCCTTGCGGTTCGACTCACCATCGGCCTGGATCGAAACGGCAACAAATTCTGTGGGATACCCAACCGGCAAATAGCAGGTAGCCTTCAGCACAAACACCGGTAACCCGGCAAATCAGCAATTTTAGCAGCCGCTCGCGCCCCCCGCAACCTGCCCCGAAACAGCTGCGCTACTTGGCACTGCTGGCTTCGCTGGGTTTGCCAGTGCTGGCCGTGCCCAGGGAGTTCGCGGCCGTCCAGACTTCGTGAACAGCGGCAACGATCGTGTCGGGGCGTTCAAAGGGGATCATGTGATCGCTGTCCGGAACCATGATTCGTTTGCCGCGCGTCGAAAGCCGGGATTCTCTCACCTGCAAATCGTTCACCCACACCTCGTGGAAATCGTCGAACTCTTTCTGCGGAAACCCTTCGGGCAACTGTGATGCTGGCACCATTTTGCCCGCTGTCAGAACCACCAGCGGTTTATCCCCCAGATTGCCGGCCGTCCGGACCTCCTTGGCACTTTCCGAAAACGAGTCCAGTTCGGAAGCGGCCGCGTCCATGAATTTCGGCTGAAGCTGCAGGTAGAGCATCTCCTGCCCAAATTCCTTTGAAACGCCCGGACTTTCTACCTGATTTCGCTGAGCGAACCGCGCAACGCCAAACCGAATCAATAGTGGGGCAAGCATTTGCTGGCGCTTAAGCTGCTCGGCCGATTTCTTCATGAACGCTTGCATTGCGGGCGGCATGCGGGCTTCTTGATCTTCGTGCGAAGCGTCCGCCAAAACCATGCCGGAAACCTCGTTTGGATACTGGCCGTTATAAACGCGAACGTTGAACCCGCCAAAGGAATGTCCAACCAGAATGTATGGCCCTTTCTCGTTCGCAGCTTCAAGGAGCGCGTGCAATTCCTTCACAATCTCCGTGCTCGTGCGTGGAAGAGTGGTAGCGCCGCTCCAGCCGTAGCCCGCGCGGTCATAAGCACAAACGCGCGTGAATTCCGCGACTTCCGTTTGCACGGGATTCCACCCGACCGCGGGAACGCCGAGCCCGCTGTCCAAAATAACCGTCGGACTACCCTGCCCCCGGCAATCGATACTCAAAGACAGGTTGTCAAAAGCCGGACCGAGAGAGACGGATTTTCCCTGTTGCGGAAATCTGCGAGCATCCGCTCTGTTTCCGAGGGCCTGGTAACTCGCGCCCACCACCGCGGCCAGGACCACCAGCACAAGAAGGCCCATCAGTCCCCGGCCCATCCAGCGCTTCAAGCGCCCGGGGCCGCGCGGCGTTGTTGTGCGAATCTCGTTTTCCAAGAAATTCTCCTAGCTACCCCCATTTGACGCACAGACCATGCGCGGATATTAGACCGCACGATGGGGGGCGTCAACGGAGGCGCCAAGTGGGACAAGAAGAATTCCTAAATGACATTGTGGACCATCAGGCGGTACGGATAGCTTCGTCGTCACTGATTTGGCGGCGTGCCACTCGAGGAGACCGCGTCGTAGACGTAGCGCACATCGAGCGGCATGCCCGAACGTCCGGTGGTCAGACGCAGCGTCTCGAAAAGCTGTGTGCCATCGTAGGACAATTCAAACGTGCGGCTCATCTTTCCTCCGCGAGGACCCTTCTCGTCGGTGACCAGACGCGAGCCGTCCCAGTGCGCCGCAGTTTCCTGGTAACTATCGTCCTTCGAATCAGGTTTCTGTAACTTACGACCGTCCGTGAAAAGCACACGCTTCCGGTTTTGGTCGTCGGTGAGGTCAACTTCGGGGTCGTTAGAGCTTTTTTGCTTTAGCGTCAAAGAATTCGCGGGGGCGATCTCGGATTGCGTGCGCTGTCGGTCCTCGTCGCCCTCCCCGCCTCGATTCCCGCTATGGCCGCCGATGGGAAAGCCACCGATGCGGACGCCTCCACCTCCGCCGCCCGCGCGCCCTCCACCGCTGTTTCCGCGTGCGTCCTCCATTTTCTTGCGCGGATCGTCGCTCTCGTCGCGGTTCAACTTCCACTGACCAAAGATGGACGTCCGCGTCTCCGCCCGCGTCTGCTGATTTTGCGGATTCGCCGTCGAAGACGGCGGAGCTTGCGGCGGCGCCCCCGGCAAAGGTCCAGGCGGTGCTTGGGCACGAGTAGAACCAGCCACCGTCAGCGCGGCAGCGCACGAGAATCCGAAAGCCAGCAAGATGGATGAAATGTGCGCCTTCATGATGGCCCCCCGCTCATATTGATAATTCCCACCGCACGCTGCAAAAGTTCCACTCTTGCGTCAAAGACGAAGAGCTCCTCCGGTCATGGAAAAACGCAGGCGAAGACCGCCTCAGGCGGATGGCAACCAATCGTTCAGGGCCAGGATGCCGGGCAAAAGCGCAAGCGCGCCAAGTTCGCGGAAACGCGCGCCACACTTCCGATACTCATACGTGCCGGGTGGCAATATCGCCATGAACGGAACACGCGCATCCCGGGCAGCAAGAGCATCATCTATATTATCGCCAATGTAGATCGCCGTGGCCGGATCGCGTGGTCCAAGAATTCTCAGCAATCCGTCAGGATAGGGCTTCTTGCGTTTGACGTCGTCCATGGTAACGACATTCCGGAAGCACTGCGTTGCAGGCCAGCGTTCAAACGTATACGAAAATTCCTGCCGCGTGCGCCCGGTAAAAAGATTGAGTTCAAAACGTGCGGCCCAGCGCTTGATGTGCCGCGGCGTGATCATAAGCTTCTCCTTCCGCACATTGCCGGCCTTGCCGTTCTTCCCCCAATAGAACTGCCCGAACGCCACGCGCGCCTCTTCATAGCTTGTCGGATGCCCCAACGCAGTGGCCCAATTCGAAACCATATTCCAATCGTCATTGTTGCCGGGTTTGCTTTTCCATTCGTGCAGTTCGGCCCACGCGTGCCGCTGGCCGGTGAGGAAACGCATCGTTTCGAGAGCAGAAAGCCAATACGACCGGCGAACATCCACCAGCACGCCATCAACATCAAAGATAAGAATCTGTGGAACAAAGGGAAGTGTTTTTGGGCCGCGACTCGGCTTTTTTGCCCGTGCTGATGAACTGGATGGCATGAATCCTCGTCAATTTCCGGGTTGAGCGCACTTGATAGGTGACATGGAAAGTGTCGCCGCTCTGCCGCTCACCGTCAACCCAGACAGCTCGAGGTTGCTTGCTGCTCTATGACAACAAAGTGCCGGCAAGCATCTATCAGGCAGCTGTCGGCGACGAGTTGCCGGGAAACCGTGTAAGCCATTCACTGCTTTACTTACGGGGGGCCACCGTTTCGTCAACACTCGGAGTTTCCCTTCGGCGCGTCACGTAAATCTCCAGAAGCTGGTCAAGCTCCTGCGGCCGAATCGGTTTGGTCAGATAACCGTCCATCCCAGCCGCCAGACACTTCTCGCGATCCCCTTTCATCGCGTGCGCCGTCAGCGCCACCACCGCCTGGCGACGTCCGGTGGCTCTCTCTTTTTCCCTAATTGCCGACGTGGCTTCCAACCCGTCCATTACAGGCATCTGCACATCCATCAGCACCAGGTCAAAACTCTCCTTCTCCAGCGCCAACAGCACCTCTAACCCGGTCGCCGCCACCGCCACCCGGTGCCCCCTCTTTTCCAGTAAACGCACCGCCAGACGCTGGTTAACGAGATTGTCTTCGGCTAGCAGCACGCGCAAGTACGCATCCGGCTCGCGCGCGTCTTGAACAGAGAAGCGCGTGACTAGAGGCATGGCATCGTCGCGCTCTCGGGCTCCGAGCACGCGAGCCACGGCTTCGCGCAATTCAGATTGCCGGATGGGCTTCAACAGGTAGGCAGACACTCCCAGATCCTGGCAACGGGCGGCATCCCCGCGGTGGCCCGCCGAAGTGAGCATCATGATCGTAGGCGCGGACAATCCCGGTGTGCGGCGGATCTGCTCGATTAACGCAAAGCCATCCATTTCCGGCATATGCATGTCCGTTAAAATCAGCGGATAGGGTTCTCCCGCTTCGAGGGCCGCGGATAACTGCGCCAGCGCTGCTCCGGCGCAGTCCACCGATGTCGGCTTCATGTGCCAGTGCCGCAGCATCCCTTCGAGAATCCGGCGGTTGGTGTGGTTGTCGTCCACCACCAGAACCTTTACGCCACGCAAGAGTTCCGGAGGAGCGACCGTTCCCAATTTAATCTCTTTCGCGTCTGCGGCCCCTAACCGTACCGTGAAGTGAAATTGGCTTCCCCGACCCACTTCGCTCTCTACCCAAATTTTGCCGCCCATCATTTTCACGAGGCGCGTCGAAATGGTCAGCCCTAACCCGGTTCCCCCATACTTCCGCGTTGTGGAAGTGTCGGCCTGGGAAAATGGTTTAAAAATCAATTCGCGCTTATCTTCCGGAATACCGACTCCGGTGTCCGTGACCGTAAACTGGCAGACATAATCAGAACCTTCTCTGGCCTGGGCTTGGACTTTTACGGCGATCTCGCCGCTGTCCGTGAACTTGATGGCGTTGCCCACGAGATTGACCACGATTTGGCGCAGCCGACTGGAATCTCCACGCAAAATCTCCGGCACTCCGGGCGCCACCTCACATAGCAACTCGAGTCCCTTCTCGTCCGCGCGCACCGCCAGTGTCTTCAGCGTGGATTCCAAACTATCGCGCAGATCGAAATCGAGCGCTTCCAGATCGATTTTCCCCGCCTCAATCTTGGAAAAATCGAGAATGTCGTTGATTACCGTGAGCAAAGAATCTCCGGACATCTTCACGGTCTCCAGATATTCGCGCTGCTCTGGCGTGAGTTCTGTAGTGAGCACCAGATCGGTCATTCCCATAACGCCGTTCAGCGGCGTGCGAATCTCGTGGCTCATATTGGCCAGAAACTCGCTTTTCGCCCGACTGGCTGCCTCCGCAGCTTCCCGGGCTTTTTGCATTTCCTCTTGCACCTTCTTGAGATGAGTAATGTCCCGGCCAATGCCGACGAGTCCGGTGACCCGGCCTTTCTTATCCCGCAACGGCACCTGCGTGGTCATAACCTGGCTCACGTTCCCATGAGAATCCACACCCGTCTCTTCACGGTTGACTTCTGCCTGTCCCGAACGAATCACTCTCTGTTCGTCTTCGTAGAAGGTGGTCGCAATCTCACGGGAATAGAAGTCGAAGTCGTTCTTTCCCAGCAGCTCTGCGGGAGTCTTGGCCCCCATCTGCTGAGCCACAGAAAGGTTGGCCACCAGGAACCTGCAGTCCGTATCTTTCACGTACATGAAATCAGGAACGTTGTCGATCAATGCGCGCAATATTTTCCGTTCGTCCGAAAGTGTCTCTTCGGCCCGCATACGTTCATTGACCTCGGACTGCAACTCCTGCGTCCGGGCTTGGACGCGGATCTCCAGATCATCCTTCGCGGCCTTAAGGGCCGCGTCGCGCTCCTGAATGCGCTCCAGCATACGATTAAAGGAACCGATGAGCGTTCCCACTTCATCATCACCGCGCGGGAGTGCGCGAAGCGCGTAGTCTTCCTTGGCGGTAACTCTGGCGGCAATTTGCGCCAGATGCAGAATGGGCCCGGTGATCAGCCGCAAGAGCCGCGAGGAGACGAGGTACGATACCAGGACGGAAAACAGAATGACCACTACGGAGATTTCCGTGTATTGCCTGATTTTGGCTTGGAGAGCGCCGAGATCAGAGATAATGGCGATGTTGCCGGTTTTCTCGCTCCCCAGGGAAACGCTTCGGTAGAGAGTGAGAGAGTCCTTCTGGAATTGTGGTCCGTCTTCGCGCCGGGGGGGCATGGCAAACTCGGGGCCAGTCCCCTCGCGCCGGTATTCCGCGAAGACCATACCACGGCTGTCGTAGAGGCATGCGGCGACAATGTGACGCTCGGCACGGAGCGCGGCAAGCATATCTTGCGCGGACTTTCGATCGTTAAAAGCCAGGGAAGCCGCGGTATTTGCCCCCAGGATATCGGCTAGAGCAGAGAGTTCACTGGTCATCGCCGAGCGAAAGCTTGTTCTTTCGTAGAATTCAAAGCTCAGGCACGCAATGCAGAGACCGACGAGGCTGGTGCACACAATGACAAAAGTCAGCTTGCGTTGGAGCGATGAATTTTTAATGTACGGCATTGCAAGTTCCTTTTGGACTTCCGATGACCGTCTTCGCAAGGGCCAGCAACCTGGCGCTGATCTTCAATTTGGCGTGCTCCGCCGCAGTCAGATTGATTTCGCGGCGGACCTTGTTGTCCTCCCGAAAGAAGCCAATCATTCCCCCCTCCTGCACAAAATGTTCAAACTCCCCCACGGTCAGCACCGCCCTGGCTTCGAGGTTTGCCAGCGTCGCCGGGCTGATCTTTCTTATCGGCAAGGCCTAGCAAAACCTGACAGCCCTGAATCTCTTGCGCCTCTCTGAAGTGCAGCACCCGGACCGGCTTTTGGGAATCGTGCTCGGCTAGCCCCGAGAATGGTTGTCCCTCCGTTTGTGGACACCCCTTCCTCCCCCCAGAAGGGCGTGCACATCGGGTACCGAATCTCAATGCATCTACCAGTAGTAACCTATTTGTTTTCAGCGAGTTAGGTCGTTGTGATTCTCCAAGGAATTTCCTGAATTGAGTCGCCGACCGCTCGCCTGTGCCATAGTGGTGCAAGGTCCGTTGGGCATCCCGCCGCAGCTTGCTCCAGCAACCTCCTCGCGATCGAACCCGTCTCCCTAGGAACTCCGGTATGATGGCTGATGCGGAGAACGGCCTTGCGGCCATCAAGCGCAACTGCCGCGCCAGAAATTGCTCAGAAAGAGGAATGAATGGCTGGATTTGCCGGTGTCGATTTCATCGATTTTGATTCGCAGCTGAACGACGAAGAACAACTGGTCCGGCAGACCGCTCGGCGATTCGTCGACAGCGAAATCATTCCCATCATCGAAAAACACAGCCGTGAAGGAACGTTTCCGAAGCACCTTGTTCCGCAACTCGGGGAGCTGGGTTTTTTTGGTGCGAATTTGCAGGGCTATGGCTGCGCGGGAATGTCCAACGTTGCTTACGGACTTGTGACCCAGGAGTTGGAGCGCGGAGATTCCGGATTGCGCAGCTTCGTCTCGGTGCAGAGCGCGCTGGTGATGTATCCGATTTATGCGTACGGCAGCGACAAGCAAAAAGAGAAGTGGCTGCCGCTGCTCCAGCAAGGGACGGCCATCGGCTGTTTTGGATTGACGGAACCGCAGTTCGGCTCGAATCCCGGCGGAATGCTTACGCGCGCTCTGAAAAAGGGCGCGAACTACGTTTTAAATGGCGAGAAGATGTGGATCACCAGCGGTTCGATTGCGGACGTCGCGGTGGTCTGGGCGAAGTGCGAGGACGAAAAAATTCGCGGATTTTTAGTGGAAAAAGGCACGCCGGGATTCAAAGCCTGGGATGTGCATGGAAAATGGTCACTGCGAGCGTCGGTGACTTCCGGGTTGGCGTTCACCGATTGCGAGATCCCAGAAGAAAACTTGCTGCCAAATGTTGTGGGATTGAAAGGCCCGCTGGGCTGTTTGGATCAAGCGCGCTATGGCATCGGCTGGGGAGCGCTCGGGGCGGCCATGGCTTGCTACGATACGGCGCTGCAGTACGCGAAGACGCGCAAGCAATTTGCGAACAAGCCGATTGCCTCGCACCAGCTGGTGCAGGAAAAACTGGCTTGGATGATCACGGAGATTGTGAAGGGACAATTGCTGGCGTTGCACGTGGGGCGGTTGAAGGACAAAGGCAAGGTGGATTTCTCGCACATCTCGATGCTGAAGATGAATAACGTGGCTATGGCTCTCGAGACGGCACGGAAGGCGCGGGATATTCTCGGCGCGAATGGCATCGTCGACGATTATTGCATTATGCGGCATATGAACAATCTTGAGAGCGTTTACACGTACGAAGGAACGAACGACATTCATAAACTGATTATCGGAGAGAAGATTACCGGCATTTCCGCGTTCCTGTAAGTGGAAGAGGAGACCGGCTGAAGCCTGTCCCACTCCAGTCAAGCCATCTTGTGGCATGCCGAATCTTGTATGCTGTAGGCTTGTGCTGGCCCAGTTTGCCTAAGTCACTGGAGATAACTTCATGTTGCCATCCGCATTTTTCGCCGGTCGTCCGGCCTTCCGAGTCATCGCGTGGGTGCTGGCTTTTTCCGCTGCGCCGTGTGTGCTGGGGCAGGCGCAACGGAAGGCCGCGGGGCAATCTCCAATTAAGATTCGGGCGATCACGGCGTTTGTGAATCTGGACCGCACGCAATACCAAATTCAGATTACCGATGCGCTCAAGATGCTGAAGCGGGCCCGAACGATATTTGAGTCGCGCGGATTCCCTGTGGAGACCATTCGCATCGCCACGCAGCCGTTTCCGGAATACATCAAGGGTCTCTCAAACGAGCAGGCTTTGGCGTTTTTCCGGAACTACGATGCGATGGCTGCCCAAGAAGGATTTGCGGCTTCGATCGGCCCGGCCATGCTCAACCCCGGCGATAGCCCGGCGCAAGGGGATCTGCTCGCCGACATTTTGCTAAACACCAAACAACTCAACGGCAGTCTCGTGGTGGCGGGAGACGACGGCGTGCGGTGGCCGGCGGTTGGGGCTGCGGCTCGCGTCATGAAAAGGCTGGAGGACACCGAGCATAGCCAGGGGAATTTCCGCTTTGCGGCGATTGCGATGGTGAAACCGTTGACGCCTTTTTTCCCCGCGGCCTATCACAACGGCTTCGGACATCAATTTGCGATTGCACTGGAGTCGGCAAATCTCGTGGCAGACTCCTTTAAGAATGCGCCGGATTTGGCAACGGCGCGGCGCCGGCTAATGGACGCGCTGAGTAACGAAGCGTTCGCCATAGAAGCGGAAGCAGGACGCGTGGACACGGACACCGGCTGGGCCTACATGGGAATTGATCTGTCGCCTGCGCCACTAAAGGATGTTTCCATTGGAGCGGCGATTGAAAATCTAACAACCCTACCCATCGGCTCCAGCGGGACTCTGACCGCGGCGGCGACCATCACGGCCGCGATACGCGACATTAAGGTAAAGCAAACCGGATACTCGGGACTGATGCTGCCGATCCTGGAGGATACCCGGCTAGCCCAGCGCTGGAGTGAAGGCCGGCTTTCGATCGATGCACTGTTGAGCTACAGCGCGGTGTGCGGCACGGGTCTCGATACTGTGCCTCTTCCGGGAGATATCAGCGTGGAGCAGCTCTCGTTGATTATCGGGGACATGGCCAGCCTGGCAGTGAAGTGGCACAAGCCGCTCTCGGCGCGATTGTTTCCGGTCGCGGGCAAAGGCCCGGGGGACATGACGGAGTTGGATAGTTCATTTCTCGTGAATGCCACGATCCACCCTTTCGAGAAACACTAATCGAGAACCAGGTCGTCTAGAATCAGTGCAGCCAGGTTCTAGGCCCTTGGCCGTACCCCTATACTCGGTGTTTTTCCAAAGAATGCGGAAGCCTCTCGATTCCATGGAACTTTCTTAAAAAGTGCGCAAGAATTTGAAAACAAAGAACTGTTTTTCCCATTTCTTCGCGAATGAGTGAAGAAGATAAGCGAGACAGTGGCCTCCGGCGATTTTCCTAGGGGGAATTCGATCGCAGGGAACGGAAACGTAGGGGACCGCCAGAGTTAATGGACCTCAAGAGCAAAATGCGGCACTGTCAACCCTCTTTTGAAATGTCCGCTAGTTACGTCGTTAAAAGCGTCCCTCGAGCGGAAAGACCGTCTTGGCTGGCGGATCTTGCCAGAACCGGGGTTCGCGGGTGATTGCGGACCTCGCGAGCAGACAGTGACAAAAGACGGCGGGCGTGAGAGATTCGCGTGGAAGGCTTTGATGACGGAACTATTTCATCCGCATGTGACGAATGTTCTTGGAATCATGGCGTTAGCCATATGGCTGCATTTGTTTTTTGGGCGGGGGTGGTTTTGGCGGGTGAGAAAGGTGGACGCGGACCGTGTGGCTGACGAGACCTTAGGAGAATGGCCGAGTGTCATTGCGGTGGTGCCGGCTCGAAATGAGGCGCAGACGATTGGGCGGGTTGTAACCGGGCTGGTGCAGCAAGACTATCCGGGGGCGTTCTCCGTTGTGGTCGTGGACGACCATAGCGAGGATGGGACTCGGAGCATCGCTCAGCGGGTTGCGACGGAAAATGGCGCGGGGGTACGAGTGAGGGTTTTGAACGCTTCGGAGCTGCCGGAAGGTTGGACTGGGAAACTATGGGCGCTGAACGAAGGGCTATCGCACGGAGGGGTGACGCAAGCGGGGATGTCGAATGGCGGGGGGGTACGCGCTGCGCCGGAAGTAGCTGAATTTTATTGGTTTACGGATGCAGACGTGAGCCACGCGCCGAACACTCTAGGGAGGCTGGTGGAACGGGCCGAACGAGAGCGGTTGGACCTGGCGTCGTTGATGGTGTTGCTCCAGGCCAAGACATTGCCGGAGCGAGCGTTGATTCCGGCGTTTCTGTACTTTTTTCTTATGCTTTATCCGCCGCGCTGGATTGCGGATGAGGAGCTGGCGACGGCTGGGGCGGCGGGCGGGTGCGTGTTGTTAAGAGGGGAGGCGCTTCGGCGTATCGGAGGATTTGCGGCGATCCGTGGCGAAGTAATTGATGATTGCGCGCTTGCGAGAGCGGTGAAGTTGAGCGGCGGCCGGGTGTGGATGGGGCTTACCCGCAAGAGCGTGAGCTTACGGTCTTACGGGACGTTTGGAGAGGTCCGCGATCTAATCGCTCGGACGGCGTTTACGCAGCTGCGTTACTCCGTGCCCATGCTGGCAGGGACACTGTTGGGAATGTTTCTGACCTACGTTGCGCCAATTCTTTTACTTTTTGCGCATGATTCAACGGCTCAGGCGCTTGGTTTCGCGGCCTGGCTGTTGATGACTCTTTCGTTCCTGCCCACGGTGCGTTTTTATCGGCTTTCGGCGGTTTGGGCGCCTGTGCTGCCGCTGACGGCGGTGTTTTATCTCTGGGCGACGTGGCTGTCGGCAGTGCGGTATTGGATGGGCAAGGGCGGGCTGTGGAAGGGGCGGGCGCAGGCACCCAACGGAGCTTAAGCGCAGACCGGCAAGAGAGTTAAGCGGTTGGCTGCGTCGGGATTACTGTCAAGGCAAGGCCAGGAATTTGGATAGAGGCTGCCAGTAGTTGGTTTTCCACCCTTCGACAAGATGCTCGGCTTCGCCTTTGGGAAAGCCGGTGTGATCAAAGACCAGCTTGGCGTCTGAGCCTTGCTCGACGAAATCGAATTTGGCGATCGAGTAGATACTGGGAGGCCAGCTGCCGGCCCGCCAGGCTTGGACGATGCGCTGGCTGGGGACGAGCTCGATGTTGCGGCCCGAGATGTAGCCGCCGAAGAAGGAGAACGCGCCGCCGGGTGTGTTAGCGATTTCCGTGGGGGCGGTGCCGGGCGCCATGCCGGATTGCACGGCAGCGCTGAGTTGAGTGACTTTGTGGAATTGTTTGGCGTCGGTGAGGGCTTCGTAGACGCGCTTCCGGCTCGCTTTGAAAACGGTTTCCAGGTGAATGGACTCGGCCGAATGAGAGATTTCTTCGGGAGCTTCGGCGAAAGTACTGGCGGAGGCAAAACCCACGGTACCGAGCGCGAAAGTTACGCCGGTGATCAACTGGCGACGCGTCGGATAATTTGCTGGCGAGGGCAGGTTTTTTCTATCGTTCACTTTTATTCTCCGGGTGTTGCGGGAATTCATTCGTTTTAGGCCGTGAGGGCATGGAACCACGGGAGCAAAATATGTTCAAGATAATATTTTACTGGAGAGGAGGATGCCGTTGGGGGGATACTCGGCGCAACAAATGAAGGAGGAGCGATGCCTTATCCCGCAGGACACCGCAACGTGGTTAGGAAGAGGATTGTCGAAAGCGCACGGAGGCTCTTCAACCGCCATGGATTTGATGGCGTGTCTGTCAAACAGATCATGGCCGGAGCGGGGCTGACGCACGGCGGGTTCTACAGTTATTTTGAGACCAAGAGCGATTTGTATGTGGAGGTATTGGGTTGCTTCTTTACGGACCCGGAATGGAAGACTTGCTGGGAGGGAGTGGAAGTGGACTTGAGTTCGCGCGACGTGGGGCCGCAGGTGGTGCGGGCTTATTTGTCACGGCAACATTTTGAAGACGTGGAGAATTCGTGTCCGATGACGGCTTTGCCGACCGACGTGGCGCGCGGTAGCGCGAGCACGAAGCGAGCGTTTGAGACGGTGTTTCGAGCGATGGTCAGCGTGCTGGAGCGCAGCACGGCGGGGGATGGCGGGCCGTCGAAAGAGCAGGCGCAAGCTATAGCGGCGTTGTGCGTAGGAGGGATGATTGTGGCGCGGGCGATGGCCGACCGAGTTCATGCGGACGAATTGCGCGACGCCTGCATGGGAATCGCGCTGGAGCTGGGAGGGTGGGGCAGGGAGAGGAGATTGAAAAATGGAGACTTCAAACGAGCTCAAAGGGTACGGCCGGCGGCCTCCTAGGATGCGGCCGTCATGCGCACCAGGGGCCGGTACGTTGCCTGCGGGGACCAGCGAGCGTATATTTGCGGGCGATCTGACCATGTGCGTTGTGGGCTGAAAACGAGCGGGGATATTCCGGGACATGAGTATTTGGAGACAGGGGGGTGGGACCGTGGCAAGAGTGTGTGCGTGTGTGATCTGTTTTTTGCTGCTGGCAGCGATGCCGACGACGGCGCAGGCTCCGGGACTTTCCGAGATGTACGCTTTGTTCCGCGCGGAAGAGACCAACAATTCGAAAATCATGTGGATCATACATGAGATCGCGGATGTCTATGGGCCGCGCGTGACGGGGACGCCCAATTTGAAGGCGGCGGACGATTGGGCGGTCGCGACGATGACCTCGTGGGGATTGGCGAACGCACATCTGGAGCCGTGGACATTTCAGCCGCCTAGCGCGGCGACGCCCGTGCCGGGCTGGGAAAATATGGAGCTTTTGGCGGAGGCCGTTGCTCCATTTCACGGACAGTTGATGGTCAAGCCGCTCGCGTGGACACCCAGCACGAAGGGGGAAGTGACGGCAAACGTGGTGCTGCTGGATCCGCCTGGAATGGCGCCGTCGACAGGCGGGGGATTTAATTTTTTTGGAAGCACGCCACCCCCGCCGGAACCGAAATGGGCTGCGCCGCCGATGCCTGCAGCAGCGAAGCCAGCGGAGCCGAAGCAGCCGACGCAGGCGGAGCTGGATGCCTATCTGAATTCGGTGAAGGACAAGGTTCGCGGAGCGATCGTGTTTGTGGGGAAGCATGTGGAAGTGGCGGAAGAGATGAATCCGTCGGCGATGCGGAGGCCCGAGGATGAGTGGAAATCGCGATTCGATGCCAAGAATCCGCGGCCGTTTCGTTTTCCAGAGCAGCCCAAGCTGCCGGAAGGGCAATTGACGCGGCAAGAAGTTTCGCGGCAAGTGGACCAGTTTTTGGTGGATAACGGGGCGCCGGTGCGCGTGAACGATGCGGGACGCGCGCACGGGATTATCATCGCGCAGCAGAACGGGACTTACGATTGGACGCGAGCGATGCCCACGCTGGTAATGCGCAATGAAGATTACGGACGGATTTCGCGACTCATGCACGATGGTACGGCAGTGACGTTACGGGTGAATATTCAAAATAAGGAATATCCGGAGGGGACGACGGCGTATAACGTCATTGGAGAAATTCCGGGGACGGACAAGAAGGATGAGATTGTGATGTTGGGTGGACATTACGATTCGTGGCACGACGCAACCGGCGCGACGGACAACGGAATCGGCTCTTCGATGATGCTGGAGGCCGTGCGCATTTTGGCCGCGCTGCACGTTAAGCCTCGGCGAACGATTCGTGTCGCGTTGTGGAGCGGGGAGGAAGAAGGGTTGCTGGGATCACTGGCGTACGTGAAGGAACACTTTGGGAGTTTTGAGAACCAGAAGCCGGAATACGCGAAATTGGATGCGTACTTCAATATCGATTCGGGGACGGGGAAGCCGCGAGGCGCAGGCGTGTTTGGTCCCGCGGGAGCGGCGGATATGGTGCGCGAGGCGATGATGCCGTTTGCGGATTGGGGATTCGTGGGAGCGATTGCCAGCGACAGTCGGAGGACGGGCGGGACAGACAGCACGTCCTTCAACAACGCGGGACTGCCGGGGATTGGTTTGGCGCAGGATGCGTTTGATTATGGATCGTTTACCCATCACACCAATCTGGATACGTACGAGCGGATTTATGAACAGGACGTGAGAGAAGGCGCGGTCGAGATTGCCTCGGCGGTGTATGCGCTGGCGATGGCCGATGAGATGCTTCCGCGATTCAAGGACGCCGAGATGCCGAAGCCGGTGCCGGAGCCCGGGCCGGGTTCGGAAGCAACTCAGGTGCGGCACGTTCCGGGGAACTAGACCAAGCGCTACAATTGCAGAAGGAAGAATCGCTCGATACGGAAAAGGTGTCGCGCGCTTTTATTTTTGCACGCGCATGTTGCGCTAGTCTGTGATGTTGAAGTTGGCGTGGAGAGAGGCGGTCGAATCACGCCGACCCACACGTCAAAGGTTGCAGGCTCTTCGACCAAGTCTTTCCTTGCCGTGCTCCAGTAGGTTAGTGCGTCATTTCCAAGAGAAAAGTGTGCGGTCTTTTTTTCGTGGGCGGCGAGGGTGACGCGCTCGAATCCTTTTAGCTCGCGGACGGGGCGCGAAGTTCCAGGGTCATTTGTTTGAGAAGCAAGTTGGCGCGCTCGCGTACTGCCGCGTCATCGGGAGGAGCGCTGGCGGGAGTTTGACCGAAGGCTAGAGGGGCAGGGGCCAGCGCGAGGAGAAAGAACAAGCTCTTTTGGAGAGATTTTTGATTGAGTCCCAGCTGCCGATGCTTATGCAATTTAACCTCCTGCGGGGAAAGCGCGATGCTTGCAGGCAGGCGCGAAAGATGCCAGAAGAAAATTGGGATAGGCGAATTTCTACAGGAGATTGTGCGAACATCGGTACCGCGCAACGATTGGTGGTTAATCGGTAGATAGAATACGAGGCGGAGAAGACATGGCAAAAACGCGGCGGGAATTTTTGGCGGAGACCTCGCTTGGATTAGTTGGAGCGGCGGTCACCGGTACGCAGCAGCAGAAACCGGTCGAGCCGCCGGCGGGGACTCCGCCTGCATTTGGTACGGGGCCAGCGGTAGGACCGGAAGTGTCGCCGGGGACCTTTGCCGAGGCGGAGAAGGTGGTGCAGGTGGAGATGAGCTCGGCAGATCGCGAGATGCTGGCTCGAAGTTGGCGCGGCAACATGGCGGCGCTGTATGAGCGCCGCGGGGGGCCGCACAAAGTGACGATCGAAGCGGAGGTCGCGCCGTATTCGCGTTGGGATCCGATCTTGCCGGGGCAAAAGCGCGGGCCGGAGCGCGAGCGATTTGTGCGCAGTTCGAATGACGCCGGGGCTCTGCCAGCAAAAGACGCGGACATTGCGTTTGCACCAGTGTGGAAACTTTCTCGGTGGATCGAGACGCGAAAAATCAGTTCGGAGCGATTGACGAAGATTTATTTGGAGAGGCTGGAGAGATTTAACGACAAGCTCCGGTGCGTAATCACGCTGACGCGGGAATTGGCGTTGGCCCAGGCGAAAAAGGCCGATACGGAGATGGCAGCGGGAAAATATCGCGGACCGTTGCACGGGATTCCTTGGGGAGCGAAAGATTTATTGGATACCGCGGGGATTCGGACGACTTGGGGGGCCGAGCCGTTTCGCGATCGTGTGCCGGCGAAGGATGCGGCGGTGGTCAGGAGGCTGCACGATGCGGGCGCCGTGCTTGTTGCGAAACTGAGCCTTGGTGCGCTGGCGCTAAATGACATTTGGTTTGGCGGGCAAACGATGAACCCCTGGCTTCTGGAAGAGGGATCCTCGGGTTCGAGCGCGGGACCGGGTGCGGCGACGGCGGCAGGACTGGTGGCGTTTGCGATGGGGAGCGAGACGGGAGGCAGTATCGTTGGCCCGAGCATGCGCTGCGGGTTGACGGGATTGCGCCCTACGTATGGGCGAGTGGCCAGGACCGGAGCGATGACGCTATGCTGGTCGCTCGACAAGCTAGGGCCCATGGCACGGAGTGTCGAAGACGCAATGCTCGTGCTGCAGGCGATTTCCGGGCCCGATGCGGGCGACGTTTCGAGTGTTCACAGCGGGCTGGATTTTGACGCCGGCGCCAGCGTGAAAGGCTTGCGCGTCGGCTACTTTCCCGCGTGGATGAAAGAGAATCCAGCGACGGAAGTGGATCGTGCGGCACTGGAAACAGTGAAGAAGGTAGGGATGATTCCGGTGGAGGTGAGCATTCCGGACTGGCCGTACGATTCGCTGAACTTGATTCTGTTCGCAGAAGGGGCGGCAGCGTTCGAAGAGATCACGCTGAACCACGCGGTGGACCAGTTGAAGGTGCAAACCTATGACGCGTGGCCGAACATTTTCCGGCAGTCGCGATTCCTTTCCGCGGTCGATTTTGTCGAGACCGATCGGTTGCGGCGAAAAGTCGCGCTTGAGATGGTGCGCGTCTTTTCTCAAGTGGATTTGCTGCTCGTTCCTTCGCTACGCGATGAGATGCTGACGATTACGAATTTCACGGGTCATCCTTCGCTTACCATGAGAGCGGGCTTCGTGGAGGTGGGCGAGGCACGCACGGATTGGGCGCCGGACCCAAGCAGGCCGCTGCCGAAGTTTTCGCCGCCCAGGCGCGTGCCGCATGGAGTAACGCTGATCGGGCGGTTATTTGAGGAAGGAACCATGGGGCAAGCCGGGCTGACGCTGGAGCGGGCGTTTGGTGTAGTGGGGGAGCGGCCGCCAGGATTTTAGTGAACGAGCGCGAGTGCTTGGGCGCGCTGATGGGGCCGCACACTGCGCGGCCTCCCGGTTCACAGCTAGGTTCTGGGATGCCTAAAAGGAGACTGCCAGGGTGCTCCATCGCGAAATCGTGGCCAGGGGAGTGGGAATTTGGTATTCTCGAAGGAGGTGCAGTACAGGGCTGTATCTTGAGGTTAGGGAACGGCACCGGAGGCCACCATGAGCGTAGTTCCTCGCGCGGGCAATGGCAAGATCACTGTGCCCGATCTGCTGCTGCGAAAATCGTTGGCTGCAGGATCCCTGTCCAATTCGCCGAAAATTACTTGTTTGACGGCGTACGACTATGCGACGGCGCGTCTCTTGGACGAAGCCGGTGTGGATGTTTTGCTTGTGGGTGACTCGGTCGGGATGGTGGTCCTGGGGTATGAGAGCACGCTGCCGGTTTCGATCGAAGAGATGTTGCATCACACGCGGGCGGTCAGGCGAGGAACGCGCCGGGCGCTGGTGGTGGCGGACATGCCCTACGGCAGCTACCACAGCGATATGGCGGAATCGCTACGCAACGCAATGCGCTTTGTGAAACAAGCGGGCGCGGAAGCGGTGAAAGTGGAAGGCGGCGAACGGCGGCTGGAATTGATTGTGCGGCTGACCGAGGCGGAAATTCCGGTGATGGGGCACGTCGGATTGACCCCGCAATCCGTGAATGCGCTCGGCGGATACCGCGTGCAAGGCAAGACGGCGGATGCGGCGGAGCAATTGTTGCGGGACGCGCGGTCGGTGGAGGCGGCGGGGGCTTTTGCGGTGGTGCTTGAAGCCGTGCCGCGAGAGCTTGCGGCGCAGATCACGCGC
Organism: Acidobacteriota bacterium; assembly: GCA_013289825.1. Taxonomy (GTDB): domain Bacteria; phylum Acidobacteriota; class Terriglobia; order Acidiferrales; family UBA7541; genus Acidiferrum. Next base: position 30,564 of record JABCZF010000008.1, on the reverse strand, counting down.
GAATTGCGGATTCCTACCATCGGAATTGGAGCAGGACCAGACTGCGACGGACAGATTCTGGTGATTCACGATTTGCTGGGGTTGACGTTTGGGCGGACGCCGAAATTTGCGCGGCAATATGCGAACGTTGGAGAGATTATTTCGAAGGCCGCACGGGATTATTGCGAGGATGTGCGCGGAGGGACGTTTCCTTCCGATGGGGAGTCGTATCACGCAGCGCAGACAGCGCAAGAGGAGAAAGAGGCGCCGGTCAATAGTGACGGCGATTGGTAGAGGGTGAACCAGCAGATTCTCCGCTCTGCTCGGAATCACAATCAACAGGGCCCTTCGCAGGTAGCCAAGGAGATGTTGAGATGACGCCGGAAGAGATGCACTTGCTCTATGACTACAATGCGTGGGCGAATCATCGATCTCTCGATGCTGCGGCGAACTTGACGAGCGAACAGTTCACGAAGCCGCTGGGGTCAAGCTTTGGGTCGGTGCGAGACACGCTGGCGCACATTTGCGGGGCGGAATGGGTTTGGCTGGAGCGCTTTCAGGGACGCTCGCCGGCGTCCCTGCCGGGTGTCTCGGAGTGTGCCGATGTCGAGAGCCTTCGCGCGAAGTGGGCGGAACAGGAAGGGCGGCTGCTGACGTTTGTCGGGAAACTGACGCAGGAAGATTTGAACCGCATGATGGAATACAATACGCTCAAATTTGGCGTGTATCGGAATCCGCTGTGGGAATCGATGCAACATGTGGTAAATCATGGGACATATCATCGCGGGCAGATTACGACCTTGCTGCGGCAGCTTGGAGCACAGCCGATTTTGACGGACTTGATGCACTACTATCGTGAACGCGCGACCGCGGCGACCGCGTGACCCGGGAATCCGTGAAACGCAAACCTCCTCTGTGGAAATAATCCGAACCATTAGATGGATGAAGGAATACGCGCGCGGTGCGCGCGGCGAGGGCCGCGTCATCGGACTGGTGCCGACGATGGGCGCGCTCCATGAAGGGCACACGGCGCTGGTCGCGCGAGCGAGGCAGGAATGCTCGCGCGTGATTGCGTCGGTGTTCGTGAACCCAAAGCAGTTCGGGCCAAAAGAGGATTACAAGAAATACCCGCGCGATCTTCCGCAGGATGCGGAAAAACTTGCGCTGGTGGGCGTCGATGTGCTGTTTGCGCCTGAGACAGCGGATGTGTATCCGGATGGATTTCGGACCTACGTCCATGTCGAGGGCATTAGCGAACGGCTGGAGGGGCGTTCTCGGCCGGGGCATTTTCGCGGGGTGGCTACCGTGGTGCTGAAACTGTTTGAGATTGTGCAGCCGCACTTCGCGTATTTCGGTCGAAAGGATGCGCAGCAGGTGCGCATCATCAGCGAGATGGCGCGCGATCTGAATCTCGATGCCGGAATCGTGGTTTGCCCGATTGTGCGGGAGGCCGATGGGCTGGCGCTTTCTTCGCGGAATGCTTATTTGAGTGATCAGGAACGAAAAGCGGCGCGGGTCCTCTACCGCGCTCTCCTGGCGGCACGAAACGAATTGGCGGCCGGCGTGCGCGATGCGATGCAATTGCAAGGCGTCATGCGGCGGATTATTGAGGCGGAGTCGCTGGCCGTAGTGGACTATGCGGAGATTGTGAGCGCGGATACGTTGGAGCCGGTGGTGCGAGTGGCTCGGCCGTGTTTTGCGGTACTGGCGGTGTTTCTCGGCAAGGTCCGGCTCATCGATAACCTATTTATCGAGCCCGCGCCGGGGGAATCGGAAGAGTTTGTGTTTCAGCTGTGACCCGGATTCCCACACTTGCGAAATGCGGCCTACAACGCGCCCATGGCGATTATTTCGCCGAGACTTCGGCGAGAACCTCGGCAGCGTGGCCCTTCGCTTTGACGTCGTCCCAAATGTGTTCGAGCTGGCCCTCCTTGCCGATGAGGAACGTGCTGCGAACAATGCCAAGGAACGAGCGGCCAAGGAACTTCTTCATGCGGCGCGAGCCGTAGGCTTCGATAGTCTTCAGATCCGAATCGCTCAGGAGATCGAAGTTGAGTTTCTGTTTGGCTTTGAAGGCGGCTTGAGCTTTGACGGAGTCGCCGCTCATGCCGAGGAGGACCACGCCAAGCTTGTCGAATTGCTTTCTTGCGTCGCGAAACTCGGACGCTTCGGTCGTTCAGCCGGGAGTGTTGGCTTTCGGATAGAAAAACAGCACGACGCGTTTGCCGAGGTAGTCCGAGAGGGAGACGTCTCGACCGGCGTCGCTCTTCAAGCGAAATGCCGGGGCTTGGTCGCCTACTTTGAGCATATTTCCACCTTAGTGATTCTAGTTGCGGGATGCAAAAAGATCGTCAGAGCTAAAGGCCCAGGCTACCGGCTTGGGAAAAACATCCCCGGGATCACTTTAGTTGCCTCTGCGCTTGCATCGTTGCGAAACATTTTGGCACGGAGTCAGGAAAGAAGCTTCCGTAAAATGTCGCTGACGGCCTGGGGATTGGCCTGGCCGCGGGTGGCGCGCATGACTTGGCCTACAAAAAACTTGAAAACGCCTTCGTTGCCGGATTTGAATTTGGCTACGTTGTCGGGATTCTTCTCGATGACTTCGCGGGCGGCCTGCTCGAGCGCGCTTGTGTCGTTGATTTGTGCGAGACCCTCGGCAGCCACAATTTCGTTGGCGCTGCGGCCAGTTTCAAACATGGTGGCGAAGACTTTTTTCCCGGTGGAACCAGTGATCTGGCTGGACTCGATGAGTTTGAGGAGTTCTGCGAGGGCCGCGGGAGATACTGGAGTTGCCTCAATTTCTTTTCCCGAATCATTCAACCGACGCAATAGTTCTGTTTGAATCCAGTTGGCGGCGGACTTGGCCGGTACACCGGCTTTTCGAACAGCCTCGAAAAAATCGGCGAGCGCCGGCGTACCGGTGAGAACGCCAGCGTCATAGGGAGTCAGCCCATCGGCGGCCATGAAGCGGGCGCGCTTGGCTTCAGGTAATTCGGGCAGGGTGCGGAGAACATCATCGCGCCAAGCGGGGCTGACGTGAACGGGCAGCAGATCCGGCTCGGGGAAGTAGCGGTAATCGTGGGCTTTTTCTTTCGAGCGCATCGAAACGGTGCAGGATTCGTCTTGGTTCCAGAGGCGTGTTTCTTGAAAAATGCGGCTGCCGGATTCCAGGACGCCGATGTGGCGCTCGACTTCGTACTCGAGAGCCTTTTGCAGATAACGAAACGAGTTGAGGTTTTTTACTTCGACCTTGGTGCCGAATTCTTTTGCGCCGCGCCGACGGACGCTGACGTTGGCGTCGCAACGGAGCGAGCCTTCTTCCATATTGCAGTCGCTGATGCCGGTGTAGAGCATGATCTGGCGAAGAGTCGTGAGATAGGCGTAGGCCTCTTCCGGAGCGCGCATATCCGGCTCGGAGACAATCTCGCTGAGGGGAGTGCCGCAGCGGTTGTAGTCGACGTAGGCCTTGGTGGCGGATTGGGAGAAGCCTTCGTGCACGTTTTTAGCAGCGTCTTCTTCCAAGTGCAAGCGCGTGACGCCGATGCGTTTTTTCGCGCCACCGTGATCGATCTCAATCCAGCCATCCGTGGCGAGCGGGAGCTCGTATTGCGAGATTTGATAGCCTTTGGGCAGATCTGGATAGAAATAATTCTTGCGGGCGAAACGCGAATGCTCGTGCACGGTGCAGTTCAGTGCGAGCGCGGCGCGCATGGCCAGTTCAACCACGCGCTTGTTCAAAATCGGCAGGGTGCCGGGCAAACCGAGGCAGACCGGGCAGACGTTTGTATTTGGCGGATCGCCGAACTGCGTCGAGCAGCCGCAGAAGATCTTAGATTTCGTCAGAAGCTGGACATGGACTTCCAGGCCGATGACCGTCTCGTATTTCGCGAGCACTTCAGGGGCGATCGCCGCTTCCTCTGGGGATGATTTCGCCATAATGGAGCGAGAATTATAGCACCAGCCTGGGCTAGGACGAGACCGCGGCAATGCGCGGACAGTCGCCTAAGCTTTTTCGAAAGACGATTCGCGGAGGGCGGGAAAGAAGCGCTCGGCAAGGGCCAAGCCGCCAAACAGTAACGTGGCGTAGACGGCGTCTCCAGCCAGCGTGTTCCAAAAGAACGGAATTCCCGCGACATAGCAGGCCAGCAAACCGGCGCTGTTGCGGGGGTAGGAAAGGCCAAAAGCCCAGACGGCAAAATTGGTGACTAGGAAGAATTGAATGGCGCCGAGAAGCGTGGCTCGGGTGATGCGTCCAAGACTGCGACGGCGACGCAGCCAGAAGCCGATGGCCACACTGACGAGAAAGCTGGCGTAGACCACGGGCAGCAGTCTGTGAAGGCCGATGAAGATGTCGCCGACGAAGAGCGCGAGAATGGGAAAGAAAAACGCCAGACGGCGGTCCCTGATGATCGCGCCGGAAAACAACGCCATTGCGCCGAACGGGGTGAAGTTCCAGGGGTGCGGAGCGATGCGCAGCGCGGCGGCCAAAGCAATTATGGCCAGAGCAAGCAGCGTGCGGTAAAACAGGTTTTCTTTTTCGGACATTTGCGCATTCATTTTGTTGCTTTCTCCATTTCCTCGAGAATATCGCAAAAAACAAAACCATCCCGGTTGACGATCTCTCCCGTGCGGACGTGCATGGGAAACTGAAAGAGGGGGCCATCGAAAACGAAAGTGTGGAATTCGCCGTTTTCGCCGCAGGAGTCCGCCTTCGGCGGAAGATCGCGAAAGAAGGATTCGTCCAGTTCGCGGCCGGCAAAGCTGGGATCGAGGACTTTGCTGTCCACGCAGACAGCGATGGCGCGGAATCGATTGGCGTGAAAGGAGCGGATCAGCTCGCGGGTGTCCCGCTTCCAGATGGGAAAGAGGGCGGTCATCCCCATGCGCGCGAGATTCTTTTCGCGATAGGCGCGGAGGTCCTCCAGGAAAATATCACCGAAGGCCACTGTTTGAACGCCGTTTTTAAGGTGCACGCGAAGCGCTTCTTCCATGCGCGCTTCGTAGATGGGATTGACGCACTGCGGCGGGATGCGGACTTCGTGAAGCGGCAGACCGATGGATTGGACCTGCCGATGGAGAAGTTCGCGCCGGACTCCGTGCATGCTGATGCGCTCGTAACCTTCGGTTATGGTGGTTAGGAGCGCGACGACGTGCGTGTCGCTCCGCTGGAGCAGCGAATGCAGCGCCATGGCGCTGTCCTTGCCGCCGCTCCAGCAGAAAAGAACGGGTTCAGGGCTGATCATCAACGGTCAGTTTCTGCCGCCGAAGCGATAGTTCATGCCGAGGCGGAAATCGCGGCCTAGCGCGGGAAAACCAATCGCGTCCTGATACTGCTTGTCGAGGAGGTTGGTGACGCGGCCGTAGAAAGAAAAGCCTCTGCCGAAGTTGTAACTTGTTGCGACATCGAAACGGGCGTAGCCGGGATTGCGGGTGAGGCCGAAGCCGTCGAAGTCGCTGTCGGTGCGGACTCCGGTGAAATAGCCGGCGAGATTGAAGTTGAACCGGCGGTAGTTCGCGTTTAACCACAGATGGCCTGAGTTCACAGGGCGGCGGAGAAGATGGTTGCCTGGTTGCTCGATGGCGGGGGCCGAGGCGACGGCTGCGAGGACGCGAGTGTCATCGTAGGAGTAGTTGCCTTTGAGCAAGAGCCAGTGATTTAGGTGCGCCTCGCCCGACCAATTCACGCCACGGGCACGGGAGAGATCAGTGTTGAAAAACAACATTTCGTTTCCGCTGAAACAGATAGGATTCGGCGGGCCGACTTCCTGATTGATCAGGTCGCGAAATTGGCTCGTGAAATAGCCGGCAGAAATGCGAAAACGATCGTCGCTGAAATACTGGTCCACTCCGGCGTTAATCGTGCGGCTGCGCTCGGGGCGCAAGGAAGGATCGCCGGGGTTGCAGGGGTCCGAGCTAAACGATTCGAAGACCGTCGGCTCCTCGATACCCTGCCCGTAAGAGACTTTGGCGCGGGTGTCTCCCAAGAGGCCTTTGGAATAGTGCAGCGCATAGACGGCGCCCACGCGGGGCACAACGCGCGTGCCGAAGTTCGTGTTGTCTTCTGCGCGAGCGCCGGCGCTAAGTGTAAGGCGGGAAACCGGCGCCCAACGAGCGTCCAGGAAGCCGGCTTGATTGTTCCGGCGGGCGTGGACGCCGCTGAGGTTGCTGGGAAAAGCATTCTCCACTTCGTATTGATAGCCTGCGGTCGCGGCCCCGCGGCGGAAGGAATATGTGGATTGTTCGAAGAAGCCGGCGCGATTGAATTGGTCGGTGGCGAAAAAATCAAAATCAGGAAAGCCTGCGGTGTCGAGAATACGCGATTCCACGGCCGTGATGCGATGGACCCAATGTGAGCCGGTCAGAAAGTTCCAGCTTAGACTGGCCGAGAGCTGGCGGAGATCGTCGTAGGCGGTCGGGTCGGTAAAGCTGGGGCCGAAAAGAGTTTGGCCGGGGGTGCCGGCGAAGCTCGCATTGCTGCGAACGGTGAGACGCAGTTGATTCGAGTCCGAGAAGCTGTAGCCCACATTGCCAGCGAAGCCACGGTTCAGGAAAGCGTCGTTCACGCCTTCGCCGTCGGTCCCCAAATAGGAGCCAGCGACGGAGTAGTCGAATTTGTCGACCAAGCCGCTGATTTGTGCACCTCCGCGAGCGGAAGAGAAACTGCCGCCTTCGGCGAATAGATTGAGTTCTGGGATGCGCGTGGAACCGGTGTGGCTGAAGAGCTGAATCACGCCGGACATGGCGTCCGTACCGTAAAGAGCGCTTTCGGCGCCGTGAACGATTTCGACTTTGTCTACGTTGTCGAGAGTCAGATTGGAGAAATTGAGATCGCCTCCTGGTTCATTGACGGGAACGCCGTCGATGAGGACTTTTGTGAAGCTGGAATCGCCGCCATCAAGAAATACCGTCGCCAGGCCGCCGATCGGACCGGTTCGGGCGATGTTCAGGCCGGTTTGCGTTGACAGCAGATCGGGAAGCGAGACGGCTTGGCGCTGCTGGATTTCCTGGGAGCCGATGATGTCCACCGGCGCGGGAGTGCGATCGATCTCCTGCGGCTGAGCGTTGGCAGTGACAACGACGTTTTCTGAGACGCGCTCGATCTGCAGGCGGATATCGAGAGAGCGATGCTCGGCGGCCGCGAAATCCAGAATGAAATCGCGAGCGACGAAGGATGCGTGTTGAAAATGGACGTGGTAGTGGCCCGGCGGAAGCGCCAGCAAATAGCTGCCGTCTTCGGTGGAAGTCGCCGAACTGAGATGAGCGTTCGGACGGTGTTCAAGCTGCGCCGTGATTTTGACGTTGCCGACGCCATAACCGGAAGGATCCGTGAGTTTTCCGAAAAGCAGGGTATCGGAGGGATTATTTTGTGCTGGAGAAGAAAAGCTAACTGCGAACACCGCAAAAAAAAGAAAAGTAGTTCCGAGAATTCTCATTTTCATGTTTTCCTCCGCTCCCTCTCGCGCGGGAGTTGAAGGTTGGCCTGGCGCTTGGAAGAGATCGCTCGGGCTTGCAGACTTCGCCGGTCTCCTGGCTTGGCGGGCAGTTCCGACCCCATTTATGGTTATTTCCAGGGGCCAGTGCGGGGGCCTTCCCGTGGCGCCGCCCGCTATTCTGGCGCGATCCTTAGCCGGATCGCGTGGAGTGAGCGATGCGCCGCAGTGGCCGCAGCTGTACCTTGTTCCGCCTTACAGTCGCGCGGCGGCGACGGCTTTTTCACGTTGACCCCGGCGTTGGCCGGAGTTTACGCACCGTCTTCCCGTGCACGAAGTCCGCGGTACTTGTGGGGGGCGCGGTGGCCCGCTAGGGGTGATTCAAATGCCGCGGATGGACCGCGGCGTTTAGGTGAACGATGGAACCGCTACTTATTTTGCAGGCGGCATGTTTACACGTGGACGGCCAGACGAGCCGAGCTCCACGGTAAGCGGCGTCTGAAAAACCTGTTCGAGAAGTTCGCGCTGGAAGACGCTTGCGGGCGGTCCAACGCGAAGACATTTGCCCTTCTGAAAAAGTGCGACCTGGTCCGCATATTGCCCGGCGAGATTCAGCTCATGGGTCACGACGACAACCGTATAGCGGTTGGCGGACGCCAGCCGGCGCAGCGTTTCGAGCAGATCGACCTGCGCACCGATATCAAGATGCAGCGTGGGCTCATCCAACAGGAGAAGCAGTGGTTGCTGCGCGAGGGCCCGCGCCAGAATGACGCGTTGCTTCTCGCCGCCGGAGATTTGATCCATCAAGCGGTCGCTGAGATGTTCCGCGCCGACCTGTGCAAGCGCATTGCGAGCGATGAGGACATCTTCTTCTGTCTCGAACCGCAGTGTGCGGCCGTAGGGATGTCTTCCCTGGAGAACAAACTCCCAGGCGCGCGAGGGGAAAAGCAGGGGGCTTTCCTGCTGCACCATGGCGATGCGCTGTCCGCGGGTTCGGTGCGGAAGCGCGTGAGTCAGGAAACCATTTAAAAGCACGCGGCCGGAAAGCGGCTCGAGAGCGCCAGCGATCAGCTTTAACAGAGTGGATTTGCCACAGGCGTTGGGCCCCACAATCGCGACGATTTCGCCGGCACGCGCCTGAAAGCTTGTGGCCTCGAGCGTGAATAGTGGCGCTTGGGTTGGATTGGCGGAGTAAGCATAGCTGACCTGTTCGACGCTCAAACGAACATCGGAGTTGAAATCACCGGCGTCGCCGATCGGCCGTGACCTGGGGGAAGCTGAGGAGCGCGCGTAACTGGTCACGTCAGCCTCCTGCGCATTAAATAAAGAAAAAGCGGTGCGCCGGCGATGGCGGTCATGGCACCGACGGGAAGTTCCGCGGGAGAAACGACTGTGCGCGCGAGAGTATCGGCGACCACTACAGCGATGGCGCCGCCGAACGCGGCCGTCGGCAAAAGGATGCGATGATCGGAACCGAAGAGGAGGCGCATCACATGGGGCACCAGCAGGCCGACGTAGCCGATAGCGCCGCTGACGGAAACGGCCAAGCCGGTTAGCAGGGATGCGGCAATGTAAACGACCAAGCGAACGCGGCGCACGTCCACGCCGAGGTGCATGGCTTCTTTCTCGCCAGCGAGAAGCAGATTCAAATCCGACGCGGTGGTGTAGATGGTCCCAGCAGCAAGAAAAAAACCGAAGCGGAGGATCAAGCTGACAATGTGTTGAGGCGGTGTGGAGAGTTCACCCATCATCCAGAAAGCCATGCCGCGGTAGTTGCCGCCGGTCAGCGTGGACATGAAAAACATAATGATAGCCTGCAGAAAGGACGCCGTAATAATACCGGCGAGGAGCAAAGTTCCGCTGTCGATTTGACCTTCGCGAAGGCCCAGGAAATAGACCGCCGTCACCGTGAGTGCCGCGCCGAGAAAAGCGCCTACGGGCGTCAAGAGCGCAGCGACAGCCGGCGCGAGGGCCAGATGAGGCTCGACAATCAAGGCGACAATGGCGCCGACCGCGGCGCCGCTGGACACGCCGAGCACATAGGGGTCCGCCAAAGGATTGCGCAGCAGCGCCTGAAAACTGGCGCCCGCGACGGAAAGCGATGCGCCAACAAAAATTCCCAGCAGAATGCGCGGCAACCGAATATCAAAAATAATGAGTTGATATTCACTAGAGAGTTGGCTGGTTTGGCGAAAAAGGACGCGCAGCAGATCGTGGCCCAAGCCGTAGAGAGACACGGGCACAGCGCCGAGCTTGAGCGCGATCACCACCACGACGAAAAGGACGGCAGAGAGAATCGCGCAGTGCGTGAGCAACCGGCTGAGGGTCAAAGGGCGCAAGCGCAAGCCTCCAAGAGAACGCGATCACCGCTGGATGCACCGGTTATCCCAAGAGAAAGTTGTTGTTGAGGAGGCGGTTTCTTTTCCTTTTCGTCTTCGGGATGCGAGGAAAAAGCTTCGGGATGCAACTGGCGGGCGAGATCCTCAATAGCCGTCACGATGCGCGGCGCTGGCCTGTTCACGGCATCGCTGATGACGGCAAAACGGCGGTTGCGGACAGCTTCTAGACCGCGCCATCCGGGCCGCTCGGCGAGCACATCGAAATCATTTTGTCCGCTGTCGGAATGCGAAGCGGCAAAGACGAGAAAGTCGGGCTGCAGTCGGACAACTTCCTCGAGACTCATATGAGGCCAGTCTTGTCGAGAGTCAACGATGGAGGTGGCGCCTGCGAGTCGCAACGCATCGGCGATAAAAGTGCCTTTGCCCACGGAGATCAACGGATCCGACCAAACGATGAAGAGCACGCGGCGCGCGGGCAACCCGTTCAGATGCTGTTGCAGATCCGCGAGGTGGCGTTGGAGATCCGCGCCAAGAGTCGTGCCCGCTTCCGGCACGCCGAGCACGTCAGCGAGCCGCTCGGTCGAGGAGATGATTTCCTCGACGGTGTGGGGATCCGTGCCATAGGAGGAGACGCCGAGATTATCGAGGGCGTGCACAGTCTCGATAAGATTCAAACTCTTGGTGACGAGAACAAGATCAGGCCGAAGGGCAACAATTTGTTCCAGACTTGGGTTGATAGCTCCGCCCACTTTGGTTTTTTTCTGAGCGTCGGGCGGATAATCACAGTAATCTGTGTCTCCGACCAGCCGATCCTCTAAGCCAAGCGCGTAGATGGTTTCTGTAAGACTGGGGGCCAGAGAGACGATGCGCTGCACGGGTTGCGGTATGCGAACCGTGCGGCCTGCTTCATCCACGAAATCCTTATAGAGCGGTGCGGCGGCCGGGCTCTCCGTCGGCGTTTGTGCCTGCGATGGAGGACAGCACCACGCAGCGCACACCAGCAGTGCGGCAACAGCGCTTCTTGCCGGAATATTCTTTTGTGCGTCTTTCCGCATGGACACAAATCCCCGTCGACAAAACCACATCCTTTGCACAACAAAAAAGCCCCACGAGACATCCCTGGGGCTTTCGGCAACGCTTCCTCTCGCGAAAAGCGCTAGCCTCTGCGGCGCGGGAGGGTAGCCTGGCTTACGGCTCTTTCAGCCGATAACAGTGGCGGGACCGCGGCCGATTCTCACGGCCTTCCCCACTTCCCTTGCCTGCAAATTCGAAACTCAGTGTATGCCGAGGGTCTCCGGAGTGTCAATGCGCGGCCCGATCGTTCGCTCCCCTTGACATTCTACTCGAAGAACCATATCTTCACCTAGGATGTCTACCAAAGAAGAACACGAGCGCACCGAGCTGCTGCAGGGGACGCTGGACTTGCTGATTCTGCGCACGCTGTTGCTGGGGCCGGTGCACGGCCACGCTATCGCCAAAGCCATCGAATTCAATTCAGAAGATGTGTTGCAGGTGGAGCAGGGATCGCTGTACCCCGCGTTGCACCGGCTCATCAAGCGGCGATGGATCTCGGCCGAGCCGGGAACCTCGGAAAACAACCGTCGGGCTAAGTTTTACAAGCTGACGCCCAAGGGCCGACGGCAATTGACGCTGGAGACCCGCAAGTGGGACAAGCTGGCGCAGGCGATCGCGCGAATTCTCCGGCCGACGGGGTAGGAGGACAAATCATGAGGTGGCAGGAAGCGCATGCTCGAGGATCTCGACCAGGAGCTGTTCGGCGTGATCGCCTACGCCGTGAGCGAGCGCACACGTGAAATCGCCATTCGCCTAGCTCTGGGCGCCAAGCCGGGGGAAGTGTTTCGGTTGGTCGTGGGTCAGGGAATGATGCTCGCTCTGATCGGTTTGCTGGTAGTACTCCCGCTCGCCCTGGGCATGGGCCGCGCCGTGGCCGGTCTGCTCTACGGCGCTGCGCCAAACGATTTTGCCACATTTGCCAGCGTCGCCGTGGCACTTGCTGCTGTTGCGCTCGCCGCCTGTTACCTCCCTGCACGCCGCGCCATGCGGGTCGATCCCATCGTGGCGCTGCGATACGAATAATTCTTTGCCCGAGCAACGGGCACGCCCGATGCAGCCAGGGTTCGCCAGGAGGTTTTTCCTCGGATCGGACATGAGCGGCATTGCAGAACGAGCTTAGCGATTCTTCCAGATTGGTTTGCGCTTTTCGACGAGTGCGCGAAGTCCCTCTTGAGAATCTTCAAGGCGGTACAGCTCGTTGAGAAAAATATTCATGGAGTTTTTCATGCCGTCTCGCAGCGAAAGCCCCATGCCGCTGAGAATCGCTTTCTTGGCCATGGTCAGTACGGGACCAGAGTGCGAGGCGATGCGCTCGGTCAATTCATTCACGGTCTGCTCGAGCTTGGCTTCGGGAACGAGACGGTTTACCAGACCCAAGTCCAGAGCGCGCTCGGCGCTTATGGCTTCTCCGGTCAGGACGATTTCAAGCGCTCTCTTCGGCCCAACGAGAAAGGGGAGAATGGTCGACGCAAGCGGCGGAAATACTCCGATGGAAATCTCCGGCTGCGCGAAACGCGCTTTCGGAGTAGCAATGACCAGATCACCAAAAGCCGCGAGTTCCGCGCCGCCGCCGATGGCCGGTCCGTTGACCACACAAATCACGGGCTTGCCGACTTCCAGCATGCCGATGAAGGCCGCATAAAACGCGTCCAGCATCTGAAACACGCGCTCGGAGGTGTACTCCCCGATGTCGATGCCGCCGCAAAACACTTTGCACGCGGAATCAAGAACGACCAGCTTCACTCCAGGGCTCTGGCCCGCGAACGTGATTCCCTCCGAGAGCTCGCGCAGAAACGCTTCGTTGAGGAGATTGTGTTCGGGACGGTTGAGCGTTATGCGCGCGACGCTGCCGTCGATGCGCATCTTGATGAATTCGAATTGCTCTGGTGTGCGCTTTTCGGGTCGCGAGGAATACTCCTGCTCTTCAACCGGCTCAATCATGTCCCGACCCCCTTGGAAATTGCCACTGACTTGTGTTAAGCAGCGGTTGGAAAGGACCAATTGGCATGCTACCACGGCGGCGCTTCACGGTTCGGAGCAGGGAATGGACGCGTGCGCAAACGGTTTGCTGCTCAAACGTCTTGATTTGCCTGTTACTGTATTGCTTCGTGCCATTCTCCGGACAGCGAGCGGTTTCCCCCCGGTATTACATTTCCGTTTGCAGGTATGCTGGGCTACGACTTTCTTATCTCGCGGGGGGCACTTCGTGGTAACTGGCAAACCATCAACGGCTCGGAAGACTGAAACGGCCACTGCGCTGCAGTTTGACGGCAGGGTCGATGCGGAAGGATTTCCTGCCGATCGAGCGTGGAGAAACGCTCCGGCGATGCGCTTCCGTCAAGACTGGCAGGGCAAGCATGCCGATCGGAAACGAGAAACGGAGGTGCGGCTGCTGTGGACTCGCGAGGTTCTCTACCTGAGATTTCTCGCGCACTATCGCAGCGTCACGGTTTTTCCAGATGCCGAACCAAGCGGCCGGCGGGACCAACTGTGGGACCGCGACGTTGTGGAAGTGTTTCTGCAACCGGCCGGGTCGAATGGCCCGCACTACAAAGAGTTTGAAGTGAGTCCTAACGGCTTCTGGATTGATTTGGACATCGGGCCGGGAGAAAAACGTAACCTACGGAGCGGATTGCGGCGGCGTGTCAAGGTCGACGAGCACAGCAAAACTTGGATGGCAGAGATGGCGTTGCCCATGAAGAGTCTGACAGCACAATTCGATCCGACGAAAGCTTGGCGCGTTAATTTCTTTCGCGTCGAAGGGGCCACCGAGCCGCGTTTCTACTCGGCATGGCGACCGACGGGAACGACGGTGCCGAATTTCCATGTCCCTGAGGCATTCGACACACTCGTATTCGAGACCTAGTTAGACGCTCCGAGCCAGCAGACACAACACTGGCGCTGTGCCTCCTTTTTTTCTATGCTTCTCGGGTGAAACCCTCAGTTTTTTTACTCTGGCCATCGGTTCAGAACCGCCGAATTCGAATTCTCTTGATAGCGGCGGCTGGCCTCGCTTGGAGTTCCGCAGTTCTGTCCATCCCGGCTGAACCAGCGCAGACACTGGATGCCAACGCACCGGTGGTGACAAAAGTCGAGCCTCCTTCGTGGTGGGCCAATCTGACTCCTGAGGTGATGTTGTTGCTTTCCGGGCACGACCTCGAGGCCACCCGTGTTGCCTGCAACTTGCCGAGCATTTTAGTGGAACGCACTCAAGCGACAGCTGCCGGCCACTACTTGTTCGTTTGGTTGAAGATCGGGGCCGACGCAAAATCCGGTACCGCGGTATGCCGCATCACCACAGCGACAGGCACAACTTCGTTTGAACTGCCGGTAGCCGCTCGCGCGATGAAGCTCGGAAGATTCCAGGGGCTGTCGCAGGAAGATGTGATTTATCTCATCATGCCGGACCGCTTCGCGAACGGTGATCCCACGAATGATGAACCGGCTGAAGTTCGTGGCACGCATGACCGTGCGAATCCGCGCGCATATCACGGCGGCGACCTTCGCGGTATTCGCGAGCATCTTACTTACTTAAAGGATCTCGGCGTGACCGCCCTATGGTTGACGCCCATCCTAAAAAACGGCGCGGCCCAGGACTATCACGGTTATGGCGCCGTGGATCTTTACGCGGTGGATCCGCATCTTGGAACGATCCAGGACTATCAGAATCTCGTCGCGGAAGCGCACAAGCAAGGCATGAAGATTTTTTTCGACCTTGTGCCGAACCACGTCGGGCCGAAACATCCCTGGGTGGCCGAGCCGCCGCTGCGGGATTGGTTCCACGGCACGCAGCAACATCATGCGGATTCCTCCGCTGGTCCCAACGGCACTTTCTACGGAAAGACGGACAAACCAACGATTGCCAATGATCCATTCGAGGCGCTCATCGATCCGCACGCGCCGCCGCGGCTTTCGCGGAATCTGACGGAAGGCTGGTTCTTCAACATCCTGCCCGACTTGAATACGGAAAACCCCGTGGTTGCCGAATTTCTTTTGCAAGACAGCATTTGGTGGGCGGAGACTTCGGGTTTGGATGGCTATCGTCTGGATACTTTTCCGTACGTTTCCCGTAAGTTTTGGTCCGCTTGGCATGCCGGGCTACACCAAATCTATCCATATCTGACGACCGTCGGCGAAGTCTTCCACCCTGACCCGAGCGTCACATCCTTTTTTGCAGGAGGCCAGAAGCGTTTCGACGGCATCGATTCCGGGTTAAACACTTTGTTTGATTTTCCGCTGTTTTTCACGCTTCGGGATGTCCTGTTGCGGGAGGCGCCTGTAGGGCGCATCGCGGATGTTCTGCGCCACGATTCGTTATATGTCCATCCGGATTCGCTGGTGACATTTTTCGCGAATCACGATGTGCCGCGCTTTCTGAGCGCGGCCGGAAGTTCGACGGCGAGGCTCAAGCTAGCGTTTGGTCTGACGCTCACTTTGCGCGGGATCCCCGAGCTCTATTACGGCGACGAAATCGGGATCCCCGGCGGCGGCGACCCGGACAACCGGCGTGATTTTCCAGGCGGCTGGCCGGGCGATCTGCAGAATGCCTTCTCCGCGGAAGGGCGCACCGCGGAACAGCAGGATCTTTTCGCCTATGTGCAATCGTTATTGCGATTGCGGCGTGAACATCCCGCTCTGCATAGCGGAAAACTGTGGCACCTCTTCTCTGACGAGACCGCTTATGTGTTTATGCGGGAAACCGAGGAAGAACGCGTGCTTGTAGTCTTCAACAATTCCGCTGAACCTCGGAGGCTGAAACTTCCCCTTCACGACACGCCAGCTCAGGGCGCGGCTGGTTTCACTCGCTTTCTCGGTCAGGCAACAGCGGACCTAGCTAACGCCGAAGCCCAGATCGCCGTGCCCTCACAATCCATTTCCATTTTTCTGCTAGATTGAACGATCAGAAACTCACACGGACGTTCCAGTTCTTAAGAGCGTCCGGAACAGTGAGCGTGATCGAATGGGCTTGGCCGTCGAAGCGCCAATCGTGGATCAAGCGATCGCCGATGTGCACTTCTTTCGGCTCGGCGCCCGCCCCATAGATTTCTAGCTGCGTGCTGTTCCACCAGGGCTGATACGCACTTTTCTCTATGCTACTGGTAACGGTCATTTCCCGCTGAGACACCTCGCAAGTGAAATTCACGCGCAAGAAGTCTCCCTTTTGGTAGGCCAACGTGTGCCCGTCATCCTGATAGAGCGTCCCGTGGCAGTCGTCGCCCATATAAACGCGCAGTTCGAGCGGACCATCCGGCTTCTCGTTCGTGCTTTCGACGACGGGCTGCATGGCAATGATCGCGCCGGCTCGCACGTAAAGCGGCGTTTCCGCAAGCGTCGGATGCAATCGAATCTGGTCCTTGCTCGAGTGTATTTCTGCGTTCCAGAAGTCGTACCAGTCACCCGGCGGCAGATGAACGTCCTGCGCGTCAACCCTTTCTGCGACGACTGGCGCAACGAAGAGATCACGGCCGAAGAGGAACTCGTGGTCCTCGGCGTAGAGATCCTGTGCCTGGGGATACTCAAGAAAGATTGGCTCCATCAAAGGAACGCCGGTGCGCGAGGTTTCTTCCATCGCCGTATAGATATAAGGAAGCAGTCGGTAACGCAGCTCGATGTAGCGTTTGCGGATGGCCTCCTGTTCGGGGCCGCTCGCCCATGGCTCATGATCGGCAGTGCCCTTCGCGGCGTGATCGCGATACATCGGATAGAACACGCCCAACTCGTACCAGCGGGTCAGAAGATCGGCAGGCGGAGAGCCAGCAAATCCGCCGACATCCGCGCCAAGAAGCGAATAACCGGAAATCCCGAGACTCATGATCTGTGGAATACTCATTCCGATATGATTCCAAGTAGCGCTGTTGTCACCGGTCCAGGTAGCTGCATAACGCTCAGCGCCCGCATAGGCTGCGCGCGTCAGGACAAAAGGCCGCTCGTCAGGCCGCAATTTGAGCAGGCCGTCGTAGGTTGCCCGGGCATTTTCCATTCCGAAGACGTTGTGAATGGCGCGATGATCAAGTGCCGTGCCGTCGTCAAGCCGGTGAACATTATCGAGCGGCATGGTTTTGGAAAGAGTCTGGAAGGTCGAGGGCTCGTTCATATCGTTCCAGAAACCCGCGACGCCCATGTTCAGAAAATCTCTGTAAAGGCCGCCCCACCAGTCGCGCACACGCGTCAGCGTAAAATCCGGAAAGACGCTGTCGTCCGGCCACACTTTGCCGACATACAAGGAACCGTCGCGGCTTTTGACGAAGACGTCATTTTTGATCCCGGAATCGTAAGGCGCATAGCCGTGGTCAGGATCTTTTTTGATGTGCAGGTCGGTGATGAGAATGGTGCGCATGCCCTGCGCGCGAAAGTCCGCAATCATCTTTTCAAAGTGCGGAAAATACTCGCGGTTGACGGTAAATGGCGCGTTGCCCTCCTGGTAGTCAATATCGAAATAAATAGCGTCCGCAGGGATTTTCTTATCGCGAAGGGTTTGCACAATTTCGCGGGCGCGCGCTTCTGGGTAATAGCTGTAGCGGCTCTGCTGGTAGCCGAGCGACCAGAGCGGAGGAAGCGGCGTACGTCCAACAAGAGCGGTGAATAGCTGGACAATTTTCTTGGGCTCCGGGCCGGCGATAAAGTAGTAGTTCAGCTCGCCGCCCTCCGCTCCAAAAGAGAAATAATCAGGCGACTCTTTTCCGAAGTCGAAACTGCTGCGGTAAGTGTTGTCAAAGAAAACGCCATAAGCCGTGCCTTTGTGAAGGCCGATGAAAAATGGAATTGACTTGTACAGCGGATCGTCAGATTCTTGCCAGCCATAAAAATCGGTATTCCACATCGTGTAGGCGTGGTTGCGATGGTTCATGGGACCCGGTTTGTCGCCGAGGCCAAAATAATTCTCCTCAGAAGGCATTCGCTTCCAGGCGTGGATGTACGTGCCATCCCAAGCCATGGGCAAGGACGGCTCATCGGCGAGAAGGACATTGCCGGCCAAGTCCGCGAAAGTGATCAGCAGAGGCGCTTTCTTGACGATGACAACCACGCGTCCCGCGGTCATGCGCAGTTCGTTCTTTCCTTCTAGGACGCTGATCGCCGGAGGGTCCGGAGACTCAATCACCGCCCAGGAAAAGTCTTTAGGGAAGGAACCTTGCGGCGCGAGGCGAACCCGTATCACTCCCTCGCGAAAAACCGTGACGCGCAGCTTGGCGGAACCGGCCGTCAGTTCGACGCCGTCCTTGCGTATTTCCACGTGCTGCACATCTCCAATATGCTGCCAGCCCGTTGCTGCTGTGCTGCTTCCGCTGATCGCCGAGAGCAGCAGGGTGACTCCGCTCCAACCGGCAAGACGTGGCATGCTGTCCCTCTTTCCCTGAGGCTGGTGGGAAGAATCTTCGCCTGGAGTACGCCCGCGCCAGGCAGCACGCATGGCGAGTTTCGCTATGTGGCGAGCCATTCCTCAAAAAAGGACGCAGCCTTGGCGCCTTCGATACGGCGCCGCACCGCGTCCATGACGCGGCATTTTGCCGCGCCATTGCTTCCGTAAAAAGCCAGCCAATACGGCAGGTGCAGTTCAACAGGCATGCGCTCAATGTCCACTCTCAGAGCGCGCAGTTTGAAAAAGCCCTGCTGGAAAAGCACGCGCAGAACTTTCATCCTGAGAAGTTCCCGAGCGGCCTCCGGCGCCAAACGAGGCATGAGCCGATTCCGCGTTTCAATGGCGAGCAATTCCTCCTCGCGTGGTACTTGCGGAAATTCGTAGAGGTCCAGCGTCCCATGCACCGCGTCCAGAGCGAATATACGGGTGCTCACCGCGCCAACCATTGCGTAGCGCACGCGATAAACCCAGAAAGGCACGTAAGCATCTGCGATTCGCTGCAACGGACCGCTGCGAATCCTCCAATAAGCCGCACGGAAGACGCCTGAACGGAAGAAGCGCACTGCCTCTTCCTGAGTAACGTTAGGTTTCAAGGCCCGGATGGCAGAAGTTTTCATTCGTTTCCTGTCCGCGAGGGCTCCTAACGGAAATAAATCCACAAGCCAATCACGGTTCCGAGCAACAAGAGACTAAAGAAAATGTTGAGGCGATGTTCGGTCGGAGTTTCCTTGGCAGGTTTGCGCTGCCGCGGATCGACGACGGTAGTCTCGATCTTTTCGTCGACGGTCGCAAAAGTCAGTCCGGCAAGTTGCTTACGATCAGGCGCCTTGGTCATCAGGCTGACCGTGACCAGCACGAGGGAGCAGACCACAAACATGAAAATCGCGTAGTGCAGGAAATTCATGTCGATGATCCAGCGCGCGACGGGCGATTCGAAATGGCCGCCGGCCGCACGGTCAGCAAGTTCCAAGACGAAGCGCGTGGCGCCCAATACGAAGCCGGTCAGAAGCGAGGTGATGGCTCCCGCTCCGTTCAGGCGCGGCCACAAGATTCCCAGCACAAAACAGGCGGAAATCGGCGGGCTGATATACGCCTGCACGCTCTGTAAATAGATGTAGAGCTGGCTGCTGATGTAATGAATGAAAGGCACCCACAGCAGTCCGAGCAGCACCATGAAAACGGTGGCGATGCGGCCGAAATTAACAAGCTGGCCTTCGGAAGCCTGCGGACGAATCTTCTTGTAGAAATCCAGAGTTACGAGGGTGGATGCGGAGTTAAATACGGAACTCATCGCGCCCATAACAGCCGCAAGCAAGGCCGCCATCACCAGCCCGACAAGCCCAGTGGGCAACAGATTCAGGATCAGTGTTGGGTACGCGAAATCGGGCTTCTTCACTTGGTCAGGGAAAAGCGCGAAGGCGATTATGCCGGGCAGGACGAGCATGAAGACCGGCAATATTTTCAGAAAGCCTGCAAAAATCGTGCCCAACTTCGCGTGGCCCTCATCGCGGGCGGAGAGCACGCGCTGCACAATCACCTGGTCCGTGCACCAATACCAAATCCCAAGAATCGGCGCCCCAAAGAATATGCCTGTCCACGGAAAATCCTTATCGGTGGACGGCCTCATCATGTGAAAGTAACTGGCGGGCACCATCGTCCGCAGGTGTTCGAAACCGCCTACGCGGTGAAGACCGATGACTGTCAAAGCGACGGCGCCGCAAATCAGAATCAGGGTTTGCACGGTATCTGTATAGATGACCGCCGCCAACCCGCCGGCGACGGTGTAGATGCCGGTGGCGATCACCAGAACGACCGCTGTTTTCCAAAGCGACCAGCCGGCTACGCGCTCCAGAACAACGCTCGCTGCGTAGAGTTGCACGGAGATCTTTGTGAAAATGTAAGCGATAATCGAGATAGCGGCTAGATAAACGGCGCAATTGCGATTAAACCGGCGCTCGAGGAATTCCGGCATGGTGAATACGTTGGAGCGCAGGTAGAAAGGCACGAACACCCAGCCAAGAACCAGCAGGATGAGGCACGCGAGCCACTCAAAATGTCCAACCGCCAAGCCGGACGAAGCTCCCGTGCCCGACAAACCGATAAAGTGCTCCGTGGAGATGTTCGACACGAACAAGGAAGCACCGATGAAAAACCAGCCGATGTCACGGCCAGCAAGAAAGTAGTCTTCGGAGGTTCGTTCTCTCCTCGCAAAATACATCCCGATGCCAAACACGATGGCGAAGTAGATCCCGATGATTACGAGATCCAAGGTGGCTACGTTCTGGTGTGCAACCGTGACTTCCGATGCAAACAGCATCCGTCCCTCCCCGGCATCCGCCGGCATGCGCCGGCTAGGATCTATTGCTCAGTTGATGTGGCCTTCGCGAGAGCGCTTTGCGCACTAACCCCGGTTTGCTGAAGTGCATTCAGCAAAGTGCAACCCTGCCGCCCTTGGCCGGAATTCTGCGTGCGCAGTCTATAACAGGGCAGGACCAGGCTCAATGAATGTTTGGCTGCCCGGCAGGGGCTGGAAAGGTGCCCCTGGCGGTACCGGCCGGTAGGCGCAGCAGTCCGATTTGCCGTGGTCCGCGGATCAGGGTAAAAGAGAGTGTGGAGGAATTATGATCAAGTTGCTGTTTGCTCTGCTGTTCTTTGCTACCGCGCTGATGGCTGCAGATAAGTCCGTCTATGACTTCACCCTCAATTCGATCGACGGGCAGCCGGCGCCGCTCGGTGCTTACAGAGGGAAAGTCGTCCTGCTGGTGAACGTAGCGAGCCGTTGCGGCTTCACTCCGCAATATACGGCTCTGGAATCCGTTTATGAGAAATTCAAAGATCGCGGACTCGTTATCGTCGGGATTCCGGCCAACAATTTTGGCTCACAGGAGCCAGGCACGAATCAGGAAATCAAAACCTTCTGCACCACCAAATACAACGTCACCTTTCCGATGATGTCCAAAGTCTCGGTGAAAGGCGACGACAAGACGCCGCTCTACCAATTTCTGACGGACAAAACCGCCAATCCTCACACCGGCGGCGAGATTCAGTGGAATTTTACCAAGTTTCTAGTCGGCCCGGACGGCCGCGTCATGGCCCGCTTTGAGCCCGCGATTACGCCAGATTCGCCGGAAATCACCACCGCGATTGAGAAAGCACTCGCTGAAGCGAAGAAGTAGCGGCAAACTCAAAAAGGAACTCTCTGCGTGGCCGCGCAGCTGCCCGAAATGGCGCAAGTCTGTGGCAGGGGCGCATCGTCGCCAGCGTCTTGTCCTGCAAAAGCACAACTTTGAATTATGGCCATCGTCGCGCTCCAAAATGTCAGTAAGGACTACCTCAGCGATGGCCAGAGCGTTCACGCGCTTGACGATGTTTCGCTCGAGGTAAACCGCGGAGAATTCGTCGCGCTGGTTGGCCGCAGCGGCTGCGGCAAATCGACTCTGCTCAATCTCGCGGGCGCTATGGATTTCCCCACATCGGGCCGCGTGCTCCTCGACGGTGTCGATACATCTACTCTGAAGGACGCCAGCCTGACTCTGCTGCGCCGCGAAAAAGTTGGATTCATTTTCCAATCGTTTCAACTTCTGCATACGCTGACGGTTTTTGAAAACGTTGAGCTCCCGCTGCTTCTTGCCGGAAAGCCCCATGCCCGCGCCGCCGCCAGCGAAAAACTCCATTGGGTGGAACTTGATGGCTTGGGCAACCGCTATCCGCACCAGCTTTCCGGCGGACAAATGCAGCGCGTAGGCATCGCCCGCGCTCTCGTTCAATCACCCGTCATTCTGCTCGCCGACGAGCCCACAGGAAATCTCGACACGGTGACGGGCAACGTCATCCTCGAACTTTTGAAGCGGCTCACGCGCGAACTAAACACGGCAACGGTCACGGCCACGCATAGCGCGGAAGCAGCTGCGCTCGCGGACGCCATCGTGCGCCTACGCGACGGAAACGTAGAAGAGATCACCCGGCGCTAACATGGGACGCCTATTCCTCTTTTATCGCTTGATGCTTCGCCCGCTGCTGCAGGAACCGGTGCGCGCAATGCTTACAGTCCTTGCCGTAACTCTCGGTGTCGCTGTGGTCCTTGCGATCGATCTTGCCGGAGCGGCAGCAACCGGCTCCTTCCACGCGTCCATGGAAACTCTGGGGGGCGACAACGATCTGGAAGTCGTCGCGTCCGGTGGTGTGCCGGAAACAGTCGTGGGTACGATCGCAACGCTTCCTTATTCCATTCGTCTTTCAGCGCGAATCGAAGACGCTGCAGTCATCCGAGACACGAAGCAAACCGTCCCGCTCATAGGTCTCGACTTGGTCGCAGAAGCCAGCTCCGACAGGAGCGGCGTGATCTTGGGATCTAGCTCGAGTGAAACTCTTTCGCCGTCGCAGGATGCCATGCAGCACTTGCAAAACGCGGACAGCGTTTGGGTTGGCGCGAGCCTAGGAAGGAAGCCCGGCGACACCGTGAGTTTGCTGATCAACGACCAAGTCCGCGAATTCACAGTCCGCGGCGTTTACCCGGATTCGAACGGCCGCGAGTGTGCCATCGTGATGGATCTAGCAACAGCGCAACGCGCGCTGAACAGGTTCGGCCGCGTCGATCGCATCCTCTTAAAAACCCCCGAAGTCCCCGGTCTCGAACAATGGCAGCAGCGCGTGCGTGCCGCGTTGCCCGCCGGCGTCGAAGTGCGCTTGCAGGGAACGGGCACAAACGAAAATCGCCGAATGCTTGCGGCCTTCCGCTGGAATCTGCGGTTGCTCAGTTACATCGCGCTGATTGTAGGTGCATTTCTCATCTACAACACCATTTCCGTTTCTGTCGTTCGCCGCCGCCCGGAAACCGGAATCGTTCGCGCCCTGGGCGCCAGCCGCCGAGCAGTGCTTGTGGCTTTCCTCGGCGAGGCGGCTTTTTTCGGCTTGGCTGGAGCCGCGCTTGGTCTCCCCGTCGGCCGCGCAATGGCCTCTGGCGCGGTGAAGCTCATGGCCGCAACCGTCGAGTCACTGTATGTAAGCAGCCGCCCGGGAGCTATCGAACTGAGCGCGTGGTCCGTACTGCTTGCTTTCGTCATCGGCTTTGGCGTCGCTATCGTTTCCGCACTCTCGCCCGCCCGCGAAGCGTCGCTCGTCTCTCCTGTGGAAGCTATGGCACGCGGCCGGCGCGAGTACACCGCGCGCGTGCACAAATCGCGCGATCTGTGGCTTGCGCTGATCCTGGGCATCTTAGCTGTTGCGGCAACCCGCCTTCCGGCGGTCGAAGGCAAGCCCGTGTTCGGCTATCTCGCCGCGGTCTTGCTGGTCGTCGCGTCCGCGCTGGCCATTCCGGCTTTCACAGATGCATTTATCTCTCTCTTTTCCCGGTGGCTGGGAAGAACCCTGGGGGTCGAAGCTCTTCTGGCGGCACAAAGCCTCTCCGCCTCGCTTCGCCGTACTTCGGTGCTTGTAGGCGCCCTTTCCACCGCCATCGCGATGATGACTTCGGTCGGAATCATGGTGGGCAGCTTCCGCGAAACGGTCTTGCTGTGGATGAACGACAGGCTTCCCGCCGATCTCTATCTGCGTCCTGCCGGTGAGCCGGCTCCTGACCGCCATCCGACCGTCTCTCTTGAATTGGCGGACAGAATAAGCGAGCTGCCCGGCATCGCGGGAGTCGACCGCCTGCGCGCCTATGAAATCAGCTACGACGGAATGCCCGCGACCTTGGCCTCAGTGGATTTGAGCGCCCTGCGCTCCGATCACCAATCGAACTTTTTTTCCGGCCGGCCATCCGAGCAGGTCCTCTCGCAGATCCGCAATGCCGATGCGGTCGTTGTCAGCGAACCGTTCACCTACAAGCATCATGTGCGCGCCGGCGATAGCCTCACGCTCGCGCTTGGCGCCGCCCGGCCGTCGTTTCGCATCGTGGACGTTTACTATGACTACGGCAGCGAACGCGGCAGCATTCTGATGGATCGCCAAACGATGCTGCGCTACCTCCCGGACCCCGCTCCTTCAAATCTGGCCATCTATGTCGCTCCCCATGCTTCGGCCGAGACTGTGCGCGAGGAGATCACCGAAGCCTCTGCTGGCTATCGTGTGTTGTTGTTTTCAAATCGCGATTTGCGCACCGAGGCTATCCGTATTTTCGACCGCACTTTCGCCATAACGTATGCGCTGGAGGCTGTCGCGGTGATTGTTGCGGTGATGGGCATTGCCGGTGCACTGCTTGCTCTTGTCATTGACCGCCGCCGCGAAATCGGATTACTGCGCTTTCTCGGCGCGGCAACCGGGCAGGTGCGCAAGCAAATTCTCGTCGAGGCCGGTCTGCTGGGTCTGCTCGCGAATTTCGCGGGACTGGCCCTCGGATTCGCTCTCTCGCTCATCCTCATCTATGTCATAAACAAACAGTCTTTTGGCTGGACCATCCGCTTCCACTGGCCGGTCGCCGTTTTGCTGTTCGCCATCGGCATGGTTTACGTGGCCACGGTGCTGGCCGGTTTGTATCCCGCGCAAGTTGCTGTGCGGCTCGATCCGATCGAGGCCGTCCGTGAGGAATAGGCTTCGAGCCCTCGGAGGGGCGCTTTTGATTCTCCACCCGCTGGCGGCGCAGTACCGCACGGCAGTGCCCGGCTACCGGTTCGAATTTCCCAAGGATTATTTCGATCATCCTGAATTTCAGACGGAGTGGTGGTACTACACGGGAAATCTACAATCCGCAAACGGCCGTCACTACGGATTCGAACTGACATTTTTCCGCCAGGCCGTCAGCCGCAATCCCGCTCAAGCCGCGACTTGGGACATAAAGGATCTCTATCTGACACACCTCGCGCTCAGCGATTTGGATAGTGGGAAGTTCTATCACTCGGAAAGAATCAATCGTGCCGGCCCGGGAATCGCCGGCGTGAGCAGATCGGCCGCCCGCATCTGGAACGGCAACTGGCAAATCCAGTGGGAGGGTTCAGATCAAAAACTGCAAGCCATCGAGAACGCGTTTCAATTGCATCTGACGCTTCATCCGGAAAAGCCGCCCGTCATTCACGGCGAAAACGGCGTTAGTCAAAAATCGCAAGGCTCGGGCCGCGCGTCTTTGTATGTTTCGCTGACTCGGCTCACCGCGAATGGAACCATCGACTTGCATGGCGAAAAGGTCCAAGTAACTGGCCTGGCCTGGATGGACCATGAATTCTTCACCCACCAACTGGAAGACGGGCAAATCGGCTGGGACTGGCTGAGTCTGCAACTCGAAGACAACACGGAATTGATGCTCTTTCGTATCCGCCGCAAAGACGGTTCGCGCGATCCATTTTCTTCAGGCACGTATGTTGATGCGCGCGGCAAATCCACACATCTGCGTGCCGCGGACTTTATCCTGGAGCCGCTCACCGGCAACTGGACCAGTCCTGTCACTCACGCGACCTATCCCATCGCCTGGAAGATGGTGATACCAAAACTAGAAATCGAACTCGAAGCACGCACATCTCTGGCGGCACAAGAGCTACCCGGAAAAACCAAAATCGCTCCGCCCTATTGGGAAGGCGCTATCACTCTTGGGGGCCACCGTGGAAAGACGCCGCTCGGCGGCGTTGGTTATCTGGAAATGACCGGCTACGACCGCGCCGTAAATCTCGCCCCCTAAACAACCACGAAACGTACTGGGAATTCGGCCGGGTTCCTAAGCGCTCGGATGACGAGCCGTGCTGGCTCGCACAATCAATTCAGGCTCGACCACAATTTCCTTCGGATGTGGTGTCTTCGCGGGCGCGGTAATCCGCCGCAGCAGAATTTCCGCCGCGATCATCCCCATCTGGCGCAAGGGCTGTCGAACGGTGGTTAGCGCGGGATTCTGGAACGCTGCACTCTGAATATCGTCGAACCCGACGACCGAGACATCCTCGGGCACCCGGCGGCCAGCTTCCCGCAGCGCATGAATCGCCCCGATGGCGGAAATATCGTTAAAACTAAATAGCGCCGTGAACGGTTCTCCCGAGGCCAGAAGCTTTTGCGTCACTTGATACCCAAGCAGGGGCGAAGACGATTCGCCTTCAAGCTGCCCGGTCAGCTGCTCCCTAACGTCGATCCCTAATCTCTCGGCCGCCTCGCGTACCGCTTCCCAGCGTACTTCCGTATCAGAACTGAACGCTTGTCCCTTAATGAATGCCATCTCCTGGTGCCCGAGGCTAGCAAGATGTTGCAGCGCGAGGCATGCCGCCCGCGAGTGGTTGAGGACGATGTTCGTCACTCCCGGCACTTCCCGGTGTCCGGAAACAGCCACGCTGGGAACATCCACTCTTTCCGAAAGTACCGTATCGACAACGATCAAGCCTTCCACCGCCCGCTGTTGCAGCAACAACGGATATTCTTTGATAAGTTCATTCCGGTGGCGATGGCTCACCACAAAATAAAAATAGCCTTCTTGCAGCAGGTGATCCTCTATGCCGGACATCACCAAAGCCGCATAGCCCTCACTGATCTCCGGGACGACCACACCGATGGTGAAGCTCCGCTGCTGCCGCAAGGACCTGGCGAGATGATTCGGCCGGTAGTTCAACTCCCGTGCGGCCGTACGAATCAGCTCCTGGGTGCGAGGTGGAATCGACTTTGCAGCGGGCGAACGGTTGATCACGAAGGACACTGCCGCCTGGGACAAACCGAGGTGCTCGGCGAGATGTTTCAGGCTCACCCCCGCGCCAGTGGTTTTCCGCACGGCGGAAGTGCCATTCGATTTTGGACGGGGCATAGGGCTTCTGGGTTGCTAGTCTCCCACAGGGGACCAAGCGAGAACAAGGTCCAAGATGGGGTATCGGTTGACTGGCCTGGAATCAGCGCTTCCCCGCTTGTGTATCCTACTAAATCGGTTTACTATGCTGCTTCGGCGTGGGAGAGCCCGGCAAGGAGGCCTCTGCGCGGACTGGCCAACGGAATAATTCCCTTAAGAATAAGGATTTTGCTGGTAGTCTGGCGGAGGCTCAGAACTCAAAATTGCTTGCCATTCCAATCCTCAATCTCGAAAAGATTCGACTAAGGTGTTGAGGCTTTCAGCGTTGAAAAGGACGGCTAGTTAACGGCGCCATCGGAGTTCAGAAAAACGTGCTCAACCCGCTCATTCGATTCACAATCATTTCCTGCTTCTTGGTGTTTTGCCAATCTGCCACTACTCAGGAAAATGCAGCTGCTGTGGCGTCCAATAGCGCACCATTCCGCTCCAGTCTCAACGATTCCGTCGGGGAACAAAAGATAGATGCCCTCCTCGACAAGATGACCCTGGTAGAAAAGGTCGGCCAATTGGTTCAGTACTCAGCCGGACAACCGACGGGGCCCGGCACCGGTCGCACCGACTACAACGACATGATCCAAAAGGGTGAGATTGGCGCGCTGTTTAATATAACCAACGCGCACGACTCGAATGCCTTTCAACGTATCGCGGTTGAGAAATCCCGCTTGCGGATCCCCATCGTGTTCGGTTTGGACGTGATACACGGCTTTCGCACCGAGTTCCCGATTCCCCTGGGATTGGCATCCACTTGGGACCCCGAGATCGTCCAAAAAGCAGCGCGAGTGGCTGCCCGGGAAGCATCGGCTACGGGTATTCGCTGGGCGTTTTCCCCAATGGTCGATATCGCGCGCGACGCGCGATGGGGAAGGATGGCCGAAGGCTCCGGAGAAGACCCTTACCTGGGCGAGGCCATGGCGCGAGCCTATGTGCTCGGCTACCAAGGTGAACGGCTCTCAGCTCCAGATAGCATCGCCGCATGCCCCAAACATTTTGTAGGCTATGGAGCCGCCGAAGGTGGCCGGGACTACAACTCGGTGGAGATTTCCGAACACACTCTTCGAGAATTTTACCTGCCCCCTTTCCACGCGGCTGTCGACGCCGGCGCTGCCACGATCATGACTGGATTTAATTCCCTGAATGGTGTCCCCACTTCGGCAAATCCTTTCACTATCAAACAAATTTTGCGCAAAGAATGGGGCTTCCGGGGAATCGTCGACAGCGACTGGACTTCCGTCGCCGAGCTAATTCCCCATGGCATCGCCAATGATCCCGCCAGCGCTGCGCGAAGAGCGATCCTGGCAGGCGTGGAAATGGATATGGTCAGCAGCTTTTACCACGACAATCTTGTGAATCTGGTGGGCGCCGGCCAAGTCCCCGAATCGGCCGTGGACGAGGCGGTTCGCCACGTTCTGCGCGTCAAGTTTGCGCTGGGTCTGTTCGAACAACCCTACGCAGACGAAAAACAGGAAGCAGGCACAATGCTTCAGCCTGAAAGCGTGGCGCTGGCGCGCGCGGCTGCGGAGCGCTCTTTCGTGCTGCTGAAAGATTCCCCTTTAGCCAGCGGATCGCCCCTGCTTCCTCTTTCTAGCGAATCGAAAAAGGTCGCTCTCATCGGACCGCTCGCGGATGACGCTGCCGTCATGCTCGGCTCGTGGACTGCGCAAGGCCGCACAGAGGACGTGGTCACCCTGCGCGCTGCGCTGATCCAGAAGTTGGGCGCCGATCATGTGCGCTACGCGAAGGGCAGTGAAATAATCAAAGGCTCCGACGAGCAATTGGCCGAAGCCGTCAAGACCGCCGAGGAATCGGACACCGTAATTCTTGCTCTGGGCGAAAACGGTTCGGCCATGACCGGCGAAGCCGCTTCCCGAGCGCATCTCGGACTTCCAGGCCGCCAGCAGCAGCTCTTGGAAGCAATTGTTGCAACTGGAAAGCCCGTCACACTGGTGTTGTTTAGCGGAAGACCGCTCACGCTTCCCTGGGCGTTCGAACATGTTCCTGCAGTCCTTGCAGCGTGGTTTCCGGGAGTGCAGGCGGGCGCTGCTCTTGTGCGCACACTCTTTGGAGATGCTAACCCCACCGGAAAGCTGCCTGTGACCTGGCCGCGCAGCGTCGGTCAGGAACCGCTCTACTACAACGCCTTGAACACCGGACGTCCCGCGGGCAATGCCGACCTCACCAAACCTCCCTGGGAAGGATCGGACAAATTTATTTCGCGCTATATCGACGAGCAAAACAGTCCGCAGTTTCCGTTTGGCTACGGACTCACCTATACGAGCTTCCGCTACGGGGCGACCGAGACCAGTTCAGCCCAATTGAGCGCTAGCACATTGAACGACGGTCTCCGGGATGCGAAGCGTTCGCTGAACTCCGGTCTCACCGTCGGCGCCGACGTCACCAACACGGGTACTCGCGCAAGCGAGGAAATCGTTCAACTTTACATTCGCCTCGAAGGCACAAGCACGGCTCAGCCGATTCGCGCCCTCAAGGGTTTCCAGCACGTCAAACTGGCTCCAGGCGAAACGCGGCGCGTCACTTTCCGTTTGGGCCCGGATGCCTTCGCACTTTGGGACGACCAAAACAAATATACCGCTGAACCTGCGCACGTAAAGATTTGGATCAGTCCAGACTCCGCGCATGGTTCTGAAGCAACCATCGATATCACGAAATAAACAGGACGAAGTGAACTAGAGAATAGAAATGACTGACCATCGTTCGTATCCCCGCAGAGAAGTCCTAAAGCTTGGCGGCCTCGGGCTTATCTCTCGCTCGTTTGCGCCGCTGCTGAACTCCTTTGCAAATTCGCAAAAAACTTTCGTCGAACCTGCTGGAACACCTTATCAGGGAACGGACAACAAGTTGCTGGACGAAATCCAACGCACGGCCTTCGACTTTTTCTGGTACGAAGCAAGCTCGAAAACAGGCCAGGTGAAAGACCGCGCCCTGGCCAATGGCAACGACACTCGCGACTTCTCTAGCATTGCAGCCACCGGGTTCGGCCTGACCGGCCTTTGCATCGGCGACCGTCGAGGTTTTGGAAAGACTGCTGATATCCTCGGGCGCGTTCGCAACACGCTCCGTTTTCTAGCGAACGATCTCCAGCACGAGCACGGTTTCTACTACCACTTCATTCACATGGAAACGGGCCAGCGCTGGGAAAAATGCGAGTTGTCTTCCATCGACACCTCCCTGCTTCTTTGCGGAGTGCTGACCGCTCGGCAATATTTTGCCGACCAGGAAATCAAGGATCTCGCCACAAAGATATACGAGCGCGTCGATTGGCCTTGGATGCTGAACGGAGGCACGACGCTGTCGATGGGCTGGCATCCCGAATCTGGTTTCCTTAAGGCACGTTGGGAGCACTACTGCGAGCTGATGATGATCTACCTGCTGGCCATCGGCTCACCGACGCACAATATCTCACCGGATAGCTGGAAAGCCTGGACACGGCCAGTCATCAAGTATCAAGGGCTGGAATATATTTCCGGCGACGATCCGATTTTCACCCACCAGTATTCGCAAGCGTGGTTTGACTTCCGCAAAAAGCGCGACGCGTACACCGATTATTTCGAGAACTCGATAAAAGCAACAAAGGCTCACAAACTTTTCTGTCTCTCGCTGCACGAAAAATTCCCGGACTAC
>JABCZF010000007.1 GCA_013289825.1 Acidobacteriota bacterium | reverse complement strand
CGGCGACAACGTGAGCTGCGAAGTGACGCTGATCACGCCGGTGGCTCTTGAAAAGGGCTTGCGGTTCGCTATTCGCGAAGGCGGCCACACCGTCGGAGCCGGCGCGGTCACGGAAATCATCGAGTAATCGGATTTAGAGAGGGCTTTGGGAACAATTAAATGAGACAAGGCGACAAAATTCGCATTCGTTTGAAGGCTTACGACCACCGCATTCTGGACCAGTCCACGAAGGAAATTGTGGAGACCGCGAAGCGCACCGGCGCGGAAGTTGCCGGGCCGATTCCGCTGCCCACGACCATCAATCGCTGGACGGTTCTGCGGTCGCCGCACGTGGACAAGAAATCGCGCGAGCAGTTTGAAATGCGCACGCACAAGCGGTTGATCGATATCCTCGAGCCTACACCGGACACGGTGGACGCTCTCATGAAGCTCGATCTTCCGCCGGGTGTGGACGTGGAAATCAAGGCCTTTGGTCACGCCGCAAAGTAAGAGCAGTTAGTTGGGGCCGGGCTTTAGCCCGGCAACTTGAGCACGACGCAGCCAATACCGGCAACCAGGCAAGCTGCGAAAGAGAGAGACGAGGCCATGGCGGTCAACGGGATTATCGGAATCAAGCTGGGCATGACGCAGATCTTCCAGACCGACGGCACGCTCGTCGGATGCACGGTGCTGCAAGCGGGGCCGTGTGTGGTGGTACAGCGCCGGACAAGAGAAAACGATGGCTACGAAGCCGCGCAACTGGGGCTCGTGGAATTCGTGAAACCGCAGCGCGTGAACAAAGCCATGACCGGGCATTTCAAAAAGGCCGGTGTAGCGCCGATGAAGGTGCTCCAGGAAGTGCGTATCGAGGAATCCAAAGACGAAACCAAGGTCGGCGACCGCGTGCTGGTGGAGAATTTCAAAGCGGGCGAGCTTGTGGATGTGAGCGGCGTCAGCAAAGGCAAAGGCTTTGCCGGCGGCGTGAAGCGCTGGCACTACGCGGGCGGCGATGCGACGCACGGTTCGATGTTTCACCGCGCGCCGGGCGGAATCGGCGGCAGTTCGTTCCCCTCGCGTGTTTGGAAGAACCAGCACTTTCCGGGTCACATGGGCAACGCGCAAGTGACAGCGAAGAACTTGAAGGTCGTCAAAGTGGATACCGACGAAAACCTGCTGCTGGTGCGGGGATCCGTGCCGGGGCCCAGCGGAACGTACATTTTTATCAGCAAGACGCGCAAAAAGAAGTAAGCCGAGGAAGATTTTGTTTAGCGGGAAGAAGGACGCGAGATTATGCCGGTCGTTGACGTAGTCAATTTGGATGGCAAGAAAGTTGGCCAGGTGGAACTCGCCGACGCGATTTTTGGCGCGAAGGTGAATCGGCACCTGCTGCACGAAGCGACGCGCTGGTATCAACGCGAGATTCGCTCGGGCACCCACAAGACCAAGGACAAGAGCGAAGTGAGCGGCGCCGGCCGCAAGTTGTGGCGGCAAAAAGGCACTGGCCGCGCGCGTGTCGGCTCGATTCGTTCGCCGTTGTGGCGCCATGGCGGGACCGTTCACGGACCCAAGCCGCGCGATTATAGCTACGCGCTGCCCAAGAAAATGTTGCTCGGTGCTTTGCGCTCGGCGCTGTCGGCGAAGCTGGCGGAGCAAAAGCTCACCGTCGTCGACGTGCTGGAGCTTGCAACGCACAAGACCAAGGGCTTGCGCGAGACTCTCGGGAAGCTGAACGGCAGCAAATCAGCTTTGCTCGTCTCGCACGGCCAAAACCGCAACCTGGAACTCGCCAGCCGGAACCTGGAAGGCGTAAAGCTGGCCGCTCCGCATGTTCTCCAGGTTTACGACGTACTGAAGCACGACCTGCTGGTGCTCTCGAAAGATGCCGTGACGCGCTTGAGTCACACGCTCGATCCGGAAAGGCGGCCGGTGGTTGTTCCTGACGTGGAAACGATCGCGCCCGCAGCCGCTCCGGCGAAGACGGCAGCAGCGCCGAAAACAGCAGCGGCGAAAAAAGCCAAGCCGGCAGCCAAGAAAGCCGCAAAAAAACCGGCTAAGAAAAAGGGGAAGGAATAAATCATGTCTGCCCCGCACTATCAGATTATTCGCCGGCCGATCATCACGGAAAAAGGCCTGGGTGTAAAGGAAACGCAGCACACCGTGGTGTTTGAGGTTTCCGCAAACGCCACGAAGACACAGATTAAGGAAGCCGTTCAGCAGATTTTTAAGGTAAAAGTCGCCGCGGTGCGCACGGCGAATTATGTCGGCAAAATGCGCCGTCGCGGACAGAATGAAGGCTACCGGCGCGATTGGAAGAAAGCGTACGTAAAGCTCGCGAAAGACGAAAAAATGATCGAGTACGCGGAGAACCTGTAGCATTGCTAGCAGCTTGGGCCCCGGCGAGCGAAACGAGATTACGTAAGAAGGTAAGAGGCAGCGATGGGACTGAAGAGCTTTAATCCATATACGGCTTCGCGGCGGTTTATCACCGTCGTGGACAAGAGCCACATCACCAAGCAAGAGCCGGAGAAGGCCTTGCTCGAGCCGAAGAAGCGCTCGGGCGGGCGGAACAACCACGGCGAAATCGTGGTCTGGCATCGCGGCGGTGGCCACAAGAAGCAGTACCGCAAAGTGGATTTTCGCCGCGACAAAGTTGGCATCCCGGCGAAAGTGGCGGCGATTGAGTACGATCCGAACCGTAGCGCGAATCTTGCGCTCTTGCATTATGCCGATGGCGACAAGCGCTACATTCTTCATCCCGTAGGGCTGGAAGTGGGCGCGACGGTTTCGACTGGGGAAGGCGCGGATATCCTTCCGGGCAATGCGCTGCAGATCAAGCACATTCCCCCCGGCACCATGGTGCACAACCTGGAGCTGAATCCTGGCCGCGGCGGACAAGTGGTTCGTTCGGCTGGCGGCTCGGCCCAGCTGTTGAGTAAGGAAGGCGACATCGCTTTGGTAAAACTGCCTTCCGGTGAAGTTCGCAAGTTTTCTCTGGATTGCATGGCGACGGTCGGCCAGGTTGGCAACCTCGACCACGAAAACGAAACCTTCGGCAAAGCGGGCCGCACTCGCTGGCGCGGCATCAAGCCAACGGTTCGCGGCGTGGCCATGAACCCTGTGGATCACCCGCACGGCGGCGGTGAAGGCAAAGTGAAGGGCAACCACCCG
This sequence comes from Acidobacteriota bacterium, assembly GCA_013289825.1. Taxonomy (GTDB): domain Bacteria; phylum Acidobacteriota; class Terriglobia; order Acidiferrales; family UBA7541; genus Acidiferrum. The sequence continues at coordinate 174,721 of JABCZF010000007.1, read as the reverse complement.
CAGACACCGTGGGCTTTCCCGACGTTGGGCAAGAAGACGCGCAACAACAAGCGCACGGACCGCAACATCGTTGAGAGAAGGAAGTAAAGGTCGAACCAGCGTGACGCAGCAAACGCTAGAAGCCGGGCGGTGATGGCAAAGCGGCCCGGTGAGAGTAAAGGCGATGAGAGCAACACGAACGACACGAACAGCAGGGCGGCGGACATCGTTGCGGCGAGCGGCCGCGAAGCGGTCCGCCCGGCCGGTAAAGGGTGCAACAAAGCGCGCAGCGGCAAAGAGCACGAAGCCCGCGCGGCCAACAGGGAAAGTAGTTGTGCCGCCGCCGGAGCCCGTTCTGTACAAGCTCTGCAAGCCGGGCTGGGCGGTGATTGTGGAGCGGATTCCAAACGCGCAAGGCACGCGGTTTGTGTGCCCGTTTTGCCCCAGGTCGCACCGCGTTCCGGGGCCCGTGCGAGGATTCAAGAAGATGCGGCGCGCGCCGTGGGGCCGCTTGCGCCGAGTGGAGGAATAGGGAATCGATGGCACGCTCACTGAAAAAAGGGCCATTTGTGGATGGCCACCTGCGTGAAAAAGTCGAAGGGCTGAACACGCGGAATGAAAAGAAAGTCGTTAAGACCTGGTCGCGGCGCTCGACCATTGTGCCGGAAATGATCGGGCATACCATTGCCGTGCACAATGGGAAGAAGTTCATTCCCGTGTATGTGACCGAGCAGATGATCGGGCACAAGCTGGGCGAGTTTTCGCCGACGCGCTCCTTCAAAGGACACGCCGTGAAAGCGGCGCTCGAGCGGGCCGCGGGCACGGCTCCGGCAGGCGGCGCGGCGCCGGCTGCGGCACCCGCAGGAGGCGGCGCAGCTCCGGCGCCGAAGGCATAACTTATGGCCGACGTACAGACACAAACTACCGCTACGATTGAAGCGCATGCGTTGGCAAGGCACGTGCGGATGTCGCCGCAGAAGGCCCGTCTGGTGATGGATCTGATCCGCGGGGCAAAAGCGCAAGACGCTTTGCAGACGCTTCGCTACACACCGAAGCGCGCCGGGAAGCACATCGAGAAAGTGCTGCGCAGCGCGATCGCCAATGCCGAGCGCAAGGCGGAAGACTCCGGTTCGCCGCTCGATGTCGATCAGTTGTTTGTTTCCACGTGCTACGTGAACGAAGGGGCGCGTTGGAAGCGGATTCGTCCTGCGCCGATGGGCCGGGCCTTTCGCTACCAGAAGCGCACGGCGCATTTGTGGGTCGGCGTTGCCGAGCACCACGTCGCCGCTGCCGAACGCGTGGCGTCAAACTTGGCCGAAGCAGAAGCCGAGAAGGGCGCGCGCGGCACGATCCGGCGCGTACGCAAGGCTTTGACCGGCAAGCGGCCGTCGAAAAAGGGGAAGAAGTAATGGGACAGAAGACGCACCCTTATGGGTTTCGCCTGGGCTACAACAAGCCGTGGAAATCGCGCTGGTATGCGGACCGCGACTATGCCGATCTTCTTCACGAAGACGTCAAGCTGCGCCGCGAGTTGAAAGATAAGCTCAAGAGCGCGGGCATCAGCTCCATTGATATCGAGCGCGCTGCCAACAAGCTCGTTGTGCGCATTTACACGGCTCGGCCGGGCATCATCATCGGTCGCAAGGGCGCGGAAATCGATAAGCTGAAGCAGGAAGTGCAGAAGCGCACCAAGCGCGAAGTGCACATCGACATCCAGGAAGTGCACCGTCCGGAGCTTGATGCGCAACTTGTCGCGGAATCGATCGCGCTGCAGCTCGAAAAGCGCGTGGCATTCCGCCGCGCGATGCGCAAAGCCGTGGACTCGGCGCTTCGTTTTGGTTGCAAAGGGATCAAAGTGCGTGTCGCGGGGCGTTTGAACGGCGCGGAAATCGCGCGCAAAGAATGGTACTTGCAGGGGCGTCTTCCGCTGCAGACGCTGCGCGCGGACATTGATTACGGTACTGCCGAAGCGCAAACGACCTACGGCGTGATTGGCGTGAAGTGCTGGGTCTACCAGGGCGAGAACGTGCCCAAGCGCGCTTCGAAGGTCCAGAAAGAACGCGACGTCGTGGCCGCAGCATAAAAAGGACTAAAACCGGCCGCCCAGCGGCCTTCGAAGATTAGGGAAGCGAGAACACAGCGATGTTGATGCCCAAGAAGGTGAAGTACCGGAAGCAGATGCGCGGTCGGCGCAATGGCAAGGCCTGGCGCGGCGGCGATCTGGCTTTCGGCGACTATGGATTAAAAGCCATGGAAGCGGCGTGGATTACCGACCGTCAGATTGAGGCTTCGCGTGTTGCCATCACGCGCTTCATCAAGCGCGGCGGCAAACTCTGGATTCGCATTTTTCCGGACAAGCCCTTCACCAAGAAGCCCGCGGAAACGCGCATGGGCAAAGGCAAAGGTGCTCCGGAAAAGTGGGTGGCGGTGGTGAAGCCGGGGCGCATCATGTTCGAAATGTCCGGCGTGGACGAAGCCACGGCCAAGCAAGCCATGGGCTTGGCGGGGCACAAGCTGCCGATTCCCACGAAGTTCATCACTCGCGCGGGGAGCTTGTAATTATGCCAAGGCGCATTGAAAAAATTCGCGAAGCAGGCGTGAACGAGCTCGAAGCACAGCAGAAAGAGCTGACCGAGCAAATCTTCCGGCTGAAGTTTCAGCTCTCGACCGGACAAGCGGAAGCGCTGAAGCGGCTCCGTGAATCGAAAAAGGATTTGGCGCGCGTGAAAACACTGCTTCGCGCGCACGAGATATCGGCGGCCTCGAAGTCCGAAGCAGCAGGGAAGGCGCAATGACAACCGAAACACCAGCGGCAGCGGCAGCAAACACCGAAACGCGCGGCGAGCGCACCGTGCTCACTGGCAAAGTGACCAGCGCGAAGATGGAAAAAACCATCGTCGTCGAAGTAACGCGTCTGGTCCAACACCCCAAGTATCACCGCGTGGTGCGCATCTCCAAGAAATTTTACGCTCACGATGAACAGCGTGCGGCGAAACAGGGCGACACGGTGCGGATTGTGGCTTCGCGGCCGCTTTCCCGCCTGAAGCGCTGGCGGTTGAAGGAAGTGCTGACGCGGAACGCGTCAGCGCAGTAAACGGAACAGGGGAGCACACCGATGATTCAGATGCGAACCTGGCTGACGGTAGCCGACAATTCCGGCGCGCGAAAGCTGATGTGCATTATGCCTGTGGGTGGCGACGCGGGGCTGCAGGCCGGTCTGGGCGACGTCATCACTGCGTCGGTAAAAGAAGCGACACCGGAAAGCCAGGTAAAGCAGGGCACGGTCGTGAAGGCCGTGATTGTTCGAATGCGGAAAGAGCGGCGGCGCAGGGATGGCACGTACATCCGGTTTGACGACAATGCCGCGGTTTTAATCAACGAAGCGGGCGAACCCGTGGGAACGCGCGTGTTTGGCCCGGTGGCAAGAGAGCTGCGCGACAAAAAGTTTACAAAGATCGTCTCGCTGGCTCCGGAGGTTTGGTAGGCCATGACCCTGCGACATGAAAGAGCCGAGCGGCATACCATCACCATCCGCAAAGGCGACCAGGTGAAAATCATCGCCGGACGCGATGCCGGCAAGACGGGGCGCGTGCTCTCGATCAACGCCAAGAAGAATACCGTGGTGGTGGAGCATGCTTCGATTATCAAACGCCACACGCGGCCGAACCCGGGGAAGAATATCAAAGGCGGGATCGTCGAAAAAGAAGGCCCGGTGAACGTTTCGAATGTAATGATTGTTTGCCCCAGCTGCGGCAAGCATTCCCGCACGGGACACAATATCCTCCCGGACGGAACGAAAGTGCGTGCCTGCCGCCGTTGTGGCACGACCATCGATAAGTAAAGGACAAGGCAGAGAAGAGAAATGAAGACGCGACTACACGAGAAGTACAGCAGCGAAACGGTGCCGGCGTTGATGAAGCGCTTTGGCTGGGAAAACAAGATGGCCGTTCCGAAACTGCAGAAGATCACGGTGAACATCGGCCTCGGCGAAGCCAGCCAGAACGCCAAGCTGCTGGATACCGCTGCGGTGGAGCTCGGCCAGATCACGGGACAAAAGGCCATCATCACGCGCGCCAAGAAGTCCATCGCCAACTTCAAAATCCGCAAAGGCATGCCCATTGGCTGCGCCGTGACCCTGCGCGGAGAAAAAATGTATGAATTTCTCGACCGCCTCTGCAACGTGGTTCTGCCGCGCGTCCGCGATTTCCGCGGACTACCCTCGAATGCTTTCGATGGGCGCGGCAACTACACTATGGGCCTGCGAGACCAGTTGGTGTTTCCGGAAATCGATTACACCCGCGTGGACAAAATCAAGGGCATGAACGTCACCTTGACGACCACGGCAAAGAACGACGAGGAAGGCCGGGAGCTTTTGAAGGGTCTCGGAGTCCCCCTGCGCGTTCCTGGAGGAGCGCAATAATGGCACGCCTGGCAAAAATCGCAAAGACGCATAAGAAGCCAAAATTCAAAGTGCGCGTTCGCAACCGCTGCCGCGTTTGTGGCCGCGCCCGCGGGTATATCCGCAAGTTCCAGATGTGCCGCATCTGTTTTCGCGGTATGGCGCTCAAGGGAGAAATTCCCGGCGTCGTGAAAGCAAGCTGGTAGGAGACACGATGCAAACGGATCCCATAGCCGATTTTTTGACGCGCATTCGCAACGCCGCGGCCGCCAAACACCAGCGCGTGGATGTGCCGGCGTCAAAGCTCAAAGCAGAAATCGCCCGCATTCTGAAGGAAGAAGGCTACATCTCGACGTTCAAGATGGTGGACGAAAACAAGACGCGCAGAATGTTGCGCGTCTTCCTGAAGTACACGCCGGACCGCCGCAGCGTCATTTCCGGGGTTAAGCGCATTTCGCGCCCCGGTTCGCGCCGGTATCTAGGCGCCAGGGATATCCGCCCGGTCGTTGGCGGGCTGGGCATCAATATTTTGACCACACCCAAGGGCTTGATGAGCGGCCGTTCCGCGCGCAAAGCCAAAGTGGGCGGCGAAATTCTCTGCGAGGTTTGGTAATAGCATTGGTTTCTCTAAGAAAAGGATTTGAGGATTAAAGATCAATGTCACGTATCGGACGCAAACCAATTCCAGTTCCCGCAGGCGTGAAAATCGCTCTCGGGAGCGGCCAAGTCGACGTGCAAGGCCCCAAGGGCAAGCTCACTGTTCCGCTGCCGCACGGCATCACCTTTGAACAGAAAGATGGCGTGCTCACGGCGCTTCGCGACACCGAAGATCACCGCGCGCTTCACGGTCTTGCGCGCGCCCTGGTCGCCAACGCCGTTCACGGCGTAACGCTGGGCTTTAAGAAGGATTTGGACATCGTTGGCGTCGGCTACCGCGCGGAGTTGAAGGGCAAAATCGTGGCGTTCGCGCTCGGCAAGTCCCACCCTATCGAGTTCCCGGTTCCCGAAGGAATTCAGATCACCGTGGACAAGCAGACGCACATCGTCGTCAGCGGCGCGGACAAGGGCAAAGTCGGACAAGTGGCCGCGGATCTTCGCGCGCTGCGTCCGCCCGATCCGTACAAGCAGAAGGGCATTCGCATCACCGGCGAGCGTCTGAAGAAAAAGGCCGGCAAGGCTGGAGCAAAGGCCGGCGGCACGGCATAGTTTTTTTGGCCGCTTGGCGGCTAGAGGTATCGAGGAGAAGAAACAGTGGCATCGGCAAGAGTTCGCAAGCTATCGAAGAATCTGCACCGCCTGCGCGTTCACGAACGCGTTCGCCAGCGTGTCGAAGGCACCACCGAGCGCCCGCGTCTTTGCGTGTATCGTTCCCTGGGACACATCTACGCGCAGGTGATTGACGACCGCATCGGAAAGACTTTGGTCTCGGCAAGTTCGGTGGACGGCGAAACGAAAAAGAATTTGAAGGGTGGCGGAAACATTGCAGCAGCCAAGGTTATCGGTAAGGCCATCGCCGAGCGCGCCAAAGCTGCTGGACTGGTGAAAGTAGTGTTCGACCGCGGCGGTTACAAGTATCACGGCCGCGTCAAGGCGCTCGCCGACGCGGCGCGGGAAGCGGGGTTACAGTTCTAAGCCTATGTCGAAGCAAATCTTGCGAGACAGTTTAGCGGTACGCAGGCTCCTGGAGGTGAATCCGTCCGATTTGAAAGACGACGTGATTGCCATCAACCGCGTCACCAAAGTCGTCAAGGGCGGCAAGAATCTCAGCTTTTCCGCGCTGGTAGTCGTGGGCGACAGCCACGGCCATGCGGGGTTCGGTATGGGAAAAGCGCGCGAAGTTCCCATGGCCATCAAGAAGGCCATCGAGCAGGCCAAAAAGAATCTGATCAAGCTGAACCTGAAGGGCACCACAATTCCGCATCAGGTGCTCGGACGCTACGGCTCGGCACAAGTGCTGCTGAAGCCCGCTCCGGAGGGCACCGGGGTGATCGCCGGCGGTCCCGTGCGCAAGGTCATGCAAGTGGCGGGAATCCACAACGTGCTGACCAAGTCGCTCGGCACGTCGAATCCGCACAACGTGGTGAAAGCCACGTTCGCCGCACTGCTGGGTTTGAAAGACGCAGCGCAAGTGGCGGAGACACGGTCGAAGACCCTCGACGAAATCAGCGGCCGCTATCAAAAAGTGGCTGCAGGTGAGAATAGCTAATGGCCAGCCAGAAAAAATCGAGTACCGAGAGAATCGGCAAAGGGGCCGGCGGCACGGTCAAGGTCAAGTGGGTGGTGAGCTTTATCAGCTGCACCGATGACATGCGCCAAACCATCCGCGGTCTTGGACTGCGGAGAATGCATCAGGTCGTCGAGCGCGAGGACACCCCCGCGGTTCGCGGCATGATCCACAAAGTGCGGCATCTCGTGGAAGTGGTGGAGTAAGACGATGGCGAAAAAGGTTTCCCGCGGCCGCAAAGCCGCCAAGAGCGCTGCGCCGCACAAGTCGGCGGTCAGCCTGTCGAATTTGAAACCGCCGAAAGGCTCCCGACACCGCAAGGTGCGCGTCGGGCGCGGTATCGGCTCGAAGCTAGGCAAGACCTCCGGTTCCGGCGACAAGGGCCAGAAATCCCGTCGCGGCTATTCTCGCCGGCGCGGATTTGAAGGCGGCCAGATGCCCCTGCATCGCCGCATGCCGAAGCGCGGGTTTCACAACCCATTCGGCGTGACCTACTCGGTCGTGAATCTGGAAGAGCTAAACGTTTTTCCGGAGGGCGAGACGGTGACACCGGACTTGCTCCGCGCGCACGGTTTTGTGCGCCGCGTAACCGATCCGATCAAAGTTTTGGGCGACGGCGAACTGAAAACCAAGCTGGTGATTCACGCGCAGGCCTTCAGCGCTTCGGCCAAAGACAAGATCACCAAAGCAGGCGGCACTTTTGAGGTCGTAGCGTAGCGTTCGAGTGCGGTGTTGCAGCGTAACGGGGAATCGCAGGGTAAAAGTATGAAACGATTCGTCGAAGCTCTCAAGAACATGTTCCGCATCCCGGATTTGCGGAACCGCGTGCTGTTTACGCTGGCGCTGCTGGGCGTGTACCGCATCGGCGCGCACATTCCGACGCCGGGCATCAACGCGGACGTGCTGGCGGAAATGTTCAAGCAGGCGCAGGGTTCGGTTCTGGGCATCTTCGACCTTTTCAGCGGCGGAAGTTTCCGCAAGCTCACCATTTTCGCTTTGGGCATCATGCCGTACATCACCGCGTCCATCATCCTGCAGTTGATGCAGGTGGTTTTTCCGTACCTGGAGCGGCTGCAAAAAGAGGGCGAGCTCGGACGCCGCAAGATCACGCAATACACGCGCTATCTGACCATCGTTCTGAGCGTGATCCAATCGCTGACCATCGCTTCGACGCTGCAAGCGACGAATATGAGCGGCCAGTCGCTGGTCTATCATCCAGGAATTGGCTTTACCCTGATGACCATTCTGACGCTCACCACCGGGTCGGCGTTCATCATGTGGCTCGGCGAGCAGATCAGCGAGCGCGGCATCGGCAACGGGATGTCGCTGATTATTTTTGTCGGAATCGTTGTGGGTTTGCCTCGTGCTGTCGATGACCTGATCACCAAGGCAAGAACAGCCGCTTGGGGGCCGTTCACCGGGCTGGCGCTGATTTTCCTGGTGGCCTTGATGGTCGCGGTGGTGGCCTTCATCGTGTTTGTGGAAGGCGGGCAGCGGCGCATTCCCGTGCAGTATGCCAAGCGCGTCGTGGGCCGCCGCGTGATGGGCGGGCAATCGTCCTACCTGCCATTGCGCGTCAATTCCGGCGGCGTGATTCCGCCGATTTTTGCGAGTTCGCTGCTGGCATTTCCTGCGACGGCTGCTCTGATGATGGGCACCCGCTGGGCATTTTTGAACACCATCAAGGAACGCCTGCAGTGGGGTGAGCCGCTCTATACCGTCGTATATATCACGATGATTTTGCTGTTCTCGTTTTTTTATGTCGGGATTGTTTTCAATCCAACGGAGCTTGCGGACAATATGCGCAAGAACGGTGGATTCATTCCCGGCATCAGGCCCGGGCGCAACACCTCCGAGCATGTCAGCAAGATTTTGAAGCGGCTGACGTTCATCGGTGCGGTTTATCTTGCGATCGTTTGTTTACTGCCGGAATGGATGATTGCGGGCATTCACCTTGACCATATTGGATGGGGCATCGGTTCCTGGTTTGATCGCCACTTCCCGGTGTGGTTTCTGAAAGGTTTGGGCGTACAGTTTTATTTCGGCGGCACTTCGCTGTTGATCGTCGTGGGCGTGGCCATGGACACCGTGCAGCAGCTGGAAGCGCAGCTGGTCATGCGGAATTACGAAGGGTTTGCCCGAAAGGGCCGGTTGCGCGGCCGGCGGTAACAACATGGCCACGAGCCCAGTGGTGCCGGATAAGCGGCCCCAGGAAGAGCTCAATCGTGCCGTGATTTTTCTCGGGCCTCCGGGCGCGGGGAAAGGCACGCAAGCGAAAAAGCTTGCCGCCAAGTACTCCGTGCCGCACCTTTCGACCGGCGACATGCTCCGCGAGCATGTCGCTCGGGGCACTCCGCTTGGAGTGAAGGCCAAGCCGATTATGGAGCGCGGCGAGCTGGTTTCGGACTCGCTGGTGCTCAAGATCGTTGCGGAGCGCATCGAGCGGCCGGATTGTTCGCACGGTTTTGTGTTTGACGGGTTTCCGCGGACCGTCGCTCAGGCCCAGTATCTGGGCGAGTTGTTGAAGCAGCACGGCTATCGACGGCCGGTCGTGATTCACCTGCTGATCGATACAGCGCTCATCCTCCGGCGCATAACGGGCCGGCGGACATGCAAGATGGGCGGCGAGATTTACAATCTTTTCGAGCGCCCGCCGAAAGTCGAAGGACGCTGTGACGACGACGGTGGAGAGCTTTGGCAGCGGCCGGACGACCGGGAAGAGATTGTAGGGCCGCGGTTGCGGGCGTACGAGAAGCAGACAGAGCCGTTGGTCGCTTATTACCGGAGGCTGGGCCTGCTTCACGATGTGGACGCCTCGAAGAGTGTGGAAGAAGTGGAGCAGCAGATTTGGCGGACTCTGCACCAAGCGCGCGGCAAGCATTAGTCAGCCCGGGAAGGCCGCTAGTAGAAACGATGGCGATTCATCTGCGCAGTGCCGAAGAGCTGGAAAAGATGCACCGCGCCGGGCTGGTCGTGCACGAGATTTTGACGGCGCTCCGGGAGATGGTGCGGCCGGGGCTGACGACCATGGACCTCGAGAGGTTCGCCGAGCAAAGAATCGCCGCGAAGCCGGGCAAGGCGGCGTTCAAGGGTTACCGCGGGTATCCTTGTTCGCTGTGTACTTCGGTGAACAGCGAGATCGTTCACGGGATTCCGTCGCCGAAGCGGAAACTTCGCGAGGGCGACATCGTCTCGATTGACTTCGGGATGGAGGTGGACGGATATTTCGCGGATTCCGCGGTCACCGTTCCGGTCGGGCAGATTCGACCGGAAGTGACGAAGCTCCTGGAGGTGACCCGCGAATCGCTGGACCGCGCGATTGACAAGATGCGCGCCGGCAACCGACTCGGCGATGTCGGGCACGCGGTGCAAAGCTGGGTCGAGCAGCACGGTTATTCGGTGGTGCGGGAGTTTGTCGGGCATGGCATCGGCACGAAGATGCATGACGAACCGAACCTGCCGAATTACGGCGACGAGGGGCGCGGGGCGCGGCTGCAAGAGGGCATGGTCATCGCCGTCGAGCCCATGGTCAACGCGGGCCGGCCGGAAGTTCGCATGCGGGATGAGTGGGTGGCGGAGACGGCGGATGGCAGCCCCTCGGCGCACTTCGAGCATACGATCGCGGTCACCGCGAACGGACCGTGGATTCTGACGCGGCCGAAAGAGATGACCGGGCCGTCCTGGTAGGTATCTTGGTAGGGGCGCAGCAAGGTGCCCCCTGGTTAGTACGGTCCACGGCAGCGACTGGGTTTCAACCCGGCGCTGGTAACGCAGGAGAATATGGCGAGACCCATTCGCGAGAAAAAAGAAAAGGGCGACTCTGGAAATCCGAAAGAGGATGCCATAGAAGTAATGGCCACGGTGATTGAGCCGCTGCCAAATGCGATGTTTCGCGTGGAGCTCGAGAACAAGCATCAGGTGCTGGCGCACGTTTCCGGCAAGATGCGGAAGAATTTCATCCGGATTCTGGCGGGAGACAAAGTAGCCGTGGAGCTTTCGCCTTACGATTTGACGCGGGGCCGGATTGTGTATCGCTACAAGTAGGTTCTGTAGCGGCGGGTCTCGAGACCGGCGATTTTGGGCCTGCGACTTTGGAAGTGGCCACATCATCCAATAGGCCACGTTTGTGAGGCCCGCGCTTTGGGGCGGGCCGCTGATCGCCGATAGCGGTCGGAACGAGGGGCAAAGGCAATGAAAGTACGGGCATCGGTAAAAAAGATTTGTGACAAATGCAAGGTGATCCACCGGCGCGGTGTGGTGCGGGTAATCTGCACCAATCCGAAGCACAAGCAGCGCCAGGGTTAAGGAGAGAGAATGGCTCGCATCGCAGGTGTTGACCTTCCGCCGCAGAAGCGCCTTTGGGTCGGATTGACTTCGATCTATGGCATTGGGCAGGAGCGCGCGAAGAAGCTCGCCGCGAAGGCGGGCGTCGATCACACGAAGAAGATCCGCGATCTGACCGAAGATGAAGTTAATCATCTCCGGCAGGAAATTGAAAAAGAAGGCCGCGTGGAAGGCGATCTCCGCAAGGAGATCCAGATGAACATCCGGCGGCTCATTGAAATCCAGGCGTATCGCGGGATTCGGCATCGCCGCAATCTTCCGGTGCGCGGTCAGCGGACGCATACCAACGCGCGCACCCGGAAAGGTCCGCGGCGCGGCGCAGTGGCGGCGAAGAAGAAGGTTACCGGCAAGAAGGGCTAGCATTGTGTGGGTATTGCTGGTAGCTGCGCAGCATGCTGCGCCACTGCCAGGCGGGAAATTCAGAGTTGTGCGAACCTGAAACGGAGTGGACAGTGGCAAAAGAACAAAAAGGCGCGGTGCCGGACGCAACAGCAGCGCCGGCGAAACCGGCGGCGGCAACAAAGCGCAAGAAAGAATTCAAGAAGAAGCGCGAACGCCGCGTTATACCGCACGGCGTTGTTTATGTGGCTGCGACGTTCAACAACACGCAGATCACCATCTCGGATACGGACGGCCGCGTGGTGTGCTGGTCTTCGGCGGGGGCCATCGGCTTCAAAGGCTCGCGCAAGGGGACGCCCTATGCCGCGCAGCAGGCTTCGCTGGCTGCCGCGGGTGTGGCGCGCGACCAGTACGGCATGAAGAGCGTGGAAGTACGCGTGAAGGGGCCAGGCTCGGGACGCGAGTCGGCCGTGCGCGCGCTGGCCGCGGCGGGATTGCACATTGTGTTGATCCGCGACGTGACGCCGATTCCGCATAACGGGTGCCGTCCTCCGAAGAGGCGCCGCGTTTGATAAGCCATTTTAGGAATCAAGGGATTCGAGGGGACAGACAGGAATGTCAGTCCCACCAGAGTTTTGGGAAGGGAGAATAGAAGTTGGCAAGACACCGAGATGCAGTCTGCCGCCTGTGCCGCCGGGAAGGGCAGAAACTGTTTTTGAAGGGACTGCGGTGCTTCACGGAGAAGTGCGCGATTGAGAAGCGCAACTTCGTTCCGGGACAGCACGGACAGTCGCGGCGCCCCAAGGTCGCGGGTTACGGCCTGCAGTTGCGCGAGAAGCAGAAAGTCAAACGCACCTACGGGTTGCTCGAGAGGCAGTTCCGCACGTATTTTGAAAAGGCTGTGCGGGCCAAGGGTCCAACGGGCGAAAACCTGATCATTACGCTCGAGCGGCGTCTGGATAACGTGGTGTGGCGCGCGGGATTGGCGTCGTCCCGTTCGCAGGCCCGGCAGCTCGTTTTGCATGGTCACGTTCGCATCAACGGGAAGAAGGTAAACATTCCTTCTTATCTCGTAACCGTCGGCGAAGAAGTGGCTATCAAGGAAAAGATGCACCAGAACGCGATGGTGCTGGAAGCCCGGAACGTGGCGCAGAGCCAGAGCGCGGTGCCGTGGCTTGAACAGGACCGCGAGCAGTTCAAAGCCAAGGTTGTGGCGTTGCCGAAGCGCGAAGACGTGCAGACGCCGCCGATCAACGAGCAGCTCATTGTGGAGTTGTACTCGAAATAAGAACGGCAGGTCCGCCGGGGAACCATCGGCGGCCCGGCAAGCCGGAGTGAAATCCGGCGTTTTGAGCGGCGGTTGGCGCCGCACGCGCCCGGCGTAACCGGGTGGGCAGTCTGGTTTTAGGCCGCCGATCGTCCGGCTGCCAGAAGGAAGGAACACGATGTGGAAGGGTTTTCAAAAGCCGAAGCGACTTGCATCCGAACTGGAATCTCTGACCGAGAAGTACGGGCGGTTTTCCGCGCAGCCGTTTGAGCGCGGATGGGGCACGACAGTTGGAAACGGGCTAAGGCGCGCGCTGTTGAGTTCGATTGAAGGCGCCGCGATTACCGCCGTGAAGATCGAGGGAGTGCTGCACGAATTCTCTTCGATTCCCGGGGTGGTGGAAGATGCGACCGACATCATCCTGAACTTGAAACAGGTGCCGATCAAGCTGAACACCGATCTGCCCAAGACGATTTTCTTCAACGTCGATCATCCGGGGCCGGTGACGTCGGCGCAAATCGAGGAAGACGCGGACTTCGCAGTGCTCGACAAGAGCGTGTACATTGCGACGGTCAGCGAAGGCGGCAAGCTGCAGATCGAGATGCGCGTGAAGAACGGGCGCGGCTACGTGGCTGCGGACCGCAACTATGATGAAGACTTGCCGATCGGCTACATTCCCGTGGACTCCGTGCACTCGCCGGTACGCAAGGTCAACTACGCGGTGGAAGCGGCACGTCTCGGCCAGATGACGGACTACGAGAAGCTGATGATCGAAGTGTGGACCAACGGCGCGATCACGCCGCAGGATTCCATCGGATTGGCCGCCAAGCTGGTGAAGGATCACATGAGCATCTTCATCAACTTTGAAGAGCCGACGGAGATGGCGGAACTGCCGCAGGAAATCGCCAACGACCCCCGGCTGGAACATCTGGACCGCTCCGTCGAAGAGCTGGAACTTTCCGTGCGTTCCTACAACTGCTTGAAGAATGCGAACATCCAGACCATCCGCGAACTCGTGCAAAAGAGCGAGAACGAAATGCTGAAGACCAAGAACTTCGGTCGCAAATCGCTCAACGAGATCAAGGATATACTGACCAAGATGGGCCTTAGCCTGGGCATGAAGTTCGACGAGCACGGCCGGATTATCTGGCCGCCGCTACCGAGCCAGACCGCGCCTCCGCCTAGCGAAGACACGGTCGGGCTTTGACATCCTCCTTGCCCTAAAGGGCCAGGATTCCTACGGAGCCGGGTTTTGGTCCGGTCTCTTCGGTGGGTTCCTCCCACAACCGCCCTACTTCAGCGGAGGACAACGAAGAGGCTTTACTTTTGGGCTGCCCGCCCATAGGTCCCGTTTTGAGGACGAGCCAGTTTAGGACAGAAGCGAAGAAAAAGCAAAAAGAAAGCCTTATATCCCCGGTCTTAAACACCGAGGCTTTGCGGCTAAGAGCGGTAAAGACCGTCAAAGTTTGAAAAAACCTTCGACGGTCTTCAGCCTGCATTAGTGGACCGTCGAAGCAGATAGAGACAACAAGAGCAGATCGCAGAAGTTGGAGGGATGGACGATGCGGCATCGTAATTCAGGATCAAAACTTGGACGCAATCCGTCGCACCGGCGCGCGACTCTGCGGAACCTCGTCACGAACTTGTTCGAGCACGGACGGATTACCACCACGCTGACACGCGCGAAAGCGACGCGGCCTGTGGCGGAGAAGATGATCACCCTCGGAAAACGTGACACGCTGCAATCGCGACGCCAGGCGGCGGCCTACCTTATGACCCCTGCGGTTACGCAGAAGCTTTTCGGCGAAATCGCTCCGAAATTCGCGGACCGCGCCGGAGGCTATACGAGAATCATCCACGCAGGCATCCGGGTCGGCGACGGGGCCAAGGTCGCCATCCTTGAGATCGTCGGCTACGAGCTGAAGAAGAGAGAAAAGAAAGAAAAAGCCAAGAAGGAAGAGACCGCCGAAGCGAACAGCTAAGCAAGGCTATTTGGCCCGGTGGTGAAATGCCACGTCCCCCGAGCCGGTTACCCAATTTCCTCCCGCCACGGCTTGGCCGCGGCGGGCGTTTTTTTCCCTGTTGGCACGCTCCAGCCCCGGCTGGGCAGCACTTCCGGATTCACCCTCGCCTTCTAGTCTCTTGAGTCCTGTTCCCACTTTCCCGGAACGTCCGCAAAGAGGACCTCTTGGTCTTCCTACCCTACCGCACTTATCCCAAAGGAGTGTCTCGACAACTCGTTTCCAATGAGCAAGTTCCACGCTTCTCGGCAAGACCCCTTGGAGCGATATCTGGTCACCCATACCAGGCTCGTTCTTTATCGCCCTTCCGGCTGGCATAACTCTCTTAGAATCAGGCCTTGCGCACCAACACGAGCCAGTTATTGCGCTGTTCTGCGTTTCACGGAACCACGGTAATCCAGCTAACTCATTCAGCGGGCGTTGCTGCCCGCGGGTACTGTTGCGTACCTCGCTCGAAGCTGCCAGAATGCGGAAAGTTGCCGAATGCCGCATCGCCGCGGGAAACATCTCCACACCTAGCGGTGTCTAATGGAACGGGAGCGGGCCTCGGGAGCGGCAATGCCTTAGCGTTGTCCCAGGGTCACAGCTAGATCCCAGCAACTTGGGGATCGCACTCGCAAGAAGGCCTGGGTCCACCGTTCTAAGGTTGGTCCTACTAGCAGGGTGGCCCGAGCGATCTAATTGGGCCGGAAAGGCCGGCAGTGTCCGAATGGGCAGGCGCCCTCTCTTGGGGCCGCGATGAAGCCGAACTCGTCTCTGAGCTGCAAGCCGGCTCGGAAACGGCATTCGACTGGCTTGTCACCCACTACCACGCACCGGTCTATAACCTGATTTTGAGCATGCTCGGCGACACTTCTGACGCCGCCGACGGTTCGCAGGAAGTTTTCTTGAAGGCTTTCCGCGGGATTCGCAAGTTCCGGCAAGGCAGCTCCTTGAAAACTTGGCTCTATCGCATCGCCATTCGCGAAGCGCTTAATCACAAACGGTGGTTTAAGCGCCATCTGCAGAAGAATGTTTCGATCGACGCCCAGCCGGAAGACGGCCACCCTTCGATCGAAATTGAAGATCTCGGCGCAACGCCGTTTGAACAACTGGCCTCGCGCGAAATTCAGATCGCCGTGCAACACGCCTTGCAGGAAGTTCCGGACGTTTTTCGCACTGCGGTTATCCTGCGTGACCTTGAGGGATTGAGCTACGAAGAAGTCGCCGAAGTCCTCGACTGCAGCGTCGGCACGGTGAAGTCACGCATCCTTCGCGGCCGCCGCGCTCTTCGGCAAGTTCTCGAGCCGCTCCTCCGTGAGCAGGAACCGCGTGTTGCTTCGCATGCTGCCGGCGGCGGCAGCGCGTCCGAAGCCGGTGCCCATAGTTCCGTCGTCGAGCCGCAGCCGTCGCCCTTCGGCGACGCCTATTCTGCGGCCCGCCGCATAAATGATTCTTCCGAAGAGAGTTCCCTGCGTGCGAGTACCGCGGGGGAGGGGCTTTCATGAAGTGCACCACGGTACGGACAAAACTGGCCGGCTATCTCGACGACGCCCTCACCGGCACCACGTCGGTCACCGAGCGCGTACAGATTGGCGAGCACCTGAACGGCTGCACCGCTTGCCGCGCCGAGTTGGAACGCTTCCGCAAGCTTTCCGTCCTGCTTTCGCGCATGCCGAAAAATCTTCCGCCCGCCGGCCTGGCTGTGCGCATCAAAGTGGCTGCGGCTCAGACCCAGCATTCTCAGCAATGGTCCAGCCGCTTGCGCAGAGTGCGTGACCGCGCCGAAATTCTTCTCGACAATGTTTTTCGACCACTCACCGTTCCGGCCACCGGCGGAGTTTTTTCCGCGATTGTGGTGTTCGTCCTTGTGCTGCAATTGATGGTGCCAGGGACTACCGTTCGCGCCGTGTCCAACGACGTGCCTCTTAATATTTTGCGCCCCGCCGAGCTTCTGACGTTGTCGGACTACCCGCAAGCTTGGGGGTCCGAGCAGCATGAACTCGAGCTTTCGCTTCCGCAGGGTCTCCAGGTCTATGTCACCGTCGACGCTCGCGGCCAGATGGTTGACTATGAGATTCTTTCTGGTCCCGCCAGCCCCAGCTTACGCCACCAACTCGACGAGATTCTTCTCTTCTCCCGCTTCCGCCCCATGATGAGCTTCGGCCGGCCCACCTCCGGCGGCCACGTCATCCTCAGCTTCAGCGCCGTTCGTGTCCGCGGCTAGCTCTCCATGAAAAGTACGCGTTCGTTCGGAAACGCGGCCGCCGTGTTGTGCCTTCTTTCTTGCATTTCCGCCGCTTATCCGCAAGACCGCCAGCAGAATCGTCCGCCAGTTCCGGCTCCGCCGCTCTCAGGGCATCCCTCAGCTGAGGACAAACTCCTTCTCGACGCCGCCAACCGCGAGCGTTCCGCAGCCGGACTACAACCGCTCAAATGGGATGAGGCGCTGGCCACCGCCGCGCGCCAGCACGCCCAGGTCATGGTGAGTCAGAATCTGCTCTTGCACCAGTGTTTGGATGAGCCTCCCCTGGACCAGCGTGCCGCTAAGGCCGGTGCGAGATTCTCGATGATCGCAGAAAACATCGCCGTGGGCCCCAATCCCGAGACCATTCACAACGGTTGGATGCACTCTGCCGGCCACCGTAAGAATATTCTCAACGTTGAGGTCACCGCTGTAGGCATCGCAACCATGAGGGGGAGCGGTGGACTGTTTGCCGTGCAGGATTTTTCTCGCCCGGTTGAAGCGCTGAGCTTGGAGCAGCAGGAAGAAAAGGTGGTTTCCCTGCTGAAGGCAACTGGCTTGCTGACCGCGGAGGTAACGGCGGATGCTCGCAAAACATGCAACATGGACCACGGCTTCGCCGGCGCTCCCGCGTCGTACGCAATCCGTTTTGAAGTGACGGATCTCAACAAACTTCCCGACGATCTTTTGCAACGCGTCAAGAGCCGCGCGTATCGAAGGGCGGCCGTCGGCGCATGCCGAGGGGGCGACCCCCCTGGTTTCACTCGCTACCACCTCGCCGTGCTACTGAATTGATAACGTAGGGTTAGAAGCCTCGCGGCTCGACAAATTGCCGGTTTTCGGCGCAGGAGACGAAGGCACCCGCGAGCAAAGAAGCGCACGAAATATTTGTTGTTTCTAGGGGAAAGACCAAATACACTAAGACCATGGATCGCGGCACGCACTCGTATTGGTTTCGATTTTGGTACCCACCCATCTAGGAGGCGAGGGGCGATTCTGTAATCAGAAACAGCGGAAGAAAGTTTCGACCCACTCGCAGCGAGTGGGTTTTTTTATTTTGGGGCAGAGGAAGGTTTTACGGAACGGTTTTTGGACGGGATATTTTGGAAGATTTTTGCGAAGAGGGTTCCTGGGAACTGCTGTGCGCAGAACAGTTCGGAAAGAAAAAATGGAGGTGAGAGGGACAAGCCATGATTATTTCAATGAAACTGCACGCCACCCGTCAGGAGATCGATGAAGTGCGCAACCAAGTGGAACATTTCGGCTACAAGGTGCACTCGATAGAAGGAGAAGAGCGCGTGGTCATCGGCGTAGTGGGAGTGGGAGACGTGACGGCATGCATGGAATCCGTCGAATCCCTGCCCCAGGTAGAGAAAGTCGTGCGCATCTCCGCGCCGTACAAATTCGTGAGCAAACAATTCCGCGCAGGGAAGACGCGGGTGCGCGTGAATGGCACGGAAATTGGGGGTGACGAATTTGTGGTGATGGCCGGGCCGTGCTCGGTGGAATCAGAAACGCAGATCATGCGCGCGGCAGAGGGAGTGGCTGCGGCGGGCGCGAAAATCCTGCGCGGCGGCGCCTTCAAGCCACGGACTTCGCCGTACGATTTTCAGGGCATGGAAGAAGAAGGGCTGAAACTGCTGCAGAAGGCGAAGAAGGCCACGGGCCTCGCGATTATCACGGAAGTGATGAGTGACCGCGACGTGGATCTGATTGCGCAGTACGCGGACATCATGCAGGTGGGCGCGCGCAACATGCAAAATTTTATCCTGCTGAAGGCGCTGGGAAAATGTGGGCGGCCCGTGCTGCTGAAGCGCGGCATGAGCGGAACAATCAAGGAGTTGCTGATGTCCGCAGAGTATATCGTCGCGCATGGAAATTCCGACGTGATCCTGTGCGAACGAGGCATCCGCACGTTTGAAACAGAAACGCGCAACACATGCGACATCGCAGCGATCCCGGCGCTGAATGAATTGACACATCTGCCCATAATTCTCGACCCGAGCCATGCAACGGGGAAACGCAGCCTGGTGCCCGCCGTTTCGCGCGCCGGGGTAGCGATTGGTGCCGACGGATTGCTCGTGGAAGTGCACCCCGCACCGGAAAAAGCGATTAGTGACGGCGCGCAGTCGCTGGACATTCCTCAGTTCCAAAAAATGATGAAAGATCTGGAGCCGTACATTCAATTGTGGAAAGCCTCGAGGACCGGAGAAGCTGCTACGGTCGCCGGATGAGCCGTAATGAGATAAGGACTGAACGAAGCGGTGGCAAGAAGAAAAAGATAACGCAGCGGCGCAGAGCCGCGCCGAGAAATGAATAGCCACAGTCTTAAAAATGGAGGCCGTTGGGTCGACTAATGCAGATCCAACAAAATACGAAAGGGCTTGTTCTGGCCCCAACGATAGATCTTGAAGTCGTTGTCGAGCGTTAGAATGTCGGCGGTTTCAAATTCGTCGGCCAAGCGAATCAGGCAGGCGTCGGCGAGATCGATTTTGCGATCTCGGTATTTTCGCAAAATCCGCTTTATGCCAGCGGCTTCCTTGGAAATTTGAAAAGGAATTTGGAAAATTCCGGCAACCACGTTATCCAGGATCGCTTCGGGGGCACCCGGGAATTTGCGCAACAAATAGCAGCTCTCGGCAATCACGGCTTCGCAGGTTATTAGGGGCCATACCGCCCGATGGATGGCCTCGGCCGAGGCACGGTAAGCCTTCTCGCTGCGGTCCAGAAGCGCAACGATAACGCCGGTGTCGAGCAGGACAGGTTTCACTTCCCAAAGTCACGCAGGTGCTTTTTGTTCGAGCCGAGGTCGGGGATACCGGACGAGAATTTTCCGAGGCCAATTATGCCGCGTTTCTTCTTTCGCAGATAAGTTGCTTCCAGAACACGCAGGCCCTCTCGCACGACCCGCGAAGGGCTCCAGCCCAATTCGCGGACCAGCAGGGTAAGCCTTTTTTGCGAGCCATCATCGAGTCTTGCTTGAATTGCACAGCGCATACGTTTATTGTACTACAACTTAGCATTTGTGCGACACGACAAAAGGCGATTTTCCGCACGGGGCTTCAGCGGAAATCCTCGACGAGCATGATCTCGCGGCGGTACCTGAGTGTTGGGCTGCTCTTGGATACGGTCAAGCCCGGAGAGGTTCGATACGCGGACAGGTGAGGTGCATTTCTATATGCCACCAGAGCTAACAACCGTACGAAAAGCGCAAGGATTTCTTGCGAAGTATTTCGCGGCGACGCGGTTGATCGGGGCGGCGTTTTTAAGTGAGAGGCTCGGGAAGCGCGTTTGGTTGAAGTTGGAGGTGGAGTTGCCTACCGGGTCGTTCAAGGTGCGGGGGGCTTTGTGGGCTTTGGCGACGCGCTTGACGCGCGGGCGCGTTGAGGAGGTGGTTGCGTCAAGCACGGGGAATCATGGGGCGGCGGTGGCGTATGCGGGGAAACTGTTTGGAGTTAAGGCGCGGATTTTTTTGCCGGCGGGATGCAATCCCGTGAAGCGGGGCAGGATTGCTTCGCTAGGGGCGGAGATTGTGGAATGCGGCGGAACGGATTTGGCGGCGGCGTTTAAGCTGGCTGACGAGTACGCGAAGAGTCCTGGAGTTTATTTTTTGAATGATGCTACTGATGTGGATTTGCCGGCGGGGCCGGGGACGATTGGTTGCGAGATTCTGGAGCAGCTGCCGGAGGCCAGCGCGATTGTGGTGCCCATGGGCGATACCGCGCTCATTCGTGGGATTGCGGCGGCGGTGAAACAGCTTGCGCCACAGGTGATGATTATCGGCGTGCAGGCAGAACGCGCGCCGGCGTATTACCGGTCTTGGAAGGAAGATCGTGTGGTGGAGACGGAGACTTGCGACACCATTGCGGATGGGTTGGCTACGCGGACGCCGGATGCGGCGAATGTGCGCGACGTGAAGAGGCTTGTGGATGATGTGGTGCTTGTAAGCGAGGAGGCGATGTTACAGGCGATTGAGATTTTGCTTGTGGAGGAGCATGTTTTGGCGGAGCCGGCGGGGGCGGCCAGCACGGCAGCTTTGCTCGCGGCGGGAGCGGACTTCGGCGAAAACGTTGTGCTGGTGGTGAGCGGAGCAAATATTTCGCGCGAGGCGTTGCGACAGGCGGTTGGCGCTGCTTAGGGCAGATTGGCAATCGACATTTGAATCTTAGACCGAGGGCGCGGGGGACACCGAGTTCAGAGAGAGGAAGGCGGTGGAACACGGTCCGGCCGGCTCCCTGAGCCACTCTCTATTTCCTACTTGGGCGAGACGGAGTGACGGAGGCCGAGGACGCGTACCAGGGTGGCCTGCAGTTTTAGGAGCTCTTGCTCGCGCTCGTGCTCTTCTTTGGTGCGGTCGCTTAGGACTTCTTTTAAAAGGATCAGGTTGCGGCGGAATTCCATCTGGGCCAGGACCAAGCGGCTCAGCGATTTGAGAGCGTCGCGCTGTTCAGTCGTCAATTCGCGGGGAGTTTGGTCGATGACACAAAGCGTGCCGAGTGCGTAGCCGTCCTCGTCGATAAGAGGCGCTCCGGCGTAGAAGCGGATGTGCGGGTCTCGGACGACGAGCGGATTGTCGCGGAAGCGCTCGTCCTTTAACGCGTCGGGAACTACGAAAATATCTCTTTGCAGAATGGCGTGGGAGCAAAAGGCGACCTCTCGAGGTGTTTCCGTAGCCGCGAGACCTACGCGCGATTTAAACCATTGGCGATCGTCGTCGATCAAAGAAATCAGTGCGATGGGAGTTTTGCAGATGAAGGAGGCCAGCTGCGTTAGATCATCGAACGATTCTTCCGGGTCGGTATCGAGGAGGGCGTAGCGTTCGAGTGCGGCGAGGCGTGCTGGTTCGTTGGCTGGCTTGGTGACGGGCATGATGACTCCGGGCTAGTGACTTGCCAGCCGATGGTTTCTCGGCGGCGGCCATCATACTCCAATAGCAGGCAACTTGCCTCTCAAGCTGGATGCGTCGAGGCCCATGAGCACGATGTGCCGGAGAGAAGAAGCGCCAGAGGGAGCGAGTGGAGTTCTCGGGCAACAACCGCGCAACAAAACACTGCCGGTTCGAATCAACCTGATCGGGAACAGAACGGCGGCGCCTGCCAGGTGCGAGGCGCCGCCGTTTGTCATGCAATACGATCACTCTCGAGTAGTCCCAGGCCTAGTGAGCAGCCCGAACACCATGGCGTACGTAAGAATTCAAATCGATGAATATTCCCACGGCCATCGCGAGGAAAAGAGTGGTGTCCAGCAAATAAAAGACGGCAACGAATCCCTCCCCCGGAAGAAGTCCCGACGCGAGGAGCAGACAAGAGCCAGCGAGAATGATTCTGTAGGTGACGGAGTCTCGCCGCGGGATCAAGACGAGGCAAATGGAGAAAAACATTGGGAGCCAGACAAATCCTGGGTCCGAGAACCCGCGGAAGGATAAGGCGCTGGGCGAGGGGGAGTCCAAAAACGACACCATTTGAAAAGAAAGCTTGATGGCAGCCAGCGTCAATGGAACGCCTGCGATCTGGCGAGGATGGTCGTCCAGGCGAATAAAGAGGCAGCCGAGGAGAACCAGAAATGTCAAGGGCGCAACGAGAGGTTCTCTGTTGCTGAACACGAGGATGAAGAACAACAGTGGAGCGGCGATACAACGGGCCGCCGGGCCGCGCAGCTCGCCGAGGTAATCTGGGCCCGTGGATTGAGCTGTTCTTTGTACATCGTCGAGGGTGATTGGGTTGTAGCCATTCTGCTGCGGCGTAGGTTTCGGTTGATTGGATGAGTTTTTGGTCATGGTTGCGACTCCTGTATCAAGAGCACTTGCGGGGAATCCGGTTCCGGCAGAAGGCCGGAGTCCTGCAGCAGCGCCAGGAGGCTGCCACGGATGGGCTTTAGGACCGAAAGCCTTACTAGAGCAAGAAGGCGCACCAGCAGGGTAAGCACACCGTCGACCAATCGGCGCGTGCGCTGCTGCTCGGGAGAATCGTCGTAGATGAAGTAAAGAAGGATACCCATGTGCAGCGCCCAGAGGGCTGCGGGGAGAATCGCGCGAATGTCGTCGGGGAGGCGCTGGTCACCGATTGCGGTAAGAAAAACGGACATGCTTTGCTGGCGATTCTTGCGCGTGCCGTGGCCCAGTACGGACAGCGGGTGCTGCGGCTCGCCCGAATAGCGAAAGAGCGCGCTAAGAAGCTTGCGGTCACCCTGGAGGATGTCGAGTTTGGAGTGAAACGCGGCGCCGAGGCGATCCTTGAGATCCAGGCGCGTTTCGACGAGGGCTGCGGCTACCCTGCGAGCGTGTTCGGCCTGCACGTCGTCATAGTAGGCCTGGATGATGGCTTCCTTGCTGGGGAAGTAGTAGTAGGCGGACCCCAGGGAAGCGCCTGCGGCGGAGGCCAGTTCGCGCATGGTGGAGGCTTCGAGGCCGCGCTCACGAAAGACCCGCAGGGCGGTGGAGAGAATGTGGGAGCGGGTGAGCTGGGCTTTGGGAGACGCGGTGGGTGTATTGAACATGTTCAAATTATACAGGCGAGCTCCGGGCAGTTGTCAAGGACTATTTTGAACATGTTCGAATAACCTATATCTTCCGTTAAGTCTTGTTGTTGTAATAATTTACATGCACGCTTAAAGTGCTTCGCGGCGCACCGTTTATTACTCGTAGCTCGCGGCATGGGCGTTCTAGTCAGGACGACCTACTAGGTCCGCGCTACCTCGGCGAGAGTTCGCCGAGTTTCAGGACGAGTACCTGGCCGTTGGAGTGGAAACTACCACCGGTAGCGGTTTTGGCCTCTTGGATTGGATTTGGTGGGAGGACGTGAGTCACTTCCGCGACCAGGCCCGTGGACGCCAGCGTTTTTTCCACAAAATCGCGCTCGCTGTCGATGTTCGGATCGATTTTGTGCGTCAGGCGGTTGTTGCGTTGATCCTTTTCAAAGCCGATATCATGGGTGGCGGCGCCCACCCAGAGAGTTCGGCCATGGACGTCGAAGGGTGCCTTCCAAATACGCAGGTGATTGCGCGAAGCGACTACGGAGATGGGTTCGGCGTGGGCCCATCCGTAGTCCTGCTGGCGGCCGAAGAGATAGAGTGGGCTCATCGGCATGGTGAGATAGGACTCCTTGGACATGCTTAGAAGCAAGCCGTTGAGGACCGTCTCTTTGACGTTGGCGTCGACCTTCACCCATCCGGCGGTGGTAAAAATTTTTTCCATGGCGTCCCGGGACCCGATGATCAGGAAGTTGACCATGTCGCCAGGATCCCCGGCTTTGTCCGAGATGCGCCGCGGGATTTTGGAGAAGAGATCATCGCCGACGCCGCGCACGGAGGACACCGCCTTGGCGGTGTATAGGTGGGTGTTGGCATCGGCGGGGTAAATCTCGATACGAACCGAATACGTGCCATCGCCCGTGTCGCTGCTGAGTTGATTGATGCCGATCGAGAGGCGGCCAGATAGAGGCGAGACGAGGTCACGTTTTGCGCCGATGAGAAACGGCTGCGAGGTGTCTTGGTCGCCGATGCGGCCAATGACAGCGCCGCGTCCCGCGCCGTTCAAGGGCAGAATACGAAGAAGATCTTTGAAGCCACGGGCCATGCCGGGTGGGGCGGTGTCGGTCTGCTGATCGGCATACCGCAGTTTGCCCGTCGCAGTTACCACCAGGTGTTCGCCCGTGCGCACGTCGACGCCGGTGTCAACCCAGGAGGAATCCCCCGTAAGCTGAACTTCTTGCGATACGCGGAGCCTGCCGGACGGAGCGGACGCGGCAGGGGAATCCCGCTCGGAGGAAGGGTGCGCGGCGGAATCGAGCGATGTCGAAGAGGCCTGCCCGCGCAGGAATTGGCCGTCGAGCGCCAAGGGCAGGCTAGCCCATGACAGGACACCGACACGCAGGAAAAGCGCGGCTTTTTTCATGAGAAGGGAACGCATAGAATCGAGCCATCCCGCGGCAGGTGTCGACGCATCCTCACACTTAACAGATGCTCCCCAGAGTAGCAAGAGTTGGATGGTGAGCGGCTTGGGCCAGCTGCTGATTCCTTGACGGATGGGGAGTGCGCTTGTAAATTGAAAAGATGCTGCAGGGATGCCACAGGAGCGAGAGCGCCCCAGGGAACCTTGGCGGGAATGTTGGGAGGCCGGAGCTCGGCCTCTGTCTCTCTTTGTAGGTTGAACTATCGTTGGCAAGGCTAGTCAGCTCGAGCGAGAACTGCGGCAGAGTTCATGACAAAACAATTTCAGCGAATGGTGTTGGCCTGGTTGTGCGCCGCAGCAGTCTTTCTGCTGGGGCCGCTAGCGGCGAAGGGGCAGATGCCCTTACCCCCAGCACCTCGACGAACGGCGCCAACGACTAACATTACGGTGGACGGCAGCGAAGCCATGTTTACGACCATGTGCGCGCTTCTGGCGGCGGGATTCGAATCAAATGTGAGCGCGGCGAACTGGCATCCGTTGCGCGCCCGTCTTCGAGAGCAGATGCAGCATCAGCAAGGGCCGGCGGTAGACGCCGTTCGGGCATTTTACAAGGAGCATGTAGTTCGTGACTCGGGGGCCACGCTCTCCCGCTACATCTGGTTCGGTCTGCTTTCCGGGCCCGCGCCTAAATTCCTGATAACACTTCGGCGAGACGACCTGCCGACGGAAGTGCTGGCGCTCGATGGCTTCAGCGAAATTCTCTCCAACTATTACGAAGAGCAAAAAATCGGGCGCCTCTGGAGAGATTTGCAGCCCATCTATAATCGGGAAATTGAAAAAGTTCACGACCCAGTGGCGCAAATCGTTTTTGTGACTACCGGTTATCTCCGGCAGCTTCAGGATCCCACGACTCCGCGGACATTTACCATCATCCTCGAGCCTCTGGTTGGACGCATCACAAACGTTCGGAATTCCGGCGAGCATTACTCGATCGTTCTGAGCGGTTCTGATGACATCCCGACGGACATCGTCAGGCACGCCTTCCTGCATTTTCTGCTCGATCCCCTCCCGCAGCAATATCCGCATGTACTGGCGGTGAAACGTCAGCTTTACGAGAAGGCCGCGCAGGCGCCCCGCTTGGCGCCGGATTTGAAAGATGATTTTTCGTCCTACTTCGCCGAGTGCCTGGTGCGAGCAGTGGAGTTAAAACTGAAGCGGCTATCGCCCGGCGAAAGAGATGCGGCGATGGACCGCGATGACCGGGATGGTTACTTGCTGGTAAGGCCGATCTTCCTCGGGCTCGCGAAGTACGAAAGTTCCGAGCCGTCGATGGCGCTTTATTTCCCCGATCTGGTAAGAGGGATCAATTTGCCGGCAGAAGCCAAGCGCATAGAAGGAATTCAGTTTGCATCGGCGGACCGCGGGCAGAACGCGGACGATCCGGCCAGTGAAGAAGTGACCCGGCACAAAGTAGCCCAGCCAACGACAGTGCCCAATGATGCCGATGCGATCGCAGCGCTGACAGATGGCGAGCGGCGAATCGCCGAGAAGAATCCGCGAGCCGCGGAGCTATCCTTTCAAAAAGTGTTGGCCAGATATCCGGACCAGATCCGCGCCTGGTACGGTTTGGGATTGGTGGCGCTGCTCGATCACGATGGCCCGCGCGCGAAAGAAGTTTTTGGCAGACTGACGACGGGAGAGCACGCAGCGACCGAGGACCCCATGGTGTTGACGTGGTCGCACGTTTACCTGGCGCGGATTTATGATGACGAAGGGCGGCAGGGCCTCGCAAAAAGCGAGTTCCAAGCCGCACTCGCCGTGCCAGGGGGACCGGGCCTTGCACGGCAGGCCGCGCAAAAGGGCCTCGAAGCTGTCAACCTTGAGAAACCAGTGGAGCGGCCTTAGATTTAGGACCGACAGGGAAGAGAACCTCGGGAGAAACAAGAGACTCGAGCCTGAGGACTTGAGTGACGACTTGAAGAAGCACAGGAGGCAGGAGATGAGGCGGACGTGGCTGAAGTTCATAGAAGTGGGGGCTTTTGCAGCATTGCTCCTATTGGGATGCATTGGGGCCGCGGCGCAGACCGGCAGCGGCCAAAGCAGTCAGAGTGGCCAAAGTTCGCCGCCGACGCCGCAGCAGTCCGACAAAGACAAGGCGAACACGCTGACGCTGGATGCGCCACCGCCTCCGGTAAACGCGGAAGAAGATGCCGCGTTCAAAGCGTTCGATAGCATTCCCCTGACCGATGGGGCCAAGAAAACTCAAGCCGGCGAAGCGTTTGTGCAGAAATACCCGCAGAGCCGCTATCTCGCTCCGGTGTATTCGACGCTCGTTAAGCTTTATCTTGGGGCCAATGATATTCAGAAAATGCAAGACGCGGGGGAGAAGGATGTTGCGCTGGCTCCCAACGATGTGCAAACTCTAGCGATCCTCGGGCAGACGCTGCCGCGGGCATGGAACTCGGCCATGCCTAATGCCGCCCAGCAGCTGGAAAAAGCGGAAAAGTTTTCCAAGTCCGCCATCGAGCTCACTCCCACGATTCCCAAGCCGGATGCGATGACGGATGCACAATTCAGTCTCGCCAAAAACCAGACGCTGGCGATGGCCCATAGCGGGCTGGGACTCGTCTATTTCCGTCGAGGCAAGTATGACGATGCCATTCCGGAATTTGAGGAGTCCACGAAAGTTGATCCGAATCCTGAGGCCGATCCCGTAAACTTCTACATCTTGGCCATCGCGGAAGAGAAGACTTCACATTTTGATGCCGCGGTGGCGGCGTTCAGCAAGTGCGCGGCCATACCCGGCGGTTTGCAGCCGACGTGCAAGAACGGCGCCGATGAGGCGAAAAAGCTGGGCGCCACGCAATTGAGCGCGCCGAAATAATCATGGCCACTGGACGCGCACGGACTGTTCAAGGACGCACTGTTCAAGGAAATGATCCAGAGTGACGCAGAGCAACTCGAGGAGCGGCTCGGTTATCGGTTTAAAAAGCCGGAACTCCTCGAGCGCGCTTTGACGCACAGCTCCGCTGCGCCGGAATTGCGTGCCGAGCACAAACAAGAATCCGCCGAAGCGGGCGCCATCCAGGACAATGAGAGGCTGGAATTCCTGGGGGACGCCGTTCTGGAATTGCTGGCCCGGGAATATCTTCTCGAGTCATTTCCCGAGTGGAGCGAGGGCCAGCTCTCGAAGAGCCGCGCGCGAATTGTCAATGCGCATTCTCTCGAAATTGTAGCTCGGCGCATCAGGCTCGGAGAACATTTGCGGCTCGGGCGCGGCGAAGAAAAGTCGGGTGGCCGGGAGAAGCCAACGCTCCTGGCGGATGCTTTCGAGTCGGTGGTCGCCGCGGTTTATATGGACTCCGGGCTGGGAGCTGCGCGCGAGATGCTTAGGCGCTTGTTATTCGAACAAGCCCTTGAAGAGCGCGGCGAGCGCATCGCGGACTCAGACCGCAAGTCCGCGCTGCAAGAGTTTTTGCAGGGGCGTGGAGAGCCGCCTGCCGAATACCGGCTGTCAGGCGAAAGCGGTCCTGATCATCAGAAAATCTTCCAGGTGGAAGTTTGGATTAACGGAGAACGAATGGCCAGCGGCGAGGGCAGCACCAAGAAAGAAGCGGAGCAGCGAGCGGCGCAAAGCGCGATGGAGCTTCTGGAAAAGGTTTAACGTGCGGGCGGAACAGAAAGGTTGAGAGCGAATGTCGGAAGAAACTGCGCTGAAGGTCGAAGAGCCGGTAGATCCGGTTGCCCCGGTAGAGCCGAAAAAAGAGGAGCCTCACGAGGATCCCACGACGATTTCCGAATACCTGGAATCGTTGCTGGTGACCGTGCTCCTCGCGCTCTTTGGGACCAGCTTCGTCGTTCAGGCATTCAAGATTCCCTCCGCTTCGATGGAGGGAACGCTGCTGATTGGCGACCATCTCCTCGTAAATAAGTTCATCTTCGGCGGCAGCGGAGCATGGTATGAGAAGCTGCTCCCCTACCGTCCGCTGGAGCGCGGCGACATCATCGTCTTTAAATACCCCTACGCTGACCATCAGCATTTTGTGAAAAGAGTCATTGGTCTTCCCGGCGATCGCCTCAAACTCGTCGATCAGCAGATGTACGTCAACGGAAAGCCGCTGAACGAGCCGTACGTCGTTCACGACCCCATGGCCCCTTATGACAACTTCAATTACTCCTTCCCGCCCCTAAAGGGCATGCTGATTTCCCCGCAAGTTGTTCCGGAATCAGGCTGGAGGGAAACGCTTCGTAGCTACATGCAGGGCGACGAAATCATCGTCCCGCCCGGAAAATTATTTGCCATGGGCGACAACCGCGACCGCAGCTCGGACAGCCGCTACTGGGGCTTCGTAGATCGCAGCGCGGTGATGGGCCGTCCTTTTCTGATTTATTGGTCCGTGGACGCCACGAGCAACGACTACACGCAATCCACTTTTCTCCAGCGTCTTGTTGGCGTTTTCGACACGCTCGCTCATCTTCCCGCGCGGACACGTTGGGGCCGCATGCTGCACACGGTGCACTAAGGACTGCGGGTTCTCTCTGACACGTTTTCTTTGAAAAAGGTCCAGGAAAGCTGGCCGCTGGAACGAAACAAAGGCAGACCGCAGTCCGGCTTACCGTTGCTTTTCATTTACAGGCCAGTCTGCGAAACTTCCGGACAACATGAAAATGCTGCGCAAGTGGTGGAAGCTGGCGCTTACGATCGTGGCGCTGCTAGTGGCCATACAGATTGGGGTGTCGTTGCTGGTCCGCACGCACCGCATGCACGCATACTTGACCGCGCAGTTGGAGAAGGCTTTCGGCCGTCCGGTAGAGGTGGGACATTTTGCGGTGCAGCTTTTGCCCGCTCCCCGGCTGGATGCAGAGCAAGTGTCGGTTGGAGAAGACCCCGCCTTCGGTAACGAATATTTTTTGCGCTCGGAGAGCTTGTCTGCTGGACTGCGATGGAGTGGCCTGCTCCGAGGTCATTTCGAATTCGGAACACTTTCGCTCGGCAGGCCAAGTTTGATCCTGGTGCGCAACAACCAGGGAAGATGGAACTTGGAACAGTGGCTGCCGCCGGCGAAATCGCAACCGGCGGCGCGCGTCTACGGCCCCCCGTCGGCCATCGCCCCGGTCAACCGTCTACTGAAAATCGATTTCGACGACGGACGCGTCAATTTCAAAAATACGGACGAAAAGCTTCCTTTCGCGCTGACGGGCGTCTCTGGAAATGTGGATCAGGTTGCTCCAGGGCGCTGGCAACTGCGTCTTGAGGCGCAACCGTGGCGCAGCGGGGTGGAGCTGCAATCCACGGGAACCGTAAAAGTCGAAGGCGACGTCGCCGGTACATCGGCGCGCCTGCAGCCTGCGCAATTAACAGTGCACTGGGAAGCCGTTTCGCTCGCGGATTTGTTCCGGCTGCTGCGCGGACGCGACTACGGCATGCGCGGGGTGCTTACTCTGGACGGCTCGCTGAAGAGTGGCGCATCGGAGGCCTCGTCGGGCTCACCGGCTGAAACGACGATAGGTCAGTGGACTTTTTCCGTGGAAGCCAGCGCGGCGCGAATCCATCGTTGGGATTTGATTGAGCGAACCGACAATCCCCGCCTAAAATTGGGCGTCAAAGGCCACTGGAACGTGGCCGCGGGAAGCGTGCGCGCCGAAGAAGTTACCATCGAAGGCCCGCGTTCGAATCTGCGAGGCGCGGTAAATTACGTAACCGGGCCGACACCTGGCTTCGAGGTGCGTCTGGATTCCTCGGGAATTCAGGCAACGGATTTGCTCGCTTGGTACAGAGCGTTTCATCCGGGTGTCGACGATGGAATCTCGGTGGAGCAATTTTTCACCGGCGCGATGACCCTGCGCGGCTGGCCGTGGGAACTCCAATCCGCTGCGTTCTCCAGCAACGGCGGTGTTGTGAGAGTGCCGGGTTTGAAGATGCCCGTACACATCGGTCCCGTGCGCCTTGGACGCGAGCGAAACCTGCTTGTGTCTGAACCGGTCCGCGTTGCTCTTGGCGGCGCCACCCGCGACGTTATCGCACCTAAGAAGCGGCGCATGGCCACGTTGATGGATAACGCCGCGGACATCACGCTCAATCAGGATCTAAACGCGCGAACGGGCAGCATTAGCATTGAAGGCCACGTGCGCAGAGTCGAAGAGGTGTTGAAGGCCGCTGCGGCCTTTGGGCGGCCGATAAATCACGGATGGGAGCTCACCGGGGACGCACTCGCCGTAGCGCGATGGGAATGGCAAAAGATTTCGAGCGGCCGCTGGAACGGCAGGGTTCTTTTTAACAAAACGAAACTCGCGGTCGCGGGACTGAACCAGCCTCTTGCGGTTCAAGAAAGCACTCTGAATTGGAAAGACGGACTGCGCTCCGTAGACATGACTAAGGTCGAGGGATTCGGCGGCACTTGGTCAGGTTCGATCACGGAAAATGATACTGCCGACGGCCAGGACCGCCCAAAATGGAATTTCAACTTAACCGCAGACCGTATGAACGCCGCCGAGTTGGACCGTTGGGTTGGCCCACGCGCGCGTCCAAACTGGCTCGAGAGGTTGCTGCCATCGCTACTCGGCGGATCGTCGCCGAGCCCCGCCGCAAGCGAGCTCGTTCGTCAAATGAATGCCGAAGGCGACCTGAATATTGGCGAATTGACGGTCGAAAAGCTAAAGCTCGCAAATGTTCACGCGGAGGGGACTTTGCACGATCTGCAGCTCGACGTTCGGGAAGCGGATGCGCAGTGGGCTGCCGGCACGGTGCATGCTCAGATTCATGCGAGGTTTGCGCCTCTTCCGAAATATGATGTTACCGCGAAGCTCGATCGTGTGAATCTGGCAGAGATCCCCGCGCCGGAGCGATTCACGGAGCGGCTCGCAGGGTTGGCCTCGGGCGTGGTGCACATCGAGACGGAAGGCGTGGGGCGCGACGAACTCTTAGAAAAGCTTGCTGGGGGTGGAGAAGTCCAGCTGAAAAACGCGGAATTTCGCGGCTGGGATGTGAGCGCCAGCGTTGCCGACGGCGCGCCACACACCGGCACGTCGCGGTGGACAACTGGCCAAGGGACGTTTACGATGCGCAACCGCGAAGTCAGCATCGAGCGTTTGAAGCTGGACTCCGGCGAGGAGCAAACTTCGTTGCAGGGCACGGTGAGTTTCGCGCGTGATGCGGACCTGACGATCGAGACGTTCGGCGCCGGAAAACGGCGCCCCCGCACGATCGGAACCAATGAAGCCGGGCACGTTCTGAAGATTTCCGGGCCGCTGGACGGGCCGCGCGTCTCCGTTGAAAAGGCGGCCAGGCCTCAGCCTGCGGACTAAGTTTTGAGAAAGCTGAAATGAACGGCAAGGCCCTCGGCTAAGTGGAGGCCGTTGATGAAACGAATTGCATCGTTAGTAATCCTTGCAGCGCTGATGTTTTCCCCGGCGATCGAAGCGCAAAAATCGCCCACGCTCGAGCAATTTCTGAGCGCACCGTTTCCGACGGAGTTGACCGCCGCGCCCGCCAAGGGCCGCGTGGCGTGGGTCTTCAGCGCATTAGGTGTACGGAATCTTTGGACTTCGGAACCCGCGCCGGACGGAAGCTACAAGTCGCGCCAGCTCACCTCTTACAAGGAGGATGACGGCCAGGACCTGGGCGATATCAGTTGGGCGCCGGATGCGGAAACGATGGTCTACACTCGCGGCGGCGATCTCGAATTCCCGAACGGCGCGTATCCCAATCCGCAGAATTCGCCGCAAGGAGTCGAGCAAGACATTTGGGCTGTTTCGCTGAACGGCGGCGCACCGAAAAAACTTGCCGAAGGCCACTCGCCGGCAGTTTCCCCTCAGGGAGGCGCTGTTGCGTTCATCTTCAAGACGCAAGTGTGGCTGGCGAAGCTGGATGGCAGCGAAAAAGCCGAGCAATTGATTCATTCGAATGGAGGAGCAAGCGAGCTGCGCTGGTCGCCGGATGGCTCGAAGCTCGCGTTTCTGAGCCGCCGCGGAGATCACGGCTTCATCGGCGTGTACGACGTTCGGGCGAAATCGCTGATTTATCTGGATCCAAGCGTGGACACGGACAGCCAAGCCGCATGGTCGCCGGACAGCCGCAGAATCGCCTTTCTTCGCATCGCCGTCGCAAAAGGCAGACTTCCGTTCAGTCCAGAACGCGAAGGCCAGCCATGGTCCATTCGAATCGCCGATGCCTCTGGCGGTAAAGGGCAGGAAATTTGGCACGCCGAACCAGGCAGCGGCAGTGTCTTTCATCAAGTTGTCGCCGAAAACCAGCTGATTTGGGCGGCTGGCGACCGCATCGTTTTTCCCTGGGAGCGCGGCGGATGGATTCACTTGTGGTCCGCTTCCACAATCGGCGGAGCCGCAAAGCTCCTCACGCCGGGAAATTTTGAAGTGGAATTTGTCTCGGCCAGCGCAAACCGTCAAACAATTGTCTATTCTTCGAACCAGGATGACATTGACCGTCGCCACGTTTGGAAAGTTTCAGCCACCAGCGAACATCCCGAAGCCGTGACGTCAGGCGGCGGGATCGAAACTGCGCCCGTTCTCGCGAGCGACAATAAAACGGTTTTGATTCTGCGTTCCGACGCGCATACCACGATGCGTCCAGCACTTGTGACTAGCAAAGGCGAAATCAGCGACCTCGCGCCGGAATCACTCCCGGCGGATTTCCCCGCCAAGGCCATGGTTGCGCCGCAACCGGTGATGCTCTCTTCCGTCGATGGCATGCAAATTCACGCCCAGCTCTTTCTCCCGCCCAATGCCGCCGATGGTGCGCGCCATCCCGCACTCTGCTTTTTTCACGGCGGTTCGCGCCGACAGATGCTTCTCGGCTGGCATTACATGTTCTACTACAGCAACGCCTACGCCATGAATCAGTATCTCGCGAGCCGCGGCTACATCGTACTAGCCGTGAACTATCGCAGCGGAATCGGCTACGGCCTCAATTTTCGCGAGGCACTCAATTACGGCGCAGCCGGCGCCAGTGAGTTCAACGACGTCGAAGGCGCCGGCCTTTATCTGCGCTCGCGTCCGGACGTAGATCCGGCCCGCCTCGGCTTGTGGGGCGGCAGCTACGGCGGCTATCTGACGGCTCTCGGTCTCGCTCGCTCCTCCGATCTCTTCGCTGCGGGAGTCGACATGCACGGCGTTCACGACTGGAACACCGAGATTCCCACGTTCGCCTCTTCGTACAAGGCCGCAGACCGCCCCGATGCCGCAAGGCTCGCCTGGGAATCGTCGCCGCTTTCTTCCGTCAGCACCTGGCGTTCCCCGGTACTCTTGATTCAGGGCGACGACGACCGCAACGTTCCATTTGCTGAAACGGTGGACCTGGCCGAGGCCTTGCGAAAACAAGGCGTCGAGTTTGAGCAACTGGTTTTTCCCGATGAAATTCACGACTTCCTTTTACACCGAACCTGGCTGGCCGCGTATCACGCAACCATCGAGTTCTTCGACAAGCATTTCAAATCGCCTGAGAAATGATGCCCGGTTGTGTGCCTGCCATGAATAAATTGCTACGATTTCTCCTTGGCTGCCTGGTTTCGATTGCGATTCCGTGCGCAGCGCGCGATAGCGCAGACCGCGTCGTACTTTCCCCCAAACTCATCGTCGGCCAGTCTATGCACTATCAAATTGGCTATCGCTCGACGACGAACACCAATACGGAAAGCGCCGTCGCCGCGCCGATGGCCCCGACCGGGGGCCAGACCAACGCGAGTTTTCTCTTGCTGGTCGAGGTGGAAGACTTGCGTGTTGATTCCGGGAGGACCGCGGCGCGTCTCCGCTCGCAAATCGTTGAACCGGAGGTCGTGGCCTTGAATCCCGCGGCTTCGGACGCCAACGCTAGAACCAGCGGCTCAGAGAACCCGAACGCTGCTAGAAAATCCGCCAAG
This sequence comes from Acidobacteriota bacterium, assembly GCA_013289825.1. Classification (GTDB taxonomy): domain Bacteria; phylum Acidobacteriota; class Terriglobia; order Acidiferrales; family UBA7541; genus Acidiferrum. Next base: position 140,161 of record JABCZF010000007.1, on the reverse strand, counting down.
CGCGAAAAGACCGTCGCCTTCACTCTTCATGGAGACGGACAGGTTACCGACATCGAAGGACTCGATAGACTTCCCGCCGAGGAGCAAGCCGCCTGGCAAGAATGGGTGGCGCGCTTTGGAGGCGGCGGGTCGTTCCCGGAGAAAGGCATAAAGCCGGGGGAGAAGTGGAAAGGGGAGGAGCCGATTTCTGGTGCGCTGCTGAGCGGCCTCTCCTGGGAAAAAGAGTCGGAATACGTGAACGACGCGCCTTGTGGCGCCATGAAAATTACGCCGCAAGGCGACCTCGCCGCTCTAGAGCAAGCCCAGGAAAAATGCGCCGTGATTTTAACAACCGCAATCCTCAAACAGAAGTCGTCCCAAAAAGACGCCACTCCTGAGGATTACAAGCTGCACGACCTGCGTACCATGGGAAATGCCAAAGGCAAAAACGAGACTATCACCTACATCTCGGTGAAGACGGGTTTGGTCGTGCGTGCGACCGAAGACGCGAACCAATCGATGAACGTTATCGTCGCGAAAACGGATGGTTCGAATCGCGTGCACTATACGATCGAGGCGGAGAGCCATGCGCAAGTGCTGCTGCTTGCGGAGACTCCCGCCAATCATCCGTGACGGATAATCAAAGTTCTCTTTCGAGGAAAATGGCTATGCCGGAACGCACCCTCATCGAGCTTCTCTATGGAAGGGGCGCGCACGTAAATCCGCTGGCATGCGTTGAAGATCTCACCGCGGAATGGGCGGGACGCCGCGCGGAAAATCTACCGCACTCTGTCTGGCAAATTGTGTGGCACGTCAATTTCTGGAACGGCTATGAACTCGAGAGAATCCATGGAGAAAAACCACCCTACCCGGACCACGCGGCGGAAAGCTGGCCGAAGGATAGCGCCCTGATCAGCGAGGCTGAATGGAAAAAAGATTGCGCCCGATTCGCCGATTTGATTGGCATTTTAGCTGCCATGGCGGAGAGTGATTCCCTCGAGTTGGATCGGGAAGTTCCCCCGATGCACGCAAACCAGGAAACGCGCACATCCACCGTACGCGCTATTCTTTGGCAAATATTAGCCCACAATAGTTACCACGTCGGGCAAATCGCTCTAGTACGCCGCGCCTTAGGAGTCTGGCCGCCGCGCAGCGGCGGAGACAGTTGGTAGTTGCACCCCGCCACCCCCCACCGATCGGCCGCTCTGGCCAAACCGTCCCGATTTGCATCGAGGAGTATAATAAAGGTTTCGGCAGTTGCCGAAATTCGTGCCGGGAGCTCCTTCCATGAACTTCAAGCTGCGCAGCAACTATCAGCCACGCGGTGATCAGCCCGCGGCCATCGAACAGCTTACTCGCGGTGTCGACGGTGGTGAGAAGCACCAGGTACTCCTCGGCGTGACCGGTTCCGGAAAAACATTCACGGTCGCCAAGCTGATTGAAGCCTGCAACCGGCCCGCCCTTGTTCTTGCGCACAACAAAACGCTCGCCGCGCAGCTTTATCACGAGTTCAAATCATTTTTCCCGGAAAACGCCGTCGAATATTTCGTCAGCTACTACGATTTTTACCAACCCGAGGCGTACGTCCCCTCGGCTGACATTTATATCGACAAGGAAGCGACCATCAACGACGAGCTCGACAAGCTGCGCATGAGCGCCACCCGCTCTCTCTTCGAACGCCGCGATGTCATCATCGTCGCTTCGGTTTCTTGTATCTACGGCATCGGTTCGCCGGAAGCGTATTACGGCATGCTTATCACACTTGAGAAAGGCCAGCATACTTCGCGTGAAGCCCTTCTCCGTAGGCTCGTCGATATTCAATATGAACGTTCTGAGGACTTGCGTCGCGGCACTTTTCGCGTCCGCGGCGACATGATCGAGATTTATCCGCCGTATCAAGACGACGGCTTCCGGTTCGAAATGTGGGGCGAGGAGATCGACAAGATTCGTCAGATCGATCCGCTCACCGGTGAGGTCAGGAGCGGCCACGAGGATCTGCCGCGTGTGACGATTTTTCCCAAAACCCACTACGTGATGCCCCAGGAACAGCGCGACCGCGCCATTGTCACGATTCAGGAAGAGCTCTGGTGGTGGAAAAAAGAACTCGAGAAACAGGGAAAGTTTGTCGAAGCGCAGCGGGTCGTGCAGCGCACCATGTTTGACATCGAGATGATGCGCACCATCGGCTACTGCCATGGCGTCGAAAATTATTCGCGGCACCTCAGCGGCCGCTTGCCTGGCGAGGCCCCGCCGACTTTGCTCGATTACGTCCCGCAAGATTTCCTGATGTTCATCGATGAATCCCACCAGACCGTGGGCCAGGTGCGCGGCATGTTTAACGGAGACCGCGCGCGCAAACAAACGCTCGTCGATTACGGATTCCGCATGCCTTCCGCCCTGGACAACCGGCCGCTGACATTTGAAGAGTTCGAACACCGCATGAATCAGGTTATCTACGTCTCCGCCACGCCCGGCCCGTACGAGCTGACGAAGTCAGGCGGAGTGGTGGTCGAGCAGGTAATTCGCCCTACGGGCCTCGTCGATCCGCAAGTCGAGATTCGTCCGGTGAAGGGCCAAGTAGACGATCTTCTAGAAGAAATTCGCAAGCGCGCGGAGAAAAACGAGCGCGTCCTGGTGACTACGCTAACCAAGCGCATGGCTGAGGATTTGTCCGAGTATTTCACGGAAGTCGGCGTGCGCTGCCGCTATCTACATTCCGAAATCGAAACTCTCGACCGCATCAAAATCCTGCGCGATTTGCGGCGCGGAGAATTCGATGTCCTGATCGGCATCAACTTGCTGCGCGAAGGCTTGGATCTGCCGGAAGTATCGATGGTCGCCATTCTCGATGCCGACAAAGAAGGCTATTTGCGAAGCGCCACGTCGCTGATTCAAACCATGGGTCGCTGCGCGCGCCACATCGAAGGCCGGGCAATTCTCTACGCTGATCGCCGCACCGGCTCGATGAATCAGGCCATCGACGAAACAAACCGCCGCCGCACAAAGCAACTCGAATACAACACTGAAAATAACATCACGCCGATGTCCATCATCAAGTCGGTGGACATGGACCTCGCGCGAATTGTCGAAGCCGATTACCTGACCGTCCCAACCGACGACACCGAACTCGATTTGGCCACCTCCAAGATCAAGAACGAACTGCAACTTTCGCAAATGCTGCAACAACTGGAAACGCAAATGCGCGAAGCCGCCAAAAAGTTCGAGTTCGAACGCGCCGCGCAATTGCGCGACCGCATACGCTCCCTAAAGCAAAAGGATGTATCAGGCCTATTCGCGATCGAGACAGCCCCCACGGCTGAACCCGCCAACTAGACAGAGTCGCTGGACCACGCCGCCTAAATGGGCCCGTGAACGAGGCCGTTAAACAACCCCGCGTTTCAATTCTTTCAGTGGATAGAACGTGCCGCGCCACGTCACTCCGCCCTGCCACAGCGTCACCGCCGCGGAGCGCACGATCATGTAGCAAAACAGAATGGCGCCAATGGGATGCGTCAACGCGTAAAGCGGCGAAACCCTGTTCACCACTTCCACGCTGCCATGCATCGAAAGCGCTACAGCCACGGCAATCGCGGAAAAAAGCCGGATCCATCCATGCCCTGTGAATACGGCAATAAAGGGAACTACGTTCAACAGAAGCATTCCCGCGACGGCCACCGCCGCAAACGCGATATTGTAGCCGAAGGCCGCAAAGAAGTTTTTCGTCACGCCGCGTATCACGTTTCGCGCTCCCGCATGCCAGCGCACCGAAACATATTCCTGTGCGATTCCCACGCAAGAGCGAAAACCGGATCGCTTCACGAGTTTTCCGAGCTTCATGTCGTCCACAACTTCCATCGCCAAACGCCGGTGCGTGCCAATCGTTTCGTAGGTGCTCCGCCGCAGCAACTGAAATGCTCCCACTCCAACGTATGCGCGCGAATTCGGATTGCTTACTCGATAGACGTCCGTCGAGAGACAAAACGCGAGACCAAAGAAAGAGATCAAGGTTGTCTCCCAGAAGCCGTGCATTTCAACATCGCCAATGAGCGTGAGGTGATCGAGATTGCGTTCTTTTGCGAGCTCGACGGCTCGCCGCAAAGCATCCGGTGTGAATCGCACATCGGCATCGGTGAAGAGAAGCCATTCACCGGTCGAAGCTTCATACGCCTTTAGTAGTGCGTGCGGCTTGCCGAGCCAGCCAGGGGGAAGTTCCAGAATGTGCACAGCGCGAAAACGCTGATGCGCGGCGGCGAATCCGTCGATCATGCGCCCTGTGGCGTCTAGTGAACGGTCGTCGACCGCAATGATTTCCAAATGTGGATAATCAAGCGCCGCCAGAGTCCGAAGCGCCGCGGGAAGTTTTTCTTCCTCGTCGCGCGCGGCGAAAATGAGTGAAATAGTCGGGCACGCGGAGTCTTCAGCCGGCTTAAAATCCTTGACCCAGGGGAGTTTCGTTGTGCCATACGCGGTTCGCAGTCCGTGGAACACCCAGAAGGCAGCAATCAAAAAGAAAGCAACAAGTCCAAAAGTGTGCATCAAAATTGGTATCGAGTGACGCGCTCAGGTTATCCTAACATGTAATGCCGGGTAGCCTTTCGATCATCGGGGCTGGGCGCGTGGGACGCGCGCTGGGACGGCGCTTGCGGGAGTTGGGATGGACGATCGGCGCGGTAGTGACGCGCAGTGCGACCAGCGCACGTAAGGTCGTGCGCTTTATCGGAGCCGGGCACGCGCACGCTTTCCTTACCCGGCAGGTGGTTGCTGCGCAGCTCATCCTGGTGACCACGCCGGACCGCTCCGTGGCGGAAGTTGCCGAGGAATTGGCGCGCATCGGGGCGGAGGAATTGCGCGGCAAGGTGGTTTTGCACTCGAGCGGAGCACTGAGTTCGCGCGTCCTCGACCCCGTGAAGAAGTGCGGGGCGGCAGTCGGCTCGATGCATCCCTTGCAGACGTTTAGCGGAGTTGGGGTTCCGCCGCTTGAAGGAAAAGTTTTTGCGATCGAGGGCGATACCGCCGCAGTGCGCATGGCCCGGCAAATTGCGCGCGCTTTCGGCGCCGTTCCTGTGCACATCGATGGTGCAAAGAAACCGCTGTATCACGCGGCGGGAGCGCTGGCTGCGGGAAATGTCCTTGCACTGCTGGAAGCGGCCACGCGGCTGATGACGGCGGCCGGGATGAAACGGCGCGAAGCGATGAGCGCGCTGCTGCCGCTTACGCGGCAGGTGCTTGAAAACTTTGAAAGGCTGGGGCCACGCGCGGCTTGGACGGGGCCTCTTTCGCGCAGAGACTATGGCGTTGTGGCGGTGCACCTGGAGGCGATGAAGGATTTGCCGCCCGAGTTTGCGGAGACTTACGAAGCGGTGAACCGTTTAGCCGCGCTGGTTCTTGCGCAGGATTCCGCGGGGATGTTGGCGGAACTGGATAAAGTTGCCGTAAACAAGAAAACAATAATGAAGGCGAGAGGTGGAAAAGCGTGAAGCAACTGCAGATTGCAATTGAGAGCACGACACTTGCCAACGGGTTGAAAGTAGTCATCGCGCCCAACACGACCGCGCCGGTGGTAACGGTGGGTGTGTACTACAAGATTGGGTTTCGCCTGGAGCCGCGCGGACGCAGCGGCTTCGCGCACCTCTTCGAGCACATGATGTTTCAAGGCTCGGCGAACGCGCCGAAAATGCAGCACATCAAACTCATAAATTCGAGCGGCGGCGTGCTCAACGGGTCGACGCACTACGACGTGACGAATTATTACGAAGCCGTGCCGTCGAACGCGCTCGAACGGGTGCTATGGCTCGAAGCGGACCGCATGCGCGCGCTGAAGGTCGACGACGAAAACCTGCGGAACCAGCGCGACGTTGTGAAGGAAGAAGTACGCGTGAATGTGCTGAACCAGCCCTATGGCGGTTTTCCCTGGCTGGACCTGCCTCCCGTGGCGTTTCGCAATTGGGCGAATTCGCACAATTTCTACGGTGACTTTAAAGACCTCGATGCCGCGGACCTCGCCGACGTGCAGGCTTTCTTCAAGACCTACTACGTTCCGAACAACGCAGTCTTGCTGATGCTAGGTGACGTAAAACCTGAAGAAGGATTTGCCCTGGCAAAAAAACTGTTCGCCGATATTCCTGCCGGCGCGGCGCCGCCTTTTGCGGATCCTAGCGAGCCTCTGCAGGCCGAGGAGCGCCGTGGTCACGTTGAAGAAAAGTTCGGAACGCTGCCTGCGATGGCCATCGGCTACGTCGTGCCGGAACGGCGGACCACCGATTGGTGCGCGATGGCGCTGCTCGACCAAGCACTGCACGGCGGGCGCGCGGGAAAGCTCTATCGCGAACTCGTACTGGAAAAACAAGTGGCCGTGGAACTAGACGGAGGAATCGAAGATATTTTCGGCTACAACGGGCCAACGCAGATGGTGACTAGAATCGTCCATAAGCCGGAGTATTCGAGCGAACAGGCGCTGGCCGCATTTGATGAAGTGATCCGCGAAATTCGGGAGAAAGGCACCAGCGAGGACGAACTCGCGCAATTGAAAGTGAAATGGCAATCGGATTATTTTTCGCTTCTAGAGGGTGGCCACGGAGGCATGCCGCGATATGGACTGATGCATCTGCTCGCGTGCTTCACGCTCTTTGATGGCGAGCCGCAACTCGTGAATACCGTGCTCGATGGTTTTCTTTCGGTGAAGAGCGAAGAAATTCAGGCGGCAGCGAAGAAATACTTGCGCAATGAAAAGCGCGCGATCGTGTTCCGGCTGCCTGCGGCGGCCGGCGCGCCCGCATCGGCGGACAAAAAGGAGGCAGCGTAATGGCCACGCGAGCGGTGGAAGTAAACGATGCGGTGCCGGCGCTATCCGCCGAACGACAAGTCACTTGGCCGAATCGAAAAAGGGCGCGGCTCTCCAATGGGCTGGAAGTGATTCTTGTAGAATCACACACGATTCCGAAATTCCATGGCGACCTGTATTTCCGGTCCGGGAACCTCGCGGCCATCGAACGCGGACCGGGACTCGCGGAGATCACGGCTGCCGTGGTACGAACGGGCACGACGAAGCGCGCCAGCAGGCAGATCGAAGAAGATCTGCGGCGCATTGGCGCGGATCTCGCGACCAGCGCAGGTTCGGATACGAGCGCGATTTCTTTTGCCGGACTTAGTGAGTTTGCGGAGCCGCTTCTCGGGTTGGTCGACGAACTGGCGCGAGAAGCGGCGTTTCCAGAAGCAGAGTTTGAGCGCGAACGGCGGCAGAAACTCGAAGAGGTGAAACTGGAGCGGACGCAGCCGGGATTCCTAGCAAGCGAGCGGCTGCGCAAAGTATTGTTCGGCGCTCATCCTTACGCACAAGTGTCGCCGAACGAAGAGCAGGTTGCGGCGTACAAACGCGATGATTTGATCGCGGTCTACCGCGATTATTACTCCCCAGAGAACGGTTTGCTGCTGCTCGTCGGCGATTTTCAGCCGGACGCGATGCTGAAAACCGCTGAAAAAGTTTTCGGCGCGTGGCGGGGGAAGCAGCCAGCGATAAAAACATTCGCTGCACCGGCGAATCCGCGTGGGCGGCGAGTATATCTCGTGCATTTGCCCGGCGCGGTGCAGGCGCAAATTCTCGCGGGGTGCCACGCCATTACTCGGAGGCACGCCGATTGGATAAAGCTCGGCCTGACGAACAGCTTATACGGCGGAGCGTTCAATTCGCGGCTGGTGATGAACATCCGCGAGGATAAGGGTTATACGTACAGTCCGCGGAGCGGCGTGACCGCGTTGCGGCAGCACGGATACTTTTCGGTTTCGGCGGCAGTGCGAAACGATGTAGTTGCCGCGTCACTCTCAGAAATCTTCTATGAGATGGACAAGCTGCGTTCCATTCCGGTTCCGGAATCCGAATTGGCCGACGCGCAGAATTATTTGAGCGGTGTATTTTCCATGGGACTCGCGACGCAAAACGGGCTGCTCGGGCAGATCGCCGTGGTGGCGCTTAACGATTTGCCGGACGATTACCTTGAAACGTATCGGGCCAAAGTCCGAGCGCTCACGCCGAGCGATTTGCTCGAAACGTCTCGCAGATATCTCGATTCCGCGAACATGCAAATCGTCGTGGTCGGCGATCGTGCGCAAATCGAATCGCAAGCCGCGCTGTTTGGCGAACTAGAAGTCTTTGACGCCCAAGGCAATAAGCTCGGCTAGGCTTCGAGGCGGTTCAGAATATTGGTTTATTAATATTATTGGTGCATCGTCGTTCGGCCATGGCCAGGCGGTATATTGCGCGGAGGTGTCTCATACTGGTGCGCTTAAGGTCATCCCCCGATTGGGCATCCGAAAAAAAAGGCCGCCAGCGGTGCCCTGCACTGCACAAAAGAAAAAACACCGCCAATCGATTCCACACCTGCTGTGTTGCACCCGCCGCCTACCTTGTTGCCGTCTTGTAGGTGACGATTCCCAAGGGCCGTCATAGTCTTTCATGATGAAGATTTCTCGTAGCTCAGTTTTATCAAATACCGAGACAACATTCGCTTGGACGGAACGCGGTTCGATGTACACCGTAATGTCAGAGCGGCTTACACTCTTGAAGTTTCCAGCGCGATTCCGCACATCTCCAAGAAGCGCCTGCCAGGCTTTCCGCAAATCTGGGGAGCCCGGGCAAGCAAACGCGTGGTCGCAAATCTTGCCAAATTCACCTGCATGGAAGCGCTGATGGAATTGGGCAATGGCCCTCACTGCTTCGCGTTCTTGTCTGACGCGGGAGCCGTGAAAGTCGCGCCAAATCCAGAGCGCGAACAAGGCCGGAACCGCCAAGATCATAGCCATAGGCAGCCCAACCATCCATTTCGCTCTGCGATTCATATGCGGGACATCTCTTCCTTAGAGAGTTTGGTGTGTTGCGCGCGGTGGAGCTTCGATCCGCAGCGGGACTTGGTCGGCGATGCGGATGCCGTAGCCCTCCAGGGCCACTACCTTTTTTGGATGGTTGGTCAGGACACGGATGTCCTTTAGGCCGAGGTCGATTAGGATTTGCGCGCCGATGCCGCTTTCGTGCTGGACCATGCGTTGGCGGGCGGGCTCGCGGTCGAGCTGGCCGCGGTTGTGAAAATGGATTTGCGGGAGAGCGCCGGGTTCCTCAGCGGTTTCGACGCTGAAGCCGCGGCCGGTGTGATGGAGATAGAGGAACACGCCGCGGTCTTCCTTGGCGATCGTGGCCAGGGAGCGGGAGACTAGCTCACTGCAATCGCAGGCCGTTGAGCCGAAGACGTCGCCAGTCAGGCAGTGTGAATGCACGCGAACCAGGGCGGGCGTTTCGCCTTCTAGGCTGCCGCGGACCAAGGCGATGTGCTGATCGTGATCGACGTCGCTGGCGTAGGCAACCATGCGGAAGTCACCGTAGCGCGTGGGAAGAACCGCTTCTGCGACGCGGCGGACGTAGCGCTCGTGCTGCATGCGGTAGCGGATTAGGTCTGCGACCGTCAACATCTTTAAATTGTGCTGCTTGCAGAATTCGTGGAGCTGCGGCACGCGGGACATGGTGCCGTCTTCGTTCATGATTTCGCAGATCACCCCGGAAGCGTTTAGACCGGCGATGCGGGAGAGATCGACGCTGGCCTCGGTTTGGCCGGCGCGCACCAGTACGCCGCCATTGCGGGCGCGGAGGGGGAAGATGTGGCCTGGACGGGCTAGGTCCTGCGGACGAGTTTTGGTGTCGATGGCGGTGAGGATGGTGATGGCGCGGTCGGAGGCGCTGATGCCGGTAGTGACGCCAAGGCGGCCGTCGATGGCTTCGCAGAAGGCGGTGCCGTGGACGCTCGTGTTGATGGGGGACATCAGCGGGAGGTGGAGTTCTTCGCAGCGTTGCTCGGTAAGCGCCAGACAGATCAGGCCGCGGCCGAACTTGGCCATGAAGTTTATGGCGTCCGGGGTGATTTTCTCGGCGGCCATGGTGAGGTCGCCTTCGTTTTCGCGGTCTTCGTCGTCGACCAGCACAATCATGCGGCCTTGGCGGATTTCTTCGACCGCTTCTTCGACGGTTGCGAAAGGAGATTTATTTTCGCTCATGACAGCCCCAAGTTTGTGCAGGAATGGGAGTTACGCATCGCTACATGGATGATTTTACGGCTCTTGGGCCGCGGCGTCGAGTGCCAACGGAGACCGAGCGAGTCCTTCGGGCCACCCTGGGCGTGACGGGAGGTGTTAGGTAAACGATAGAAAATAAACGGCTTGCGAGCATTTCTGCGCGTCGCATGGTTTGTTGGGTGTGGTAAAAGAGGGCATTAGTTGGGTTGTCTTGGTGCGGGCGAAATTGCGTAGGGATTTGCCGCAGAGGGATCGCAGAGAGCGGGAAGGACGAGGAACCAGTAACTGAATCGAACGGGTCGGACATCGAAGCTGGCGACGCCATTAACCACCCAGCTTATATTAGCAGTTGATATATGCGATGTTCGCAACTAATCGGTTTGGAGCTGAGGATGCCAGCGGAGTTTGCTAGAGGAGATTGCCAGAGCCTGGGCAACGAAGAGTTTGTGCCGGCGAATGTTTTTGCAAGCAGCTGAAGCTGCGGCCGATTGGACGGCTTTGTCAAGCGGAACGCTTCTGGCGGAACGCTTCTGGCTACCACTTGCGCAGCGGGGCGGGGAGAACGCTGGCGAGAGAATACTTACCCGGACCGGCGAGCAGCAAGCCCAAGGCCAGCAACAACTCCGCTAGCGCATATTCCATGCCGCCACGGCCGATGTCGTAGCCGTGGGGGAGATGGACCATGAAGACGGCGCCAAGCATAACGGTGATTATGCAGAGGGCTCCAAGGCGAAGTAGCGCGCCAGTCAAAACAGCGATGCCTCCGGCGAATTGGGCCAATCCGACTAAATAGCCGACGGCGACCGGCATGTGCATGAAAGCGGCAAATCCTTGTGGGCCGGGGCCGCCAAACGTTCCGAACAAGATGGCGCAACCATGATAGAGAAAGGGTAGCGAGCACGCGAGGCGCATGATTAGGAGCTCAAGATCCAGCTCGTGCGAAACATCGCGTCCCAGGGAGTTACTCGTGCTCATGTGGACCTGCCTTTCCTGCGGAGCAGATTGTGTATCAAAAGAGGCCTGCAAAAGACAAGAAGATTTCAGCAAGCTAGCGGATCTGGCGGGCCTGAGTGTTTGCGTGAGGCTGATCTTCTGTCTTGGGAAGGCTGACCACAGAGCTTGGCGAAAGTAACAGTGAGTTTAGCGGAGGAGCGGTGCAAGCAGATGGAAAAGGCCGGCGCCGATAAGGGCGGCACCTGGGATGGTGAGAACCCAGGCCCAGACGATTCGGCGGGTGATGCCCCAGCGGACGGCGGAAAGGCGGCGCGTGGCGCCGACACCGACGATGGCGCCGGTGATGGTGTGGGTGGTGCTGACGGGGATGCCGAAAGCGGCGTTCATCACCAGGGTGAGTCCGCCGGCAGTTTCCGCCGCAAAACCACCGAAGGGTGTGAGCTTGGTGATGCGCTGACCCATGGTTTTGATGATACGCCAGCCGCCGGCCATGGTGCCGCCAGCCATGGCCAAGTGACAGCAGATGATGACCCAGTAAGGAACTGAGAAGGATTTGAACAAGCCGCTGGCGACGAGCGCAGTGGTGATAATGCCCATGCCTTTCTGCGCGTCATTCGTGCCATGACCAAGGCTAAAGAGCGCCGCGGAAAGCAACTGCAAGCGGCGGAACCAGCGGTCCACTTTCTGCGGACGCTGGCGGCGAACGATCCAACTCGTGATGACGCTCAGAATGATCGCGAGGATCATACCGATGATCGGCGACAGAAAAAGAAAGATCACCGGATTAACCCAACCGTGGAGGATCAGTGTCTTGAAGCCGGCGTAGGCGACAGCGGCGCCGCCATAGCCGCCGATGAGCGCGTGGGAAGAACTGGTTGGGAGGCCGAGCGTGAGGGTGATGAGGTTCCAGGAAATGGCGCCGAGCAGGCCGGAGAGCAGGACTTGCTGGTTGATCAGTTCGATGTGAATCATGCCTTTACCGATCGTGGTAGCAACGGCTGTGCCAAAAATGAAGGCCGCGACGAAATTCCAGAACGACGCCCAGACGACCGCGCGGAAGGGCGTGAGGACGCGCGTAGAGACAACGGTAGCGATGGAATTGGCGGCGTCATGCCAGCCGTTGGAGAATTCGAAGGCCAGCGTGAGAACGATGACGGCGATTAGGAGGTTGAAGCTGGCCATCGGCGAATCAAGCGCTCTTGATGATGACGCCTTCGATTACGTTGGCGACGTCTTCGCATTTATCCACGGCGGTTTCTATGACCTCGAAGATTTCTTTCCACTTGATGATCTGGACGGAGTCTTTTTCTTCGTCGAAAAGCTGGGCGATGAGAGTCCGGCAGAGACGGTCGCTTTCGTTTTCGTAGCGGTTGATCTCGATGCAATGCTTGAGGGCTTTTTCCGGAGTGCCAAGCGCTTTGACTGCGGCGGCGACTTCCACGGTGGCCAAGACGAGAATTCGGACGAGGTCCGGGGTGCCTTCGCGGATGGAGTCGACGCGGTAGAGGACGAAACGACTAGCTGCGGCGTCGATGAGGTCGATGACGTCGTCAAGCCGGTTACAAAGCTCGTGGATATCTTCGCGGTCGAAGGGCGTGATGAAGGTCTGGTTGAGCTTGGTCAGGAGACGGTGAGCGATTTCGTCGCCTTCGTGCTCGATGGCCTTGATGCTCTGGACCTGCTCGGGGACACCGGTGTAATGCAAGAGCATTTTCAAGAGGGCTTCGGCCCCTTGGCGAATATTCTCGGCTTGCTGGGCGAAAAGGTCGAAAAAGCCGTGTTCACGCGGAAGAATCCGCTGCAAAAGTCCGTTCATGGTAGGACTCTCCCCTGAAGAGTCTTAGTCGCGAAGCCCGAAGAGTCTAGCGGAGGAGGGGTTTTGAGGCAAGGAAGTCGGATCGGTAAACAGGCAGGCCGGGCTAGGGATTCTTGATCAGGGCCCGGCTGGAGATTGCCGAAAAGCCGGGTTCTGAAAGAAACAGCGCAGCGACTAAAAGCCAAAGAGCGGCGGCATAAGCGGCGTACCAGAAAGCCTCCTGAGGCGCATTGGCGGCCGGCGGGCTGAAGACCACCAGCGCACCGGTCGAACAAGCATGCATGAGTTGGGCCAAGAGGACGCTCCTGGTCTGTGCGTACAGCCAGGAGATGAGCACGCGCATGGCGGTCATGGCGGCGGCGAAGGCCAGAAAAAAGTGAAGCCAATAGGCGCCGTGGGGGACGGCCGTGCCAAGGAAATTGATGACGGGAATGTGCCAGAGGCCCCAGAGAAGGCCCAACAAGATCGCAGCCCGGAACGGCGGCAGCTTCAGGCACATGGTTGGGAACGCAAAGCCGGTCCAGCCGATCTCTTCGAAGAAGCCCGCGGGGATTCCGAATGCCAGGCCCAGCCAAAAACGATTGGCCGTGTAAACGGGAGAGACAAATGTCTTGAGCAAAGCAAGAATCGCGAGGACGACGACCGGGGGAATCAGGAGCGCGACATACCACCGCGCGGGAAAGCGGAAGCGGCGCATGCGAGAAAAAAGATCGCGCAGACCGACGCGGCCATAGATGAGCCGAGTAAGAAGAATACCTGTCAGGCTGGGACCCAGGAGCATGGCGGGAAACATCAAAACGCCGGTCAAATTTGGTAAAGGCTGATGGTGGAGCAAATGGGGAGCAGCCACGAGGAAGGCGCCGAGCCAGGAAAGGAAGAAAGTCAGCGCAAAATAGCAAAAGACAGGGTGGCGGAGGCACCAGGGACGGTATGCCGGGGAGATGGGGGGCTGTATAGACATGAGACGGCACGATTCTACATGGAGACGAGCAAGGCATAGGTACAAACTCGACGAAAGTGCAGGCCTAGAAGCGGGCCGAGGCGATAGAAGCGCAAGGCCCGAATCGCCTCGATCGATGATTATCTATTTTTTGGCTGGTCGAGGACGCGAATTGATTCGGCGAGAACCTGGCGAATCAGCGGAAGTATAGCGCAACGAGGATCTTGCGAAATCGACAAAATGCTTCGCACGGAATGAAGAAAAAGGGCGCCCCGGTTTCCACCGAAGACGCCCTTTTGGATTGAGGTTGGGGCGAGCTGGAAAAGCTTAGTACATGCCGCCCATGCCGCCTGCGCCGGGGGCTCCCCCGCCGCCAGCAGCCGCAGCCTTTTCTTCCTTGATTTCAGCGACGAGGGCTTCGGTCGTGAGCATGAGGCTCGCGATGGAGGCTGCGTTTTGCAGCGCCAGGCGGGTGACCTTAGCCGGGTCGATAACGCCCATCTTGACCATGTCGCCGTATTCGCCAGTGTCCGCATTGAAGCCGAAGTTCTCGTCCTTCGACTCGCGGATCTTGCCGATCACCACAGCGCCCTCGAAACCGGCGTTGAGCGCGATCTGGCGGGAAGGCTCCTCGAGGGCGCGCTTCACGATGCCGACGCCGACAGCTTCGTCATCATGGAGCTTGAGCTTCTCGATAGCGGTTATGCATCGGAGCAACGCCGTGCCGCCTCCGGGAACGATACCTTCCTCGACAGCTGCACGGGTGGCGTGCATGGCGTCTTCGACACGCGCCTTCTTTTCCTTCAGTTCCGTCTCGGTAGCCGCGCCGACTTTAATGACGGCAACGCCGCCGACGAGCTTGGCAAGGCGCTCCTGGAGCTTTTCCTTGTCATAGTCGCTGGTGGTATTTTCGACCTGGGAGCGGATCTGCTTCACACGGCCTTCGATGTCCGCGGACTTGCCGGCGCCTTCGATGATCGTGGTGTTGTCCTTGTCGATGGTGACTTTCTTGGCGCGGCCGAGATCCTCGAGCTTCACGTTTTCGAGCTTGATGCCGAGGTCTTCGGTGATGGCCTTGCCGCCCGTGAGGGTGGCAATGTCTTCGAGCATGGCCTTGCGGCGGTCGCCAAAGCCCGGGGCCTTGACGGCGGCGCACTGCAACGTGCCGCGGAGCTTGTTGACGACCAGGGTCGCCAGCGCTTCGCCTTCGATGTCTTCAGCTACGATCAAGAGGGGCTTGCCCATCTTGGCGGTTTGCTCAAGCAACGGGAGCAGATCCTTCATCGAGCTGATTTTCTTTTCGTGGATAAGGATGCGAACGTCCTCGAGGACGCATTCCATGCGCTCGGGGTCGGTGATGAAATAGGGCGAGAGGTAGCCGCGGTCAAACTGCATACCTTCGACCACTTCAAGGGTCGTTTCCATCGTGCGGGATTCCTCGACGGTGATGACGCCATCCTTGCCGACCTTCTTCATAGCTTCGGCGATGATGCCCCCGATTTGCTTGTCGTTGTTGGCGGAAATGGTGCCAACCTGAGCGATCATGTCGCCCTTGACGTCTTTGTGGAGCTTCTTGATCTCTTCGACGGCCACTTCGACGGCGCGCTCGATGCCGCGCTTGAGAGCGGTGGGGCTGGCGCCTGCGGCGACAGTCTTGACGCCCTCGCGGAAGATAGCCTGCGCGAGCACGGTTGCAGTGGTGGTGCCGTCGCCGGCGACGTCGGACGTCTTCGAGGCGACTTCACGGACCATTTGTGCGCCCATGTTCTCGAGGGGATCTTGCAGCTCGATTTCCTTGGCTACCGTCACACCGTCCTTGGTGATGATCGGCGCGCCGAACTTCTTTTCGATCACGGCGTTGCGGCCCTTGGGGCCGAGGGTGATCTTTACTGCGTCGGCGAGAGCGTTCACACCGCGTAGAATCGCTTGGCGGGACGCTTCACCTGTTACAATCTGTTTCGCCATACTGGTATTTCCTCCTGATTATCTTTCTGCGGACTGCTGAATTTTAGGTCCTTGCATCCTTACATCGACGGGCTGGGCAAGCCCTGTCCCTACAGACTGTAGCCAACCGGGCGAGCCCCGGCTCTTACAGCGTGTAGCTGGAACTACCTCTTTGCGGCCTTGGCGGCGCCACTGAGCTTGGCGAGGATCTCTTCTTCGCGAAGAATCAGGTACTCTTCGTCGTCGAGTTTGATTTCCGTACCGCTGTACTTGCCAAACAGAACGCGGTCGCCGGCTTTCACGTCTAGCGGGATCAGTTCGCCCTTCTCGCGCTTGCCAGCGCCGACGGCGATTACTTCACCCTCCATGGGTTTTTCTTTTGCGGAATCAGGGATGATGATGCCACCCTTGATGCTTTCTTTCTCTTCAATGCGCTTCACGATCACGCGGTCGTGGAGCGGGGTCAGATTGACTGCCATCTTGGAAGAACCTCCATAGGTGATCTTACGGTTTGAACAGCGACTGGGAGCACGGAAGGAATTAGCACTCCTCACAGTCGACTGCTAATATAGCAGATAAGTGTTGCATGTCAAGGATTAAGCCGACAGTGGAACGGCTAGGCTGTGGAATTCTGGTTGCCCGTAAGCCCTGCATTTATAGTCGCTTATATGGTGCAAGAAAAATATGACACTTGGCGATTGTCGTGCTCCCACCCGTGAAGTAGAATTTGGCAATCCGCAAGAACATGGGGTCACTCGTCTATATTCGGCTCATCGGTTTTACTGCTGGCACGCTCTTGCAGCTGTTCTGGATGGTGGTGATCGTCGGCTACCGGCGGCAGAGAAATTTTGAGCGCGTGTTCTTCTTTTTTTGTCTGGCGCTGTTTTTGTTTTATAGCGGCTCGTTGCTGGCGCTGAATGCCGAGATCTATTATCCGGTGCCACCTGCGCTTCTGGAGAGTTCGGCGATTACGCTGCTGTGCGCCGGGTTGTGCCTGCTGCCCCCGCTGCTGATTCATCTTCATCTGGAGTTCGCGGAGACCCGGGAACTGCTGAAGAATCGCGCAGGGAAGCACGTGGTGTTATTCGCTGCTTACGTCCCGATTCTGTATTTTGCATTGCGCGTCTTTCGACAGATTGCCACAGCGCCGGGATTTGATTTCCTCATCCCCGGGAACGCTCTGGGGCGCGGCTATGGGGTTTGGCTGGGCCTGGCCTTGCTGTTCGGCGCGGGCTGGGAGGTGCGCTTCGCCTTCGGAGCACCCGATCGGCGCCAGAGGCAATTTCACGGCTTGCTGGTAGGCCTCTTCGTGGCGGGAGCCGCCATGGTGGTCTACCTGCATGTCTTCGGTGGGCCACACTCGCCAAATTCTTCTGCGGGCATCAGCACGGCGCTGGCCTGGCTGGCGATACCGCCGTCGGCCATGCTGATTTACCTTGTTCAGCGATTCAACTTTTTGCAGATTGGGCGGCAGAAGAATCTCGTATATGCCGTCTCGGCCACATTTTTAGCTTTGCTTTATTTGAGTTTGGTGCGGAGGGTGAGCGTCTGGCTGGAGCCGGCGCTGCCGCCGGAGGCTTCGGCGTCGATCCTGCTATTCGTGCTGGTGATTTTCATCGAGCCCCTGCAGCGCGTGCTCGGAAGAAGGCTCGAAGAGACAGCGCACAAGGAAATGGACCGTGTGCAGCGTCTGACGGCGGAGATACAGCAAGAAGCGCGGCGAGGGAACCTCAAAGAATTAGTGAACTTCATTCAGCGGCGGGTCCAGGAGCAATTCGAACTTGCCAGCGCGACGTTGACTCTTGTGGACCCGGCAAAGGCCGTATTGCGGGCTGACGGTTCAAGACCTGACGAAAAACTGCTCCGCACATCCGCGCCGATCGCTGACCAGTGTTTCCAGGTTGGTCAAAAACATGGGTTGATAGCCGTGTTGCGCGCGGAGCCGCACGGAGCGGCGATTTCCGGTGAAACGCGAGCGGCGCTGGAGTTTTTGTGCGAACAATTGCCTGGGGCCCTGGATTTGTGCCGGCTGATTGAGGAGAAGCTGCAACTCGAGCGGGAACTGTCGGAGAGAGAGAGGTTGGCGGTTCTGGGGCAGATGGCCGCCAGCATTTCGCACAATTTGAAAAACCCGTTGGGGTCGATCAAGACGATTTTGCAGGTGCAGCTCGAAAATCCCGGAGTACCGGAATCGGTAAGGGCCGAGACGCGCATGGTGCTGGAGGAGGTCTCGCGGCTATCCGCGAAGCTCAACCAATTGCTGCAGTTCAGCCGGCCCGCGATTCGCGGAGGCGCTGTTCGGGCGACCTGCGACGCGCGGGCGGTGGCGGAGGAGGTCAGCGGGGTTTTGCGGCATGAGGCTGAGCGGCGCGGCGTCGCGTTGCACTTTGAAGTCGGACCGGAAGAAACCAAACTCTCGGCTAGCGCGGAGGCGGTGAACGAGATTTTGTCGAACCTCGTGGTGAATGCGTTGGAAGCCACTGCTCGCGGCGGTCACGTGAAGGTAAGTGGCCGGGCGAACGGCCAGGGATTTTTGTTTGCTGTGGAAGACGACGGAGCGGGCATTCCGGAAAGCGCCCGCGAAAAGATTCTGCAACCGTTTTTTACAACGAAGACCCAGGGCACCGGACTCGGCTTAGCGATTGTGGCGAGGCGTGTTGCGGAGTTTGGCGGAAAGCTGGATTGGGAAAGCCCGGTCCGCAACGGTCGCGGAACGCGGTTCCGAGTGATTTTGTCTTCGTAGGTGCGGGGCTGGCCGGCCCGCCCAATTGGCACGGCGAGCGGAGGGCCCAAGGGCCGCCCCTACAGCAGCCGAGAGACGTAATGGGAAGGACGCCATGACGACAATATTGATCGTGGATGACGAACCGGCAGCGCGATATGGATTGCGGCGGGCCTTGGAAGGGAAATACCACACCGCGGAAGCGGATTCGGCGGAAGCGGCGCGCCTGGCTTTGAGCACTGAGCCGCCGGATCTGGTTTTGCTGGATGTCGTGTTGCCGGGGCAGAGCGGACTGGATTTTCTGCGGTGGATGCGCGAGCAGGGAAGTGCGTTGCCGGTGCTAATGATCTCGGCGCTGGACACCGCCAAGACGGCTGTGGAAGCTCTGCGGCTTGGGGCGGCGGACTATCTGGTGAAGGGCTTTGAATTGGAAGAGTTGCGGCAGCGCGTGGCGAATCTGTTGAAACTGGCGACGCTCGAAAAGGAAAACGATTCGTTGCGGCGGCGCATGGTGACGGAGGGGCAGTTTGGCCAGATGATCGGGCGGACCGCGGAAATGCGGCGGGCGTTTGAGATGGCGGATCGCGTGGCGCCGGCGGACTCGACCGTGCTTATTCTCGGCGAGAGCGGGACAGGAAAGGATTTGATGGCGCAGGAAATCCACGCGAGATCGCCTCGTGCGGGGAAGGCATATGTGGCGGTGAACTGTGCGGCGTTGCCGGAGACTTTGATCGAATCGGAATTATTTGGATACGAGCGCGGGGCTTTTACGGGCGCGGCGCAACAGAAAAAGGGGAAGTTCGAGTTGGCGTCCGGCGGGACGCTTTTTTTGGACGAGATCGGGGATATGAATCCTGTGACGCAGGCGAAAGTGTTGCGAGCGTTGGAAAATCGCACCATTGAGCGGTTGGGCGGGACGCGGCCGATTGCTGTCGATGTGCGTGTGATTAGCGCGACGCACCGGAATCTCGGGGCGGAAATTCGTGCGGGAAAGTTTCGCGAGGATTTGTTCTATCGCTTGCGCGTGGTGACCATCGAGTTGCCGCCTTTGCGAGCCCATAAGGCGGACATTCCGGTGCTGGCAGAGGCATTCTTAGAGATGCACGGAACGCGCCTAGGGCGCACCGCACGGCTGAAGCGGGAAGCGCTGGCGGCGATCGAGCGCTATGACTGGCCGGGAAATGTTCGCGAACTGAAGAACGCGTTGGAGAGGAGTCTCGTATTGTGTCGTGGGGAAGAGATCGGCGTAGAGGACTTGCCGCATGAAGTGGTGAGCGGGGAGGCTGCGCCTCACAGGAACTCGGACGGGGCCAAGGAGAATGGCTTTGCCGAAAAGGATTTTCGCGAGGCCAAGCGAAAATTCGAAGTTGCTTATCTGACGAAGCAGCTGGCGGATCATCGCTGGAACGTTTCACGGACGGCGGCGACCATCGGGTTGCACCGGCAGAGCTTGCAGGAGAAATTGCGTGAGCTCGGCATTCGCCGACCAGGCCGGGAACCGTTGGAGGAAGTGGGTAATGGGTGAGACGACCGGCTCGCACATCTCTAAAACCCCAGGTGTCGCTGGCTACGTTCTGGCTGGAGGAAGGAGCAAACGGTTCGGTCAGGACAAAGCACGAGTCAGGCTTGGCGGTGAGATGATGCTGACGCGCACGTGCCGCCTGGTCCGTGAAGTCAGCCGATCCGTCAGTGTCGTCGCTGATCGTGGATCGCGGTATGCGGATTCCAACGTTTGGGTTGTGGAAGATCTCTGGCCCGGCGAAGGACCGCTAGGCGGCATTCTGACCTCGCTGTTGGCAACGGCAGAGACAGGCGGCGGACGGGACTGGAATTTTATTGTGAGTTGTGACATGCCCTTTCTGACGCGCGAATGGCTGACATTCTTGATCGGCCGTGCTTTGGCGAGCCGAGCCCAGGTGGTGCTGGCACACTCGGCGGCGGGGCCAGAGCCTCTGTGCGCATGTTGGCGAACCGACACGGCCGAAACGTTACGCAAAGCATTGGAAAGAGGCGTCCGCAAAGTGACCGACGGCGTCGCCCTCCTGCGCTCGGAAGTTCTTGACGAGCGGGACTGGAAACGATTTGATAGCGCGGGGCGGTTGTTCTGGAACATGAATACCGCGGCGGATTATGAGGAAGCGCGCCGGATTGTGGAAGCGGAGGAAAGTTGAGGCACGCCAGGGATGACGGACGCAAAGGACATTAGTCGCGGTGTCGCGGCGATGGAGACGGGCGGAGCGCGAGGGTGGCCTGCGGACGCCAAGACCGCCGGCGGCCATGCTGAACAACGCGCGGAAAAGTTTTTTGAATTCCGCGATGTTTCGAAGGCCTTCGACGACCACGCCGTGCTGAAAGATGTCACTTTTAGCGTGAAGCGCGGCGAGACCTGCGTGATTATGGGGCGCAGCGGCGTAGGAAAGTCTGTTTCGCTGAAGCACATCATGGGATTTATGAAGGCGGATTCGGGGCGGATCTTTGTGGATGGGGAAGACGTCACGGATTTCAGCGAGCAGCAGTTCGAAGAGGTGCGGCGCAAAGTGACGATGGTGTTTCAGTCAGGCGCGCTGTTCGATTCGCTGACGGTCGCAGAAAACATTGCGTTTCCTCTGGAAAAACAGCCGGGCCTCGAAGACCAAGACATCGACGCTTACGTGACTAAACTGGCGAAAATGCTGGAAGTCGAAGAAGTGCTCGACAAACTGCCCGGCGAATTATCGACGGGCATGAGGCGCGCCGTGGCTATGGCGCGCGCGTTCGCACAGAATCCGGATGCAATTCTGTTTGACGAGCCGACCACCATGGTGGACCCCATCATGGCGGCGCACATGGGCGACCTGATCCTGCGGCTGAAGGATGCATTTCATCGCACCTCGATTGTCGTGACTCACGATACGCATCTGGCGAAGAAGCTCGCGGACACCGTGGTCTTCCTGCAGGAAGGGCGGGTCGCGTTCTTCGGGCCGTGGGACGATTTTGAAAACTCGAAGGATCCTTTCCTACACAACTTCCGCATGCAGGATGCTTTGATTCCCGCCCTGGACGTGACTCTGTGAGCCAGGCGGCGCGAAGATGAAGCGCCGAAGCTTTCTGAAGGGAATGGCCGCTGCACCGCTGCTGAGCTCGAACCCGGCTTTTCCCGTCGAAAAGGGTGTTCTCGTCAACGATGTACAGACCGGTCTGAATCCAACTTGGGTCCTGAACATCACCCGTCCTACATCCGAGGCGGAAGTTCGGAGTCTTGTCAAAGACTGCGCCAAGCACAGCCGGGCGATTTCTGCTTCTGGTAGCAGGCACGCCGCCGGCGGTCAACAGTTCGCAACAGACTCCGTGCTCCTGGATATGCGCGCGATGAATCGGGTCATCGGTTTGGATGACAAGACCGGGGTGCTGCATGTTGAAGCAGGCATCGAGTGGCCGGAGCTCGTCCATGGTTATTTGTCATTGCAAAAGGAAAATGTACGCTGGGGAATTCGTCAGAAACAGGGCGGAGCTGACCGCATGAGCCTCGGCGGCACATTTTCCGCCAATGCGCACGGCCACGGGCTTGGTTCGCCTCCGATCATCAGTGACGTGGAATGGATCGAAATGGTTGCCGCGGATGGCTTGGCGAAAACATGCAGCCGAAAGGAAAACGCGGAGCTTTTTGCGCTGGCCGCGGGCGGTTATGGACTTTTTGGGATCATCACCGCGGTTGGATTGCGGCTGGTGCCTCGACAGAAAGTCCGGAGGCACGTTGAGGCGCGCACCACGGCGGAGCTGATCCGACTGATTGAGGGACGCACAGCAGCAGGCGCGCCGTACGGTTATTTCCAATACTCCATTGATGAAACTTCCGCGGACTTTCTGCGTACGGGAATTCTGACCACCTACGAAAATGTGTCGCCGGAAACGCCGCTTGGAAGAGAAAGCGCGGATATCGACGCGAAATTGCTGACCGCGCTGCTCGAAATTGCGCATCGTGATCGCGGATCTGCTTACCGCCGGTACGCTAAGCTGGAGCTATCCAGAGACGGCAATGTGGAATGGTCGGATTTGCATCAGCTTAGTACCTATCCGGCCGGATACCACCAGGAAATCGAGAAGCGCCTAGGCGCGGATTTCGTGGGAGCAGATTTGATTCTCGAAGTGTACGTCCCGCGCAGCGAGTTGATCTCGTTGCTCGAAGAGGCGCGGCGCATTCTTCTGGCGAGCGGGATGCCGCTGGTTTACGGGACCATTCGTTTTATCGAGCAGGACAAGGATTCTTATCTCGCATGGGCCAAGAAGCGCTACGCCTGCGTCATTTTTTCACCGCATAGCTCCGGCGAAACGCAGGCCCTGCGAAAAACCGGCGAAGTCTGCCGACAGCTCATTCGCGCGGCTAACAAACGAGGCGGGAGTTTCTATCTCACCTACAACCGTTTCGCCACGCGAGACGACCTGGCTTCCGCGTATCCACAGTTCCAGGAATTTCTAAGTCTGAAGAAGCAATACGATCCTCGCGAGACTTTTCAGAGCGATTGGTATCGGTACTACAAGAGCTTGTACGCCTGAGGCGGCAAGGGCGGAGAGCATGTTCAGGAGGACGAGCGAGTGCCCCAAAAAGGTGAAGCGCCGGCTAACCCGATCCAGCAATTACGCAAGACCATGGGCTTCTGGGATGTCCTGCTTTTCAACATTGCCACTGTTCTGGGACCCCGTTGGATTGCCGCGGCTGCGCACAACGGGACGTCTTCGATCAGCTTGTGGGTGCTCGCGGCGGTTTTCTTTTTTGTGCCCACGGCATTCGTGATTACGGAGCTCTCCACGCGATTTCCTCATGAAGGCGGCCTCTATGTGTGGTCGAAGGAAGCCTTCGGCGATTTTCACGGCTTTGTTGCCGGCTGGACCTACTGGATCTATTCGTTTTTTTATTTTCCGGGATTGCTTCTGGCTAGCGCAGCAATGGGAGCGTACATCGGCGGCAGTTCTTGGGGACACCTGGCGGAGAGCCGGGCCTTCTTGCTCGGCGGATCCTTCCTTTTACTGTCCGTCGCCGTGGGTATGAACATCGTGGGTCTGAACGTGGGGAAGTGGCTGCAGAACGCCGGCGGTGTGATGACTTACATTCCGCTGCTGCTTCTGGTCGCGACCGGCGGCGCGGTGTGGTTGCGCTACGGCTCCGCTACGCATTTCACCTGGGCCAACATGATGCCGCGGTGGAATTGGGAGACCGTCAATTTCTGGCCACAAATCCTGTTTGCGTTTGCCGGGTTGGAGCTTGTTTCCGCGATGAGCGACGAAATCCGCGACGCGCAGCGGACGCTGGCGCGCGCCATTTGGGGTTCGGGGATACTGATCGCGGTGATTTATATTGCGGGAACGTTCGCGGTCTTGACGATCATCGAGGCTGCTCCAGTGGATCCGAAGTCCGGAGTGTACCAGGCGCTGGCGGCCGGCACGGAAGCTCTCAAGATCGGTTTGGTGGGAATGATTGCCGCGTTCCTGGTCACGTTTGGAAATGCCGGCGGCGTAGGTACCACCGTGGCGGGTCTCTCCCGCGTCCCATTTATTGTGGGCGTCGATCGCTACTTGCCCGCAGCGTTTGGAAAGCTGCATCCCAAGTGGCGAACGCCCTATGTTGCGATTCTGGTACAGGCCGGGATTTCGCTCGCGCTGCTGCTTCTGAGCAATATCAATGAGACGACCAGCGGCGCGTACCAAATCCTTGTGGACGCCGCGACCATCCTGTACTTCATTCCGTTTCTCTATATGTACGCGGCAGCGATCAAACTTGCCGGACGCAAGGATCGTGGAGCGAGTGAGCATGCCGTGCTGATCCCGGGCGGGAAAATCGGCGTGTCGATCGCCGGAGGTTTTGGGTTTCTAATTACTCTGGGCGGGATTGTGTTGTCCTTCGTCCCGCCGGGAGAATCGGCGAACAAGTTTGTGTTCAGCCTGAAGTTGGTCAGCGGCACGATCATCGCCGTTGGACTCGGCTTGGTGTTGTATTACCGCGGCGTGCGGGCCAAGGCGCGAGAAGCCGTGGCCGGCAACTGAATTCCCGGCGAGCGAGCGGGAAACATACTTCAATAGATGGACCAGATTCCGGGCGTGGCTAGCTCGACAAGATGATTGTCTGGGTCGCGGAAGTACAAGCTGGTGCCGCCGCGAGGCCAGTGAATGCGGTTTTCGATCTCAATCTTATGGAGAGATAGATGCTCTTCCCACGCGGGAAGTTCGTCGCCGGCGATGGAGAATGCGAAATGGAACGGGCCATGGCCGTCGTGCGGACCGAGTGTGCCAAACGGCAATTGCGTGACGCAATTTGATGCTCCGCGTTTGAAGAGCAGTAAAACGCTCCGGTTGCCAACGCCGTACGCGCGCAGGCGGTCATCGCCAAACATTGGTGTGAGCGCGAATACCTGTTCATAAAAACGAGAAGCACGTTCGAGGTCATCCACGTAAAGAGATGTTTCGAGCACACCGCTGAGCGCGGGCACGCTAGAACCCCTCTTCGAGAAGACGCGGGAGGGTCAGGGAAGCCGCATGGGTAGATTTTCGCGATTCTAGGTAGCCCTCAACATACTTGCCGAGAACATCGGCTTCCAGGTTGACGCAGTCGCCGGGTTTGCGGTCCCCAAGCGTGGTGTGCCCGTAGGTGTAAGGGATGACGGCGATTTCCGCCACCTGGGTGTTGCTATCCCACCGCGCCACCGTGAGGCTGATGCCGTCGATGGTGATGGAGCCTTTGGGCACGATATAACGCCGAAAGTCTTCGGGAACTTCCACGGCGAACCGCCAGTGGTTGCTTTCCGGAGCTTCCGGGTGGAGCTGCGTCACGCGGCCTCGACCGTCGACGTGTCCTTGAACAAAGTGGCCGCCGAGTTCTTTGCCGGCCGTGAGAGGCTGCTCGAGATTGACCCTCGAGCCCTTTTTCGGACCGCCGTTTTCCACGCCGAAAGAAGTTTTTTGAAGGGTTTCGGCGGAAAGGTCGGCGGAGAAGTTTTCTTTGTCGAGAGCGACAATGGTAAGGCAGCAGCCATTCACGGCGATACTGTTGGAAACCGCGAGTGATGGAGCGACACTGGGGGCGTGAATCTTGACGCGGGCGCCGCTGTGCAATTTATCGAAAGTTTCGATTGTTCCGGTGTTTTCAATAATCCCGGTAAACACATTCTCCTCGTCTTACTTGCTTCGCAGGCTTCTCCATTCGAGTGTACCGCATTTCGCCACGGAGCCAGAAAGCACTAGACTGAAGCGGAACGCACCACGAATAGCCCTCGAGGTCCGGCCATGAAAATCTGTGTGCTCAACTCACCCGCAAGGATCGAAACGAATCCGCTCGAATTCACCGACGTGCCGGCGCCGAATCCTGACAAGGGCCAGGTCTTGGTCCGCGTGCACGCCTGCGGCGTGTGCCGCACGGATCTCCACGTGATCGAAGGCGAATTACCGCAAAGAAAATCGCCAGTGATTCCGGGCCATCAGGTCGTCGGAGTCGTCGAAAAACAAGGAGAAGGCTCCGGTCGCTACGCAATCGGAGCGCGCGTCGGCGTTGCTTGGTTGCACCACACGGACGGCGTGTGCCAATACTGCCGAAGGGGCGAAGAGAATCTTTGCGACAACCCAACCTTCACGGGCTACAGCGTCGATGGCGGCTATGCCGAGTATATCGTCGCGTCGGAGGATTTCGTCTATGCGATTCCCGAAGGGTTTCGCGATGAGCAAGCGGCGCCGTTGCTCTGTGCGGGAATCATCGGATTCCGCTCGCTGCGGCTTTCCGGGATCAAGCCTGGCGGACGTTTGGGGTTTTATGGTTTCGGCGCGGCGGCGCACGTCGCGATTCAGGTGGCACGGCATTGGAACGTGACGGCGTACGCCTCGACGCGGAATGTGCGTCACCAGAAGCTGGCGCTGGAGCTGGGCGCGGCATGGGCCGGCGGAACATTCGATGCGCCGCCCGAAAAGCTCGATGCCGCGATTGTTTTTGCGCCGGCGGGAGAGATTGTGCCCGCGGCGCTTCGGGCGTTACGCAAAGGAGGCGTTCTGGTGCTGGGGGGAATTCACATGAGCCCGATTCCGTCGTTTAGTTACGACTTGCTTTATCAAGAACGAATGATTCGCAGCGTGGCGAATAACACCCGTCAGGATGGCCAGGATTTTCTTCGCATCGCGGCGGAGATTCCGATTCGCATGCACACGCAGGTCTATCCGCTCAGCGAAGCCAACCGCGCACTAAATGCGCTGAAAAACGACGCCATTCCCGGGGCTGCCGTGCTGTGTGTGATGGGATGACTAGCTGACATTGGTGTGCGGCAAATAGGCTTCGAGAACCATGTCCGGGCCGAAGGATTGCGTGCGCAGCCTTTCGAGTGGCGGGAGCTTGAGATTCGGCGCGGTGGCCAATGGGACGCGCGTCTCGCCGGAGATTTTGGGCGAATAGAAGAGAAAAAGTTTGTGGACGATGCCCGCGAGGAGTGCGGCGCCGTTGAGCGTCGGGCCCGCTTCGAGAAGGACGCTTAGGAGTTCGCGGCGGCCAAGCTCAGCCAAAACGGCTTCTAGATTGATTTGTCCCATGCGCGAAACGGTGGGGATGACTTCGACACCGGCTTTCTCGAGCGCCCGAACTCTCCGCGCATGCGGGTGCTGCTGCGTAAAAACCAGAACATCGTCCGCTGCTGACTCCACAATGCGGGCGTGAGGCGAGATCGTCAGCCCCCCGTCGAGAACAACCCGCAGGAGTGCCCTGCGTCGCGGGAACCCGCTGCGATCTGTGAGAAGCGGGTCGTCGGCTTTCACCGTTCCGATGCCGGTGAGCACGGCGTCTGCGGCGTGGCGCATGCGGTGAACTTCCAGGCGGGATTCTTCCGAGCTAATCCAGTTTGTCCGTTTCTGATTCCTCTTTCTCTTGCGCAACGTGTTTCGCTCACCGGGAAGAGCGAGCTGGCCATCGAGCGTCAGCGCGGATTTCAGCGTGACGAACGGTTTTTTCGTGCGAATCCAGCAAGCGAAGGCTTCGTTCAGGTTCTGAGCTTGCTCTTCACCTATTCCTGTCGAGACTTCCACCCCGGCAGCCCGCAATCGATCGAATCCGCGGCCGGAGTTAACCTGGTGGGGGTCTTCCATGGCGGCCACGACCCGTAAAACGCCCGCCGCAATGATGGCTTCTGTGCAAGGGCCGGTGCGGCCGGTGTGATTGCAGGGTTCGAGCGTGACGTACATCGTTGAGCCGCGCGCTTTTTCGCCGGCGGATTTCAGCGCGACGATTTCCGCGTGATCGCGCTTTTCATATTGGTGAAATCCTTCGCCTACGATCTGGCCTTCGCGGACTAGGAGGCAGCCGACCAGGGGATTGGGACTCGCCAGGCCGGCGCCTCTCGAGGCCAATTCCAACGCGTGTTCCATGAAACGAATGGCATGAGCGTCCATGGTCTGGTCGAAGTCTAATCGAAAAGAGAGTTCGCGTAGGTTTCCGCGTCGAAGGGCACCATATCGTTGATTTGCTCGCCGGTGCCGACAAAACGGATGGGCAGGCCGAGTTCGCGGGCGATGGCCACCACGATGCCGCCCTTGGCCGTGCCGTCTAGCTTCGTGAGAATGATGCCGGTGACAGCCACGGTCGCAGTGAACTCGCGCGCCTGAGCGAGGCCGTTTTGTCCCGTGGTGGCGTCGAGCACAAGCAGCACATCGTGAGGCGCGCCGGGAATGACTTTCGCGGCGGTGCGCTTCATTTTTTCCAGCTCGGCCATAAGATTGGATTTGGTGTGAAGGCGGCCGGCAGTGTCCACAATTACGGCGTCCGCGCCGCGCGCTTTGGCTGCGGTCACCGCGTCGAAAACGACGGCGGCCGGATCGGCACCGGACTTCTGTTTGATAACGTCAATGCCGTTGCGTTGCGCCCAGATTTCGAGTTGCTCGACGGCCGCGGCGCGGAACGTATCCGCAGCGCAGAGCACCACGCTGAGGCCCTCCTGCCGCAAGCGATTTGCGAGCTTGCCGATGCTGGTGGTTTTTCCGGCGCCGTTCACCCCGACGATAAAGATGACGCGCGGGCCGGCACCGTTGGGCGAGGTCGCCGGATTTTTGGCGGGCGGCGCCATATTGCTGGCGACCGCACTATCGCCCACCTTTCGCTCGCTCATCGTCAGGATGCGCATGATGTGAGACTTGATCTCGCGCTTGAGCTGGCTGGCGTCGGAGAGCGCGTCGCGACCCAGCTTTTCCCGCACGGCATCCAGGATTTCTCGTGTCGGTTTTACGCCAAGGTCGGCGGAGAGCAGCGCGGTTTCAAGCTCTTTTAGCAGCGCCGGGTCAATCTTGCGTTCGCCGCGAAAAATGTTTTCCACCGACTCAGACAGCGCCGCCTTGGTCTTACTGACCGAGGCTTTCAGCCGTTCCAGCAGCGACGGTTCGGTCTTTTCCGGCTTCCCAAAGAGAGAAATCATACGGTTGAGCGCTCGACAGTAGGCGCAACACAAAATTGTAACAGAAGCGCCCGATACGAGCCCGCCCGTGGGCGTCTCGATCAGCACAGGCAGAGATTATTGCAGCGAATTACACCGTCACTTCGACGGCGCTTAGGCGGAGCTTTCCGGCAGTGATGGTGGATTCCAGGGCGGCCACAACCACGGCGTCGAACTTTGAACCAGTGAGAGACTTGATACGGTTCAGCGCGAACTCTATGTCCATGGCGGACTGGTACGGCCGATTGGTGGTCATGGCGTCAAGTGTGTCCGCCACGCCGATGATGCGCGCCATCAACGGAATTTGCTGGCCCTGCAGGCCGTACGGATAACCGCGGCCATCGATGTGTTCGTGGTGCAACTCGATACCGGGGAGCATCTCCTTCAGCTGCGAAACCGGGCGCATGATGTTGGCGCCCTTCACGGTGTGCTGCTTCATCAGATCGAACTCTTCCGGCGTTAGCGCGCCGGGCTTTTTCAGAACGCGGTCTTCGACGCCGATCTTGCCCACGTCGTGAAGCAGTGCGGCAACGCGCAGCTTGTCCAGTTCTTCGGCCGAAAGGCCAAGCTCCCGCCCGATCAGGGTCGAGTACTTGGCCACGCGGCCGGAGTGGCCGCGCGTGTACGGATCCTTTTCGTCGATGGCCGCGGCGAGCATGCGAATCGAGCCGATAAAAAGCTCGCGGTTTTCTTCCGCGGCTTCTTTCAGTTTTTCAATGTACTCTTCGATATCGCTGGCCATTTTGTTGAAGTTTTCAGCCAGTTCGCTGATTTCCGAAGCGCCGCGCACCGGCGAGCGCTGGTGGAATTCGCCGCGGCTGATGGCGCGGGTGGAAGCCGCCAGGCCGCGAATCGGCCCGCTGATGCCCACAGCAAAAAAGTAACCGAAGAGGATGGCCACCAGCACCACCACGCTGACGAAAGCCAGAGCCTGGCGGTTTAGTTCCGACACCCCTGCGTCGGTACGAGCGTCGTCCAGGCTGCGTTCCGCAACAACCGCCCAGTTGACCTCGGGGAATGTGCTGTAGGTGCCAATCATCTCGATGGGATGCTTTGTCCCCTTTTCCGTAAAACGAATCGTCTCCGTATTACGGAGTTCCTGGGGCAAAGCGCGAATCTGGTCGACGAGATTTCCGCTGGCTTCAGCGCCGGGCACGAAATTTTTCGTGTCGGGATGCGCGACGATGTGGCCAGAGTGATCCACCACGAATACTTTGCGGCCGCGCACGCTGGCGTCTCGCAAGCGATGTGAAATCGGCTCGAGAGAGACGACCGCAGCCAGCATCCCGGTAAAATTGCCGGTCAAATCCTTGAGCGGTACGGCTAGGACAAACGCCGGCTGGTTGTTCGGGGCGAGCGCCAGAGGATCGCTGCGAAACTTGACGGTGTGCAACTCTTCGGATTGCATGCAGGTGACAAACGCGCGTTGCAGGGCCTTGGCCACGAAGGGATCCTGTTCCGCCTGGAAGTTACCCTGGGAAGCCTTGGTGCCTTTGCCGTTCTTGTCGACCGCCGTCAGATAGAGAAAGGTGTCGCGGTTGCTGTCGACAAAGTCCTCGAGGAGCCTGGTTACTTTGGGCTCGGCGGCCGGGTCTTCGACATTGTCGATGAGTCCCGTTAGCGTCAGAATCTGCCGTTCGCTGAACAGCTGTTGTGTCTGATTGAACTCGAAGAGCTGAATTTCCTGTGCCAGGGACCGCGTCAAATCGGATTGCTGAACGCGCTCGTTGTCGCTCAGCTTGTCCTGGCTAAGTTGCAACACCTGGCGGTGGTAAAGGCCGATAGGCAGCGCGCTGACAAGCAGCAGTGCGCCCAGGACGAGCCACAAAATGCGCACACGTCCTTTTCGCAGCCGTTGCCACACGGATAGGCTGGGTTCGGTCATCTCAACTCTTGATTTTAGGGGAATGGGAGGTGCAGCGGGGCTCGCGAATGCAGCCGCGTCGCGCATCTGCAACTGGAACCTTGGTACTAGTGACAGACCGACGAGGGCCGGAACAGGCCGAAAAGGCCTGAAAAGGGCCGTATTCGCGCCATCCTATTCGCGCTTAAGGGGCCGCTCCATGATGCTTCGGATGGCCTCCCGGGGCGACCTGCCCCCGTCGAGGATCGCGGCAACCTGCTCGGTGATGGGGAGTTCTATTGCCGACTCGCGGGCCAGCGCCAATAGCGCTCCGGCTGTGCCTACGCCTTCGGCGACCATTTTCATGCCCTCGAGGATTTCGGCCAGCGAGCGGCCTTTGCCGAGTTCGACGCCCACGTGACGGTTACGGCTCAGCGAGCCAGTGCAGGTCAGGACGAGATCGCCCAGGCCCGCGAGACCGCTGAACGTTTCCTGGCGCGCGCCCAGAGCCACGGCCAGCCGGGTCATTTCCGCGAGGCCGCGTGTGATCAGCGCGGCCAACGGATTTGAGCCAAGACCGATTCCCTGGCAGACACCCGCGGCAATCGCCATCACGTTTTTCATGGCACCCGCGAGTTCGACGCCGAGCACGTCGTCGTTGGTGTACAAGCGAAAATTCGGCGCCGCAAATTCCTCCTGAAGTTGATTGGCCAGTGCCAGGTCGCTCGACGCGACCACCACCGCAGTGGGCTGGCTGGCTGCGGCCTCCCGGGCGAAGGAGGGCCCGGAAAGAACCGCGATGCGCGGAGCAAATTCCGGTGATACAACTTCGACGATGACTTCGCTCATGCGCGCGTGGGTAGCAGGCTCGATCCCTTTCGTGGCGCTGAGGATCGCCACACCGCGCACGAGGTGCGGAAGCACGCGCCGGTAAACGTCACGGGCGTGGGCCGAGGGGATAGCCCCGATGACCACCCCGGCGTTTTCCAAACAGGCAGCCACGTCATGCGTGACTTGGACGGACTCCGGAAGCTTGTGGTCCGGAAGATATAGCTTGTTCTGGCGGTCGCGGCGGATGGATTCTGCAAGCGAGGCGTCGCGCACCCACAAGGAAATCTGCTGCGGCTTGTGGGTGCGAGAGAGCACGATGGCCAGCGCCGTGCCCCAGCTTCCGCCGCCAAGAATGGCGATGCGCTTCATGGAGCGTCCTGTTTTTTGTTAAACGAAAATTTTGCCTCGTCGCCCTGGACCAGGCGCTGAATGTTCGCGTCGTGTTTGTAAACAATCAGCAGCGCCGCGGCCAGCGATCCGAATGTGACTGCGTAAGGCGGAGCGTGATGCGGCGCCCAAAGAAAATAGATCAATAGGGGCATGGACGCAGCCGCCGCGATCGAACCCAACGATACAAAGCGCCAGTACGCTACGACCAGCACAAACAGTATGGCGGCACCCAAAAACGCGGGCGGGCACAATACTAGAAAAATACCCGCAGCCGTGGCTACTCCCTTACCGCCATGAAATCCCAGCCAGATCGGGAAGCAATGCCCCAGGAGAGCAGAAAGGCCCGCGATCATCATCCAAGTCGAGCTCTGCTCGGACAGGCGTGCGGCGAGTACCACGGCCAGCGCTCCTTTTGCCGCGTCGAGCAGTAGAGTGAGAACTCCCGCGAGCGGCCCGGCAACGCGAGCAACATTCGTCGCTCCGATGTTGCCGCTGCCTGCTTTGCGAATATCGGCCGCGCCAAAGAGCTTGCCCAGCAGCAGCCCGAACGGGATCGAGCCGAGCAGATAAGCAGCCACAGGAATCGAGATGAGTGTCGCGTTCAACTCGGCCATGTAACGCTAGGCCTCCAACGTCAGGGGGAAAGCTGCGAGGGAACGGTACTCGGCCCCAGACGGCTCCAGCTTGCTTTGGATAAGGTGAAATTCGCGCGCCTGAAAAGCACCGAACTCTCGCTCGCTATTCTTTTGAACGGCAGCGCGCAGTTTTTCGTGCAAGCTGCGAGGCTCGAACCGCGCTAGCGTCAGGTGGGGCGTGAACGCGCGCTGGTCCCGCGCGATGCCTTGCCCTTCGAGCGCGCCATCGATATCTCTGGCGAGCACTGGCAGATTTCCCGAGGCGTGCAATCCTGCCCATAGCACGCGGGGATACCTTTCATCGGGGAAAAATCCGAGTCCGCGGAAGTCGAGACCGACCGGCGCATCCAAGCCAATCGCCGTGAGCGCGCTGCGGATGCCCTCCAGCTTGGCGGCTTCAACCTCGCCGATGAACTTAAGCGTCACGTGAAGATTCTCCGGGCGCACCCACCGCAACCGCCCCTCGGCCAATGGCCCGGGCAAATCGCGCAGTTCGTTGATTTGTGCTGCCAGATTGTCTCGCACAGCGGCGGGAATCTCCAGCGCGACGAAGAGGCGCACCCTCAGGCTCGCTTGGGAGGCTGCTTGCCATTGTAGAGAAAGTGGATGCGAACCATGTCCAGCGCAGCCTGGCTCGCCTGGAAGCGTACGGATTCGCGGTCGCCGGGGAAGCGCACGCCGCGCTCCTTGACGCCGCCTGGATACGATAGCGCTAGGTGCACTGTTCCGACCGGTTTTTCTTCAGTTCCACCGCCCGGGCCCGCAATCCCCGTGACCCCTATGCCGAAAGTGCTGCTAACCCTGCGGCGGATGCCTTCCGCAAGTGCCACGGCAACTTCCGCGCTAACCGCGCCCTTGGCTTGAATGAGTTCCGCTGGCACGCCCGCCCACGCGGTCTTGAGCTCGTTGCTGTAGCACACCACCCCGCCCAGGAAATAGGAAGAGCTGCCTGCGATGCTCGTCAGCCGCTGCGCCAGCAGCCCCCCCGTGCAGCTTTCCGCCGCGGAAATCGTGGCGTTGTGTATCGTCAACTGCGCGGCGATCACTTCCTCGAGAGGCGAGCCGTCCCGGCTGAAGATGTGATCCGTCAACGCGATCTCGAAGCCGCTTACAATCTCGTCGAGCGTTTTCTTGGCGTGCTCCGCGTCGTCCGTCCACAAGCGCAAATGAACCTGAGTCTCGCCGGGCGCGGCGAGCACGGTCGTGCTGACCTCCGGAAATCGTTTGTAGATGCCCAGGATGCGCTGCTCCACGTGCGATTCGCCCAGGCCCGTTACGCGAATCTCGCGATGAAACATGCGCACGCCAGAAGCGCGGCGCTCCAGTCGCGGCAAAACCTGTTCGCGGAACAGCGGCTTCAACTCGCGCGGCGGCCCAGGGAGCAGCACAATGAAATGCCCGTCGTCTTCCAGCCACAATCCCGGCGCAGTCCCCCGCGGATTCTCCAGAATTTCCGCACCCTCGGGAACCATCGCCTGGCGCACATTGACTTCGGGCATTTCGCGGTTCAAGGCGCGGAAACGGCCTTCGATGTGGCGAAGAATCTCGTCGTTGCGCCGGAGCTTGCGGTTGAGAAGTTCCGCGACGGTTTCGCGCGTAAGGTCGTCCTCGGTGGGCCCCAGCCCGCCCGACGCAATGATCAGCGGCACACGATGCAAAGCGTCGCGAAACGCTTCGCTTAGCAAATCGCGGTTGTCGCCCACAACCGTTTTTCTCAGCACCTCGATCCCAATCTTGTTCAGCTCTTCTGTCAGGAAGAGCGAATTGGTGTCCAAGCGGTCCGGCGTGAGCAACTCCGAACCCACTGCAATGATCTCTGCTTTCATCGTGTCAGTCATCCGAGCAGCGGCAGGCCGCGGATGTCCCAATCCAGTGTGAAAAGTGCGCCGGTGGTGGCGAGGATCGCGCGGCCCGAAGATTGCAGCGCCATGCCCACCAGGCCGGAGCCGCCGAGAACCACCTCGGCATGCGCCTGCGGCGTAATGCGAATGATGCCGCGTCGTCCGCCATAGGAAGCGGCCACGTACAGATTACTGTCGCGGTCAAACGCCAGGCCCTGCGGACGTCCGAGGCCGCGAAAAAACGTAGTGACATCGCCGCCTTGCGTGATGCGGTAGACGCGGTCATAGCTGGAGGTCGTCGGCCCGGTAACATAAAGGTCGCCGTTGGGATGAAACGCCAGATGATAAGCGGCCAGGGACGGCTCGATGGTTGCAAAAACAAAAACCTCGCGGCTTGGACTGATTTTGAAGATCGTTCCGCTTCGGTCGCCCACGTAAAGGTTCTCGTGGCGGTCGAACGCGATGCCCGTGGCAACGCCCATCCCTTCAATCCACTGCTCGGCGCGGCCCTCCGGTGTAATGCGGTGAATCGTGCCGTCGTTTCGGCAAGAAACGAAAAGATTCCCTGCGCGGTCCACCGCCAAGCCGCTGGGATTTACCAGCGAAGTAATGAAGGGTTTTATGCTGTAATTCGCGGTAATTTTATAGAGCGAAACGGGAACGCGCTGCCCGCGGTTGCCCGAAAACGTAACGTAGGTATTGCCGTACGCGTCGACCGCGGGGTTGGCAATCGGGTGCAGATTGTCCGCGATTTGCACGCCGATCGAGACGGGATGCGGCTGGCTTTCGTTGGCGGCGCTGGAGACGCGGACCATGCCGCCACTAGCCCCTTCCGGGACTCGCGCAATCAAGCGGTGTTCGCTGGCCAGCGCCAGCCCCGCTTCTACTTCGCCAAAACGCACCACCGGACGCGGATGCGCGAGCGAAGCGAATCCGCTGCCGTGAATGACGATCTCGCCGCCGGGAATGGCAGCGGCAGGCACGACTCTATCAATACGGGGAATGCCGTTTTTTTCTGCCGAAGAACCGAAGCCGAATTTCATACCCAGCCAAGCAACCCAAAGTGTAGCGCCACTCGCAACAGGATAGCAGCGTAGATGCCAGCCATCCAGTCATCCGCCATGATGCCCCACCCGTGCGGAAGTTTTTCAAGCTGCCGCACCGGAAAGGGCTTCCAAATGTCAAACAAGCGAAAAAGCAGGAATCCCAGCAGCAGGTATTTCCAATTCACGAGACTCAGCGTGAAAAAAATGGCGTAGGTGGAAAGGTCCAGGTGCTCCGTCAGATGCGGCAGAGCGATGGGAATCAACGGGAGCAACAACGTGAGGTGTTGCCCCGCGACTTCATCAATCACTACAAACTGCGGATCTTTGATCCCCGAAAAGTCTGCCGTCCGGGAAGCGCTCCACACGCCAATCGCGCCGAGGATTACCAGGAGACCGAGCGCCGAGACCAGCGGCAACGCCAGCGTGGAATTGTGAATGTCACTGCCCGGAACTAGAAAGTGGTTATCGGAAAACACCGCATCCGTAAGCGGGTGCAGTGAGAACAGCTCGCGAATCGAT
Organism: Acidobacteriota bacterium; assembly: GCA_013289825.1. GTDB lineage: Bacteria > Acidobacteriota > Terriglobia > Acidiferrales > UBA7541 > Acidiferrum. The sequence continues at coordinate 104,224 of JABCZF010000007.1, read as the reverse complement.
GCTGGGCGCAAGAAAAATACGGCAGAGAGCACGGCAGTCAGAACTCCTACGAGCGAGCCAAACGTGCCCGGGGCTCCGGGCAAATAACCGACGCCCAGCGCCGTCGCTATGGCCATCGCCAGCCGCGGCTTTTTTTGTGGAGACATCCCGCCGCCGGGAATTTCAGTGGATGGTGTCATCTGCCTTGCGGAACCCCTTAAAATCCTCGGCTTCGTCTTCTGCCTTTCGCGCGCCCGGCGTTTCACCCGCTGCGAGCTCGCTCATATCAAACACCGGTTCGGACACGACATACTTCTCGCTGGCCCAATTACCGAGGTCGCGCTCGCGACAGCGCTCGCTGCAAAAGGGAAAATCCGAGTTACTCTCTGAATCGGTAGACGTTTTGCAGATCGGGCAGCGATGTTTCATCGTAAGTGTCTCTTGACGGCTGGGGACTCGCCTCTCGCCAAATCACCAAGCCAGTGTTTTTTCTTCTCTGTGAACTCTCGGCACTCGGTGTTGAAACCCCGTCTTAACACCGAGGTCACGGAGAGACCGCAGAGCAGTTTTCCTGAAGAGTGAGTATAGCTCAGCCGAGGACGCGCAGCGGAGCGCCCGTGGATATACGGGTGAGCTTTTCGGCTGGCGGAACGCGCGGGACGGTCGCCACCTCGGCCACGCCGTAACCGGTGCCCCGCGGCAGAATCTCCACAACGCGTCCAATGAGGTCGTAGGTGCCGGCCTTAGTAATCTCGACGCGCGCAACGTCGCCGGTCTCGGCGGTTTCGCCCGTCGGCAATTCAATGTCGGTCAAATAAAGCTTACCGTCGATGTCCGGCGCCATGCCCTCGAGGCGCGCTTCCCACACCAGCGGATTGTCCTTCGACGGGCCTTCGACCAGCGCCGAGGCCGAGCGGCCTTTCCACGAGTGCAATTTTTCGCGCGAAATCTTCTTCTGAATAGCCATCAGCCGGTTTCGGCGATCCGTAATCGTTTCTGGGTCGACTTTTTCGTCGAGCCCGTAGCTGTTCGCGTTGTCCACATCCGAATATTCGAAAACACCCATCCAATCCAGATTGGCGGCGCGCACAAAATCGCAAAGCTCGTTGAAGTCCGCTTCCGTTTCGCCCGGAAAACCCGCGATAAACGAAGTACGCAGCGAAACGCCGGGAATCGTTGCGCGGATGCGCTCAAGAAGTTTCAAGAAGGCGTCGCCATGCGAGCCGCGCTTCATGCGCGCCAAAACATTGCGGCTGGCATGTTGTAGCGGCATGTCCATGTATTTGGCGAGTCGTGGATGCGCCGCAAGCGTATCCAGCAGTTTTTGCGTTACGCGATTCGGATACGCGTACAGAAAGCGCACCCACAACAGGTTCTCAACCTGTGCCAGGCGTTCGAGCAATTGCGCCAGGCCATCGCGCAGGCCCAAATCCTCGCCGTAGGAAGTCGTGTCTTGGCCGATCAAGGTAATTTCGCGCGCGCCTCGTGCGGTGAGATTCTCCGCTTCACGAACGACGGATTCAAAACGGCGGCTGCGAAACGCTCCGCGCAATTGCGGAATGATGCAGAAGGTACAGGGATGATCGCAGCCTTCGGCGATCTTGATGTACGCGGCATGGCGCGGGGTGGTAATAACGCGTGGCGTCAAGTCGTGATAGAGAAACGCTGGCGGTGCGGCAGGCAACACACGCAGATCGCCATGGACAGCTTCAAGGATGCGCTCGACTTCGCCGGTTCCCACGACGGCATCGACCTCCGGAACCTGCTCGAGAATCTGCTCGCGAAAGCGTTCGACCAGACATCCGGCCACGATGAGTTTGCGCGCCGCGCCAAATTTCTTGTGTTCGGCCATCTCCAGAATGGCGTCCACCGACTCTTTTTGCGCGGATTCAATGAAGCTGCAGGTGTTCACGACAAGAATCTCCGCCTCATCCGCTCGGGGCGTAAGTTCGTAGCCTTCGCGCGTAAGAATGCCCATCATCACCTCGCTATCCACGAGGTTCTTCGGGCATCCCAGGCTGATGAATCCGACCTTAGTCATAGGCAGTAAATTTGCACCTTTGCGCAATTCTTAATTGTAACACGCCAGCCTCCGATAACCGGGGTTGCGGCGATTTCGGCTGCATGGCTTTCAGATCGGAGTCTTTCGCCAGTCGAGGGGGCTTCCCCCAGCCCAAAATGACCAAGGCATAGATAAGCGCATTCGCGGGGAAGGTTTTTATGACGCAATCAAAGGCCGACGCGCCGAACGGACACCTCTAGAGGAGCAGCGAAAGATAGAAACCAACTGCTAGCGGCCCATACCCGCGTTGGCTGTCCGTAACATACCAAGAGAGAAAGAACGGGGCTAGCCAGAGTGGCCATCAAGGGCGTGTTTTCCGAGAACTCATCTCGATGCGAAGGACGAGCGAATCTGTTGCAGAAGCGCTCGCAGGCGAACGGTATCGCAAGGCGCTCCGCCGTAACGCGCTCGCGTATAGTGCTGGGTGAATTCGTGCACGGCCGGCGCGAGACGCGGTAGCGAAACTGCTTCCGCGAACTCAAACGGCGTCTGGGTAGGCTGACGCGCGAAGCCGCGCCGTGCGAGCAAGTACAAAAGTTCGCCGTACAGCCGCGAAGCGAGCTGCGGATTGGAGCGCGCCAGGTCCGGTGAACGAAGTTGCCACGACAACCATAACCGCCGCGCAAACGCGACCACCAGATCGAAGCGCAACGCCAGCAGGAACAGCCCGACGGCAAGAGCAAGCAGCAAGCGAAGCCCGGTATTCCAAGACCTCATCCACCTTCGCCCTTTTGCTTCTTGCCTTACAAACCAAGAGCGGGCGGTCTCTGTCCACGTGCGCGTGCTGCGCTGCATGGTTTGCGCCAACAGAATTTGATGGATGAAATCGTAGTTGATGACCCACTCGTTCCAGGAAAGCTCAAACCAGTCCATGTACTGGCCGAAGCGCGAGAAAAAACCGCCAGCGGATTCTGCGCCCGGCGGCGTGGGATCAAAGGTCATCCAGCCAGTGCCGGGAAAATAAACTTCAACCCAACTGTGCGCGTCGCTGGCGCGCACGACGTAGTCCTCGCCGAGGTCGTTGTACTCACCCGGCAAAAAGCCGTTTACTTCCCGCGTGGGAATTCCCAGCGTGCGAAGCATGATGGCCATGGCGGTAGCAAAGTATTCGCAGTGGCCAGCGCGGGTCTCGAAAAGAAAATGCGCCAGCGGGTCGTCGCCGGGTTTTCCCGTGAGATTCAGAGTGTACGTGAAACGCGAACGCAAATAGCCTTCAAGAGCTATGGTTTTGTCGAAGGGCGTCTGCGCTAGCGCGGTGATGTCCTTCGCCAATTTCGGAATTCGTGGATCGAGATTCGGCAGCTGCAAGTAGGTGTCGCGAACTTCTTCGGGATAGTCCGTCGAAGCCGCCCGCAACCGGGGCACATTTCTCGCCGGCAGCAGAGAAAACCCTTCGTAGCGCAGCGTGGTGAAATTATGAAAAGGATTCGATATGGAGCCGCTCCCGTCGCGGATGATATAGCTGCGGCGCGCGCCCAATTCCGGGTTTGAACTTTCACCGGAAAGATTTCCGCGCACGGAGACCAAGTTCGCAGGCGCGAACATTGTGTCGGTAGCGACGGGCTGGAGAAGAATGGTATAGCGCACCACGGTGGCGGTGGGGTCCGGTTCCGCAGGCCGGTCCAGCAAGTTGATCCACCCGTTGAGTCCCGCTGGAATGGTGGTGGCGTCGCGATCGGGGGAGGACCAGCGTTTTCCATCGAACTCGGAAAGTGCGATGCCGCGCCAGCGCAAGTAGGGGTAGCTCACCGGCTTGCCGGTGCGCACGCGCATCACGATTTCAGAATTTTTCTTGATCTCGCCGATTTGGCCCAGCTCCACGTCGTCGCTGAAGCCGGACATGAGCGTCGGCTGCAAGCTGGTGCGGCCTAGATAACCGGCGCTGAAGCGCGGGAAAAAGAAAAACAGCGCGCCGCCGATGATCATCGCGCCGAAAGCCACACTGAGGGCTGCCAGAACCAGCGCGCGATCGAGGCGGCGTTCCTGCTTTGGCTGCACATCAACGTCCGGCGCCATCGCGCCCTTTGAGCCACGCCGCATTTCGAGGCCCACGAAAGTGGCCACTCCAAACAAGAGAAACAAAAAGAAAAGACCGAGGAAAGTCGTATCGATGGTGAGAACGGCGGAAGCGAGAATCGCCGCGAAGGAGAGCATGGTCAGAAAAAGCGCATCGCGGTCCGTGGTGGCGCTGTAAAGACGGATGAGCATTACAAACAGGAGGAAATGAACAGCGCCGAGAAGCGCGGCATAGAGAGCGGGATTGGGCGAGGCAGAAACAAACGAGCGCGAAAGAAAAAGGACGTCCAGCGGGAAAACCAGCAAATAGGCGACGACCAGCCGGGTGGCGATACGCTGGGGAATTTCCGCGGGACAGCGCCGCCACCAGCGAACCCCTTTGTAGAGCACCGCCGATGGCGCCACGATCATCGTGAGGAGATCGAGCTTTCCGGTGCTCACGAGCGTGGCGATGGCCGTGGCCAGCAGCAGGAAAAGAGAAGTGCGGAAAAAACGCTCGGCAGGGAGCGCGGGGACACTCGTTACGGATGCGGAGGCGGCCATAGGGACCATTTCATCGTAGCACTGTGGCGCGCTTGAGCGCAGAACGCAGCGCGAAACGATAACGTTAGGCATGGCTTGCGAGTCTACTGTTGTTCGGCGGCCTCCGTTTTCTGTAGCGCGGCGCGCGCGATCTTTCGCGTAAGATTCGAGACGGGCACTTTTGCGAAATCTTCCAGCCGAATGCTTTTTGCGCCGCGGATGTGCGGAATTTTCGCAACGGCGATTCGGAAGGAAAGAACCGTGACGTTGCGGTAGGTCACGGCATGGCGAACTTTAGCGAGCGGCTGCAGGTGAAACGTGCCATTTTTGAGGGAAAGAACGCCCGCGAGAAAATTCCGGAGCTCCGCCAACGCATCTTTGCGTATCGCCACCGTTGGGAAATGCCACAACCGCGAGACCAGCGTTGCGATGTCGTCGGCGGCGGGTTTGGTCTCCGTTTTTTTTCCGGGCGGAGACAAGAGAAGCGTTTGGCCGCGCGGGGTGTGAAGCACCGCCGCGGCCAGCACGATTTGCACGGCTTCTGGTTTTTTTCTCTTTTCAGGAAAAGATTCGGGATCGCCCGATTGGCGCGCGCGGCAGAATTTCGCAGCGGGACACACCCGGCATTGTGGCGCGCGCGGGGTGCAGACCATGGCGCCGAGTTCCATCATGGCCTGATTCCAGGCTCCCGGCGATTGCGGATCAAGAAGATCGCCGGCGGTTCTTTGAAGCGACTGCCAGCGGCGCGATTCCCGCAGGTCGCCGCGAATGGTGCCGAGCCGAGCAAGGACGCGCGCCACGTTGCCATCGAGGACCGCGTGCTTTGCGCCAAAGGCGATGCTTAGAATCGCAGCACCGGTGTAACTGCCGATGCCGGGCAGCGCGAGGATGGATTCTTCATCCTGAGGGAATTCTCCGCTGTGTAGCGCAACGATTTGTTGCGCGGCCTTTTGCAGATTTCGCGCGCGGCTGTAGTAGCCGAGACCGGACCAAAGCCGAAGCACCTCCTCCTGGGGCGCTTCTGCTAGCGCCCGAACATCCGGGAAGCGCGCCAGGAATCGTTCGTAATAAGGAATCACGGCGGCGACGCGAGTCTGCTGCAGCATAATTTCCGAGAGCCAGATTGCGTATGGATCTTTCCTGCGCCGCCACGGCAAGTCGCGCTGAAATTGGCGAAACCAGGCGAGCAATTGCCTGCGAAAAGAAGTGAGCTCGCCGCCGGTGAGCATGGTCACGACGTATTCTCGCACAGTCGCTCGCAGAGCTTCGACTGGACCACGGAGGAAATCCGCTCAGGACGCCAGATCTTCGAGAAAGATGACCCAGGAGTGGTTCCAGATGCTGGACGGGATGGTGCCGCGGGATTCGCTGGTGACAATCACGCGGAATATTTCCGGGGAGCTGGCCAGGCCCGAGAGCAGCGCGCGCTTGGGGTCCGGCGGACATGGTTTTGCAGTGGCCAGATGTCGCAGCGTATCGAAGATAATCTCTTCGGCTTCGACGAGAGGAGTTTCAAAGCCCGCGGTGCGGAACTGCAAGATGGCATTGCGTTCGAAAAAATGCCAGGCGAGCGCCGCGCACATGGTCACGGCGCGCTCGAAGCGAACATCAGCTTCTTTCGCCGCGAGGCCTGGGGAGGTGTGGGGATCCAGGACGAGAATGACACGGCAATCGTCTTCACGCGTGAATTCGCGGACCATCAGCGAACCCAGCCGCGCGGAAGCTTTCCAATGTACGTGACGGGAGCTGTCACGGGGTTGGTAGTCGCGCAAGGCGTACAAATCCTGTCCGCGGCCTTTGGCCAGGCTTTCGAGCGCACCTTGCATCCCTGGGAGGACCTCAAAGAAGTCCTGCTTGGGCTCGACCGATGGATAGACGAGTGCCTCCGACTTCAAATCGATACGGCGCGCTTTCTGCAAAAAGCCAAAGGGGAATCTGGTAACGATGCGGAACGCTTCCTGAGAATAAATGCCGCGACGCGGAAAAGTCACGGGCACGTGTTGTTGCACGCGGTCATGCTTCGGAATGTAAGGGAAATAGACCGGCGTCTCGAGCATGGCAGCATGGGCAGAAGTTTTCTGGCGGACGGCTTCGACGCGAAGAGAAAACGAGGGCAAGGTCAGCTTTTCGTTGTGCACCTCGACAAGCGTGCGGACCGGCTGGCCCGCGAAAATGTGCTCTGGCAGCTGCAAGCGCATCTCGACGCCGGAAAGAGTGATCGAAGAAAGAACGCCGGACATCAAGATAATGGCGATCAGACTCGCGAGGATCAGGAATAGCAGATTGTTGCCGGTGTTCAGCGCGGCGACCGCGACCAAGAAAATTCCGAGAACGTAAATCCAGCCTTCGCGGGTGACTCGGTACTCCATTTTGTAGCCGATCCAGCGAAGCGGAGTGCGTTTGGCGAGAACCGGAACGAGCGTGACAGCCACCCACGCGGCGACGAGCAGAGCGCCGAGCGCGGAAGTGATGGCCATGGCCAGATGGCCCAACTCCGCGGCCGTGCCGGAATAAATCGCGAGGAGCAGAGCGATGGCCAGCGCAGCGATGGAAAGAAAAAAGGCGCGCACCGCGGAGCGGTCGGCTTTGCCCCAGAGTTGCGCGGCTGTTGAGGCTAGCTTCACAGAGGTACGCGAACGGAGTCCACGATCTCCCGGAGGACGGATTCCGTGGTCTCCGATTTTTTCTGGAGCGATGCGTGGCGCGAGCTGGCGACCACGCGGTGCGAAAAAACGGCGACGGCGAGCTGTTTAAAGTCGTCCGGCAGGCAGTAATCACGGCCATCCAGAAAAGCGCGGGCTTGCGCGGCGCGTTGGAGCATGAGGGTCCCCCGAGGGCTCACGCCCAAAGCCAGTTGCTCGGTTTTGCGCGTGCGATTGACGATCTCCAGTGCGTAATCGTGGAGGCTGGCGTCCACCTTCACGCGGGCTACGGCTTCCTGCATCTCTAGCACGTCTCCGACGCCAGCGATGGGTTCGAGAGCTTCGATCGAATCGTCATGGATGTGCTTGCGCAGAATTTCGCGTTCCGTTTCGTGCGAGGGGTAACCCATCTTAATGCGCATCAAGAAGCGGTCCAGCTGCGATTCCGGCAGCGGGTAGGTGCCATGGTGCTCGACAGGATTTTGCGTGGCGATGACCAGAAAGGGATGGGGCTGCTGCAATGTTTTGCCGTCCACGGTGACTTGGGCTTCGTTCATGGCTTCGAGAAGAGCCGATTGTGTGCGCGGGGTGGTGCGGTTAATTTCATCGGCGAGCACGACGTTGGCGAAGATTGGTCCGGAGCGAAACTCAAACTCGCGCGATTCAGGGTTGTAAACGCTGACGCCGAGAACGTCGCTGGGCAGAAGATCCGAGGTGAACTGGATGCGCTGAAACGTGCAATGAAATGATTTTGCGATAGCTTGGGCGAGAGTAGTCTTGCCTACGCCGGGCACATCTTCAATCAGCAGATGGCCGCGAGCGAGAAGAGTGATCAGAGCCAGCTGAATGGCCTCTTCCTTGCCATAGATCGCGCGAGCGATCGAGCGCTGAAGCTGCGAGACGATCTGCGAAGTGGCCGTGGACATCGGTTGAAAACCTGGGTCCTTCCTGCTACAAATAGATACATGACGCTTTAGGGCGTCGCGGCTGTACCGGCCGGGCGACTAGCTCAGTTGGTTAGAGCGCTCCCCTCACACGGGAGAGGTCAAAGGTTCAAGTCCTTTGTCGCCCACCATAACCCTTTCATTCTGGCACTAATCCATTCAGCGAATCAAAAACTAGCAAAACGTGTGCTCAATCGGTGGTTGCATCAATCGATGAACAGGGCCGTGAACCGGTCGGTAGGACTATTGAATTTATTTCCTCTTAGCCGTATAAGTGATCATCCAATAACTGCATGTCGGTTCGAGCGGCGCGCACAGAGTCCAGCTTTATCCATCTTTACCAACTTCGAGGAGGCAACCGTGGGTACAGTGAATCCGAATCCAGGGAATGCGGCCAGCGCCGCTAACTCCCCCGGCAGCATGGGGCGGTGCCAAGTCTGCGGAAATACGCGGCAGACGAGCGCAGTCAAGTTCCACCACAATATAGGGATGATCGTTTTGCGCCAGACGAGAAGCATTCAAGGGAACATGTGCAAGACTTGTATGCGCAGCAAGTATTGGGAGTACATGGGAAAAAACCTGTTGCTGGGGCCGTGGGGCATCGTTTCGGTAATCGTCACACCGGTCTACATGGTCACCAACACGGTGACCTACGTGTCTGGTACGCGCAAGCTGAGCGGTGCGCTAGAATAAGGACTGCGGAATCCGGCGATGGCGTTGCCGGCCGCCCCTTTCACGATGACCTCCATCCTTCGCACTGTTGAGTTCCTGGCTCTAAGCGTGTGGCTCGGGAGCGACGTGTTTCTTAGCTTTGTTGTCGCGCCCGGAGCGTTTCGCGTGCTGGCACCGAACCGCGATCAGGCTGGCGCGGTGGTTGGGTTTTCCTTGACGCGCATGCATCTTGGAGGTATTGCGCTAGGCGTGGCGTTCTTGCTGGTTCGGCTGATGCGAAGCCGAAGCTTTGCTAATTTGGTGACACCGGCGGCGGTTTGCGTGGTGCTGATGATCGCGCTGACGGCCATCTCGCAGTACACGGTTAGCGCGAGGATGGCCGTTTTGCGGGTGCGCATGGGCTCGATTCAGGCCACGGCGGCGGAGAGTCCGTTATTGACGGAGTTCAGCCGGTTGCACACTATTTCGGTTTCGCTCGAGAGCGGCGTTCTGCTGGCCGGGATTGCTGCCATGTATTTTATGGTACGAGAGTTCACCGCCGGCCCCTGAACTAGACTGCTGGCCCGGATTTACCCTCCTAAGTTCGCGTTCTAAAGACCTTAGCCTCTCTGTAAATCCATTATAATCAACATTTACGGCAGATCTTGTAAGTACAGATTCCAAAGGGCCTACACTGCACAAAATTGTCGCCATTCCTCCAGTCTTCTTGCATCAGATTCTGAGTTCTTCAGAACGGCGGAAAGAAGCAGGGTTGGCAGAGACTCTCCGAGATGCCGGGCGCTGCTCGGAAGCTCGTTGGGATGGTCGAAGGGACGAATGCCCGATAAGAAACGCGAAATGCGGTTGGAGGTAGAGCAACACAGCGGCGGGCATTGTTTCGGGGTTTTTGACTCCGGATCGGCATGGATTCGGGATGCTGATTTTTGGGCAGGCTATTTGGTTTTTGATTGTTGCGAGTGGATTGTGGAGATTGCAAGCCAAGGCCGTGGCTTCGTAGGTCGAAACGGGGAGCGGCGAGCCCCCTCCCCTACAGGCGAGGGCGAGGCTTTCGGGGGGCGGGGGCGTGGTTGGTTTTGCGGCGGACTTTGGCGGGGCGGATTTTGCGCATGGCGGCGTTGCCGGCGCGGTGGCAGGCGCGCCACATGTACCAACTGGCGACGGTGCGGTAGGGGCGCCAGCGTTCTCCGAAGGCCAGGAGTTCTTTGGGTTTGGGCATGTGTTTTTTGCCGTAGGTGATGGACCAGCCTTTTTTTACGCCGAGGTCGTGGATGGGAAGAACGTCGGGGCGGCCCAGGCGGAAAATCAAAAACATTTCGACCGTCCAGGCGCCGATGCCGCGGACGGAAGTTAGACGCTCGAGGAGTTCTTCGTCGGCGAGTTTTTGCGCGTGTTCGAGGGTGGGGACTACGCCTACGATTGTTTTTTTGGCTAGGTCTTTCATGGCTAGGACTTTGGCGCCGGAGAGGCCGGCTTTGCGGAGGGCTTGTTTGCGAAGCTTGAGCATTTCTTGCGGAGTGGGGGCGCGGCCGGTGGAGCTTAGAGCTTTGATGCGGGCGAAAATGGTGGCGGCCGCTTTGCCGGAAATGGATTGGTAGGTGATGGCTTCGAGCAGGGCTTCGTAGGGGCTTTGAAGATGGTCGGGGTGCATTTGGAAGGGTTCCGTTTCGTCGATCAGGAGTTTCAATTTTTCGTCGCGATTGGCCAGGGACTTCATTGCTTCCGCCAGGTCAAAGGGCGGAGTGGGGAGTGTGGCGGTCACAAGGGCTCCATTCTGGAAACGGGGAAGTAGATTATCAATTCCCAGGGAGAGCACCAAGGGTTGGGTCGTGCTCCTCGCTTGCTAGACGCCGGACATTTTTCAACAAATAAAACCCTAGCAGCAAGCTTAACGCGTCGCCAACGATCTCCCGAAGTTCGACACCGGAGAAAAGAGTTCCCAGGAAGGACAGAACTACCCAGACCATGCTGGCGTAGATCAGCATCACGATACGATGCGAAGAATCCTTGAGAAGACGTCGGAGGAAAAACCCCACGTACAAGAAAGCCAGGCTCATCGCGAAGAAGACTACGCCAAAGACCACCAGCACGATCACTGTCGCTGAGATGGATGCCCGCAGAACAGGTGTAAAAGTTACGAAGCTAAACCAAAGAGTAGCGAGTCCGCTCAAGATGAAGTAAAGGCGCAGGCTCCGAACTGACTCTTTCATTGCCATTCAGCCACCTCCGCCAACCTGGCCAGGACATAGCGGGGTCTTCGGCGACGCTCAGCCGAAATAGGCCCATTTCGATTTCTAGCCGACCAGCAACATACACCCAGCAATCTCCAAACACAAAGCTTCTGCCTATAGAGGCAAACTAAACTAAGGGGCCGTCTGCTGGGAGGTTTGGCGTGCGGTTCGGGATTTTTTTTTGGCGTGGCGGGCGCGCAGGACGATGGTTACGAGGATGATGGCGGCGCAGGCTTCGACGAAGAGTTTGCCACCGTCGAGCCAGTCGATGGGCGCACCTTTCAGGTCGGGGTCGGTGAACAGGGAGTGCCAGAAGAGGGCGATCGCGCCTAGATAGACGGTGAAGTGGAAGGCTTTCCAGGTGCGGCGTCCTAGCTGGATGCGGAAGTAAGAAGTGACCACCATGATCGCGACGACGTAGAGAGCGATGGCGCCCACGGTGTTTTCTAAGGGTTGTTGCGGGGAGCGGACGGGATAGAGGACATCCTGGACGCGAAATTTGGGCGATTTGTTGAGGAGCAATGCCAGGGGATGGAGGATTGTGACGACTAGTGCAATATAGCCGGTCCAGTTATGGAGGCGGAAATAGTTGAAGCGGTGATGGGGCCAGTTGCGGACGGGGCTGTAGCGGAAGGCCATCATGACGCCGAGGAGCATGTTGATGGTGATGGCGGCTAGAGCGGTTTGGCCGAGATATGCGGAGAGATCCAGGACGGTGATGTTCATCGTGAAAATGGGAGGCGGTTGCCCTCGCGCAAGTTGTCCATTATCCAGTGAAAGTGATGTTCTCGTTCCTAGTAATTGCCAGTTACACGCTGGAAGATGAGACTGTTGCCGGCGACCAGGCGTTTCATCTGATTCTTTAACAGGCCGAAGCTGCGGTAATGATCGAGCCGGTGTTTAAACCAAGCGAGGCGAGCGGGTGTGCTAGGATTGGGAGTTTATGCAGACAGGAATTATTGGACTACCACAGGTTGGGAAGACCACACTGTTTCGGATTTTGACGAAGGCGAACGTCGAAGGCAAGGGCGGGGGCTCGACTACGCACGTTGGCGTGGCCAAGGTGCCGGAGCCCAGGTTGCTCGAGTTGGCTAAGCTTTATAGCCCGAAGAAGATTACCTACGCGACGGTGCAGTATGTGGACCTCGGCGGAATGCAGAAGGAGCGGAACCGGGACGCCCTGGCGCCTTTGCGCGAGGTGGATACGATTGCGCACGTGATTCGCGTGTTTGACGATCCGTCGGTGCCGCATTCGGAGGGGAGCATTGATCCTTTGCGGGATGCGACCAACCTCGAATTGGAATTGATTCTTTCCGATCACGACCAAATTTTGCGGAGGTTGGAGCGGTTGGAGAAGGATCTGAAGAAGAAAAGTGATCCCGCTTTGTTGGCCGAGAAGAGCGTTTTGCAGAAGTGCAAGGCGCATCTGGAGTCGGAGAAGCCTTTGCGTGAATTGGAGTTGACCTCGGACGAGCGGAAGCCAATTGGGGGATTTTTGTTTTTGTCGGCGCGTCCGGTCCTGTATGTGCTGAATTTGGGAGACGACGAAGCGGACAAACTGGATACGGCGGTGGAGCGGCACAAATTGAGCGCGCTCGAGGGGCGGCCTAATTCGGCGGTGGTGGCGATTTGCGGACGGCTTGAAGCGGAGCTCGCGGAGATGGATGAGAAAGAAGCCGCCGAGCTGCTGGCCTCCTATGGATTGCAGGAGCCGGGGTTGAACCGGTTGATCCGCGCGACATATGACTTGATGGGATTGATCCAGTTTTTTACCGCCGGGGAGCCGGAAGTGCGGTCCTGGACGATTCGCAAGGGGTCGACGGCGCAAAAGGCCGCAGGAGCGATTCACAGCGATATCGAGAAGGGATTTATTCGGGCGGAAGTGGTGAAGTGGAGCGATTTGCTGGCCGCAGGGAGTATCGCGGCGGCGCGAGAGAAGGCCCAGGTGAGGCTCGAGGGGAAAGAGTATATCGTGCAGGAGGGGGATGTGATTTTGTTCCGGCATAGCGGATAGAGGAAGGAAAGAGAAAAAGAACTTACGCAGAGAGCGCGGAGGGCCGCGAGGTTGCGAACAAGAGGTAAGTGCGGGGAGGGCAGGAGTTGACGGACGCCGCTAGAGATCGGGTGAACGTCAGCGCAGGCTGAAGCCTGTGCTAGGTGACATGGCTCACGACTTGGCATTTCGGACGGCGCTCGCGGCCGGGCTTGGGTTGGTTGCCGCGGCGGGGAATCTGATTGGCGGGTATTTTGTTGTGCGGCGAGATTGGCCGCGGCAGTATTTGCAGTATTTTCTGGCGCTTGGGGCTGGTTACATGCTGGCCGTGGCGTTTGTCGATGTGATTCCCGCGTCGATTCACTTGGGTGGCGAGCAGGCTCTGCAGTTTGTGCTGCTGGGCTACTTTCTGGTGCATCTTTTTGAGCACACCATTGCACCTCATTTTCACTTCGGAGAAGAAACCCATAGCGAAGAAGTTAGCCATCAGCACGCGCGAACTACCGTTTTGCTGGGGTTGACCATTCACACCTTTTTTGATGGCGTGGCGATTGCTGCGGGGTTTCTGGTTTCCGTGTGGCTCGGGGCGATGATTTTTGTGGCCGTGTTTCTGCATAAGCTGCCGGAGGGGTTCACGGTCGCTTCCGTGGTGCTGGCCAGCGGACAGGGGCGGCGAAACGCAATACTTGCGGCGGGGTTATTAGGGGCGGCCACGCTTTTGGGAGTTTTGTTGACCAGCGAGCTGCAGAGTCAATTAAAGTATGCCCTGCCGCTCTCTGGGGGAGTGACGGTTTATGTCGCAGCCACCGATTTGCTGCCAGAAGTGAACCGCGAGCCGAATTGGAGGATGGCTGCTCTAGTGTTTGTGGGGGTAGCCACGGTATTGATAATGCAGCATTTATTCCACGTCTAGATTCGCCTTATTTTCGCCTAAACGCCAGATAAACATTTGCAACTTTGAGAGCCCGCTGGGGTTCGATAGAATGTGGCGGCTATGGCCAGGTCGGACGTCCAACTGATGCTGGACGTGAAGGCGGGCGACGAGCAGTCGTTCGAGCTTCTCCTCCAGCGCTACAGGACACCTCTTGTCAACTTTCTCTACCGCATGGTGCGTGCGCGCGAAGAGGCGGAAGACTTGGCGCAAGAAGTGTTTTTGAGAGTGTATCGGGCGCGCAAGGACTATGTCCCGAGCGCCAAATTCACGACCTGGCTTTTTCGCATTGCGACGAATTTGGCTTTGAACTCGGTGCGGGACAACCGTCACCAGCGAATGGAAGTCTCACTGGATGCGCCGGTCACCATGGATGCGGAAGACGGCGATGAGAAGCCGCTGGACATTGCCGAGAAGCATCCAAACATCGAGCAGTACCTGGTGGAAGAGGCGCGGAAGAAGATGATCCGGCATGCCATAGATAAACTTCCGGAGAAGCAGCGCGCGGCGGTGCTCTTGCATAAATATCAAGAGTTGGATTATGGAGATATTGCAAAGATTCTCGAATGTTCGGAGAGCGCTCTAAAATCGCTGCTCTTTCGGGCTTACGAAACGTTGCGAGTGGAACTAGCCCCCCTCGTGGCGAGGCAAGGGAAGTAGAGGCGCCAGTCTCGGGACCGGCACCGCGAGACCTTGCGGCAGTGAAAGCAGTAGACCCTGGGTAAGAGAAGGAAGGTTGTTATGAGCTGTAGCCGAATGGAAAACAAGATTTTGGCGTATGTGGACGGGCGCTTGAAAGAGAGCGAACGTTTGCAGGTGGAGAAGCATCTCGCGGCGTGCGGGGCGTGCCAGTTGCGCGTGAATGAGTTTCGTGCAGTGACCTCGTTGCTGGATGAAGTGCCGCAGATTGCGCCGTCGGCGGCGTTTGATGTGCGCGTGCGCGCGCGGGTCGCGGCGGAGCCGGTGCAGCAGGGCTGGTGGGCGTGGTTTACGCCATCGCCGCGTGTGGCGTTTGCGGCGTCGCTGCTGTTACTGGCGACGGTGTGGATTGGCTATGAGCAGCCGCAGCTGTCATTTGAGAATTCGAAAGAAGCGGACGCGCAGATGATGCAAGAGATGCAGGTGCTGGACGATCAGGATGTGATTTCAAATTTTGATCCGTTGAAGGACTTGCCACAGCCTGTGCAACCAGAGGACCAAACGAACCAGACGGGTCAACCGAATCAAACGATGTAAGGTGCCACGTAACGTGCCATGAGAACGCGACTCCAATTCGTTCGGTGGATTCTGGGTGTGGCCCTGTGCGCGGTTGTGTTGCTGCCGTGCGCCGCGCAGAAGAACCACCCTGCTCCGCCGCCGGCACGACAGGAGCGCCCACAATTCAGGCAGCAACAGAAACCGAAGCAGCAAAACCAGCCCAAGGGGAATCCGAACCGGCCGCCTGTGTATCCGGGACGCCCGACGGGGCCGCCGCCTTCCGCTAACCGGCCAAATCCGGGAGCGGGTGCCAACAATACGGCGGGAAGGAATTTTGCCCCGAGGCAACAACTGGGAGTGGGCGCGCCGCGGCCGTGGATTCAGAAGATGCGACAGTTGCCTCCGGCAGAGCGGGAGAGGTTCTTCCAAAACAGCTCGGCCTTCCAGGGGATGCCGCGCGAACAGCAAAACAGGATTCGGCAGCAGTTCAGCCAGTGGGATCACATGAATCCGCAGCAGCGGGCGGATCAAAATGCGAAAGAACAAGTCTGGGCGCAGATGACTCCGCAACAGAGAGAGCACATCAAGAATGATGTGATGCCGACATGGCGGCAGATGCCTCCGGACCGGCGTCAGGCGATACAGCAGCGGCTGCGCGTGCTGCAGAATATGCCGGAATCAGCGCGAAATCAGCGGTTGAATGATCCGAAGTTCACCGCAGGGATGAGCGACGAGGATAGGGCCACGCTGCGGGATTTGAGTCATTTGCATGTGGGCGGGGCGCCTGATCCGCCGGGCGAGTAGGAAATTCGACGGTTCACAGCGGACAGCCGACAGTAACAACCGGGAAATAAAAACGTTGCAACTTCAGAGAACTGCAATCCCCATGGAGCGAAACTGGGGCGCAGCGCTGCGCCACAACCAAGCCAATCTGGCATTTGCGGGCGCGGTGCGATTTTTCGACGCGCGTTGACAACCGCTCTCCTCTCGCGGCATCGTGACTAGATCACGTTGCGCGCATCAAACCAGGGGAGGGAGCCATTCCCGTCTTGCCGCCGCGCTTTCGCGCACTGCAACACAGAAACTTTCAACTATTTATTGCTGGCCAGCTTACTTCGCTCATCGGCACGTGGATGCAGACGACGGCGCAGCTGTGGCTCGTCTATAAGCTGACGGGTTCGGCGGCCCTCCTCGGTGTTTTCGGTTTTGCGAATCAAGTTCCCATTTTATTTTTAGCGGCGCTGGGCGGTTACATTGGCGACCGCTATAACCGTCATCATGGAGTGATTTGGACGCAGACGGTTTCGATGGTATTGGCGTTCGTGCTTGCGGGTTTGACGTTCCGGAACATCATTCAGGTGTGGGAGCTGATCTTCATCGCGTTTCTTGTGGGTGTGGTAAATGCATTTGACGTGCCGATTCGGCAGGCGTTTCTCGTGGAGATGGTGGTCAAGGAGGATTTGCCGAACGCGATCGCGTTGAATTCTTCCATATTCAATGGGGCGCGTGTCGTCGGTCCGGCGATTGCCGGGTTTGCGCTGGCTTGGAAAGGGCCGGCTTGGTGTTTTTTTCTGAATGGCGTGAGCTTTTTGGCAGTGATTGGTGCGCTGCTTGCGATGCGCCTCGTGACCAAGGAAAAAAAAGCGGAAGCGGGCTCACCGTTTCAGAGTTTGATGCAGGGATTTCGGTTTGCGATGGGCGATTTGCCGATTCGATCGACGCTGCTGCTTTTAAGCATGCTGAGTTTGTTGGGATTGCAATACTCCGTTTTTCTGCCAATTTTTGCCAGCGAGGTTTTGCATCGAGATGCGAAAGGATTCGGGTTGCTGATGAGCGCGGCGGGAGTGGGAGCGGTGCTGGGCGCACTGCATTTTGCGGCGAGGACCAGTTACAAGGGTTTGGCGCGGTGGATTGCCGTGACCTCGACGACTTGTGCGGTGGGATTGGTGGTTTTCTCGCAATCGCGATTTTTTTGGCTTTCGATGGCGGCGCTTTTGGTGGTTGGCTTTTCGGCAACCGTACAGATGGCGGCGACCAATACTACTCTGCAGAATCGCGTGCCGGATCAGTTGCGCGGGCGGATTATGGCGGTTTACGCGACCATGTTTATGGGCGTGCAGCCGATCGGTTCGCTCCTTGCGGGGGGAGTGGCGAAACGAATCGGTGCGCCTTATACCTTGGCGGTATTCGGGACCTTGTGTTTTTTGGGGAGCATGGTTTTTATTTTTCGCGTAGTCCTGCCATTGCAGCGGCAGCCGGAGGCGCCGGCGACTGCTTAGGACGGATTGGGGCGGTACCGCCAGGCGGGTTTCGATTCCGTTGGGGCCGCAACAGAAGCGCCCGCTGATGAGTCGGTTCGGCGGGGTTCGGTGGCGTCACCGCTGATCGTGGTCGTCAGAGCACTGGCGGAAGCCTGTGCCACTCGGGAGTTGATGGTCAGGAGAATGGCGTCGACTTTGGGGCGCTGCGGGGCTAGGGAGCAGACCGGATCGGTGGCGGTAGCGTCGGCGGCCAGGAGAAAGGCTTGGCAGCGGCAGCCGCCAAAATCTAAGGCGCGGCGGTCGCAGGTTTTGCAGGGTTCTTGCATCCAGGATTCGCCGCGGAATCTTTCAAAGGCGTCAGAGACTTCCCAGATTTCGCTGAGGTGGCGGTTCTTCACGTTTTCGAACGCCAGGCCGGGAATTACTTTGGCGGCGTGGCACGGAAGCGCCTCGCCACTGGGCGTGATGAGCATGAGTTTCCGGGCCCAGCCGCCCATGCAGGGTTTTGGAAATCTTGCGTAGTAATCGGGAACGATATATTCGACCTTGATTTTCCCCGCCAGTCGTTCTTGCGCTTTTTTCAAAAAATCGATCGAGTGTGTGAGCTGCTCTCGCGTGGGTAGAAGGGCATCGCGATTGGCGAAAGCCCATCCATAGTATTGGACATTTGCGAACTCCACGCGGCTGGCACTGGAAGATTCGGCGAGAGAAAGCATTTCCGGGAGTTGCTCGATGTTGCGGCGGTGCATGACGAAGTTGAGGGTGACGGCGATGCGATGGCGCTTGAGCCATTCTAGGACGCGGAGTTTTTGCGCGTGGGCTCGCGTGCCGGAGATTTCGTTGGCGACTTCTTCGCGGGCGCCTTGGAAGCTCAATTGAAAGTGATCTAGCCCAGCTTGTACCAGAGCTTCGAGGCGTGATTCGTCAAGAGGCAAACCGGAGGTGATCAGATTTACGTAGAGGCGGGCGGCGCGGGCGGCGCGGATTAGATCGAGGATATCGGGCCGGGTGAGAGGTTCGCCGCCGGTGAAATCGGCTTGAAGAACGCCCAGAGCGGCGGCTTCCTGGAAGACGCGGGACCACTCTTCGGTGGAGAGTTCTGTTGTGCGGGCTTCGAGTTCGAGGGGATTCGAGCAGTACACGCAGTGCAGCGGGCAGCGGTGGGTTAATTCGGCGATTAGGGCAAGCGGATTGGAGCGTGGTTCGTTCATGGGAATCGGCCTGAACCGCTCGCGATCAAGCCTGGTTCGGGCACAGCGTGTACTACCCCTACAAACTATGTGTTTCGGGGCTCGAAGTCGAGCGCGCGCTCTTTCTCGAGTAGAGCTAGATAACCGAGGATGTCTTCCTGGACTTTCGCGGGCTCAGCTTTTGAGTAGCGCTGCTGCAATTCGGTGATGATTTGTTGCACGGTGTGTTGGCCATCGCAGCGCTCGACAATCTCCAGGCTGGGGCCGTTCAGGCGTAAGGCGCGCTCGGGCATCAGCAAGGTGCGTGGTTCGTGTGTCTTTTCCTCCATGCGGCAGCCTGGAGCCAGGCGCGGCCGGCTTCCCAGATCAATGCTCATTTTGAGCCAGCCTCCGCAGCTGGGCGAAAGGCACCGGGGGGCGGCCAGCCGGGATGCACGTAGGAGAAATACAGGGCATCGAGTTGCGCCCAGAGGATGTCGCACTTGGCGCGCAGGGCGGCGTGGGCTTGGTTTTGTTGTTCGCGCGTTGCGGCGTGTTTCACCACCCAGGCCAGGGCGAAGTCAGCGTCTTCCGGGGCTTGTGTGAGGCGGCCGGTGAAATAGTCCAGGCCCGCGGAGAGCCAGGGATAGTGCTGGCGGAGACGATCCAACCGCAGGGTGATGAGTTTCTTGGAGAAAAGTTCGGTGAGCGATGAAGCTACGGCTTCCAGGTGCGTGCGCGTGGAGACGAAATCGACGTAGGCCTGGACGGCGTAGCGCGTTGCGGGAAGAAGGCCATGGCCCTGAAGCGCTTGATCGCGAGAAAGGCCAGTGGCTTCGATGAGCCGCAACCACTTTTCAATGCCCCCCGGTTTCACGCCGTCCCCATCGTGGTCCAGGATGCGTTTGCGCCACACCAGGCGAAAGGCGGGATCCTCGCTGCGCGCGAGGATGGCGGCGTCTTTGATGGGGATACGGCTCTGGTAGTAGTAGCGGTTCAGGGCCCAGGCTTGCAACTGGCCGCGCGTGAGTTTTCCCTCGTGCATCAGCGCATGAAAAGGATGCTGGTGGTGATAGCGTTCTTCGCCAATGGCGTGAAATCCCGCGATGAAGTCCACGTCCGAGAGCACCCGTGCGTCGATGGTTTGGACCTGGCTCATATGGCAAGTTCCATTCCATCATAGGCGATTTCCCAGCCGGCATCACGGACGATGCGGGATTCCGGACTCTCGTCATTCAACACTGGATTGGTATTGTTGAGATGAACGAGGACGCGGCGAGTTTTACTCGGCCGAAAGTGCTGCCGGAGCAGGCCGCGGTCGCCCCACAGGGGCAAATGCCCCATTTCCCTGGCGGACTTGCTTCCTTTTCGGATGGCGTTTAGTTCGTCGTCTTTCCAGAAAGTTCCATCGAGGATCGCCAGATCACTCTCTTCCACCGAGCGCACCCAATGATCTCCAGTTCCGGGCAGGTTCGGAGCGTAGAAGAGTTTTTTTTCGTTAGAGACGAAAGTCAGACCGATGACCGCTTCTTCCTGAGAAAGGCTGTTACGTAGAGATTCGCTCACGTAATCCGGGAAGGTCCCGTTGAGCGGTACGGCTTTGCAGAACAGGCCGCTTTTCCTGTCCGCCGGCGATGGCGGGATAAGCGGCATGAGGCGATCGAGCGGCAGCGTCTCCCATTTGACGGGAGGATGGGATCGCGTCAAAACGCGGAAAAGGCTATTTTCTTCCGTGAGAATCCGCCGGACGGCAATGGTCGAGAAAATTTGCAGAGGTTGGAATTCGCGCAGATGCAGGAGGCCCATGACCGCATCCACGTCGGCGCTGGTCAGCACCACGGCGTTGATTGGCGTGTTACGTGATCCCGCGGGAGGGACAAAATCTGCAGAAGAAAGGATTTGTTGGCGAAGATCGGGGGATGCATTCAGAAGGAACCACCGGGAGCCATCGGTCGAGATGGCGGATTGGGTTTGCGTTCGAGCGCGCGCCTTCAGGGTGCCGGAACGCACACCCATACACTGCGCACATGCGCAATTCCATTGGGGGAAGCCGCCCCCGGCTGCGGAGCCGAGGACCTTAACGCGCATTCTGGCACGCCAGCCGATGACCGCCAGGCGCGGTCAAGGTTCTACAGCTCGGCGTTGGCGTACGAACTAATTTCGCAGTTCAGGTCGATCTCTTCGTGCTGAGGTGTGGTCCATTCCATGGTCAAAGGCTCCTAGTGAGAAGCGAGATTCAAACCGATTTGAAGTATAGCACGAACGCGAACGGTGGGGAAGAACCCTGGCAAACAAGAGCAAACAAGAGAACTGCGGGAGGAGGGCGAATCGCACTACGAAGGGTAGAGCTGCTCGGTAAAGAAAACCACAAGCTGTGGGGGCTAAATTGGATGTTTCGAAAACCCCGAAAATCACACATTTCTTGAGAGATAGGTACGTTTTCCCTTGACAACGATGGAAAGCGGCCTATGATGTGGTCAGGAGTGGGAGAGAGTGGAGTAAAGTAGAATTTCTCCCGACCTTTTGAAGCGTTCTCGAGGGCAATCGTGAACGTAAGCGTTCTGGGCTTCCAAAACGAGCAACTGAACAGGGTCTATGAAGCTGCGGGGAAACTGTCCGGCGAAAGTCGACGAGAAGGGGCGTCTCAAAATACCCTCGGTGTTTCTGGACGAGCTCAAGGAATATGGCAACCAGTTTTATATCACAAGTACGACCGGAGAGACGGCAAGAATTTATCCGATGAAGGTTTGGTCGGAAATCGAAGACAAGCTGGCGCAAAAGCCAAGCGCGGATGTCGCCAAGCGGAAGTTTTTGATGAGGACCAGCTATTTCGGGCAAGTAGCGGAATTGGATGGGCAGGGAAGGCTGTTGTTGCCCGCGGTCCTGCGCGAAGCCGCTCAAACGATGGGGGAAGTCGACGTTTTTGGGGCGCTGAATTATCTGGAAGTCATGAATCACACCCGAGTACTGGACAAGTTGAAGAACGAGCCGTACACGGATGCGGATGATACGGCGCTAGGGATTTGAGCAGGGCCACCAAGGGACTTAGAGAGTGGGCCGGGCGGCAGTGCTGGGGCGCGAAACAAGTGAGTGCGGCACACACGCCGGTGATGTTGAACGAGGTGCTGGAATGGCTGGGCATCAAGCCGGAAGGAACGTACATAGACGCCACGCTGGGAGCCGGCGGTCACTCGGAAGCGATCGCCGCGAGGCTGACCTCTGGCAGGTTGATCAGCCTGGACCGGGACGAACAGGCGTTAGAGCTGGGACGGGAGCGCCTGAAGATCTTTGGGGTGACTGTGACGGTGGTGCGGTCGCCGTTCTCAAGGATTCGGGAGGCCGCACAAGAGTTGGGGATTCTGAAGGTGGACGGGGTCTTGGCCGACTTGGGAGTTTCTAGCATGCAACTGGACCACGCTGCGCGGGGTTTTTCTTTTCGCGAGGCAGGTCCCTTGGACATGCGGATGAGCAGCGAAGACGAATTAACGGCAGGAGAGATTGTGAATCGTTGGCCCGAGCGAGAGATGGCCGATTTGCTCTACCGCGAGGCGGATGAGCACGATTCCAGAAGGATCGCCAGGGCCATCGTTCGAGCGCGGCCGATCAGGGACACCGCGCACCTGGCAACGGTTGTAGCAGGGGCCCGTAAGCAATGGGGAAGGCAGAGACTGCATCCCGCAACAAAAACGTTTCTGGCGCTGCGGATCGCGGTGAATCGAGAGATGGAGGAACTCGGGCAGTTTCTAACACGGACCCCTGCTACTTTGAATTCCGGCGGCCGCCTGGTGGTGTTGAGCTACCACTCGCGCGAAGACCGCATCGTGAAGCACGCGTTTCAAGAGGAAGAGCGTCAGAGGACGCTCCAGGTGCTGACCCGGCACGTGATCCAGCCGACCGATGAAGAGAAGGCCACAAACCCGCGTTCGCGAAGCGCGAAACTGAGATGTGCAGAAAGAGTGTAGTTATGGTGCCGAAGAGGAAGAAAGCGGTAACGGCGGAGTTTCACACCGTCAAACGGATTGATAACTCGCGGCTGGTGCGCAACGTCGAGCCGGCGAAGATGCGGAACCTGTGCAGGAGCGTCGCGCTGGGTGGCGCGGTGGCGGCCTTTTTCATGCTGTATGTTTTCCAGCACTTTCGCTGCATTGATTTGAGTTTCCAGCTCGAAGACTTGAAAGGCCAGCAAATGAAAGCCGCGGCGCTCAATTCCGAGCTGAAACTGGAAATCGCGGGGTTGCGCGATCCCATGCGTATCGACGTGATCGCCCGCCGCCGACTTGGACTGACGGAACCATTGCCGACACACGTCGAAGAGTACGAAGGGCCGGACGGCGCGGAAGTGGCCGCCGCGCGGTACGTGCGACCGAACCGAGCGCCGTGATTTCCGCGATTGGCGTCGCTTTTCAATGCCATAAACTTCCCTTTCTTTTGAGCTTCCAACCGGAGCGTTTGCCGACCTGAATTCGCCATGCGACAAGACCGCGTCCACGTTCGTTTGCTCATCATCGCCGGCGTGGCCCTCTTGTGGATGGGCGCGGTTTTCGGGCGGCTGACGTACCTCGAACTCTTCCGACATAGCGACTATCTGGCGCGCGCTCTGCGCCAGCAGCAACGCACCTTCGAAATCACTCCGGAGCGCGGTGCGATCTACGACCGCAACGGCCGGCCGCTGGCGATGAGCGTTCCCGTGGACTCGGCTTTTGGAGTGCCTGCCGAGATCGCGGATGAGCATCTCGCGGCACGGCTGCTCTCGGGAGTAGTCGGCGTGCCCCAGGAGGTGCTTCTAGCGCGGTTCGAATCGTCGCGGTCGTTTGTATGGATTTCCCGCAAGCTTCCGCCGGAGAAAGCCGAAGCGATCAGTAAATTGAATCTGAAAGGCATTTACCTACAGAAAGAAAACCAGCGGTTCTACCCCAAGCGCGACCTGGCGGCACATGTGTTGGGTTTTGTTGACCTCGATGAGAAAGGGCTGATGGGCATCGAGCGCGAATTGGACAGCCAGATCCGGGGCAAGAGTGAACGAATCGTAGTGATGGCTGACGCGCGGCAGCGCTGGTTCGATGGTGGAGAAGCGCAGCGCGAACGCGGGGCCAGCGTGGTCCTGACGCTGGACGAAAAAATTCAATACAGCGCCGAACGTGAATTAGCGGCGGCCATGGCCAAGACCCACGCAGCCGCAGGCACGGTGATCGTGATGAACCCCAATACGGGGGAGATTCTGGCGCTGGCGAATTGGCCGAAGTTCAATCCCAACAAAGCAAACGATGCTCCGGCGGAAACATGGATGAATCGCGCGGTGAGCGCGATCTATGAGCCAGGATCGACTTTTAAACTCATTACCCTGGCAGCGGCTTTTGATCAAGGGATCACCAGGCCTGAGGAAGTGGTTGATTGTGAGAACGGCGCCGTCTATATCTCCGGCCATCGCATTCGCGATCACGAGCCGTTTGGTCTCCTGAGCGTGGCGGATATTCTGGCGCGTTCGAGCGACGTGGGGGCCATCAAGATTGCGCTGCGGCTCGGCGGTCCGAAATTTTACGACTATATTCGCGCGTTTGGTTTCGGCGCGCTAACCGGAGTCGCATTGCCTTACGAAAGCAGAGGCAGGGTAGAGAGACTCGAAGACTGGAAACCGATTTCGGTAGGTTCGATCTCTATGGGCCAGGAAATCGGCGTGACGCCGGTACAACTCATCACCGCGGTTTCCGCGATTGCCAACGGGGGATTGCTTTACAAGCCGCAAATCGTCGCCGAATTGCGACGCGGTGAAAAGGTGCTGCCCGCGGAGGGCTCGCTCGCGCCAGCGGACCCCAAGCGCGTCATTCGCCCCGAGACCGCCGCGACACTGCGGCAGTTGATGGAAGGCGTGGTCCTGCACGGGACCGGGCCTTTGGCTCGTCTCGACGGCTGGACTTCGGCGGGGAAAACGGGTTCGGCGCAAAAGACTGATCCCAACACCGGGCGCTACTCGCCGACCCAATTCGTGGCCTCCTTCACGGGATTTGCTCCGATCAACAATCCAGCGGTGACCATTTTGGTTTCGCTGGATTCTCCCGTGGGGTTGCGCGAGGGCGGACAAGTGGCCGCCCCGGTCTTCAAGCGCATCGCGGAACAGGTTTTGGCGTACCTCGATGTGCCGCGCGATGTTCCCCTCAATCCAAAGCTTATGGAAACCGCATATATGAAGCATGCGAGTGAGAATGAGCGCGCGCTAGAGGATTTCTCGGTGGTAGATTTTTCGGGACAGCCCGACCCATGGCCAGCGGCATCCCAAACGGCGGGGGCTAAGGGACCCCAGCACGCCGATTCCAACAAGCCGGTTTTGACGGTGGCCGTGGACGAGGGCGGCGACATTGCCGTGCCCGACTTCAGCGGCAAGACTATGCGTGACGTTACGGATATTGCTTTGCGATTGGGGCTTGATCCGGTGCTGGTTGGCAGCAATCTTGCAACGGAGCAATCACCAGCGGCTGGAGCGAAGGTGAGGCGCGGCGCAAAAATCACCGTGCAGTTCGGGACACCGCTCGAGAAGAAATCGAAGCCGCACGGGGGGATCAGGAATTAGGATGAGAACTGGATTGAGCCAAATAGAAGACACCCGCAACAGCAAACTGAACCACACCGATGAACTCGGGCAAGATTCATCGCCGACACGCGTCTCTCCGCGAGGCGTGAAGCTGCGTGATTTGTTGCATGCGGTGGAAGCGACCATTCCTCCGGCTGCCGAGGATCTGGAAATTCGGCAGGTTGCTTCGGACTCCCGCAAGGTCAAGCCGCGCGCGCTGTTTTTTGCTCTGCACGGTGCGCAGTCTGACGGGAACGCGTTCGTGCGAGACGCGGTTTCGCGTGGAGCGGCGGCCATCGCAAGCGAAGAAACTGTGCCGGCCTTTATTCCCTCAAGCGTGGCCTGGATCCGCGTCCGCGAGGCGCGCAAGGCGCTGGCGGTGACGGCGGCGAACTTTTTCGGACACCCGGCGGAAGCATTGCAGCTTGTGGCGGTTACCGGTACGAATGGGAAAACCACGACGAGTTCGCTGGTCGACTCCATGGTGAAGGCTTCTGGTGCGAAGACCGGCCTTTTCGGAACGATCGCATATCACACACCGCTTGGCGAGTACCCGGCGCCCAACACCACGCCGGAATCGGTCGACCTGCAAGGATTTCTCGCGGAGATTCGCGATGCCGGCGGGCGCTTCGCCGTGCTTGAAGCGAGTTCACACGCGCTGGCCCTGGAGCGCCTGTGGGGTTGCCATTTTGCCGCAGCGGTTTTTACGAATCTGACGCGCGAGCACATGGATTATCACAAGACTTTTGAAGATTATTTCGCGGCGAAAAAGAAGTTATTCGAAGGCACCGGGGCGGGTGCCCCGGACGTCGCGGTGATTAACACGGATGACGAGTATGGGAGGCGATTGACGGGGCTGGCCAAGAAAATCGTGACCTACGGTCTCGAATCCGATGCGGACATCACGACGAAGAAATTTCAACTGACATTCAACGGCCTAGCCTTCACGGCGCAAACACCCAATGGAAAGGTGCAGGTCGTGTCCGCGCTCGTAGGGCGCATCAATGTCTACAACCTACTTGCGGCCATTGGAGCGGCGCAGGCGCTTGGGCTTTCCACGGAAAATATCCAAGACGGGATTCGAAATCTCACTAGCGTTTCCGGGCGTTTTGAGCGCATTGACGTGGGCCAGCCGTATTTTGTGATTGTTGATTACGCGCACACAGACGACGCCCTCGAGAATCTGATTCGAACCGCCCGAGAGTTGAACCCCAAGGGAAGAATCATCACGCTCTTCGGATGCGGCGGCGGAAAAGACCGTACCAAACGGCCGGTGATGGGAGAGGTGACCGGGCGCTTGAGCGACCTGACGATTTTGTCGAGCGACAATCCGCGGACCGAGGACCCGCTGAAAATCATCAGCGACATCATTGTTGGACTTCAGAAAACATCCGGAAAATATTTGATCGAACCGGATCGCGAAAAAGCAATTGGAGCAGCGATGGACGAAGCACGCGCGGGAGATATCGTTCTGCTGGCGGGGAAGGGCCATGAGAATTATCAAATTCTTGCGGACCGGACGCTGGAATTTGACGACCGTGATGTCGCGCGCCGCGCCCTCGGCGCACGAGGCTATGGCGAGAAGCAGGCGGAAAGCGGCACTGGGGAGCCAAAAAAAGGCTCCGGGTTTGGCACCTAGCGCGCTTGTCTAGCATGGCTAGAAAGTGTGCCGAGGGCGCGCGAGCCAGGAGTTAACTTGCGAAAGGAGCAGCCCTCAGAATACGGTGAAAACAGACCGATACGCGGGGTATCTGCGTAAAGCAAACCCCTTGAGGCATTTATGCGGTGGACGATTGCACAAGTGGCTGGCGCTCTGGGTGTTGGGGCGGGGACGGGACTCGACCCCGTGGCCCGGGTGGCCGGCGTCTCGATTGATTCTCGCACGTTACGTCGAGGAGAACTGTTCGTTGCCATCCACGGACCGCGTCACGATGGACACGATCACCTGGCGAGTGCCTTGGATCAGGGAGCCCTCGCGGCGGTGGTGTCGGAACTCGAAGCCCATCGCTACGGGGAGGGCCTTCGAAATCGCTGCATCATCGTGGGCGACACTTTCGAAGCGCTCAAACAACTGGCCCGTGCGGTGCGCAAAGCTTGGGGCGGGAAAATTGCCGGCGTCACAGGCTCAGTGGGCAAGACTACAACCAAAGAGATGCTGGCGGCACTGCTGGGCGCGAAGCTGCGGGTCCTGAAATCGGAAGGAAATTTTAACAATGAGTATGGGCTGCCGCTGACGCTGTTTCGTCTGGAAGAGACGCACCAAGCTGCGGTGCTGGAGATGGGCATGTCGCGGCGCGGGGAGTTAGCCCGGCTTGCGGCGATTGCCTGCCCCGATGTTGGCGTGGTGACGCGCGTGGCGCCCGCTCATCTGGAGTTTTTTGCCTCCGTGGATGAGATTGCCCTGGCGAAGCGTGAACTGATCGAAGGGCTGAACGGGCACGATTCGACGGCCGTGCTGAACGCGGACGACCCGCGCGTAGCGGCCTTCGGTGCGTTGGCGCCGGGCCGCGTGTTGACGTATGGAATCGATCGACCAGCTTTCTTTTCTGCCGCGACGATCGAAGACCGCGGGGCGCTGGGCTCGGCATTTGACTATATAAGCCCTGAAGGCCGCGTGCGGCTGGAGCTTCCGGTGCCCGGTCGGCACACCATTTACAACGCGCTTGCTGCGCTTGCGGCCGCCAGTGTCTGGAATATCGGTGCCGCCGAGGCGCAAAGCGTTTTTCGCACGCTGCGAGTGCCCGCGATGCGCGGCGAACTGCTGCGGTTCTCGAATGGGGCAGCGCTGATCAACGACAGCTACAACTCGAGCCCAGCCGCGCTCGACGCCATGGTGGCGGTGCTGGCGGCGACGCCAAATTTTCAGCGGCGGATTCTGGCAGCGGGTGAAATGCGGGAGTTGGGAGTGGCATCCCCGGTGCTACATCGCGAAGCAGGAGTTCTTACGGCGAAGACAGGCAAGGTCGATTGGGTGATTGGAGTCGCAGGAGACGCCAAGGAAATTGTGGAAGGCGCCGTGGCCGCTGGACTACCGCGAGAGCAAACAAGATTCTTTCCTTCATCGGAAGAAGCAGCGGCCTTTTTGGAGGAATTCCTCACGGCAGGCGACGTCCTGTTGGTGAAAGGCTCGCGCGGAGTGCAGATGGAACGCATTGTCGAATCGCTGCTCGCGCGTCACGCCGCCGCTGTCGAGATTCCACGGCAGGAGGTGCGGCACTAAATGCTCTACTACCTGCTCTACCACGTGTTGCAGCGCTACTTCAGCCCGTTAAACGTTTTTCGATACATCACCGTTCGAACCGTCTACGCGAGCTTGACGGCCATGTTCCTCGGACTGGTGTTTGGTCCGTGGCTCATTCGGCGCCTGCGCGAACTGCAGATTGGGCAGTACATCCGCGAGGAAGGCCCGCAGGAGCATCAGAAAAAGGCGGGCACCCCAACGATGGGCGGCGTACTGATCGTTTTGTCGACGGCCGTCCCCACGCTGCTCTGGGCTGATCTGACCAATCCTTTTATCTTGCTTTCGCTTTTTGCGCTCATCGGTTTTGCAATCATCGGCTTCATTGACGACTATGCGAAAGTTTCGAAGCAAAGAAATCTTGGACTCACCGCGAAAAAGAAAATCTATTTTCAGGTGTTCGTCAGCCTGGTCGTGGGTATCTCGCTGCTCGTTCTCGTTACGCATTATGCCTATTCCACGCAGTTGATGATTCCGTTTCTCAAGCGTCTGCACCCCGACCTGGTCATCCATTCCTTGATGAATTCGGCGCATCTGTGGCCCTTGGCGTTTCTTCCTTTCCTGGTTTTTGTTTGTGTGGTGATTGTCGGTTCTTCGAATGCCGTCAATCTGACGGACGGTCTCGACGGCTTGGCCATCGGCTGCACGGTTATCGCTGCCGGCGCGCTCACGGTGCTGACCTACGTCAGCAGCAACTCGCGTTGGGCTGCCTATCTCGAGATTCAATACATCCCGCGCGTTGGAGAACTGACGGTGTTCTGCGGAGCACTCGTGGGCGCGTCGCTTGGCTTCCTTTGGTACAACGCGCATCCGGCGGAGATCTTCATGGGGGATGTCGGCTCGCTCTCACTTGGCGGAACGCTCGGCACTGTGGCGGTGATCATCAAGCAAGAGATTCTTTTGTTCTTCGTTGGTGGCATTTTCGTCATCGAAGCTCTCTCGGTGATCTTGCAGGTCGGATCCTTCCAGCTGCGGGGCAAGCGCATATTCCGCATGGCCCCCATCCATCATCATTTTGAATTGCTGGGCTGGAGCGAGTCGAAGGTCATTGTCCGGTTTTGGATTGCCGCGCTGGTGTTCGCGCTTTTTGCGCTGACGACATTGAAGTTGCGGTAGCGCGCCTTTGACGACGGAGGGGGCTCGGAAAAGAACAATGCCAGGCGGAATGGATTTGCGAAGCAAGCGCGTGCTAGTCGTCGGGCTGGCGCGGACAGGCGTGGCTACCTCGATTTTTTGCGCGGCGCGCGGCGCGCGCGTGACCGCGACCGATTCCCGCGGCGAAACCGAGATCGGCGAAGCCGTCGCGAAGCTAAAAGAGGCGGGCGTGACCCTGGAGCTCGGTAGCCATCGGGAGAAGACATTTCTCGAACAAGACTTGATTGTTCCGAGCCCGGGCGTGCCAGCCGACCAAGCGCATTTGCAGGCGGCGCGCGTGAAGGGCATCACGATTTGGAGCGAAATTGAGCTGGCTTACCGGTTTATAAGAGGCCGATTGATTGGGATCACCGGTTCGAACGGCAAAACCACGACGACTTCGCTCGCCGCGCATATTTTGAAGACCGCCGGGATGCACACGATTCTTGCAGGAAACATTGGAACGCCGCTCATCGGATGCGTGGACGAGATGAAGGACGACACTTCGACAGTGGCCGAGCTCAGCAGCTTTCAGCTCGAGCTCATCGACACGTTTCGTCCAAATATAGGCGTGTTCCTGAATTTGACGCCCGACCATCTCGACCGCCATCACACCATGGAAGCATATGCTAGGGCCAAGGCGCGGCTGTTCGAGAATCAGACTGGCGAGGATGCCGCGGTTTTAAACGCCGATGATGCCGCAACTACGGTGCACGCGCCGTCGCTTCCGCGCTTGTACTGGTTTAGCAGGAAACAACGGGTCGCCCAGGGCGCGTACGTTAGAAGAGAGGAAATTGTTTTCCGGCAAGACGGCCGAGAAGAAACTCTTCTCAAACTCGAGGACATGCCCCTCGCCGGTGCGCACAATGTCGAGAATGTGCTGGCCGCGGCCGCGGCGGCACGCCTCGCCGGTGCACCCGCTGCGGCGATTGCCAAAGGCGTGAGATCGTTCGCGGGAGTCGAGCACCGCCTGGAATTCGTGGCCGAAATCGCAGGCGTGCGCTACTACAACGATTCGAAGGCTACCAATGTGGATGCCACTCGCATTGCGCTCGATGCATTTCCCGGACGCATCCTGATTATTCTGGGCGGACGAGACAAGGGCAGCGACTATACCGTATTGCAAAAGCCGCTGCGGGAAAAAGCGATTCTCGCGCTGTTGATCGGCGCGGCAGCGGAAAAGATCGAAAACCAGATTTCAGGAAGCGTAGCGCTGGAGCGCGCTGAAACGCTGGAGCGTGCCGTGGAAACCGCCTCGCATGCCGCGCGGCGCGGCGACGTGGTGCTGCTCGCACCGGCCTGCGCCAGCTTCGATCAATTTCAGAATTATGAGCACCGCGGACGCGTCTTCAAGGATTTGGTGGGGCAGCTCGAAAAGCAATCGGCCGGGGCGACTTCCGGAAAAGGGTGAGCGAAAGTGCCAAGACGTCTTGAAATGGACCGCTGGCTATTTGGTGTGACCGTGGCGCTTTGCCTGTTGGGGGCGGTGATGATCTTCAGCGCGTCCGCCGTGACTGCGGAAGAAAAATACGATCACGCGTATTATTTTCTGGTGCGGCAATCTGCGTGGCTCTTGCTCGGGCTTTTGGGTATGTTCGCT
Source organism: Acidobacteriota bacterium (assembly GCA_013289825.1). GTDB lineage: Bacteria > Acidobacteriota > Terriglobia > Acidiferrales > UBA7541 > Acidiferrum. The sequence continues at coordinate 73,071 of JABCZF010000007.1, read as the reverse complement.
CTCATGCGCATGGACTACCGGCGCTTGCGCGAGCCCGCCGTGGTCTACACCAGCGTGTGCCTGGTCTTGCTGCTGCTGGTCGGGACTTTTTTTGCGGACAAGTCGCACGAAACGCATCGATGGATTCGCTATGGCCCCGTTGGAATTCAGCCATCCGAATTAGCCAAGCTGGCGGTGATTCTCTATCTCGCGTGGTTCCTCGATCAGAAGCGGCGTAACAAAGCGCCCATGGAGTTCAGTAAAGAGGCTTTGCTCCAGACCATCCTCCCCGCCGCCGGCCCCGTGCTGATCTTCGTGTGCCTGATTTTGGCGCAACCCGATCTCGGCACCGGCGTGGATATCGTTTTGGTGGCCACAACGATTCTATTTGCCGCGGGGATGTCCTGGAAATGGATCTCCGCGGGATTCCTAACGTCGTTGCCGGTCCTTTATTTGCTGATCACGCGCGTCTCCTACCGCAACGCGCGGATGAGCTCCTTCCTTCATCCCGATTCTGATCCGCAAGGCGCGGGATTTCAGTTGATGCAATCCCTCATTGCCGTCGGTTCGGGCGGATTCACGGGCGTGGGCTTGATGGAGAGCAAACAGAAACTTTTTTATTTGCCAGAAGCGCACACCGATTTCATTTACGCCGTGATTTGCGAAGAGCTGGGATACATCGGCGCGATGTTGGTCATTGCTTTGTTCCTCGCTTATGGCTGGCGCGGGCTGCGAGCCGCGTTGGCCGCTCCCGACGGATTCGGCCGGCTGCTGGCACTGGGAATAACAGCGTTGGTGCTGAGTCAGGCGCTAATCAATTTTGCCGTAGTGCTGGGCATGGTGCCGACCAAGGGCATTCCGCTGCCGTTTGTGAGCTATGGCGGGTCCAGCCTGCTGGTGATGCTGCTGGCGACGGGAGTGCTGCTGAATATCAGCCAGCAGGCCACGGAAACATGACCCGCCGCGCAATTTGGCTTGCTAGGGGCGCATGGTGCGCCCCGGGACCCAGGCCTTAGCCATGAAGCTGCTGATTGCAGGGGGCGGTACAGGCGGCCATGTTTTCCCGGCGTTGGCCATTGCCGAAGAGTGGCTCGCGCGCGGCAAAGAGAGAGAAGTCGTGCTGGTGGGAACGCAACGAGGGATCGAAATGAAGCTGGTGCCGCAGGCAGGACTGCCGCTGGAGACCTTGCGCGTAGCCGGCTTGAAGGGAAAGGGCGGCCGGACGCTGGTGAGAAATCTCGTCATGCTTGGGCCTGCCATGCTGGACGCGCGTCGCGTGTTGCGAAAGCACAAGCCCGTCGCAGCGGTTGGCGTAGGCGGCTATGCCGCCGGGCCGATGATGCTGACGACTTGGTTCGGTGGCATACCCAACGTGATTTTCGAGCCCAATGCGGAGCCAGGGTTGACGAATAAGCTGCTCGCGAGAATTTCGAAACGAATCGCCACTGGCTATGAAATTTCTGCTCGAGCCTGGAAAAAAAAGGCCATCGTAACCGGGTGCCCGGTGCGCCCGGAGTTTTTCTCGATCGTTCCTCGAAGGTTCGAAAAGCCATTTCGCTTGCTGGTAACCGGCGGAAGCCAAGGCGCACTTCCCATTAACCGCACATTTGTGGACGCCATGGACCAACTCGCGACGCGAAAAAATGACTTGTCCATCGTGCATCAAACCGGCGAACGCGATTATAATGCAGTGCGCACGGCGTACGCGCGGCGCGAGATCAACGCCGAGGTGGTGCCCTTCCTCACGAACATGGCGGAGCGCTTTACCTGGGCAGATGTGATCGTTTGCCGGGCCGGCGCCATCACCGCAGCGGAAATCGCAGCCGCGGGCCGCGCGGCCATCTTCATTCCCTTCGGAGCCGCGACCGATAGTCACCAATTGCGCAACGCACAAGAGATGACCAGTGCCGGCGCAGGGCGGCTAATCGTCGAGAGCGAACTCACTGCGGAACGCTTGACGAACGAAATCTTCTCCCTCATTGGCCAGCCAGGGCAGATTGAAAAGCAGTCGAGCGCAGCGCGATCGCTGGCCCGGCCCAACGCTACTCGAGATATCGTCAACTTAATAGAAGAGGCCGCTCACGTGCAGGGAACCGGTCCGAGGGCAATTCCATGATGGTCGCATTTCGCAATTTTCAGCGCATTCACCTGGTGGGCATCGGCGGCATCGGAATGAGCGGCATCGCCGAAGTCCTGCTGACGCTGGGCTATTCGGTTTCGGGCTCGGACACCAAACCGTCAAACATCACCGAGCGCCTTCAGAATCTCGGCGCGACGATTCACGAAGGCCATAAAACCATCAACGTCGAGGGCGCGCATGTGGTGGTGACCTCTTCGGCGATCAAGCAGGACAATCCCGAGGTCGTCGAAGCGCACAAGAGAAAAATACCCGTAATTCCGCGCGCGGAGATGCTTGCAGAGCTAATGCGTCTGAAATATGGCATCGCCGTAGCCGGAGCGCATGGCAAGACCACCACGACTTCGATGGTGGCTTCGGTTCTAGCCGCCGCGCACCTCGATCCGACCTTTGTCGTGGGTGGCCGGGTGAATCAAGCGGGCACTACCGCGCGGCTCGGCAAAGGCGAGTATTTCGTGGTGGAAGCGGACGAAAGCGATCGCAGCTTCCTGATGCTCGCGCCCGTCGTGGCCGTCGTCACCACCATCGACCGAGAGCACCTGGACCAATACAGCTCACTCGCGGACATTCAGAATGCGTTCGTGCAGTTCGTGAACCGCGTCCCGTTCTACGGCGCCGCGATTCTGTGCCTCGACGAACCCAACGTGCAAGCCATTCTGCCGGACGTGAAGCGCCCTATTATCACCTATGGCACTTCGAGCCAGGCAGACCTGGTCATCAGCGACGTAAAACTGGAAGGCTTCGATAGCGAGTTTCGCTTAACGTTCAGAGGCGAAGACCTCGAGCTGTTCCGCCTCTCCCATCCGCCAGGAATGCACAACGTCAGAAACGCAGCCGCGGCGGCAGCCGTCGCGCTCTATCTGAATGTTCCCGCCGACTTGATCCGGGAAGGCCTGGCCAAATTTGCAGGCGTCGGCCGCCGCTTTGATATGAAGGGCATTGTGAACGACATCACCGTCATCGACGACTACGGCCATCACCCCGCAGAAATTCGCGCAACACTCGAAGCCGCACGCGGCTGTAAGTTCAACCGCCTGCTGGTGCTCTTCCAGCCGCACCGATTTTCACGCACGCAGCACCTCTGGGACGAATTCTGCCGGTCTTTCAATCAGGCTGACGTGCTGGTTCTCCTAGACATCTACGCCGCGAGCGAAGCCCCCATCCCCGGCATCACCAGCGAAGCGCTCGCCAACGCCATTCGAGAAGCCGGACACAAAAACGTTCACTACTTCCGCTCGATGCAGGCGGGAATCGAGTTCCTGCTACACGAAGCGCGGCCCGGCGACGCGATCCTTACGATTGGTGCCGGAAACGTCAGCCGCGCCAGCAATGAATTGATGGTCCTGCTCGGAACGGAGCATCCCACACACCATGCGCGTTAAGGACCCCAGAATCGTCGCTGCCCTGCCGGAACTGGGTGTCGAGCTGCGGCCGGGCACGTCTCTGGCCGAGCTTACATCCTTGGGCATCGGCGGCACCACGGATTTGCTCCGCATCACCAAGCACGACGCAATTCCCGAGCTTTTGAACCTTCTCGACAGCGAAGCCGTCCCGTACAAGTTTCTAGGCGGCGGCTCGAACTTGCTGGTCGGAGACCATGAACTGCCGTGGTTGGTGCTCCAGCTCGTCTCTCCGGATCCGGATATCGTACTGGAAGGCCGTTTTGCCCAGGTCGATGCCGCAGCCGACCTCGGCCGCACCGTGACCTTCTGCGCGAAAAACGACCTGGGCGGGATGGAAGGCCTCATCGGAGTGCCCGGAACGGTCGGCGGCGCATTGCGCATGAACGCCGGCGCTTACGGCATGCAAATCGGCAGCTACGTCCGCCAAGTGAAGCTCTACCGCGCCGCCCGGCGCAGGCTGGAGACCCTCGAGGGCGATCAAATTTCTTTCGAATACCGGCACACATCTTTTGCGCCTGATGATATGATGCTCGCAGTGAAGCTGGAATTACCCTCCAAACCGTATCGCGAAATTATTAAAGGGATTCGTATCTGCAACGAAAAACGGCGCGCAAGCCAGCCGCTTGGGCAGAAAAGCGCCGGTTGCATCTTCAAAAACCCTCCAGGCGCTTCCGCCGGACGCATGATTGATGAGCTGGGGCTCAAAGGACTGCACGTGGGCGACGCCCGCGTCAGCGACCGCCACGCCAATTTTTTTGTGAACGCAGGCAAAGCGTCTGCTAAAGACATGCTCACCCTCATCGCCGATGTCCGCGAACGCGTGCAAAAATCGTTTGGAGTAATTCTCGATCACGAGGTGGTCGTTTGGAACGCCTAAAAGCCATCGCACGGGGCAACGCCGCGGCCGCCGCCGAGCCTTACCGGCCGGAACTGCTCGCGGACGAAGAGCCGCGCTATTTACGCCGGCAAAAGCCTTTAGAAATTCGTCGCAAAAAATTTGGCGGGCGAAGCTGGCTGTTGTATCGGCGGGTCCTGGTATGGACCATTGCCGGAGCGGCGAGCGTGACCGTCTCGGTTGTGGCTGGGCGCTTTTTCCTCTATTCGCCGCAGGTTCTGCTGCTGAAGTCCGACCAGATCGACTTGCTGGGAAATCACAACGTCAGCCGTGAATCGGTGCTTCAACCGTTTGCGCATGACCGCAACCGTAGCGTACTGCGCATCCCGCTGGAGGCGCGTCGCAGTCAGCTCGAGCAACTGCCCTGGGTCGAATCCGCCAGTGTCGAACGCATCTTGCCGAACCGTATCCGCGTGGAACTAACGGAACGCACTCCGGTTGCGTTCCTGCGCAACGGCAACGAGCTGGCCCTAATCGATGCTCATGGCGTGATCTTGAACCGTCCCGAAGGCGAGGATTTACATTTCCCCATTGTGGCCGGCCTTCCCGACAGCATGCCGCGTGAAGAGCGCGAGAAGCGCATAGAGGCCTATCAGGAATTCCTAAGAGACGCGGACCTGGTGCGCGGCGGTTCGTCCGACCGCGTCAGCGAAATCGATCTAGGGAACGCCAAAGACTTGCGCGTGGTCATGACCGGCTTGGCATCCGCAAGCGATTCGCAAGCCGTCACCATTCATTTTGGCAACAGCGATTTCACCGGCAAGTACAGGATGCTGGTCGAGAATTTCGCGCAGTGGCAGGCCAACGCCGGGCGCGTGCAGTCCATCGATTTGCAGTATTCACGGCAAGTGGTTGTGAACGCAGATAGCAGTGCGACTTCGGCGAAGTTGAGAAATTAAGAGGCCAGGGCGGGGGCGGCGGCTTGTCAAAAAAAGATCGTTACATCATAGGGCTGGACGTCGGCAGCACGAAAACGTGCGCGTTGATCGCGGAAGTGGATGGCGAACAGGTTAGATTTCTGGCCCTGGGCGCGGCGGAATCGAAAGGTTTGCGCAAAGGCCTGATCGTCAATCTTGATTCCACGGTAAGCTCGATTCGGCGAGCCGTGGAAGAAGCCGAAGGCGTGGCCAACGTCCCGGTCGAAGCTGCCGTGATTGGCGTAGCCGGCGGCCACGTGCGTGGTGTAAACAGCCGCGGCGGCGTCACCCTAGGCAACCGCGCGCGGGACATCGAGCGCGACGACGTGCGCCGCGCTGTCGATGCGGCCCGCAACATCGCGCTGCCCGAAGACCGCGAAGTGCTGCACGTCCTGCCGCATGAATTCATGGTGGATGCACAGGACGGAATTCGCGACGCCATCGGCATGGTCGGCCAGCGCCTCGAAGCCAACGTCCATCTGGTAACCTCATCGATTGCCGCCACGCAAAACCTGGTGACCGCAGCGAATCGCGCCGGAATTTTGGTCAACGACACGGTGCTCGAGCCGCTGGCTTCTGCGGAAGCTTGTCTGACGCAAGATGAGCGCGATCTAGGCTGCTGCCTGCTCGATATCGGTGGCGGCACAACCGAGCTGATCGTTTACGGCGGCGGCGTTGTGCGCCACACCAGCGCAGTCCCCGTCGGTGGCGACCACTTTACCAATGACCTCGCCGTTGGTCTGCGCACGCCCACCCCGGAAGCCGAAAAAATCAAACGTCGGCACGGCTGCGCCGCTTCCGCGCTGCTCGACGAAGACACCTCGATTGAGATTGCCAGCGTAGGCGATCGCCCTCCGCGCACGATCTTCGCCCGCATGCTCACGGACATTATCGAGCCGCGCGCCATGGAGTTGCTCGCGCTGATTCGCGACGATCTGCAGCGCGCCGGCCTCGACGGACAAATCCCCGCAGGATTTGTCCTCGCGGGAGGCGGCGCAAGACTAAACGGCTTGATCGATCTGGCTGAACAGTCTTTCCATCTGCCCGTACGTATCGCGGAGCCCAAAGGTTTGGCTGATCTGCCGGAACAGGTAGCGCAGCCGGAATATGCAACGGTCGTTGGTCTGGTGATGTACGGCGCGAAGACGCGGCGCAACGCACCGCAACGTGGTGGGAATCTGGTTTCCAAATTCAAGTCCATGTTCGCCGGTGCCTCGTGAACCTGCCCGAGCGCAGCACCGCGAACCTGGAGAAGGCTGAGGGACGTATGACAACAAAAGACGCAGGAATTCGCATGAGCTTCAGCGAGGAGCTGCAGCCCGCAAAGATTAAAGTCATCGGCGTAGGTGGCGGCGGATGCAACGCGATCAACCGCATGATCCGCGCGAAAGTTGAGGGCGTGGAGTTCATCACCGCCAACACGGACCTGCAGGCACTCAAGCTCTCGCAAGCTCCGGTCAAGCTGCAGCTAGGCGCGAAGCTCACCAAAGGCCTCGGCGCCGGCGCCAATCCCGAAATCGGCCGCAAAGCGGCCCTAGAAGACACCGACAAGATCATCGAAGCCCTCGAAGGCTCGGACATGATTTTCATCACTTCCGGCCTCGGCGGAGGCACCGGCAGCGGCGCCGCTCCGGTAGTCGCTTCGCTAGCCAGCGAACTCGGCGCGTTGAGCGTCGCGGTCGTAACCAAACCGTTCACCTTCGAAGGCAAGCGCCGCATGCTCCAGGCCGAACAAGCGTTGCAGGAGCTGATCGGTTGCGTGGACACCGTCATCGTGATTCCGAATGAACGCTTAATGGATACCGTCGAGCGCGGAACCAGTTTCTTCGACGCCTTCCGCATCGCCGACGACATCCTGCGCCAAGCAGTACAAGGCATCTCCGACATCATCACCGTGCCAGGCATCATCAACCGCGACTTCGCCGACGTGAAAGCCATCATGCATGGCCAGGGCTACGCGGTGATGGGCACGGCCATCGCCACGGGAACGAATCGCGCCATTGACGCCGCCAACCGCGCCATCTCCAGCCCACTTCTCGAAGACAATTCCATCCAAGGAGCGCAGGGCATCCTGATCAACATTTCAGGCAGCTCAAGCCTAACTCTGCACGAAGTCCACGAAGCATCCTCGGTCATCCAAAAAGCCGCGCATGAAAACGCCAACATCATCTTCGGCGCCGTGATGGACGACTCGATGAAGGACGCCGTGAAAATCACGGTAATCGCCGCAGGCTTCAAGGAAGCCAACAAGAAAAACGTCCCGCAAAAGCCGTCGTTCCTGCCCAAGACATGGAAAGCCGGCCGCGAAATCCAAGAGCCGGTTCCCCAACAACAAACGCTGCCCAACGTAGTCCACCAAGTCCAACAAAACATCCGCGAAGCAACCCACGAAATTCCCGCAGACGACCTGGACGTCCCGACATTCCTCCGCCGACAAGCCCAAAAAGCCTAACCGGCCGTTAACGTTTGAGGGCACAGCACGGCTGTGCCCTCTCTTTCGTGTGTCACGCGATCCCCAGCGCATCTATGTTTTGGGCCACTCCAGGGGCGGCTGCCGGGGCTATGGCGTAGCCCCGCTCGGATCAAACTACTTCGCCGCCCCCGCTATCCACGCAATGGGATTTCCGAGAACTACTGCTCGATGGTCACCCGAGCCGGGCCTAAGACCCCGGCAGCCATCTACATCGACGACGGCGAGCAGTCAGTTCTCTCCGACGAAGCTCGCCAAACTCACGACCTGCTGCGAATAGAAAATTTCCCGGTCCACTGCGCCGAGCTAAGAGACCACCACCACCACTATCGCGCGCCGGGAATCCCCACCACTCCGGGGACCGAGGCTGTTCGACAGGTGAATTTCTATGCGGGTTCAATCGTTGGAAGTTAAAGCAGCCCGAAGTTTTCTTACTTCTCCTTCAAATGCCCCGAGATTGTTTAGGGGATCCGGCACCAGGGAACTCAACCCTGCGTGAAATTCGCGCGCACCGGTTTTTTTCACTGTCTCTAGAATATTTCCCGCGTGCAACCCGCTGCCCGGCATCACGATCAACCGATGGCCCGCGATGCGAACCAAGTCACCAAGCAACTCCAGCGCTTCGGGCGCCGTCCGCTTCCCCCCGGAGGTGAGCAGCCTCGCGGCTCCTGTTTTGATCACGTCCTCCAGTGACTTTTGCAAATCACTACATTCATCGAACGCGCGATGGTAGGTGACCAGGAGCGGCCGCGCCTGCTCGACAAGTTGCGCGCTGCGTTCAACGTCGATGTGGCCATTGGCGCCGAGCAAACCCAAGACGATTCCGTCCATGCGGAATTTTTTGGCCGCCTCGATCTCGCGCTTCATGGCCACGAACTCGCCGTCGGTATAAAAAAAAGTCCCGCCACGCGGCCGAACCATCGAGAGAATGGGCAGAGTCACACGCGCGCGCACGGCGCTCAACAACTCGTCACTCGGGGTCGTCCCGCCTTGCCTGGCATTGCTGCAAAACTCGATGCGCTGCGCCCCGCCACGCTCAGCCGCCATGGCAGCTTCAACGCTTTCCACGCTAATTTCAAGAACGTACCCGGTCTGCATCGAGCGGTAGCTTAGCAGAGGAAACGGAGCGGAAGAAAAGGATGCACTGGCGGACAACATCGTAGCGTGCCATGGCATACCCTAACCGCGCCGATAAATACAACAGAAGGAAAGTGCGCGGACAGGTTTCCGACCAACCATGTCAGGAGCTCTGAAGTTAGAGGATTTCGCCGGGCAGAAAGTGAACGCTCGGTCGAAAAAAAACGAGCGAAAACGAGGTCCGATTCTTCGACTATGCTCACAAGCCCGCAACATGCCTGGCATGTAGCAAGCTGCCGGTTGACCAGTTCCAGAACATTCCTAGGAAGGCGGCCGCGTTCCAACCCCACATGAAAAGGCGCATTTCGGACGGGCTGTACGGGCGATTTTTCCAAATCAGCAAGGCGTCTGACAGAAACCATGCCGCTGCAAACCCAAGAAATCCCGTGATTACCAAATCTCTGAAAGAAAAGTACACCAGCACAGTCTCCGCGCACAAAATTGCTGCGATCAGCAATTTGGAAGGCACCGCGCCCAGCAACGTCGCCGTCGTGCGTCGCCCGCTCCGCCGGTCCGGCTCTATATCCATCACTTCGCCGAAAATATGAGAGTGCATCGCGAACATTGCGCCAAACAGAAAAGTCTGCCACGGGAGTTGATGAACTTGATTCAGCCAGCTACTCAGCACGAAAACCAGCAAATAGCTCGCCTGAATCAACACGTCGAGCGGAGGATGACTCTTCCAACCAAAACGCGGCGCATTGTAAAGCCCAACCGCAATCAACAGCACTGCGAACCAGACCAGGATGCGCGCACCGGAAAAGTAGAGGAAAATGATCAGAAACGGAATCTGCACTGCGGCGATCTTCCATCGCAAAGCGGCGAGCTGTTCCGCCGCACCCAGCGAGCCAAACAGAAACGTTCCTTTGCGGGGATTCCAACGGTCCGCTTCCGCATCCGCAATGTCGTTTACGCCATACAAAAGAAATCCAAGCGGAAACAAGACGTAGGAAAGCCCCAGCCAAAGCGTCGGCGAATGCAAGAAATCCGTGCGGCCAAGCGGCATCAAATAAAACAGTGCAGTCGTGCTCCAAAGCCCCGGTCGGGAAACCTGCAAAAGGAAAACCAGCTCAGTGGCCCTCGCGCTCTTCTCTGCCGAAGCCACACCATTCGCCTTCAGAGCCTCGAAGCCCGGTTCCAAAATCGCGTCTCCCCGTTTTCGCAGAAATCGCCGCCAAGAACCCAAGAGATGGAGTCCTTATCAGCAGACTACAGAATGGCAATGCCGCGCAGGGCGCATTTCGCCGAGAGCTACCAAAGGGATACCCACAACGACAACCATCGGGCTCATCCGCTGGGCTCGCTCCGCGACGTCCGCGACGGACAACAGTTGTACCAGGCGTCTCTTGTGGTACTCTCTTGCGCCAGAAAGTTCGCGTCTCTTGTTTCTTGTCTTCGGCGATCCCGAGCCGCTATTTTGTTGAAAGGAGACCTCCATGAAACTCCATTCCGGAAGCCTGGCGTTTTCCGCTGTCCTTCTCGGTGCGGCGCTGGCGGCCTGCCAGGAGCCATACCACCAAAAAGAAGAGCAATACTATTTGATCTCCGCGAATATCAACTTGCCCTACTGGCAAGAAGCCGAGGCAGGACTGCGCGACGCAGCAACGGGAATGGGCGTCAAAGCGGAAATGGATGGCCCGGCCACGTTCTCACCAAAAGAAGAGTTGGACGCTTTCCAAAAGGCAGCGGCCCTGCATCCCGCCGGCATTCTCGTCTCCGTCACGAGCCAGGACCTTCTCAAGCCGGCCATTGACGCCGCGGCACTCCAAGGCATCCCGGTCATCTGCATCGACGCCGACGCACCCGATTCCCACCGCGTTCTTTTCGTAGGCACCGACAGTTTCCGTGCCGGGCAGGAAAGCGGAAAGCGCATGGCAGATATTCTCAAGGGCCAGGGACAGGTGATCATCATCACCGTGCCCGGACAGCTCAACCTGGACGAGCGCGTCCGCGGCGTCACCGACGCTCTGAAAAAATATCCCGGCATAAAAATTACCCAGACCATTGACGACAAAGGAGATCCCCGCAACGCCAACGACGCCGTCTCAGCTCTTCTTGCAAAGAAGGAAAAGGTGGATGGCGTTATCTGTCTCGAAGCTTCCGGCGGTTCGGGAGTCGCCGAAGCCCTGCACCGCTTGGACCTTACGGGTAAGATTGCCATCGTCTCCTTCGACAAAGACCCGGAAACCCTCGACGCCATCGAGAAGGGCTGGATAAACGCGACCATCGTGCAGAAGCCTTACATCATGGCCTATTACGGGCTGAAGTTCGCCGACGATCTCCACCACAACGCGGTTCACGAGTTTAAAGACTGGCGCACCGCGCCCGCAGCTCCGTTGCCGGCATGGATCGACACCGGTACGGCTACCGTGGACAAGAAAAATCTGGCAGCGTTCCGCGAGGCCCTCGCGGCCCACCCCAAGCCCCTATAAAACCTTGAGAATATATAGGTTGTTTCGGCCAGTGCGGCCGGGCTGCTGAAACTTAAATCCATCCAAGCGACGCAAACGTGGTAATCGAAGCGCACCCCAGCGCCACACCCAGTACCATGCCTGCCAGCACGTCGCTCAAGAAATGCATTCCCAAAACAATGCGGGAAACGGCGATGCTGATGGCCAAGAAGAAGAGCGGCCCTTCCAGGGACGGATAGAAGTAGCTCACCACCAGTGCGATGGAGAACGCCGTCATGGTGTGGCCGGACGGAAACGAAAACCGGTCCGGAGGAAGAACCTTTGACCAGCAATGCGGTTCCAACTGGCACGGCCGCGGCCGATGGCTGAGTCTTTTCAATACCTTAAACACGAAAATCCCGAACAGGGCGGCGAACGCAGCCGCCCCCAGCGCCGAAAATTTCTGAGGGCCTCCATCGATCAACAGCATGACCCCTAGCCCGTACCAAAGCCAGCCATCGCCCATCCTGGTGGCCAGGATCATCCACAGACGCACCCACCGTGGGGCTCGCCAGCGGTTCATCCGTCGCATTAGACGGTGATCCCGCCGTTCGATGTATCCCCAAACAGTGCGTGCGACAGCCATAGTATTTAGCCCATCTAGCTCCAGTTCGCCTCGAAGCTGGAATCCACATCCCAGAACATCCGTTGGCGCTTCTCGCCGCGCTCGACCGTAGTCGACCACCTCTGGCAAAAGCGAATCTCGTTAACCCAGTGGCCCGCCGTAAACGCGGGAACCAGCAGCGAAAGCGGCATAAGTGCCAGAGTCCACGGCTTTTCCATCCAAAGTAACCATACGATGCGCAAGACGTCCGCAGTCAACTTGGCGTAACTACCATGCGCGCCATGAACTTGCCCCTGGCCTGCTCGCAGTCCTGCGAAGAACTCATCAGCAGTGCGCGCACCAGGAACTTCCGTATAGGTGCGTCCAACCCCGGCGATCGTGTGGGAATCGCTTCCCCCAATAGCAATCTTTCCCAGCCGCGACGCTAGCCGTGCGGCGCTCTCATTGGCCCTCCGCCACATCTGGCCGTTCCGCGATTCAAACGCCGGCACGTAGGAGGCAAACCAGCAGAAGTCCTCCTCGAGGCGCCGTCCCGTCAAACTAGAGAAAACATGATTCACGCTGAAGAACAGTTTCTTCTCGGTCAGATACATCATCAGCGAAACGAAATCCTTGCGCCGGCGCTGGATTTCAATATGGTCGCGCTCGGTGATTCCATAAACGCCCAAGTGCATCTCGGTTCCACCCGGCATGCGGACGGTAGCTTCCTCGCTCAGGAAGAAATCGGCATGTTTCCCAAGAGCTTCCCCGGCGTCGATGGAGTCGTGGTCGGTCAGCGTAACCATGGACATCCCACGCTGCTTCAACCGGGTGTAGACTTCTGCGGGCTGGTTGTACGACTCGCGGCAAAGCCGGCCGAGGATGGGAGTCTTGTCCATGCCCGAGGCGATCGAGTGAACGTGGAGGTCGCAGCGCATGAAACTATTGTTAACCTACGATATGAACAGGCCATGAAGAGGTCGCTAATTGTAGATGAATGTGTCCATGGAACTCCTTGAACACATTGGACTTCCTTAGTTATCCACATGGCATGCTGGTTGCTCTTCGCGGCGAACATCAAGCGTATGGCAGAATGTCCACTATGAAAAAAATTCACGTTGTCTTCCATGACGGCGGGGGCGGACACCGCAATGCCGCCATCGCCCTGGAGACTATCGCGGCTCAGCAAGGGCGTCCTTGGCAGACGGAGCTCGTGCAATTCCAGGATTTGACAGACCGTCTGGACGTGCTTCGCAAGCTGACCGGGATCCGCATCCAGCAGCAATACAACGTGATGTTACAGAACGGATGGACTCTCGGAAGCAAGTATCTCCTGCGGGTTCTGCAGCTTACCATTCAGCTCTTCCACGGCCCGCTGGTACGCCTTCTCGAACAATACTGGCGTGAGCACCCCGCCGACCTTCTGGTTTCGGTCATTCCGCACTTCAATCGCGAGATTTGTGAAAGTTGGAAAGCTGTCTATCCAGGCCGCCCGTTCGTGACCCTCATTACGGACCTAGCCGATTACCCGCCGCGGTTCTGGATTGAACCGCTCAAGGAGCAATACGTCATTGCTGGCACGGAGCGCGCCGTCGAGCAGGCGCGCGCCTTTGGCCACGACGAAGCCCATATTTTTCAGACGTCTGGAATGATTTTGCGTCCCGACTTCTACGCGCGTGACACGGTCGATCCGGTGGCCCTTCGCCAGGAGATGGGTCTGCGAAACGATCTAGCGACGGCCATTGTCCTCTTCGGTGGACATGGCTCCAAGGTGATGTACGACTTAACCGAGCGGTTAAATGCAGCAGGTCTTCCTCTACAGCTGCTGCTGATATGCGGCCGCAACGAAGAGCTGGCCAGAAAGTTACGGGCTCAAAAATGGAAAATGCCCGTGCATGTTGTTGGTTTCACGAAGGAAATACACAAGCTCATGCGCGCTGCGGATTTCTTGATTGGCAAGCCGGGCCCCGGCAGTATCGCGGAAGCCATGGTTCGCAAGCTGCCGGTGCTGATTGAATGTAACGCCTGGACGCTACCGCAGGAACGCTACAACGCGGCGTGGGTCAGTGAAAAGCGAGTCGGCATTGTGTTGAAGAGCTTTCGCGAAGTCGTTGAGGGAGTGCGCCAAATGCTGGAACCGGCAAGGCTGGCGGAATTTCAGAAAAATGTCGCCACCCTCGACAATCGCGCCATCTTTGAGATTCCGGAAATGTTAGCAAGACTTCTGGATCAGCCGGCGGACGCCGCCGAGCGGTCTGCCGCGCCAGCGATCGGCATGCCAACCTCGGCTTAGCTGCCAGCCGCAGGCGCGGGGAGCTGTGCTCTCTCGTTGCGGCCCGGATGAGGAAAGCGCGGGCCGACATTGCGGTTCTCTACGGGCAACTTGAGCCGCGGTTTGACGCAGGTCGTTGCCCATCGTCGGGCGGAATACTTCGGCATTTCACACATCTTTACGCAACCGCGGTGGGCCAGCGATTCTCGACAGTGGCAATAGCAAGTCCCGACAGTGGCGGTGCGCAACTCCGTCGGTGTGTCCGCCGAGAGAATCAGTGATCCGGCAAGAAACCAAGCGAACAAAGCCACGCCTGAGAGGCTAAGAGTACGCGGAAGACGCTGGTTGCCGGGGAGGATGTGCATGGGCCAAGTCTGCGGGAAAGGGCCAAGAAAACCGATAGCTCAGGAGTCTAGAGATTTTGTTACCTTGGTACTGTAACTCGGTGGGCGAGGTGAAGCACAGAGCGGGAGAGGTCGCGCTCCCGAATCAGGTTTTGAAGAGTTCCAAACTGAACTCGAAGGATGGATTTGGGGCGGTCGAGGTAATCCTCCAATTCAGGCAAGTATTTGCTAATGAAAGACTTGCCAGAAATTCAGCTCGCCGTGGACATTGGCGCTGCCCGTGCATTAAGAAGGCCCGTGAGTGCGTTTCACATGATGAGTTGAGGAGAGAGGCGAGCGAGGGGGAAGGGGCTCGCTCGCCACTTTTCGCAATTCGTCCCCACCTGCCTCTGAGAGGGAAGCTAGGATGGACGACCCCACGAGTCGGTGTGAAAACGGCACTGACAACGAAACGCGCTCTCCGAGGCCCCCGATCCCAAGCGGGGGCCTCATTTTTTTTCTTAGCGCTTACTTCCGGGCAGCTGGCCTGTTCTGACGTCCCCAATCCTTGAACGCATGCTGGCGCCGCCAGGGCTCGCGATCCCCAAGCCCAACCCTCAGGTGCGCCATTCGGCTAATGGACTCTACGTGCCACAGCGATGGTGGCCTGTCCGAGCACATGCACAATCTGTGTGTCTTGCAGTCGCGAAGCGTCGTACTCAAACGACAGGCGATTCTCGCTCGGATCGAAATGAAAGCGCCGTAGGCCGTAAGTGTTTGAAAACTCGCCGAGACGGCGCAGTTGATCCAACGTTAGCGGGGATTGCAGTTCGTAGGTAATCTCGACCAGTGTCATGTTGGCATTATAACAGCCCGCCGCAAGGGCAGTGCCCAGGGGAACCACTGGCTCTTGACTTCAGATAGGGGGTGGGGGTATAAATAGGGGTGGAGGGTATCACGGTGGTAGAAGCACGGAAGCACATCCCCAGCGGCCATAAGGGAAACAGCCCGCGTTCGTTGGCAAACTGCGCTTGCGCGTCGGCGCCCGGCGGACGCCAAGCCGCTGGCGTGGACCCTGAGCTAAAAGAAGCGAACCAGAAGCGCTTGCGCCGCATTGAGGGACAGATTCGTGGCTTGCAAAAAATGGTGGAGGAAGACCGCTATTGCGCGGACATTATCACGCAGGTGGCTTCCGTGCAGGAAGCGCTGCGCGGCGTGGCACGCAACTTGATGAAGAATCATCTCCATCATTGCGCGGCCAAGGCTCTCCTGAGCGGAAAAAAAGAAGAGACCGAAGCTATGTACAACGAACTGCTCGAATTGATCTACGCCCATCTGCGATAGCTCGGCCGGGAAAGAGGAGATCACCCCATGGGTTCGAAGAATGCAGCTGGAACGTCCCTCCCGATCTTCGAGGGGTCCATCAAGCACAAGGATCCCGTGTGCGGGATGGTGGTTGTTCCGGAAAAAGCTGCTGCCAAGGTGGAGCACGCAGGAGAAAACTACTACTTTTGCTCCGCGGGGTGTGCCGAACGCTTTTCCCGTGAACCGGAGAAATTTCTGGCCGTTCCCGGCACGGGAGATAAGCAACGCAGTCCGCTGCCGGCCGAGCGGGACGCCATGCATCACTCCCCAGCTGTCGAATCACCCGCGGCGAGGCCCGAAAAAAAGGCTCGTTACACCTGCCCCATGCATCCGGAAGTCGTTCAGATTGGACCGGGAAGCTGCCCGATTTGCGGCATGGCTCTGGAACCCATGGACGCGTTCGCCGAAGCTGAAGCCGATCCCGAATACGATTCCATGCGGCGCCGATTACGGATCAGTGCCGCACTCTCTCCGGCGGTCCTGCTGATCGCCATGTTCGGCGATGCGCTCAAGCTCCCGCTCTCGCCGGTTGCGCGCAATTGGCTAGAATTCGTTCTTGCGACGCCGGTAGTCCTGTGGGGCGGCTGGCCATTTTTCCAGCGATTCTGGGCGTCGCTTATCCATCGCCGTCTCAACATGTTCACTCTGATCGGCTTGGGTACCGGCGCCGCCTATCTTGAGAGCGTGGCGGCGACGCTCTTTCCGCAAATTTTCCCCAGCTCGTTTCGTGACATGCATGGCGCCGTAGCAACCTACTTTGAAGCCGCCGCCGTCATCATCACCTTGGTGCTGCTCGGCCAGGTACTCGAGCTGCGCGCGCGCCAGCAAACCAGCAGCGCGATTCGGTCTTTGTTAAATTTGTCGCCGAAACAAGCGCACTTGCTCGCTCCTGACGGCGGAGAAAAAGATGTCGCGCTCGACCTCGTCAAGCAAGGCGACCGCCTGCGTGTGCGGCCAGGAGAGAGCGTTCCAGTTGACGGCGCAGTCCTCGAAGGCGCCAGTGCCGTCGACGAATCAATGATCACAGGCGAACCCATGCCCGTAGAAAAATCCACGGGCGACAAAGTCACCGGGGGAACTCTGAACTCGAGTGGAACTTTTGTGATGCACGCCGAACGCGTCGGCAACGAAACGTTCCTTGCGCAAATCGTCAAGCTCGTCGGCGAGGCACAGCGCAGCCGCGCCCCCCTCCAACGTCTAGCCGACCGAGTAGCCGCCTATTTTGTCCCCGCGGTCATCGTAGCGGCGGTGCTGGCATTCGCCGGCTGGGCCCTTTTCGGTCCCGAGCCGCGCTTCGCCCATGCGCTCATCGCCGCGGTCGCCGTGCTGATCATCGCTTGCCCCTGCGCGTTGGGCCTGGCCACGCCCATCTCCATTATGGTCGCGGTGGGCCGTGGTGCCCGGGCTGGCGTCCTGGTTCGAAACGCCGAAGCTCTTGAAACCCTTGCCAAAGTCGACACCCTCGTCGTCGACAAGACCGGCACGCTGACCGAAGGAAAACCTGTAGTGGGCGCCATCGGAGTGGTGCCAGAAAGCGGTTTCACCCAAGACCGCCTGCTTGGGCTGGCCGCGAGCGTCGAGAGTGTAAGCGAGCATCCCCTCGCCCGGGCAATCGTTCGCCGCGCAAAGGAGCAAGGCTTAGAACTCGCCTCCGTCACCGATTTTCGGGCATTTCCCGGCGGGGGCGCAGAGGGCCGCGTCCTTCGAAACATGGTCGTTGTCGGAACGGCTAGATTTCTCGAAGAGCAGAGTTTTCCTTCGCCGAGTGACTCCGGGCTTCATTTGGATTTTGGCCTGGCGGACCTCGCATCTTCTTCCATCGTGTACGTCGGTGTCGATGGAAAACTGGCAGGTGCGCTGGCGCTTACGGATCAGGTGAAGGAGTCCACGCCCGAAGCGATTCGCGCATTGCGAGCTGACGGCATGCGCATCGTAATGCTCACTGGAGATCGCCGCGAGACCGCCACGACAGTGGCCCGCCAACTCGGCATAGACGATTTCGAAGCCGAGGTGCGGCCTCAGGAAAAAGGTGAAGTCATCAAACGCCTTCGAGGGCAAGGCCGTATCGTAGCGATGGCTGGCGATGGCGTCAACGACGCCCCGGCGCTGGCCGCCGCACATGTCGGCATCGCCATGGGCGCAGGCACCGACGTAGCCATCGAGAACGCCGGAATCACTCTCGTAAAAGGTGACCTGCGCGGCATCGTGCGCGCCCGCAAACTCAGCCGCGCGACGATCCGCAACATCAAACAAAATCTGACTTTTGCGTTTCTTTACAATGCGCTGGGAATCCCCATTGCTGCGGGTGTTTTCTATCCATTCTTCGGCTGGCTTCTCAGCCCCATGCTCGCCAGCGCCGCGATGAGCTTCAGCTCCGTCTCGGTCATCGTCAATGCACTTCGTCTGCGGAAAGCTTTGCTCTAAACCGGCAGGGATTCTTTGATTGCGCCAAAAGCGGCAAAACAACTGTTCTTGTGTAAAAGCTCAATTTTGTTGAATCCCGCCGAACGTAACAGGTCTAATTGAAACATCAGTGGTCGCGCAGAATCTTCCTTCGCGACGTAAGCAAAAACATGGTCACGATAAGCCTCGTCCTTGAGCTCCGTTAGATAAGCCCCATAACGTTCCCACATGAGTGCCTGCACCCGAGCGTCCGAATGTTCTACCAAATCTGAAATCCAAATCGAACCGCCGGCTCGGAGCGAGGTGTGAAATTTGGAGAACACGCTGTGCCACTCCTCGGCTTCTCGAAGGTGGTGTAGAACAGCTGCGGCACAGATGACATCGAAGCGTGACTGTCCGATCTGTAACTCCCGAATATCACCTTGTAGCGCTGTGACTCTGCCCGTTGTCACTCGCTTGACACGCTCGACGGCACGATCCAACATCGGACGGCTGAGGTCCAGCAGGGTGACTTCAAGGTTGGGCAATCTCTCCAATATCTTGAGCGCATAGTTGCCTGCGCCGCACCCG
The DNA here is from genome assembly GCA_013289825.1 of Acidobacteriota bacterium. GTDB lineage: Bacteria > Acidobacteriota > Terriglobia > Acidiferrales > UBA7541 > Acidiferrum. The sequence continues at coordinate 54,206 of JABCZF010000007.1, read as the reverse complement.
ACATCAAGAAGCGATGATGCGCCGGGGGTCACGCGTGATGCAGCATCAGCAATCAACGCAAGCGACAACGGGGCATCCATGGTGGCCGATTGCCCGGTCTCAAGGCTCGAAAACCGCTCCACGTCGCCGTCGAAGCGTTCTCGAATCTGCTCTACGGTTGATTTGCTCATGGGTACTAAATGCGTCGCAGACTAAGCGGCCTTAGGTTTTTCCAAGGATCGAATCGAAATACGCCAGCATCTCCGGGGAATCCCACTCCTGAAATCCGATAATCTTGCGCGCAATCTTGCCTTGGCGATCGATGATATACGTCTCCGGAATCATGACCGTGCCATACGATTGCGCGATGGGCGAATGATTATCTTTGGTCGCTGGATCGCGGTATGTTGGAAAGATTACCGCGTGTTCGCGGAGAAAGGCTTCGTAAATAGCGGGGTCCTCGTCGGCCGCGACACCCAGAACAACCCCGTTGCGGGCTTGAATGTATTTCTGCAACCGGTTCAGCGCGGGAGTTTCTTCGATGCAGGGTGGGCACCATGTGCCCCAGAAATTCAGCACAACAACCTTGCCGCGAAAATCGGAAAGGTGCGACGGCTTGCCGCTGAGCTCCATGGTAAAGTCTTCTGCGTGTTTCCCGGCGATGGACGCCTCGCCATGCCGGTAACTTGGCATGGCAAAAACGACAATTATCCCGAGGAAGGCCGCCAGGCCCCCCCAAGCCAGTATCTTCGGCCCGATTCTCATCGAATGCTATACTAACCTATCCGACCCGGGATCGAAAATCGGTCCTTGCCCCAGACTCTGCCGTGACCAACGAATCGCCAAACTCGGTTCCGCCTTCGGCCTCCCTGGCACCATCGATTAGCGCCATTGTGCCCGCGCGAAATGAAGAAGCAGTCATCGCCTCCTGTGTCGAATCGCTGGCACGGCAACCCGAAATCGCAGAAATTCTCGTTGTCAATGACCAGTCCACCGACAAAACCGCGGAAATTGTTCGCCGTCTGATAACCAAAACTCCGCACTTGCGTTTACTGGAAACGCAGGAAGTGCCCGCCGGCTGGGTTGGAAAAAACAACGCGGTCTTCCTGGGCGCGCAGGAAGCCAAGAGTCCCTGGCTGCTGTTCACCGACGCAGACGCCGAGCTCGAACCCGGCGCGACCGCTCGCGCGCTCCAAATCGCGCAAGAAAATAGCGCCGCACTGATCTCTTTTTCGCCGGAGCAAGTCACCGAATCCTGGTACGAGAAATCGCTCATTCCTTTCGTCTACTGTCGGCTGGCAAAGCATTTCTCCTACGACGCCGTGAACGATCCCTCTTCGCCCGCTGCCGCCGCAAACGGGCAGTTCTTGATGATCGAGCGAGACGCTTACAACCTGATCGGTGGCCACGCCAGCGTCCCCGCAGAAGTGCTCGAAGACGTGGCCCTCGCGAAGCGCGCCAAGGCCGCCGGTTTGCGCCTGTGGTTTGGTTCGGGGCAGGGAATCGTCCGTGTTCGAATGTACCGCTCCTTCGCTGCGATGTGGCAAGGCTGGAAGAAGAATCTCTATGTCTTGGTCGGTGGCAGTCCGAGTGCCGTCTTTCGCGAGCTGGAGTCCACCATCCCGTGGATTCCTTTGGCTCTCCTTGTTCTCGGCTTTAAGATTCCAATCGCCACGTTTCTGGGTGTCTGTTTCCTCCTCGTGAGGCAATTCACCTACGGTCGGGAGATATCTCGTAACCAATACCCCTTTGAATTCATCATTTATTACGTGCCCGCCGTGGCGCTATATGCGGGTGTGCTTTGGGCCTCGTACCGGGGCCACGTGAAGGGGAAGGTCGCATGGAAAGGACGGGAAGTTGCGGTAACTCTTCCCGGCGCGCCCAGGTAGCGTTACCGACAAGCCCAACGCCATGGTCCTGCTCACGCGCAAAATCGAGTTCGCCGCTTCGCACCTCTACCACAATCCGGATTTCTCGGCGGAAGAGAACCGTCGCGTCTTTGGTAAATGCAATAACCCGCATGGACACGGACACAACTACACTCTGGAAGTAACCGTCGCCGGAGAACCCGACCCGGTAACCGGAATGGTTTTGGATTTGAAAGATTTGAAAGAGATTCTCGAGCGCGAAGTGATGCAGCGTATGGACCACCGTTTTTTGAACTATGAAGTTCCTGAACTCGCTGGACAGATCCCGACTTGCGAGAACATTGCGCGCGTAATCTGGCAACTCCTTGATCCAAAGATCAAGCAAGCGAAGCTGCATCGCGTACGGCTGTACGAGACACCGGACCTGTTTGCGGATTGTTATCGCAACGGAAGTGCAGGGGCTCGAGCCAGATGAGTTCGAAAGCACAGCAAGGCACCCTGAAAATTGAACTGGGACGCCGCTATCACTTTGCCGCCTCGCACCGGCTGCACAGCCCGGCGCTCAGCGAAGAAGAGAACTGCCGCATCTATGGAAAGTGCAACAACCCTTTTGGTCACGGTCACAACTACGTCGTGGAAGTTCTTGTGTCGGGAGAAATCGATCCCGCCACGGGCATGATCGCGAATCTCGCGGACCTGGACGGCTTTGTCGAACGCGAAATTCTGGATCCCTTCGATCATAAGTCCCTCAACGAAGATGTCGCGGCGTTCGATGCCGCGGTTCCCACGACGGAAAATTTATGCATCGAAATTTTCCGCCGCCTCCAAACGTTCCCGAAGGCGAAGCTCGAACGCGTCCGCGTTCAGGAAACGTCAAACAACAGTTTCGAATACGCCGGTGACCATCCCCAAGGCTTCGAGAGGTAAACGCCATGGCTAAACCCGCGGAAGAAATCATCTTGCACGACGAGAAAGAGCTGGACGAGCGCAGAATTGCCGGCCACGTTCGCGAAATCATCAAACTCATCGGTGAAGACCCGAATCGCGAAGGCCTGCGCAAGACTCCCGAGCGCTATGAAAAGGCGCTGAAATTCTTGACCAGCGGTTACCACCAAAACGCGGAGAACATTCTCAACGGCGCGACCTTCAGCGTTGCCTATGACGAAATGGTGGTGGTAAAGGACATTGAATTCTTCAGTCTGTGCGAGCACCATTTGCTGCCGTTTTTCGGCAAGTGCCACGTAGCGTATCTGCCCAACAAGCGCGTCATCGGCCTCAGCAAAGTCGCGCGCCTGGTCAACATGTTCGCGCGCCGTCTGCAGATTCAGGAGCGCCTCACCAGTCAAATCGCCGCGGCTATTCAGGACAAAATCAGCCCAGAAGGTGTCGGCGTGATCATTGAGGCCCGTCACCTTTGCATGCAGATGCGCGGGGTGGAGAAGCAGCATGGCCAGGCTGTGACCAGCGCAATGCTCGGCGGCTTCCGGCACAATAAGCAGACCCGCGACGAATTCCTTTCGCTCGTCCGCACGAAAAATTCCTGAGTGGGACAGACGTTCTTGTCTGTCTGCCGCATTCTTCTTACTTTCAAAGTGTGAGAAAACCGGACCGGCAAGAGTGCCCGTTCTACTTTTCGGCGATTTCCACCGAAGCCCGGGTTGTCTCCCACTCCATTTTCATGGTGCAGCCGCTGCCGCCCTTGTCAAACGCAATCGTGAAATTCTCAACGAGCGACGACGGCTTGGAGACCTTCATCTCTACGCGCGCTTGATCTTCCCCAGGCCCAGGATACGCCGTGCCCCATTCCCCGGTTTTCTTGCTGATGATCAGCGTCCAGCTGTCCGCATTGGGTATCGCAAAAAGCGTATAGCCGCCGGCGGGCACGTCTTTCCCGCCGACCTTCAAGTCTGCCGTGGTTACAAACGTCGTGGCTTCGTTGGCACCTGCGCGCCAGACTTTGCCATAGGGCTCGAGTTCCCCGAAGATTTTTCTGCCTTTTACACGCGGGCTCGAATAGTCCACCGTGATCGTTTTACCAGCTGCCAGCGCACAGGATGCCGTCGCCGGCGGACTAGGGCGCTTGCTCTTGTCCGATTGACAGGACGCCTGCGTGGCCAGAAAACTCAAGCCAAGACAGAGCCCACCAATCGCCGCCATTCGCTTTTGCATTTTTCGTTCTCCTCTCAAGGTTTTTACACTCGCAGCAAGCATTCAACCCCAATTTGCAGCCACAACGCAACTGCCAAAGCCTTCCGCCACAAAAACGAAGCCCCGCCGTACAATATGTCGACATTCCTTTACACTCAAAACATATTTGTGTTAGCCTGAATGAGTCGAAGAGAAGAGGAAAAAATTCAGGGGACGACGGAGAGGGGCACTTGAGCACAGCCAAAGCGGTGTTGATCGAGCAATTCCGGCGGGAAGTGAAAGATACTGGCTCACCGGAAGTCCAGATTGCACTTTTGAGTGAACGGATCAGCTACCTCACAACGCATCTCAGGTCCCACGTTAAAGACCACGCATCCCGGCGAGGCTTGATCATGATGGTCAATAAGCGCCGCCGCCTGCTGGACTATCTAAACCGTCGTGACCCGGATCGGTATCGCGAGATTGTTGAACGCCTTAGCCTGCGCAAGTAACTGCCTTACATTCGAGAGTCTCAACGGGCAGAAGCCTCTGCGTTTTCACAGAATGACAACTTACAATCGAAGTCTGACGCCACGCCTGTCGGTTGCGTTCTTTGTGAAATCATCGGGCCCTCGGCTGCATTTCGGCCGGCGTTTCTCGTGGTCTAATCCGGCGTATTTCTCGCCTCTTTTCTTCTCTGGGGTTATCCGGGCCAGGTAATTGCCGACCTATTCGAAGCAGGGAATTGTCTTCTAGGCCGCAAAGCGGCTGTCTACTCCTCGAAGGTCGTCACTCCTGTGGACGCTCTCGAACGCTCCGTTATGAAACGGCGCCAAAGGAAATGATTATCTATGTCTGAAAATACACACACACCAGCACCACACCAGGTATCGGTTGAAATCGGGGGACGCACCCTCATTCTCGAAACTGGCAAGATTGCCAAGCAAGCCAACGGCGCCATTACCGCTCGTTACGGCGACACGGTCGTGTTGACCACCGCCTGTATGTCGTCGGTCGCCAACGACCGCGATTTTCTTCCACTGACCGTGGACTATCGCGAAAATACCTATTCGGCTGGAAAAATCCCCGGCGGCTTCTTCAAGCGCGAGGGTCGTCCTTCGGAAAAAGAGATTCTCACCTCTCGTCTGATTGACCGGCCCATGCGCCCGCTCTTCCCGGAGTCTTGGCGCAACGAAACACAAATCGTCGCGATGGTGCTTTCCGCGGACAGCGACAATGATCCTGACGTCATCGCTGTTACCGCCGCCTCCGCGGCCTCCTATTGTTCCGATCTCCCGTTTGAGAAGCCCATTGCTTGCGTTCGCGTCGGCTTGCTCGATGGTCAGCTGGTGGCCAACCCCACGGTCGCCGAACAGAAGAAGAGTTTGCTGAACATCGTCGTCGCCGGCACGGAAGAAGCCATTGTCATGGTCGAGTCCGGCGCTCTCGAAATCTCCGAAGAAGCCGTCGTCGACGCTCTCGAATTCGGCCACGCTCAGGTCAAGAAAATTGTCGCGGCCATCAAGGAGTTGCACGCGAAAATCAAGCCGGTGAAGGTGGTTGTTAAGCCGCTTCCCTTTGACGAATCCATCTACAAGGACCTCGACAAAAAGTACGGCGCCAAGCTCCACGATGCTCTCAATACCGAAAAGCATCCCAAGAAAGAGAGCTACCACCTCGTGGATGCCCTGAAGGAAGAGATTATCAAAGCCATCCCCGAGGAGCCCAAGAAGGAGATGGACGAAAAGCGCGCTCTCACCAAGCGCGCACTCGAGCGCCTTCGCGAAAACATCTTCCGGGATGACGTCCTGAACGCCCGCCGCCGTCCTGACGGCCGCGCCTTTGACCAAATCCGTCATATTTCCTGCGAAGTCGGCTTGCTACCCCGCGTGCACGGTTCGGCTCTGTTCACCCGCGGCGAAACGCAAGCTCTCGCCACGCTCACTCTCGGAACCAAGGAAGACATGCAGCGCCTCGACCTGCTGTTCGAGCAAGACCAATTCAATCGCTTCATGCTGCATTACAACTTTCCGCCGTTCAGCGTCGGCGAAGTGAAGTTCCTGCGCGGCCCCGGTCGCCGCGAAATCGGCCACGGCGCTCTCGCGCAGCGCGCGCTCGTGAACCTGCTTCCTCCCGAGGCGGATTTTCCGTACGCCATGCGCCTGGTTTCCGATATTCTCGAATCCAACGGTTCTTCCTCGATGGCCACCGTTTGCGGCGGCTCGCTGGCTCTCATGGATGCCGGTGTTCCTCTGAAAGCGCCGTGCGCAGGTATCGCCATGGGACTGGTTGTCGGCGATGATAAAAAGTATTCGATCCTCACGGATATCGCCGGCGCTGAAGATCATTACGGCGACATGGACTTCAAGGTAGCTGGCACGCGTGCCGGCATCACCGCGCTCCAGATGGACATCAAGGTCCTGGGCATAAGCATCGGCATGATGCGCGAAGCCCTGGCGCAGGCGAAAAAAGCCCGCCTGGAAATTCTCGACACCATGGAGAAGACCCTCGGCGAAGCACGCACGCAAATTTCCGCGTACGCTCCGCGCCTCTTCAAGCTGAAAATTCCTCAGGATAAGATCCGTGACCTGATCGGTCCGGGCGGCAAGAAGATCAAGTCCATCATCGAAGCCACCGGCGTCAAAATCGACGTCCTCGAAGACGGTACCGTGCACATCTTCTCGACCAGCGGCGCTGGCGGCGATGCGGCCCTGCAAATGGTTCGCGATGTCACTGCTTCCGCCGAAATCGGCAAAACCTACCTCGGCAAAGTCGTACGCCTTGCGGAGTTCGGCGCCTTCGTCGAACTCTTCCCCGGCACCGACGGTCTCCTGCACATCAGCGAAATCTCCGAACATCGCATCCGCGACGTTCGCGACGAGCTGAAGCTCGGCGACCAAGTCCTCGTCAAGGTTCTTTCCATCGAGGGCAACAAAGTTCGCCTCTCGCGCAAAGCCCTAATCAAGGAAGCACGCGAGAAACAGCAAAAGGCGGCCGCCAGCGGCGGCGGCCAACAGGGTCCTGCCGGCAGCGACTCCGGCAGCCAGGAATAGCGTTCGTGATTTTTAGGGGCGCGGCTTGGCGTGCCCGTTCAAACCACTGTTTATCTCTTGCCAAGAAGGCCCTCGACAATTTCGAGGGCCTTCTCTCTGTGTGCCGAGCATGTTCGAGAGCCTAGAGATGAAAGCCCTCTACTCAACCTGATGGAGGTGAAGGGTCAGCGAAGCGCGAGGGTGAAATCACACCCGCCGCGAGGCGGGGCCCCAAAGAAGCGCGGAGCAAAGACGCGGGCCGATGAACAAGCAGCGGATAACAGGCCTACGGTGGCGAGCGGGCAGGGAATCGCGAAGCCCATATCCCTCAAGCGCAGCGCTGGTAAATCCGACGGTTATGCGTCGAAGGTGGTCGAACTTACCTCGGGAGATCTGAGCGCTCTTCCTTACAGCACTGTGCCATGCACACGCTCGATGTCGGCGCCCGCCGCCCGCAACTTCTCAACAATGCCTTCATACCCGCGATCGATGTGATACACGCGGTCGATCACCGTCTCTCCACTCGCCACCAACCCGGCCAGTACCAAACCCGCGCTAGCCCGCAGATCGGAAGCCTGTACCGTCGATCCAGACAACACCGCAGGCCCGTGAACCACGGCTCGCCGCCCTTCTACAGAAATATTCGCGCCCATTCGAATCATCTCGCTGGCGTGCATAAACCTGTTCTCGAAAATCGTCTCCGTAATCAAGGATGTGCCTTCCACCTGCGTCGCCAACGCCATGTACTGCGCCTGCATGTCCGTAGCAAATCCCGGATACTCCTCGGTAGTCATGTCCGCGGCCACCAGTTTTCCGCCTCCGCGCACGCGCAAAGTCGTCTGGTCCACCGTGATGATCGACGCTCCCGTCTGTTGCAATTTCGCAATCACTGCCGCCTGATGCTCCGGCTGACAATTCGTAATCGTCAGGTCGCCGCCGGTAATCGCTCCCGCCACCAAAAAGGTCCCGGTCTCAATGCGGTCTGGAATCACACTGTGCTCCGTCCCGTGTAATTCCCGCACGCCGCGAATCCGCAACGTCGCCGTGCCGTCTCCCGCGATCTCCGCGCCCATCTTCCGCAGCATTACGATGAGGTCCGTCACCTCCGGTTCACGCGCGCAATTCTCAAGTACGGTCTCGCCATCCGCTAAAGTCGCCGCCATCAAGATATTTTCAGTGCCCGTCACCGTAATTTTCTCAAACACAATGTGCGCGCCCTTCAGCCGCCCGCCTTTGGCCCCGTTTCCCGGCACCTTCGCCTCGATGTACCCGTGCGACATAGCGATTTCCGCGCCCATCTTTTCCAAAGCCGACAAATGCAAATCCACCGGCCGCGCCCCAATCGCACAACCCCCCGGCAAGGAAACCCGCGCCACTCCCAGCCGCGCCATCAACGGCCCCAGCGTCAAAATCGACGCCCGCATGGTCTTCACCAATTCATACGGCGCCTCCGCATGATTCAACGCCGGCGCCTCGATTACGTAGTCGCTTGCGGGCATCTCCGTCACCGTGACCTTCGCATCCATAAACGTCAGCAGCTTGCCCATGGTGATCAGATCGCGCACCTTGGGGATGTTGTGCACCGCAACTTTCTCCGCTGTAAGCAAAGCCGCCGCCATCGCCGGCAGCGCAGAATTCTTCGCCCCGCTGATCGCCACCGTCCCCCGCAGCGCTTTTCCGCCACGTATCAAAAATTTATCCATCCGCTCGTTCTTTCCTCGTCTTGCTAGCTCTTCTCTGTGCCCGCGGTGTCTCTCGGACCTCCGTGTAAGGCCTTTTCTTATTCCCCCAGTGCTGTGCGCAAATTCCCCTGAGCCGCCGCCAGTTTTTTTCGAGCCGCTCCGGCGCTCACCCCTAACTTCAGCATCACCAACCCTGCGCGCATACTGTGTCCCGCCACCCGCAAAGCGTCCTCCGCTCTAGACACACTCGCACCGCTAGCCTCCATCAAAATCCTGACCGCCCGCCCATGCAGCTTCTCATTTGTCAAAACCGCATCAATCATCAAGTTCTCATAAACATGCCCCAGCCTCGCCATCACAGCCGTACTCAGCATGTTCAAGACCATCTTCTGCGAAGTCCCCGCCTTCAACCGCGTCGACCCCGTCAAAACCTCCGCCCCCACCTCCACCCCAATTACAATCTTCACCAAGCGCGCTAGCGGCATATCCCGGTTAGCCATCACCGCCACCGTCAAAGTCCCGCGCCCCCGCGCATACTTCATCGCCCCCAAAACATACGGCGTGGTCCCGCTGGCCGCGATCCCCACCACCACATCGTTCCGCCCCAATTTCAAGCGCCGCAAATCCCGCGCCCCATTCGCCGCCGAATCCTCCGCGCCCTCGACCGCCCCCGTCACCGCACGTCGTCCCCCCGCAATCAAAGCCACCATCCGCCCCGGCGCAATTCCAAACGTTGGCGCACACTCCGCCGCATCCAACACCGCCATCCTCCCGCTCGATCCCGCCCCCACATAAATCAACCGCCCGCCCGCTCGCATGCCGCGCACAATAGCATCCACCGCCCGCGCAATGGCCGGCAGCTCTCGTCCCACCGCCCTTGCGACCCGGCGATCCTCACGGTTCATCAACCGCACAATCTCCGCAGCCGTCATCCGGTCGAGCCTCGTCGACGCAGCCAGCCGCTGCTCTGTACGCCTTTTTTCGCTCCGCTGTGATGGCATTACTTCATTATAGCCGTCAGCTGTTCCCGTTAGACGCAAGTGCCGCGGGATGGCGCAGCGCTTGCCGCCAAATCATCAATACGCCCCTCGTGGCGCGGGCTTCAGCTTGTGCTCTGTGCGATGTCCTCATGCATTCTCGACATTTCTGGGCACATGCTTTCACTTCCACCCAAATCTCTTCAATCGGAATCGGCTATGCTAGAAAACGATTTGCTCTCTGGATGAGTGGTAACAGCTAAGCCGAAAACCATGCCCATCGACGTCCTAAAAAATCTCTTCGAGCAACACTTCCACGCCCCCGTCGACCGCGTGCAACCGCTCCAAGGCGAACTAGGCGGCTCGGGCCGCAAAATCATCCGCCTAAGCGCCGGCCCGCGTACTGCCATCGGCATCCTCTACAACGTCCGCGAAGAAAACGTCGCCTTCCTCGCCTTTTCCAAACATTTTCGCAGACACCATCTCCCCGTTCCAGAAATCTACGCCGAAGATCTAACCCAAGGCGCCTATCTCGAAGAAGACCTCGGCGACACGACGCTCTTCGAATTTCTCTCCAAAAATCGCCAAGGTGGCACCATCGCCCCGCAAGTCGTCGAAACCTATCGCAACGTCGTCGCCGTCCTCCCGCGCTTCCAAGTCGAAGCCAGCCGCGACCTCGACTACTCCGTCTGCTATCCCATCGCCAGCTTCGACCGCCAATCCATTGCCTGGGACCTCAACTATTTCAAATACTATTTCCTCCGCCTGGCGGGCATCCCTTTCAGCGAACTCGCGCTTGAGGACGATTTCGGACGGCTGACAGAATTCCTGCTCAGCGCGCCTTGCGATTATTTCCTCTACCGCGATTTTCAGTCGCGCAACATCATGCTCCGCGATGGCCAGCCTTATTTCGTCGACTACCAAGGCGGCCGCAAAGGTGCCCTTCAATACGACATCGCCTCTCTCCTCTACGATGCCAAAGCCGATCTTCCCCCTGAACTCCGGCAGCAGCTCATCTATGATTATCTTCGCGCGCTCGCGAATTTCATCCCGGTCGATCGCGAAGCCTTCCTCCGCTACTACTACGCCTACGTCTTCGTCCGCATCATGCAGGCCCTCGGCGCCTACGGTTTCCGCGGCTTCTACGAACGCAAAGCCCACTTTCTGCAAAGCGTCCCCTATGCCCTAAAAAATCTCCGCTGGCTGCTGCATCACGTCGAGCTACCGATCGCACTCCCCGCGTTAATGGCCGCTTTCAAAGGAATGCTAGCCTCGGAAAAGCTCCAGGGCCTGGCGAGCGAAGCCGACAATTTGATCATTCGCGTCTTCAGTTTTTCCTTTCACCAGGGACTTCCCACCGACGAAACCGGCAACGGCGGCGGCTTCGTCTTCGACGGCCGCAGCCTCCCCAACCCCGGCCGCGAAGAACGCTTCAAATCCGTAACCGGCAAAGACGCCCCGGTTATCGACTATCTCAACCAACAAGAGACTGTTCATCAATATCTCGCCAGCGTCCTGAGCCTGGTTGACGCAAGCATCGCCAGCTACCAAAGCCGAGGCTTCAAGAATCTAATGGTTTCGTTCGGTTGCACCGGCGGCCAACACCGCTCCGTCTATCTAGCCGAGCAACTAGCCAAACGCCTCCGCAGCAAACCCGGCGTAGCGGTCGTCCTTCGCCACCTTGGTCTCGAGAACCTGCGCAAATGATCTCCTCTCTTCTCTGCGCCCTCTGTGCTCTCCGTTCCCTTTGTGTACATGTTCTTTCCCGGTTTTCGCTCGCCACTCTCCACGCGTCGCTTCCTTCTCCCTCGGCGTTTCGTCAGCGTGTCGGCGTTATGTTTTTCTTTCCCGCACGGCTCACGACTACCTACTTACCACTCGCCGGTCCGCTCCTATGAAAGCCATGATCCTAGCCGCCGGCCTGGGCACCCGCCTCCGCCCCCTGACCGACTCATGCCCCAAAGCCCTGGTCGAAATCAACAACCGCACTCTGCTGGAAATCATCCTCACCCGCCTCCACACCTTCGGCATCACCGAAGCCGTCATCAACGTCCACCACTTCGCCGACATGGTCGTGCAATATCTCAAATCCAAAAACAATTTCGAAATGCGCATCGAAATCTCCCGCGAAGATGATCAACTCCTGGACACCGGCGGCGGCCTAAAAAAAGCCGCCTGGTTTTTCCAAGAAAATCTGAGCCGCACTGACTCCAGCCGAGATCAGTCCGGTCCCGCCGACGAGCCTTTCCTGCTCCACAACGTCGACGTAATCAGCACCATCGACCTGGCCGCCATGCTCCAATTCCACACCGTACATCAAGCCCTGGCCACTCTAGCCGTGCAATCCCGCGACTCCGGGCGGAAACTTCTGTTCAACGACCAGCTCCAACTCTCCGGCCGCCGCGTCAAAAGCCATTCGCCACTCACCACTAGCCAGTCGCCCCTTCCCGAGTCCACAACACTCTCCGCGTTCGAGCCCCTAGCCTTCTCCGGCATCCACATCATCTCTCCCCGCCTCCTCCCCCTACTCACAGAAACCGGCCCCTTCTCCATCATCGATTCCTATCTCCGGCTAGCCTCCCAAGGCGAAAAAATCGTAGCCTTCCGCCACGACAACTCCTACTGGCGCGACCTGGGCAAACCCGCCGATCTGGCCCAAGCTGGCGAGGATCTGCATCAGAAACTTGCTTTCTAAAGAGCGTCTCCCGTTTCCGCCACAAACAAACGTGGCCCAACTCTGCCTGGTAACCACTATTTCCTAACTGTTGGCCGTCCTTGACGCCGGCGCTCCATTTCTTCTATATTGTATGTCTAATGTCTGCTCGCGAGTATCTCGGCGAATTTGAACACATGGTCCTTTTAGCGGTCCTGCGACTTGGTGATCAGGCCTACGGAGTCACCGTACGGCGGGAGATCGAAGCACGCACGAGGCGAGAAGTGTCGATCGGCGCCATCTATGCCACGCTCGATCGTCTCGAAGCCAAGACTCTCGTGCAATCCCGCGTAGGAGATCCGACCCCAGAACGCGGCGGGAGGTCCAAGCGTTTCTTCCGCGTCACCGCGCCGGGAGTGTCGGCCGTCAAGCACACGCACCGCGCGCTCCGCAGCCTCACGGAAGGGCTCGCTCTCCTGGGAGTCAGCTCATGACGCAGCAGCCATCTCCCGCTCAGCCACCACGCCTCGCCGCCTGGCTTGTCGATCTGTTTGCTTCTCGAGAGCAAGCGGAATCCATTCTTGGCGACCTCAGTGAGGAATTCTCCGACCTGGCCTCGCGCTCAGGAATCGCCAATGCACGCCGCTGGTATCGGCTGCAAAGCGCGAAAACCATTGCGCACTTGGCCGGTGCCGCTTTCCACGCTACACCGCCGTCGCTCGCCGTGGCTCTCTTCCTGGGATTCTTGTTGTCGTGGTTTAGCGGTGCACTGCCCGCTCAGCTGATCATCGCCTTGCTTCGAACGCAGCGGCCCTACTCCAGCCGCCACTACGAAGCCTATGTGTGGCTACTGGCTTACGGCATTCCGATCGTTAGCATCACCCAGTCGCTTCTGATCGGCTGTGTCGTGGCACTTTTAGCCAGAGGAAGGGAAATGGTCGCAGCCATAGCACTTAGCCTCCTACGCGCGGCCCCGCTTGCCTGGCTTCTTTTCATTTTTTTCGGGCGCACGCCACTCGCCCGGCCGGTGATTCCATTCCTAGGGCCATTTCTGTTCAGCCGGGCCCTCGATTTGATCGGCATCGTCGTTGGCGGAGTCATCGTGAGAAAAGCTAGATCGGCTTCGGCAAGTCGGCTCGCAGCCGTCTGATGAGCGGCCGCGAGAATTGAGTACGGAGGTCACTACATGCGTGGTCCTATGGTCACAACAATCGCTCTCGTGGTTTCGTTCGCGCTGCCGGCGGTAGCCCCAGCCGACCTGACACCGGCCGCATCCCGAAAGACGGCCCCAGACTTCACGCTAACTGACCGAAAAGGCGCGCCCGTCAAATTGTCAGCCTACAAGGGTCGTGTTGTGCTACTTGATTTCTGGGCCACGTGGTGCACGGGATGCAAGGCAGAAATTCCGTGGTATGTGGAGTTCCAGAGCAAGTACAAAAAGAACGGACTATCCGCACTCGGCGTTTCCATGGACGACGACGGCTGGAAATCTGTCAAGCCATTCCTGCAACAGCATAAGATCAATTATCCGACGGTGATTGGCAATTGGGACATGGGAGACCGTTTCGGCTTCAGCTCGATGCCCGCAACGCTGCTGATTGATCGCGACGGCAGGATCGCCGACTTGCACGTCGGCATGGTGGACAAAGCCGCCTTCGAGAACGAGATCCAAACGCTGCTCAAAGAGCGTGCGAAGAGCGCCGCAAACTGACCGGCCGTTTGCGTCGCCCTTCGCTCAGCTACGTCGAGTGCGCATCCAATCACGGTTTTTGATGTTCGCTCGACGCTCCGTTCGCTCATCCTCTCGTCATCACGGAACGCTTGTCCCGCCCCACTTACGCAAGGCGAGGGGTGATACTCCGGACCATTGCCAAGGTTTGCCGCTTGCTTAGCTTACTTCGACGGGGGTGCCGCTGTCGCCAGTCCTAGAGCCTCGATCACCGCATCGTGGAGCGCTGGCCGCACCTCGGCAATTTTGTGGTTTTCCCGCGTCGGGTTGACGCGATTCGTTAGCAGCACCACGAAGAGCTGGCGGTCCGGATCGATCCAAATAGAAGTGCCTGTGAAACCGGTATGCCCGAAGCTGTGCGGCGAAAAGTAGTGGCCGCTGGAGCTGCCTTCGGTCACAACCACCCAGCCGAGCGTGCGCGTTCCGCCCGAAAGCTGTTGCGGCGCCGTGAATTGCGCAATCGTCGAGCGCCGCAAGATCCTCTGGTGCGCGTAGACGCCACCATTCAGCAGCATCTGGCAAAACGCAGCCAAATCGGGCGCGGTGCTGAACAGTCCTGCGTGGCCTGAGACGCCGCCGATCGCGAAGGCATTCTCGTCATGCACCTCGCCTTGGATCAGCCGCTTCCGAAAATTCGCGTCAAATTCTGTCGGCGCAATCTGCGGCCAAAGTTTTTTCGGCGGCTTGTACATCGAATCGTTCATCCCGAGCGGTGAGAAAATGTATTCCTTCGCGAGGTCGTCGAGCGTCCGTCCCGTCAAGCGCTCAATAATCTCGGCCATCAAAATAATTCCGAGGTCGGAGTACACCATTTTCGTTCCCGGCTCCGACTCGAGGGGCTCGGCAAAAATCATCTTCAAAGTGTCTTGCTTGCCTTTTGATGTGCGCCAGTACTCCTTGAACGGTGGCAGCCCCGACGTGTGCGTCATCAAGTGGCGCAGCGTCACTCGATGACGCCACTCCGGCTGCGGCCCGCCAGCCCACTCCGGCAAGTAGCGCTCGACCGGCGCATCCAGTTGCAGCGGAGAATGAAAATCTCCCTCGACCAGTTTTTCCACCAGCGTCGTCGTGACAATGACTTTTGTCAGCGACGCCACGTCATACATCGTGCGCACATCTACTCGCGGGGACTTGGCGTCGTAGCTCAGCTTGCCGAACCCGTGCAGCGCCACGCGCCCTCGGTAGCCGATCGCCAGCGTCGCGCCAGGAAAGGCTTTATCCGCGATCGCGCGTTCGAGGACTTCAAACGCCGGCTGCAGTTGCGCTTCCGCGCGCGCGTCCATCGGCTGGACGGTCATCGGATTCGCGGGTAACTCGATTCCGAATCCCGCTTTCATCTCCACGCCCGGAACAGTCACCGGCAAGTGCCCGCGCACCGCTATCTGCCCGAACAGCGCGCGCGCAACGGAAATCTGCGCCACGTCGCTAATGCCGAACGCCGCAATCCAAGTCTCCGCTTGCGGAAAATGTTCGACCAGATACGGACTGCCGAATCCAATCGTCACCACCGGCCTCCCGTTCTTGTAAACTTTTTCCGCCAGCGCCGCCTGCTCCGCCGGAATATCCACGTTCCCCTTCCGGTCGCTCACCCTCACAAAAAACGCCAGAACCGCCAAGTCATACGTATCCGCGGCCGGCAATTTCAAATTGTCCGCCTTCACAAACCGTGTATCCGCGCGCAGCGTGGTCAGCACATCCGCGCGCGAACGCAGTTCGCGTTCGAGATCCTCGCCAGGATACGGTTCTGGATCGGCGTATAGCGCAACGAGCAGCACTCGCGTCGGCTTCGTTTCATCCAGCGGCAAGCGATGCGCAGTGTCCCGCAAGAGCGTCACACCCCGGTCTGAAATTTCCTGCGCTTCTTTCTGCCATTCCACCTTGCCGAAATGTTTGTTCAGCGCGTTCACGTCAACCAAGCGCTCTCTGTATAGCCCCAGGCGCGCCTTCGCCTGCAAAATCCTCCGCACCGAAGCATCCAGCTGTTCGCGAGAAACGCGTCCGGACTTCACCGCATCTTTCAGCGCATCAACTGCTGCGTCCGGCACCGGCGGCATGAGCAGTGCATCCGCTCCCGCCACAAACGCGCGCACCGCAGCTTCCCCTGGAGCGAAACGCACTGTGATTCCGCCCATGTCCATTGCATCGGTGACTACGAGGCCCTGATAGCCAAGCTCTTTGCGCAAGAGTCCTGTCAAAATATTTGAAGAAAGCGTCGCCGGCGTGTTCGAATCAGGCTCCAGCGCGGGAATGGAGAGGTGGCCGGTCATGATACTGTCCGCCCCCGCCGCAATCGCCGCGCGGAAGGGAACTAGTTCTAAGCTTTCGAGGCGTTCGCGATCGGCGTGAATCACCGGGAGATCGATGTGCGAATCCGCGGCCGTATCGCCGTGTCCGGGAAAATGCTTTGCGGTGGCGAGGCCGCCGTTTTCTTGCACCCCGCGTATGAATGCCGAAACGTACTCAGCAACTTTCTGCGGATTCTCGCCAAACGAACGCGTGTTGATGATCGGATTATCCGGATTGTTGTTTACATCTGCGTCGGGCGCGTAAATCCATTGAATGCCTGCGGCGCGCGCCTCTAGCGCGGTGATCTTTCCCATAGTGTACGCGTCTTTGGGATGGCCTGCCGCGGCTAGCGCCATCGCTGTTGGAAACGAAGTGCCTTCATCCAAGCGCATCGCGGTGCCGCGTTCGAAGTCCGCGCCGATCAGCAGGGGGAGTTTTGATTTTGCCTGCAGTTGGTTTGTGAGTACCGCCGTGGGATACGCCTGGCTTTTCACGATACCCAGCGGGGAGCTTTGCGTGATATTGATGAATCCGCCGACGTGGAGTTTCTCGACGTCGTGCATCATCGCGACGTAGGCGGGAGCGTCGGTCGCCGTGAAACTTCCGTGATAGGTCGCGAAAATTAATTGCCCGACTTTTTCGTCAAGCGTCATTTTGCCGAGCGTTGATTCCACCCATTGCGAGGCGGCAGGAGATAATTTTCGCGCCGGCTTCGACGGCGCTGCGCTTTTCTTCGTGCCAGACGCATCTTGCTTGGAAGAAATGGAGGGCCTAGACGAGACGGCGCGCGTGGAAGGAGCCTTGTTCTGACTGCGTGTCGTGTGGGCCATAAGAAAAAGAAACAAACAGAAAGGAATGAGCAGCAGAACGCTGGTACCGCGTCCTTTCATCAGGTGTGTGTCTCCCGGCTCCTGCCCGGATCCTGCGCCTGTATATAACACACGCACTTCAGGCTCACAACGCAGCCCCGAACGAAGCGTTCCAGAATATCATTGGTGACGCAGGACCGGAGGGAATGCTTTGAGCCAACGTCATGGGGATCGCGGAATCAGGAAAAAGTTCCGGGTTTTGGCAGGCCTTCTTGTGCTTCTGGCCCTCTGTAATTCCTCGCAAGCCACAGTGAAAAAATCGGGACGCCCTGGGCGCGTGCAAACAGGGATCGACATTCTTGAAGCGGAGAAATTTGCGCCGCTTCGCGGCAAGCATGTCGGCTTAATCACCAATCACACGGGACTCGATGCCCTGGGCCGCTCGACGATCGAGCTATTCTTTCACGCACCGGGACTCCAGCTTGTGGCGCTCTTCAGTCCGGAGCATGGGATCGCGGGGCGCGCCGACGAGAAATTTGCGTCTTCGAAAGATCCGACGACGGGGCTGCCCACTTACAGCTTGTACGGCGAGTCGCTGCGGCCCACGGACGAAATGCTTGCGGGCATCGACACGCTCGTTTTCGATGTGCAAGACGCCGGCGTCCGCTTTTATACCTATACGGCCACGATGGCGTACTGCATGGAAGAGGCCGCCAAGCACAACATTGCCTTCTACGTGCTGGACCGGCCAAATCTGCTCGGCGGCGATGTCATTGAAGGACCGATACTTGATTCCGACAAAACCAACATCGTCGGCTACTTTCCTTTGCCCATTCGATACGGGCTGACCATCGGCGAACTCGCGCAATTCTTCAATACGGAGAATCACATTGGGTGCGACTTGCACGTCGTGGCCATGAAAAACTGGCATCGCAACTATTTTTTCGAGAGCACGGGGATTCGCTGGGTACCTCCGTCGCCCAACCTTCGCACCGTGAAGGGATCGGTTGTTTATCCCGGCATTGAGACTCTGCAGAACGCGGGCGTGTCGGTTGGGCGCGGAACGGAGACGCCGTTCGAGGAGTTCGGCGCGCCATGGATGGATGGAATGGCCGTCGCGGACAAGTTGAATGCGCTCCATCAGCCGGGCTTGCGTTTCGCCGATCAGCCGTTCATTCCAGTCTCCGGGCTTTATGCGGGTCAGCGTTGCGGAGGCGTGGGCATTCGCATCACGGACCGGGCTGCCGTACGTTCCGTGCGCACGGGGTTGGAGATCGCCGTCGTCTTGCAAAAACTGTATCCGGCGAAATTTGATCCGGGGAAATTGCTTTTCCTGATTGGAAACTCAGCAACTATCCGACAACTGCAAGCAGGTGTTCCTCCCGAGCAGATCGTCGCCAGTTGGTCCACGGACCTTGCGAATTTCGATCAAACGCGGCGAAAGTATTTTCTGTACAAATAGGAAACCAGCCCCGGACCACAACAACGTTGCTAGTTAACCGTAAGCGGCGGTACTATGAGCCCGCACGGGATCCGTGGATGTTGGCGCAGGAGCAAACCTTGTCATACGAAAAGCCCATACGACTGGCTTCTCGGGACCAGACCTGCAAGGCTACAGTCTAGGCCATGAATACATTGCTCGTTCATAAGGGAATCTCGACACCAGACGAATTCCACAAGTTCTTTGTTGAATGGGCAAAAAAAAGGAGAACCGAAGAAGGCCCGCGCGGCGCTAGCCGCTCGGAGCCGGGGTTCTCCTAGGATCGGCTCACTATGCGCATTGTCTCTCTTTTGCCGTCCGCCACGGAAATCTTGTTCGCTCTCGGCTTCGACAAGGAAGTTGTTGGCGTGAGCCACGAGTGCGACTTTCCTGCCCAAGCGCGCACGAAGCAAGTGGTGATTCATTCGCGGCTGCCTCACGACGCGTCTCCTGCGGAAATCGACCGGCTCGTCGGCGAATATGTCTCGCGCGGCGAGAGCCTGTATTCGGTGGATGCCGAGACACTGGCGGAATTGGCGCCAGACCTGATTATTACCCAAGATCTGTGCCATGTTTGCGCTGCTTCGCCGGACGATCTTCCGACAACACTGGCGCGTTTCCTTGAGCCGCCGGAAGTTCTGTGCCTGAATCCGCAGGATCTTGGCGATGTGTGGCGCGACATTTTGTGGGTTGGGGAAGAGACTCGCCGCGGGCATGAAGCGGAAGCTCTGCTGAAGAAAATCGGAACAAGGCTCGGCGAACTCGAGTCCCAAGTCGAGGGCATTGAGCACCGGCCGCGGGTGGCGGTTCTGGAATGGCTGCAGCCGTTCTATGTGGCAGGGCATTGGGTGCCAGAAATGATCGAGGTTGCGGGCGGAAAAGATGCGCTGGGCCGAAAGCGCACGCCTTCTTTCCGGGTCACCGCCGAAGATGTGATCGATGCGGCTCCAGAAATTCTTTTGATCGCGCAGTGCGGCTACAGTGCGCAGCAAGCGCGCGACGAGTACTGCGGGATGTCGTTTCCGGAAGAGTGGAGCGCGATGCCTGCCGTGAGTAATTCTCGCGTGTACGCGCTGGATGCCAGCGGTTATTTTTCGCGGCCCGGACCAAGACTGATCACTGGCATCGAAGCGCTTGCAAAAATTCTGCATCCAGAAGTTGCGGTCAGTCCGGAAGCAGAAAGTGTCGCGGTGCCCATCAGCGCCACAGCTGTAACCACGTTTCCATCTTCCTTGCGCGCCGCTTCGGCCTAGGCACAGTTGCGCGGGCGGGACAAGCCCCGCCCCTATAGGTTTCCTTTACTTCCAGCTGTTCTTCGGTACAGTTGACAACGCTGCTTTCTATATATAGGATTCCTATATATAGGAGACTCCATGATTGCGCCAGGGATTAAACGCGGAACGGCGGAATTGGCGGTGTTGAGCGTGCTGGAAGACCGGCCGCTGCATGGGTATGAGATGGCGCGGCGCATCGAGCAGCAAACACAGGGTGCATTGCGATTTACTCTCGCCTCCCTCTACCCATTGCTGTACCGCTTGGAGAAGCGCGGATGGGTGCGCGGGGCTTGGGAAACCAGCGGCACGGGCCGGAGCCGGCGATGTTACCGCCTCACTCCTCAGGGAAAGAAAAAGCTGTCGCCAATCCGCAAGGAATGGGACGAGCTCTTCCGCGCCTTGCGGCGGCTCACTAAGGTGAAGCATGCCTGATTGGGACGAGTTCGTACGCGAACGGCTAATTGGTATTTCTCTTGAACCGAGGGAGCGGAGCGAGGTTGCCGCAGAGCTCGCCGACCATCTTGAAGAGACTTTCGAGCAGTTACGCCGGCAAGGCCTCCCGGAAGAAGCTGCAGTCGAGCGTGCTCTTTCGCAAGTCAAGAATTGGCAATCTCTTCGGCGGAGAATTCAGGTAGCACGGAGTAAGGAGAACATCATGACAAATCGAGTCAGGCAATGGTGGTTGCCCGGCTTCGTGGCGCTATTTCTTTCGGTGATGCTGCTGATGGTCAATGAGTTCATCGGTATTCGGTTCGGTATCAAGCCTCTGATCGTGAGTGCTCACGGCTCGCAGATGAGCGCTCCGGTGGCCGTGATTTACGTTCCGTGGCTGCTGTTGTTGGTTCCGATCGGGGCCCTGGCAGCATACTTGGCGTGGCGGGCGGGCGGCTCGCAAGGCGCCATGCTTCTGTCGATCCTCTTTCCCGTACTGCCGCATTTAGCTTTTTTCATCGTGGTGTTTCCCGTGGCGTTGGTCCTTGACGATCACGTCGCACACAACGTTACCGTCAGCGGTTTGTTTATGGGCCTAATTGCGTGGGTGTTGCTGCCGGGAATAGCTCTTTTAGGCGGTGGCCTGCCAACGCAAGTCTTTTCTTCGCGTCGGGCGACTTCGCCCTCAGCTTAGGTTCATAGTCGGAATTCCTTGCCATGAAAAGTCCTTGGGGATGGCGCTCGCTGGCGTTCAAGATTCATCTTGTCGGCGGATTGATCGCAGCTGCTTTGCTCCTAATTCTGGGCGTAACCGGATCTATCATGGCGTTTGAGTCGGAGATTGACAGCCGGCTCCATCCTTCTCTTTTTCACGTCGTTCCGTTGGGTCAGGTATTGCCGCTAACGACTTTGGCTGCCCGTGTGGCAGCGGTGACGCGGCCCGATGAGCGCGTCGGAATATATGTTCTTCCAACGAAGCCTGACAATTCCTGCGTTGTTACCCTTGTTGCGCCGGGCCGACTGCCACGGCAAGTATTCGTCGATGAGTACAGCGGAAGGGTGCTCGGAAGCCTCAGCGTTGTGAGATTCGTGGTGGTTGCGCATCAACTACACGAGGCGAGTGGCGCCGTGATGGGTTGGACGGCTATTATTTTGCTGTCTTCGGTCATTAGCGGACTTTATCTCTGGTGGCCGCTGAAGCGAATCAAGATTGGATTCGAAGGTCCGGCGCGCAGATTGTGCTTCGATCTTCATAGTTCGGCCGGCTTCTTTTCATCACTCTTTCTTCTTGTTTTCGGCGTGACTGGAGCGTACATGGCTTTTGAAAGTGTGTCCGTTCCGGCCACTTATAAACTTACCGGCAGCAAACAATTGCCAGGAGACCCTCCTGCGAACCCTCGGCCGGGCGCGACTCCGATCTCGGCGGATAGTGCGCTTAGAATCGCGAGAGATTTCCTGCCTGCCGCGGTTCCCCTGTGGATCGTGATGCCTCAGGAGAAGACGTCTTCGTACCTGGTTAAGATGCGATTCCCTGAAGATCACTCGTCGAATGGCGCGAGCATTGTGTGGATCGACCAGTTTTCCGGAAAGCTTCTTGCTGTGTGGAACTCGCGAACAGCACCTGTAGCGCGCAAGATTGAGAGAGCGAATCGCGATCTTCATAGCGGCGATATTTGGGGTTATCCGAGCCGAGTGCTGGCGTGTCTTATGTCCATGTTGTTGGTCGTTCAGACGATTACCGGACCGTATTTGTGGTGGAAACGCAGGTGCGCCGAAAGAACGGGCCGTGTTGAACCCATACCGACAGGTTGATTTTATTTCTGCGGAGTAGCATTGGTCTCAGAAGCCCGCTTGCTCCAATAGCGGTAGAAGGGGAGGCCGGCGAACATTAGGAGCAGGCCGAGGGAGGAACGGCCGGGGCGGTCGAGCCAGATGTTGAAGGTGAGAGCAAGCGCGCCGGCTACGAAAAGGCCGGGGACCCAGGGGTAGCCCCAGCAGCGGTAGGGGCGGGGCATGTTGGGTTCTTTCGAGCGCAGGCGGAACAGCGCGACTACTGCCAGGCCGTAGAAAATCCAGCCGGCGAAGATGAAGAGATTGGTGAGTTCTTCGAAGGTGCCTGTGAGGGCCATCAGGCTGGTGAGGACTCCTTGAAAAATAAGGGCGCGGGCTGGTGTGCGATATTTTGGGTGAACGCCGTCGGCGATTTTGAAAAAGATGCCGTCGCGAGCCATGGCGTAGGTCGGGCGAGCGCCGCTGAGGACCGAGGAGTTCATCGAACCGAGTGCGCTGATGACCATAGCAACCGTGATCCACGCGCCAGCGATGGGGCCGGCGACGTGCTGGACTACGTCGGAGGCGATGTGGGGGGAGGCGGCGACTACGTCAAAAGGGAGAACTTTTAGGCAGGCGGCGCTGAATAGGAGATAGATTAACGCCACCAGTGCGACTCCGCCAACCAGAGCACGAGGGAAATTGCGCTGGGGATTTTCGACTTCAGAGCCGACTAGATTTAAATCTTCCCAGCCGTCGTAGGCCCACAGCGCGGCGGCTAGCGCGGCCAGGAATGCGCTGAGGACGCCGCCATTCAGTGTGGAGGGCCACAGTGGATCGGGGGCGTGGGGCGCGGCGGCGGGGGCGAAAAACGCTACGCCAATTACAATCACGACTGAGATTATCTTTATGGCGGTTAGAAAAACCTGGACGGCGCCGCCCAGACGCACGCCGAGATAGTTGACGCCGGTCATGAGCACTAGCCAGAAAACGGCCAGCGGTTGTGCCCAGGTGAAGACGAAATCGTAGGGCTTGATCCAGCCGGTCATGCCGGGGATGGCGATGTGAACGGTGAAGATAGGGGCGGCGACGGCGGGGACCAGGAAGCTGAGGAAGCGCATCAGACCTGCGGCGATGGAGGCGAGCGAGCTGGGGCGGCCTACGATGGAATGCGTCCAGCCAAAAAGAAAACCCCAGGCGGGGCCGAAGCCGCGGCGCAGGTAAGCGTATTCGCCACCGGCTTCGGGAATGGCGGCGCCTAGCTCGGCGAAGGACAGCGCGCCGAAGAGGGACAGGATGGCGCCGACGATCCAAGCGGCGAACACGACCGAAACGGTGCGACCTTCGCTGGCCATTTCGGCGGGCTTGAGGAAGATGCCGGTGCCGATCATGGTGCCGACGACAATGGCGCCGGAGGCCCAGGCGCCTAGGCCGCGGACGAGTTCGAGACGTTTTGCGTCTTGAATCATGAGTCAGTGCCGGACATAGTAACAGGCGATTGCCGATTGGCGACCGCGCAGCACAATTTGTTTGTGGCGGTGGACGACCGTCGCGGTCGTGGCCCATTCGCGACCGTTGGGCGCGATTTCATACCGCTGGCCACCGATTGTTTCGCCCAGGCCACATTTGCGGCCATAGTCACGATAGACCGCGCCGCTTGAAGTGCCATCACATTACGCCGCGGGTTGATTTGCATGGAATTTGCTCACGAGGCTGCCTACCAAGAATGTAACTGCTGAGCCGATTAAGAAGTACCACGTGAACGCGACCGCCGTGTATTGCCAGATACAGAGAATTGTGGCCAAGCCGGCGAACATGCCTACTAGTGCGCCGGTGGCGGTAGCTTTGCGGTTGAATGTGCCGAGAAGAAAAAGGCCGAGAAGGCTGCCGAAAGGAAGAGAGACGACCGTGAGGCCGGCTTCGAGTAGCGGACCCCATTTGACGAAGCCGAAAGCCATGAGGATAAGACCCCAGACTAGAGTCATGCGGCGTGCGAGGCGGAGGAATGGGACAGGGTCGGTCGAGCGGCCGCGAAGTTTCGCGAAATCGAGGACGCTCGAGGCAGCCAGGGAGTTGAGGGAGCCGCTGGCGTTGGACATCGCGACGGCGATGATGGAGGCGAGGAGAAGGCCGGCGAGACCTTGCGGCATTTCGCGGACGAGGAAGAGCGGGAGGATGCGGTCGGTGCGCTCACCCGGGGCGAGAAGGGGCGCTTGCTGTGCAAAGACGAAGAGCAGGACGCCGATTAGAAGAAAAACTGTGAATTGGATCAGGACGATGACCCCGCTGGCGAGGAGAGCGCGGCGGCTGTCTTTTTCGTTGCGAGCGGCTAGAAGTCTTTGCACGATGGTTTGGTCGGTACCGTGGGTGGCCATGGTGAGGAAGGCGCCGCCGATCAGGCCGGACCAGAAAGTGTATTTGGTGGCGAGGTCGAAAGAGAAATCGAAGACTTGGAGTTTGTGGCCGGCGGCTGCGGCGACTTGAGTGACTTCGGTCCATCCGCCGGGGATGCGGTGGAGGAGGACCCAAAATGTGACGGCGCTGCCTGACAGGTACAGGAGGAGCTGGGCGACGTCAGTCCAGATGACGGCGGTCATGCCGCCTTCGAAGGTGTAAAGGATGGTGAGGGCGATGACGATGAGCACGGCGAGGCGTTCGGAAGTGCCGAGGACGACGCTGACGACCAGCGCGATGGCCGAGACGCGGACGCCTTCGGCGATGGCGCGTGTGATGAGGAACGTGCTAGCGGCGACGGCGCGCATGCGTTCGCCGAAGCGTTTTTCGATGAGCGCGTAGGCCGTGAGAAACTGGCCGCGAAAATAGCCCGGGAGGAGCAGGAGGACGATCAGGACCCGGCCGATTAGATAGCCGAAGACGAGTTGCAGGAAGGTGATGTTGCCGGCGTAGGCGATGGCGGGGGTGCCGATGATGGTGAGCGTGGAAGTTTCTGTGGCGACGATGGAAAGAGCTAGCGCCCACCAGGGGGCGGTTCGGCCGCCGAGAAAATAGTCGAGGGAGACGGATTCACGGTCGCTGTTTGCGACGTCTTTTTTGCTGCGGCGGAAGCGCATGCCTAGCGCGGTTACGGCCAGGAGGTAGGCTATGACGATGGCTAGGTCGAGTGGGTGGATGCGCATGAGTGGTTTGTGGCGCGTGGAGCGGCTTCGACCGCACGCTTGTCAGTCTTTTTTCATCGCTCCTGCGGCCTCTGAGTTTTCGTCTTCGGACCCTACTTAGTCGCAGAAAAAGTGAACCGAGAATAGTGGGAGGTCCGACGCAGGTCAAGAAATCCCTGTCGAGTAAGGCAGTTCGGCCGTGAGTTTGCTTGCCGCAGATTTGCTGGAGCGGACCGGGGCCCACGTTTTGCGCACGAGGTTGTCTTCCGTGAATGCATTCGCTGGGTTTCTCGCTTAAACTTTTTGTATGCGCTCTGTCTTGGGATTTGATGGCGGCGGAACGAAAACCGACTGTGTCGTGATGGATGAGTCGGGCGCGGTTCTTGCGCGGTCGCAGGCCGGGCCTTCCAATCCGCTGCGCGTTGGATTTGGTGCGGCCATCACTGCCATTCGTGAGGCGGCGCGGCAGGCTGGCGCTCAGGCGGCGCTGCCAGGCGGTTCGTCAGCCGCTGCGCTTTGCGCGGGGCTCGCGGGAGCGGGGCCTTCCGAGTCCGCTCGAAAGATTCGCGCGCTTCTTACCGCTGAGTTTCCACAGTCGATGATTCTATTATGCACGGACCTCGATCTTGCGCTGGAGGCTGCGGGCCCGGGACCAGCGATCGTGCTCATTGCAGGGACCGGTTCAGCCGCGACGGGACGTAACGCGGCAAAGGAATCAGGCCGCGGCGGGGGCTACGGATCGCAAATTGGGGACGAGGGCAGCGCTTACGATATTGGACGGCGCGCCGTGCTTACCGCCATGCATGAAAACGATCGCACCGGTGCGGATTCGCTGCTTGGGCAGAGGTTGTTGCGAGAGCTTGGCTGCGCGGACTGGTCCGAGGTCAAAGCCCGTGCGCAGGCCGCTTCGGACGAAGTTTTTCCTCGCCTGTTTTCCGTCGTCGCCACCGTTGCTGATTGGATCGAAACTTCTTCTGAGACTTCCGCTGAAACTGCGGCTAGGAATTCGGCGCGGGGAATTCTGCGGGCCGCAGCGTTTGATCTGGGTTCGCTTGCGGACCATCTTGCGGAGCGGTTGCATTTGCGAGGCACACATTTCATCATTGCCAAAACAGGGGGCATGATCGGGCGTTCGAAATATCTGGAGAATCAACTTGATGAGCGTTTGAGGAGTGCGTTTCCTCTGGCCGAAATTGGAGTGCTGCGCGTTTCTCCGGCGGAAGCTGCCGCGCGGCTGGCGTTGCAGCTGCTGTCCAGCGGAAATACGGCAGGGAACTGAGATGGCAGGGGCGGACAAAAATAGAGATCGCGCGCTCCTTGCGTCCGGCGATGAGCTGACGGCGCTGCTCCACCACGCCGACGCGGAGGTCTTGCTCGCGCTGCTCGACAATCCCGGGCTTGAGGAAACGCAGCTTTGCATGCTGCTCGAACGAAAGAATCTCCCGGCGGAAATTCTGGAAGAAGTTGCACGGCGCAAGCCGCTTTTGAAGAACTACCGCGTCAAACGGGCACTGACGTTTCATCCGCGCACGCCGCGGCTCGTGACTTTGCGATTGCTGCGCGATCTTTACTTGATGGACCTCGTGCAGCTCACGCTTTTGCCGGGGATTCCCACGGAGTTGAAACGCAACGCGGAGGACCAGCTGGTTTCGCGGCTGCCGCAACTGCCGCTGGGACAGAAAATCACGCTGGCGCGGCGCGGGCCTGCGCGGCTTGCGGGCGCGCTTCTCGCGGAGGGGCACGCGCAAATCGTGTCCATCGTTCTGGACAATGCTTATTTGACGGAAGCACAGGTGTTGCGAGCTCTTTCGCGCGAAAAACTTCCCCCTGTGGTGGTGCGCGCCATCTCCCAACACCGCAAATGGTCGATTACGTATAACGTGCGGTTGGCTTTGGTGCGGCATCCTTCGTCGCCCCTGGCCACCGTGCTTGCCTACCTTCCCGAACTTGCCGTTTCCGACCTGCGCGAACTGGCGTCGCCAGGAATTGTCCCGGAGAGTCTTAGGAAGTATTTGGAAGCGGAAGTGCGGCGGCGGATTCGCGCACGAGAAAAACCCGTACGGAAAGACGATACCCCTGGGCCTGCGGCTGCGTCTAATCAAGACTAAGCGGCGTCTTTAATCCATGGGCTCGAACTCACTCCCGCGGGAGTGTGTATGGCCAGGCTAGCTGGATTGCCGGGAACAAAACATCCGTCTCCGGCGTCGTATGGGTGTGCTGGTAGCAGGCCTATGCTTAAGACGAATGAGCGGCGAGATGGCGCTGCCGCCGCACTTTGGGATCCTTGGCAGGAGCGTTCACCGGGTCAATGGGCAGTGGGGACCAATGGGTCCGGCGATCCGACCGACGCTGGGCAACGCGCTACTCGTTTCGCGCCAACCTCGAAATCGAATGGGGCTCGGCAGTCTTGCGCGCCAGCACGCGCGATATCAGTTGCAACGGAATGTTCATCGAGTCGGCCGATCCTTTGTGGATTGGCGCGGGGTTTACGGCCCATTTGGCTTTGCACCGGTCCGTCAAAGTCGATTGTTCGGTGAAGCGCATCGAACCTGGGATTGGCATGGGCGTGGCCGTGACGCTTTCCGATGGGCAACACGAGCAACGCTATCAAGATCTCCTGGCTTCACTCTCCCACACAGGTTCTTAAGCTCGTCTTATACTATGCTTCGGGCGGCGCGGATGGCTTGGCGCGGCTTGCGGGTGCGGGTAAGTGTATTCGCCCGCCTCGTCGAGAACGGCGTTTGAGGTTGCATGAGTGTGACCAGATGCCTTGATTGCGGTTCCCCGCGAACTGCTGACCAATGTCCATCGTGCGGATTGACGTCCATTGCCGCAGAGTTGCTGTTCCGGCGGCGGCTTGTGGGACGGACCGCCGTCTTTCTGGTTGGTTCGCTTGCTTTTCCTTACGTGAGCCAGATTTATCCTCCGCTTGATTTGGATTTGATGCTGGTGTGCTTCGGTTTGCTCTTTTTCGTGACGCTGACGCTGGCAGTCATACTCGAGAGGCGCGCGCGACAGCACAAGGAACTGGAAGTACTGAAGAGGATCTACTCTGGGTTCATTCCGCTGCCCTGGATACTGGCGGCCACGCTCTTTGTCAATGGGCGGCTCGATTCGCAGAAAAACATGGCTTACTATCCGACCGCCGTCGTTAGTAAATTCAATATGAAAGGAATCGTGCGGGGGAGCCGGCGTTTACACGTGCATTCCTGGCGTGCCGGGCAGAGGGTCGAGGGTCTGGCCGTGGATGCCGATGATTTCGACCGGTTTCAGATTGGCGACACGGTAGTGGTGGCGGTCGAGCCGGGGGCGCTCGGGATTCCGTGGTATTACGGGGTGTACCGGCGTTGAGTACGCGGGACTAATACGCGGGTCTGCCGTCGGGCTTTAGCGGTAATTGAATTTCGAGGAAGTGGCCGGTTTTGCCAAACCGGAAGCGCACTCGTTCGACAAGGCCAACGTCGCGCACCTTCCACTCCGAAGTTTCGATGGGATCGCTCGGCAGATCGGACGTGGACCATTCGACGTTGTCCCCTTGCGGTTTCACCGTTTGTGGATCGACCTCGTAGGCTTCTTGTTCCTTGATATTCAGCAGCAGGTAGCGCTTCCAGAGTTTCACCAGGAGCACGCCTCGTTTCTCTGTGTGATAGATGTTCCAGGATTGCGGCGCTTCGTCATTGAAGCGCACAATCGCGAATTGAACCTGCTTCCAAAGCGTTTTCTCGCCCGCTGGTTTGGCGAAGGCCATCGGGCAGCCCAACAGAATCAACAAAACCGCCGCATAGAAACGTGAGGCCATTACTCTCCTAGCGCCGCCGCGAACCATAGAAAGGTCATCAGAACTGAGAGTCCGCACGACGGCCATCTCAACTTTCCTTTACCCAGTATGCTTGTGAACAACCCGGCCACGCTCGTCAGAGGTCCCCAGCGATAAAACCGCAGCAGAAAGGGGATCATAGAATGGGAATCCACCGATACCCCTCGCCCATAGGAGCGATGTGACCCACAGCAGAACAGACACACTGACAAGAGTCGTCGCCGCGAGCGCCACGTAGCTTCGCCATGCTGGTGTGGCGATCCTCGGCGTGGAGCGCGCCCAGAGCCGGACTGCCCAAAATAGAATAAGCAAGGGCAGCCAAAGAAATATAAACGAGGCCAGCTGGCGCAAAAAAAAGCGGACCATAGCTCCGTCTCAGACGCTTGCCTCGGAAAAAGATTTGTCGAGCAGGCGGATGGCCTCGTCTATGTCTGGTTTGGTGGTGTTCAGCATGGGAGCTAACCGAAGGACGTTGCCCATGAGGCCGCCTTTGCCGATCAGCAGGCCGTTGTCGCGGGCGCGTTCCATTACCTCGGTTGTAGCTGCGGGGGCAGGCTCTTTGGTTTTGCGGTCTTTGACCAGTTCGAGCGCTTGCATGAGGCCCATGCCGCGGACGTCGCCGATGAGCGGGTATTTTTCTTGAAGCTCTTCGAGCTTGGCGCGGAAGTAGTCGCCTACCGTGTGGGCGTTCTCGCGCAGGTCGTCTTCTTCGATCAGCTCAATGGTGGCGCGGGCTGCGGCGCAGGTTACCGGGTTGCCGCCAAAGGTGGCAATGTTCAGCCCTTGGAATCCGGCGGCGATTTCGGGTGTGGTGACCGTTAGACCGACGGGAACGCCGTTGGCCATGCCCTTGGCGCTGGTGAGAATATCCGGCGTTACTTCCCATTGTTCGATGCCGAACCATTTTTTGCCGGTGCGGCCCCAGCCGGTTTGCACTTCGTCGGAGATGAATAGCCCACCGTACTTTTTTACGATGTTGAAAACAATTTTGAAATATTCCTTGGGCGGGGTGATGAAGCCGCCGACGCCTTGGATGGGCTCAGCGATGAAAGCGGCGATGTTTCCGCTGGTGCCGGTCTGAATGAGATTCTCGACGTCGCCGGCGCAAGCTACTTCGCATTCGGGATATTTCAGGTGCAGCGGGCAGCGGTAGCAGTACGGATTGATGGCGTGGGAGATGCCCACGCTGATGACCCCGGCTTTGCGATAAGGTGCGTGCGCCGTGACGGACTTCATGAGCGAGGAGCCGCCGGAATAGGCGTGGCGGAGTGCGACGATATCGAAGCTGCCGGTGGCCATGCGCGCGATTAGGATCGCGGCCTCGTCAGCTTCACTACCGGAGCTCGTAAAAAAACTCTGCTGCAGGTTGCCCGGCGTAATCTGGGCGATTTTTTCCGCCAGCGCCACGATTTGCTCGGTCGGGTAGAGCGTCGACATGTGCTGCAGCTTGTTCACCTGTGCGTTGATCTTGCTGGTGATTCTTGGATTGCAGTGGCCCACGGAAACAGTCAGGATCCCGCCAAAAAAATCGAGGTACCTGCGCCCTTCGACGTCCCAGACGTGCTGCATTTCGGCGTGATCGGCGACAAGCGGATCCCGGTAGTAGTTCGTCACCGACGGCCAGATATATTTTTTGTGCTTGGCAACGGCTTCTTCGCTGCGCGACATGGTTGATGGCACCGGCTTTGCGGGCGTGGTCATTAGCGCTTCCTAGAACTTGGGTTGGTGACGTTCGAGTGTACGACGCGGTCGAACCTGCGGCAAGCACGCTGCCGCCTCCCTCTTGCCGAGGATGGGCAATAGGCTCGACGCAAACCGTGATCCCTAACTCTCGAGCGCCCTAGTTCATCCAAAGCGAGGAGTTTCAGACCTATAGCCCAGGGCGCGGAGACGCGAGGAGAAGAGCGATGGCGAAGATGAAGGCCGCGGTCATTACTAAGGCGGGTAGCGATTTTGAGATTCAGGGGCGCGAGATTCCGGAGCCGGAGGCGAGGCAGGTGCGCATTCGTGTGCATGCGTGCGGAAGAAGGGGCGGCCCGCGTAGGAGTGGGATGGCATGACGGCCAGGATGGAACTTGCATTTCGTGTCGTCGCGGCGATTTTGGCAATTGTGTGGCGGGGAAAATCACCGGGCGGTAGGCTCTATTAGGAGAAGGAAAGATGAGGATACACATCCGAAAAGAGAGACCTGCCGCCTGGGCGGAACGAAGAAAAGAAATCAAGCACGTTTGGACCGTCCCATTTGTGGCATTCGAGTGGATGTGGGAGTGGATTGCTTACGCGCTCAGCAACTGGACGTTCCTCGAAGTGCTCGATTACCTGGAAACTTTCAGCGTACTTGTTGCGGTGATCTTCTATTTTTCGGAATCGGGCGATCGCATCAAGCAAAGACACTACCAGGCATGGCAGGTGGTGAACACTTCTCAAGGAAAAGGCGGAAGCGGGGGAAGGATCGACGCGCTTCAGGAATTGAATGCGGACCGCGTTCCGCTGGTTGGAGTGGATGTTTCCGGCGCATTTCTTCAAGGCGTGCGGCTGGAAAAAGCCCGCTTGCTGCGGGCGAATTTTTCTTCGGCGGATGTGCGCGAGGGAAAATTCCCGTCGGCGGACTTTTCGAATGCGAACCTGCACTCGGCCAATCTTCGCAGAGGCGATCTCGAGCAGGTTTCCTTCCACGGGGCGGACCTGGATGACTGCGATCTTACGGGCGCGGACCTGGCTGGAGCGGACCTCACGGATGCGACGCTGGTGGACGCGGATTTGACCAATGCCGATCTGCGTGGCGTACACTGGGAGCATATCGCAGGCATTAGGAACGCCAATATCTTCGGTGTGAAGAATGCGCCGCAGGGTTTTCTGGAATGGGCCATGAGGCATGGTGCGCTCCAGCAGGACACCAGGACGCGAGAACCGGGCTGAGCCCATGGTGATTCGGGCAGCAACCGCAAGCGACAGCGAGGCGATTTGGAAGATCCTCGAACCCGTTATTCGCGGCGGGGACACCTACACCTTGCCGCAGGAAATGAGTCGCGGGGACGCACTCGCATATTGGAATTCACCCGGCCACGAGGTGTTCGTCGCAGAAGAAAACGGAGAAATTCTGGGGACGTATTATTTGCGTGCGAATCATAGCGGCGGGGGAGCGCACGTAGCGAATTGCGGGTACATGACCGGTCCATGGGCAAGCGGGCGCGGCGTTGCGCGGGCCATGTGCCAGCATTCCCTGGAGCACGCGAGGGAACGAGGATTCCTTTCCATGCAATTCAATTTTGTGGTCAGCAACAACGAACGCGCGGTGCGGCTCTGGCAGAGCATGGGCTTTGAAATTGTCGGCCGGCTTCCCGCGGCGTTTTTGCATCCGACGATCGGTCCCGTCGATGCTCTGGTCATGTACCGCCATCTGTAGCCCGGCGTTGGGCAGCGGAGCGCACAGCCCAAAAGTAAAGCCTCTTCGATAGGGCGGTTGGGGAGGAACTTACCGAAGAGACCGGACCAAAACTCGGCTCCGTAGGGAGCCTCGCCCTTTAAGGGGCCCTTTAGAGCGCGGAGGATGTCAAAACATACTGCTACCGCACTACGACAGGAAGCCCGGCATGCGTATAATGACGCGCTATGGCTTCGAGCCCCTCCTTCATTCGGCGAACCATTCGGATGTTCGCGCGGGTATTTCCGCGCTGCGGCATGATTTCGCAGGCCATCGCGTTCAATCTGTTCCTGGCCTTTTTCCCGGCGCTGCTTATCATGGTGGGCTTTGCGACCAGCCGCATCGGCGGGCGAACCAGCCTGTTCGATTTGATCACCGATCTCACCGCATTTCTGCCGCCGGGTAGTCAGAGCATTGTTTCCGAGTTTCTGGTGAAACGCGGGACGGATGCCTGGAAACTTGCGCTTCTGGGATGGACGGGAACGCTGCTGGCAGGCTCGCAGGTGATGCGGCTGCTGATGGAAGGGATTCATCGGATTTATGGGGATCAGGAGCAACCGGGATTTTTGCACCGGCAACTTCGGGGATTGGTTTTGCTTCTGGTGACCATTGCACCGCTCCTGGCAGCGGCGATATTGGGAGTTCTTGGGCGGCCGATCCGGCGCTGGCTTGCGCTGGAACTGGGCCCGCAGCCAGCCCTGCAGGGATGGTGGACAATTTTCTTTCCGACAGCGGCGATTGTGCTGGCCATGCTGGCGCTCACGGTGATTTATCGAGTGGCTCGTCCGGGCGAGGAACGCATGCGCCACGTCTTACCGGGGGCCATGGTAGCGACCTCGCTGTGGTGGCTGGCCAACGTGCTATTTGGATACTACGTGCGGCGCGTGCCGTACAGCGTGGTGTATGGAGGGCTTGCGGCGGTCATTGGATTGATGGTGTGGATGCAGCTATCGGCGGTGATCGTATTTCTGGGGGCGGCGTGGAATGCGGAATTGGCAGAAAACCGGCGGGGGGCCCGCGCACACAGCTGAAAACACTCTTAGAAAGAGCGGCAGAACGAGATGATGGAACCACATGTCTGAACAACTGCTACGCGTGGAGTGCTATTCGGGTTATAAGTCGGAAGAGCGGCCCGTGCGCATCGTGTTTCAGGCGCAAACCCTGGCGATCGCGGAAGTGGAGGACCGCTGGTACTCGCCCGGCGCGACTTATTTCCGGGTGTTGGCAGAGAGTGGAGACCGCTATGTTTTGCGGCGTGATGACGCCCAGGAGGTATGGTGCGTAACGGCCTACCGAGCGGCCGGTAAACGCGTTGACACAAAAATTAACCAGAGCGTATAGTCATTTTGCGGGTGTGGTCCCAAGGTTCCCCCGTAGTGCTGGCTCCCCGGAGAGCCGGCGGTGCCTGCGGATGCGGATCAGAGAAGGAAAAGGATGTCCTACCTACCGCAGTTCCCGTTCGCGCGGCGCTGGTCGTGTGTTTGCTTGCTGCTACTGCTGACCGGTGCCAGCCCGTCCGTTCGGGCGCAAACTCCGACCTCGCCAGACCCACCCCCGGCTAGTCCGAGTGCCGAGGCGCCTGCGAAGCCGCAAACGCCCGCTGCCAGCGACAGTGCGGAAGTCTCGAGTCGCGATACAGCTCCGACATTCAAAGTTCGCGTAAATCTTGTCTTGGTGCGCGTGGTCGTGCGCGATCAGCAGGGGAAGGTAGTGCCTAACCTGCACAAGGAAGATTTTCAGTTATCCGACAATCGCAAGCCGCAAATAATCTCCACGTTCAGCGTGGAGAGCCCGGAATCGCGTGTGGTGGCGACCACCACCAGTGTGGATCCGAATGTTCCAGCGGACCCGGAAGCCGCAAAAGTGCTAGCCGCCGCGTTGCCGCAGCGGTTTGTCTCCGTGGTATTCGACGACCAGCACCTCACCATGCAGGATGCCATGTTCGTGCGAACTTCCGCAGGCCGTTTTTTTGATTCCCTGGCGGCTTCCGATCGCGTAGGCATCTACTCGACGTCCGGGCAGTTCACGCAGGAATTTACCGACGACCATGAGCTTTTGCGCAAATCGCTTCTGAAAATCATCCCGCATTCTCCGACCGCAGGAATCCACGACTGTCCGGAGATCAGCTACTACGAGGCGGACCTAATCCAGAACAAGAACGACCCGCAGGCGCTGGCTATTGCGGCGGAAGATGCCGTGCAGTGCGCCTTCGGCGGCGACGAAACGCAGCTTGCTGCGGCGCGTGCCATGGCGCAGGGGATGGCCGGCGGGGTGGTTGGGCGGGAGGACTCGTCGACTGAGTATGCCTTGCGGCACATGGAAGAGGTCATGCGGCGACTGGCGTCTATGCCTGGACAGCGGATCATGGTGTTCGTTTCCCCTGGATTTATTACTTCGACGCTGCATCTGGAATTCAGCGACCTGGTGGACCGAGCAACTAAGGCGAATATCGTGGTTAACACCATTGATGCGCGCGGGTTGTACACGCCGGATATGGGAGACATCGCCGACCCCGCATCGGGTTCATACCGAACGGCAGGATATAAGGCCACCTACGCGGTGGCCGCGCAACTGGCACAGGAAGACGTGCTTGCCGAACTTGCTGATGGAACGGGCGGGATTTTTTTCCATAACCGAAACGATGTGGATGAGGGCTTGCGCGAGGCAGGAGCAGCTCCGGCAATGACATATCTTATCGGGTTTTCGCCACAAAACCTGAAGCTCGATGGGAGCCTGCATACTTTGAAGGTCTCGTTCGTGCACAAGACCAGCTACAAAATTCAGGCGCGGCACGGCTACTTCGCGCCGCGGCACGTGGTTGACCCGGCGGAAGAGGCCAAGCAAGAGATTCAGGAAGCGCTTTTTTCGCAGGACGAAGTGCGCGATTTGCCGGTGGATTTGCACACGCAGTTCTTCAAGACGGACAACTATCAGGCGAAGTTGGCGGTGCTCACGCACGTCGATATCAAAGGCGTGCATTTCCGAAAGGCCGAGGGCCGCAACCGCGATGACCTCACCGTCGCGACTGCGATCTTTGATGAAAACGGAAATTACGTGACCGGTGGGGAAAAGATCGTGCAGATGAAGCTTTTGGACCTGACGTACTACCGATTGAGCCTGTCGGGTCTGAATCTGAAGACGAGTTTCGACGTGAAGCCCGGGACATATCTGGTAAGGCAGGTGGTGCGTGACTCGGAAGGATCGCAGCTTGCGGCGCGCAACGGCGCCGTAGTCATACCGAATTGATGGGGGAGCAAATGAACACAAAAAAGAACCGCTCGCGGATAGCTTGGGGCTGGCTTGCCGGACTTACGGCGGCCACATCGTGCCTATTTTTGGCGCAGCTTGCGGGGCAAACCCCGCCGGCACAGACACCGGCCGCTCCTGCTGGGGATCCGAGCCAGCAGGCCGGAGCGACAATTAAAGCAGAGTCGCGTCTGGTCCTGGTGGATGCCGTGGTGACCGACAAGAAGGGGAACTACGTCCACGACCTGACGCAAAACGATTTCAAGGTGTACGAAGACAACAAGGAACAGAGCGTCGCGAGTTTTTCTTTCGGCGCGGATGCGGCAATTCAGGCCCAGGGGCAGAAACGATATTTGATCCTGTTCTTTGATA
Source organism: Acidobacteriota bacterium (assembly GCA_013289825.1). GTDB lineage: Bacteria > Acidobacteriota > Terriglobia > Acidiferrales > UBA7541 > Acidiferrum. Next base: position 18,133 of record JABCZF010000007.1, on the reverse strand, counting down.
ACTCAACGATGGCCATGCCCGATCAGATCCAGGCGCGAGATGCGGCGAAGAAATTCATCGATGCGAATGCCGGGCCTGACAGGCTCATGGCGGTTGTGGAGTTCGGAGGGACCTTACAGATCGTGCAAAATTTTACCGCCAACGCTGACCGTTTGCGCGCCGCGGTTGCTGGAGCGAAGGGCTCCGCCGTAGATCCCAACGCGCAGGCCCCGGTTGAAGTGGCCTCGGCAGGGCTCTCGCCCTCGGCAAGTCCGTTCGGGGGAGCATCAGGAACGTCTTCGCCATTTTCTTCGATGAGCAATGCCGAAGCGGATTTCGGCGCGAGGAGCATGCTGCTCTCGGTGCGCAGCCTGGCGAAGAATCTGCGGGGAGTTCCCGGGCGAAAGATGGTGGTGCTGTTTTCGTCGGGTTTCCCGCTGACGAGCGAGAGCGAGTCCGAGCTGACGGCTACGATTGACGCTTGCAACAAAGCCAACGTGGCGATCTATTCGCTCGACGTGCGCGGCCTCGTGGCCACGCCTCCGGGCGGGAGCTCCGAGCTAAGACCTCGAGAAGACGGGAAGCGCACACTCGCGGTGCGGTCCGAGGCGATGAATGCTTACGGCGGCGCGCGAGTGGTGCGTACGTCGTACACACTTGGACTGTTTGAGCCGCAACGCCCCGGTGGCGGCGGAGGCGGCACTGGAGGTGGTGGAGCGGGTGGTGGTGGTGGCGGACGACCTGGTGGAGGTGGAGGAACCGGAGGCGGTGGCACGGGTGGAGGCGGGGGTACGGGTGGTAAAGGCGGTACAGGAGGCACCGGCGGTACGGGCGGGAAAGGCGGCACAGGAGGAACGGGTGGAGGGACCACCGGACGTGGCGGCGGAGGCGTTGCGAATTCGAATGCCAACAATCCAAATTCGGTCTATTCTCAGCCGAGGACCATCGTTCCGCAATTTCCTCCCTCAGCGTCGACCAATCAGCAGATTCTTGCCGCTCTTGCGGAGGGAACCGGCGGGTTCACCATATTCAACACCAACGACTTGCTGGGAGGGTTGGAGAAGATCGGTCGCGAGCAGAACGAGTTTTATATTCTGGGCTACGTGCCGCAGAAGACCGCTGAGGGAAGTTGCCACACGCTAAAGGTGAAGATGAACCGTGGCGGGATGAACGTCAGGTCGCGCAGCGGGTACTGCAACACGAAGTCGACAAACGTGCTTGAAGGTACGCCGGCGGAGAAGCAGCTTGAGGCGCGGGCGACGGGCAATCAGGCCGGGACCATGCAGGGCTCGTTCCAGGTGCCGTATTTCTATACCTCGCCGAATGTGGCGCGGGTAAACCTTTCGATGGAGATCCCCTCGAATACCGTGCAGTTCAACAAAGATAAGGGAAAATATCACGCCAGCCTGAATGTGCTGGGTATAGCGTACAAGCCTGACGGCAGCGTTGGAGCGCGGTTCAGCGATACGGTCAATCTGGATTTGGAAAAAGACGAAGTGAAGGAGTTCACCAAGCAGCCCTATTTCTACCAGAACCAGTTCGATGCAGGATCGGGTAGCTACAAACTGACGGTAGTCGTGAGTTCGAGCGGTGACGCCTTCGGAAAATACGAATCGCCACTGCAGATCGATGCTTATGACGGGAAGGAGTTCAGCCTCGGCGGAGTGGCGCTTACCAACTCGATGCAGCGGCTGTCGGATATTCCGACGGGACTCGATTCGGTGCTGCTGGAGGACCGCACGCCGCTGGTGGTAAAGGGCATGCAAATGAATCCGTCGGCCAGCAACCGGTTCAAGAAGACGGACAACGTGGCTGCCTATACGGAAGTCTACGAGCCGTTGCTTACATCCACGAATCCACCGCAGGTCATGGCTGGCTATGCCATCGTTGAACGGGCCAGCGGGAAAGCGGTGTTCTCGACCGGGGCGGTTCGTCTGGACGAATTCATCCAAAAAGGCAGTCCCATGGTGCCGGTGGGACTGAATATCAAAGTGAAGGACATGGCTCCCGGGGGCTACCGCCTGGTGATGATGGCGGTCGATGGAGCTGGGCACCATGCGAAGAATCGAACTGTGGATTTCGACTTGACGGAGTAAAACTTGCGCGATGAGGATAGCTGAATAGGCGGTCAAGTCGCCGGTTGATGAGACGCGTGGCCTGATTCCGCCAGCAGGCTGCGCAAGACGAACCAGCAATTCGCGGGGCGTTCCGATAGCCGCCGCATGAAATAGGGGCACCAGTCGGTGCCGAAGGGCACGTAGACCTGTAGAGTGTCTCCGGCCCGGTGTACTTGCTCCTGTAGATCGCGGCGAATCCCGTAAATCATCTGAAACTCGTAGCGGCTTTTGGCTAGCTTGAGCCGGGCGGCTTCGGCTTGCGCATGAGCGACCATGTTCCAATCATGGGAAGCGAATGCGGGTAGAAAAGTGCCCTCCGCAGCGCCTTCGAGCAGCAAACTAGTCAGCTTCCGGTAGTTGGCATCCACGTCGCGCTTTTTCTGAAAAGCGATTTTCGGGGATTCGCGATAAGCGCCTTTGACAAGGCGAATCTTCGCCTTGATGGGTGCCAGCCTTTCGAGATCTTTCTCCGTACGGAAAAGGTACGCCTGGACCGCCAGCCCGCAATTGCCAAGTTCCCGTTGCACGCTTTCGAAGATGTCCAGCGTAAAGTCGGTATACGCGCTGCCTTCCATGTCCATTTCGATGGTGCGGCCGAGAGCGGCGGCGCGGACGGCGATTTCGCGGGCCATCGAGCGAGAGAGGTCTTTGTCGATGTCCAAGCCGAGTTGCGTGAGTTTTATGGAGATGTTGCCGGTGAGATTTTTAGCGTGCAGTTCTTCGACCATGCGGATGTAACCGGCGCGGACCTCGCGTGCGGCCGCTTCGCTGGTGACGTTTTCGCCCAGGTGGTTCAGGCTGACGTTGCGGCCCTGGGAGCAGAGTTCCTGGCTCGCTCGGAGCGCTTCTTCAAGGGATTCGCCGGCCACGAAACGGCGCGCAAAGCCATTTTTCATGCCGTGACGCGCGATGCGATCCGTTACGCCGCGTTTTGTGGACAGCCAGAAGATGAAATTGCGAATCAGCACGAATCCCCCCTGGAAGAAGCAGCCCGAGAATACGGGCCGGGGTGCTGGGCGTCAATACCGCCGATGGTGCGCGCAACGGGCCGTAGGTCCAAGGGGATGAGCCAGTTAGCAGCAGACCTGTACGCCTGGGCAAAGTAGGGATTCGACACGGAACCTTGCGGGATGCAACTTCCGGGTGTTTCGAGGGTTATTCTATGGAGTGCCGAGTGTTCGCGGACGACTCCGCCCGGTAGGAGAGTGTCATGAGCGTGCAGCATGGCCCCGGCCAACAGACGGCTTCGATTTTGGCATCACCCAGGTCATTCCTGTCAGCCATTCTTTCTGTGGCATGCATATTCTCGGCGGGTATCGACGGGCCATCGCTTTTGGCGACCCCGGCGGCCGCGAAAGATAAGAAAGCAAAGCAAGATCCGGCGCTAAAGAATCTGCCAATTACCGAACTGAGCGCGAATGAAGCGATTTTTCACGCGCTGAACCGGCTGGCCTATGGCCCAAGGCCCGGCGACGTGGAGCGCGTGAGGCAGATGGGTCTCGGGAAATGGATCGACCAGCAGCTGAATCCGAATTCGATCGATGACAAGGCGCTGGAGGCGCGGTTGGAGGACTATCCGACGTTGAAGATGACCTCCGCGAAGTTGATGGGAGAGTATCCGCAGCCTAAACCCGCCGAGCGGGAAGCTGCGAAGCGCGCACAAGCGCAGTTGGAGCAAGAACAGCAGAGGCGATCGGATATGGCCGCAGCGATCCTCGCCAAAGACATCAAGGCGACGCCAGCTCCGAAGGAAACCACGGCAACGGAAACAAATCCGCCCTCCGCAGCGGCGCCCACCGATGGCGGCGAAGCGAATCTGCCCTCACCTATGAAGCAGGATCCAGGGCTCGGGAATCAGGGCGCGAAAGGCGCGGGGAAACGAGACGTGCTGGGCAGTGACCCAAACAATGTGCCGCGCGCCATCGCTGAAGACAGCAAGCGGCCGCAGCGCGTGGTTGCCGAGCTGGCGATGTCGAAAGTGACGCGCGCGATTTATAGCGAGCGGCAGCTTCAGCAGGTGATGGACGATTTCTGGTTCAATCATCTGAACGTGTTTGCTGGCAAGGGCGAAGACCGCTATTACCTGACCTCCTACGAGCGCGATGTGATCCAGCCGCATACGCTGGGGAAGTTCAAGGATCTTTTGGCGGCATCCGCGAAGAGCCCGGCAATGCTGTTTTATCTGGATAATTTTCTAAGTGCCGATCCGCGCGCTGCCGAGCGGCAGGCCGCAGAACGCGCCAGGCGTCAGCAGGCGCGGTATCGCGGTTTCGGAAGGCCAATGCCGCCCGGGCAGCAGAAAAAACAGAACGAACGCGGGCTGAATGAAAACTATGGCCGCGAATTGATGGAACTGCACACGCTGGGTGTCGATGGCGGCTACACCCAGAAGGATGTGACCGAAGTCGCGCGGTGCTTTACCGGTTGGACGATCGAGAAGCCGCGCGAGCATCCGGAATTCAAGTTTGACGATCGTTTGCACGACCCCGACCCGAAGTATGTGCTGGGGAAAAAGATTCATGCCGGCGGAATGAAGGACGGCGATGAAGTGATTGACCTGCTGGTGCATGCCGCGAGCACGGCGCGTTTCATTTCGACGAAGCTGGCGCGGCGATTTGTTTCCGATACTCCTCCGCCGGCACTTGTGGACCGCATGGCGAAGACGTTTGCAGAAAGCGACGGCGATATCAAGGCCGTGATGCACACGATGATTTACTCTCCGGAGTTCTGGTCGCGCGAAGCATATCGCGCGAAAATCAAGACGCCGTTTGAGCTGGTGGTGTCCGCGGCGCGCGCGCTGGGAACGGACGTGGATATGCCGCAGCCGCTGGTCGGCTGGGTGGGGCGCATCGGCGAACCCCTTTATCAATGCCAGCCACCGACGGGTTATGCGGACAAGGCCGATGCTTGGGTGAACACCGGGGCGCTGCTTAACCGACTGAATTTTTCTTTGGCGCTGGCCGGTAACAAGATGCGCGGGTCGCGCACGGATGTGTCCGCGCTGATCGGCGTGGAATCGTCAGCGGATGCCAAGGCTGCGCTGGAGCGCGCTGTACAGGTTTTTCTGGGCGGGCAAGCTGGACCGACCACGGTAGAGACGCTCGAGAAGCAACTGGACAGCCCGCAAGTGGTGCAGGCGAAGCTGGACGATCCTGTGAAGCACGTTGATTTGGGAGTTGTCGCGGGGCTGGTGTTGGGAGCGCCGGAGTTTCAGAGGAGATAGGAAGTCGGCAGTCGACATTGGAAGCAAACCGTTCTGGGCATTGGCCGAGAAGAAACGCGGAAGAGTGGCGCTCGAAGAGTTGCGAGGTCCCCATGAGTCTTGAATGTTGCGAAGGCGTTAGAGGATTGAAGTTTTCACGGCGGTATTTCTTGAAACAAGGCGGCGTGGCCATGGTTGGCCTGAGCGCGATGCCTGCGTTTTTGCAGCGCGCGGTCGCGGCGACACCGATGCCGAACAAAAAACAGCTCGTGGTGCTGTTTCAGCGCGGGGCGGCGGACGGTTTGAATATTGTGGTTCCCTTTGGCGAGCAGAATTATTACCGCTTGAGGCCGAGCATCGCGATTCCGCAGCCGCGTCGTGGCGGATCCGATGCGGCGATCGATCTGGACGGGTTTTTCGGGTTGCATCCCAGCCTGGCGCCGTTGGAGCCTCTCTACCACAAGAATCAGCTTGCCATCGTGCATGCGGCGGGATCGCCGGATCCCACGCGCTCGCATTTCGACGCGCAGGATTTTATGGAGTCGGGTACGCCGGGCTTGAAGGCGACCGACGACGGTTGGCTGAATCGCGCGCTGGAAATTGTGCCGGAAGAAAACGCTTCGCCGTTCCGCGCCGTGGCCATGGGACCGAATTTGCCGCGAATGCTTCGCGGAAGCGCTCCCGCGATCGCGCTGCCAGATTTGAAGCAATTTAAAGTGATAGCGCAATCCCCAGGGTCGGGGCAAATGGTGGAGGGCGGATTTGAGGCCATGTATGCGCAAACCGTGGACCACGCGCTGCATGGCACGGGCACGGAGACTTTTGAGGCCATTGATCTTTTGCGGAAAGCCGATCCCTCGAAATATCAGCCGGAAAATGGAGCGCAATATCCGACCAGCCGGTTGGGGCAGAGTTTGCAGCAAATTGGGCAGTTGCTGAAAGCGGAGATCGGCGTGGAAGTTTTATTTGTCGATTGCGGCGGTTGGGATAACCACGTGAATGAAGGTGGCGTCCAGGGGCAGCTCGGGAATTTGCTGAAGGATTTGGGACAGGGGTTGGCCGCGTTTCATGGCGACATGGGCGAGCGCATGCAGGATATTGTGTTCGTGACCATGAGCGAGTTCGGGCGCACCGCGAAAGAGAACGGCAACCGCGGCACCGATCACGGGCACGCCAATTGCATGTTTGTGATGGGCGGGGACGTCAAGGGCGGTCGCGTTTATGGCAAGTGGCCCGGGCTTGATGACCACCAGCTGAATGAGGGGCGTGATTTGGCGCTTACTACGGACTTCCGAAGCGTGATCGGGGAAATTTTGACCAGGCACATCGGCGTGAAGGATCTTGCGCCGGTGTTCCCAGGATTTGACAACCATCCGCGCAAATTCGCGGGACTAATCCGCACTTAGGCTTCCTCAATTGGGGCCCAGCATGCTGCGCCCCGACCATCTACCGTTATATTCAATTTAATTCGCGAATCCAGATATTTCTGAAGCGCACGGGATCGCCGTGATCTTGCAGGCCGAGCGGGAGTTTCTCCGCGTGCGCTTTGTAGGGTGGACGCTCGCCGTGCTCCGTCGGTCCGGAGAGCTGGACGTTGTCTTGTACCAGGACGCCGTTGTGAAAGACGGTGACACGGGCGGGGCGGAGGAGTTTGCCGCCGGCATCGAAGCGCGGGCCGTGGAAGACGATGTCATACCATTGCCACTGCCCTGGCGGACGTGCGGCGTTGGCGAGCGGTGGATATTGGCCGTACAACGCGGAGGCTTGGCCGTCGGCGTAGGTTTTGTTTTCGTAGGAATCCAGGACTTGAACTTCGTAGAGGCCCATCAGGAAGACGCCGCTGTTGCCGCGTTCCTGGCTCTCGCCGTGCGGAGGTGTGGGTTCTCGAAATTCGACGTGCAATTGGCAATCGCCGAAAGATTGCTTGGTGTAGATGTAGCCGCTCTTATGCACGACCTCCGCGTAGCCGTTCTCGACCTTCCATTTCGCGGGGCTGCCGTCCTGGTGCTGCCATTTGGAGAGATCTGTTCCGTCAAAGAGCACGACAGCATCTGAGGGCGGGTGTCCTGGCGAATCCTGCGTGCTGGCGCTGCCGGGATCGATGACTGGTGGAACGGGGCGATTGAGATCGTGGATTTTCCATTTGGTGTCGACCTGGGCCAGCAAAATGCTCGGGCTGACGGTAATCACGACGACGGCTAAAAACGGGAGACGGCTTGTTTTCATGGTTCGGACCTCGGCTCCGATCGGCCAGGATTCTAACCCTGATTCGTTGGCAAATAAACCGGGCTCTAAACAAAAAGAGGCAGCGACTGGCTGCCCTTTTTGTTGTGCAGTGTGTTAGGGCGACACAGACGGAAAGCCCGCTTCGCCACGGCTAGGCGGCGGAGCCGCGGATGCGCATGCCATAGAACGAGCGGTAGACGAAAACGAAGGAGACCACGAAGAATGCCGCTGCCAGGATGTGCGTCAGGCCGTCGCCCCCTTGGCTCGCGGTGAGTTGCACGGCGAGCTCGACGGCTAGCAGGCCGAACAGCGTTGTGAACTTGATGACTGGGTTCAGGGCGACCGAAGAAGTGTCTTTGAACGGATCGCCAACGGTGTCGCCGATGACGGTGGCGTCATGGAGCGGGGTGCCTTTTTGCTTCAGCTCGACTTCGACGATTTTCTTGGCGTTGTCCCATGCGCCGCCGGCGTTGGCCATGAAAATAGCTTGGTACAGACCGAAAATGGCGATGGAGAAAAGATAGCCGATGAAGAAGAAAGGCTCGACGAAGGCGAAGGCCAGCGTCGCGAAAAACACGGCAATGAAGATGTTGAGCATGCCCTTCTGCGCGTACTTGGTGCAGATTTCGACGACTTTTTTGCTGTCTGCGACGCTGGCTGCCGCCGCTCCTTCCAGATGAATATTGGCTTTGATGAATTCGACGGCGCGGTAAGCGCCGGTGGTCACTGCTTGAGTGCTGGCGCCGGTGAACCAGTAGATCATCGCGCCGCCGGTGATCAAGCCCAGAACGAAGGGCGCGTGGAGGAGAGAAAGATTGTTGACGTTTTCCGTGAGGCCGTGTGTGAGCGCCATGATGATCGAGAAGATCATGGTGGTGGCGCCGACCACGGCAGTGCCGATGAGCACGGGCTTAGCGGTGGCTTTGAAAGTGTTGCCGGCACCGTCGTTGGCTTCGAGCATGTCCTTGGCGCGCTCGAAATTTACATCGAAGCCGTGGTCTTTTTTCAGTTCCTGCCGAATGCCGGGAACTTGCTCGATCAGCGAGAGTTCGTAGACGGATTGCGCGTTATCGGTGACCGGGCCGTAAGAATCGACTGCGATGGTGACCGGCCCCATACCGAGAAAGCCGAAAGCCACCAGTCCGAACGCAAACACCGCTGGTGCAAGCATAAGGAGCCCAAGGTTCAGCGTGCTGATGAGATAGCCCATCGACATCAGCAGGACCATCGCCAGGCCAATGTAATAGGCAGAGAAATTTCCGGCGACGAAGCCGGAGAGAATGCCGAGGGATGCGCCGCCCTCTTCCGCCGAGGAGACGACTTCTCGTACGTGGCGGGATTCCGTCGAAGTGAATACTTTCACCAGCTCCGGAATGACCGCGCCTGCCAGCGTGCCGCAGGAGATGATGGTTGCCAGCTTCCACCATTGCGAAGCGTCTGTACCGAGGGTGGGAGTGGCGAAGGTGGGAATGATCAGGTAAGAGACCACGTAAGTGAGCGCAATCGACACGACGGAAGTGATCCAGACTAGCGACGTCAGCGGCGCTTCGTAATTCATCTTGTCCGCGTTGCCGTATTTGGCCTTGGCGATGAAGCCGTTGATGAAGTAGGCCCCGGCGCTGGACACCAGCATCATGATGCGCATCACGAAGATCCAGACAAGCAATTGGACTTGCACGGTGCTGGCCGCCGCCGTGGCTTTTGCTAGTACGTCTCCGGGAGCGTTCTCGAAAGTCATGCCGGCCGGTAGAAGGTGTGAAGGGGTGACGGCGAGAAGAATAAACGTGATCAGCGCAACCCCGGTCACGCCATAAGTCTCAAAGCCGTCGGCGCTTGGACCGACCGAGTCGCCGGCGTTGTCGCCGGTGCAATCCGCGATAACGCCGGGATTGCGCGCGTCGTCTTCCTTGATCTTGAAGACGATCTTCATCAAGTCGGAGCCGATATCGGCGATTTTCGTAAAGATGCCGCCGGCAATGCGCAACACAGCCGCGCCAAGCGATTCACCGATAGCGAAGCCAATGAAGCACGGCCCCGCGTAATCGCCCGGGATAAACAGCAGGATGAAGAGCATCATCAGCAGCTCGACGCTGATGAGCATCATGCCAATGCTCATACCGGCTTCAAGCGGCGTGTGATAGATGGGATAAGGCTTGCCACCGAGAGCCGCAAAAGCGGTGCGTGAGTTGGCGAAGGTGTTCACGCGAATGCCAAACCAGGCTACGCCGTAGCTTCCTGCCATGCCCACGACGCTGAAGACGAGAATGATGGGCAGAGTAACCGCTGTCGGATGCACGGGAGCAAGGACGCCGAAGTAAAGAACGATGACAACGGCGATGAATAGCCACAGGAAGACAAGGAATTTGCCCTGGGTAAAAAGGTACGTCTTGCAAGTTTCATAGATGAGCTCGGAAATGTCGCGCATGGACTTATGGACGGGCATGCCTTTGAGGCGGCTGTAGATGGCCAGCCCAAAGATCAGGCCGAAAACGCAAAAGACGATGCCGAAGAGAAGCAGCTTGTGGCCGTCGATCCCGAGAAAGTTCACTTGCGAAAGGTCCGGGACCTTTAGGCCGGCTTCACCGCCTGCTTCTTGAGCCATTGTTCGAGCGCTCGTGAAGAGCGCTAGAAAAGCCGCCGCGGCACTCCCTTTGGCGAATCTACATCCCAAGGACCAGGCACTTGCAAGCCAGGCGCGCATTAAAAATCCTCCATGATGAAAAATCGGATTCAGGGCAAACCGCGGCCCTCGACACTCGTTTCCGGCACACCATTTCTTCCGAACGCTGTTTGTTTAGCGCCGGGGAATGGCCTTGCCGGATTTCAAAAGGCTCCCACCTCAAGACGTGACAGGAACTTCGCTTTTGTGCCCCGCTCGGATCGGGGTGGCCTGCTCGCGCACCCGGCCTGTCTGCCGCAGGAAATCATGGCGAGGCAGCCCCTGCGGGGCCCGAGTACAGGCGCACACAAAACGCTGATTTATAACATTTAGCGTAGTGGCGGGTCAAACTGTGTGAAGGTCCTTCTGGGGGAATGAAGCCGCTCGCGGCAAGAGCCTCGGGAGACCCTATTCGGGAGGTTTATAGGACGGTATCGCGGCGAACATGCGGGCGAAAAACAATTGCAAAGCGATGGTAACATGCCTTGATTGCCAGAGCAGCAACAAGCAGGTATAGACGGGGGGCCATGAATAGAGATTTTTCGCGGGCAGCGGCAAGCCGTGCGGCTGCCAGTAACGCGATTGGTCACAAGGAAAAGCGCACGGAAGCCGACTGTGCCTGCCAGGCGCCGTCCTTGCAGCTAAAAGTTCGAGCGCAGAGCCCCCGCGAGCAGTCTGCGGGACGCGCGTGAGACATCATTTCTTTATTACTGGCACGGATGCCGGCGTCGGGAAGACGACGCTCTCAGCGCTTCTTTGTGCGGCGCTAGACGCGGTTTACTGGAAGCCGATCCAGACCGGGACGCTCGAAGGCTCCGACCGCGTAACGGTGATGCGGCTCGCGGGCATTGGGACGGACCGCACGCTGGACGAGGTGTACAAATTTGTCCCGCCCGTTTCGCCCGATCTGGCCGCGCGTTGGGCGGGCGTGGAAATCGATCTGGGCCGCATCAGTCTGCCTACCAGCTTGCTGAACGATTGGCTAGTCGTCGAGGGCTTGGGCGGCGTGCTGGTGCCCATTAATCAAAAGCAATTCATGCTGGATATGATGGTCAAGTTCAAGCTACCGGTGATCCTGGCGGCACGCAGCGGTGCCGGGACCATCAATCACACGCTGCTGACGCTGGCGGCTTTGCACGCGGCCGAACTGCCGGTGCACGGCGTTGTTTTAATTGGCGACCAGAACCGCGAGAATCGCGAAACCATAGAGCGGTTTGGACACGTCCGAGTGATCGGCGAAATACCGCGCCTCCCGAATCTTCACCGCACGGCATTGATGCAGATCTTCATGAACCACTTCGACCGCGCCGCGTTTTCGCAGTGACTTCGAACCATGGCCCTGCCCTTGCTCTAGAACAAAATGAGCTGTCTGCTAGACTGATCGTCCGGATTGCAGGGGAGGAATTCTCTTGCGCAGCTGGCGGGAAAAGATTGCGGCCTCGAAGAGGGGAATGGTTGACGGCGGGAGTTGCGATTGTCACTAAGTCTCAACGGCTGGAAACAAAAGATTATTGCGTTCGCAGGCGGGCTGGGAGCGCCCGGCCTTCTGCTCATTTCTTTCCTGGATTCCTCGGTGCTTTCGTTTCCCATCATCAATGACCTTCTCCTCATTCAGCTTTCCATGCAGCGTCCCGAACGGATGCCACTCTACGCTTTGATGGCCGCATCGGGCTCGGTGCTGGGCTGTGTGGTGCTTTACTTTCTGGCGCGCTTGGGCGGGGAAGCTTACTTTCACCGCAAAGCGGGTGCGCGCGCACATGCCATTCGCCACTGGGTCGAACGCAACGGATTCGGTGGCATGTTGATTGCCGCGCTTCTGCCGCCGCCGACGCCGTTCAAGATATTCGTGTTTGCCGCCGGTGTCTTTGAGGCGCCGCTTTTTGGATTTGCGTCCGCGATCACTGTGGCCCGCCTATTTCGCTATTTTGGCGTGGGCTATCTCGCGATTCGCTACGGGGCGGACGCGCTTCCCTATCTTGGCGCGCACAAGTTGCAGGTCACAATTCTCGTGGTCGGGCTGGTCACGGTCAGCTATGGTCTTTCCCGCTGGATACTGCGCCACCAGCCGCACCATGATGCGCAAGAATAGCGCGCGAAAACGATCAGTGACGCAGGTCGCGGGCCCAGACCAACTCTTGGGATGTGACTTTGTTGTTTAGATCGAGTTCGATAAGAGCGGCAAGCTCATGTTGCGTTTCGCCCGCCGCGGCGTAACGCAAGTCACGCAAAACGACGACGTACCCGCCTTCGGTTTTTTCCATGCTGGCCTTGGGAATCTGCGCCGCGGCGAGAAATCGCTTCCCGGCGACGGTGTTTCTGGCGGCCTCAAGGGCGGGAGAGGGCTCCGGCTTGAAGAGCCTCAAACTTGCGTCGGGGTCGAAACTGCTGGCTGAGGCGGTTTCCACGTCGATTTCGTTTAGCGCGCTTTCGGTCTCCACGACCCCATGCCAGGTGAGAGGGGACAGAGGCTCCGGAAAGGCGCTCGCACGGCGCGGAGTTTCGCCGTGAAACGTTCGTGATTGCATAAGAGCGATCACATTCGAGTGCAGAGTAGCGCGCACCCCTCCGTACACGAGGACCAGAGCTAGGCTGATGATGGCGCCGGTTTGTCCGCGCGGTTTTTTCGCCTTGGCCCCAATTTCGGAGCTGACAAGGTGAAACAGCTCCGGCAGTGCCATACCCGCAATGAGGAACGTAAGAATCCATGGATCGACGCCGGGAAGCCAGTCGGCTGCAAATCGCTTGGGGCTGAAGGGCCAGAACAGCGCAACGCCGTGGGATTGGCAAGCGTCCATGGCGATGTGCAATAGCGCAGCACAAAGTGAGACATACAGGACCGGGGCCAGGCCGATCGCCAGATGGCCTCTGCCGCGAGCACCACTGAGAGTTGCATCACCTTGCGGCTCTGCCACGCGAACCGGCATGGATCTAAGTTGAACGAGCGCGACAAACATCGAAACGCCGGCGGAAACAAGGACGGCCACCAGGATCGAGTGGGCATAAGTGCCGTGCCCGCGGAGAAACGCGGAGGGGCCAAAGTAGCTGCTCAGCCCATCGAGGTTGGCAATCGTGCCGGCGAGAACGGCACTTGCCATGGCCTGCTTGCCTGCGCGTGGGAAGAAGCCTCGCACGATGGCGAACGATGCCAGTCCATGAGTGACGATGTTCACGGCTAAGACTTCGAAGTTGCTTTCGATCCTGGGGCGAGGCCGTTGCGCGGCACCAGCAGCTTCAGAGCGCGCGGCACAATTTTGAACTCCACCGGGAGACGGGCGAGCGGCTCGCCATCCACCTGCGCGTAAATCGGATCTTCACCAAGAGGTTCACAGACAATACTGTCGGCCTTCCAGAAGTGAACGCCTTCTGTGCCGCGGAGTTTTCCCAGCCATAGTGACGGCAGATAACTCAGGTAACGCAAACCGCTGCGCGAGGTCAGGGTCATCAGCTCGAACTGATCCTCGTAGAGATCCGCATCCGTGGTGATTTTGAAGGGGCCCCCGTAGTGTTTGGTGCGGCCCACCACAACGAGAGACGAGTCGATTTGTTTGCCTGCGGCTGTAACGCGAAAGTGTTGGAATTTATAGCGGAAGGCTTCGCGCGCGCCCTGCCACCAGTACGCCAGGATGCCGACGCGCGCTTTCAGGTCGAGATCGATGGAATACACGATCATCCCATCAGGGCCTGCGCCGGCGACGCTGAGAAAATATTTTGTCTTTGCGGGTTCGTTGAGCGGCGTGGCGAGTCCGAGCGGAATATCCCGCACTACTCCATGAACGAGCATTTCCGCGGCGCTGGGGATGTCCCAGGGCAAATTCAATTCCTTGGCGAGCACATTGGCGGTTCCGCCGGGCAGGAGTGCGAGGGGCACGCGATGGCCATTCTTTTGGCCCGCCAGTCCGTTGACGACTTCGTTCAGCGTGCCATCGCCTCCGCAGGCGATGACCAGCTGGCGGCCTTCGTCATTCGCGCGCTGGGCCATCTCCGTGGCATCGCCGGCCTTCGTGGTTTCGGCGAGGTCCGTCTGAATTCCGCACGCGGCAAAAATGCGGCGGGCTTCATCCAGCATGGAACGGCGGCCCTGCCCGCCGTTTCCGGCGTTGGGGTTGTGAATCAGCAGCGCGTTGTGAATTTCTGTGGTCATCCCTGGTCTGTGCTTAGTATGAGTCGTTTCTTGCCAACTTCATTCTATATAATGTCAGGCGAAATTCAGCCATCTCTTCTCTAGAGGGTTTCATGGCCAAAGCCGCGCCGGCTTCCATTAAGAAAGAGATCGACGGGCTTCGCAAGAAGCTTCGGCACCACGAATATCGCTATTACGTCCTCGATGATCCGGAAATTTCCGACGCCGCTTACGACAAGTTGATGGAGCGGCTGAAGGGGCTCGAGGCGGCGCATGCTGAGCTGATTACGCCCGATTCGCCGACGGTTCGCGTAGGAGGAGCTCCCCGCGACGGTTTTCAAACAGTGCGCCACGCGCGTGCGATGCTGAGCCTCGACAACGCGTTTTCCTACGATGCGCTGCGTGATTTCGACAGACGCGTGCGCGAAAGCAGCGGCAAAGAAAGAATTGAGTATATCGCTGAACACAAATTCGATGGCCTGAGCATTTCGCTGCAGTACGAAGATGGTGTGGTCGTGCGCGGCGTGACCCGTGGCGATGGAACGACCGGCGAAGACGTCACCCCCAATGTGAAAACGATCCATTCGATTCCGTTGCAAGTGGACACGGCAGTTTTGAAGAAGGCCAAGCTGCCCTCCGATTTTGAAGTGCGCGGAGAAGTGCTGATGACGCGCAAGGCGTTTGAAGCGTTGAACCGGCAGCAGGAGCAATCTGGCGGAAAGATTTTTGTGAATGCACGCAACTCCGCCGCCGGAGCAGTGCGAGTCCTCGATCCCTCGATCACCGCAGCGCGGCGTCTGGACTTTTTCGCGTACTACCTTTTCGTCGATGGCAAAGTCCCTTTTCCCAGGCATTCCGACAGCCTCGCTGCTTTGAAGCAATTGCATTTCCGCGCTTCGGACGATTGGAAGCTGTGCAGTGGGATCGATGCGGTCATCGCATATTGCGAGGATTGGGACGCGAAGCGCGAAAAGCTGCCGTACGAGATCGATGGCGTAGTAATTAAGGTCAATGCCACGGCCATTCAGAACGAATTGGGCTATACCGCCAAAGCACCGCGCTGGGCGATCGCCTACAAATATCCCGCGCGGCAGGAGACCACGGTCGTCAACGATATTATCGTGCAGGTGGGCCGCACAGGTGCGCTGACGCCAGTCGCTGTGCTTGAGCCGGTGCAAGTAGGAGGCGTCACTGTCAGCCGTTCCACACTCCACAATATGGATGAAGTCGAACGGCTCGGGTTGCAAATCGGCGATACCGTTCTGATCGAGCGGGCTGGGGAAGTGATTCCGCACGTTCTGAAAGTGGTCAAGGAAGGGAAGAACCGCAGACCCTTCCATATGCCGAAGCTGTGCCCTGAATGTGGCAGCGCGATCCACAAATCCGAGGATGAGGTGGCGTATCGCTGCGTGAACGCGGCCTGCCCTGCCAAGCGGAAAGAGTCGTTGCTGCACTATGCCAGCCGCCACGCCATGAATATCGATGGACTTGGGGAGAAAATCGTCGATCAACTGGTGGACACAGGGTTGGTGAAAGATGTGGCCGATCTTTATGCCTTGAAAGAGGACCAGGTCGCGGCGCTAGATCGCATGGCAGAAAAATCTGCGCAGAATTTACTCGCAGAGATTGCAGGCAGCAAGAAAAACAGTTTGGCACGCCTCATTTATGCACTGGGCATGCGCTTCGTTGGGGAACGCACGGGGCAACTGCTTGCGGAACATTTTTCTTCGCTCGAAGAATTGGCCGCTGCAAAAGAAGAGCAGCTCGTGGCCGTGCCCGAAGTCGGCCCGAAAGTTGCCGCCGCGATTGCCGAGTTTTTCTCCGAAGCCGCGAATCGTCAGCTCATCAAGAAGCTGCACAGAGCTGGCGTGCATCCCACGGCGGAAAAGCGCGAGGTCAAGAGCGACAAGCTGGCAGGGAAAAGCTTTGTGTTCACGGGCGGCCTTGTGAATCGTTCGCGAGAAGAAGCGGGTGAATTGGTGCAACAGCACGGCGGAAAAGTCTCCGGCTCGGTAAGCAAGAAGACCGACTATGTAGTGGTCGGCAGCGATCCCGGCTCGAAATACGACAAAGCCAAAGAACTCGGAGTCACTATTCTCACGGAAGCGGAGTTTGAGAAACTACCCGGACTCAAATAGCCCTTCGCAAGCCTTTGCAATGCGCAATACGAGAGCTATGGGCGGTAAGGCATAATCGTCTCGAGATTCGAGGCTCATGTTGAAGCGCCTTGTCGAGTTCCTTCGGTCCGTTATCCCTGCGGATCCGACTCAGCTGATATTTTTGGCAGGCGTCGTCTCTCTGTTTGTGGCACCGCACCTGAGATGGTGGCCTACGGGACTGGGCGTCGCACCCCAAAGGGTCGCTGACTCGTTCGGGCAAACAGTCGAGTCCCTTGGCGTTCTCTTTGTGGTGCCCATCATCTTCGCGGCCGTGGCTGGTTATTTCGTCTGTTTCTGGCCGGGCAACCATCCCATCTGCCGAATCCTGGGGCTGATATGCTTTCCTGCGATAGCAGGAATGTGCCTGATGTTTGGTCGGATTGTGTATCTCAGCGGGCCTTCCTCTTCAATTCTACAAGGCACCAGGAGCCTGGTAGTCAGCAAGATCAATTGGGCGTGCGCGTTGCCATGGAAGTCCTTGACAGGATTCCATTTCTGCCTGATTGGCTTGCTGCTCATAGCGACTTACACGTCCAGGCTTGCGTTCGGGATTGCCGCTCTGCCGTTGTCATTGCCTGGCACTGCTGCTTCAACAGCCGCAGATTTGGAATCATGGAAGCGAATGCAACTCCTGATTTGGGTGCTAGTGGGGCCGCTCTGTTTCTTGTACAGCTTCCTCGCATTTTTGGCTATAGGGCTTCCCATGATTCTGTCGATGCCAGTGCTAGCTTACATTCAAAGTATTTGGTTCTCCAGGTTTTCTGATGTTGCGGCAGCCGCTGTTGTTTTTGCTGTCATATTTTGGATCGCAGGGAGGGAGGGCAGACAAGTGATATGGAAGACGGTCCGGTTTCCCAAGCCAGAATATGCCTGCCTTGCGTTGGCAATTCCAATCGGAATCGGCGTGCTTCTTTCTATTGGGCAATATTTATTTGACCGGGCGCAGTGGATGGCAGAAAGCCTTGGAACGTTGGATTCGCCACAATTCGGTTCCTATTTCACATTCCCCGATCTTTGGCTGCTCCTGCTGGTTTTCCCGGCGTTTTTCGAGGAAATGATTTTTCGCGGTTTCTTGCAACACCGCTTTATTCAGAGGTATGGAATCTATCGCGGTATTTTTTTGGTAGGCATTGTTTGGGCCGCTTTCCACTTCTTCTCAGATTTTTCTTTTGTCCGAGTCACAGACCAAGCAGTCATTCTGAAATTGGCCTCGCGCATCCTTACCTGCCTCGTGCTTAGCTATGTTTTTGGGTGGCTGGCACTACGCACCGGTTCGATTCTTCCAGCTAGCCTGGCCCACACCATTTACAACGTGCTTGTCTTCTCAGAGTTTGGACAGCCTTTCCCCGGAAAGAGTACTCTGCAGGTCTCTTTGTGGGGTGTACTGGCGTGTGTGCTTTTCCGCTATTGGCCTGCACGGACTGAAAATGGACCGGAAACAACACCAGAGGTGGGAAATCCGGAACCCGCCGTCTGACCAAAGATATTCGGCGTGTTTTTGGACCGCCGAACGGCCAATTGCCGGGGTATAATTCAATTGGCGGGTGAGCCGGGTGATCGCTGGCTTGGTCATCGCAAGATGGCTGGGCGGGAGGAAAGTCCGGACACCGTCGTCGTAGGCTCGCAAGAGCCGGTGACGAAATAGGGCAACGCGCCTGGTAACGCCAGGGG
>JABCZF010000006.1 GCA_013289825.1 Acidobacteriota bacterium | reverse complement strand
GACGCGCATCGCTCGCGAACTCCATGATTCGCTGCTGCAAGGCTTTCAAGGATTGATGTTCCGCTTGCAGGCGTTGCGCGACCTGCTTCCCGGGCGAGCGAGCGAAGCCATGCAAGCGCTCGACATCGCTCTGGAGCGCGGAGACAAAGCCATCGCGGAAGGCCGGGACACAGTCTCGGACTTGCGCGAGCCCATCATGGGCGACAGCGACATTGCGGAGGCACTGACCGCACTGGGCGAGGAACTGGCGCTACAGAGCGACGACGGCTTGGTGCCGCGCGTGCACGTGCTGCTGGAAGGGAAAGAGCGAGAGCTGAATCCCATGCTGCGCGATGAAATCTATCGCATTGGGCGCGAGGCGTTGCGAAACGCCTTTCGCCACGCGAAGGCCCAGAAGATCGAGGCGGAAATTACATACGGCGATTCTCAGTTTTCGTTGCACGTGCGAGACGATGGATGTGGGATTGATTCGGAAGTTGTCAATCAGGGCGCTCGCGCGGGACACTGGGGACTCCCGGGGATGCGCGAGCGTGCCAAGAGCTTTGGCGGGAACCTGGGAGTCTGGAGCGAACACGGAGCCGGAACGGAAATCGAGTTGATAGTTCCTGCCGGCGTTGCGTATGGCAAATCCGACGCGCGTCGCAGATTCTGGTTCTGGCGAAAGAAGACTGAGGGAACCAATGGGCAGCAGTCCTAAAATGGGCACCAGTGCTACTGCAATTCGCGTAATGACGGTGGACGACCACGTTCTGATCCGCGAAGGAGTCGCGGCGCTTATCGCCAATCAGAAGGACATGCGTTTGGTCGGCGAAGCCTCGAATGGGCGCGAGGCGATTGCACAGTTCAGGTCGCATCGGCCGGACGTCACTTTGATGGACTTGCAAATGCCAGAAATGAATGGGATCGATGCCCTGATTGCGATTCGGAGCGAGTTTCCGGACGCGCGGATCATTGTGTTAACGACCTACGCGGGCGATGCACTGTGCAAGCGAGCGATGACCGCTGGTGCGCAAGCGTACATCTTAAAAGGCAACGTGCGGAAGGATCTCTTGGACACGATCCGAGCTGTGCGGGCCGGAAAAAAAATACTCCATGCGGAAGTCGCCGTGGAACTCGCCAGTCATGCTGATGATGACGCTTTGAGTGAAAGGGAGACTGAGGTTCTTTCCCTGATTGCAGGGGGAAATTCGAACAAGCTGGTCGCCGATCAGCTAGCGATCTCGGAGGATACGGTCAAGGGCCACGTCAAGAGCATCCTTTCCAAGCTTGGCGTCAATGACCGAACCCACGCGGTGACTGCAGCTTTGAAGCGCGGAATCATCGAATTGTAAATCCTTATAAACCACCCAAAAGAGTCTAAAGCGTCCCCCACATTTGGGGATTCCCAGGGTCCGCTATCCCGTTACATTCGCCTCGTACGAGTGCGAAATTACGCCGAAGTAAGGGGAAAACTTGCAACGATTGTTTACGATGTTTCCTGGCGGTTGGCCTGGGGCTGGACTTTTCGTCCTGCGCCTAGCCGCAGCTATTCCACTGATTATTGGTGGCGGCCTTGCAGTTCGAGATGCACCGCAATTGGGGCTTCACGCAATGTATTTCGCAACGATCGGCGTCGGAATTTTGCTGCTGGCCGGATTGTGGACGCCGGTTGCCGGAGCTTTACAAGCGATCATCGAGGTTTGGATTTTCTTTTCTAGAGGAGACGGAGCGAACTTGCACCTCTTGCTCGCGGCGCTCGGAGTAAGCCTCGTCATGCTTGGACCCGGCGCATGGTCCGTGGACGCCCGGCTGTTTGGTCGGAAGCGAATTGATATTCGTGCGCGCTAGAGTCCCTCTGATAAAGGCATCACGAAGCACCTCCCACGTTGAAAACAACGGACCTCCATTTGGGTTTCTTGGGCGGAGTTAGTTCTTCTCTATCACCCAAAAGAAGTATTTCTCCCCGCCTTGATATAGGCACTAGGCGCGCCCCGAAATAGTCGGGAGTCCGCGACCCCATTTGGGGTTGTTTTGCGGAGCAAATTCGCGCGACTATCAGCGCGTGAGGTCCGAGGAGCCGGCAATGAACGAAATCGTCGTCGGCGCTTCTTCAGTCGCGGACCAGGGTGGTCCCTCCCGGAACTAGCTGGAAGGTCGTGTCCAAGCCGACTTCGAATCACGACCGTGAAGGGGGCGTCATGGCCACAGCGACAGAAACAGCCCACGGAAAAGAATTGCACGTGAGAAACCGGAGTTCCACAGCATGTCACTTCGAGGAAGCCTTGCGGGAAAAGATCGTGGGGCAGGAAGAAGCAGTGTAGGCGCTTGTCGATCTTTATCAAGTGTTCTGCTCCGGTCTGCATTCTCCCGGGCCCCCTGTGGGTAACCTGCTGTTTCTAGGACCGACCGGTTCAGGCAAAACACGCACGGTGGAGGCGGCAGCCGAGATTCTGTTCGGAGACAATCGCGCAGTTATCAAGGTGGACTGCGCGGAATTCCAGCACTCGCACGAAATCGCGAAGTTGATTGGTTCGCCGCCAGGGTATCTGGGCCACCGCGAAAGAGGGGCTGGTTTTCATGAGAGACAAAGAGAAGTCTTCAAACCCCAAAATTCATTTCCCAATGCCGAATCCAGGACAGGTCCTGGCTTCGGAAGCTCAAGTTTAAGTTCAGCATCGTTGTTTTCCCGCTAGCCCCATGGGAGGAAGAGAGGAATACAAGATGAGTCCGACAACAAATTCGGTCATGCAGGCTGCTGGGTATTCGGAAACTGCGCCGATAAATGCCGCTCTCTATCGTGCCGCTGAACGGACCACGCCGGAGCACGCGGAATCCTCGTTCCTGGACACGATCGTGGGGCGTCGCGGCAGCCTGTGCTCAATTCTCAGCCAGGTGGAGGCCGTAGCGGGCACAAGTACAACGGTCTTGATTACCGGAGAAACCGGTACCGGCAAGGAAGTCATCGCGCGAGCGATTCACGAGCTCAGCTCGCGCCGAAACCAAAATCTGGTGAAGGTCAACTGCGCGGCGATGCCTGCCGGCCTGCTCGAAAGCGAGCTTTTCGGGCACGAGCGGGGAGCGTTTACGGGCGCCATCAATTCTCATGTCGGCCGCTTTGCGCTGGCGGATCGCGGCACTCTGTTCCTCGATGAAATTGGCGACATGCCATTGGAGCTTCAGCCCAAGCTGCTCCGCGTGCTCCAGGAGCGTGAGTTTGAGGCAGTCGGGAGCACCCGCACAACGCGAGTCGATGTTCGCGTCGTTGCTGCGACCAACCAGGAGCTGAAGCAAATGGTTCGGAACCGCGAATTCCGTGAGGATCTGTACTACCGGCTGAATGCTTTTCCGATTTATCTGCCCCCGCTGCGCGAAAGGAAAGCCGATATTCCGGAGCTCGTCGAATATTTCGTTCAACAGTTCGCCGCGTCTATGGACAAAACCATCGAAACCATTCCTCAGGAAACCATGCGCTCCCTAGTTCGCCACTACTGGCCCGGGAACATTCGAGAGCTGCAAAACTACGTTGCGCGCGGTGTCATCCTTTCTATCGATGGCGTTTTTAAACCGGCACCACTCGAAAGCAGCGAGCCGTTGGAGGCAGCGCAAGAGATTGCAAATCCAACGCTTGAAGGCAAGGTGCGTAGTGAAATTCTCGCGGCCTGCCAGCGCGCTAATTGGAAGCTCGGTGGTCCGCGAGGAGCAGCCGCCAGACTCGGCTTGAAGCGCACCACATTGTTTTACAAGATGAAGCGCCTTGGTATTGCGCCGCCTGCGGACCATTGGCAGGACTGAGTTCCGCTTGCATCTACACACTCGCCGGGAGGCTGCTTCCGTTGAGGAGAAATTCGTTAGAGCACATTCGTGTTTCGTGTCGCCGCTGGCTCTGGCCTTTGTTCCAGCGCACTTGCAGCTGGTGGACACACTTGTGCCTACCAACTCAGACAAAAGCAAAAAGGTCTAGCTTCCGCTCAAACAGGTGCATCGAAGTCCGAACCCGCTTGCTCGTACAGATTGATCCCTCTGCCCTCACGGATTTCGGCACAACTCAGACGACGCTCAACGTCACTCTGGCAGTGGGATCCAAGGGCATTGAGACCGATCTACACTTCGACTACACAGGAACCCCGGCGAAAGCGAGTACTCCCAAACCAACTCCACCGAAGGCCACCCCGCCAAAAGCAAAGGCCCCGAACACAAGTGACCGGCACGCATCAAAGGTTTCACCGGCATCATTCGACTTCTCGAAAGAAAGCGGTCCAAAACCACTGACCATCACGGGTGATCAGTTGCAAATGGTGGACACGTTTGTGCTTGCCACCAGCCCTCGAAAAATTTGGAGGCGCGGGTCGGATTCGAACCGACGAGTGATGGTTTTGCAGACCATTCCCTTAGGCCACTTGGGTACCGCGCCTTATTCGTTATGCCCAAAATCTATGTCCAAAGTTATGCCCAACGCGCCCGATTGTTGCCTTTTCGCGCTGGTGAGCGCCTCGCTAACCCTTTGATACCACACGACGCGGGGCTAGCGGAGGGATTTTGCAGACCTCTCCCTTGGGCCACTTGGGTACCGCGCCGTTCCTAAAAATTCCACGACTACTACAGTATCCCCTAGGTCCGACTTGCTGCCAAATTTGCAGCCACTCTCGGGCCAAGTCTTCCCTCTACCAGAATCTCGGAAATGCCGCGACACCGCATCGGCCGCCTGCCGCTCCGCTCCCCATAGTGGGTGGATATAGTGTTTCATGGTTGTAGGTGCATCTTCGTGTCCCGTCGATCCTGCGCCGCCTTCATCGTTATGCGGCACGGCCGTGTGCCAGTGACGAAGAAGATGCCAAGTGACGTAGGAACGCCGACTCTCTTTGCCACGGACTGGAGCGTTTCAAGCGCCTTGTCGGCGTGAATCGGACCCGTTCCGAAGCGGTTCAAGAACAGCCAGTCATCCTCACCCGCGCGCCCGGTCCGCCGCCGAAACTCGGTCAGCCGCTTCATATCCTCGTCTGCCAGGAGAATCGGACGACGACTACGGTGCGTTTTGGGCGAGTAGACCGCCTCTACCACCCAAAAGCATGTGCGGTCCCAGTCTACTGCGCGCCAGCGAAAGGCAAGCAGCTCGCCTATGCGAACGCCGCTAATACAAACCAACCACACCATTGTACGGCAGGGTTCAGGGAGTTCGTCAAGCCGACGCGCCACTTGGCACTGGTTCAGTTTGAAGAAACTGTACCAGTGCCCCTCTGCTCCCTCCGCCCCCCTCCGCGCGTGTGCGTGACTCTATCCCTTTGCGCCTGCTATCCTCTAGCTTCTCAGTTCATTTGTGAGGTGCAACTCATGCGTAGCGCGCTTTTAGCCATTTTTTTTCTTCTCTGGGCCGCCGCTTCTCCAACCCAGCAAACTCCTTCCGTCTCACACTTCGATGGCAACTCATGGTGGGCACACGTCAAATATCTGGCCGACGATTCTCTCGAGGGCCGCGACACGGGCAGCGAAGGTCTGCGCAAAGCCCAGGCTTACGTCGTCGAGCAGATCCAGAAAGCCGGCCTCGAGCCGGCCGGAACGAATGGCTTCTATCAACCCATCCGATTCAATCAATATGAAGTCGATGAAGCCAAATCCTTCCTGGTCCTGGTCGAAGGCAACCAACCGCAGCCGCTTTCTTTCGCCGACGATGCCTTCATTAGTACCCGCGCCACGCGCGTATCCGCCAATCTTACTGCCCGCATGGTCTTCATCGGCTACGGCCTAAAGATTCCCGAGAAAAATCTCGATGAGCTCGCCGGCCTCGATCTAAACGGAAAAATCGTCGTCTATCTCGCCGGCTCGCCTTCGGACATTCCCACTGCTCTCGCCTCGCACTATCAAACGGCCGGCGAGCGCTGGAAATTCCTTCGTGCCGCCGGCGCCATCGGCATGATCAGCATTTTCAATCCCGCTTCCATGGACATTCCATGGTCCCGCATTTCCGTCAACCGCAACCATCCTTCCATGGATCTCGCAGATCCCGAGTTCAATGACACTCCCGGCCTTCAACTTGGCGTCTCCTTCAATCCCGCTTCCGCGGAAAAACTCTTCGCCGGCTCCGGCCATACCTTCGCCGAAATCGCCGCCCTCGGAAAAGATCGCAAGCCTCTTCCCCACTTTGTCATGGCCACCTCACTAAAAGCCAACGCGGTGATCCAGACCAAGGCGCTCGAGTCCGCCAACATAGCCGCCAAACTCACCGGCTCCGATCCCGCGCTCAAAAACGAATTCGTCGTCCTCTCCGCGCACATTGACCACGTCGGCATCGGTGCGCCCATCAACGGTGATCGCATTTACAACGGCGCCATGGACGACGGCTCCGGTAGCGCGCTAGTGATAGATATCGCTGCGGACCTCAAAGCACACCCGGAAAAGCTGCAACGCTCGATTCTCTTTCTACTCGTCACCGCCGAAGAAAAAGGTCTTCTCGGCTCGAAGTATTTTGCGGCGCATCCCACTGTCGCGCCGAAATCCATCGTCGCCGATGTAAACGTGGACATGTTTCTTCCCATCGTCCCGCTGAGAATTCTCAAGATCGAGGGCATCGAAGAATCGGACCTCGGCACGCGCGCCGCTGCGATCGCCCAATCCATGGGCATCAAACCAATCCCCGATCCCGAGCCGCTCCGCAACGCGTTTATCCGCAGCGATCAGTACAGTTTTATCAAGAAAGGAGTTCCCAGTGTCAAAGTCGACGTCGGCTTCGAACTCGGCACGCCCGAACAGAAAGTTTTCAAAGACTGGCTAACCAACCGCTACCACGCTCCAAGCGACGACGTGAACCAACCGGTCGATCTCCAATCCGCCGCGAGCTACGAGGAGTTCACTCGCCGTCTCCTCCTCGACACCGCCAACACCCCCGCGCGCCCGCGCTGGAAGCCCGACTCCTTCTTCCGCCGCTACGCCGCCAACTGAGTTCTTAGCGGAAGCTTTTCCTGAAGCGGGTCGGCACATCCTGTGGTGATTCCCTGGAAAAGACAACCACGCCGAAGACATTCAGTCCAGGGCCGACAAGAAATAGTAATAGGCCTAGAAAAGTTTCGGCAGCACGTCGAGAAATAAAATCGTCCTTCCCAAAAACCGCTTTACCGGTCGTATGGTTACATAGCCGCCTCCGGCCCGAAGTGTCCACCAATCCGATGCAAATCTTCCACACGACCGTGACAATAGAGAGCGAACCGCGAGTTAGCATCTTCATAGCCGGAGCAGGGATCCGTTGAGCGGGTCCGATAAGCCAGTTGCATTCGCATCCCACTGTCCGGCTTCGATGGTCCGTAGGCGCAGGTAGTTTCAGCGAAGCACACCAGTGCAATTGGCGCTTTACACCAAACGGTTGTTAGTGTGAGAGTTTGTAATTAAGAAGGGGTGCAATTGTTAGCAAAATAGCTAGACGGATCGGGAACGATGCATCGCGCACCATTCGGCAATAAGGCGTGGGGAGGCCCCCACTCGTGACTTTCAAGGTCGTGTCCAGACGTCCTCCACGTGAGTTTGAGCCTTTCGGGCCGGCATAGGCGTGGGAACATTTCCGAGTTCATTCGTCCGGTTCATTTTTGCGGCGAAAAGAGGACGATGATGACTCGAAACAAATCCGCGAGCAGCCATTTTGGTTTGGTGTTAGTTGCACTCCTAGAGTTCGCGCTACTCGCCCCGTTGCTGGTGCGTGCGCAGGTCGTCGGCGGCAGCCTCTCGGGCACGGTGACTGACGCGTCCGGATCGGCGCTCGCGGGCGCCACGGTCTCCATCAAAAATGTGGCCACCGGTGTAATTACCACGGCCACGACCAATTCTCAGGGCATCTTCACGGCGCCGAATTTGCTGCCGGGAAGTTATCAAGCAACGATTTCTGCGCTGGGTTTCCAAACCACCATACAAGACGACATTACCCTGGCCGTAGGGTCTCAGCAAGTCTTTAACCTGGCATTGAAAATTGGCACCGTGAGTGAAAAGGTTGAAGTTTTCACCCTCGCCCCGGACGTGCAGCTGATGTCCTCCACGATCAGCAACACTGTCGACTCCACCACCGTCCGCGAACTGCCTCTGAACGGTCGTTCCTGGACCGATCTCGCGACTCTCCAGCCAGGTGTTTCAGTGATTCGCGCCATGGTTAGTGTTACCAGCACGGACCGCCTTGGCCGCGGCCTCGGAGTGGAGTTGAGCGTCACGGGAGGACGGCCCCAGCAGAACAATTATTTGATGAACGGCGTGAGCATCAATGACTATTCGAACCAAGCGCCCGGCAGCATCTTGGGCGGCAATCTGGGCGTCGATGCCGTCGCCGAATTCAGTGTCCTGACGACAAACTATTCCACAGAGTACGGACGCACCTCCGGCGGAGTGATCAGCGCGATTTCACGCTCCGGCACGAATCAGTTTCACGGCAGTGCCTTTGAGTACTTTCGCAATAGCGCACTGGATGCGCGCAACTTTTTCGACGTTCCGGCGGCCCCGGGCTTGCCTGCCAAGCCGACTTTCAAACGCAATCAATTCGGAGTTTCCGCAGGCGGCCCGATCCGCAAGGATAAGACATTTATCTTTGTCGCTTACGAAGGACTTCGCGAGAACCTCGGATTAAGCGAATTTGACCAAGTACCCTCCCTCCATGCCCGCCAGGGTATCCTCTGTGATCCGAACTCAGCCGATTGCTCGGTTACCACGAACAAGGGCGTAAATCCCCTCGTCCTGCCCTATCTGCAGTTTTTCCCGAAACCCAACGGCGCGCTCGAATGCCCAGGTTGTGTTCCAGGCGCAGGGGACATCGCCGATTTTACTTTTGGTGGAGCGCGGATTACCAACGAGAACTATTTGATTACCCGCCTCGACCATAGAATCTCAGAAACAGACAACCTCTCGGGCAGCTACATGTTCGACAATGCTCCATCCTCACAAAATGACGAGTTCAATAACAAAATAGTTTCCTTTAAGACCAGACGCCAGCTGGTGACCATCGAAGAAAATCATATTTTCAGTCCGTTCGTGGCTAATTCGTTCCGCATTGGCTACAACCGCGTGCTGGCAGCCGCGCCCGCGGGCGGCACCGCTGTCAACCCCCTCGCAGCGGACACGGCTTTGGGTTTCGCTCCAGGGGAAACGGCGGGCTCCATCACTATCGCGGGGCTTACCCCCTTTACGGGCGGATTGAGCACCACGCAAGCCCAGGTTTTTCATTGGAATTCCTGGCAGGGTTACGACAATCTCTTTGTTGTGAAGGGGCTTCATTCCCTGAAATTCGGAGCCAATATCGAGCGCATCCAGGACAATTCCTTCTCCAGTTCATTCCCCGGTGGAGTCTTCAGCTTTGGTTCCGTGGCGGATTTTATCAACAACAGCCCTTCGTCGGTGAACCAGCCCATCACGCTCAGTATCGACGTTCCTGGGACCACCACTCCTCGTGGCCTCCGGGAGACTCTTTTCGGCGCGTACGTCCAGGACGATGTGCGCTTTCGCCCAAATCTCTCCATCAATTTGGGAGTTCGCTATGAGATGGCTACGGTACCCACCGATGTGCACGGACAGCTGGCCAGCCTTCACAGTATGACCGGCTCGCAGGTTTTTACCGGCTCACCCTTGTTTGCGAATCCCTCACTTCGGGACTTCGAGCCGCGGGTCGGTTTTTCCTGGGACCCTTTCCGCACAGGGAAGACAGCCGTTCGCGGTGGCTTCGGAATGTTCGACGTCCAGGTGCTTCCTCTCACCCTGCGCCACACCGTTGACGGGACCGTTCCTTTTGCCCAGTCGGCCAACGCCTCGATCACTTCGGGCAATCCCTTTCCAACCGCAGCCTTTCTAGGGCTGTCGAACGACCCGAAGACCGAGCGTGCGGCTTTCATCGAGCAAAAGCCACCTCGCAACTACGTCATGCAGTGGAATCTGAATATTCAACGCGAAGTTGCTCCCGCCACTACGGCCATGATCGCCTACGTGGGCTCGCGCGCCGTGCACAACATCTTCCAGGCGGATGACACCTCCATCGTGCTGCCTTTCGCCAAGACCCCGGCTGGTTACTTCTGGAATGGTGGGACTATCCTCAATCCCAATTTTGGCCGAGTCTCCAGCACACTCTGGAATTCCAGTGCTGCTTACCATGCGCTCGAATTGCAACTGAGCAAGAGGTTGAGCCATGGGTTCCAGGCGCAAGCCTCTTACACCTTTGGCAAAGGCATCGACACCAGCTCCGGCACGACAGATGGCGACCAGTTCCAGAACGGCATTTCCACCCTCTTTTTCTTCGATCCTAAAACACGCCGCGGACCATCCGATTTCAATATCAAGCACACCCTGACGGTCAGCTACACGTGGGAAATTCCCAGTCCCAAGCAGTCCTTCGCTGCTCTTAATTGGGTCGCCGGAGGCTGGGAACTTGGCGGCATCCTGCAGGCAAACACCGGCGTGCCGTTTACACCAACGATTGGCGGAGACCCGCTCGGATTAGGGAACACCGATCCGTTTGACTTCCCGAACTACGTGAAGGGCTGCAATCCCATTCACGGAGGCGTGAACTATCTCAACCTCAATTGTTTTGCTCTGCCGACGGCTTCCGAGCTGCCCGCGTCGCTTGCAGCACAGTGCGTCCCTTTTGCCAGCGCACTGCCTACGCCGGCACCCGCGACTTGCACGAACCTAGTCGGCAATGCCGGGCGCAACAGCTTGGTTGGACCAGGCTTGGTCAACTTTGACCTCTCGTTGTTCAAAAACAATCCCATCAAGCGTATTTCGGAGACATTTAACGTTCAGTTTCGCGTAGAGATTTTCAACGCGCTCAATCATGCCAATTTTAATCCCCCGACATCCAACAACCAGATTTTCGACGGATCCGGCGCCCTGGTAGGAGGCGCAGGCAACATCACTGGCACAGCCACAACCTCCCGCCAGATTCAGCTTGCGCTGAAGTTTGTTTGGTAACCTCGGTTGATTCGATGGCCGCTTAGCTCCCCGGCTGCCATCACGGGAGAGCCGTCCGTTTCGGATGCGCCCGTTGCATGCAATCAAAAGCGGAGACCGGCTGTAGTTCGTACCGGTAGCTCACTTTCTGCAGTCTTCGTTCCGTCCTTAAAACCGATGCGGAAAGGTGCGTTTCAGGGAGCCAGCCAACTTGCAACCAGTTGAGCTTCGTCGTTCTCGACGCCAGTGGCCCGTCTTTACACATCGAATATTGAAAAGTTCGTTTTTCATTTTCACGCCTCTGACAGAATCAACACTCTTTCCAGCATTCAGCTACTAGACGATCTGCTTGCGTCAGTCTCAAGCCGAGCAGTTGAGGTAAATCGCCTTGACCAGGCGGTCTGGCGTTTGGGCACAGGTTAGCTGCGCCGTTGAGAATTCACACCCAGGCGATCGCCTAAATGCACTTGCCGCCCATTTGCTGGCAAAAACGGACGAACAGTGCCTAAAAGAGCAGGTAAGATCGGAGGAGCCGCCCAGGAAAATCAAGTTGCAGCACTTCCCTGCTGTGCCCCAAGGTCTTGCAACCTCTCCCCTGGGTCGCGTACCGCGCCAAACCAGTGAGTATGGCAAAACTTTTGCCGCTGCCCGAAAACAGGCGGCACGCAGCGCGCGGACTCCGCACTAAGTTTTTGCGGGTACCGTGGGCAAAGCGATTTTGGCTTCGCGCAGGAAGCGGGCTGATTCTTCGGGCGGCGTCGGGTTGATGTAAAAGCCGGTGCCCCATTCGAAGCCGGCGACTTTGGTAAGCTTGGGGATGATCTCGATGTGCCAGTGGTAATGATCGTTGATCTCTTCACCGATAGGCGAGGTGTGGATCATGAAGTTGTAGGGCGGGCGGTCGAGGACCGCGTCCAGGCGCATCAGAGTGTCTTTCAACATTCGCGCCAGGCTTGCGTACATCGTGCTCTGGTTGTTTTCGTACGAGGAGCCGTGCACCTTGGGGAGAAGCCACATCTCAAAGGGGAAGCGCGAGGCATACGGGGCAAGCGTGATGAAATGATCGTTTTCGCCGATGACGCGCTCGCCGGTGTCGCGCTCTTGGCGGATGATGTCGCAGAAGATGCAGCGCTCTTTCTCGTCGTAGTAGTGCCAGCCGCTGTCCACTTCTTCGCGCACGCGCCTCGGCACGATGGGCAGAGCGATCAATTGCGAGTGAGTGTGCTCGACAGAGGCGCCTGCGGCTTCGCCGTGATTCTTGAAAATCAGGACGTAGCGAAACCTCCTGTCGTTCTTGAGGTCGAGCATGCGGTCACGGTAGGCCCAGAGGACGTCTTCGACGGCACGCTCGGGTAAAGACGCCAGAGTCGCTGCGTGATCGGGCGTTTCGACGATTACCTCATGCGCGCCGACGCCGTTCATCTTGTCAAAGAGGCCTTCGCCCTCGCGGTCGAGATCGCCTTCGATGCCGAGTGCGGGAAATTTGTTGGGCACCACACGAACGGTCCAGCCCGCGGTGTTTGCGCCTCCGTTGCTCCGGCCGTAGACGAGAATCTCGGGCGGTGTCTTGGCTTCAGAGCCTGGGCAGAACGGGCAATTCTTGCCGTTGGGAAGAGGAGAGACACTTTCGCGCAGAAAATCGTTTGGGCGTTTTCCACGCTCGGTGGAAATAATTACCCAGCGGCCAGTAATCGGATCTTTTCGCAACTCCGGCAAAGCAATCCTCCTCGAAAGGGGTCAAAGACTTGGGCACGGAAAGCGCCACCCCGGGCTCCGATTGTACCGCGTCTGGCGGTGGTGAGAAGGCGTTCCGCAGGATTTTCCTGTGGAATTCTACATTGGGGGGGCTAAAGGCGTGTTCATACAGGCGTGCGATCGCGGCGTTACCTGGCGAATTGTCGATCGCGATCACGTCGAACCGGCGCGGTCACGGGCAGACGCGGTGCTCGGTAAGGAAGTGTTGCGCGGTGCGAGCCAAGAGGTGTCGTTTGCCCTCGGTGACGCTCCAGGTCCGGTAAGGCAGACATTTCTTCGCGCACAGGGGGTGTGCGGACCCCGACGAAGGACCATCTGCACTAACTCTCCGCGGAAAGAAGTGGTATCGCGCGCAGCATAAACAAAAATCCCCGTGGTCGCCACAAGACTCTTACGGCAACCACGGGTTTACTGCGGTTTGATCTGCTCGCGCCGCCAGTGTGCGGCGGTGGGTTAGGCTTTTTTCTCTGCTTCGCGAATGCATTCTTCGAGCGTGCGCACGGCGAAGTCCGCTTGTTCTTCGTCGATGAGCAGGGGTGGCGACAACCGGACGGTGTTCTCGCCCGCTCCCAGGATGCAAAGTCCCTTGTGGAAGGCAAGATCGACGATGATATTGCGGAGATCTGCGGCTTTTTCCTTGGTGCGCTGATCGCGGACGATTTCAATGCCGATCATCAAGCCGCGCCCGCGCACGTCGCCGACGATCTTGAACTTTTTCGTCCACTCGGACAGACGGCCGAAAATGTACTCGCCCATGCGGCTGGCATTCTCGAGGTATTGGCTTTCGATCAAATCTGCCGTAGCCAGAGCCGCCGCGATACAAACAGGATTTCCGCCAAACGTAGTTCCGTGGGCCCCCGGCTTCCAGTTCATTATGCTGGCTGGCGCGAAGATCGCTCCGAGCGGCATGCCGCTGGCGATGCCTTTGGCGCTGCAGATAATGTCCGGCTCGATGCCGGCGAATTGATGCGCCCACCACTTTCCAGTACGGCCCATACCGGACTGGACTTCGTCTGTAATGAGCATGATGCCGTGTTTGCGGCAGATGCGCTGCAACTCCTGCAGGAAGAAGTTTGGCGCAACGACGTAACCACCTTCGCCCTGAATCGGCTCGATGATGATGCCCGCGACTTCCTCCGGATCAAAGAGGCGCCTGAAAACCTGCTGCTCTAGTTGCTCGAGGATTTCTGCTCCGCAGGTTTCTGCAGTGTGGCCGTAGGCGCACCGGTAGGCATAGGGAAAAGGAATATGCTCGATGCCGGAGAGCAAAGCTCCGAATCCCCTGCGCTGCGTGGTTTTCGAGGCGGTCAAAGAGAGAGCGCCCATGGTGCGGCCGTGAAAGCAGCCATAGAACGCGATCATTTTGTCGCGCTTGGTGGCATAACGGGCCAGCTTGATGGCCCCTTCGACGGCTTCGGCGCCGGAATTGGTGAAGAAGGCCTTTTTCGGCGCGTCGCCGGACAAGGTGTTCACCAGTCGTTCGGCGAGGAGCGGCATGCTTTCATAATAAAAATCCGTTCCGGACATGTGAATAAGTTCGGCGGCTTGCTGCTGAATGGCGGCTACCACCTTGGGATGGCAATGCCCCGTCGAACAGACGGCGATGCCTGCCGCGAAATCCAAAAATGCATTGCCGTCAACATCCTCGACAATCGCGCCGTGACCGCGCTTGGCAACAAGCGGGTAGTCCCGCGTGTAAGACGGGGACATGAACTTGGCATCGCTTTCCACAACGCGCCTGGCATTGGGACCGGGCGGTGCGGTAACCAGCCTCGGTAGCTTCGTTTCCATTGTGGTAATCATCTCTTCCTCCTGAGACAAATGGTCGGCGGTTAATTTGGATGGGCTACCGCAAAGCAGGTTTGTGTGCGTACACTAATGCGAGTGCGCGCCCTGCAAGAGGAGAGTTTGCTTAGTCTACGCCAAAGAGGTTGGGACGCAGCTCGGCCGGGGAGAAATTGCCGGGGAACCGATAGAGATTAGTGTGTTTCATTTGCGTTTCCAACGGACGCTGCCGTCCTTTGCATCTTCAATGAGTATACCACGATCCGCGAGTTCCTTGCGGATGCGATCAGAGGCCGCGAAGTCGCGGCGCTGGCGTGCGGCCTGACGGTCGGCAACGAGTTTTTCGATTTCCGTGTCGCCCGGGCCGCTGTCTTTGGCGCCAAAGCCAAGCGCGCGCAGCTTTTCGGCATCGTTGTCCTCCATAACGGCGAAGACGCGGTCGAATGTCGCAAGAAATTCCCTGGTGGCGGTTACCTCTTCCTGGCGGAACTCGCCTTTGTCCATGGCGATATTCGTTTCGCGGAGCAGATCGAATGTGGCGGCCAGCGCCCGGGCTGTATTCAGGTCATCCGAGAGGCCAGCATCGAATTCTTCCGCGGCTTTGGCCACGCGGGCGGCCATGCCTTTCTGCTTCCCCGTCGGAAATTTGCCCTGGGACAGGCGCGCGGCAAAGTTGCGTAGGCGCTCGACAGAGCTCGCCGCCTGCTGCAATCCGTCAAACGTGAAATTGAACTGCTTGCGGTACGGCACACTGGCCAGCGCGAAACGCAACGCCGATGGTTTGTAGCCCTTCCCAAACAAATCACGCAGCGTATAGAAATTGCCGAGCGACTTGGACATCTTCTCGCCTTCGACCAGCAGATGCTCTGCGTGCATCCAGTAGCGCACGAAGCGTTTCCCGGTCGCACCCTCGCTCTGAGCAATTTCATTTTCGTGGTGTGGAAACGCGAGATCGATTCCGCCGGTGTGAATGTCCAGCGTTTCGCCGAGATACTTCATGGCCATCGCGGAACATTCGATATGCCAGCCAGGGCGGCCCTTACCGATGGGCGTCTCCCAGAAATGCTCACCGGGCTTTGGCGCTTTCCAAAGGGCAAAGTCGCGGGCGCTCTCTTTTTCGTAGCGATCGACATCGACGCGCGCGCCGGCCTGAATTCCTGTCACGTCAATGTTGGAGAGCTGGCCATAGTGCGGGAACTTTGCGATACGGTAATAAATCGAGCCTTCGCTCGGATAGGTATACGTTTTTTCCTGCAACCGCTGGATGAGCTTGACCATATCGTCGATATGATCGGTGGCGCGGATCCAGTGCTCGGGCGCCTCGATGCTGAGCATCTTGC
Organism: Acidobacteriota bacterium; assembly: GCA_013289825.1. Lineage (GTDB taxonomy): Bacteria > Acidobacteriota > Terriglobia > Acidiferrales > UBA7541 > Acidiferrum. The sequence goes on along the minus strand of JABCZF010000006.1, from coordinate 162,164 downwards.
AATCGTCGAAAAAGGCTTGCGCGAACTTTTCCGTATACTCGCGGATGCTTACTCCTGCCGCCGCCGAGTTCGCGATGATGCGGTCGTCGACGTCGGTAAGGTTCATGACGTGATTCATTTTGAAGCCGCGAAGCTTCAGGAACCGCCGAAGAATGTCCTGGAACATAAAAGTGCGAAAATTCCCGATGTGCGCATAGTCATACACTGTCGGCCCGCAGGTGTACATGCGGACTTCATCGCTCTTCAGGGGCGTGAAGGCTTCGATCTTCCCGCCCAGCGTGTTATGGAAGCGTATTTCGTGCATCGTGGCCCTGACGGCGTTTTGCCCCAAAGGATAAACGTCAGATTGTATCCGACGCTTCAGGACAGCTGCAATGAAGAAGGGTCCAGCGGTGTGTTGAATCGCGAATGTGCGACCCACTGGGTCCGCATGGCAAGCCCCGGCGCGAGGCGCAGCCGCCCGTTTTCACACCAACATTTCGGAGAAAGGGCCCTGCTATTATAAGGCCCACGTTTCGACTGCTTGCCGGATCGCGGTGCTCAGAAGACGAATTTCAGGGCCAACTGCACAAGGCGGCCTGGCAGGGCTTCCGAAATTTCGCCGAAGTTTGGCGAACTGATGTCGTTGTTCGGCAGCCGGAAGTTAGCGTGGTTGAAAACGTTGAAGAACTCCGCGCGGAATTGCAGGCTCTTGGACTCGCGAATCGGAATGTTCTTGAATGCGGAGAAATCCCACTGTTCGAAGCCGGGTCCTTCGACGACGTTGCGGCCTTCATTGCCGAACTGTCCGGCCTGCGTGGCCGGATTGAGGGACTGAAAGGCAGCCTTGTTGAGCCATTCCTGCGGAGTGCGCGGGCCGTTATTCGGATTGCCGATGAGATCAGGCCGGTTGCTGGAGAAGCCGGAGATCTCCGGGGCGCCGCCTTGGAGAGAGACATCCTGGGAATCGTAGACAGTGAACGGCGTGCCACTCATGAACGTGGTGATGCCGTTCAACTGCCAATCGCCCAAGATACGTTGATACCAGTTCTGTGGATGATTCCAGAAAGGAACCCTCCATTCGTAGCTGAGCACAAACCGGTGGCGCGCATCGAACATGGACCTGCCGCGTTCCGCCGCGAGATCAAACGGGTTTTGTGCCAGGTCGTTCTCTCCCGCGACGCTCTGCGAAGCGGAGCCAGTGATATTGAAGGACGAAACATCGTCGATGGTCTTCGACAAAGTGTAGGAAGCCAGGAATGACAGTCCATGGCTGAAGCGCTTTTCGAGGCTGGTCTGAAGAGCGTTGTAGTTGGAATTCGCTAGGCCCGCGATCAAACCCACAGACGCGTAATTGCACGGCGAACTGGAAGCGGCCAGCGTGCAACCCGAAAATAGGCGGCGCTGATTGACGTTGTTTTCCGTGGAGTTTGGCTTTCCGTTCGTTTCACCCGGAACAAAGACCGCCGGATTCCCTTCAATGAATCGCGGCAATTTGGTGCCTTTCGTTCCGACGTAACCTGCTTCGAACAGCCAATCTCCACCAAAAGATCTTTGCATACTGAGATTCCAATCCTGCGCGTAAGGAAGGCTCAGATTCTTGTCGAGTGTCAGCAATGTCATCGGCTGCGCGAAGCTGCCGTTGAACGGGTTTGCTCCGTTAAACGGGTCCGCGAAACTTGGAAAATTCAGTTGCGGCGTCTGCAGGAATGGCGGCGCGCTGACGGGAGCCTGGAGCGGCCCGCCCTGGCCGGTGTAATACGGGTCGTAAAAAATTCCGTAAGCTGTGGTGACCAGCCAGCGAGCGTCCCCTCTCGGATCCCAAGCCAGTCCAATGCGCGGAGCGAAAGCGGTCTTTTCCGTCGGGATCAGGCCGGCCGGTACGCCCGGATCCCCCGGATAGACCAGGCCGGAAGGTGCGTTCGGAAAAACAATGGACTGCACGCCCGGTTCGAAGAGGTTCGTCCGATTGTGAATCTCCGTGTAGGGGAATGGCAGTTCGTAGCGCAGACCTGCATTCAGGGTAAGACGCGACGTGATCTTGAAAGCGTCCTGCGCATAGAAGTTCAAATCATTTCCGCGAAGCCCGCGCGTCGGATCCCCACCGCCCTGCAGAAAAAACGCCGGCGCGCCGAGCAGAAAGCTCGCGAACGCGTCGCTTGCAGGGGCCGGGGCGAAAACAAAGAATCCGTTCGTCGCGATTCCAAACAAGACGTTAACTTGATCGTGACTGTAGCCGCCGCCGAATTTGATTTCGTGCCGGCCATGAACCCACGTCAGCGACCCGGAAATATCTACCGAGTTCTCATGAGTATCCCGTGGCCCGGTTATGGGATCGCCGACCGAGGCATAACCGCTGACCTGCATGAACGGCGGTCCAATGGCAACATCGAGTGACGGGGCGTACTGGAAACCGAGACTTCCTGGAGTGGTGTGATTCGTGGCTTCGTTGAAGAGAAATTTATTTCGCAGAAAGGAAAAGCGCGCGACGCCGGTTAGCGTTGGAGAAAATGTGTGCGTCTCCTGGGCGACAAAGTTTTGGGCGCGCTGTGCTTCTGCTACGGGAAAGCCCGGCACATTGGCGCCGGCCGTCGAGAGCGGGTCGGTGGTGTTTCCCTGGGAGAACATATAGCGGAAGTTCAGGACGTCACGCGAAGTCAGGTAGTGGTCTACACGCATTCCGAACTGGTCGTTGTTCTGATCCAGGGTTGCGGTGGCGTTGTAGGCGTTCGGGCCAAGGCTCGGTTGGTTGGGCAGCGGGAAGAAATGCACGAGGGACTGGGAAAACGGATCAATACCTGGGAGCTTGTTGAAGGGAAAAGGCTGACCCGAGAATTCGTTGACGAGTTGGCCCGCTTGCAGGCTGCAGATTCCCGAGGCGTTAAAGCTCCCTTGTAACTGAGTGCAAAGCTGCCCAAAGTCTCCTTGCCGTTCGGCTTGCGTGGGAACCGTTGCGCTGACGGTCTCGCCTTGGCGGTTTCGCAATCCTTCGTAGTATCCAAAAAAGAAGGTCTTATCTCTCTGGATCGGTCCGCCGAAGGTTCCGCCGAACTGGTTGCGTTTCAAGGGCTCGACGCCGGCGGCGAAGAAGCTTTTGGCGTCCATGGCATCGTTCCGCAGGAATTCCCAGGCCGCGCCATGAAACGCGTTTGTTCCCGAGCGGGTGATGATATTGGTCGTTGAGCCGGTGCTGTGACCAAACTCGGCGCTGGCCGTGTGCGTCAGGATGTGAAACTCGGCGATGGAGTCGATAGGCAGCTTAATCACCAGGCCGCCGTCGACAGCGTTAAAATTGTTCGCGCCATCGATCAGAAAGTTATTGGATTCCGGACGCTGGCCATTTACGGCGTAAGCCTGCCCGTTGCGCAGAGATCCGCCGGCCACTATAAGCCCGGGCGTGAGGGGGAAAACACCGGGTTGCAGCAGGCCGAGCTGAGTAAAATCGCGGCCATTCAAGGGCAAGTCCAAAACGTCGCGTTCCGCGACAGTTTTTCCCAGGCTGGTGACGGTGGTCTCCACAAGTGCGGCGTCAGCCTCGACGCGCACTTCTTCCGTGGGAATCCCAACCGCAAGACGCACGACCACCGTCGCGCTCTCATTCACGTCCAGCGCGATTCCTTCCTGCACGTACTTCTTGAATCCCTTGGCCTGTGCTTCCAGTCGATAGTGGCCGACGAGCAGCTCGACGAGAACGTAGGCGCCCTGTGAGTCGGTCGTCGCTGTTCGTACGAGGTCCGTTTCCGTTTGGATCGCGCTGACTCGCGCCCCTGACACGGCGCCTCCGCTGGCATCGAGAATCGTGCCGCGTATGCTTCCCGCAATTTCCTGCGCGGTGGTGTTAACGCTCGGGTAGATGGCGATCGCCAGGATACAAATCAGCCTTCTAAGTTGCCGCATGCGATTCTCCGGCTTTCTCTCGACGAGTTTTCTGATCGTTGGGGCACACGAATCCGGCAACGGCGAAAAACGCTTTGCGTCTCGCGCCGCTGGGACGGACATCACCCCAGTAATAGGTGGCGCATTATAGGCGGCGAGTGTATGACAGGGTCAATAATGCGAAAGAATTAGCGAGCGTCCGCAAGCGAAATTGACGGTGAGGGTTTCGCTCGTTAGAGTCCTAGTTCTCACCGGAGAGGTGCAGCGATGAACCGCTTTCTATTGAGCAGTGGTCTTCTTGGAATTTTGACGCTCGCCGCGACAATCGTTGCGCAGGAAAAGCCCGCGGGTACGGCCAAGCTCCTGACGCCTGAAACATCTCTCAACTTGCGCTCGATTTCCGACCTGCAATTCTCTCCGGACGGCGCACGCGTAGCCTTCATTGTCACGGAACCGCCCAAGGGCGAACGGCGCGCACGCCATATTTGGCTCTATGACAAAAAGTCGGGCGCCGTCCGGCAATTCACTTTTTCCGCGAAAGATGAAACTTCGCCGCGCTGGTCCCCCGATGGAAAGCAACTCGCCTTTCTCTCGAATCGCGATGATCAGCAGCAGATTTACGTGATGCGCGCTGACAGTGGAGAAGCTGCGGCCGTAACCAAAGGCAAGCGCAGCGTGCGAACTTTTGCGTGGTCTCCTGACGGTAAGCAGATCGCCTATCTTGCTCCCGATGCCAAGAGCGATACCGAAGAAAAAAAGGACAAAGACAAGGATGACGCGCGTGCGGTGGATAAAGACGACAAGCAGCCGCGCCTGTGGCTGCTCACGTTGGCCACCAGCGAGTCTAAAGCGCTCACGGATTCTAAATGGGAAATCAGCGAACTCGCCTGGCTGACGACTGGCGACGGCCTGGTCGTCAGTGCCACGGATCATCCGGAATCGGACCAGGAGACTCATCGCATTTTTTCGATCTCGGTTCCGGACGGTTCCCGAAGACTAATGCTCGCTCCGCACGGCCCTTTTCGCGAATTACAAGTAGCGTCCGCCGGAGCGGCTGTGAGCTACGTAGGCTGCCGCGTGGATGGTCCCTCGCCACACGACCTCATGCTATTGGACATCGGCAAGCAGGCCACTCGCAATCTCACCGGCGCGAGCCTCGACCGCGCCATCCTTGAGCACCGCTGGACGAAAGACGGCTCCGTCCTGGCGCTCTACGCGGACCGCTTCCGAAACAAACTGGTTGGTTTTTCTCCCGAAGGCATGAGCAGAAATTTGGCGAATCCGCCGGTGACCAACGTTAACGCTTTTGCCGTTTCTGAAGCCGGCGAGGTCGTTTTCGCCGGACAGTCCGCCACGACGCCTCCAGAGCTGTGGCTGTGGGATCAGAAGAATTCACCACAACAAGTTTCCCACCTCAATGATTCCTGGAAACAGTTCACACTCAACGCGCCCGAATTCTACAATTACCAATCATTCGACGGACTGGAGATCCAAGCAGCTCTCTTGAAACCCGCTGGAGCCGATCCAAAAAACAAACTGCCGCTTATCGTGCTGATTCATGGAGGACCGACAGGCAACTGGCAAGACTCCATCGAAGTTTGGGGCCAGCTCCTGGCGGCGCGCGGCTATGCGGTTTTCTATCCCAACATTCGGGGCTCGGTCGGCTACGGCCAAAAATTCATGGAAATGAACCGCGGCGATTGGGGCGGCGGCGACTTCAAAGATGTGATGTGGGGAGTGAAGGACCTAATAGACCGTGGAATCGCCGATCCCTCTAAACTTGGCATTGGCGGATGGTCTTACGGCGGTTACATGGCGGAGTGGGCGGTCACGCAAACGAACGACTTCAAAGCGGCGGTCTCCGGCGCGGGCCTTTCCAATCTAATCTCCGAGTATGGCAGCGAGGAGCACCCTTCCTATGATGAATGGTTCTACGGCGTGCCCTACGAGTCCGATAGCCTGGTGAGATATTTGAATAGTTCCCCGTTCACGCAATTTAGGAATGCGAAGACGCCGACACTGATTCTTCAGGGCGACGCCGACACCACCGATCCGCCCGGCCAAAGCCAGGAACTATATCGCGGACTAAAGCACTACGGTGTGGAAAGCCAACTGGTCATGTATCCGAGAGAACCACACGCTCTTCGTGAAGAGAAGCACCTTCTCGATCGCCTCAACCGGATGCTCGCCTGGTACGAAAAATACGTGAAGTAGCCACACACCGGGAAGCCGCTTGCTCATGGCCGTTCCCAATTGTGGTCGTCCCAGATTCAACACCATCCGTTGCGTAGCCCTTTACACTCAGGAACGCTCGTGGTAATCTTTTTTTCCGTACCGCCATCCACGCGCCAGGCGGCTGGGCCTCTGACTGAGAACCTGCCACACGTTTGTCTAAGCGACCGAAAAACGGTCGACTTGTCGCTCGAAAGACCCTCCCCTCGAGGAACAAAGCGTTGTCTCTCTACGCGCGTTTTGCCCCCGGCCCTGTTCGTGCATAGGATATTCACGGGCTGGATCGACGCCTTCGAGACCTTGGAAAGGCGAAATCCATTTGGGGAAAACGCAAAGCGGCTGACGCCAGGCGGAGCCGCCAAGAGATTGACGACAAAAAGAGGACATCTTGCTTAAGCTCCGAAAAGTGGAAATCGTTGGCTTTAAGTCGTTTTATGACCGCACCGTGGTCACTTTCAGCGGCTCTGGCACAACCTGCATCGTCGGGCCCAACGGTTGCGGCAAATCCAACGTGGTTGACGCCATCTCCTGGGTACTCGGTGAACAGAGCCACAAATCCCTCCGCGCCGAGCGCATGGCCGACTGCATTTTCAACGGTACGACCAAACGGCCTCCCCTGGGTATGGCGGAAGTGACCATTACGATGGAGGATCCCGAGCTGGCGGAAGCCGCTCGGTACGTCCTCGAAAGCGCGCCAATCGAAGCCGCTGCAGATGTGACTGCGCTTCCCGCTCCCGTCCTGGGGAACGACGCAGCCGCGATTTCTGATCCGAGCGTACAGATTCTCTCGCTTGACCCCGCGCCAGCCCCCGAATCTCAACAACATGTAGCAGAACCACAAGACGCTCCGTTGCAGCCTGATGAAGCCTCTCTTACGGTTCCCGAATTTCTGAAGAGCAAACGTCGCAAGAAAGGCGGCGACAAACCGGTCCTGGCTAGCAAGCCGGGCGAAGTAGTAGTGACCCGCCGTCTTTACCGCTCCGGCCAAAGTGAGTACCTGATCAATGGCCGCATGGCCCGCCTCCGCGACATTCAAGAAATGTTCATGGGCGTGGGGCTCGGCCCCGATTCCTACGCCATTATCGAGCAGGGCCGCATCGGGCTGATTCTTTCCACCAAACCGATGGAGCGCCGCGCCATCATCGAAGAAGCCGCCGGAGTCACGAAATTCAAAACCAAGAAGCGCCTCGCGGAAGCCAAACTTGAATCCTCGAAACTCAATCTCGCGCGCGTGAACGATATCGTCGTCGAAGTAGAGAAGCAGCTCGGCTCGCTAAAGCGCCAAGCCTCCAAAGCCCGCCGTTACGCCGAAATCCGCGAGCAAATGCGCGGTATCGTTCGCCAGATGCTGGCCGGAAAAGCCCGCGAGCTGGATGCGGAAGCGGAACGCATCGCGAAACAACTCGCGGAACTCACCACCGCGGCAACGCAGCACGCGCAAACGATTCAGCAGCAGGAAGGCGAACAGGACCGCCTCAACCAGCGTATATACGAGCTGGACGCCGAGATTCGCCAGAATCAGAATGTTTTAAACCTCACCACACTGGAAGTAGATCGCACCGAGAACCGCATCTCTTTCAACAGCCAGCGCGCCACGGAGCTCGGCTCACGGCGCACACAAGTCTCCGCCGAAATGGTGGAAGCCGCAGCGCAAGCAGCGGAGTGGGAAGCCCGCCATAGCGCACAGCAGCTCGCGGTGACCTCGCTCGGCGAAGAGTCCGGCATTCTCTGCGGCCGCGTGGAAGGACTTCGGACGCAAGCGGAATCGCGCGGGAATCAAATTCAGGAGTCCGAAGCGCGCATCGAAGCGCTGCGTCGTTCGGCATCAGAAGCCGGCGAAAGCTTGCTTCGTCTGCACGGCGAGCAGAAGCAAGCAGAGGAAGCGCTCGTCCATCATCTGGAAGGGCTTCGCAAACGCGAAGCCAGCGAGCATGAACTGCTCGAGACCTCCATTCGCATTCGCGACGAAGCTGACCAAGCCGCCTACGACTGGGAAGCCGCAAGCGGGCAGCTCAACGCGCTGACCCAAAACGCAACGACTCTCCAGGCGCGCATCGCGGACTTGCGCCAGCAGCGCGAGTCCGGCGCGCAGAAGGTAGATGTTCTCCGCGACTCTCTCTCGGGCGTTCGTGCGCGCCATGGGACGCTCACCCAGATCCTTAACGACCGCTCCTACACCGCCGAAGCCGTGCAAAAGCTGTTCGCGGCCAACGAACGCGGTGGCGGCCAGAACTTCCACGCCGTCGGCGTGCTCGCAGACTATGCCGAGGTCGGAGAGCAGCACGAAGCGGCCATTGAGCAATACCTCCGCGACGAACTCGAGTACGTAGTGGTCGAAACCTACGATCACGCGCGCGCTGGCGTTTCCCTGCTCCGCGATGAAGTCGGCGGACGGGCCACTTTTTTTGTCGACTCGCTCCGCAATTTGCGCCTGGCCGAGTACGAGCCCATCATCAATTTCCGCATCGAAGACGGCGTAATCTCCCGCCTGGACAAGCTGGTCGGCTTCCGCGATCCTCTCGGCCCCGCCGCCAAGCAATTTCTCCCGCGCCTGCGATCGGCCTATTTAACCGATAGCGCAACGTCCGCCGAGACCCTGGCGCGCGACAATCCTCAATTCGCTTTCGTCGCGCCGGACGGCACCTGCTACCAGGGCCGGATGGTCACCGGCGGGCGTGCGGATGAAGCCGGTCCGCTCGGCATGAAGCGCGAGCTGCGTACTCTCGACACTGAAGTCTTGCAGCTCGAACATGCCATGAGCGAGACGCAAGCCGCTCTGACGCAGGTGAACACAGAACTGCGCGAGGCAGAGCAGTCGCTGGAACAAATCGCGGCGCAGCAGCGCGATGCCGAACGAAGCGTTTTCTCCGCTACTCACCGCCACGAGCACATGCAAAGCGAACTTGCTCGGCTCGGCCTCGAGTTGACCGTCTGCCAGAACGATCTTTTGCGCCTTCGGAAAGATTGCGAAGAAGCCAAGATGCGTGCCGAGCGTGCGAAGAATCAACACGCCGCCGTGGCTGCCAGCCGCGCTGACGCGGAAACCGAGAGCACGCGCCTAGTGGAACAGTTGGTGCAACTTCGCGGGTCGGTTCAGGCCGAGCAAAACCAACTTGCTACTGCCCGCGCCGAACTCGCCGCGCTCAATGAACGCCTTTCCGCCGCCGAAGCGCTTGCGGCGCGTCTAGAAGAAGAGCGCTCGGAACTGGATCGTCGCGAAACCGCTCTTCTGCAGCAGGAGTCCGCGATTGGGGATGAAACCGCTGGGCTCGCCAAGCAGAACGAAGATCTCTCGCAGCAACTCGAAGGCCTACGCGGCGAAAGACTCCGCCTCGAAGTCCGCCAGCGCCAGCTCGAGCAGGAATGGGAAAGCGGCCGGACCCGCATCACCCAGATGGAAGATCATTTGCGCATGGGCCGGCAGTCGCTTCAAGAGCTTCGCGAACAGCGCGGCCATGCGGAAGTAGATCGTGCGCGGAATGATTCGGACCGCCAGCATCTCCGCGAAACCTGCATGACGGAGGTCAACGCGCAGCCCGAGGATTTGATCGCCACCGAAGCCGCCTTCATGACCGGCGAAGCGCTCGCCGCAGCGGAAATGAATTACCGCGAGATGAAGCAACGCATCGAAGCGATGGGCCCCGTCAACATGATGGCACTTGAGGAGTTCAATGAGTGCGAGCAGCGCTTCACTTTCCTCACGCGCGAACGGGACGACCTACTGCAATCCATCGCCGACACGCAACAGGCCATCGCCGAACTCGATCTGGTCTCCCGCGAGAAATTCGAGAAAGCCTTCAACGCGATTAACCACAATTTTTCCGAGGCCTTCCACACCATCTTCGGCGGAGGTATGGCGGAGATGCGCTTGACCGAGCTCGACAGTTCCGGCGACGCAGGCATCGACGTGGTCGCTTCGCCTCCCGGAAAGCGCATGCAAAACGTTCTGCTGCTCTCTGGCGGCGAAAAGGCCATGACCGCGCTAGCGCTGCTGATCGCCATCTTCCGCTATCAGCCCAGCCCTTTCTGCATTCTCGACGAAGTGGACGCACCTCTCGACGAGGCCAACGTTGGTCGTTTCACACGCCTCGTCGACGATATGAGCGGCCAAACGCAGTTCATCATCGTCACCCACAACCGCAAGACCATGGAGACTGGCTCCGTTCTTTACGGTGTGACGATGCAGGAGCCTGGCGTCTCGAAGCTAGTCAGCGTCCGCTGGGAAGGCGACGAGGCTCCCGCCCCCAAACAGAAAGCGGCCTCCGCCGCCTAAGCACCAAACTGCGCGCCAGCAGATGCATCGCACGGGCTTTTGCGCTAGAATTCCGTTCCGCGGCGGAGAAATCGAGACCAGTCCATGCACCCTGTAGTTCTGCGGATCTGCGCCGCTTTTGTAATTTTTTCTTTCGCCGTCATTCTTCATCCATCACACATCCCAGCGCAAAACTCATCGCAGTACGACAATCCAACCGAGAATCGCGTCTGGCTTGCTGTCGAGGAACACTCCCGCGCTCAGCTCCTTATCGAACCGATCGCTACCGTGGAAGACTCCGTTTTGACGCCCGTACAAACCAGTTGCCTCTCTGACGCCGTAACTCCTGAAGATTTTTCGTCAAAGTACCTGCAATCCGGCAGAAAATATGCCCTGCTCTTCGGCGGAGCTTCTGTCGGAGAGGGCCAAGTGGGCGAGCCGAATCGAGGCGCGGCCACTGCGAGTCTGACCTACGCCGGTTCGCTCAAGATTCGTGGCCAAGTGCGCGCTCTCGCCACCAATAGAGAGCCTGGCGATTTCCGCGTGGCCTCCCGCGAACCCGCAACAGCCGAGCAGCGCGGTGCGGCGCTCGCCCTAGCCCGGGAAATCTTCAGCCAGCACGGAATTAGAGAAGCTCTTCTGCCCAAAGTTCGCACCGAATACGTCACTCGCACGTATCTCGCGCCCTCTCCCGAGCCAAGCCTGATTGGATCCTTCTCTCTCGACGCTGGCGACAATGAGGGCCTCCTACACAGCATCTTTTTTGTCGCCAGCCAGCCTGGTGAAAAGCTTCAGCCGGAGTTTCTCTGGATTCATCTCTCCGAGAGCGAGACCGACGAGGAGCATCTCCGTTTTGTGGATCATGCCGACCTCTTCGGAAATGGACAGGATGAAGTCGTTGCCAAGCTCGTCTCTCTCGAAACCCAGACTCATCGCTACGTGGTTTTTCGTAGAACGAAAGACAGCGCCCACTGGGAACAAATTTTCAGAACCGAGCCGTTGGGGTGTTCGTCGTGAGCGCGCAAGAAAAACAAATCTTTCACCCTCAATTTTTCCAAAGAATTTCCTCTACGCGCCGCTTTCCCTCGGCGAGGCGCTGCGCTAGAATGCTCCACACCTTTGGGGAGAAACTTTTCTGTGGCTGCAAGTTCTGTGAGTCGCATCATTCAAGAAACGCATTTCGCCGGTCTCACCCCCGCAGCGCGCGGGAAGGTCCGCGACATTTACGATCTCGGTGACAAGTTGCTCATCGTCGCCACCGACCGGCTCTCCGCGTTCGACGTTATCCTCCCGACGCCCATTCCCGACAAAGGCCGCGTCCTAACCCAGCTTTCCCTTTTCTGGTTCGATCTTCTCAAGGACGTCATCCCAAATCACGTTCTCAGCGCCACGGATTTCCCTGCCCCGTTCGATGTCCATCGCAACGATCTCGCTGGCCGATCCATGGTCGTGCGCAAGACGCAACCTCTTCCCATCGAGTGCGTAGTGCGCGGCTACGTTTCCGGCTCCGGCTGGAAGGACTACAAAGCCACGGGAAAAATCTGCGGCATGGCACTTCCCGCAGGTTTGCGCGAGTCCGATCGCCTGCCCGAACCCATTTTCACCCCCGCCACCAAAGCCGCTACCGGTCACGACGAAAACATTTCTTTCGAGCAAGCTGCGTCCCTCATCGGCATGAACCTGGCGGAGCGCGTCCGCTCCGTCAGCGTGGCTATTTATCGCCGCGCCGCAGCCTACGCTGAACCCCGCGGCGTGCTCCTCGCCGACACAAAATTCGAGTTCGGCCTTCTCAACACCCCCAATGCGATTGACTCCCTCATGTGGATCGACGAAGCGCTCACTCCAGACTCCTCGCGCTTCTGGCCCGCCGCGCAGTACCAACCCGGCGGCCCCCAACCCTCTTTCGACAAACAGTTTGTGCGCGACTACCTCGAACGAATCCGCTGGCCCAAAACCCCGCCCGGCCCGGATCTTCCGCCCGATGTCGTCGCTGCCACGCGTGCCAAATACCGGGAGGCCTATCGCATCCTGGCAGGACACGAGCTCGACCAATAGCTAGAAACCGGCCCACAACAAGCGAGTAAAAATTCTGCGGAGCGTGCGATCGTGAAAGATCAACTTGAGGGGCTCGTCATTCAGATGGTGGATCGGGGAATTCTGTTCGATGAGGCCGTCGGAGAATTTGAAAAGCGTTTCATCAAGCGCGTCTTGGACCGCACCAACGGCAACCAATCCCGCGCCGCGCTAGTCCTCGGGATTCACCGCAACACGCTCAGCCGCAAGATCGGCGAATACAAGCTGGCATCGGGAAACCACCGCTCCCGCTAAGGGCGCCGACATATTTGCGTAGCGCCTGTCGCGTTTTCTCAAACGAGAAGGCTTGTCCCGCAAAAGAAAAACGGCTCTCTGGCAACGCCGGAGAGCCGTTTGTAATTTGCTTCCCGCTGGCCGGCTTTAATGTGCCGGGGGCCTCTTGCGCGCGGGCGCCTTCTTGGGTGCGCCTTTTTCCTTCGGAATGTCATCCTCGTTCACTTTGCCCTTTTCCCAGTGCAGCATGAACGCCGGGTCCGGATCGTAGGAAACCAGCGTCCCGGTAAAGTGAATCGCGCTGTCCTTCTCGACGCGCGCCGCCTCCGGCTGTCCAGCTACTTTCACGTCCATGTTGGCCACCGTCGCGGCATCGAACTCCGCATCGCTGGTCACGAAAGCAACCTTCAGCTCGATGACGTCCCCGGGAATGTTTTCAATCACTTTCCCGGGCACGCCAGGAAACTCCAGGCCGCACGCCGCGAGCCAGGTAACTTTGGACTTATCTCCGCCTGCCTTCAGTTCCTCCACCACCGATTTGATGGTCATGTCTTTCCGCACCGCATCCAGGTCCGCGCTACTCGGCAGGTTGTAGCTCGCCGGGCGGTCCGTCGAACTGGCTGCAAGTTGCAGCAGTTCCGCCAGCTCCGCATCGGTCAAGGTTTCGCAAGTGGCCTGCTGATAGTTCACGATCAACTTTCGCAGATAGTCCTTCACCTTCTTGGACTGCGCTTCCGTCGCCCCCTTCGCTGTAACGGCTCGCGCAATCGCCCAGAAAGCGTCCATATGCTGTGGCGGCGCCAAGGCCTCGTACGCCAGCCCCAACTTGTAACTCGTAATTCCGTCATCTGGGTTCAGCGCTAACATAGCCTTGTAGAATGGGATCGCCGACGCATAATCCTTTATGTTCACAGAAGCCTGTGCGGCAGTCCCGTTGAAATAAATTTGGATCTGCTTTTTCTGTGTGGCAAACGCCTCGTCCGTCATGTTGTCCGGCTTCTTGACCTCATCGAGCGCTTTTAAGCCAGCCGCGGCTGCGTCTCGGGCCGCCTTAGCATTCTCGGGCACCGCGGCCCATGGCGTTCCGCTCAGGGCGTTGTACGCAAAGCAGTGGGCGTACAGCGCTTGATATTGCCCGCCAGCGTCAATCTTGGGTCCCAGCCCAACAACTTTGTCCGAATATTCGATCACTTTCTGATAATTCTTCACCTGCCCGTAAGCCTGGACGTAGAGCGGATAAACGTAAATCAGTAGTGCGGAATTGGGATACTTCGAGACAAAATCATCGAGGCACTTGATCTGCGTGGCTGGAACCTTCTCAGCCGCGCAAGCCTGATACGAGTTGTACTCCGCCATCGTATACGGCGGCTGCTTCCCCGCCCCGGCCTCCTGCCCGCCCGCCGCCGGAGCTTGCGGCTGCGCCAGCGCGCTCAGCCCGTTCCCCAAAATCAGACAAAGCGCCGCGAAAATCGCGAGGCCTGCCACTTTGCGTGTTCCACTCATTCCCACTCTCCTCGCCCAAGTTTCAAATCTGGATTTTCCGTTGCCGGTCTTGCGTGCACTGCTACTGCCAATAATTGCGGTGCTTCCAAAACTTGGGAATTATAGGAAAAGCCCCGGTGTATCCGCAAGCCATCATCTCAGAAAGATCTGAAGCGCCTGTGGAAGCATTCCATCGGCTTACAAGCTTCTCTCCGACTTCCCCACCTACCTTCGAGGATCCCCAGCCGTGAGGGAACTGCCGAGACTCCTGGATGCTAAGATGAGTTTCGCACAAAAAAGGTGGCAAGCGAGAGGAAGAATTCAAATGGCTCAAAAAGCATCTATAAATTCATCGTCACGCCAAGCCTCCCCGCTCTCCGGAGCCGTGGCCCTCGTCACGGGGGGCAATCGCGGCATAGGTCGAGCCATCGCGCTGCGACTCGCCAAGCTCGGCGCGGGAGTGGCCATCTGCGGACGTGATCCGCAAGCTCTTGCCGCGACCGAAACCCAGCTCAAGAACTCCGGCTCGCCTATCCTTTCGCAGATTGCCGACGTCTCGCGGTCCGCCGAAGTAACCACCCTCGTGGACAAAACCCAAGCCACGCTAGGTCCGATCTCCATCCTAGTCAATAATGCCGGTATAAGCCTATTCGGCCCGGCCCATGAGAAAACCGAAGCCGACTGGGATCGCGTTCTCGACACAAATCTCAAAAGCGTCTTCTTGGTCTCGCGCGCCGTCGCCCCCACGATGATCCAGCGCGGCTCCGGCGACATGATCAACATCAGTTCTCTGGCCGGACGCAACGCCTTCGCCGGCGGCGGCATCTATTGCGCCTCCAAGTGGGGCCTCTTAGGCCTTTCCGCTTGCATGGCCGAAGATCTCCGCGAGCACGGCATTCGCGTCAGCGTGATCTGCCCCGGCAGCGTGGCCACCGGGTTTTCCACCCGCGGCTCAAAGGACCCCGCCAAACTGCTTGCCCCTGACGACGTAGCCCACGCCGTCGAAATGATCGTCACCCAGGGCCCGCAAAGCTTCCTCAGCGAAATCCACCTCCGCCCCGTTCGCAAACCGTAACGCGGATTTTTCACCAATGGGTTACGCGCGGCGAATCTTTACGGGCGCAGCACGCTGCGCCCACTGGCCTTAGCGAACTGATCAAGGGTCTTTTCACACCATCCCTTCCGTCCGGTTATATCTTTCGCCGCGCAATTATTTCCTCTTGACATCAGTCGTCATAACAACTATCGTAGCCCCATGAGTCGTCGCCATCCCGCCCACACGACTCTCCCCGTGGAGGACACCATCTTCATCTCCCTGCAGAAGACCGCCGACTCCCTCGGCCTGGAAGCCGAGCAGCTCCTCAAGCCCCACGGCCTCACCGGGACACACTACAATGTCCTCCGCATTCTCCGCGGGGCCGAACCCCAGGGCCTCGCTTGCCGCGCCATCAGCGAACGCATGATTTCTCACGACCCCGACATGACGCGACTCCTCGACCGCATGGAAAAACGCGGCCTCATCTCCCGTGCTCGCCAGACCGATGACCGCCGCGTCATCAAAACGCGCATCACCCCCGCGGGTCTAGCTCTTTTGAAAAGTCTCGATCAGCCTGTTCGCGAGCTTCATAAGCGTCAGTTCCAGCACCTGCCCGCTCGACGCTTAAAGACTCTCGCGCAGCTGTTGGAGGAAGTCCGCGCTCGCGCACGGGAGTAAACGCAGCAAACATTGAATCTGCTCACACGCAGCATCACCTAAGGAGGCAACACCTATGGGCCAAATTTTCTCTCGTATCGCAGTCACCGCCGGACTGGCAGCGGCTCTTTCCCTGCCCGCCGCCGCGGCAACTTCCACGTGGCAAATCGACCCCGCGCATTCCGCGGCCCAATTCGCCGTCAAGCATTTGGCCATCTCCACGGTTCGCGGTGCGTTTACCAGCGTCAAGGGAACCGTTCAGTTCGATGACAAAGACATCACCAAATCGTCCGTGGAGGTTACGATTGACGTCAATTCCGTGGACACCCGCCAGCCCGACCGCGACAAGGATCTCCGCAGCGATCATTTCTTCGACGCCGAACACTTCCCCGCCATTACATTTAAGTCCAAGCGAGTCGAACAGGTTTCTCCCGGCAAACTGAAAATCACCGGCGACCTAACCATTCACGGAATCACGAAAGAAGTCGTGTTGGATGTGGACGGTCCCACCGCCCCAATCAAGGATCCCTGGGGCAACCAGCGCATGGCCATCAATGCCACTACCAAGATCAACCGCCAGGATTTTGGCGTGAAGTGGAACGCCACCATGGACAATGGCGGTGTTGTCGTCGGCGACGAAGTTACCATCACCATCGATGCCGAAATGACTCCGAAGGCCGCCAAGTAATCAGGCTCAAGCAGTCAGGCTCCAGGCAAGCTCGCAGCAAGCAGGCCCAAGCAGGCACATAACTCTTGGGCCTTGCCGGTGGAAGACTCGGCCTCCTCCGGAGTGAAGCGATAAGTCTCGCTTCGCTCCGGGTGAAGCCAGAAAATGAAGTAAGAGTACATTCCGATTTCGCGCGTGTACCTCCCACCCGCGCTCGATCATCAAATCTCTGAATCCATTCAAAGGAAGGAACCCATGCAGAAACCGGCTCCCCTAGATTTTCCCGTGCACGATCTCATCCGTGATCGCTGGAGCTCCCGCGCCTTTGCCAACAAACCCGTCGAACCGGCGGTTCTAACCAGCCTGTTGGAAGCCGCGCGCTGGGCTCCCTCCAGCAACAACGAACAGCCCTGGGCTTATCTGGTGGCCACAAAAAACGATGCGGAAGCCTACGCGAAAACGCTCAGCGTTCTCGTGGAGTTCAACGCCAGCTGGGCCAAAGACGCCCCAGTTCTCATTCTTGCCGTCGCGGGCCTCAAATTCCACGCCAATGGCACGCCCAACCGCAACGCTTTCTACGACACGGGAGCCGCTACCGCCCTGCTCACTGTGGAAGCCACTCATAGAGGTCTAGCCGTTCACCAAATGGCTGGCTTCGACCCCGCCAAAGCCAAACAAGTGTTCGAAATTCCCGAGGACTGGGAGCCCATTGCAGCCATCGCCGTCGGCTATCCGGGAGATCCCAATTCGCTCCCCCAAAAGCTGCGCGATCGTGAGGTTGCTCCGCGAACACGCAAGCCTTTAACCGAGTTTGTCATGTCGGGGCGCTGGGGGCATACTTCTCCTATCGTCTCTCGATAGTCGTTTACAAAAGTTACAGAGGACTCTGCCCCGCCAAATGCACCGCACGCTAGAATTCCTCCTCCATCACGGCCATATCGTCTTGCTCGTCTGGGTCTTCGCCGAACAGGCCGGAGTCCCCGTTCCTTCGCTTCCGCTACTGCTGGCCGCAGGCGCACTGGCCGGCTCCCATCAGTTAAATATTTTTGCGTCGCTTTTCATCGTCGCGCTGGCGGCGGTGACCGCCGATTCCATCTGGTATCAGCTTGGCCTCCGCAAAGGCATCAAAGTGCTGCAATTCCTTTGCAAAATCTCCATCGAGCCGGATTCCTGCGTCCGCCGCACCGAAGGAGTGTTCTCGAAGCAGGGAGCACGTTCGCTGATCTTCGCCAAGTTCCTTCCCGGCCTCAGCACCGTCGCCCCTCCTCTAGCGGGTGTCTTCCAGATGCGCCTCAGACGCTTTCTGATCTTCGACGTCGCTGGCTCGCTTCTCTGGGCCGCCACTTTCCTCGGCCTCGGTTACGTTTTCAGCGGCCAGATCGAGCGCATCGCCGAACATGCCGCCTCCCTCGGCGGCTGGCTCGCCGTCATTCTGGTTGGCGCTCTGGCATCCTATCTGGGATATAAGTTCCTCGCGCGCCGCCGCTTCATGCGCGAACTTCGCATCGCCAGGATCACCGTCGAAGAATTGAAGGAAAAGCTCGATGCCGGCGAGGAGGTGGTCATCGTCGATCTTCGTCATTCCATGGATTTCGAAGCCGATCCCGAAACCATTCCCGGCGCCTTCCGCATGGACGCCCAGGAGCTCGAACAGAAAAACGACCGTCTGCCCCGCGATCGCGAAATCATTCTCTATTGCACTTGACCAAACGAAGCCACCAGCGCCCGTGTGGCGCTGCTCCTCAGAAAGCAAGGCATCACGCGTATTCGCCCCCTCGAAGGCGGCCTGGAAGCCTGGCGAGAACACAAATATCCCGTCTCCAACACCAGGCTCACGCAAATTTCCACTCAGATTTAAATTTACAACTCTAGATTTACAACCGCGGCAAGACAATCCCGCTCTGCGCCTGGTACTTCCCCTTCTTATCCTTGTAGCTCACTTCGCAATCTTCGTCCGACTCAAAGAAAAGCACCTGGCACAACCCTTCATTCGCATAAATCTTCGCTGGCAAAGGCGTGGTATTGCTGATCTCCAGCGTCACAAACCCCTCCCACTCCGGTTCGAACGGCGTCACGTTCACAATAATTCCGCAGCGCGCGTAGGTCGACTTCCCCAAACAGATCGTCAAAACATTCCGCGGTATCCGGAAATATTCCACCGACCGAGCCAGCGCAAACGAATTCGGAGGAATCAGACACGCGTCACCTTTGAACGGCACGAGTGACCTGGGATCGAAATGCTTGGGATCAACAATTGTCGAATTCACATTCGTGAAAATCTGAAATTCGTCCGCCACGCGAATGTCGTAGCCATACGACGAAACTCCATAGCTGATCACGCCTTCGCGCACCTGCCGGTCGGTGAACGGCTCAATCATCTTGTGTTCCAGCGCCATTTTGCGGATCCACCGGTCTGGCTTAACGGACATCCACGCCTCCTCAATCAACCAACGAATTTTGCGGCGCCAAAAAAGTTCGCCAAAAGGAAACACAGTGTAGTTTACCCGTCTCGTCTTGACAACCTGCGGCGCACCCTCTAGCATTTGCCACAGAAGCAGGAGGCATGTGTGATCAAGCTGGACATCGTGAACGCGGTGGTAGCCAAAACTCTCATCAGCCGCACCAAAGCCGAGCAAGCTGTCGAAACGGTCTTTGAATCACTCAAGCAAGCTCTCGGCCGCGGCCAGCGCATCGAACTCCGCCGCTTCGGCGTCTTCAGCGTCAAGCCCCGCAAAACCGGCATCGGCCGCAACCCTCGCACCGGCGAAGAAGTCAGCATCCCCCCCGGCAAAGCCGTCCGCTTCAAACCCGGCAAAGAACTTCAAGGCATCGAGGCGGTAAAAAAGCCATAACCTCTCGCCGCTTCAAACAAGTGTCGCTGCATATTTGGCCGTTGCTAGGTTGTAACGGAACACCCTTCTGGCACGACGCATACATAGAACTGGCCACTGCAAAGAGGCTCCAGGATGCTCCGGACTGCCTTGGTTGTATTGCTTTTTGCTTCTCCCGCTCTTGCTAAGGACTCCGCGGCGAACGCTCTCGCCGCTGCCGGTTGCGGCGCGAATGAAGTTCGCTTTGATGTGAAAACGGACAAGAGGCGGCACCCAACCGCGCAGCCCGTCGCTGGCAAGGCATTGGTATAGGCGATTGGCGCAGCCTCGGCCGACTATGTTGCCGTTCACATGGGAACACCGCCGACGAGATTCGGCGTTGATGGCAGTTGGGCAGGCGCTAATGGCTACAGGTCTTACTTTTTCTCTCCCGTAGAACCCGGCGATCACCGCTTGTGCACCAGCGTATAATCGAAACTCCAGCGTGTGGTCAACTCTTCCACGGCGGCGATCAGCTTCACCGCGAACGCCGGCCAAGGCTACTACTTCCGGACCAAGTCCAGACCGAATGCGAACGCAGGAATAGAGCTTGTGCCAGTTGATCCCGCTGAGGCCCAAGTGTTGATAGCAGCGCCAGCCTTCAGCACCTTCCATTTGAAAAAATAAATTCCCGCCAGGGTCTCTGCTGTTACGGCTATTGCAACGGCGACCACGCCCTGCATTCCGCCACACTGAGCGGCGAGGCCAACCGAGAGCCGGGTTGGTAGCGAACAATCGCGTCGGAGGTCGAACAGAAATTCCTTGTTCCCGTGTTGCTATCCACGGGCGCAGCCACCACCACATATTCCTTGCAAAGATGTTGTTTGCAGATTGATCTCACAGTAAAGCGGTATCCGGATTTCGTGCACCAGGCGCCACTCGTACAGCTTTCATTGGCCAACGTCTCGTCAAGGAGACCCGCGTGCTCTTGCGAACCGGCGACCGGCCCATGGGGATCTATACCGAGCGTGGCCAGATCGGGGGCATAGCCTCTTTGCGGATAAACGGCCTCATAGCTAACTTGGGCGGTGTTCACCGTGCGTACGCTACCCACCGCGCTCGCTTCATTGGCAGCGATTGCCGAACGCAGCAAGTTGGGAATCGCGACTGCCGCCACCACCAAAACCGCACCCAAATCAGACGCGCCGCTGCTGCTTGCCACACGAATGGAGCGTTCCTCACCATAGACGCAGACCACCGTGGGCATTGCCCCTCTGGAAATCTGCCGAAGAGACTCCGCCATCTCTGGCGCGATCTGCCGCAATTTCAGTGCAGCCATGGCGATCGGGTCTTGGTAAATCAACGCAGAAGCCTCCAAGCCGTGGCCAGATGGCAGTGATGTCAGAAGGGTCCTGGACTTTCCCAACGACTCGCCGTGCTGATGCAGCCGAACCGCTTCCGCAACCAGCTCACGGCTCGACCCGATGACCAGATACCCATCCACAAATGCATAGCCGATTTCCATGGGCGCCGGCGAAGAAGGAATTCGCACCGCACTGTAAGTGACGCCACCATCTTCGAACTGCTGCGCTTCGACATGCCCCGCTGCCAGCAACGTATTCAACGTTTGCTGCAAATGGCTGGCATCTCGAACGCCAAGGATGGCCCTCCATCCAGGCTTCCCTGGATCCAGACTGTCCAGCTCCACGGTGAGCTCACCCCCCAGCGTACTGAGCAAATCGTCCTTCAGGCTGAGTTTCAACATCTTTTCAAAGGCCTCGAGCGACGCAAACGGATGCGCACCCGACGCACTCTCCAGCTCCTTTAGATCTTCGAATATCTGCGCAGGATTATTGAGTAGCGCGGTGCTCACCAGTATCGCCTTGGGAGAAACAAAATTCAGACTGTTCAGCGGTCCGGACTTCGCCAGCCACGATGCCGATCCATGTCGAGCGGAACCAAAGCTCAATTCCGTTTCGCTTACATCCCGGCCCGCCACATTTTTGTGCTCCCACACCAAATACTTCACATCCGCAAATCCGCTGCGCTGGAAAGTCGCGTTCTCCCTAGATGCAGCGGGAATTTCATTTATGATCTTTTGCACATCAGCAGCCGCCAGAACTGTCAAACCTCCTTTGTACTCCATCACGACACGCTGACCAAACGGAGTCGAGACAAATTCCCGGTCATGGCGGTCCAGCCGGGCATTAAAGCTACGCAGCGTGGCCAGATCGACCGCTACTACAACAAAATCAGGCCGTACCAGAACGACAAAGTGCTCTGACGAGCCGGAGTCCTTTGCAGCAGCGAGTTCCTGCAGGTCTAAAACACGCACGTCTTGCTTCAATCCTCCGCCAAGTTGCGCGACCGTTTCCTGAAGGAATTTTTTCAGCCCCGCCTTCCGTACCTCCGCAACAAGCAAAAAGCCGGGAACCCGGCCTTCCAGTGAGCCTGCTACAACAATTTCTTCACCCAGATACTGGTGAAGTTGAGAGAACTTTTCCAAAGAATCTTCCAGCTTTGGCCCGGCCGCGGCCAAGTCCCCATGTTGCCACCAGTCGCGCAGCACCGCGCTCTCCTGCAGCTCCTGCCGATAGATTTTCAGCGCTTGTTCTGTCACGTCGCCGTAGTTGGAGAACGCGACATAAGACATGGTTGACTCCGGCAAGAGGGGCAAAATACGGCTTTCGCTTCGCTTCGGCGGAAACTTGATGTTTTGCTGGAGCTTCTCGACTAACTTGCCGAACTCCGGTAACAATCCGGGATATTTGTTTAGGTCCTCGGACCACGGCATGTCGGGCGAGGCTCGAGGAGTAGTCTGCGCACGACAACCCGGCGGCGCGAGAAAGACCGCGGCAATGCCGGTTGCGCACCCGAGGAAACGACGCCGTTTTACCCAAAGGTTTTCGGTGCATCCCATCCGTTTTGCCCTCCGTCCCGAATAATTCAGGATAGTCCGCCCGCCCCGCCATTGCCATCACAACACTCGACGATGGCTGTCACGGTGCTGCTTGAGGCACTGTCCACTCGGACACCATCCATTCGTCGGTCGAAATGAGGCGAACTTGCCTAGGGATCCACGGTGAGGTCAAAAGGAGCAAGACCAGGCGCCGCGCTATCGGTGGTTTTGAGCGGAACCAACGAGTAGACGCAATCAGAGACAAAGCCATATGACCTGGATCGCAACTGAGTCTGGCCCCCAATCTGACCCGCTGGCGCAAACTCCTGCACTTATGCTGTACTAGTGTTTGGTAAATCTTCTCGAGCTTTCGATCTCTTTGTGACCACACCACCTTCCGAGTCCGCACTAGACACTCTCCCAATCCCTAATGATTTGAACACCCGTCACCCGCGCGCACAGTTTTACGTTCCCGTTCTCCCGCGCCCTTCCGTCAAATCGCTCATCCTAGCCATCGCCCTGTTTTTCGTGACCCTGTGCACCTGCTTGACCGCGGGCACGCAATTCGCCGTCGCCTACGCCAACAAGCAAGCCGCTTCCATTGACGAGTTTCTCCGCGCCCTCACGCTCTTCTACAAGAATCCCGCAGGCCTTCTGGCTGGCCTGCCCTTCGCGGGCACGCTCTTAACCATTCTTCTCGCCCACGAACTGGGCCATTTCTTCGCCTGCCGCCGCCATCACATTCACTCCACCTACCCCTTCTTTATCCCGTTCCCCTCGCTAATCGGCACCTTCGGCGCTTTTATCCTGATTCGTTCGCCGATTCGCACCACCCGCGCTCTCTTTGATGTAGGCGCCTCCGGCCCGCTAGTCGGTCTTATCTTTGCCGTTCCCGCCCTAATCTACGGTGTACTCCATTCGAGCATCGTTCCCGCCATCGCAAATCCCGATCCCACCCAAAACACCGTCATCTTCGGCACTCCGTTGCTTCTCCGCCTTCTTGATGCCCTCATTCATCCCGGCGTCAATCCCCACTTCCTCCTGCTTCCCCCAGTGGGCCGCGCCGCCTGGGTCGGTCTTTTCGCCACAAGTCTGAACCTTCTCCCCGCCGGACAACTCGACGGCGGGCACATCATCCGATCCCTCAGCCCCAGCTTTCATCGCATCACCAGCATCCTCGTTCCGCTGGCCCTGCTGCCACTCGGTCGTATCTGGTTTGTCTGGTACATTTGGGCAGGCCTTCTGTTGGCTCTTCGTTTCCTCCGCACTTCCCCAATCTACGACCCCATCCCTCTCGACCCCCCGCGCCATCTCGCCGCCTTCCTGACCCTGGCTGTCTTCATCCTCTGCTTCATGCCCGCCCCCATCATTGGCCTGTAACTTTCTCCCACCAATCCTCCGCTCCCAAGTCCTTGGCCCTTACTAGCTTTCGCCCTCGACAGCCGTTACCACACTACTCTCAAGCTAAAGTAGCTCTGTTCCGCGCCAAACTTTCGCGCCAAACTTTCGATTGACCAGCCCCCAACTCGAGCTATCATGCATCCTTCGAACCAGGGACCCAAGGTCCGTGCCCCCAACTAATGCCACCCCTTCTCCGAACCCTCCGGCTACGCGACCTCTTCTTGCTCTTTATTGGCTCCGTCATCGGTTCCGGCATTTTTCTAACTCCCGGGCTGATCCTTCGGCAACTCAACGGCTCCGTAGGCTTCTCACTCCTAGTCTGGATCGTCGGCGGTACTCTCTCTCTCCTCGGCGCCCTGACCTACGCCGAGCTAGCGGCCACAAACCCCGAAGCGGGTGGTCTCTATTGCTTCATCCGCGACGGCTTCGGTCGCATTCCCGCTTTCCTTTACGGCTGGTGCCTGTTCTTGGTCATCGCCAGCGGCTCGGTGGCCGCCCTCGCACGAGCCTTCACAGAACACCTCGCGGAAATCATCCCACTCTCGGCCGTCGGAAAGACCGTCCTCTCTGTGGCGATGATTGCCGTAGTCACCGCGGTAAACGTCTGGGGGACCCGCAAAAGCTCCAACCTCCAAAACTGGACCACGCTAGTCAAAGTCGGCATCATCGTCGTTCTAAGTGCCATTCTTCTCTCGCTAGGCCGCCACGCAGGAGACCTGCCTGCCGCCCTCGGAACCACGCAACACGGCGTCGGCCTCCTCTCCAGCTTTGGCCTAGCCATGATTTCCGTCCTCTGGGCCTATGAAGGCTGGCAATTCGGCACCTACAGTGCCGGCGAAGTCGTCAATCCGCAAAGGGCCTTCCCACGCGCCTTCCTGCTGGGCTCGATAGTTCTGGCAGGCCTCTATCTAGTCGCAGTAGTAGCGTATCTGGTAGCCCTGGGCCCGGCGGGCGCCACCGCCAGCAACACCATTGCTTCCACATCCGTAGGCGTCGTCATTGGCCGTAGAGCTGAAATCATCGTGGCGCTCACTATCCTCATCTCCACCTTCAGCGCCGCAAACAGCGTCATCCTCACCGCCCCGCGCGTCTTCTACGCCATGGCCAACGACAACCTATTCTTCAAAAAGCTTGCCGAAGTCCATCCGCGCTTCCAGACTCCCGCCGCGGCCATTGTAGCGCTCGGCGTTTGGTCCGCCGTCCTGGCGTGCGCCGGCAAATTCGCCGAGCTAATCGGCGGCGTCATCTTCATCGGCTGGATTTTCTACGGCTTAGGAGCAGCCGCCATTTTCCCGTTGCGCCGCGCTGGCCAAGGCCTACCCATCCCCTATCGCGTCCCCGGCTATCCTTGGACGCCCCTCCTGTTCGTACTGGCGGCCGCAGCCATCGTGGGCAACGCCATCGTTGTCGCCCTCCTCGACCCGAAACAATTCGTTAACCTGGCCATCGCCATCGCGCTCTTCGTTCTAGGCGTCCCCGCCTACTTTTTCTGGCGCAAACGCGCCGCCCCCGCCCCGTGAACCGCAATGGCCTTCACCGAAAGCAGTGCACGCTCCAGCTCTCGGGTGATCAGCTTTCTCTGAGTTTCTGTTGTGGGGGAGCAGCACGCCGCGCCCCAGTCCGGCAGGATGAATCTTCTTACCGCTAATACTTCAGTCCAGAGGGTGAGATGTTGCCAGCATTTTCTGAGCCGCGATACGCACTTTGCGGGCGAGTTCGCTACCCGGGCCGTTCGGCTCCAATTTCAAATAAGTATCCAAGTCTCCGATCTCTGCCCGATAGTCGCCTTTGCCCTCGTCCACATCGGACAGCACCAGATAAGCACCCGCGTAGTTTGGATTGCGGAGTAGAGCCTCATGCACGCTTTTTTCGGCCTCGTCCAACCGATTGAGCTGCTTAAGCGCTTGACCCAAAATGACATATCCTTGGGGCGAAACGTCTTCCACTTCCAATCCCCTGCGAATGATTTTCTCCGCCTCGACCGGCCTTCCTTCCTGGCACAAAAGGTAGCCGTATCCGAACTCCGCCCTGGCGTACAGCCCGCCGCTGAGATCGATGGCCGTCTGAAAAGCTTTTGCTGCCGCATCCGTGTGGCCCAGCGTCATTTCCGCCACGCCCATATTGTAGTAAGCCTCGAAATATCTGGGGTACGCCTCATTAGCCTTTGTGAAGTGGCTTAGGCTCCCCGCAGGATCATTCTTTGCTAATCGCTGCAATCCCTTCTGAAACTCATCCTGTGCCCTGGCGGGGATTTTCAGCTCCCGCACCGAAACCGTGTAACTGCTCTGGCGAATCGGCGCCGATCTGCCTTTCAAGTACACGACGAGCTTCGCGGAAGGGCCGTCGAGCTGCGCACTGGTTTGGGCGGCCTCGTAACCCTCTTCATCTACCGCGATATCGTAGGTCCCTCGCGGAAGATTCTGCACTCGGAAGTGCCCCTCGAAATCCGTCAAAACACTCCGAAATACTCCGGCAACGCGCGATTTCAACTTCACGGCCACCTGGCTGGCTGGCCGTTTGTCCGCCTCCAGAAGCACGGTCCCAGAGATCTCCCCTTCTACTCCCTCAAGGCTGGACACTTGCGCCTTTGCGCAGGGCGCCCACGCGGTCATCAGCGTGAGGTTCAGGAGCAAGTTCAGAACAAGGATCGGGAGAAAACTTGCCCGCTGACGTGACTTCTCGACTTTCGACAATTCGACTCGCATGTTGACCTACTCTGCGCACTCTTGAGGGGAGGGCCTCGGAGATTGAGCGGTTGGGGGAGTTAATCCGGGCGGTCGCGAGCGGCTAGTTCCACGACTCAGTCCAGGCTGCGTTCGTGGTTTCGCCAGCGCCGCCGGTGCACCTTAACGCCTCGATGCCAACCGTCGCGTGCTGAGGAATATTAGCCGCGACGAAAATCCCTTGTCAGTCCCATATTGCACACAGCCCATTGCAGGTCAAAACATCCGCCGATTTACTCGGCTTCGATGAAGCCATTATTTGCAGAAACTTTTTCTGTCTGCTCGGTGTCAAACGAACTGGGCTCGGATTCGCTCGAAGTCCGTCTGCTCGCAGGAAGGCGCCCGATGCTCGAAGCGCGAGGGCTCACGAAGTATTACGGCTCGGTGCTCGCTGTCCAAAGCATCGACTTCGGTCTCGAGCCAGGCCAAGTGCTCGGCTATCTCGGCCCAAACGGCTCAGGCAAAAGCACCACCGTCAAGATGCTCATCGGCCTGCTGGAACCCACCAGCGGCCAGGTTCTGTTTCATGGCAAAAATATTCAGCACGATCTCGTCGGCTACCGCAAACACCTCGGCTACGTCCCCGAGGAAGCCAATCTTTATCCCTACTTGACCGGCCTGGAATATCTCGAACTGGTCGGCACTGTTCGCGGCATGTCTCCGCCTCGCATGAAGGCGAAAATCGATTCCTTCCTCGAACTGTTTTCTCTTTTTCCGCATCGCCACGTCGCTCTCAGCTCTTATTCCAAAGGCATGCGCCAACGCATCCTTCTCATCTCCGCACTCATGGACAACCCAGATGTCCTCATCCTCGACGAGCCCCTCTCCGGCCTTGACGTCACTAGCGCTCTCATCTTCAAGAATCTTATTCAATCTCTCAGCGCACGAGGCAAAACTATTTTTTATTGTTCTCATGTTCTCGAAGTCGTCGAAAAGGTTTGTTCGCGCCTGCTGATTCTCAGAAAAGGCCAAGTCATCGCCAGCGGTTCCACCGAAGAAGTTCGCCAGCGCATCGGCCAGACTTCGCTAGAAAACATCTTCCTTCATCTCGTGGAAGATAGAGACGTCGCTCAAATTGCGAACAATATCGTCGATGTGATGGTTTCGCCTTGATCCGCCGCGCAAAACAGACTCTCAGCGCGGCCTGGGAATCTTACTCTCGCCGGCCGTTCGCCACTCTTCTGCGCGTCTTCATCGGCCGCGTCTTCCACGGGGGCGGAGACTCCGGCGCTTCCGAGATGGATGTCGCTCTCGGCGTCATTCTCATTCTGCTGGCCATGCCCGGCGTCCTCGTCTCTCTGCTTCTGTTCGAGAAATACGGCTCTCTCGTCCGCTGGATGCGCGGTGATGGCGCCTTCGACCCATTCACCGCCACCATCCCAGATGAATACTTCTTTATCGTTTTGAGCATGGTCGTCACCGGCGCCGCGGCCGTCTGGCGCTGGGACGCGCTTTTGCTCGACCGCCGCGATTATTCCAACATCGTTCCTCTGCCGATCTCGCTCCGTCGCATCTTTATCGGAAATCTCGCGGCCATTTTCATCCTTGCCGTCGCGCTCACTCTCGATGTGAACGCCGCCAGCTTCATTCTTTTCCCTGTGGCCGTAGTCGGCTCGCAGGGCTCTCTCGGAGTGTTCCTGCAATTCGCCGCAGGCCACGCCCTGACCGTCATTCTCGCCAGCGCTTTCAGTTTCTTTGCTGTCTTCGCCCTCATCGGCCTGCTTATGGCGCTCCTGCCTTACGTGCTCTTCCGCAGGATCTCTCTCTACGTCCGCTTTCTGATCGCGCTTTTCCTTCTCGCGCTTCTGGCCACCAGCTTTGCGGTTACTTCTTTCCTCGGCCAGCTCGCGGGCATCAGCAAGTTCGCCGTCAACCTGTTGCCGCCGGTCTGGTTCCTGGGTATTGGCCAGACTCTCTGGGGGAACGGCCACAATCCGTTTTTCGCAGCGATGACTCGCACCGCCTTCCTGGCCCTCGGAATCTCACTCGTTGTCGCCATCCTGTCCTACGCTCTCAGCTTTCGCCGCTCCTTCATCCGCATTCCAGAGACTGCGGAAGTCGGCCCCCTCCCGCGCTCGCAATTTCATTTGCTACACGGCACTTTTCTTAACCGCACAATCCTTCGCGATCCGCCGCAACGTGCCTGTTTCCACTTCATCACGCGAACGCTTCTTCGCAGCGAAGCACACCTGCAGGTCGCGTCGGCCTTTGTCGCCATGGGCCTAGTTGTAGGCGCACAATCCTTCGCTTCGGCTTTCCACGACCACGCCGCGGCCATGCTGCGCAGTCCCACCGCGGATATCCTTTCCATCCCCTTCATCCTGAGCTTCTCTATCGTCGTCGGAATCCGTCTCGCCTTTGAAATCCCCACGGACCTCCGGGCCAATTGGGTCTTCGCCCTGTGGATTGACCCAAACACTCTCGCAACGCGCTCTATCGCCAGAAAAATTCTTCTCACTTTTTCTCTGCTCCCGCTGGCCCCAGTCTGCTTCGTCAGTTCCTGGATCCTCTGGGGTTTAAGCACCGCGTTCCTGCACTCCGCCGTCTTGGCCGCTTGTACCATCGCACTTGTGGAACTCCTCTTGCTACGCTTCCGAAAGATTCCTTTCACTTGCTCGTACCCGCCGTTCCAAAGCCATTCCGCGCTGGTCTTCGTGGCTTATCTTTTCAGCTTCGTGATTTTCAGTGCCTATCTTCCCGATCTCGAACTCTGGTCCCTGGCCGATCCCTGGCGCGCCATCCTGTTCATCCCGCTGGTAACGGTCATTCTTCTGGGCGTCCACTTCTACCGAAAGCAAATGCTCGACATGGACAAGCACCTCATCTTTGAAGAAATATCTGCATCAAATTTTTGATTTCGCCCGCGAACTGTTTTCGTTAGAAAATCTTCAATCGAGCCACTCGCGGTCACTTATAATACGAATCCTAAATGACCTCTACGGCTCAGCCCAGCACCGCGAACGCCAATCCGAACGCTTTCCTCGCCGGCGATCTTTCCATCGCATGGCTTCTCGCAGCCGCCGCAGTCCTGCTGCAAATGCTTACCAACGCCCGCTACGGCTATTTCCGCGACGAACTCTATTTCCTCGCATGCAGCGACCATCTCGCCTGGGGCTACGTCGACTTCGCCCCGCTCGTTGCTCTCCTTGCGCGCGTTAGCCGTGTAGCGCTCGGTGATTCTCTGCACGCCCTGCGATTCCTGCCAGCACTCGCCGAGGGCGGGCAAATCCTCATCACCGGCTTTATTGCCCGCGAACTCGGCGGCAAACGCTTCGCTATATTTCTGTCCGGTCTTTCCGTCCTGCTTGCTCCGGTGATCCTCGGCAACGCCACCCGGCTCTCCATGAATCCGTTCGAGCCGCTGTTCTGGATGGGAGCTGCCTACTTCCTTCTGCGGGCCATCAATCGGGACCAACCAAGACTCTTGCTCGCCAGCGGCGTGCTCCTCGGCCTGGGCCTCGAAAACAAGCATTCCACCGCTTTCTTTCTGGTCAGTCTCACCATCGGCTTGCTGCTCTCGCCCAGCCGACGGTTGCTTCTAACCAGGTGGTTCTGGCTCGCCGCCGCCATCGTGTTCCTTATCTTTCTCCCAAATCTCGTCTGGCAATACACCCACCATTTCCCCACGCTCGAAGCTCTCAGCAACGTGCGAAAAACTCACAAGAACATCGAACTTCCTCCACTCCCTTTTCTGCGACAGCAAATCATGATGTTGCTACCAATCAGCGCCCTGGTCTGGATTCCCGGCCTGGCCTTTTTGCTCTTGAACAGCAAAGCACAAAAATATCGCTGCTTGGGCATAACCTATCTCGTATTTCTGGCGGTGATGATGATGCTCAAAGGCAAGGATTACTACTTGGCGCCCATCTATCCCATGCTCTTCGCGGCCGGCGGCGTTTTCTGGGAAGCCATTATCGCCGCGCGCCCGCGCATGCGCTGGATCAAAGTCGCTATTCCTGCCGCGGTCTTGGCCCTAGGCGTAATCGCGATCCCGCTCGACGTTCCTGTTCTGCCAGTCGACAAAATCGTTCCCTACATGCAAGCCCTCGGCATGCAAATGTCGCGCACCGAAGTGCAAGACCGGGGACCGCTGCCGCAGCACTTCGGTGACGAATTCGGCTGGGAGGAAATGGTCGCCGCCACCGCCGAGATCTACAACTCCCTCCCGGCCGAAGAGCGCTCCAAGACCGGCATCCTCGCCGGCACCTATGGTGACGCCGGGGCCATCGACTTTTTTGGCGCCCGTTATGGCTTACCCAAATCCATCAGCCCTCATCAGAACTATTACTACTGGGGGCCTCGCGAATACACGGGCGAAAGTCTGATCCTCCTGCATTACGATCTTGCTGAAGCTCAACACGGGTGCCAAAGCGTTCAGACCGGCCCCACTCTCAACCATCCTTACGCCATGCAGGAACAGCACTACACGATTCTGGTCTGCCGCAGGTCGAAGATTCCGCTCGCGGATGCGTGGTCCCGCCTCAAAGTTTGGAACTGACACAGAATTCACATTTACGCGAGGCAGACCGGTAGCCGTCCGTTTCGCTCATGCCGTCTCGCATGGGAGCGGGACTATTGGCGATAGGAAGTCTTGTAGCGCTTATCAAAGGGGGCGCCAGGCAGATCCTCTGCAACTGCTCGCGGGCCTGGCCACCACACTTGGCCTATCGCGGGACACAGGCTCGAAGGTCTGATCTTCGGCATGCTGATACACTAAATCGAAATGAATTCGGTTTTCTGCAATGTGGCTCTGGCCGTTCCCCTGCGCACGACCTTTACTTACGCCGTGCCCGAAAAGCTGCACGAATCAATTCAGCCGGGCAGCCGAGTGCTTGTTCCATTCCGAAGGAAGGCGATGATCGGCGTGGTCGTTAACATGGCCGCCGAGGCACCAGCGAACGCCAAGGTCCGCGGGATCACGAAGGTGATGGAGTTCGGCCCGGCACTCACTCCCAAGCTGATCGAGCTGGCGCAGTGGATCGCAAATTATTACCTCGCTCCTGTCGGAGAAGTTTTCCGGGCCATGTTGCCCCCGGTCACGGAGCTGAACTTGCGCCGGGAGATTGTTTTGACCTCGGAGGGACGCAGCGCGGCCGAGAGTCTCGGGGGAGGGGAGCTTTCTCACGGTTTGAGTGCTACAGAGGCAGCCTTCCTAGTAAATGCAAACGCAAAGAAAAACCCAGTGTTCGTCAGCCTAGCGACGAAGATGGGCATCTCCTCCGCTGCTCTCGAACGGTTGCGGCGGCTCGGGGTGATCGAAATTCGAGAGACTTTGCGGGATACCAGAAGAAAATCACAAACAATCGTTGCATGGAAAGGTTTTGGAGACGGAGTCCAAAAAACGCTCAGGGAAAAAGAAGAAAAGGTCCGGGCGCTACTTGAATTACAGCGCGGGCCGCTGCCTATGCCGCAATTGCTCAAGCTCGCCCAGGTTTCGCGGCGTTTGGTCGAGCGCATGCTCGCGGATGAATTGCTGGAGAGCTGGGAAGAACCCGTCGATCCCGCGGAAGATCCGTTTGACACGGGCTACACGCCACCCCCTCATGCACTGAACGAAGAGCAAGAGGGCGTGATGAAAAGTATTCGCGCACGGTTTGAGCTGGGGGAATTCGGCGTGCAGCTGTTACACGGCGTGACCGGTAGTGGAAAGACCGAAGTGTATTTGCGTTGCGTGCAGGAAACTCTCGCGCGAGGCAAAACCGCCATCATCCTCGTGCCGGAAATCGCACTGACTTTGTGGATCGGCAGGCAGTGCCGCTCCTGGTTTGGAGCGAAATACGAAGGCGTTGCGGTTTTACATTCCGCGTTGAGTGATGTCGAGCGCGCTCGCGAGTGGTGGCGCGTCCGCAACGGCGAGGCGCGCGTCGTGGTCGGGACGCGCTCCGCAGTGTTTGCGCCGCTACAGAATCTCGGGCTGATCATCGTCGATGAAGAACAGGAAAATAGCTACAAGCAGGAAGAAACCCCTCGCTATCACGGGCGCGACGTGGCCATTGTGCGCGCCAAGAGCGAAGGTGCGCTGGCGCTGCTAGGTTCGGCCACTCCTTCGCTAGAAACCTACCACCACGCGCGCAACGGAAAATACGACCTGCTCACTATGTCGTCGCGGGTCGAGAATCGCCCGCTGGCTAGCGTGGAGATTGTCGACCTCCGTGAGGACTTCCAGAAGACGCATCAGACCAGCCCCATTTCCGCATTACTGCACGCGGGGATACAGGAATGCCTCGCCAACAAAACGCAGGCGCTCGTGCTCATCAACCGCCGCGGTTATTCGTGGTCCGTTTTGTGCCGGAGCTGCGGGGCCAGCGTGCACTGCGTGAACTGCAGCATTTCGATGACCCATCACAAGAGCCGCAACCGGTTGGAGTGCCACTATTGCGGCTCCCTCCAGCAGGTGCCGAAGCAATGTCCGAAATGCCAGTCTCAATACGTTTATTTCTTTGGGGAAGGCTCTGAACATCTCGAGGAAAGATTGCGAAAGGAATTTCCGGGAGCGCGCATCGCGCGGCTCGATCGCGATACCGCTCGAACGAAGCGGCAATATCAGGAAACGCTCGGAGCGTTTGCTGGCGGCGCGCTGGATATTTTAGTCGGTACGCAAATGCTCGCCAAGGGACACGACTTTCAGCGCGTTACTCTGGTCGGCGTAATCTCCGCGGATTCGTCGCTGAGCATGCCGGATTTTCGCGCCGCAGAACGCACGTTTCAGCTGTTGACGCAGGTCGCGGGACGCGCGGGACGCGGCGAATTGTCGGGGCGTGTTCTGATCCAAACCTACTATCCCGAACACTACGCGATTCAAGATGCCGTGAAACAGGATTACCCTTCGTTTTTCGAGCGTGAAATGCATTTCCGCAGGATGATGGCGTATCCGCCGCTCACCTCGTTGGCGAATGTGATCGTGCGAGACGTGGATCTCGAAAAAGCGATTCGCTTCTCGCGCAAGCTCTCCGAATATTTTTCACCGCACGATGGACGCACCGTGCGCATTCTCGGTCCGGCGACCGCGCCGCTCGCGCGCCTGAAAAAAGAACATCGCTTCCAGTTTTTGCTGAAATCCCCAAAACGCTCGATTCTGACTAAACTTTTGAGCGGAGCCATGACTTTCTCGGAGGCGCAAGGAATTCCGCAGACTGCGGTCCTCGTCGATATGGATCCTCTGAGTTTGCTCTAGATTTGCGTTGATTGGGACCAGGAGAGCAGCTAGCGGCTGATCAGAAAAATGCCGGCGAAAATCGAGGCAATTCCGAGCCACTGCCAGCGCGAAACATGTTCTCGCAGAACAATCGCGGCCAGGCCAACGGTCACGGCTCCATAGAGCGAAGCCAGCACGCTGACCACGGCCACCTGCTCGATTTGCATTCCGAAGTCGTTCATGACGAACGCGCCTGTATCCGTCACGCCCATGCCGAGAATCCAGCCACCCACGCGGCCTGTCGGCGGCTTGATCGGCTGGCGGGCTGCCAAAATCAAAACGGCCGTGAGCGCTGAACTGGTCAGCCGGATGAGCCAAACCGTTTGCGTCGCACCGGTAGCGGGCACGACGCGCACGCCGAGCAGCCAGAATAGAAATCCGAACCCAACAGCGGAACACAGCGCCCACCCAATTCCCCGTGCGCTGCGCCGCAATCCTTCCACATCGTGGTCTTCGGGCGCTCTTTCTCCTCCCGCTACGAACACCACGCCCAGCAGGGTGCACACAATTCCTACCGCGCGTGCCGCTCGCAAGTGTTCCCCGCTCAAAAGAGAAAGG
This sequence comes from Acidobacteriota bacterium, assembly GCA_013289825.1. Taxonomy (GTDB): domain Bacteria; phylum Acidobacteriota; class Terriglobia; order Acidiferrales; family UBA7541; genus Acidiferrum. The sequence goes on along the minus strand of JABCZF010000006.1, from coordinate 128,090 downwards.
AGCACGGTCAGGGCCGGATAGCTCGCGGAGATCGGCGCAACAACTGCCAGCTTGCCGACTTCGAAAGAGCGATAGAGCGACAGCGTTGAAAAAGCGTTAATGATTCCGGCGAGCGCGCCCCACGCCCACGGTGGCCAACCGGAACCGTCGGCGAGATGGCCCCAGCCGCCGAGCCAGGGGAGAAAAGCTGTGAGCAGAATGAAACCGCTGAGCTGCATGTACAGCATGGTTCGAAGAGTTCCGATGCGGTGGGTGGCGAAACGGGCGAGAAAATCCGAACCGCCCCAGGAGAGAGCCGTCAGGAGGCCCAGCAAAATTCCCATCGGGACTACGAGGACTTTCCCGCCTCGGCGGACTTGCTTTTTTTTATTTCCAGGCCGAGGACCGCCATGACTTTCTGCAAATCTCTCCAGACTTCGCTTTTCGCGCTGGGATTGCGCAGCAGATAGGCGGGATGATACGTGGCCATTAATTTTCTTCCGCGAAATTCAAGCCACTGGCCACGGAATTGAGAAATGCCACGGTTTGTTTCGAGAACGGTCTGCGCGGCGGTGCTTCCGAGGCAGACGATAACCTTGGGCGCGATGGCATCAATCTGGCGCAGCAAGAATGGCGAGCACTGCTCCACTTCGTCTTTTTCCGGGGCGCGATTTTCAGGGGGACGACACTTCACAACGTTGCAGATGTAAACGTCTTTTCTTTCCAGCCCCATCGCTTCAATCATCTGGGTCAGGAGCTTACCGGCGCGGCCGACAAACGGCAGGCCCTGCAGGTCTTCGTCGTGTCCGGGGCCTTCGCCGACGAACACGAGTTCGGCTTTGGGATTGCCGTCGCCGAAGACAATTTTGTTGCGCGTGGTGTGGAGTTTGCAGCGCGTGCATTCGCCGAGGTCGGTTCGAATCTTGAGGAGCGTGTCGTCGGGAACCTTGCCAAAGGCCTCAAAGAGCGAGGCAGCCGCGGGGACCGGCAGTAACTCAGGCTTGTAGGTAACTCGCGGCGCAGGTTGTGTGGCTTTGGGTAATTCCGGGTTTCCGATGGATTTTGGCAAAGCCAGTTCCTCCGAGGAGATTGCTTGGCTGATGGGTGCTTCGAAAGATTCTGCGGCCGGCGCTGCGATTGCCAGAGCGTGCGGAGCGCCGCGGTCTTTGTAGAACAGGCCAACGCCGAGGTCTTCGTAGAAATGCAATCGTTCGGAGAGTTTTTTATGGAGAGTTTCCGGGATGCGCTGGGCCATGGCGGGATCAGACAGCAGAACGATGCGATTCTGTTTTGTGGCGCAATACGCCGCGCAAGCGCAACACTTCATCGAGGATGCGCTGGGCAACTGCACTCTTGCTCAGCTTCGGCAGAGCCAGATCGCGGCCGTCGCGTGAGAACAACGTAACGATGTTGGTGTCGTGATCGAAGCCCGCGCCTTCGGCGGTTACGTCATTCGCGACGATAAGATCGGCGTTCTTCGCAGCCAGTTTTTTGCGGGCGTTCTCGACGACGAGCTCGGTCTCCGCAGCGAATCCAACAATGAGCCGTTCGCCTTTGGTTTGCGCGGCTTCGGCCAATATATCGGGCGTCGGCTCGAATCGGATGGTCAGCGGCTCCCGGTTTCGCTTCATTTTTTTCGTTTGCGTTTCGGCAGGGCGATAGTCGGCGACGGCTGCTGCAAAAATCGCAATTGTGCTTTCGGGAAGGCGGTCGACGACCGCGTGGCGCATCTCTTCGGCGGTTCGCACGGCGAAGCGCTCGACTCCGGAGGGTGTTTCCAGATTTACGGGACCGCTCACGAGACTCACTTTCGCGCCGCGGCGCGCGGCGGCTTCAGCCACGGCATAACCCATTTTGCCGGAGGAACGGTTAGTCAAATAACGAACCGGGTCAAGGTCTTCGCAAGTCGGACCTGCGGTGATCAGCATGGTCTCGCCTTCAAAATCTTTCTGTGTGTGCAGGGTCTGGCGAACGGCGGCGACGATTTCCTGCTGTCCGGCGAGGCGGCCTGCGCCGGTCATTCCGCACGCCAAATAGCCTTCATCGGGATTGACGATTTTCACGCCGCGGGCGCGAAGCATTTCGATGTTTTCCTGCGTCGCGGGGTGATTCCACATGTTGACGTTCATCGCCGGAGCGACGATTACGGGCGCCGTCGTTGCCAGATAAAGCGTGGTGAGAAAATCGTCGGCCATGCCGCGTGCGAATTTCGCGAGAATGTCGGCGGTCGCTGGCGCCACGAGAAGAAGATCGCTGCGCTGAGCTACAGCGATATGCTCGATTGCGCTTTCGACGTTGGCTCCGCCAGAAAAGGATTTTTCAAATAGATCCGTGATTACCTTTTGGCCGCTTAGCGCGGCAAACGTCAACGGCGTGATGAATTCGCGCGCGCCGCGAGTCATGACGACTTCGACGGTGAACCCGTCTTGTTGGAGAAGGCGGACCAACTCGGCGGCCTTGTAGGCTGCCACGCCGCCGGTCACGCCGATGGTGATTCGCATCGGATCCTATCTCGATACAATTTGCCAAGCTCGGGCATGGTGTACCGTGCCCCTACACATTCCACGCACGGCCCTTTGAAAGCGGCCTGCGGCCGGTTACTTCCGGCGCTTGTTGCCGTCTTTGTCTTCATCAATCGAATCCGGCTCGACGAAATCGTACTCGAGCAGGCTGTGTTCGAGTTCCTCGCAGGCGATACGCGTCGCCTTGAGCGTTCTCGGGTTCTCAATGAGCGACGGGGCGCCCGCCATAATTTGGCGCGCGCGTCTTGCCGCAAGCACAACGTAAGCAAACTGGCTCTCCGGAGCTTTTGTCAGCACAGTCATTTCAGTCTATCCCCCCAAACGATGCCAGAAGTTCTTCCACCCGTGGTCTGCGCCTAGCACTGGAGCAGCGAATCGCAACGACAACGGCCTGCGCTTCATCTCCCGCACGTTTCACATCTTCGTTCACGACGCAATAATCGTAATAACGTCCGAATGCCGCAATTTCGTCCCGCGCCTTCGCCAAACGCCGCGCAATTTCTTCGTCGGAATCCTGCCCGCGGCTGCGCAAGCGCCGTTCAAGTTCCGCATGCGACGGCGGCAAAATGAAAATGGCCACCGATTCGGGCAGCTTTTCCTTTACTTGCGCCGCGCCTTGCACATCAATCTCGAGGACGAGGTCCAGACCTTTCTTCCGCGATTCTTCAAGCCATTTTTTCGGCGTGCCGTACGAGTACTTGCCGAAGACGCGCGCATATTCCAGAAATTCGCTGCGCGCAACCATGGCGTCGAACTCCACTTCCGTGACAAAATCATAGCATTTCCCGGTGGCTTCGGTCGCCCGGCGCGACCGGGTGGTACATGAAACCGAAGGCATCGTTCCCGGCAACTCCAAAATCCTCTGCACCAGAGTCGATTTCCCCGATCCCGATGGTCCCGAAACAATCAACACCAGCGGGGCAAGCTCTCTCTCCGTGCTCATTCGATGTTCTGCACCTGCTCCCGCAGTTTTTCGATCTCGGCCTTGATTTCGAGGGCCAACCCGGTGATGGTGAGGGCTTCACTCTCGGCCCCGGGCGTTTTCGATAGCAGCGTGTTCGCTTCGCGATGCATTTCTTGCAGAAGGAAGTCCAGCTTTTTCCCCATCTCGCCGGCGCCGTCCAAGAGTTTTCCGAACTGTTGGAGGTGGCTGCGCAGGCGGTCTAACTCTTCACTGATATCGCCACGTTCTGCAAGCAGGGCGGCTTCTTGCGCGAGCCGGGCGGGATCGATTCCAGCGCCGCCAAGCAGTTCCCTGAGGCGCGCGTCGAGGCGCCGCGCAAAGACCGGACGAAGCGTGGCGGCGAGTTCGCGGACTTTTTCCGCCTCCTGGCCGATACGCGCCAGACGCGCGCGTAAATCTTCGACTAGATGGCGGCCCTCGGCACGGCGCATGTCATCCAGCTTGTGGAGCGCTTCGAGCAAGCAAACGTCCAGCGCTTGCCCGAGGCGTTCTTGATCGTCCTCGGCTTCGGGCACGGCGGCGGAAAGGCCGGCGATGACTCCGGGCAAGCGGAGAATTGCGACGACGTCCACATCGGCCGCGGCTCTGGACACCTGGCGGAATTCTTCCGCCACGCGCATGTAGGTCTGAGCGAGTTCACGGTTCACCTGGACCGGCGCGCCAGCGGCGGGATCGACGTTGACGTGAACCTCGACGTGGCCGCGGTGAATACGATCTCGCAGGGCCTGGCGCAAGCGCTGTTCATAGAGGTCGAAACCGTCTGGAAGGCGGAGCTTCAGATCCAAGAAGCGGTGGTTGACGCTTTTCACGCTGACGCGGACGGCCCAGCCATTTTGTTCGCTGCGTGCCTGGGCGTAGCCGGTCATTGAAAAACATTCGCCGACTTTTTTTGGTAGTACAGAAGATTGGGTCATAGGGTTTCCGCTGGTGCCGTTACGCTGGCCGGCGCTGCCTGTGCCGGTGCGAGAATATCATCGTCCGCAAATTGCAAATCGTGGAGGCGGGCATAAGTTCCGCCACGAGCTATCAGCTCCGCGTGCCTACCGCTCTCGCGGATCTGGCCGTCCTCGAGGACCAGGATCTTATCCGCCCGGCGGATGGTGGCCAAGCGGTGCGCGATGACGAAGGTGGTACGTCCAACCATTAGATTGGCGAGGGCTTTCTGCACATACATCTCGGACTCCGCATCCAGTTCCGACGTTGCTTCATCGAGAATGAGGATGGGGGAGTCTTTAAGTATGGCACGTGCGATGGCAATACGCTGCCTTTGGCCGCCGCTGAGACGGGTGCCGCGCTCGCCGATGACCGTGTCATATTGCAGCGGCAGTTCCATGATGAAATCGTGCGCCAGGGCTGCCTGGGCCGCGGCGACCACGCGGTTCTCGGGAACATTGGTTAGGCCGTAACAGATATTGTTCCAGACCGTGTCGTGGAAGAGGATATTTTCCTGAGCCACCATGGCGATTTGTTCGCGGAGAGAACGAATGGTGACATCGCGAATATTCACGGTATCGACGCGAATGGAGCCGGAAGTCAGCTCGTAGAACCGCGGCAGGAGATTTACGAGGGTGGTCTTGCCCGCGCCGCTCGAACCGACCAAAGCTATGACTTCGCCTTTGCGTGCCGTAAGGCAGATGTTTTCGAGGACTACCGCAGAGCCGTTTTCGTAGCGAAAACCCACGTCGTCAAATTCGATGAGCTGAGCGAACGGGGCTAGGATTTTTGCACCAGTCAGTTCGAGTTTTTCTTCCACGCGATCAAGGTAGGCAAAGACTTGCATGCTAGCCCCCTGCGCGGCCTGGAATTGCTGATAGACGTAGCCCATGCGCTTGAGCGGCATATACGCACCAAACAGAGCATAGACAAATGCGAAGAACGTGCCCGTGGTCATCTGGTGAGTCCTGATTTGATCGCGGGCGTAGAGCAGCAGAAGCGGGATGACGATGGCGCCGAGCAAGTCCATGATCGGCGGAGTGATGACGGCAGCGCGCACCCAGCGCATGTTATCGCGGAGCAACTGGCGGGCGGTGTCGCGGAATTTGCGGATTTCGAAGTCTTCCATTCCGAAAGCCTTGACCACGCGGTTGCCGGTGGTGGTTTCCTGGAGAATCTGGCTGAGGTCGGCGAGGCGGGTCTGGCTGTTCTCCGCAGAACGGCGGATTTTGCGACCAAATCTCCCGACGGGAACAACGACCAGCGGCAGGAGGACGGCGGAGGCCAGCGCCATTTTCCAGTTCAGCCAAAAGAGGACGCCGACGAGAACGACTAGACTGAATCCCTTTTGAAACAAGTCGGCGAGATACTCGGAGAGAGCCACGCGGGTGCGTTCCACGTCGTTGATGGTGGCGGAGAGAAGGCGGCCGACAGAATTGTGCTGAAAGAAGGCGATGGGCTGGCGGATGATTTTTGCGTAGACCTGATTGCGAAGGTCGGTGACCGCGGCCTGTCCGACATATTGGATTTCGGTGATGCCGAGATACTCGGCGAGGGCCTTTGCTAGGTACAGAGTGGGCAGCGCGACGGCAAAGAGAGTTGCGACGTTGTGAAGGCCGGAGGGGAGAAAATCATTCAAGTAGATAACACGGTTGCCGGGGAGCGCGAACAGAACGGGTTTCGTGACAAAAACGGAGGGATTGAGGACGTAGTCGACGGCTATTTTGACCATGAAAGCCACTATGCCCTCGGCGAACGCGACGAAAGCCACCAACACGACTCCGAGCGACAGCCGGAGCGCATAAGGCTGGACATAGCTCAATAGCCTTTTTAGTTGCGGTGAAAGCAAAGAGACCACGCCAGAGACTCCCCCGATGATCCTACTTGGTACGCTATTCGCCGCTACGCGGCATGTCAAGTTTCCGGAACTGGGTGATGCGAGGATTGAGATTCGCCGCGGCCGAGTTACTTCTCGATGTCGCGGTGGGTGACCTTGGTCGAGAAGCCGCGCTTGGCGAGAGAATTCCTTACTTGTTCGCCAAGCATTACGGAGCGGTGTTTTCCGCCGGTGCAGCCGAAGGAAATCGTCAAATAGCTTTTGCCTTCGCGGATGTAGTGCGGGATCAAGTAGGTGAGGAGGCCTTCAATGCGGCGGAGAAATTCGGCTGTTTGAGGGAATGAGCGGATGTACCGTCGGACTTTGGGATCTTTTCCTGTGTAGCGGCGCAGGGCGGGCACAAAATGAGGGTTGGGTAGGAAACGCACGTCGAAAACGAGATCGGAATCCGTGGGGACGCCATATTTGTAGCCAAAGCTGACCACCGAGACTAGCATGGGCCGCTGGTCGGGATTCTTGAAGCGCTCGGTGACGAAGTGGCGGAGTTCGTGGACGTTGAATTGGGTGGAGTCGATGACCACATCAGCGAGCTTGCGGATGGGCTCCATGAGGGTGCGTTCGTGAAGCAGGCTCTCGCGAACGGACAAGGCTTTGCCTAGCGGATGAGGCCGGCGCGTCTCGCTGAAGCGGCGGAGGAGCGCGTCGTCGCTGGCATCGATGAACACCAGCGTGATGGGATGATCCTTGCGGAGATGCTTGAGCAGAGGGGGAAGCTTTTCAAGTTGCAAACCTTCGCGCGCATCGACCAGCAGGGCGGCGCGGGCAAAGTCGCCTTCGCCGGCGGCATGCAGCTCAGCAAAGATGGGCATTAGTTCGACGGGAAGATTATCGACGCAGTAGAAGCCCATGTCCTCAAAGGCGCGGAGGACGGTGCTTTTTCCGGAACCGGAAACACCGGTGAGGATGACGAGGTGGTGCGAATCGTTTCTGGCGGACGGCTTCACGTGAGGCGGCGGCTCAGCTCTTCACCCGGCGCTGGTGAGTGCTGGGGATGCGCATGTCTTCGCGGTATTTGGCGACGGTGCGGCGAGTCACGTGGATGCCGGCGTCGTCGAGTTTCTTAGCGATTTGTTCATCGGTGAGGGGCTTCGTGGTGTCTTCTTCTTCAATCATTTTTTTGACCAAGCGCTTGAGGGTGAGGAGCGACATGCCGCTGCCTTCTGGGCCATTCACCGATTCGCTGAAGAAGGAGCGCAGCTCCAGGACGCCTTGCGAGGTGTGCGCGTATTTGCTGGCTACCGCGCGGCTTACCGTGGAAGGGTGTACGCCAACTTCTTCGGCGACTTCTTTGATCATCATGGGCTTGAGGGCGTCGGGGCCGTGATCGAGATATTCGCCTTGGCGGGCAATGATGGATTGGCAGACGCGCAGGATGGTGTGCTTGCGCTGCTCGATGTTTTTCATTAATTGGATGGCGGCGGTGAAACGTTCCTTGACGTAGTTGCGAACGTCGCGGTCGGCGGCGTCCCGCGCGAGGAGCCGGCGGTACGTGGGGCTGAGGCGGAGCTGCGGCATGTCGTCTTCGTTCAAGAAGACCTGCCACTGGTCGTCGACTCTGCGGAAATAAACATCGGGTTCTACGAGGCGCGGTTCGGTTTTGTTGTAGCGCAGGCCGGGCCGCGGATCGAGCTTCTTGATGACTTCGAGAGAGCGTTTGACCACTTCCAGAGGACGGTTCAGCGCACGGGCGATCTCTTTTAGTTGGTTGGACTGCACCTGTTTCAAATGTTCGGAGACGATTTGCTGGGCCAGCGTATTCTGCGGATCGAAAGCTTTCAGCTGGAGAAGCAGGCATTCGCGCAAATCGCGCGCTCCGACGCCGATGGGATCGAAATCCTGAACGACGGCCAGGGCGTCATCTAGATCGTCCTGCGAAAATTTGCCATTCTGCACGAGTTCTTCTGTCGAAGCGGTTAGATACCCGTTTTCATCAAGGTTGCCGATGATGCTTTCGGCGAGCTCCGTGACGGCTTCAGAGCAGATGGTCATGCTCAACTGCCAGGCGAGATGGTCGGTGAGTCCGCTGGGAGAAGAGAGAAACTTCTCGAAGGAGGGCCGCTCGGAGACTTCTCTTTCCTGGGACTGGCCGCCGTCGCCGCCGGTGTCCAGATACTGGTTGAAAAAACTGCCGACATCGAACTCGTCGAAAGGATTGGCTTCGGGCTTCTCTGGAAGTTTCTCGGTTTCGGCTTTCAGGAAGGTTTCGTCGCTGTAGTTGTCGCTCTGGGTGGCTTCTTCGCTGAGCTCTTCGAGAACGGGATTGGCGATCATCTCCTGGTTGATCATCTCGCGGAGCTCGAGGCGGTTCAGCGCGAGGACACTCACCATCTGGACGAGGCCGGGCGTCAGAATCTGCTTCTGCGCCACTCGAAGGTTGAGCTTGAGTCCCTGCCAGGCCATGATCGTTCCGATTATCCCTTCAAACTCTCCCGTTTTACAGTTTAGTTCAGGCGGAAATGATCGCCCAGATAAACGCGGCGCACTTCGGCATCGTTGCTCAAATCAAGTGGAGTGCCCTTAGCCATTATCTTGCCATGATTCACTATGTATGCGCGGTCCGTCACGTTGAGTGTTTCCCTGACGTTATGGTCAGTGATCAGGATGCCGATACCGGAGCGGCTGAGGCCCCGGATGATCTCCTGCAGATCCTTCACGGTTAGAGGGTCAATGCCGGAAAAAGGTTCGTCCAGGAGGATGAAAGAGGGCTGCAACGTAAGCGAGCGGGCGATCTCCAGGCGGCGGCGCTCTCCTCCGGAGAGAGTGTAGGCCTTGCTGGTGCGTACGGTTTCGAGTCCCATTTGAACCAAGAGCTCTTCCAGACGGTCGCGTTGCTGCTCGGGCGTGAGAGGGAGGGTCTCGAGAACGGCGAGCAGATTTTGCTCGCTAGTCAGTTGACGAAAGACCGAGGGTTCCTGAGGAAGGTAGCTGATGCCACCGCGGGCCCGAAGGTACATCGGAAGGTCAGTGATTTCGCCGCCGTTCAAAAGAACGTGGCCGGAGTCTGGCCGGGCAAGACCTACTAGAATGTAGAAGGTAGTGGTCTTACCTGCGCCGTTGGGTCCCAAGAGCCCGACGACTTCACCCTGGCCGATCTCCAGTTCGACGTCATCAACGACCTTGCGACCGCGATACGACTTGCTCAACTCGACGGCCTGGAGTTTCAGCATACCTCGTCACGAACGGCCGCTCGGCGGCCGCGTCACTTTTCGACTCGGTGCTTCGTCAACGTGCGCGAACCATTTTCAGAGTCGACGATGATCCTATCATCCGCTAAATAGAAGGTCAATTGACGGCCGGTGGTGGTGCCCGCGGAACCGTCGTAGAGTGTGGGATTTCCGCCGCTCATGACGAATTTGCCGTCGGAGGCGGTGTATTCACCGCGTTCGGCGGTGGCGCGTCGGCCGGCTTGATCGACGATGACGCCGCCAGTTCCGACGGCGCGGCTGATCTGCTGGGCTCCGGGCACCGCGGGGATTCCGTTCTTGCCGCTGGTTACGCCGCCGGCGGGATTGTTGGCGCCGCGTATGAAGAACAAATCCATTAGGGGAGCGCGGATTCTTTGATCCGGGGATTGCACTACGACGCCTTTTTCGAGATGGGCGAGGTTGCTGGCGTCGTTGTAGGAAAGCGTGCCGCAACTTACGTGCCAGAGAACGGTTTTTTTCGTGGTTGATTGCTGTGTGCCAGATTCGAGAGTGCCGGGTCGCACGGGGGCGGGGGTCTGAGGGAAGACCGCGCGCACTTTGCCGACGGCGTTCAGGATTTTTGTTTCGCGGAGCAGTTCGATGGAGTCCGCTTCCAAAACGGAATCGGCCTGCCAAAGACGCGCGTGGCCGTTATAGACGGCGCGTCCCGTTCTCGAGTTGCCCCGCATGGTGTCAGCAGTAATGTTGGCGGGGATTTGAGCGAGTTGCATGGCATTTCCGTTGGGCGAAAAATCCGTGGAGCGGACGCCGTCCTCGGCGCGGATGTCACCGCTTGTTCCGGTGAAGAAGATTCGCGGAGCATGCGTCTCGGTGGTCGCGTCGCGCGCGACAGCTTGCCCGGTCAAAAGAGCTGTCTCGGAAGCCCGCGTGAAGGTGGCGTGATCCGCCTGCGCGTTGCGGTCGGCTTCTTTCAGCTTCACGTCGCCTTCGAGATCCATCTGTGACCAGCCACCGGTCGGGAGAAGCCGCGCTACTCCGTTTCTGGCCGTAGCCGTCTGTAGCGGGCGACCGGCCATGGAGCGCTCGGTTTTGACGTTACCCGCCGCATCAAGCTGCTGGGGCTGGCCTTCTTCGCCGAACGCCAGTTGCAGCTTGTCCGCTTCGAGTTTCGTGCGTGTTGGCGCCGAGAGTGCTTGTGCCGCAGCGTCGGTCCATTCCATGCTGCCGGCCGTAAGTGTCTCGGCTTTCGTGGGCTTGCCGGCTTGGCGCTCTTTGGCCTCGCTGAACTCCATGCGGAGCGCTCCTGTCTCGAGGATTCGCGCAGCGCCGCTCTTGGCCGTGCGCGTCTCGAGAAAAACTCCGCCGTTGAGATTCATCTCTTTGGCTTGGTTCACGCGAGGCCATAGATCGAGCGCCGCGGCATCGGCGTGGAATTCGCCCTCCTCTTCTTTGCCATGACGTGAGCCGCGCACACTTCCTGTTCCGTCGACTCGGGCGACCCAGCCTTCCGGGGCAAAAAGTGCGGTCATCTTATCCGCGTCCATCAGCATGGAGTCGGCGCCGCGCTGCGCGGTAAGTTCCGGGGGCTTACCAAGTGGGCCGGCGCTGGCCAGCAGCCTGCGGGCGCGAAATGCGGAGTCCAACTCGAGCGTAAGATCTCCGGCGGTCAGCCGGGCGGTGCGAGATTCGGCTTCGGCCGGGCCCAGGATGTGGAGCAATCTCGCATCCCGGCCGAAGTCAAGAGTCGCGCCGGTTACCAGAACTTCCTCGGCTGTTGCCGATTTCGCGGGCTTGGCCTCGGACTCTTTTTTCGTTGGCGGTTTGAGCCTCAGCCGGACGCTTCGCAACAGGCGGAGGGTCCCTTCCTCCGAATTGTATTCCGCTCCCACGGCATCGCCGCTCCCGCTGGGAAAAGTAAATGTGACGGGTTGGTCTGTTATTGCTCTGCCGCTGGCTTGATCGAAAATCACTCCGCGGGTCTCGACGTGTACAATCTGAGGTTCGCTTGTGGGATCTTTTGCTCTGCGGTCCGCGTCCGCCGCGCTTTCTAAATCGATCTGAACATCTCCACTGCAGGTGACGCCACCAGTTCCTTTTCCGTACTGGCAGCTTTGCGTGTGAATCGTGTCACGCCGCTCACCTGTCTTTCCAAACATCGTGACTTTCACGTTTTCGAGCAGAGTAGCGCCCTGGTTCTTGAAATCGGTGGACTTCGACGCTTCGACGGTGAAAATCTTGCGCGGTCCGTCCATTTTTGAAAAAGTCAGCCCACTGGATTGCTTTTCGACGTTCACTGGCGCCGCCGGTGGAGCAAGTCTCCGCTCCCTGATTCTTTGCCAACCGCGTTTCAGATACACGCCAACCGTCAAGCACGCCAGCAGCAGCGCCACCGCCGCGGACCAGCGCGCATACCGAGCGGCTTGGCTTCTTCGCATAGATTCAGTTAAGCAAAATTCCGAGAGACTGTATAGAAGACGGAGAGCAGTAAAGAGGAGGATCGCTAGGAAGAAGAGCCGGCTGTTTCCGCAGCGGCAGCTGCGGTAGTGTCCGGCAAAATCCCGATGTTTGCTGCGGCCACGCTGTCTCGGCTCGTATTTTTCACCAGGTACATGGCCTCATCGGCGAGGTGCAAAAGCCCTTCTTTGGTGCGCGAATCGGTGGGATAGGACGCCACGCCCAGGCTCGGCGTAACACGGATACGCAAACCGTCCTCGTCGAGCCAGCGCGTTTCCCGAACGAGCTTGTGCAGGCGGCGCGCTACATTAAGCGCGTTGTCTTTGGGAGTCTGTGGCAGGAGAATCACAAATTCGTCACCGCCATAGCGGAATGCAAAATCGATCAGGCGGCAATGAGCTTTCAGGGCGTTGCCAATCTCTGCGAGCAACCGTGAGCCGACGAGATGGCCGTGTGTGTCGTTCACTTGCTTGAAATGGTCGAGATCGATGAACACCAGTGAGAATTGATAGTTGTAGCGTTGCGAACGGTAGATTTCCGTCTCGAGGATGAAGCCCATGTGGCGGGCGTTGTAGAGACTCGTGCAATCGTCGGTGATGGTCAGCTCGTGGATTCTTTTCACGTGCCGGGCATTTTCGAGTGCGATGGCTGCAAAGTCGGAAAGAGCTTCGAGAAGCTTGAGGTCGCGCTCGTCAAAACCTTCTGGGCCGAGGCAATTGATCAGCTCAATGACTCCGAGGCAAGTGTCGCGGAATTTAACAGGGACGGCAACGATCGATTGCGTTTCGGTCTTGGTCTTCTCGTCTACCTGAGAGAAGAAACGAGTGTCTTTCGAAGTGTCCGCCACCACCACGGTCTCGCCGTGTTGCGCCACCCAGCCGGCAATTCCCTGGCCCACCTTAATGCGTACGTCTTTGAGCGCTTGGGAAGCCTTGCCCACAGCCAATTCGAAGTAGAGTTCTTGTTTTTCTTCATCGAGCAGCAGAAGCGACCAGTTGTCCGGGCGCAGAAACTCGTCTATTTTCTCCATAATGGTGCGGAGAACCTGGTCGAGCTGCAGCGAAGAGGTCAGCGCCTTCCCCAACTCCTGGAAGATGGCGACTTCGCCCGCTTCGCGTTGCTCGGCGGAAACCGCGGGATTGCGGCGGCGTTCCACGGCTGGAAACTGTTTGACTTCGTCCACGCTCGATTGATCCCTGGTTCCAGAGTTTTACAGGCCAGACTTTAGCCGCCGCGGAAGACAACACCACGAGGGTGATTCGAGGCTGGTCTTCGAGTCTTTGCCAGTATAGGCGCCTCGCAAAAAGGGGCGCAAGAATCTCGTGGTACAGGCGTGGCCATCTTGCCATCGGTGGGTACGGGGCGCACCGACGGGCCTTTTGCGTCAGCGTTTGAATGAGCTATGAGCGCCCTCGCGCAAGACCAGGCAGCCGGAGAGCATGTCGTGAAAGGCCCGCTTGCCGCGGGTCAGGCCTACCCAGAGGCAGTCGATCACGAAATAGTAGCCGCCCAAGACGGGGACGTGCGCTAGTAGACGGCCGCTCGAGAAACGCAGGCTGGCTCGCCAAAAATCCACCGGCTCGCCGGCAGTGTCGGCGACATAAAGACCTAACAAGCGTTTCCCCAGAGTTGCGTGCCATGCGGAGCTTTCTGAAAGTGCAAAGTACAGCCAGCTTTCGGCCGCGAAGAAACCAAGACAGATGAGAAGAAAGGTCGGTCCGGACCGCACGAGGGTCTCGTTGAGAGGTGTTCCCGCACGATGATTGAAGAACGGATTCGAGATTCCCATGCCGGCGGCAAAAAAAGAAACAAAGACTGCGAACGGCGCCACCAGAAGAATCAAATCGATGATGGCCGCGATGAATCGGATCCAGAATCCTGCAGGGGTCAGCGGTAGGGCCCGGGAGAGCTGAGTTACTCTTTGCTGTTCCAAAATGCGCTCCTAATGCCCCGGTATTGCGGGCAAACCGCCTGCGTTCGGACCACGGTGTTCCTCGGTATTAACGCTGCTGTCTCACCTTGACCACCGTCCAAACATAGATTAGAGACGATGTGGTGGAATGATACTTGAGACGGAATGAGCCTGGTCGCTAACTTCCGCAAGTCCCATCTACTTCCGATCCGCCCTCTCGTCGGAGCCTGGCCGGGGACCTTCTCCCTGCATTCCTCAAAGGCCTGGGCGCCAAATCAGCCAGACGGAACCCGCATGGCCATCTTGGAGATAGATCTGCCGGCTCTATTCCCATTGTTTGACACTGCTCGGCGACACCGCCTATAGTTTCGTCGAGGGAATTTTTCGCCCTTGCGCGGACCAGCCTGGGGTCGCCCGCGGGTGAACCGTATTGCGGCCACACCTGAGCTGCCTGCGTAGCGGTCATCCAAATAAAAAGGGCAGAGAAAATGGGGCGCCCGCAGAAGCCGGGCTTGCTTGCGATCGCCAGGATCTTCGATCGCGCCGTTGCCCCACGTGTATCGGCGAGGATAGGGTTCGATTCATGGCCAGTGGAACTTTTGGCGAACGCCTGAAGCGCGAGCGCGAGATGCGCGAAGTTACGCTGAAGGAAGTGACTTCGGCCACGCGCATCGGTGCGCGCTTCCTGGAAGCCCTCGAAAACGAAGAGTGGGACAAACTCCCCGGCGGCGTTTTCAACCGCGGATTTGTACGCGCCATCGCGCGATTTTTGGGCCTCGATGAAGAAAATCTGCTCGCCGAATACGACCTCGCTCATGGCGAGCCGAGCATGCCCGTTCCGCAGCCTTACGAGAACCAGCTTCCCCGCCCGCCTATTTGGGTTCCGATTGTGGCTGTGCTGGCGTTGCTTGCCGTACTCGGCGGGCTCATTGCCGCCGGAATTTACGGCTGGCGGCGCTTTGCCGCGCATCGCGCCGCGAAAGAATCTTCTTCGTCCTCCTTGTTGCCTCCAGGAACCCAAACGCCAGCCGGGGCAGCTTCGTCTTCCGTTGCTGGTGCTTCTTCTGACAACTTAACTTCTTCGGCCGCGGTTCCTCTGGACCTTGCCGTTTCTACTTCCGCGGCCACGCGAGTGCGCATCCTCGCCGACGGCGCGTTGCTGCTTGATGCGGAACTTCCCGCGGGAGAAACGCGCCACTTTTCCGCCAGCCAGCAGTTTGAAGTTACCGCGGCCGATTCCTCGGCGGTGTTGCTGGAATTGAACGGTCGGGCCATGCCGCCCGTTGGAACGCCCGGAGCCTCCGGTACAATAGTGTTGAGCCAGAAAGATTTGAGGCAGGCATCCGGTGGAACCCCTCAGCCCTGAAGTTCTCGATGACCTTCGCGCAGGCCGCGCCCCACGCGAGCGTAAAATCGCAGTTTGCTCTGGCGGAGGGCATCTGGCACCCGCGGATCGCGCGGAAATCCTGGCCGTACTCGCCGGGGATGCCGATGAGATGGTCTCCGAGCGCGCTCAGCAAGCCATCCTCTCGCAACCGTCAGAAACCTTCGTGGAAGCCCTGAAGCGCGAAAAGGCTATCCCCGCGCTCTTTGCTTACGCCGGAAAACATCTTGCGGACAAACCCGGCGTCTCGGACGCGATGGTGCAGAACAAAAATTGTGCGGCCGAGTACCTAGTCCCCGTCGTACGCCATCTTTCTGCACTCGGCGTCACGGCGCTCATGGAAGAGTTGGAGCGCGTCAGCGAGTCCGCGGCTCTCGCGGCCGCGCTCGAACATTCCTCGTCCATCACCGCGGACCAGAAGCATCAGCTCCACGAACTAATGGGTTCGGCCATTGACGAAGCCGCTCTTGCGGAAGCGGCTGCCGAAGCCGAGCCGGACGTGGCCAAGCGTCAGACGCTTCTTATGCGGCTCGCAAAGATGAACGTTTCCGAGCGTGTGCAGTTCGCTATCAAAGGCGGATCCGAGGCGCGGCGCACACTGATTCGCGACTCGAACAAGGTCGTGCAGCGCGCCGTACTGCAATCGCCTCGTTTAACGGATCAGGAGGTCGAGGCTTTCGCCAACATGACCAGCCTGACGGACGAGATTCTTCGGTTGATCGCCAGCAACCGCAAGTTTCGAAAAAACTACGCCGTGGTGCGCAACCTCCTTAACAATCCAAAGACGCCACTGGACGTTTCCCTGCACATGCTCCCGATGTGCAATGTCATGGACCTCAAGAAGTTGACGACCAACAAGAACGTGCCGGAAACTCTGCGCACGACGGCCTTCAAGCTGCAGCGTACGCGGAGCGAACTCAAAAAATAATTCTTGGCTAAACCCGCTTGTTTCCGCGTCGTGATCCGGGTGGAAACGCATGGCCGTTGCCGCGATTTGGTTCTACAATCGTATGCCGAGGCGTGCAAGCATGTTCATCCCGTCCACAGTTCCGAGAGGCACGGCGATATTGCTGCTGGGAATTTGCGCCGCGATGCTTCTCGCGCCTGTTCTCGGATCGAACCAAAGCGGCGCAGGGCATCAAGAAAAGACAGCTGATCCCTGGACCAAGGCGCAAGTCCTCGAAGCCGCTGACCTCGTGCGCGAGCTGGGGAACTCTAAAGACGGAACCGCTCCGGCCATTGTTTATGTTGGCTTTCGCACGCTCTTCGAGGGTGGCCACGTTCCTCGAGCGTCCTTTCACGGCACGGCTTCTAAAGAAGAAGGCCTCCGAGAACTGAGAAAATGGGCTGGCGCTCTGCCGCGCTCCACGAATCTAGTCATCTATTGCGGATGCTGCCCCTTCGATCGCTGCCCGAACATCCGGCCCGCGTACACGGCGGTACACGACCTGGGTTTCACCCACGTACGCGTCCTGGTCCTCCCGACAAGTTTCGCGGCGGATTGGGTCGAGAAGGGTTATCCCATGCAGAAGGGTCTCTAAACATTTGTGGGAGGTCGAGCAACGAAAAGCGCATTGCGGCGCCGTTGCCATGGAAATCAAACGCCGCGGCAACTCCAAGCCTGCGAATTGCATCTGGCAGAGCAACGGCTTGACTCAGGCCAGCCTCGAGGCACGCTTCTGACGAGCCAAGCCTGACAACGGAGGGGCAAGATGGCGCTTTGGTCCGGCATGCGGTTCTCCCTGCGGATTCTACGGAAGCGTTGGAGACTCACCTCCATCGCAATCTTTTCCCTGGCCATCGCGATGGCCGCCAGCGCGGTGGGATTTAGTATCTTCAACACGTTGTTGCTACGCCCTCCCGCCGTTCCTGCGCCCGAGCAGCTGGCCTCGGTGTATACAACCACGCCAACGGAAGAGTTCAGCGGCACCAACTACGACGACTACAAGTATTATCGCGACAACAACTACGTCTTCTCGGATGTCCTGGCGTTCCCGTACTCCATCGCTGTGCACCCTATTTCCTACGAAGGCCGCATTAAATCAGGGCTCATGAATGCGGTGTCGGACAATTATTTCTCTGTTCTCGGAGTACGGCCCATTTTGGGGAGAATGTTTCGGCGAGGCGAGGACGACAAACCGTCCGCGCTGGCGGTCCTGAGCTATTCCTACTGGAAATGGCTGGGAGCGGATCCCAACATTGTGGGGAAGACGGTGACGGTCGAACGCGTTCCGCTAACCATTATCGGCGTCGCGCCGAAGAGCTTTGTCGGGACAATTTTCAGTGACCTGCCAGATGTCTGGTATCCGCTGTCCATAGACGCGCCGCTCAATCACCAGGCGCAAGATTGGCGCGCGGACCGCACCGTACATTATCTCGGCTTGATGGGCCGGTTGAAACCCAGAGTAACACGTCCGCAGGCGCTGGCAGACATGCAAATGTTGTCGAAGCAACTCGCCGCTGCTTATCCGGCAACCAACAAAGATCGCGTCGCGCAGTTGACGGAAACGACCATGTTGCCTGTTGATTCGGTCTCTTCCGCAAGAATCATCTCGGGGATTATTCTCGCCATCGTGGCACTGGTCCTGTTCGCGGCGTGTTCCAACGTCGCCAATCTGCTGCTCGCGCTGGCCAGCGCGCGTCGTCACGAAATCCTTGTGCGCGCCGCGATGGGAGCGACACGCGCGCGGCTGATTCGCGAACTGTTGCTCGACAGCTCCCTACTCGCGGCCGGCGGTGGAATGCTCGGCTTCTTCCTCGCGTGCGTTGGCCTTCGGCAACTCATGCAATTCAAACCCTATTTTCCGGGGATCGGCCTTCTGCCCTTGACGATCGATTTCCGGCCGGACTGGCGAGTTGCAACCGTGACTGTGGCGCTGGTCTTTGTAACGGGGCTCGCAACAGGCCTCGTGCCGGGGCTGTACTCCTGTTCGCCCAATCTAGCGGGTGCACTGAGCGGCGAAATCGCGGTCGGCGGAACGCGCAAGGGAAGAATTCGAAACGTGCTGGTGGCCATCCAAGTAGCCGTCTGCACTGTGGTTCTGATCGGTGTGGGTTTATGTTTTCAAAGTAGGAATAACCTGCAGCACGTCAACCTCGGATTTTCTGCTCGCAACGTCGCGATTTTGACCGTTGATTTGCGATCCAACGGATACTCGGAAGAGCAGGGCCGAAGCATGTACTCCAGAATGCGTCAGGCCGCTGCGCAAATCTACGGCGTGGAATCGAGCGGCCTGGCCAGCGACCTGCCGGTGAGCGGAAATGGCGGCCATGATGAACAGGTTCGCGTGGAAGGATCGCCCGCCACAAGCCAACAGGCGGCCAGCATTGCATCTGTTGCCGTTGACGAGAATTACTTTTCCACTCTCGGAATTCCCGTGTTGGCCGGGCGCGTGTTCGCCGCTGCGGACACGGCAAAGGGTCCCACCGTGATTGTCATCAATCATCTGATGGCGGAGAAATACTGGCCCGGCCAGAACCCCATCGGCAAAACGGCACGAATCGAAAGCGGCAATCAAGTTGTCACCGTCGTGGGTGTGGTCGGCGACGGCAAATACATCGATATCGATGAACCTGCTCGTCCATTTATGTATTTCGACTTAAACCAACGCTACCAAGCCGTTGTCTATCTCATGGCGCGGACCCAAGGCAACCCACATCAGTGGCTCACGCCGATATCCGATGCTCTCGAGAAACTAAACTCACAACTCTTCTTCCAGACACTCACGATGGATGATTGGATGGATCTAACGCTGTATGCCGCCCGAATCACGCTAGTTTGCACCTGTGCGTTCGGTGCCCTTGCATTTATTCTGGCTGCTGTGGGGCTCTACGGGGCAGTTTTCTACTCCGTCAGTGAGAGAAAAAAGGAGTTGGGCATTCGGGTCGCTCTCGGCGCCGCGCCGCGCGATCTTTGGAAAATGATCTTGCGCCAGACCACCGTCGTGACCGCCACAGGCGTGGGCCTGGGCATTATCGGCGGGACCATCGCCAGCACACTCGTCCGTTCACAGCTCTATGGAATTCATCCTGTGGAATGGAGTGTGTTTCTCGCTGTCGGAGTCACTATGGGAGTCATGACCATCCTCACAGCGTATTCCGCGGCACGGCCGTGGATCGAGGCCGACCCGATGGAGTCCGTCCGCCACGCTTGAGTCCGTGCGATCCGTACAAGCCCGTCGCCGCAAAGCCATCCAGAATATAGCGCTAGACTTTGCGCAATACCAGACAGCTAGCGATCATGTCGTGAATGGCCTGCTTTTTCTCGGTGAAGCCCGCGATGATGAAGCCGATCTCGCAAGGAATCATGTGCGAGATTATTCTTGCGAAGAAGCGACCCGAAGCTCGGCCAAAGGAAATCGGCTGCCCGCTCATGTCGGTCACCTTCAGATTGAGCATCTTCTTCCCCAGCGTGGCTTGCCAAGATGAACTTTCCGAGAGCGCGTAATACAACCAACTCACGAGAAATATAATTCCAAAAAATCCGAAGAGGAACCCGAGACCCAAAAAGGTGGCCACGTCGTCACTGATATCCTCGCCGGAACTAATCTTGCTCAGCGCGGCCCCTGCGCCCGTCAATATGAAAAGAGGGATCAGAAGAATCAGAAATGCCAGTCCAGAAACGACTCCATCGATAATGCAAGCGACGAACCGCAACCAGAAACCCGCGTACGCCACGCCGCCATACCCTGCGCTCGCCGGGGCCATCCGTGTCGGCGGAATCGGCGCGATGGTCATTGCCGAAGGGGAAGCGGCGGTAGCAACCAGGACGGTGACCGCCTGGCCGCACGTGGGACAGAACGCCGTCGTGTTCGAAATCTCGCTTCCGCATTTTGAGCAGTACACAGAGTCTCCTTTTCATCCGAATGGCCAGACAGGGCACCGGTTGCGGGAATCCTACTTCCCACCGTAGCGCTGGTCAATCACCCGCGGCACCAGTCGTTGCCAGATTCGTGCCCAGCAACCGTGAAGGATCTCTTTCAATCCGGGATGTGCCGCATGTTGGAGCCAGCGCCAATCGACGATGGGAGCGAGAACCACCGTTTCCACGCCGCGCCGCGTCACGATTTGCGGTCCTCTCCAGGGCCACATAGAGAAACTCACGGAAGCTGGCTTTGGCGTCTTGAAGTTGCCAGGAAACCATAGGTCACCTCAGGCACTAATGACGAGTCAATATCAATAAGATTGCTGGGTCCGTCGAGCCCTTATAAGTTCGGATGCCTGAGGTGAAATCCAGTGGCATCTTGGTAGGCGCGAGCAAATGCAAGCAGCTTCGCTTCCCCGTACAGATTCGCAAGGAATGTGAGGCTTACCGGCGTTCCAGGCCCACCCGCATTTTGAAAATCGCTCGGATCGTCTGTCGGCGGCTTCGGAGCATCATCGCCGCGAAAGCCGTTGGGCAATATCACCGCCGGATAGCCAGTCAAATTCGTGATCACGAGCTGTTCGCCTCCGTTCGTCGGAGCCACCATTACGTCAACCCCCTCGAATACTTTTCGAACCGCCTCCATAGCCATCCGCCGAGCCCGGCTTGCCTGGAGGTACTCGACCGCCGGGACGAAGCGCGCCGAACGGAACGAATTTGGCCAGTCAAACGGCTTCTGTGAAGTGAGCAATTTATCTTTGCCGGTCCGTGTCAACTCATCAAACGCCGCGGCCGCTTCGGCCGACAACATAGGCACCATGGATTGGTACGGAAACTTCGGCATTTCTACCGGAATGAGATTGACGCCCATCTCTTTCAACTTCGCGAGCGCCGCGTCGTTGTATTTTCTGTCGTACTCCGCGCGCGCCCGGGCAGCTTCCCTGCGCCGCTTCTGTTCGTCTCGCTTTTTTTGCTCTTCCGGACTCCCTGCTGGTTCTTCTGTTGCTGTTTGCGGCTGTTCTTGCGGCCTAGGCTCGAAATCCGCCTTCAGATAACCCACTCGCAGCTTCCGCCAATCCAGCCCCGCATCCCAATGGAATGCCGCATTCTTCACGCTCGGGTCTTTGTCGTCTGGCCCATAAATGGCCTCGAGAACGAGCGCGCAATCCTCCGCCGCACGGCAAATAGGCCCGAGTTTGTCCATGCTCCAGGAGAGCGCCATGGCCCCAGTCCGGGGCACGAGGCCGAACGACGGTCGCAGGCCCGTACAGCCGCACCGCGTCGAAGGCGACGAAATCGACCCGAGCGTTTCCGACCCGATGCTGAAGGCCACGCATCCGGCAGCCGTCGCAGAGGCAGGACCTGCCGAAGATCCGCTCGACCCTTGACCCGGATGCCAGGGATTCCGAGTTACGCCGCCAAACCAGTTGTCGCCCAGCGCCAAAGCACCGAGCGTCAGCTTGGCCACCAGCACCGCGCCGGCCTCATCCAACCGCTTCACCACCGTAGCGTCTTCGTCGATCATCTGGTTCTCGAAGCCGCCAGCGCCCCATGTGGTCCGATAACCCTTCATAGCCAGCAAATCTTTTGCGCCCCAGGGCAAGCCGTGCAGCGGCCCTCGATATTTCCCAGCGGCGGTTTCCCGGTCTGCTTCTTTGGCCTGCGCCCGCGCCCGGTCTTCGGTCAGCGTCACCACGAATTTCAGCGTAGGGTCGTAGCGCTTCAACCGCTCCAGGTACATGTCCGTTAGCGCGACCGAGGACACTTTTTTAGTTCGCACCAGTTCGGCCAGTTCGCGCACGCTGCGAAACGCCACATCTTGTATATTCTTCGGCGTACTCGGAGCGACGATCGCCGACGGCTTCGACATTCGCGACGGCCGCCGCTCCGTCTCAAATTTCATCCCCGGAAGCACCGGATCAAAAATCAAACAGGGCGCAACGGAATTCGGAATGTGCAAGGCATAAATCGCTTCGTAACCCTTGGCTTGCTGGTTCAGGTTGTCCAGCATCATCTCTTTGGCTTCTTCAGGGATGGGCACATCCGCGATGGCCGCCGCATTGTCGATCATCTCTTTGGTGATCTTTGCCGCCCCTTGCGACTGCACCTGCGACCAAAGTACTCCCGGAAACAGCGTCCCTCCCAGCCCCAGTCCCGAACAAGCATTCAAGAATCGTCTGCGATCCAGCATCGGCTTCCCTCCTTGGCGCACCGCAAGCGCGCGATTGTAATACAGGTAGGGCCTTCGATTGTTCCCTTCGCGGCCATCTCGCTATTGGCGATCGGAGACTGACCCAAAAAAAAGCAGCGTCCGGAGGAGAACTCCCCCGGGCGCTGCTGGATATTGCTGCCAACGATGGCGGTTGAGCCTTAGTCTCTGTCGAACTTGAGGCAATCCTCAAGCTGGTGAATGGCCACATCGGTCGCCCGGATAGCTTCCACCTTGTGCCCGCCGAAATCGTGCGCAGCGTGCTCCATGTGTTCCTTGGCGCGACGCAGTGCCGCAATCGCTTCGCGGATTTCAGGATGCGGTTCCGCCGCGGTTGTTGTCGCCGTGCTCGGTTGTGGGGCCGCCGTGGGCCCGGCGCTCGCGTTGACCTTATTCGGAGCGGCCGGAGTCGACGCCGTATAGGCAAATGCAATGACCAGCGCCGCCACAACAAATACAATCAGGATTCTCGTTTTCATGAACCACTCCTCCTCGTCCGATTTACGGCTCGGACAGCCGTAAGTTCCTCAATCCACCGTCTGCACTTTTGCCGTGATGAACGGGCCACCTGATCTCGGCAACGCGCTAAAGAGGCATGTTCGGCTCACGCGAGCCGTCACACTACCTCCTTCATAGGTCATCTTTTTGAACATGAACAGGAGAATTTTTCTTACGAGCATACAATCAGAGAATACCCCGTTAGACAACCACACCTCCCCACTTGGAACTCCCCCCATTTCGTTAAGGCGGTAATGCGTCCGAGGAACATGAACGCGAAAGGCTGGAAAGTTGCCAAATTCCTTCTGCGCGCTTGACGTTGTGCGATAAAATGCGCATTACCGTAGTTCTTAAGAGCCTAGTCACTTCTCTTGCCGGAGGAACTCCATGGCGCGTCAACCCGCTATAAGGATCTGGGTCGGCACTCGCAAAGGCGCGTTTGCCTTCACCTCAAGAGATCGCAAGAAATGGGACTGCGCTGGCCCGTTTTTCGCCGGACAGGAAGTACATCATGTCACGCAGGACCCTCGCGAGCCGAAGCGGCACTACGCGGCGGTCGGCAACGCCTGGTTTGGTCCCCATCTGCATGCCAGCACGGACAACGGCAAAACGTGGCAAATCTCCGAAAAGGGACTCGAGGTCAAAGGCATCACCGGCAAAACATGGCAAGTGAGCGAAAAAGGAATGGAACTCAAGGACCTTCCGGATGCCACACTCAAGCGTATCTGGCATATCGCTCCGGGCGCAGCGGACGAACCCGGTGCCGTTTATCTAGGCGCGGATCCCGGCGTGCTTTTCCGCAGTAGCGACCATGGTGCAAATTGGGAGATGGTAGCGGGCCTGTGTAATCATCCCACGCGCGAGCAGTGGAATCCCGGAGCCGGAGGCATGATGGTGCACTCGATCCAATGCCTTGGCAAAGGCCGCCTCATCGTTGGGATTTCCGCCGCAGGAGCGTTTCGCTCGAGCGACGCTGGAAAAACCTGGTCAGCGTTCAACGGAAACGTTCTTGTCGATTTTGGCCCTGAAAAATTTCCCGAAGTCGGCCAATGCGTCCACAAACTGAAAGCGCATCCCCGCAATTCGGATGCGCTCTACCAGCAAAACCATTGTGGTGTCTACCGCGGCGATTTTGCGGGGGAGAAATGGATTGACATTTCGAAAGGCCTTCCTTCGCGGTTCGGTTTCGGCTTGGCGGTACCCGCCGCTGAAAAAGACACGCTCTTCACGATTCCCATCGTTTCGCCTGAAGAGCGCTATGTCCCCCAAGGCAAACTCCGCGTGGCGCGCAGCCGCAATGGCGGCAAGACGTGGAAGTTTCTGACCAAGGGCCTCCCGCAGTCCGATGCCTACGACCTCATTCTGCGCGAAGCGATGACCTCCGACGAGCGCGACCCCGCGGGCGTCTACTTCGGCACCAGCGGCGGAACGCTGTTTCATACACGCGATGCCGGTGATTCCTGGCATGTTCTCTCAGCACATCTACCACCGATCTATTCGGTGACCGCCGCGTTCGACTGATCTCCCAGCACTGGGAACGTCGCACTCCAAGCAGCGCGGCCTAATGTTTATTTCGGAAGCGCGAACGCAACGTATACTCCGCCGGAGGGCGACTTCAGATCCTTCCCTCCACCCGCGGCGATCACGACATATTGGCGCCCGTTCACGGCGTAAGTTGCTGGAGTGGCATTGCCGGAAAAAGGAAGCGTAGTTTCCCACAGCAATTCGCCAGTAGCTTTGTCAAACGCACGGAATTTCTTGTCAAAGTCGCTGGCCCCGATAAATACCAGCCCTCCCGCCGTTACCACCGGGCCGCCATAGTTTTCCGTACCGGTGTTCTTCAGGCCCTTGGCTGCAAGTTCCGGATACTCCCCCAGATTTATCTTCCAAAGGTATTCCCCGGTGTTTAGATTGATCGCATTCAAAGTGCCCCATGGTGGAGCAATCGCAGGATAGCCCTCTGGGTCCAGAAACTTGTGGTAGCCCGTGAATCGATACTTCATGCCCGGCGACGGAGGCTCCGAGCTCGGCAACTCTTTGGACTTTCCGCTCACCAGAAAATCCACGAGCGCGTAAAGCTGGCCGTCGTCAAAATTGGCGAACGCCGTCATCCGTCCCTTGCCATTTTTGATCGTGGCCGCAATCTGCTCGGGCGACAGTCGGTCTGCTAGGCCGACCAGCGAAGGCATCGCAGGCGGCGATCCCGTCATCTTCTCGCCGTGGCACACGCTGCACTGGCTCAAGTAAAGAGCCTTTGGGCTGTTTTCGCCAGAGTCCGGGGCCAGCGCCCCCGTCCAAGCCATTTCGTTTGCGTTCACATAGAGAATTGCAGTCTGCGGATCAGCGGCTGAGCCCCCCCACTCCGCGCCACCATCGAATCCGGGAAAGATCACGGTGTCCTTTCCAACGCTGAACGGAACGAATTGTCCTTCGCTGCGCAACTTTTGAAATCTCTCAAGCGCCCAGGCGTGCGCCTCGGGGGTGCGATTTGTCAGCATCGCTTCGCTGAGAAATTGCCGCGCAAACGGCGCGGGCTTGGACGGCAGGGGCTGCTCGGGCACAGCGACTTCGCCCGGCACATCACTCGGTGGATATTTCCGATATTCAATCGGGAAGAGCGGCTTTCCGTTCATGCGATCGAACAAATAAACGAATCCCTGCTTGGTCGTCTGCGCTACGGCGTCAATCTCCTGGCCGTCGCGATTTACCGTCGCAAGCGTTGGTGGCGACGGAAAATCGCGGTCCCACAAATCGTGCTTCACCCCTTGAAAATGCCAAATCCTCTCGCCCGTTTCCGCATTCAAAGCTATCAGACAGTTGGCAAACAGATCGTCGCCCACACGGTTGGCACCGTAAAAATCAAACGCCGCGGATCCTGTAGGCACATAAACAATTCCGCGCTTGGCATCGACAGCCATGCCTGCCCAGTTGTTCGCCGCTCCGCTGTATTTCCATGCATCCTTAGGCCAAGTCTCATAGCCAAATTCGCCGGGATGCGGGATGGTGTGAAACGACCAGCGCAACTTCCCCGATCGCACATCGTACGCTCGCACATCACCCGGCGCCGCAGGCAAAGTTTCCGGATTCCGCCCGCCCACAATAATCACGTCCTTGTAAACAATGCCCGGACTCGTTAGCGCGACGGATTGCCGCTCTGGAGTGCGCCCAAGATCGAGGCGAAGATCTATCCGACCCGCTTTCCCAAACGCTTCGATGGGCTCGCCAGTAGCGGCATCCAGCGCATATAGAAAATTCATCACGCCAACCAGAATGCGCTTGTCCTTCTCGCTCGACCAGTAGGCCAGCCCGCGATCCGGTTGCGTCCCCTTAGTCCCAGAATCAAATTTCCACAAGAGTTTGCCCGTGGCGGCATCCAACGCGAACACCTTCTGTGCCGGCGTGATTCCATAAAGAGTTCCGTCGACAATGATGGGGCTCGTTTCTAACCCGCCCTGTTCCCCGGTGTCGAAACTCCAAGCCACCGCCAGCTCTTTCACATTGGTGCGATTGATTTGCGCGAGGCCGGAGTAGTGCATATTTTCCGCCGCGCCACCATAGGCAGGCCAATCGCGCTTTTCGTCGCTCGCGTTAGGTGAGTTCTGGGAGGCATCTGCAAGAAGGGTCTGCTTTAAGACAAGGAACGCGCTCGAAACCAACAACGCGCCGAAAAGGATGGCTGCCTTGTTATCGATTAGCTTCATACTCGCACTCACGATGCGCGTCAGGGTATCACGCAATGGCCGCGGCACAATATATCCGGAAAAAAGGGTGAATCGCGGCGGAAACTCAAATCTATTGAAGCCAGTTTGCTCGTTCAGGCCTCTCTCCACGCCAAGGCCAGTCAGTGGAGGTGAAGGCCCGAACCGGTCCAGCCGGTCCAGCGATTGCGGTATGTCAAGCGCAAACAACCCGGGTGATATCATACAAGGCTGCTATAATCTGGTAGGTTTTAGTCGAATTTGTTGGGCAAACCAAGCAATCGAGGTAATTATGTCCACACCAATTTCATGGCTGCTCGCTTCCTTGATGTTCCTGGCTCTGGCAGCCGGAGGCAGGCGCGTCCCTGCTCCGCCACCAGCGCACGGGATGCTCGTCGTGGCCAACCAGCGCGAGCACACTGCCCTGCTGATCGATCCGGAGACGCGCCAGGAGCTGGCGAAGGTCACCGTCGGAGTCAACGGCCACGAAGTCGCTGTCTCGCCCGACTCCCGCTTCGCCTACGTTCCCATCTACGGCAATTCCGGCGTCGGCAAGCCCGGCACGGACGGCGCGACCATTGATATCGTCGATTTGCACGAACGCAAACTGGCCGCCACTATTGACCTCGGCAAACCGCTTCGTCCTCACCGCGCCGAATTTGGCCGCGACGGCCTGCTTTACGTCACGGCGGAGCTCGCCAAAGCCGTCGACGTCATCGATCCGGCCACGCGCAAAGTCATCAGAGAGATCCCCACAGGCGCCATCGAATCCCACATGATCGTAATCTCCCCCGATGGCCGCCGCGCTTACACCGCCAACGTCGCCGCTGGCAGCGTGAGCGTGCTGGACCTCGAGCAGCGCGCTCTGGTCACCGTCATCCCCGTCGCAAAAACCGTCCAACGCATTTCGATTTCCGCCGACGGCAAGCGCGTCTTCACTCACGATCAAGACACGGCGCGCATCGCGATCATCGACACATCTACAAATAAGGTCGCCAGTTGGATCTCTCTTCCGGCAACCGTGTATTCCTCATCTGCGACGCCTGACGGCCGCAAACTGCTAGCCGCTTCTCCATCCGGCAAACTCTTCGTCATTGATTTAGCCACTGGAAGGCTTGAACAATCCTTCGACATTCCCGCAGCACTCGGCGAACTGCTCATCACGCCAGACGGCAAGTCTGCATTCGTAAGCTGTCCACAAGCGGGAACAATCGAAGTGTTGGACATACCCGGCGACAAACTCCTGCAACCGATCAAGCTCACCCAAGGCGTGGACGGCCTCGCCTGGGCACCAGCCATTCCATGATTTCTAAAAGAAAATGAACCTAGGCAATCTTGCACGGATCACCCGGATGGCTCGCCCGTGAACGTCGACTGGATCCGCGATCTCTGTCTTTCGTTTCCCCACACGACCGAACAGATTCAATGGGGCGACGATCTCGTTTTCAAAGTCGCGGGAAAGATTCACGCCATTACGGTACTCAGGCCTGCCAAGACTTGGCTGTGTTTCAAAGCTTCTCCTGAAAAATTCTCCGAGTTAACAGAGCGCCCCGGTATCATTCCCGCGCCCTACCTGGCCCGCGCGAAGTGGGTCGCGCTTGAAACCAAGGACGCGCTGTCGCCCGACGAGCTTAGAATCCTGTTGCGCGATTCCTACGACATGGTGGTTGGCAAACTCCCTAGGAAAAGGCGCGAAGCCCTCGCACACGGCAAGTCCCGGACGCGACGGAAATCCGCCACCAAGCCCGCACCAAGGAAGAGTCTTAGAACGCCTCGCCAGAAAGGCAAAAAGCCCTCTCGGTCAAGAAAGGGCTCTTAGGTTCTTTCAGTCTTTAAACTTTAATTCTTAGAAATTAGGCGGTTGCCTTGGAATCGAACGTGCGACGCAGCGGCCGCGCTCCTGGCAGCGGGAAACTCATGTGCCAAAAATTTGAATCCGGGGAAGTAAACTCCACGCCTACGAATGTCTTGCTATCGCGGTCGCGCCTGACGGAAACTACTCTGGATTCCACCGTCCGCTCACTATTCTCATTGACCAGGATGAGCATTTGGCCCACCACGACGGTTTGATCGATTTGCAGCAGGGCCCCATGGCGGTTCACGGAGTGCGACCTCGCTTTTACACGGAACTTGTCGCCGCTCTCGTCCTGTCCGTGTACAGTTATCGGGACGGTGATACTTACCCGCAACGTGCGGCGGCGCTCTTTACAGCGAAAATGAAGTATGGCCATGAGAGACACTAACCTCTCGATTGAACTTGCCGACTCGGGGACCTAAGCCTGTCCATACGGGACGGGCTTCAACGTCATCACTTTCGTGAATACTACGCTGAAGTGAACGGTTGACATGAGCGAGGAAACCAGTTCAAAGGTCGTCCACATTGTTCGTATTATGGGCTTGGGCGCCCGGCCCGGCAATAGCGGGACGGTACCAAATTGACCCCTTTGTTTCGGTACTATAGTACTTTACTCGTTCCAGTTCAACCTGATTCTGGGGAAGACACCACCCTCATGTAGTGCACGCGAAGGCCCAAGCGTTTCGCGCCCCTCCCAAAATGTTACCTATTCGGAAACCCACAGACACATTTTCGGCCGCGGCGGTTCCCTGACGCTTTGCGGAATCTGTCACTAACTCCATTGTATTTTGCAGTTTAGACCATAAGCTTCTGACCAGGCCTACTTTCGAACGGCGAGCTGGATGAACTCGACCTTCCAGGGCCTGACACCCAAGTCCAAGCGAGCCACAGTAACTGGTAGGTAAAAACGACACGGACCGGCACTCCCCGGGTTAATGTAAAGAACGCCGTCCTTCTCAGTCTGCCCGGGTTTATGGGAATGTCCACTTACCACGATAGGAAACCCCGCCACCGCAGGGTCAAGGTCCAAGTCCTGCAAGATATGCAACATATAGATCCTCACCAAGCCCATAGGGATGACTTCGGTCAACGGCAGAGCTTGCGCCCATTCTCCGGTGTCCACATTTCCACGCACCGCGACCACCGGAGCGATGGTTTTCAAACCTTCCAGGATTTCCGGCGCGCCCACATCCCCGGCGTGGAGGATCACATCCGACCCACGCAGCGCACGCACGGCGTCTTCTCGAAGCAATCCATGCGTATCCGAAATTAGACCCAGGATTGTGGTTTTTTTGCCCAAATTTTTCCACGGCGAACAGGAACGGCAACCTGGCCCACCAAAGGTTCCAGGACTCGCCGGCCTTTACCCTTCGAGCCGTAAAGCGTCGGAGTGGCGGGCAGCCCAAAAAGTGAGCCTCTTCGTTGCCCTTGCCTGATGTACAGGCGCTGTGGGAGGAACCCACCAAGCCATCCTGCAGAACCAGCGGGAGGAGGCCGAAGGAATCCTCTCCCTTCAGGGACCCTTCAGGGACCCTTCAGGGAGAGGAGGATGTCAACTAACTCCAAGGACCCTCAGACCATCCAACGCATTCACGCGGGCACGTTCGACCGTCAAACCCCAGTGCAAATGGGGACCCGTCACGCGGCCGGTCGCTCCGACTTTGCCCAAAACCGTCCCTGCCACTACCTCATCGCCAACTTTCGCGTCGATTTCCGAAAAGTGGCAATAAAAAGTGTAAATCCCCAGACCGTGGTCGACAATGACGCTGTTCCCGGAAAAAAACAGTTCCTCTGCCAGGACCACGCGCCCCTTTTGCGCCGCATGCACCGGCGTCCCCGCCGGCGCCGGAAAATCCACGCCGCCGTGCGGCGTACCGGGATGCCCATTCAAAACTCGCCGCTTCCCAAAGTTACTTCCCTTAAACTCCCCGTCTAGCGGCGCACGAAATGGCCCATCCCATAAACGCTCCGGCGTCACGCGATCATAAATCTCTCGCAACCGTTTCGTTTCCGCGACCGCACGCGCCTGCTGCTCCGGGTTCGGCTCCACAAACTGCTTCTTCACCGTTAGGTTTTCCGTCGCGAAATGTCCTTCTTTCACTTCGACCATCGTCCGGCAATTTACTGACTGGCCGCCTTGAAGCTGACCCGAAACTGTGAACTCGTACTTCCCTGGCGCCCTTTCCAAATCGACGCCGAGTAACGCCTGCCTCGTGTAGGCTCGCGAAGGACCATGCTCCTTCTCGGATTCCCCCCAAAAGGGCACATCCCGATCGTTCCATCTTCCGCTGACTTCACTCCACGGTTTCTCGCTTCGTATGTGCGCCAGCAGCAGCGTGCCTTGAACTGCATCTGGAGCGCTCAACCTCAGCGCCACCCCGTTTCCGCAATCCTCAGCCCGCAGTGTTGCGGCGAACAACAAGCTCCCGGCCAGTCCAATCGGTGCTCCAAGCCTAAAGCTACACCTTCCCGGTATTCTGTCTCGACAGCCCATCATTTCGGCCGCATCGCTTGGACTCGCGGCTCTACCTTTCGGAATCTCTCCCGCCCCAGCTTCGAACCCATGATCAGTGTTTCCACAGCAAGCAGCATCTCGGGATTCTTGGTCTTTTCTCTAAGCTCTACCAAAAACGGCCGAACCTTCGCGAAAATGAAAAATAATTCTCCGCAGAACGCTGTCGTAAAGAACAAATTCTCGTTAAGCACGCCGTTCTCCACAAACGAAGCAGCTATTCCCCAATAACTGATTACCTGCCTTAGCCAGTTGTTCTCGTCCGTCCCCATCGTCGTTGCAACTTTCATGTACTCATCCGCATCCTTCGGCCAAAACGTCGTCAACCACCATTGCCGCGCTTTGCGCATCTCGGGTTCGCGCCTCAAGGCATAAAGCTCGAGAATCAAGCGTGCATCATCGACTGTCGGTTTCTTCGCCATCGTGGTTTCTCCCGAATCCTTCCGGTTGCTGATTCTACCTTCTGGTTCAGCGTTTTTGTTCCCGGTTTTTCAATTGTGTTCGACAGTGTAAGAGCGGGCTCTTCGAGGCCGCGAACCATAAGCGCTTCGCTCTCTTCCTCGGGCGCCATACTCTCGCTCTTTACTCTGACCGCAATGTCGCGGATGATGCACGCTCGAAGGTCGTGTCTGTGCCGCAAATGAGGAGAATCAAAATGCGCAGAGAACTCGTCATCCGAGCCGCGGTCGCGGTCCTCGCACTGTTTAGTTGCGCCTCGCTCCGCGCCCAACAAACCTCTGCGCCACCCGCGGCCAGTCCCGCCGCGGCAAAGCAAACCGAAACCGATGAATACACCCGTTACGAACTTCTAGCGCCAGAAACCGCCAGCTTCAAAATCTCTTACGAAGTCACCGCCACAAAGCCCGGCGCCAAATTTTTCTACAATCCCATTCGCAAGGGTAGCGCAGCAACCGACGAAGCGGTCTTCGATTCCATGACCGGCGATTCGCTTCACTTCGAAGTGGTCAGCGGCTCGGAAGCGCGGAAAGACTCACTCATGTCAGAAGCGGATGCCGATACAAACTTCATCAAAATCTCTTTGGCGCGGCCGGTACCGCCCGAGGGCCAGGGTCGTATCCTGATCCTCAAAACCTATAGAGACGCGAAGAGCTATTACCGCGAGGCCGACGCCATAGTCTTCAATCGCCCGCTAGGCATCAAGAGAAACAAAGTCGTCCTGCCCGCAGGCTACGAACTGGTTGGATGCAATGTCCCGTCCCAAGTCCTGCCTGAACCGGATGGCCGCATCGCCGTCAGCTTCCTGAACCCCGGTTCCGGCGAAATTCCGCTAATCCTGCGCGCCAAGCTCGGCGCCGAAACCGGCCCGTCCGCCACGCCACACCCCGCTACAGAAGCGCACAGTTGGGAATCCCCCTTCCAAGGAGAATCCGAGCGAGCACGCCTTTCCGAACGCGCCCACCAGGACCGCGATATCGTCTATTTCCTGCAGCAGCCAGAAACCCACGCCTTCAGCCTCTACCACGACTACACTGAATCCCACGAAGGCGCCGACAAATACCTGAACGTCGTCCGCCAAGGCAGCAGCGTCTCCGATCCGTCCGCGTACGTCTTGGATACCGGCGAAAAGCTCCCCACTAAGTTGATGAACGGCGCTGATCTCGCCGCCGCAAAAATTGACGCCGGCGAACCCGTCAATCCCACGACGCAAGTTGTCCTCATTCCCTTCACGCCAGTGAAAAAAGGCCAATCCATCCGCCTGCGCATTTCCGAAACCTACATCGCCCCATCCAGCTACCGTCTCGACGGCGACGAATTAGTCTTCGATCGCACTTTAGGCAGACCTCGTAACGCGGTAGTTCTCCCCGCAGGCTGGTATCTCACAACCAGCGCCATCCCCGCGACCGTCACGCAACTTCCCGACGCCCGCATCCGCCTCGATTTTTGGAATGGCCGCCCCGACTCCGTCGACGTCTTAGTCAAAGCAAAACGCCGCGGCGGTGTAGTCCATGTAATAGTCGGCGACAAGCCTTAGCCGAACTGTTCGACTCAGCCCTTCACTGTGCCACCGGCGCTTTTAGGTGCGCTCTCGATCAGCGCCTTGCACGCCCCCAGGCACGCATCCTTGAACTCCTTTGCGATCTGCGCCTCAACGCCTTCTCCCAACATCAGCATGGCAGTTCCGTGAACCTGCGCAACAATCGCCAGCCCTAACTGCGCGTAGTCCGACGGCGCCCCCCCGTGATCCTCGGCCAGCTTTTCCTTCAGATATTCGTACGAGGGCATCGCCTCCTTGCGCGCAAAACGCTCCGCCCAATCCGACGTCAGCAGCAAGTATTCGTTCCGGTTGGCCAACGCAAACTCTAGGCCCAGCCGGCAGGCCTCGGCTGTGGACCGCGCCTCTCGGAGAGCATTAAACATCCTTTCTCTGGCACGCGCCCTCAGAAACACAATCAAATCGTGCTTATCTCGAAACCTCTCATACAACGTCGGCGTAGTCGTCTCGGCCGCAAGCGCTACAGCCCGCATTGTCAGTGCGTGCTCTCCTCCTCTACTCCACAGTTGATAAGCGGCATCAAGGATTCGACCCTCCAGCTGTTTGTCGGCCATCCGCGGCATTCTCCAGCCCTCCCGGCCTTGCCTAACCCAGATTGTACCCAAATTATAAACTTGACAGCGTTAAACAAACAACGTATAAGTTTATGTTGCCCCGCTCTCGCGGTTGGCTAGTCCCAATAAACCTCGCAAGGGAAAGTTAGCAACAAGTTATGGCAAGATTTGAGTATTCCGTTATCACCAAGGCCAGCCCCGCACTCGCCTGGCTGGTCTTTTCCGATTTGCATCGCTGGAACACGTTCGCCAACGTCTATGGCGAATTGCGCTGGCGCGACGGCAATGCCTGGGAGCCAGGCAGCTGTCTCCAGATTGAACTCTTGCGGCCCGTGAATGCCGTCATCGAACACATCATTACCACGTGCGTCCCCGCAAAGAAAGTCGGCTGGATCGACTACGCCATCGGCGTCGCCTTGGCGCAATGGGTCACTTTTGAAGAACGGCAGGAAGGCACCCGCATCCACACCTGGGGAGAGGTCATTCACTCTGGCATTACTATTGGCGGGCGTAGTGTTGAAGAGCTGATCGCCAGCTTCACGCGAACCTGGTATGAAGCCTTTCGCGTCGCGTGTAACCAGCTTGTTTTACCGGGTGGAACACTCCCGGAGTGACGCATCGGTCTTGATCGCAGGAAACCCGTTCCGCAAGTTGAGACGCCAACACTCCGGCGTACGATCTTCCAATCGGCGCGCCTCGCTTTCCAGGCGGCACCGCGCTGCTTTCTGGACCGGGTTGTGCGGTTGAACGTTGAGGTCGGCCACGCTTCTAACCCCCACCTCGGTCAAGAAGTTTAATTCCACATCCACAGATCTAACTGTCCGGCAACGCGACAGCCTGATCCCACGACCGAACGTCTGACAGCCCTACCTACCTTCCTACAAAAGTGTAAGTCTGTATTTTTCTTATAGTTGCACAAAGCTAAAAATCGGTTATTCGATTGCCCTTGTTTCAAGGTTTGCTTCTCACTCTCGTACCTCGCTCTTAGTGAAGGAGGCGGTCATGAAAAAACACGAACGGATCCGAGAAAAAGTCACCATCCTCCCGACTTCCATGTATCTCTCGAAGATGCACGACGCCGGTTGGACTCTCGTCGCCCTCGAGTGGGAACGCGAAATCGAAACTTCCGCCACCCCGGAGCCACCCGAAGAAGTTCCCGTCTCCGAAGAGATCCCCTTCGGCCTGCGCATCGCCGCAGACTGCCATCACCTCGAAGACGATCCTCTCGAGACGCAAACCCTCAAATTCCTCGCCGAACTGATTGTCCAGGATGTCTCCTTCACCAGCATGGCCGACGCTCTAAACGTCCGCGATTACCGCACGCGCGACGGCCGCCCCTGGACCTCCGCCGCCGTCTTCCGCCTCATTCCCCGCTTGATCGACGTCGCCCCGCGCATCCTCTCCGGCAGCGAATGGGAGTCCCGGAAGAAGCAGCTTTCCCGCGTTCCCTGGAACTCCTAGATTGCGCCCCACAATCCGTTTGCAGCCGGCTCTCCCCGATTCCTCTTCCTGAGACGAATCGCTGCACGAACCGGCATCGAAAGTCGGTCTCAAAAGCACAAGACACCTCGGTTCGCTCTGCGTTGCAAAGCGCAAAGTATCTCCCGGCTCCCGCCACAGCGGTCGGCTCAGGCTAGCCGCTCCCTCGTTTGCTCTCTCCTTGACATTCTACCTATCCGCGGCATATATATGTAGAATGTCTAGGAAGAACAAATCCGGCGTAGCCCTCTTAGTCGCCGCCTGCATTCTGGTCATCACTAGCGCATCGGCCTTCGCGCGCCCGCTGAGCACCGCAGGAGAAGCCGTAGTCAGAATTGTGACGCAAGTTCAGAAGGCTGACTACGAAGGCGACCGCTCCGCTCTCGAACGCCTCTACGGAGAGCTGACTCCCTTCACGGGGAACAAGGAATTCGCAGCCCGCGTGTTCTACTGGCGGGGATTTGCTCTCTGGCGCAAAGCGCTCAACGGCTTCAACGAGAACGTCGATAAGCGAGACCTGGAACACGATCTCCATCAAGCCGCGGAAGAGTTCGAAAAATCGGCCTCAGTAGATCCTGCGTTTGTAGATTCCAAAATTGCCCTGGGTTCCTGCTTTGGTCTCCTCGCCTATGCCGTGGGCAAGAAAGATGCCGCAGAGCAGCAGGCCCTCATAGCCAAGTCCAGGCAAGCCATAAGCGACGCGAAGGCAGCGGCGCCCGACAATCCACGTCTCCTCTGGGTCCTCGGTCCCGTGTACTGGAATACTCCTCCAGACCGAGGTGGTGGCCAAGCCCGGGCCATGGAAGTTTACGAAAAAGGCCTGGAAACAATCCGGATCCACAAAAACGCGACAAGTGATCCCCTGGATCCCTCCTGGGGCGAGCCGGAATTGTTGATGAGCCTTGCTTGGTCCAATCTGAACCGCACCACGCCAGACCTGGACGCCGCGGAGCAAAATGCGCGATCCGCTTTGGCGCGGGTCCCTTATTGGCACTACGTCCGCGACATTTTGGTGCCACAAATCCAAGCGGCAAAGGCAAAGCAAGGTGGGAAAAGTTAAAAGCGTTGTTGACCAACGTCCGCTGCGCTGAATGCCTCAGGTGAAGCAGTATACGAAATCGAAGTTAGGAGAAGGAATGCCCATTGAGAAATCGGATTTGCTCCAAGGCACTCTCGACATGCTCATTCTGAAAATTGTGGCCCTCGGCCCCGTCCATGGCTACGGCATCTCCCTGCGAATCCGCCAAATCTCCAAAGAAGTCCTGCAGGTTCAGCAGGGCTCCCTCTACCCCGCCTTGCATCGCCTGGAAAAACGCCGCTGGCTTGAAGCCGAATGGGGCGAGTCCGAAAAAGGCCGCCAAGCCAAGTTCTACAAATTGTCGGCAAAAGGCCGCAAGCAGTTAGAAAGCGAAGAGTCGAACTGGAATCGTCTGGCCGGTGCGGTCGCCAACATCATGCAAACCGCGCAATAGGAGTCTGTCATGTCCTGGTGGAAATCCCTGTTTCCCAAAGGCGCTTCCGACGCGCAGATGAACTCCGAACTTCGCTTCCACATCGACGAGCTAACGGAAGCCAATATCTCCGCAGGCATGAGTCCTGAACAAGCCCACCGTCGCGCCATCCTCGAATTTGGCGGCCAGGAACAGCTCAAAGAAGAACTGCGCGATGTCTACCGCGTCCGCTACATTGAAAGCACCCTTCGAAATCTCAAATCCGCCTTCCGTTTCATCCGCAAATCCCCGACGTTTTCCATCACAGTTATCCTCACCCTGGCTCTGGCCATCGGCGCAAACAGCGCCGTCTTCTCCGCTATCGACGCCATTCTTCTCCGCCCCCTGCCTTTCCCCGACGGCGATCAGCTGATGGAGCTTCGCCAGTACAACCCCAAGATGAAGAGTCCTCAGACCCGCTTGGCCCCTATCCGGATCGAGGACTGGAACCGCATGAATTCCACTTTCCAAGCGATCACCGGATACTACACGGAAGACGACTCCGAAAGTTCCGGCACTCTCCCCGAGAAAGTGACGCAAGCCTTCGTGGCTCCTCGCTTATTGCAGGTATGGGGGATTTCGCCCGCCCTCGGCCGCGATTTCAGTCCTGAAGAGGAGCGCTTTGGCGGGCCCGACGCCGTTCTTATAAGTGATCGCTTCTGGAGGCGGCGCTTCGACGCCGATCCAACGGCTGTCGGAAAAAAACTGCGGATTAGCGGGCACTCGTCCTCAATCATCGGGATTATGCCTGCGTCCTTCTGGTTCCCTGACCGTGACGTGGACGTTTGGTCTCCTGTTCCCACCGACGCGCCGATCGCCCAAAGCAGAGAGTGGACGTGGTACATCGGCATCGGACGCCTCAAGCCGAAAGTCACCGTCACAGAAGCTCGGGCAAACCTGACGACGGTCCAGGCGCAACTTGGCAGGGCGTTTCCAAGAACCGACGCGGACCTGCTTGTGGGCGTCGAGCCTCTCAAACAGACTACCGTGGGGGGAGTGCAAAGATCCTTATGGATCCTGTTCGGTTCTGTTTCGTTGCTGCTTCTGATCGCCTGCACAAACATTGTGGCGTTGCTCCTAGCACGGGCTGCGCAGCATCAACATGAAATCGCGGTGCGCTTTTCGCTGGGCGCTCCCCGCGCGGCGATCGTGACCCAGC
The DNA here is from genome assembly GCA_013289825.1 of Acidobacteriota bacterium. Lineage (GTDB taxonomy): Bacteria > Acidobacteriota > Terriglobia > Acidiferrales > UBA7541 > Acidiferrum. Next base: position 90,567 of record JABCZF010000006.1, on the reverse strand, counting down.
TCTTGACGGAAACTTTTGTCTTGGCGCTCACGGGCGGCGTCCTCGGCCTTCTTGTTGCCGGCGGAGCGTCGAATGTGTTTCGCACCCTTGCCCGGAACTTGCCGCGAGTCGAAGAGATTCATCTCGACTCTCGAATCGTGCTCTATTCGCTGGTGTGTTCTGTAGTTGTCACTCTTCTCTGCGGATTGTTTCCAGCCATTCGCGGTACGCGAAGCAACACCTCCAGCGCACTCGCGCAGACGAGCCGGACTCAAGTATCGGCGCGCAATCCGCTGCAATGGTTGCTCGTAGGTGTGCAAGTGGCGCTTGCTGTCACCCTGCTGGCCGGCGCCGGATTGCTGCTGCGTAGCTTTCAGGCCCTGGGCCGAGTCTCGCCGGGGTTCGATCCCAATCATGTCCTAACCTTTCACATCAGCGCATCCTATGGTGAAACCGCCGATTGGAAGGGACTCACGCAGCGCATCGACCGCACCATCGATTCGTTGAGCAACATGCCTGGCGTCGAAACAGCAGCGACTGCCATGGCACTGCCTGGGGTGCCTTCGCAGTATCAAATGGAGATGAAATTCGCCGAGGGACAAGTAGATCCGGAACTCAAGATTGTCGCCGAGAGCCGCTTCGTCTCTCCAGGGTATTTCGCCACCATGCAAATTCCGCTTCTTTCCGGCGAACTCTGCCGTGAATCACCGGATTCCCTCAAGTCCATCAACGTTCTCGTGAATCGTAGTTTTGCGAATACATATCTCGCGGAATCAACGGCCTTGGGGCGTCATCTTCAGGAGGTTCCCAACAATGCGTTCTTGCCGCCTGGCGAGATTCGAGGAATTGTTGGAGACGCCCGAGAAGAAGGCCTGAACCGCGAACCTGGCCCGACAGTTTACTGGTGCACGGCCGCTGCTGACCCTGACCCCTTTTATCTTGTCCGAACCCACACGGAGCCCACGGCCATGGCCGAAATCATCCGTCAAAGAATTCACGAAATCGAGCCGGCACGGTCTGTCTTCGCTATCAGCCCTCTCGAAGGCCATCTCAGCGAAGCCTTCTCCGAAAACCGCCTTCGCACCGTCCTACTCTCCTTCTTTGCCGCCACCGCTCTGTCTCTTGCCTGCGTCGGCCTGTACGGAACTCTCAGCTATTCCGTAAATGTCCGCCAGCGCGAAGTAGGCTTGCGCCTGGCTCTAGGCGCCCTGCGCCGACAAATCCTCAAGCAATTCCTGGTGCAAGGCCTCACTGTCTGTTTCCTCGGCTGCATAGCTGGCTCGGGTCTTGCCGCCGTCTTCGCTCGCCTGCTCTCCGGGGTCCTCTACGGAGTCTCCCCCTCCGACGTCCCCACTCTATCCGCGGTAGTTCTCCTGGTGCTAATCGTCGCCGCCGTCGCTTGCTTGCTTCCCGCCGTCCGGGCCTCCCGCGTCGACCCCGTGCAAGTCCTCCGCGACGAATAGCTCTCCCGAAACCAACCGCTTCTTGGTTGCCAGCAGCCTGCCTGATGCTGGGGCCGTGATAGGATGGCCGCCTGGCCGCACCATGATCGGACAAACGCTGGATCACTACAGAATTGTCTCGCAGCTCGGCGAAGGCGGCATGGGTGTCGTTTATCGCGCGCGGGATGAAGTGTTGAACCGCGATGTCGCTCTAAAGCTTTTGGCCCCCGGAACCATCGACAGGGTGGGACGCGGCCATCTGCTTCGCGAAGCGCAGACGGCCTCATCTCTGAGCCATCCAAATATTTGTACGATTCATCAAGTGGGACAGACCGGCGACGACTTCTACGTGGTCATGGAACTTATTGAGGGGCGTACGCTTACAGACTTGCTCACGGCCACCGGCCCTTCGATGGAAACCGTCTCGCGCTACGGCACGCAAATCGCGGATGCGTTGGCGCACGCCCATGGGCGTGGAGTCGTGCATCGCGACCTGAAGGGCTCGAATGTGATGGTGACGGCTGAGGGGCGCGTGAAGGTCCTGGATTTCGGACTGGCGACGCGGCTGGAGCGGGAGGAAATCAGCGAGCTCACCCTTTCCTACGACTCGCTCGAGAGCAAGCTCGTGGGCACTCTGCCGTACATGGCACCGGAAGTTTTGCGCGGACAAAAGGGCGATCACCTCAGCGATCTGTGGGCCCTGGGCGTGCTTCTCTATGAAGCAGCTGCGGGAAAGCTGCCGTTTCGGGGGAACACTGGATTTGAGGTAAGCTCGGCAATCTTACGCGAACCACTTCCGCCACTTCCGGCTGCCGTTCCGTACGGTCTGGCAGCAGTGATCCAGCGGTGCTTGATGAAGGAGCGAGTCGAGCGTTATCAGCAGGCAAACGAAGTCCGCGCGGCCCTGGAGATGCTGCAAGGCGCGGTTCTCGAGAGCCGTCAACCTTCTGAAGAAACGCGTGGCCCGCGAACGCTGGTGCTGCGAGGCATGCAACACCTCACTGTGAAAAACGGGGACGTGCTGTTGCTGGTCGGCACGAACAAAGGCGCTTTCCTGCTGAAGTCGTCCCGGGACCGCACGCGCTGGGACGTCGCAGGTCCGTATTTTCACGGCCAGGGCATCTACGCGATGGCTTATGACGGGCGCAACGGCCGGCACCGCTTGTGGGTTTCGACAAACAGCTTGATGTGGGGAACGTTTCTGCGTTCCAGTGACGACTACGGCAGAAGTTGGACAAATCCGCTGGAGGCCAGCATCCGGTTTCCTGCCGAGTCCGGCGCTTCCCTGCGGAACATTTGGCAGATTTGCCTCGGGCGAAACGACGAGCCGGAGACACTCTACTGCGGCGTCGAGCCTGCGGCGCTCTTTGAATCGCGGGATGGCGGCGAATCGTGGTCGCTGGCCCGCGCGTTGTACGGTCATCCCCACCGCCCGCGCTGGATGCCGAGCAACGGCGGTCTCTTTCTGCACACCATTGTCCCGGATCCCGGCGCCAAAGGGCGGATGTACGTAGCAGTGTCCGCGGGAGGTGTTTACCGTACCGAAGACAGCGGAAAAACGTGGCAGGCGCGCAACACCGGAATTCGCGTGGTGTTCATGCCGGAAAAGTATCCCGAGTTCGGCCAATGCGTTCATAAAATTGTGCTTCATGAATCTCGCCCGGAGCGATTGTTCCTGCAAAATCACTGGGGGCTCTATCGCTCAGATAACCGGGGCGATTCGTGGCAGGACATCGCGCGCGGCGTACCATCAGACTTTGGTTTCGCAATGATGATGCATCCGCACGATCCCGACTGTGTGTACGTCCTTCCCGTGGAATCCGATGAGTTTCGCTGCACGCCGGAAGGTCACTTGCGTGTCTACCGCACACGAAATGCCGGCGGTTCGTGGGATTCTCTGGAGCGCGGCCTACCTCAGAAAGGCGCATACGAAACGGTCTTGCGAGATGCCATGTCGTCGGACTCACTGGATCAGGCGGGAATCTATTTTGGAACGCGCAGCGGAAAGCTCTACGCATCGAGAGACGAGGGAAAGAGTTGGAAGAAAATAGTCGAAGGACTGCCGCAGATCGTGTGCGTTAAGGCTGCCGTCATCCAGATGGATGAAGCGCCAAAAGCAAGGCCGCACTCAAAGGCGAAACCCGCGGCCATCCGGAAGACTCTTTTCGCAAAAAGCGTCAAGCGTCAAAGGCCACGGTGATGCAAGTCTCATTCAATATCCCTGGTCCGCTACGCGGGTTCACGGCAAATCGCAGCGTCGTTCAGCTTGAACTCAAAGAAGGCTCAGATTTGCTCAAGGCCTTGCTGGATCTGTTTCGAGCCTACCCAGGACTACGCGACCGGATTCTGACCGAATCCGGCGACCTTCGCCATCACGTGAATATTTTTGTGGAAAACGAGAATGTGCGTTACACGGGTGGACTGACTACGCCTGTTCCGGTCGGAGCAGAAGTCTCGATTGTCCCCGCCATCAGCGGCGGTTGAGATCACCGCCTCGCTCCCCGTGTTGGTTCGTAGCCGCAACCGCTTCCCCCGACCCTGCCGTCCACGCCTCCCAAAGACTCCATGCAAGTCTTCTGCGGCGAATAAATCGAAACGCTGTTGTAACCGGGCCGCGAAAGCCCTACTCTAATTCGGATCTGTCGAACATCACCTGCGACGCGCAGGTAGCGCTGAAAACGAAAGCGAGCAAGATCATGAATTCGGATCTCTTCGAGAAGCGCACCACCCGCCGCGAGATGTTGCGCCGTTCAGCCACGCTTGCCGGCAGCGCCTTCTTGGCTCAACTCTTCCCCGGCAGCCTTCTCCGCGCAACGGTCCCGGGTTACGCGCTACAAACGCCGGCCCCGGCCGCCGACCCGGCCGCGGCGGCCCGTGCCCGCATGGGCGCCGTTCCCATGCAAGTCCAGCATCTCGCCGAAAACCTCACTCTGCTCTCTGGTCCCGGCGGAAACGTTATTGTCCTCAACGGCCCTGACGGTAAATTCGTCGTGGATACTTTCGTTTCGCCCGCATGGCCCAAGCTCAAAGAGACTCTCGATGGCCTCGGCAATGCGCCCCTGAAATACGTCATCGACACCCACTGGCACTTCGACCACACCGACAACAACGCTCCCCTTCACGCCGCCGGCGCCACGGTCCTCGCCCACGAAAACACCAAGAAGCGTATGACTGCTACGCAAGACGTTCCTATTCTCGGCTTGCACTTCCCGCCCTCACCCGCCGATGCTCTGCCGCAGCAAACCTTTGCCTCAAGCTACAAGCTTGAAGCCAATGGCGAAGCCCTCGCGCTTCAGTACTTTTCGCCCGCCCACACCGACTCGGACATCTACGTTCATTTCGAAAAAGCCAACGTCATCCACATGGGCGATACTTTTTTCAACGGCATGTATCCCTTCATCGACCCTGGCACGGGCGGCAAAATCAGCGGCATGATCGCGGCTGCCGACAAAGCTCTCCTGCTCGCCGACAACAACAGCAAAATCGTCCCCGGCCACGGCGCGCTCGGCAACAAAGCCGACCTCACCAAATCCCGCGACATGCTTCTAACCGCCCGCGACCGCGTCCAAAAGCTGAAGTCCGAGGGAAAATCGGCTCAAGAAGCCGCCGCAACCAAGCCCCTAGCCGATCTCGACGCCACCTGGGCCAAAGGCATGCTCAGCAGCGACCTCTTTATCCAGGTCATCTATCTGACCCTCTAACTCGTCGGCTCCACAAACGTTACGTCCGCAAAAATCTATCTCAATTCTCTCGCCCGAAGTCTGTAGTGGTGGCAAAAACGGTTTCCGTCACCGGGCGCTTAACTAACCGCAGACGACTAGAATGACCAGGCCTTGGCCTGCCGAATTTCTGGCGGCCGCATGTCCCGTTAGTTGGCACGTTTGCCGGCAGTTGCATCCATTAATTAGCGGGAATCTCTGCTTCAAAAGTTATCTAGTGGTTCACCTGAGCGGGGATAGTTCGATTGGATTCAGCCTCTTCTTTGTTAGACTCAGAGACATTGAAAGTTACTGATTGACATGACTCCGGAGGAAAGACCCGCTCTTGCGGTCTTTCTGCGACGGCATTTGAGGAATCTTGCCGATATACGCACCTTGAGAACGACTCTGGAATTGTCTAGTGCACTACGTAAGTGACACTCGATGACCCGAAGAAACAAGCCCTTGCATCAGGCCAAACGGCGTTCCGTCCGGCGCTGCCCGCTCGTCGCTTCTGCGGAGGTGACGGAGCTGGGTTCCGGAACGCTACTTTCAGCGCGTACATCGGAACTGGCTATTGGGGGCTGCTATGTCGACTCGCTAAATCCGTTCCCCGAGGGGACGTTGGTCGGGTTAAGGATTCTCAGGGATCAGGGCGTCTTCGAAACCAAGGCCAGGGTAGTCTACTGCGACCCGAGCTTTGGGATGGGCCTTGCCTTCACAGAAATGCCCCCTGACCAACGGTCACTCCTCGAAGGCTGGTTAATTGAGATCGTTAGCCAGCTCAGGCCGGTTTCCTAAGCTTCTCTAGTCGCTCTTTTAAGACTAGGGCTTTTCAATCCACTGGCGCGCTACTTCCAACCGTCGCCCCGCCAGCCCAGTTCCGGGTCCTTTAATTAAGGTGATACGTTCGGTAGGCGCGTCTCTATCAGGCATTTTAGAGATGAAGCCCGATCGGCGCGCGTGACGAAGCATCAGCATATTCGTCGAGTCGGCGCCGAATGTTCGGCCTAACAGCACTTTTCACCCGGCTCGAAAGTGCGATCCTGGAGGCTCGATGCGTTCTGACTGCGTCAGCATCCCGATGAGACGTTCCTCAAAAGCATCGATGTCGCCGCCCATCTCCAGCGTTCGACCCGTGTGAACCAGCCGGCCCCTGGCGATCACACTGATTTCACTGCACAGGCTGCGAATCTCTTGGGCGTCATGGCTACTGAGAAACGTAGTGACGCTCTCGGTGGCCGCGAGTCGGCGCAGAAGGCTCCACATATCGCGTTTGGCCGGCAAGTCCAGACCCCGCGTCGGTTCGTCGAGGAACAGTACTTTCGGACGGCCCATGAGCGCCCGTGCGATCTCTACCCTGCGTTTCATGCCTGTGCTATAGGTGCAGATCAGCTTGCCTCGAAAGTTGCGGTCAAGGCCGACGTCGTCCAGGATGCGCTCGACTTCCTCGTCAGGGCTCGGCATATGACGGATACGAGCAAAGTATGTAAGGTACTCGCGTGCCGTCCAGGTCGACTGACTCTCACTGGTCTCGTCGCTCACCAACCCAACGAGCTTCCGCACGGCAAGAGGTTCCTTGACCACGTCGTGTCCCCACAGCTTCGCGCTGCCCGCGCTGGGCGGGAGCAGCGTGGTGAGCATCCGAATGGTCGTCGTCTTTCCTGCACCGTTCAGGCCCAGGAATCCGTAGAGCTGCCCCTTCCGGATCTTTAACGTAACGTCGTCGACCGCCACGAAATCGCCAAAACGGCGCGTGAGGCCGTCCGTCTCGATAGCGTAGTCCGCGGCCCCGCTCACCGCGTCCGGCTCCAACGTCGGAAAGCCGCTCCAAAACACACCAGCGGCACCATCGCCGAGGCGATACCCATTTCATAGATCGCGCTCGACACTTGCGCATCAATGGCCGCCCGCGCGCTGAACATCCTCATCCCGTTTTCCCCCGCGACGCGATACGTACCTGTAACGCGCAACGGATAGCGAACACCGCCGATATCCCATGGCCTGGTCGGAGTCAATGTCACAGGGATTCGTACTATCCAGCCCGTGACAACGTGGTGCCCATCAGCCGCCGCCGGGCCCAAGTCATTGGTGTAAGTGCGCGTCTCAAGAGCTTCCGGCGCGGGGGCAAGCCCTTCTGGAGCAGCGGTCGCTTCCAGGCCATTTTCCCCCACGACCTGGAGATGCACGTCCGTAACGCGTTGTGTGGTATCCACCGGCAGCAAGACCAGCAGATCCCGCCGCGCAGGCTCGTCTGTGCCTAACGGGGGCCACTCATCTCTGTTAAGGATCGTGCTGCAGCACCGTGGCGGTGGTTGGCCACCGGGCCATGTCAAGGCGAGACTACTACCGGCCCGAGAGAAGAGCCTCTGGATCGCTGGGGCGTTGGTTGCGTGAGGGGCCGGCTTATCATAGTCAGAGTCGGCCAACATCACTGGCAGTACGATGATCGCAACGATCACGAGCGCAATGATCCAGCATTGGCTGCGGCTGGCCTCCCACGTTTCCACGCCCTGCGCGCGCAGAAAAACCCACACGGCGAGCGCGAATGCAGCGACGATAACGGCCAGCAGACTGATCCACGTCCGCGTCGTGGTGGCGGGAATACTTCCCACGGCCAGCGTGAACCCAAAGGCGTTCTTGAGCAGTACGGCGGGACTTGCCAGGGTCAGGTGGCCAGTGCGCGTCGCGCCATTACCCTGCGCCACCAAGAGTTCCTGAAGTGGCACGAATCCCGCATACGCAAGCAGGACGCCCATGCCCGTAGCAGTTGGAGCGGCGATGCTCTCGCCTATAAACAGCACGCCGATCAGCGTACCCATCGCGATGCTCGCCATGAGCAAGCAGGGAGCCCAGATCAGCAACTTCTCGAGGAGCAGCGGCACGCCGACGTGATATGTATAGACCAGCACCATGGGAACCAGTGCCACGTAGTACGCAGTAGCAATGGTGACCAGCACCAAGATCTTGGCCGTCAACCAATCGCGGCGTTCGACCGGAGCCGTGAAGACGCTCTCCACGAAGCGATTCGCGCGCGGGCTCGCTAGGAATGCAGCCGCGAGCGGGACAAACGCCAGAGGCACGAGGAAGTACGCGATGATGCCATACCCGTCGAGCCAGGTGTCCTGGGTGCCCACCGTGGCCACGCAACCGACGGCCAGCAAGAGGAAGCCGGCACCGAGCAACGCGAAGCGGCCCCGCATCGTGGCTCTGAGTTCCTGGACGTACAGAGTCCCAATCGACATGTCTATGGCGCACCTTGAGCGCGGCGCACCGTCGCGCCGCACGAGAACTCCTCTAAACCGCCATGCGGATCCACCGCGGAAAATACCAACTCCCTCCTAAACGCACGATTAACATTGATTCCGAGGAATGGCCCGCCAGCGCTAGCCCAACTCCTTTCAATTAGCCCCACCTGCGTCTTGGACGCGTCACGGGCTCTGGCGCCCTTTTCAAAAAAGACTGCTCCGGCAAACCCTATCAAATCATAAGGTTCCCAGCTCTTTCGAAAAACGTCGGGGGTCTACCCCCCGCAGCCAAACCTTTCGCGCCTAGGCCTTCGAGACGATTCCCTGCTCGCCACCCACTACTCACTTTTGTTGTTCTGCTATCCTTATTCCCTGGACAACCACCCATCCCATACCCCTCCCCGATCCAAAGGAGCCCCATGCAGTCGCTGCGGCTGAATCCGATTCTCAACACTGACTCCTACAAGCTCACCCACTGGTGGCAATACCCGCCGGATACGCGCCACATCTATTCCTACGTGGAATCCCGCGGCGGCATGTTCGACGAAACCATGCTGGCCATGCTCCAGTACATCGTCAAATCCAATTTCGCCGGCCAGGTTTTCACACCAGATGACATCGAGGAAGCCCGCCGTATCGCTCACGCCCACTTTGGCGGCCACCCCAAGTCCTTCAATTACGAAGGTTTCAAATCGCTGTACGCGAAACACCGTGGCCGTCTTCCCCTGCGCATCCGCGCCGTCAAGGAAGGCACCGTCGTTAAAAGTCTCAACGCTCTCATCACCATCGAGAATACCGACCCGGAGTTTTACTGGCTCACCAACTGGGCAGAAACCGTTCTCCTGCAAGTCTGGTACCCCATCACGGTTGCAACGCTCTCCCGGGCCATCAAACAAGTGATCGGCCGAGCTCTGGTCCGCACCGGCGATCCCTCGCTTCTTCCGTTCAAGCTCCATGACTTCGGCTTCCGCGGCGTTTCCTCCAAAGAATCTTCGGCCATCGGCGGCGCGGCCCATCTTTTGAACTTCTTCGGCACGGATACGCTGTCCGCCATCCAGCTCCTCAATCAATTTTATTCCGCCGACCAGACAGCCAAAGATCCGCTCAACTGCGCCGGCTACAGCATCCCCGCCTCGGAACACTCCACGATCACCGCTTGGGGCGAAGCCCACGAGAACGAGGCCTACGCGAACATATTGGAAAACTGCCCCGAAGGTGTCGTCGCGTGCGTCAGCGACTCGTATGACGTTTACAACGCTGTCCGCCATCTCTGGGGCGGCGCGCTTCGCGACAAAATTCTTCAGCGCAAGGGCACCCTGGTCATTCGCCCGGACTCCGGCGATGCCGTAGCTGTCCTCGAAGAACTCTTCAAAATCGTCGCGGAAGTCTTCGGCTACGAGGTTAATAAGAAAGGCTGGAAGACCACCGTCCCCAATGTCCGTTTCATCCAGGGCGACGGCGTAAATTTCTACACCATTCAAAACATCACCGCACAGCTCACGCGCAAGGGCTGGTCCCAGGATATCTGGAGCTACGGCATGGGCGGTGCGCTGCTCCAACAAGTGAATCGCGACACACTGAAATTTGCTTTAAAATGTTCGGCCATCGACCGCGGCGGGAAGTGGCATAATGTCTACAAAAATCCCAAGACTGATCCATCGAAAGCCAGCAAAGGCGGCCGCTTTAACCTAATCCACAATGGCAAAGAATTCGCCACCGTCGAAGTCCTAAACGATTCCCCCAACCCCGACAGTTCCGCGCTCGGCACCAACGCACTAGAAACCATCCTCGAAGACGGCAAAGTCCTCCGCGACATGACGCTTCAGGAAGTCCGCGACATCGCCGTCAGATACGACACCTACAATGGGGCTAGTTAAGTTTCGGTTCTGTTACGCGAGCGGGTCGCGCGCACCGGCAGCGCTTTGGACCAGGACTCTGTTCGATCTTGTCGTGGCGCGTCTCTAGACCCGCACTTTTTCCCTGCGCGCACGATTCCCATATGCCGCGCTCCATCACTTTTTTACGAACACAACACAATAATTATTCGCCGGCCAGTCATCCACTATCTTTTCCATCTGCAAACCCGCGGTGGTCAATTCATCGATCAGAGTTTTCTGCTGGATACCGTGGTCTTCGCGATCTTTCGGAACGCCTTTCACCTTGCCGTATTCCGGATGAGGTGGAAAATCAATGACCGCCAATTTCCCTCCCGGCTTCAGCGAACGAACCAAACTGGCATCGAACTCCAAAGGCTTCGTCAAATGATGGTATACGCGCCGCAAGAAGATCGCATCGCAACACAACGGGGGCAAATTCGTTTCCGTCTCTCCACTCTCGACCACGGCCACGTTTTGCAAGTCCCGGTTTTTAACTTCCGCTCTCAGCGTCTTCAGTTTCTCGGCATCGATCTCCGTCGCAAACACTCTTCCCACGGCACCAACCTGCTCCACGGCAGCGAACGCATAGCTTCCGTCTCCTGCTCCGATGTCCGCCACGACCGTCCCCGGTTTCCATTCCATGAGCGCGGCAAGCTTTGGAATTTCATCAGCGGCAGAAGCCTTCGCATGCAACGCGAATGCCAGAGTCACCGCCGCCGCGCAGCTCAACGCAAACAGAAACCATCTGTTCGTTTTGGTTTTTCGGTTCATGGACAATTCACTCTATCGCTCGCCGCAGTTCGCGCCACCGCGCTTCAGTCTTCGCCGATATCCTCGTGCCAGAGCGCGGGATTTTCCGCGATGAATTTCGCGAGCATCTGTTCACATTCTTTAGACGCAAGATCGATCACTTTGATTCCGTTTTCTTGCAGCCAGTCAATTCCGCCGCGAAAATTTGCGGATTCCCCGACCACCACGACTCCGATATTGAATTGCCGAATCAGCCCGCTGCAATACCAGCACGGCGCAAGCGTGGTCACCATTATTTTGTCGCGGTAACTTATCTGCCGTCCCGCTTTGCGAAACGCATCGGTCTCGCCGTGCGCCGAGGGATCGCCGTCCTGCACCCTGCGGTTGTGTCCGCTCGCCAGCAATTTTCCCGCACTATCAAAGAGCGCCGCACCGATGGGGATTCCACCCTCTGCGAGTCCGCGCCGCGCTTCCTCCATCGCCGCTTCGAGCATCGACAAACAGTTCACCCGGTCCATCTAGGCATCCTCGCTGCGTAGGCCTCGCCCATATCGCGGCGCGATAGCATAGTGAAGTTGCACGAGAACGATGAACCCGATGCTCCAATAGGTATTCAGGATCGAGAGCAGCGCGCCGAAGGCATAAAGCAATTGAGCAATCACAATGCGGCGGCAAATCGCGGCTGGAACTTCCGGCGGTGTATCGCTCTTGATGAGCGAAGCGTGCGTCGCCCGGCCCCAGCTGAGATACAACAGCGCACCGAGAAGCAAGATGTTGCCCCAGTAAGCGACCAGCGCAGTGCGGTAAGTGACGAATTCGTTCAAGAGCCTTGTGGAGAACGGCATGATGGTCACGGAAAAAAGAAACGCCAGGTGAATCCACGTGAAGTGACGCTCGGAACGCTCGAGGTGGTTGAGTTGCGTCTGCTGGCCCACCCAAAAAATACCGAGCGTCAAAAAGCTCGTCAAATAGACGAGAAGTTGCGGCGCCAGCGCGGCCAGAGCGTGCCGCAAATCGCCTTCGCTGTGAATCAGCTCCTTCGCGGGCACATGAAGCTCCAGCAAGAGCAACGTCATGGCCACGCCGAAGATGCCGTCGCTCAAGGCGGCGAGCCGCTCCACGCTCTGGCCGGCAATCTGGTTGTACGAAGTGTTCATCGCCGCCTTACTTCAAAGACGCTTCAACTTTTTTGCCGTATTCCCGGGCTTTAGCAAGAATTTCCGGCTCGTTCAGCGTCAGGAGTTTCTTGTCGCGCATGACCACACGGCCCCCGATCACGACGGTTTCGACGTCGCTGCCTTTCAACGCGTAGGCCAGCTGCGCGTAAATGTCGAATATGGGAACAGCGTTGGGTTCGTCGAGCGAAATCAAGATGATGTCAGCCTTTTTTCCAGTTTCCAGCGAACCGATTTGCTTTTCCATGTGCAGCGCCTTGGCGCCCTCGATGGTAGCCATTTCGACGACGGATTTTGCGCCGAGGGCTCGCGGGTCCATTTTGGTGATTTTTTGGAGCTTGGCGGCGAGGTCCATCTCTTCCATCAAGTCGAGGTCGTTGTTGCTGCCGGCCGGGCCGTCTGTCCCGAGGCCGACCGCGATGCCTGCGGCGCGCTCCTCGATCACCGGAGCGACGCCGCTTGCGAGCATCATGTTGCTCGAAGGATTGTGGACGCAGCCGACCTGGCGATCCGCAAGAATCTTGCGGTCTTTTTCGTCGACGAAAATACAATGTGCCGCGAGAACGTCGGGACCGAGAATGCCGAGCTTCTCGAGATACTGGACGGGCGTCAGCCCATTCTGCTTCAGGCTGTCGTCCAATTCTTTCTTCATTTCCGCGACGTGCATGAGAATTGGCGCGCGGTATTTCCGTGCGAGAGCGGCCGAATCCTGAAGCGTTTTTTGCGAGCACGTATAGATGGAATGCGGAGCCGCGGCAGCGTGGATCAGCGGATCGTTTTGCCAGCGCTTCAGAAATTTCTCGGTGTATAGGAGCATGGCAGCGTTGGTTTTATTGTCGGGCGCGGGAAAGTCGAGAAGCGTTTCGCCGAGGACGCCGCGCATTCCAGCGGCTTTAGTCTCTTCGGCGACGGCGTCTTCGAAGTAATACATGTCCGCGAAGGTGGTTACGCCGGAGCGGATTTGTTCGGCGGCGGCGAGGCGCGTGCCCCAGCGCACGAAATCTTCCGTCACGTTTTTCGCCTCCGCAGGAAAAATGTATTTTCGCAGCCAGTCGTCGAGCGTGACGTCGTCGTGGAGGCCGCGGAGAAGCGTCATGGGAACGTGGGTGTGGCCGTTGATGAAACCCGGCAGAACCAGCGCGCCTTTGGCTTCGATGGATTGCTTGGTGAAGATCGGACCATTTGGCATTCGAGCGAGACCCTCACCGACTGCGATGATGGTATCGCCCTTGATGACTACGTATCCGTTCTCGAGGATGCGGCGATCCGCGTCCATGGTGACAACCGTGCCGCCGGTGATGAGGAGATCGACAAAATTAGCTGGCTTGGCTGATGGCGGCTCCTGCCCAGCAATTTTCAGCGCGCCGACAAAAACGAGCGCCGCACAGACAAAAACAACGGCCACTTTCCTTTTGGCAGTTCGCTCTGGATTCATTTTCTTTCCCTGGTGTCACAAGTTGCGAGAATCGAACGGTTTCGGAAACAGTTCGCGCATCTGGAGCATTTCGGTCTTGCCTTTTAGATTTGCCAGAATCACGGGGACATCCCCACAAAATTCCCAGATCAACTGCCGGCAAGCACCGCAAGGAGGCGTGAGCGCGTCTGTATCCGTGACCACGGCGATGGCGTCAAAGCCCCGCTCGCCTTCGCTCATGGCCTTGAAAATCGCGACGCGCTCGGCGCACACAGTCAGACCGTACGTGGCGTTTTCGACGTTCGAGCCGCCAAAGATTCTCCCGGAAGTGGCACGCAACGCAGCGCCAACGCGAAAATTCGAGTACGGCGCGTGCGCATTTTCGCGCGCTTGCCGCGCCGCTTCGACAAGTGCTTCATGTTCTATCACGCTGCGGCCCTCCAAAAAATCTCCCCTATCAGTCAAGCTCCGCCGCGATCCGGGGAATCACAGTTTTCAGCAGCGCGATGAACTGGCCTTTGACGCGTTCGGCGATCTCGAGAACTTCTTTGTGATCGAGCGGCTGATCGAGGATGCCCGCGGCCGCGTTGGTCACGCAAGATATTCCAAGCACGCGCATGCCGCAGTGGCGCGCGGCAATTACTTCCGGGACGGTGGACATGCCGACCAAATCGGCGCCGATGGAGCGTAAATATCGTATCTCCGCCGGAGTTTCGTAGCTCGGACCTGGCAGTGCGGCATAGACGCCTTCAGGGAGGCCGCTGTGGTGGCGATTTCCCTGGCCGACAGCCATCTCGCGAAATCTTCGGTCGTAGGCCGCGGTCATGTCCGGAAAGCGCGGGCCGAAGCGCTCGTCGTTGGGACCGGTGAGAGGACTTACGCCTTGGAGATTGATGTGATCTTTGATCACCACGAGCTGACCAGCGACAAATTCTGGTTTGATACCACCGGCGGCGTTGGTGAGGATTACGATTTTGGTGCCCATGCGCGCGAAGACGCGGATAGGGAAGGCCACGTCTTTGGCGGAATAGCCTTCGTAGAGATGGACGCGGCCTTGCATGCCGACGACGGGGATTTCGCCGACTTTGCCGGCGACCAGCTGGCCGGCGTGGCCGATGGCGGTCGAGCGGGGGAAGTGCGGGATCTCGGCGTAGGGAATTTTGACGGGGGTTCGGAATTCGTCAGCGAACGCGCCCAGGCCGGAGCCTAGCACTAGGGCGATTTGTGGGCGGAGCTTGGTTTTGGAGAAAATAAAACTTGCGGCGGATTCTGCGCGGTCGAATTCGGATTCGGCCTTTAGTTTCTTTGCAGATTTTTGTGACGAGCTCATGCGGTCGTTGGGATTTTACCGTGAGTTGAGGCTAAAGGACCAACCACAAAGCACAAGCCAGATCGGCTCCGCCACTCTCCTGAATGCATGGCGCGTGTCCAGGAGAGCGGGCACGGCATCCCGTGTCGCTAGCAAGCTCATGAAAGGATACCGACGATGGAGGCAGACATTAGGTTGGCCATCGTGCCGGCTAGCATGGCGCGGATGCCGAATCTGGCGAGTTGGCCACGTTGTTCTGGCGCCAGCGCACCGATGCCACCAATTTGAATGCCGATGGAACTGAAATTTGCAAAGCCGCAGAGAGCGAATGTGGCGATGGTGAAGGTGCGCGGGTCGAGTCTCGCTTGTATTTCGCCGAGGTGTTGGAACGCGACAACCTCGTTGATGACCATGCGCGTGCCGAGAAGATTGCCCATCTCTAAGCAATCCCTCCAGGGAATACCGATGAGCCACGCTACAGGAGCGAAGATCCAGCCAAAAACCTGCGAAAGGCTCGAGGGAAACCAGCCCATGTGCAGACGGGGATGCCCGCCGAACCAGTTGTGAATTCCGCCCATGACACCGTTGACGAGATAGAGCAGCGCGATGAAAGAGATCAGCATGGCGGCGACATTTAAGGCCAGATGAAGGCCGTCGACTGTGCCGCGCGAAATGGCGCCAAGAAAATTGGTTTCTTTTTCCATTTCGGGCATTTCGACGCGTCCTGCGGTGAGAGGTTGCTCGGTTTCCGGCACAAGCATTTTGGCCATGAGCAGCGTGCCTGGGGCAGTCATAATCACAGCGGTGAGCAGATGCTCGGCTTTTATGCCGAAGGCGATGTAGGCGGCCATGATGCCGCCGGAAACGTGGGCCATGCCGCTGGTCATCACTACCATGAGTTCGGATTTTGTGAGCTTATTCAAAAAGGGACGGATGGTGAGGGGGGCCTCGGTTTGGCCCATGAAGATGCTGGCGGCGACGTTGAGAGATTCCGCGCCGCTGGCGCCCATGACGCGGGTCATGAGCCAGGCGGCGATGCGAATGACCAGCTGCATGACGCCGAGGTGATAAAGGAGCGCAAAAAAAGCGGCGATGAAAATAATTGTGGGCAACACCTGAAAGGCAAAAAGAAAGTGTTCAGGGGAAGCAGCGAAACCGGGAGTGGGAGCCGCGGGCAAGCCGAGCTCGCCGAAGACAAATTGCGAGCCGTAAAAGGCGTAGCTGAGGAGCAGATTAACGTAATAGCCCGCCTTTTCAAAAAGGTAACGTCCAATGGGGAAACGCAGCACAAACACGGCAAAGGAGAGTTGCAATCCGAGACCCCAGAGCACGGTTTTGAGCTTGATGGCCCGGCGATCGGTTGAGAAGAGATACGCAAGGCCGAGCATCGTGAGCAGGCCGAGCACCCCGGTGAAACGTCCCATGCGTGGACCTCTTTCTGCTTTCTGCCGAACAGACTACGCCGAACGCGTTCGAAAGAAATCGCTGCCGCCAGCGCTAAGCCCCGATAATGCGCCGAATGAGTGGGAGTCTTTCGCCCGACGCGACTTCGCCGATTTCGTAGCTGGCAGCGATGAGCCTCTGTGCCTCAGCCAACTTGGCGCCGCTATTGTAATGAATTGTGGCCAGAGGCTCGCCTTTTTCTACGCGGTCGCCGATGCGTTTGTGAAATTCTAACCCGACAGCGTGATCGATGCTGTCTTCCTTTTTCTCGCGGCCGCCACCGAGCGTAGCGAGAGCGGTGCCCAATTGTTCGCAATTCGTTGCGGTGATAAAACCCGCGGAAGGGCTGGGGACATCGACGTGGGACCGCGCTTGCGGAAGAAGTTGCGGGTTGTCGACAATTCCTTCGTTGCCCCCTTGGAGGCTTATGGCATGCTTGAATTTTTCCCTGGCCTGGCCCGTGGAGATCATGGCTTCGGCGAGAAGACGGCCGTCGTCGAGGGATTTTGTGCGGTCGCCAAGAAAAAACATCCAGGCGGATAGTTCGAGGCTCAATTCGACGAGATCGGCTGGGCCGCCGCCCCCGAGAACGTCGATGCACTCGGCGATTTCATTCGAATGGCCGGCCATGCGGCCGAGAGGCTGGTTCATGTCGGTAATGAGCGCGACCACTTTTTTGCCCATGCGCACGCCGGTCTCCACCATGAGTTCCGCCAGCAGCACGGAATCTTCTTCGCGCTTCATAAAGGCGCCGGAACCAGTTTTGACATCGAGAACGAGAGCGTCGATGCCTTCGGCGAGTTTTTTGCTCATAATGGAGGCGCAGATGAGGCCGATATTTTCGACCGTAGAAGTGGCATCGCGCAGCGCGTAGATCTTCTTGTCGGCAGGAGCAATTTCCGCAGTTTGGCCAATGAGGCCCATACCGCATTCGTGGAGAACGCGGAAGAATTCTTCGAGGGAGAGATTCACGTTAAAGCCAGGAATGGATTCGAGTTTATCGAGCGTGCCGCCGGTGTGGCCAAGGCCGCGTCCGCTGATCATGGGAACGGTGAGTCCGCCTGCCGCGACAATGGGAGCGAGGATGAGGGAAGTCTTATCGCCAACGCCGCCGGTGGAATGCTTGTCAACTTTTCTGCCGGGAATGCGGGCGAGATTGAGGACTTGGCCAGAGCAAAGCATGGCCTCGGTGAGCGAAGCCAGCTCCGAACGATTGATGCCGCGAATCCACACGGCCATGAGCCAAGCGGCCATCTGGTAATCGGGAATTTCGCCGTGCGTGTAGCCAGAGACGAGGAAATCAATCTCCTCGCGGGAGTGTTCACCGGAATCGCGTTTTTTGCGGATCAGGTCGACGGCGCGCATGCGTCATTGGAAACTGCCGCGCGAGCGTAACATTGCAGGAATGTGGCGTCAACGCGAGGGCGGAACAAGATAGGCGACCTAGACCAAGAAGAATCGAGAGCGCCGCAACCGATCGCGCAGCGAATTCCCGATCTAGGGATGTTGTTTGGTAGGGTCGAGCGGTTCGGCGCGCTTGGTGGGATCGGTTGGCTTAAAGAGGGTATCGAACACTTCTCGCAGCTTATCGGTGGCTTGTTTGGAGAACAAACCTGCCAAACCGGCCATGGCGGCGATGCCATAAGGGCTCAGCGTTGCGGCTCCATTCGCTCCAGCGACGAGACCGCCGCGGGCGGCGAAATAAACGAGGATGGCGAGGGAAGAGCCGATGAACGGCCGCAAGCCGTACCACCACTTCCAGCTTGAGTAAAAGCGACGGTTGCCGAGATAATCCACAAAAGACGTAGATAAATGGATATAACCCCCGAGCGCTCCAGCAATGGCAACCAAACACATATAGCGAGTTTCCGGCCAGAGCTGCCGGTGGAGGTAAAAGGGAATGATGGTCACCTGACCCGGAACACCGTCGGGAACGGGAACGGTTCCGGGCCAGAGCCTGAAGAGCAAGTAGAACAAGATGATGTTCAGCAGTATGAGGTAGAACCCAAAGCAGTTGATCCACACTTTGGAGGCCGGTTCGGGTGGACCCGGCTGAAAGGGTGGAGTTGTATTCGCGAGCTGCGGAGCGGCTGGAACTGGCGTCACCGCGCCGGGGGGAATCGTGGCCATAGAGTTCCTCCAAACGAAATGCCAGTGCGACGGCGCGTACGGCGATCCGGATTGCGTGGCGGCTTGACGAAATTTCGCAGTCGGCCCGGCGCGCAAACGATAAACCGTTAGGTGCGCTTATAGCATATTCGTTCGGAATTCGTTGAGGAAATTGGTGCGGGAACGACGATTGTGATTGGCAGTCGACGCGTGCGGAGTCGGGAAAAAACGGATTGGTGGCCATGCCCGATGCGGAAATCGCTGGCTTCAGGCATCGCAGAATTCCATCAGGGCTCTAGGCTGAAATTCACCACGACGGTGGTGTCGACTTCGATGGCCTCTCCGTTGAGGAGCGTAGGGCTGTAGCGCCACTGGCTGACGGCTTCGACGGCAGAGCGCGCGAGGTCAGGATCGACTTGGCTGTTCATAACGCGGAGGGAGAGCGGCTTTCCGTTCATGCCAACGACAGCGTGGAGGATGACGGTGCCGCTGACGCCAGCCGACTTGGCGGAATCGGGATAGACCGGCTGGACTTTCGTTATGATTTTGGCAGCCTGGATATTGCCGCCGATGCCGAGGCGGGATGGCCTGCCCGAGGTGCTCTCAACGGGGACAGGCTTTGCGGAGTTTTCGGGAACAACCATCACGTGTTCGGTGATCGCTCCCACTTCGAGGGTGAAGGTTCGCGAGAAGTCCCGACCGGCGTCGAGCGAGACCTGCGGTAGGCGATACGTTTCGAAGCCGGGCTTCAAGACCTGCAGCTCGTAATTTCCGGCCGGCAACGGTTTGAAGGTGAAATTGCCTTCGCGGTCGGTGCTAGTCATGTCGATGGTTTTAGCTTCGTGGTTGGACATGATGATGGTGGCGTTAGCAACGCCGGTTCCGCTCGGATCGTGGATGGTGCCGGAGGTGTTGCCGGAGAGACTTTGTGCGGGGAGGCGTAGGGTCGCGAGCGGAACGAGCATACTAGCGGCGAACAGTGGAATGAGGAATTTCGCTTTCAACGATAAACGACGACGATTGACAGACGGATTCAGCATGGCGGCAAATCTCCTTTCAAGATTTGTTGGGCGCGTGAAGGCGAGAGCGGTCGACCAGGCACGGCCGGAGCTTTCAAGGGCCCTGGCGAGAGCGAGTAGTTGGCTGGCGTAGTGGGATGGGGCGATTCCGGAGAGTATGACCGCGTCATCGCAGGCGCGTTCGCTTTCCTGGCGCAGGCGTCGAGCAGCCAGCCAGGCGAGGGGATGGAGCCAGTAGGTGGCGCGGACGAGTTCGGCGCAAATCTGCAAGAACCAGTCGTGGCGGGCGATGTGTGCAAGTTCATGAGAGAGCACAATGCGGCGGCGGTCTTCTGTCCAACGCTCTGCGCTCGATGGCAACACCATGACCGGGCGGAAGATCCCCCACGTGAGCGGCATGGCCAGCGCACTGCTGCTTTCGAGAAGACGCACAGAGCGATCGATTTTGTGGAACTTGGAGATTTCTAAGACGGTGCTCATCCAAGAATCGTCAAAAAGCGGCTTCGAATGCGCGGACACCCAGGCCAGGCGCGCAAGACCTGCGAGAAGTCTCAGCAGGACGAACGAGAACCCCAGGGCCCACGCGAAAACCGCGGCGACGGTAAGTTTACTGAAGATAGCGGAGGCCGACGCGGCAGTAATGATGACGGAGGGAATTGCCGGAGAGCCGGAGCTCGTCGCGTTCGCGCGCGCGGGAACCCAGAGAGCGGCGGCGCTGCCGAGAGTGGCGGAATGCCAGGCAGGAAGGAGCAGCGATAAGAAAGGAAGCGCCAGCGAAGCAAGCATGGCGGCTGCCCAGAGGTGATGGCGCTGGGCTGCGGAAGAACGCTGGCGCAGGGCGAACACCATGAGCCATGCGCCCGCGAGAAGCAGGGTGGCCTTGGCCCAGCACGAAATCAGGAATGGCAGCGCAAGGTCGGAGTTGGCGAGAGCGTTCATGAAGAACCGTCCTTTCGGCCTTTCGCAATGAGGCCGGCGAGGCGATCGAGTTCTTCGGGAGAGATCCGGGCAACTTCGCCGCCGAGCAGCGCAGCCACGACCTTTTCCGTTGATCCATCGAAAAAGGTTTCAACGAGATGGCGCAGCGCGGAACGGCTGGCGACGTCGCGCGGGACAGCCGGGGCGTAGACGTAGCGGAGGCCGTGCTCTTCGTGGCGCACGTGCCCTTTTTCCTCGAGGACGCGGAGCTGCGCGCGGACGGTGGAATAACTGGGCTTGTCGGCGAGCTTTCTGAGGACTTGGCCGACCGAGGCGCGTTCGAGCTTGTAGAGAATGTCCATAATCTCGCGTTCGCGGCGGGAGAGGCTCTTTGCTTTGGGTTTTCGCGTCATATGCTATTTTTCTAGCACGTATGCTAGGAAACTAGCAGGAAGACATTTTGGCGTCAAGAGCATTCTTCTAAATGTTTCACCGGCCGTTTCCGCAGCGTGCACCGCGGCACAGATATAGTTGGTAACTCAAGGCGCGCGGGATGCGTAGTAACATCGAGGGACGATGATGACGACCGGTGATGGTGTGGCAGTGCGCGCAGAGCAGGTTTCGCGGCACTATGAGATGGGGGCCGCGGTGATTCGAGCGGTGGATGAGGTGACGCTCGAGATTCGCGCGGGAGAATTTGTGGCATTGCTGGGAAGTTCTGGATCGGGGAAATCGACGTTGCTGAATTTGATGGCCGGGCTGGACCGTCCAACCGGAGGCGCGATTTTTGCAAATGGCAGGAATCTCTCGGGATTGAGTTCGCTGGAACTGGCCCGCTATCGCAGCCGGACGGTTGGGATGGTGTTTCAATCCTTCAATCTGCTGCCGCGCATGACGCTGGAAGAAAATGTGGAGCTGCCACTGCGGCTGGCGGAGGTGGACCGAGGAGAGCGCGGTGCGCGAGTGCAGGAAGCGCTGGAGCGCGTGCGACTGGAAAAACGGCTGACCCACCGGCCGAGCGAATTGTCGGGAGGAGAGCAGCAACGCGCGGCATTGGCGCGGGCCTTGGTGAACCGGCCGACGATTTTGTTTGCAGATGAGCCGACGGGAAACTTGGACAGCGCGACCGGAGAATCGATCATGCTGCTGCTGAAAGAGATTCAGCAAAAGCTGGGCATGACGATTGTGATGGTGACGCACGAACGTCCGCTGGCGGAACGCTTCGCAGACCGTATCGCCGCGCTTGCAGATGGGAAACTGTTAACCGACGGGGTGAAATCATGAAGGCGGGGGATCTCGGCGAGCTGGCGCTGCGGAACCTGCGCGAAGCGGTGCTGCGAAATTCCCTGACAACACTCGGCGTCGCGGTGGGAGTTGCGTCGCTAGTGGCCATGCTTTCGCTCGGAGTGGGCTTACAAGAGTTAGCGACCAGGCGGCTTTCGAATTCCGGGCTGTTTGATACCGTCATCGTGACGGCGCGAAGGAATATGCAAGGGATGCGGCGGCCAGCGGCGAACCCCGTGCCGGCGAAACCGGAGCGCGCGCTCGATGAGGATGCGCGAAGCGAGTTCGCGCGCTTGCCAAACGTGCTGGAAGTCTACCCGCAGATGCGCTTTCCAACGGAAGTGCGCTACAACGGAAACCCTTATTCGACGATTGTGGCGGGAGTCCCGGATTCCGCCCGCGGAAATGGTTCGTATGATGGAATCCAGGGAAGTTTTTTTTCAGGACCAAATGCGGAGGAAGCGATTCTGCAAATTGAGTTTGCGAAAGACTTATCCGAGCAGACGGCTACGCTGATCGGAAAAGAATTGGTGGTGCGCTACGCGGAGCGCCAGGCTCTCGCGCCCGAGAATGGGGTGGGAAATGGCAGTGGCGCCAATGCCTCGGATGGCGCAGGAGGATTTTCCATAGTTCCGCGCGAGAAAAAACTGCGCATCGTGGGGATTGTCGAGACCGAGCCTGCGGCGGGATTCGGCGGATTCGGAAGCGGACGTTTACTGATTCCGCTGGAGGTAGCCTCCACGCTGCGAGCGGCGCAAGTGAACGATCTGCGCGAGGCCGTCCGCGCGACCACCGGAAAACCCGCGTATGCGAGTTTGACGGTGCGCGCAAAGAGCCCCGCACAAGTGGAAGCCATCGAGACCGCCATTAAGAGCATGGGGTTCGGTACTTTTTCGTTGCTGGATGCGACGCGCAACCTGCGCTTGTTTTTCACGATATTCGACCTTCTGCTGGCGATTTTCGGAAGCCTCGCACTGGCGGTAGCAACCCTGGGCATCATCAACACGTTGGTGATGGCCATTTTGGAGCGACGGCGCGAGATTGGCATTTTGAAGGCGCTGGGCGCAGCAGACCGCGACGTGAAGCAACTGTTTTTCGTCGAAGCCGGCGTGATGGGGCTGTTCGGCGGAGTGCTCGGCGTGGGCTTCGGCTGGTTTATTGGTCGAGCACTGACCTGGGGTACGAATATTTATTTGCATCGGCAAAACTTGCCATCCGCGCATGTTTTTTCCGTCCCCTGGTGGCTGGTGCTGGGTGCCATCGTGTTTGCTGTGGGCGTGAGCCTGGCCGCTGGGCTTTATCCCGCGACGCGGGCGGCGCGGCTCAATCCGGTTGAGGCCCTCCGGTATGAATAGAATGTGGCGCTCCGGATTTGCGGCGCTGCTGGTGGCTTGTGCGGGAAGTCTTCTATGGTCATCTGCGGCTCTGGCAACGGGACGTGCTGAATGCGTTTCCCTGCCAAGCAAGATTCTTGCGCGAACTGTCCCGTACTGCGTGTTGCTGCCGCCCAGCTACGACGCGGAGAAGACGCGTCGTTATCCTATCCTCTATTTGCTGCACGGCCTGGGCGACAACGAGGAGATGCTCGTGCATTCGGGCGGCATGAACCTCGTCGAAGACTTGTGGGAGCAGCGTGAGTTGGGCGAATTCCTGATTGTGACGCCGGCTGGAGGCGCAAGTTTTTACATCAACTCGCGCGATGGAAAGCGGCGCTATGAAGATTTTTTCCTGCAGGAGTTTATGCCCGGGATAGAGAAGCGTTACCGCGCGCAAGCGGGGCGCGGCTCGCGGGGAATCGCGGGGATTTCGATGGGGGGATACGGCGCGCTGCACATGGCGTTCCGCCACCCGCAGCTTTTCGCAGCTGTAGGCGCTCACAGCGCGGCACTGATGGAGAAGATGCCCAATATCAGCGCGGAAAACTCTCGGCAGATCGGCCGCCTACGCGTTCTCGGTGATGCCTTTGGATCCCCATTCGATCCCGCGTTCTGGAATCAAAACGATCCAGAGGCCATCGCGCGAACGGCAAACCTTGCTGGGTTGAAAATTTATTTAGATTGCGGGTCAGAAGATGACTACGGCTTCGACGCCGGCGCCGCGGCTTTGGACAAGCTGCTAACCTCGCGGCGCATCCCGCATGAGTTTCACTTGTATCCCGGCGGCCATAACTGGAGCTATTTCGCGGAGCACTTGCCAGCTTTGCTTAAATTCCATTTCCACGTTTTTGAAACCGCTCCGGTCCATCCCAATTTGCCTCACTGACCGGCGGACCTGCTCGAATCTCACTTGTACCCTGGTGGCCATAATTGGAACTATTTCGCCGAGCACTTGCCGGCATTGCTGGAGTTTCATTTCCACGTCTTTGCGCCGACTGCTATTCATCCGAATTGACCTCATTGGCGGTCAGACCAGCGGCGGGCCAAAGTCTGCCAATCCAAGAAATTACCTGATTGACTTCGAAGAGATGCTGTTGTAAAAGTTCGCGGAAGGTGCTTCCGAGTTGTGTGTTGCTTGAAGGGAAAAGAACATGCTGCGAATCATATCCCCGGCCGTGAGAATTCCTCACTTTTTATATCTGCAAATCGGCGAACAAACGACGACACCTCAGGCGGCGAACCATGCCAGCTGCTAAATGGAAACCGCTCGGCAAGGGCGTAAAGACTCTGAGTCTGTGGAACACCATCGGGCCCGCATGGCCCCAGGTTGTGCTGCTGCAGCTGTCGAAGGGGGAGTATGAAAAATTTCTTAAGAATCCTCGAGACTACGTCAACGACCTCAAGGTGTTGGGCCGCTCATCCACTCACAAGGTCTACAAGTTCGACATGGCTCCTGTGAAAAAAGGTGCACTCGCGAACACAACTTACATGGTTGTGCTCAAACACGAGATGGAGACTACGAGCTCGGTTTTTTCTTCGTCAAACGTGAAACCTTTGAAACCCTAAGACTGCCCCAATTCTGACCCAGCTCGCTTTGCAAAATGAAACAGCTGTGCGCCTTGGTCAGTCGGAGAAGCCGACTCGGCGTAACAAGTCCTTGAAGCGCGGATCGGATCTTAACAGATCAAACGCCCTTTCTGCCTTCAGCCATACAAGGTACGGGTCGCGCTTCTGGTAAGCCTCTTCAAGATGAGCCAGGGCCTGCTCGTGCTCGCCCAAAGCCAGGTCAATCCTCGAAATAAAGAGAGGAGGCACGAACCTATTCGCGGATTGCTGACGCAACTGCTGGAGCACTGTTTGGGCATCGGATTTTCTGCCCCCGAGCGCGTAAGCTTCACCAAGCCCCACAGCCCTCGTCGCGGCGTTTCCCGATAGCGTGTACGCTCGTTGGCTTGCCGCAATGGCCTTCTCGTGATCGCCTTCGGCCAAGTAGCTTGACCCCAAACAGTCGTAAGCTCCGGCGGAATTAGGATCCAGTTCTAACGACTGCTGGCACTGTGTGATGGCCTGGTCGTACTGACGGGAAAAATAGAAGACCCAGCCAGCAGTGATCTGCGTGGCTATGTAAAGCGGATCCACTTCTAGTGCGCGTTGAATCTCCGACATAGCTTCCTGCCTGCGGCCCAACGCGGTCAAATAGTATGCATAGCTTCGGTGAGCTTCCGAGTTGCCAGGGTCCAACTCCAAAGCGCTCTTGAACTCACGATCGGCTTTCACCCAATCCCAATCGCCGAAAAAATATATTCCTCCGAGCGCCAGGTGCGCATCAGCCAATGAGGGATCAAGTTCGACTGCTCGCAGCGCGAACTGCCTGGCTTGAGGCATGGTGATAATGGGGGACAGCTCCGAGTTTAAACGGTAGTAATTAGCCAGGCCTGCATAAGCCGGCGCGTAGTTTGAATCGATTCGGATAGCATCTTCAAAGTATTCCTTGGATCTCTGTCTCTGCCCTTCTGTTCCCCACCTCAAGTAGTTTCCTTTCAGATATGCCTCTTGAGCGGCCGCGTTCACTTGCCGATTGCTTGTCAAGCGTGCACGTTCCTGCGGGGTCAAAGTGACATCGATTTCGAGAACGATCGCGCGCGCCACTTCCGCTTGCAGTAGGAGCACATTTTGTTCGTCGCGCTGGTAAGTCTTGGACCACACCGGAGTTTCAGTAGGCCCATAGATCAGCCGCGCTGTAACTTGAGCAAGGTTTCCGGAGCGCGATACAGAACCTTCCACAATACCATCCACTTTTAGTTCGCGAGCGATCTCAACAAGCGGCTTTCGCGAGGCTTGATATCGAAGGACGGAAGTCCGCGAAATTACGCGAAGCGTATGAATTTGACTTAGATCGGTGATGAGCGCGTCGGTCATGCCATCCGCAACGTAGTCCTGCTCGGGATCGCCAGAAAGGTTCGCAAAGGGCAGGACCGCTAGAGATCTAATTTGCGCTGGTAAGGGGTGGCCCGTGAGTCGATCGCGCCAACCGCCCACGTTCAGGCTAGTCATCAAGGCTGCAAGTGCGAGCAGTCCGGCCACGGCATAGGCCGCGAGCCTCGCGGCTCTCTTCCAGACCGGAGGTGAAGGCGGATGTAGAGTTGTATGTGCCGTTGAGATTGTGCCCAACCGCCGCAGATCCACTAGCAGTTCTTTGGCCGACTGAAAGCGCCGCCCAGAGTCTTTCTCGAGGCACTTGAGGATGATGCGTTCCAGGTCCGGCGAAATGCGGGAATTTAGCGCGCGCGGAGGAACCGGGGGGTGGTGGAGAATGGCATCAATGACGCGCGACGGCAGTTCTTGCGGGAACGCTCTGCGGTCGGTGGCCATTTCGTAAAGCACTGCACCGATGGTGTAGAGGTCCGCGCGGGCATCGACGGACTCGCCCTGCAATTGTTCGGGCGGCATATAGGGCAGTGTGCCCGCGCCAGCTTGCGTGTCTGTCAACGTATCGGACGTCACATCGTTCACCTGGGGCAGAAGCTTCGCCAGACCAAAGTCCAAGACCTTCGCTTGGCCGCGCGCTGTAATGGCGATATTCCGAGGTTTCAAATCGCGGTGAACGATCCCACGACTGTGGGCCTCTTCCATGGCCGCAGCGATTTGCATCCCCAATGCAACCACTTCTTTCTCCGGCAGGACTCCAGCAGCGAGCCGTTCAGCAAGCGTGTTCCCCAGGACATATTCCATCACGAGGAAGTCGATACCATCTTGTGTATCGAACTCGTAGACCGTTTCAATGTTGGGATGACTTAGTTTTGCGAGGGCCAGAGCCTCTTTGCGGAACTGACGGCGGGAGGCATCGTTACTGAGAGTGCCAGAGGGTAAGACCTTCAGCGCAACATCTCGCTCAAGTTGCTCATCATGAGCACGATAGACCACCCCCATCCCTCCGGCGGCGACCTTTTCTAGGATGCGGTAGTGGCCGAGAGTTTGGCCTATCATGGGGTGGGACCCGCCTTGGCGGCCATCTTAGGGTGCGCCGCAAGGCAAGTCAACGCGCGATCGGATCTGTGCGATCGGATCTGGACCGGCCCTTTAGGCTGTTGGGTGCTGGGCATCCTCGAGGGATGCAGTTTTTTGGATGCTCCCAAACCGTCGCCTCCGGAACTCGTGCGCATGAAACGCGGGCGTCGGGCATACGTCTAACCGCGCTGAGAATAGGGGGAAGCGATGGAAAGCGTTTGGCAAGATTTGCGGCATGCCTTCCGGGCGCTGCGGACGAGTCCCGGATTCACCGCCGTCGCGGTCTTAACACTCGGCCTAGGCATCGGCGCAAACACGGCGATTTTCAGTGTGGTAGAAAACGTCTTGCTGCGGCCGCTTCCTTATCGTGATCCGGGAGCGCTCGTGCAGGTCTGGAACACCTACCTCCCCGCCTTTCCTAAGACTCCGATGTCGTCCGGCGATCTTCAAGATTTTCAGCGCGAGGCAGGCAGTTTTTCTCAGATGGCGGCCTATGTGGATCCTCCAACCGGATTTAACTTGACGGGTGACGGTCAAGCCGAGCGCCTAGAGGCGAGTCTGGCGACGTCCGGGCTGTTTCCGCTGCTGGGTGTCCGTCCGGTTGCTGGACGCACATTTACTCCCGAAGAAGACAAACCCGGAAGTGCGCCGGTGGTTTTGATCAGCCACCGCTTGTGGCAGAGCCATTTTGGCCGAGACCCATCCGTGGTCGGACGTAGGCTCACCCTGGATGGGAGAGGCTTCACCCTGGTAGGTGTGCTCCCCGCTGAATTTCGTTTGGCCCCTACGACCGATCTCTGGATGCCGGTCAGTGAATACGGCGATGACCTCGCCAGCCACCTGCATCATGACTTCACCGTTTTCGCGCGACTGAAGCCCGGCCTTGGCACTTCGCAAGCGCAAGCGGAACTGACCACACTGAATCGCCAGGAGGAGCAAGCCTTTCCGGACACGCATAAGAATTGGGGTGTGCTGGTGACGCCCATGGAGGACCCCTCGGCGGTGAAGATGCGCTTAGCCTTGCTGGTGCTTTTTGGAGCCGTAGGACTGGTGCTGCTCGTGGCTTGCGCGAATATCGTGAATCTGCTGTTGGCGCGCAACGCCGTTCGGCAAAAGGAAATCGCGCTTCGCCTGGCACTGGGCGCGAGCCGCTCGCGGCTGTTGGCACAGCTTCTGACAGAAAGCATTCTGCTTTCGCTGCTTGGCGGCGGGTTGGGAGTTCTTCTCGCCGGCGTCGGCCTTCGCGTGCTCGGTGCATTCGTTCCGGCTGATCTCGCGGGCATGAAAGGGACGGGACTCAACGCTTCGGTTCTAGGCTTCACGCTGGCCGTGAGTTCTCTCGCGGGAATCGTCTGCGGACTCATTCCGGCCCTGGAAACTCTGCGACAAGATTTGCAGGGCATTTTGAAAGAGGGAACGAGAACAGCGGGCGCGGCAGGCGGGCAAAGAATTAGGAGTCTCTTGGTTGTCTCCGAGATTGCGCTGGCGCTCATTCCGCTTGTTGGCGCGGGCCTGCTGATTCGCAGCTTTCATCGGCTTGTCGAAGTCGATCCGGGTTTTCAACGCGACCACATTCTGGCGATGGAAGTAGACCAGCCCGAATTGCCACCCGCGGAACAGAATAAATTGACAAATGAGCAGCAGCTGCAGCTGTCTCGCAAACAGGCGCTCGAGTTCGACGAGCTGGTCCAGCGGCTTCAAGCCTTGCCGGGAACGAAAGCTGTCGGGGGGATTAGCGTGCTGCCTCTAGGCTCGGCGATGCGGTCCGCGTCGAGATTTGTAGTGGAAGGGCAACCGCTTCCCGCGAATGGAGCGCGACCCGTTGCGGAGACGCGCGGCGTGAGCTCAGGTTATTTTGCGGCCATGGAGATTCCTCTACGCATGGGCCGGCCGCTGGACGCGCACGACTATGGCGGCTATAACATTGCCGTGAATGAAGCCATCGTTCAGAGATTTTGGCCTGGAGCAGACCCCCTCGGGAAGCGCATCAATTTATGCTCGCTTGATCCCCATCCGTGCTGGTTCACCATCGTTGGCGTAGTGGGAAACGTTCACCAGTATGGGCTCGAAGCGGCGCCGACTCTGGACGTCTATTACACCGGGGGCTGGACGCGGTACACGGTGATTCGGACGGCATCCGATCCGAATGCACTGGCCCAGGCGGCGATCGCCGAAGTTCACAAATTCGATCCGAATCTGCCGGTGACGCACGCGATTACGCTGGACAATTTGTTCTCAGATTCGGTTTCGCCCCGACGCTTCTCGACCTTCCTTCTCGGGATATTCGCCGGCTTGGCGCTTCTGCTCGCCGCTATGGGAATCTACGGTGTGATGAGTTACGTCGTGAGCTTGCGGACGAACGAAATCGGCATCCGCATGGCCCTGGGCGCGAAACCGGGCGACATCCGGCGTCTGGTGATTGGCCGCGGAGCGCAACTTGCATTGGCCGGGGTTGCGTTTGGAATCGTTGGCGCGTTTGCACTGACGAAATTGATTTCCAGCCTGCTGTATGGCGTGAAACCCACGGACCCTTTGACATTTGGCGGCGTGGCACTGCTGCTTGTGGGCGTTGCGCTGCTCGCTTGCTATGTTCCCGCGCGGCGGGCCATGCGTGTCGACCCCATGGTCGCTCTGCGCTATGAATGATCCCTCGGGGCTCGCCCCAATAACGACGAGCGGAAGACAATAAATTTGACGGTGGTATACTTGCGCGGCAGTTTTTCGAGGCCTCGCAGCACAGCCACCATGGAGAGTTACGATCTTATCGTCCTCGGCTCCGGTCCCGCGGGACAACGCGCGGCGATTCAAGCGGTGAAATTCGGCAAGCGTGCCGCTCTAGTCGAAAAACTCGAAGTGATTGGCGGGACGGCCATCAACACCGGAACAATTCCCAGCAAAACCATCCGCGAAGCCGTCCTGCATCTATCCGGCTTTCACTACCAGGGAATTTACGGCGTGAATTACCGGGTCAAGGAACAGATTACTATGGCGGACCTGGCGTTCCGCGCGCAGCACGTGATCAAGACCGAGATCGACGTGATCCGTGCGCAACTTTCGCGGAATGGGATCGAAGTATTTACCGGCATGGGCAGCTTTGTCGATCCACATCACATTCGCGTGGTCGGCTCGCGCGGGCAAGCCGACTACGAAGCGGCAAACATCATCATCGCCACGGGAACCAAACCGGCCTCAACCTCTCTTGTGCCTTTCAACAACCGCACGATCATCAACAGCGATCAAATTCTGCAGATGCCGGTGATTCCCAAAACGATGATCGTAGTGGGCGGCGGAGTGATCGGTGTCGAGTACACCTGCATGTTTGCCACGCTGGGTGTGCGCGTGACGCTGATTGAAAAGCGGCCACGCCTGCTCGAGTTCGCGGACTCCGAAATGGTCGAAGCGCTTTGTTATCATCTGCGGGACCGGCGGGTCACGCTGCGGCTGAATGAGGAAGTGGAAAGCGTGGAAGACACACCCGAAGCGGGTGTGGTCGCGAACCTCAAAAGCAAAAAGAAAGTTTCGGGCGAAGCATTGCTATACGCCATCGGAAGACAAGGAAATGTCGACGAGCTAAACCTCGCCGCTGCCGGATTGGAAGCTGATTCGCGCGGACGCATTCTCGTGGATGCGGATTACCGCACCAAGCAACCTCATATTTTTGCAGTGGGCGACGTGATCGGTTTTCCGAGTCTCGGCAGCGTTTCCATGGAGCAGGGCCGCATCGCAGCGGCAAACGCTTTCGGCATGCCGATCAAATCGAATAAAGCGCTGTACCCTTACGGAATCTACACCATTCCTGAAATTTCGTTTATCGGCAAAACGGAGGAGCAACTTACCGACGAGGGCGTGCCGTACGAAGTAGGGATCGCGTATTTCCGGGAGATTCCGCGCGGCCAGATTCGCGGCGACACCACGGGGCGGCTGAAACTGATCTTCGATCCCGATTCGAAAGCCCTGCTGGGCGTGCATATCATCGGAGAAGGGGCTTCGGAATTGCTCCACATCGGGCAAGCGGTCTTTGCGTTGAAGGGAACCATCGAATATTTTGTCGATAGCGTATTTAATTATCCGACTCTTGCGGAATGTTACAAAACAGCGGCGTTCAACGGTCTGAACAAATTAAGCAAAACTTAGTATGGCCGAACGGGAAGCTCGGACAGCAAGACGCAAAGCCGCTGATGATCGCCACGTAGAGACAGGCAGGTAGACAATGCGCAGGACAGCCGGTGTATTGGTGATGGAACACATTGCGGTGGGCCTGGTGGAAGGCCACAAGGTCATCGGTCCGCTTCGCGTGTATCCGGAAAAAGCGGACTCCGTGGATGCGCTCCAATCCATGCCGGCAGACGGAATTGCGGAGTGCATCCGGCAGCAGCTCGCGTCCCTCGCTACAGGCGAAAAGATTCACGCCATCGGGCTGGGATTCCCGGGCGTGATCCGGGATGGCATCGTCGAGGATTCTCCGAATCTGCAGCAGGTGAAAGGATTCAACCTGCAAGGTGCGCTCGGTGGCGCGCTGCGATTGGATGGCAAAGAGGTTCCCGTCCGTGTTTTCAATGATGCCGACGCCATGGCCGCAGGAATCGCCGCGACGCGCGGTAAACTTCACAAACTGAATCGCGTTTGGACGCTGGGAAATGGCATTGGGTTTGGCCGCTATCCTTGGAGCGAAGGCGTTTGGGAAGGCGGACACTCGGTAGTGACGCTGGACGCCAAGGAAAATTTTTGCGGCTGTGGCGGGCGCGGACACTTGGAAGGCATTTTGGGCTACCGTTCGATGCGACTCCGTTTTCTAGACATGGAGCCGGAAGAAGTGTTTGCTTCCGCCAAAACGGGCGACACGCGGTGCGCGGAGTTTGTGACGCTGTGCCATCGTGCGCTGGCCGCAGCGACAGCGACGAGCATCCACATGGAAGGTCCGGGCCAGTTCTACGTGACGGGACCAAACGCGAAATTCATCGACGTGGGATTGCTCGACAGAATCGTCCATGAAATGGTCAAGATGAGCCCGCTGCAAGGCAGCCGCTTTGAAGTCATTCCCTCGAACGATGAGTTGGGAGTTATCGGAGCGGCCGTAAACGCCGAGCGCGCGGCTCTTCCTTCTTGAACTCATCCCACACTTTGGAGGTCGCTCGTTCTGAGCCTGTGGCCTTCGAACTAAGAACTACAGCGGCTGTTGGACATAGGGCGGCATGGGACTAGTCTGGCCGGCGACCACCTTCCAACCGTTTCCGCCGTTCACATAAATGTGCATCACGCGCATCTGGAAATTGATGTTCTGCCCTTTCACGACGCCACGGGAGGACCACAGGCACGTGGCGACAGCCGTGTCGCGGAAAATGTGAATCTTGATGTCCGAGGCGTTGAAGGCTAGGTATCTAATTGCGGTCGACTGCACCGCGTTGATAAAGCCCGTCTTGCTCACCGATTCGCCGCGGGAAAGCGTGCCCGCAAAGTCGTCGCTATAGACGTGCCGGAAAAACGTCCCATCGCTCAACTGAATGGCGTGTGCCGCCTCTCGTTCCAGGTTGAAAATCTCCTGCCGCTCCGTATCCGGGTCTGTCGACGGCTCCTGGCAGCGCTTGTAGCACTCTCCTAGACAGTCATTCTGGGGGCTCCACGAGGGAGCCAGCGCCAAGCACAACGTGAGCAGAGTTGCGAACTTGTTCATTTGGACAAACCTCCTCGGCAGCGTCGCAAGGTTACGCCGCGTTCAATCTTTATACGCTATACCGATGCGGTAGTTTTCCAGAGCACGATCGCCACGCATGTGATTTGACACTCTTCCCTCCCTTAAAGGGCCCTGTACGCCCGTTCGAGATTCTTCAACGCTTGCTGCCATGCTTGCGCTGGTGCGTCGGACCAGAACGGGTGTTCCCACTTCCAGCCTGGCAGCACGGCGCACAACTCGGCGTAGCCTAAACGTTTTTCCTTCTGCGTCGGGTGTTGATCGCCAGTGCTTTGTTGTAGACGAAGCGCCACGGCCCAGCGAACGGCCGCAGATGGCGGGTTTGCTGGCCCTTCGGCAGCAACTCGAATGGGAAGCCTTGTCATCGCAACATAACTTGAGTATTCTCTTGGTCTATGCAACTGTCAAATGATATCCGTCACGGCAGACATTGCGTGTCCGCCTTACATGTCCACTTGGTCTTTGTCACGAAATATCGAAGAAAGGTGTTTGACGGAGACGCCCTCCAGCGGCTCCAAGCCATTTTCGAGAACGTCTGCCGCGACTTCCAGGCGCAACTGGTCGAAATGAACGGCGAAGCCGAACACGTACACTTGCTCATCCACTACCCGCCAAAGCACTCCGTGTCGAGCCTGGTCAACAGCCTCAAAGGTGTTTCCAGTCGCCTACTCCGCATCGAACGCCCGGATATGGAGAAACGCTATTGGAATAATGTCCTGTGGTCCCCTTCCTACTTGGCCGCCAGTTGTGGCGGGGCACCGCCGGGCATTATTCAGCAATACGTCGAGCAAGAAAAGACCCCGCTGTAACCGGCCTACTATCCCCGGCCTAAAGGTCCGGGGCTTTACCGCCCGAGCGCTAAGAAGTAATTGCCAGTTAGGAAACCACCTAGCGGCGGAGGGGGGCGGCGGGATCGCGCTGGGAAATTTCAAGAGCCACGCCGCGTACCTCCTCGTGGATCAAGCCGTTTGTAGCGAGGATGACAGGGCCACCCAGCTGGTAGGGTTGTCCCGAGAAGTCGCCGACCCTGCCGCCAGCTTCCTCGATCAGCAATACCCCGGCGGCAGTATCCCAGGGCTTAAGCCCGAATTCCCAAAAGCCATCGAAGCGGCCCGCGGCAACGCTGGCAAGATCCAAGGCAGCCGAACCATCGCGGCGCACGCCGTGCGAGCGCAAAGTAAAATCCCAGTAGTAGTGAATGTTCGGATTCGCCTGGCGTTTGTGCACCGGGAAACCCGTGCAGAGAAGACTGGTCGCGAGCGTGTCCACTTTCGAAACGAAAATTCTCTTGCCGTTCAGCGTGGCCCCTGCGCCGCGGGCGGCGGCAAACAGCTCGTCATAGAACGGATTGTAGACCACACCAGCGAGAAGAGCGCCGCGCTGTGCAAGCGCGATCGATACGGAAAAACAAGGATAGCCGTGCGCGAAATTGGTGGTGCCGTCCAGCGGATCCACGTGCCAGCGAAATTCCGAGTCGCTTTCATGGCCGGTTCCTTCTTCCGCGGCGATGGAGTGCTCCGGAAAATATTTCGTCAGCCGCGCGACAATGGCTTGCTCGGAGCGCTTGTCCGCTTGCGTGACCAAATCAACGTCGCCCTTGTACGTAATTTGCGCTGGGTGATCGAACTCTTCGCACAGAATTTTGCCGGCTTCCTGGGCGGTTTCTATAGCGGCTTCGAGATAATCCTTTTTCATGGAAAAATTACGCAACGGAGCGCCTGCTCAGTGTGAGACTCCGCACCCCGGCGCGCTCTCCACTCTACCACCAGGCTGGAGCAAAAGTGGTGTCACTACCAGGCCGCTCCCCTGAAGCCGCTGTTTTTTACAGCCATTCCCAGTCCATCCGAGTTAAAATGAATGCCCGCCCCTGAATGCGAGGCGACATCATGTTCAGAATAGGTAAGCTGCAGTTCGCGGCCAGCCTGCTTGCGCTGTTTTCGCTTGCGCTCGGCACGGCGAAAGTGTCCGCACAGAGCAGCGAAGTCATGGGGGAAGTGCGGCTTGAGGGCGACACGCAGTTGGACAGAGATTCTGGCGTGTGGATCGACGGCAATTATGTTGGGTATGTGAAGGAGCTCAAAGGCAAGAAGAAGGTTCTCTTGTTGCCTGGGAAGCACCAGATCGCCGTCCGACAAGCGGGGTACAGCGAGTTCACGCGAGAGTTGGTTGTCGAGCCCGGCCAAGTACAGGAAGTGCAAGTGGCCATGAAACTGCTCCCTGGTGCGAAGACTCCGGATGTTACTTCTGAACTGAAGCTTACAATTCACCCAAAACGCGCGGCTGTCTTTCTCGATGGCAACTATGTCGGCCATGCCAGCGAGTTGGGCGGAAAGTTTCATTCCCTGGAGGTCAGCCCTGGCAAGCACCGGATTAAGGTCGAGCTGCCCGGGTATCGGACCTTTGAAACCGACGTGGACGTGCTGGTTGGACAAAAGTCCGAAATGAAAACCGAACTGGTCAAAGGCAGCATCGAACAGGCCGATACGGAAATCAGGAAACCGCAATAGCTAATCCGCCCAGAAAATTGCACACGCCTGGAGGCAACCTGGAGATCGGCGGATCTTTTCGATTGGAAGCTATCGAGTTTCACTGCGCGCCGGTGAGGTAAGTCGTGCGCGACCTCACGTGGTAATCTCCGTTTAGGACTCTGACTTCGACCTTGCGATATGTATTGGCAGGACCGCGCGGCGTGGGATAGTAAGCGAGCCGGTATTGCGTGCGCAACTCGCGGTCGATGAGATCGAAGATCACATCAAGCTCCTGCGGCGTATCTGGAAAAAACATGTCGCCGCCGGTAGTTTCCGTGATGGTGGTGAGCGCGTGCTCTCCAGCGGTGTTACGCCCACTCTCATTTTTCACCGGACGAATCACGATGGTATAGAGCAGCACGTCCGAGCGGACGGCTTCTTTGCGCGCGGCATCAAAGTCGGCGGTGCTGGTAGTTTCGCCGGCGTCGGTAACCAAAATGATGACCCGCCGGCGGTCTTCTCCGCGGCGTTCCAGGGCCTTCGCTCCAAGAAGCACAGCGTCGTAGATCGAAGTACCCGCGCCGGGCGGAATCTTTCGCACCGCAGCCTGCAGCATCGCGACATTGTCCGAAAATGCAGCAATCTGCGTAACATTTTCGTCAAAGCCAAAGACCGATAGGCGGTCTCCGGGCCGCAACACCTGGCGAATGAAGTGTGCGGCGGCTTCTTTTTCGAAGCCTATTTCCTTGTTTGCGCTAAGGCTTGAATCGATCATCAGCGCGAGGTCTAGAGGCAGTTGCGTTTCGGATTCAAACACCTCGATTTTCTGCAGCACGCCTTCCTCATAGACTTGAAAAGCCTCGACCGGCAGATCCGGCGACGGGCGGTTGCGCTCGTCCAGAACGCTGGCCAAGATACTTACCAGATCCACTTTCACTTTTATTTTGCCGCGCTGAGCATCGGCGTCTTCCGGCGGCCTAAGTGGCTGCTCCGGGGTTGGTACAATGCTGCCGGGCGGCGGAGGCGAAGGCAGAGACGGCGGTAATGGAGCCGTCGCATCGGCGGAAGAGGAATTGGCAGGCAGCTTGGGCTTGGGCTTCGGCTGGGCCCAAGGCGGGCGGTCAGGCTTGTCTTGAGACAAAGCGACGCCCGCCACAAAAAGTGTGGCAAGAAAAGCGACGGCTGCGGCCAGGGCGCGAGGAGGTGTCGAGATCATTGATTTACGAGGTCATTGAACTACTAAGATGCAGGTTTTGCCGCCCGTGTCTCCAGCGGAGCGGGAGGTATTTCGCCGTCCGCCCACACGGCGCCGTCCTCGAAATACTCCTTCTTCCAGATCGGGACCGTGCCCTTGAGAGTGTCGATAGCGAACCGGCAAGCATCGAAAGCAGCTGGCCGATGGGCAGAACTGACGGCGATGAACACACTGGTTTCCCCGATTTCGAGGCGCCCCAGTCGATGCGCAATGGCGAGGAGGTGAACAGGAAATCTTTCGTGGACTTGCGAGGCGATTTCGCGGATTTTTCCGAGCGCCATGGATTCGTAAGCTTCGTAGTCAAGATAAAGTGTCCGCCGGCCCCGTGAATGATTGCGCACGCAACCGTCGAAAGTTACAACGGCGCCGTCTTCTGCGGCGCGAACGTGCCGGATCAGGGCATCCCGGTCGATGGGATCGCGCACCAGAGCAAGAAGATCGGGTTGAATCGAATTGGTCATGGAGATCAGCGCTAGCCCCCGCTGACGGGCGGAAGAAAGGCAACCTCATCGCCGGAATGGAGCGGCGTGCTCCACGCGGCGAATTCCTGATTGCGCGAAGCGACCAGCGAGGCGCGGAAGCGCGCGAGTTCGGGATGGCTAACACCATAGTGCGAGAAAAGCGCTTCAATCGGCGCGCCGTCGGGCAGGTCGACGGAGTCTTCCGCGTGGCCCACGATTTCCTTGAGGCGACCAAAGAAAAGGACCTTTACGCGCGCGGTTTGTGATGAGAGGCTCACCGGAGAATTGTAACGCGCCGAGGTGTAACGAGCCATAGCCTGCGCGGTTAGCGCCAACAGGCTGCCGAATCATGAGGAGTTCGAGAATTTCATAACCTAAAACCATTCTGAAGCTTTCTATGGCTTGACCCATGAGCCCTGTTTGAGTAGCGTTTCGAGATAGCGCATGGCGGCCTTTTTCCAAAAGAATCGAGCGGAATCGCGATGAAGATTCTTGTAACCGGATCGAGTGGCTTGGTTGGAAGCGCGCTGGTACCCGCTCTGGTAAAGGCTGGGCATACGGTCTGCCGGCTAGTGAGACCAGGAAGCCTTCCGAACAATGAAGCGCATGACGGATTTCAAGTTGCCTGGAACCCGGCGACGGGAGAATTGGGAGGCGCGGCGGTTGGCGCAGACGCCGTAGTGAACCTGGCTGGAGCGTCGATCGCCGAGGGCCGGTGGAGCGACAAGCGCAAGGCGGAGTTGCACGCCAGCCGTATCGATACGACACGCGCGCTGATCACCGCGCTCGCCAAGATGAACGCGCGCCCGGGAGTGCTAGTGTCCGCGTCCGCAACGGGCTTTTACGGGAATCGTGGTGATGAACTGCTGACCGAAGAAAGCCAGGCGGGTAGTGATTTCCTCTCCGGCCTGGCCCAAGACTGGGAAGCAGAAGCACGGAAAGCCGAAGCCATGGGAATTCGCGTCGTGCTCGCGCGATTCGGAATTATTCTAGCCCGCCATGGAGGCGCCCTGCCGCAAATGATGCTTCCCTTCCGGTTTTTCGCGGGTGGAAAAATCGCTTCGGGCCAACAATGGATGTCCTGGATTTCGCTCGACGACGTAATTGCGGTGTTGCGTCTGGCCGTGGAGACTGGACAGGTCAGGGGCCCCCTCAACGTGATCTCTCCCCAACCGTTGCAGAACGCGGAGTTCACAAAAACTCTAGCGAGCGCCATGCACCGCCCCGCCCTGTTCCCTGCCCCAGCGTTCGCGCTGCGCCTAGCACTCGGCGAAATGGCTGACGCGCTGCTTCTGTCCAGTCAGCGCGTCTTGCCACGAGGATTGGAAAAGCTCGGCTACCAGTTCCAATACCCAGACCTGGCCGCCGCGCTGAATAATATCCTGAAACAAAACTCAGAACCGTAAAGAACTATTTCACGACGGCAAAACTGATTTCAACTTTCAGTACCTTGCCGCTGATGGGATCTGTCGCCATATTGCTTTCGACGGGCTGGCCCTCGCGCAATTTCAAGTCCAGCTCCGATTTGAAACCACGCACGATCGGCTCTTGAAAATGACCGCCCGAAGGGTCCGATGGAGAGCTATCCGATCTCATCATGGGAACAGAAACCTCACCTTCCACCCAGGAACGCTCAAGAGTCATTTGAAGCAATACGTGGCCATCGCCCGTGTAAGCGGAGCGAGCGTCGACGTTCGTGCCCACATCCATGTACTGCATTTCATTCTTGCCCACATAAACAGGCAGGCGACTACCGATGCGAAACTTTACCCAGCCGGCCCTAAGTTCGCTCGAGTTGGGCGCGTTCATGTACATCACATACGGAAGACTCTTGATCTTCTTATCGGCCTCAAATTCCGTGAAAACGATCTGCACTTTTATGGGAGTCGTTTGTACTTCGACTTTTGTCTTGTCGTCAGTCTTCGGTTTGTCCTGCGCCAGAACTGTTGGCGAAAGAATACCGAGCAGTAGAAGCGACGCTATTGGAACCGAACCAGTTCTCATTCCATCCTCCATGTAGACATGATTTTGATCGACCGTTCGCTACTGCTCTTCATACGTTCCATCCGCTAGTTCGCTTCTAAGTGCTTCGATTGGCTTGACCTCCAGCTCGGCGATCTCCAGCGGCTCCACGCTCAGTCGCTGGTCTTTGTTATCTGTAGCCGCAGCCACGACAGCGATGACCACGCCGCTTGGCCCTGGCTGCGAGCCGATAAACCGGGCGAATGCTTCGCGCTCCTCCGGGGGCACCAGCACCTCCATGGCATTCGACGAAGGGGAACTCGCTGGAGCAGTACTTCTCTGGTGCTGTATGCGGTAGGAACGGGAGGAAGCCACGATCGCTGGTGTCCCACGCGCTTCACCACGAGTGCTGGCTTCGGGCTTTTCGCGAGGTGGCGCTGAAAAAAGCTGCTCGGCCCGGTTATCGTTTATGGTGTGAGGGAGGCGTGCAGTGACAAGAACCGTCAGCACCATGACCACAGCAGCGGCCGCAAAAATCAGAAAAGGCCTCCAGCCCCGCTGAGAGGCCGTATCGTCTGGAAAACTGGCGCGGACGCCAGGAAAAAAAGAAGGCGGCACTTCGGCGTTGGCGGCAGTTCGCAACCCGGTGTCGATGGCGGCAAAGAGTCGCGTCTCCTCGACAAAGGCGGCGCGGCAAGGCGCGCAAGCGTCCAAGTGCGAACGCAATGCTGGTGACAGCCGAGCGTCCACGGCAGCGGCCTCGATCAACGCTTCTCGATAGTTTTCACATGGCATCGCAGTTTCTCCGCTAACTGCTTTCTGGCAAAAAACAATCTCGATTTCACCGTTCCAACCGGCAGGCTGAGGATCTCCGCAACTTCTTCGAGCGAGTGCCCTTCGATCGCCCCGAGCAGAAGCACAAGCCGGTGTTTCTCCGGAAGCTCTTCCAGAGCACGGTCGAGATGCGCCTGAAATTCGCTCGTAGCAGCCAGATCTTCTGTTGAAGGCCGAGGAGACGTCTCGGACCAAAGCGTTTCGCGAACTTCGCGGCGCTTCGATGAGCGGAGCCGGTCAATCGCAAGACGAAACGCTATGCGTACAAGCCAGGCGCGAAATCGTCCCCGATCGCGCAAGCGTTCAAAGCGACGATAAGCCCGCAGAAACGCTTCCTGGGCCACGTCTTCGGCATCTGCGGTGTTACGCAGCACGCCGCGCGCGACGCGATAGGCCAGCGGCCCGCATTCCGCGAGCCGCTCCTCAAATTCCCGGCGTAAAGCCGCCCGGGCAGCTTCCTGCGCGAAGTCCTTCTCGGCGGCACGCACTGGCTGAATCAGAACCAGCTCCTGCATTGGGTCTCATCCGCGAGCCGAAAGCGCTCGCCCTCCCCGTACACCTGCTAGACGCCACGCCTAGCCATTTGGTTCATGGCAACATTTTTAGCACGGCCTCGTATTTAACCAACAAGTTAAATAAAAGCTTCCTGCCAACTGCATCCATTCTGCCATCCAACTCTCCCATTCTGGACCAGCGGCTCGAAACGCAGAAGATCTGGAGAGCTGCCGGAAAAAGGCGGCGCTGCAAGCTTATGGAACATTAACCATCTTATTTTTCATATAGCTGCGAAGCTAAGGACGGGCTTATCTCCGACCGGCACGCCAGAGCCCGCTCCACATTTCGCTGGCCCTACGCCTGGAATCCGCCCCGCATGTGGCCTCCTCTCTCGCCAATCAAAACAGACACAAGTGGCCGCATTTCTGCCATGGCTCATAAAACCATCGTCGCACTTTTGGTAATCCTCCGAATCCTACCCTTCGAAGCCTGCGTAGCGCCTGCAGTGGCGTACGCGCATGGGTAGGTCCGTGGCCGCAGCAATCAATGCTCGTCTTCGGTCTTCCTTTTTTTGGCGAAAAACACAGCGCAAAAAGTAACCGGCCCCGAGGGTTCCGGGGCCGGTCGAGGGTGGAGCAGTTCGCTGCGTTCTACTGAGTTGGCAGAAGAAGCTGTGTAAAGCCCGTCGTGTTCACGTCGCGGAACAGCGGCGTGCGCGGAGGCAACAGTGATGGAGTCAGGAAGTCCGTATCAAAGTTGTACCCGCGGGATGGCGGTTGATAGACCGTGGTGCAGCATTTGAAAGTTCCGGTGGCCTGACGGTTGTAATACATACTGATGATCGAACCACTGTAGTTCAAAGTTTGGCCACTCCAGTTTTCGATATAGCGGAGGAAGTTGTGCACTCCACCGTCGGTACCGAAGTCCTGCGGCACGCCGCCAGCCGGCTGCGGGAAGGAAACCCCCTTCCCAGCCATGACCGCGGTGCGGTACCAGGTGGTGACCCCGAGATCGTTATTCGAGTAGGGGGCTTGAAAGGTATTTACGTCGTTAAAGCTGTTGGACAACAGCGTCACCGCATCCG
The DNA here is from genome assembly GCA_013289825.1 of Acidobacteriota bacterium. Taxonomy (GTDB): domain Bacteria; phylum Acidobacteriota; class Terriglobia; order Acidiferrales; family UBA7541; genus Acidiferrum. The sequence continues at coordinate 49,270 of JABCZF010000006.1, read as the reverse complement.
CGTTCACGGAGACGGCTACGTTCGGGTCATTGAAGCCGTTGCCTGCGGAATTGGCGTTGAAGTCGCCGAAGATGTAGGCCGGATTCTCCGTGGCAAACGCCAAGCCGCACGGCACGCTACCAGGGCAGGTGCCGAGAGCGGTCAAGAGATTGCCGTCGACGATTTTGATGGCTCGCCGAAAGAAGGGATTGGGGTTCTCTCGCGGTTCGTTCACGTCGATGACATAGGTCATCGGCCAAATCTTCGAGGGCACGGTCACAGGGCAGCTTGGATTGGGCGTGAGTGCGTTGATGCCGATGGTGCTGCCGTAAAGGTTGGTGGTGCCAGCCACACTGTACATTCCGTACTGGCCGAGACCTAGGGCTGTGTACGCTATACCTGCCCCCATGATGTACGTGGGGTCTTGCCCATAGTTAAAGAACCCTGTGCTGCCCAGGACGTCCGTATCTTCGCCCGTATCCTGCGCATTATTAGGGCAGCCGGCCGCGCTGGCGGGATTCACAAAATCATCCCAGCCATATTCGCCGGTTTCGTGAGTGCTGAAGGAGAGCGGTGGCCAAGGGTTCGTTAGGGCCGCGGCTGTATAGTTGCCGCGGCGGTCGGAAATGTAGACGGAGAAGTCATTGGGTGCGTTGATGGGATCGTAGGTCGAATGGCCGGACCCAGGCAATGCGCCGCCCAGATAACGGGCGACGTTCTTGGCATCGACTTCGATGTAGTTCATTACGCCACCAAGGGTCACCATCGACGAATAATTGACAGCGCCTAAGGTCCCTGTGGGGCTGATATCACGGAGAGTGCCCTCGCGAACGTCGAAGAGCGCGTTCGGCCAGTAATCAGCCGGGTTGGTCGGATACGTTTGGCTGACCGGTAGGATGTTGTTTATCACGCCGCAACGAGTGTTTGCGTTGGTGTTGGCCCAATTCGCAGGGTTATCACGAACGCGCTCCAGACGAATGAGCGCGTTGGGATGGACGTCCTGGCAAGTCGAGGGTGCTATCGAGCCTGCCGGCAGGACGAGTAGCGGCTCGGCGGTTCCATACTGGGCTGCTGTCAGGCCACTCTGAGGATAGATGTTGCGGCCAGCATAGCCATAACCCAGGACCTCGACGGTCACGTCTTTCCACGTACCGCAAGGATTGCCATAAGCTGTCTGCACTTCGATCTTGATAAAGCCCTTAATGATAGGCAGGCCCGAGGCCGTAGAGTATGCGGGCACATTAGGGGTTGGCAGCCAGTACCCGTCGGCAGGCGCGTAAGCCGCAGCACCTTTTACGGCTCCAGAGGCCGCCAGCGGAACCGGCGGGGTGTTGTATCCAAGGGCGTTATTGGTGTTCATTTTTGTCTTCAGAGTGGCCGCCGTTCCAGCCCAACTAGCGACGGGCATAGCCATCAGGGACAAGTCGAAAGGCGCCGTGGCTCCGTCGATGCACGGAAGTGACGTGATATCGGTCGGGTCATCCGAGAGCAGAATCCTGAGGCTGGCCTGGGCATAATAACGCAGGTTGAGGACTGCCGGGCTCTCGAGCGCTGTCGGCAATGGCCGGCGGATCATATCCACTGGCTGCGTCGTGCCATTCCCAAGCAGCACAATGCCCAGATTCAGAGCGTTCGCACCGGTGGCCTTGTTGCGCAAGTTGCCCGCATAGTAGGTCGCACCGAGGGAAATGTTTAACCAGTTGGGGTCTACTGCTGAGCCCAGGGTGCCTACCAAACTGCCTTCCGTGTAGGCCAGCGCGCGATAGGAAGCAGTGCCGGGCGAAGTGGTGATGTTCACGGTACCGCCATAGGATCCCGTCGTTGTTGGGAAACCGTTCGAAAGGTTTGTGCGAATGACGTCTTTAAAAGCTGTCACTCGGTCGGCAAGAGTGAGTGTTCCGCCTGAGGCCAAAAACAGGTTGCCGTTAGTATGAGTACGGCCGCCAAAATTGAAGTCCGGACCTGGGAAGAAGCTGAGATCGGTATCCGAGAAAACGCCGAACTGGAACATTGGAATGCCGACTGTTTGCGTGGTGCGCTGCAGCTTCACTTCGTTGTTACTGACCGTACGAGCAGTCACCAGCAGCGTGTATTGCGTGGCCAAAGCCGTCATGCCTTGAAAAGAGCCGGATTGGACGGAGGTAACCGTGGCCAAAGGATTCCCGCTCGAATCGGTATTGTACTGGATCTCGTAACCCGGCTTCCATGCCGATGAGACCATGTCCCACTTCAAGTATTGGATCCCGGGAATAACCGGTGGCGCCGCGGAAATGGCAGTGATCTGGGCCGCCGACGGTGCATAATTGGTATCAAACAGGGTGCCCAAGTCTGCGGTGATTTTCTCCATGCCGGCTTCCGAAGCGTAGAACGCCCGGCTGTAGTCGTTGTTGATTCCGCTGAGTTTCTGCCCAGACGTGATCAGCAGTATGAAGCCGACCAGCAAGCTGGACATCAGCAGCATGAGCAGCAAGGTTGTGAGAAGGGCGATGCCCGAATCGCGTCGCATCAGCTTTTTTACGGCGTTCATGGTTGGAGTCCTCATTATTTGTACCGGTTCACGTAGGCCATGCTGCGTAGGCTGACCTGCGTCATGAAATTGCTACGGAGATACTTATGGGTCTGGGTCCAGGCGTTGGTCGAACGCGCACCCAGGATGACATCGACCGAACGGATCAGGCTTTCCGACTGGCCGACGGGGATGCTGGACTGGCCAGAAGGATTGGTGACGCCATCGACGAAGTTGTACTTGAACTGGAGGTTCTCGATCGTTTCGCCGACGGGCTGGCCTAGAATCGACGCTTGATTCAACCAATTGATGCGGCGAATCAGGCGAACGTGCAGCGGGTCGGCCACATCGTCGAGATAGTAGCTGATCATCCAGATACGCGTGGCTGTCGTGGGCGGAAAGGTGTGGTTGGGAACTTTGGCGCCGGCCACCAGGGTTGTGTTTTCGAGCTGGAACATCGTGCCCTGCGGGTCGGTGCGGGCATTCAGATTCAAGCCGTCGCCGGCGATGAAGCTGAGAGTCTGGCCGGATACGCTGGTCACTTCCTGAATGGCATTGCCCTGCGCATTGGTAAACATGATCAGGTCGCCGGCATTGATCTGCACTCCGGTGGGCGAAAATGTGATGCAGGTGGAGTCGAACGTCACCGTTTGTCCGTCAAGTAGGATTTTTCCGAGCGGGCAACCCGGGCTGGCACCTATGGCAGGCTCATTGATCATCCTGGAGTTGAGCGCCAAAGTGTTATCCGCATAGAGCACGGTGATAAGATCGGTGTTTGCGCCAGGTGTCGAATCTGGGCTAGTGATTGGCGGGCCGAGTTGCCAGCCGGGTTCGACGGCATTCAGGCTGACGTTGCATGTAGGAAAGGTCAGCGCGCCTGTCAGATTGGGGCGGTTGATCGGTGCGCCGCCGCTTCCCAAGCAAGCGGCAGGCCCCGGTGTGTAGGGAACAGGAATTCCTCCCGTCGGAATTCCTGTGCCGGCCTGAATGAGGTCCTGCTCGATGAGGTTGACTCCGGCACGAAGATTGTCCGAAATATCAGACTTGAGCGTGACGCTCTGGTTCGTATTCGTGGCGTCTTTAAACGCGATCATGGTGGCAGCCAGAGCGACGAGCGTTATGCCCATGGCGACCATGAGTTCGATAAGCGTAAATCCAGTTTGTCTCTTCATCATAAGTTTTCTCCGGCCATCCTCACGCAAACGTCGAGATGTAGCTGATGAGCGTATAGGTGCGTGTAATACGGCCGACCCGGTAGTTGATGGTGATGGTGATCTGCCGCAGATTCGTTTCTCCCGTTACCGGCGTCATGGCAATCGTGCGGGTCATCCACGGATTCAGATTGACGACGACGTCGTCGGCAGTGCCCAATTTTCCGTCCACTCCGGGACCGATGATGATGGAATCAGGAAGAGCAGTGTTGTCATCTGCAGTGCCGACCAGTCCATCGGGGCCGGGGTCCAGCAGAGGCTGGGCGCCGTCGATAAACACGCCACCCGTAGACACATTCTGAATCTGCGCCCAGGTCAAAATCTTGGTATCGCGCGCCGTGAAGATCGTTTCGATGGCTTCTTCCGCCTTCTTTTCGGCGATATAGTCGTACTGCGTAAGGCTGGCAAACATGATGCCTTGTGCGTAGACGGCAGCCAGAGAAAGCACACCGAAGGAAAGAATGACGATGGAAATCATCGCCTCGATCAGGGTGAAGCCAGCTAGCTGGCGAGACATTTTGCGTTGTCGTTTCATTGGGCTTGTCTCCCTATTCCTGCCAGGATGAGCCGGTCCAGTAGTAGGAACGGACTCGGCCTGTCGCGCCAAAAACCGTTACTGCGCGCGCGGTGTTTGGCTTTCCCACGACACCCAGAAAGATCGAGGCGTTCACGGGATTGTTATTTGTCGCTTGATAAAGAGACGCTGCGGATTGCGCAGTGCCGCAAAATGCGCCGGAGGTTGTAAACATCACCGTCCACGCTCCGCCGCCGGTTGGCTGTTGCAAACCGATGGCCGTCGAGTTGCCGAAGAGCATCGGCGTGTCAGTAACAGGGGCTGGGAAGACATAGAAAATCGCTCCGCCCGGAACGTTGTCGTTTAGAAAGGTGGGAGCAACAACGGGGACCGCCTCTCCTGGCAGACCCAGTATGGTCAGCTGTATTTGGTTGGGCGCGGTGAATTGCACTTGAACGTTCCGGCGTTTGACGATAGCTATCTCGCGCGCCTGACGAAGTTGCGAGATGACCGCATCCATCGCCGCGTTGGCTCGGGCGTTTTGCGAGCTGCCCAGGGTGTTCATGACCGCGAAGGCCATGACGGTGAACGCTATCGCCACCACCATTACCATCTCGATTAGCGAAAATCCTTGTTCGGCTGTTCTGGTGCGCTTGCTCATTCCGGAACTCCTCGGATTTCATCCGGTCACGTGCCCGGGTGCTGAAGAGAGTGCACGTGTTGCGCCAGATCTAGCTGTTCTGTAAGTACCTTGTTTTTAGTATCTTATGAGGATTCTGTATTCGAAGGGAGAAGGGCCATTCTTACAGATGTAACAAAACGTTACAGGCCGCCACCTCTAAAACATGATTGAGTCTGGGGATGGTCAGGCGGGAATGAGCCATGCACCGCCGAAGAGCAGGCCCGGACCTAGTGATGCCAGAAAGATAGGGCCACTACGGCCGGCATAGGGAGTCCGCGCGGATTGCAGAATCGCGTCGAGGGCCACCCCACAGGTGGAAGAACCGAGATTGCCGAAGATTCGAGCCACGGAAGGAAATTTGTCGGGTGCGAGACCTAATTGCTTCGCAAGCAGGGTGACTAGACGGGGATTGGGTTGGTGAGTTGCCAGTCCTTGGGCGGAGGAACGGCGGAGGCCGCTGCGGAGCTCCACGTCCAGGATGACTTTCTCCATCCGGGTGATAGCCGCACGGGACAGAGCTTCTCCATCAAAGTGCACATCGAGAGTCCCGTCCGGGGCGTTAGACACGCGAATCGCTCCGGCATACTGCCCGGCACAGCCGAAGAAAAATTCTCCGAGGACGTAGCCGTCTTGCGGCGTGGAATCGTTCTTCGCGCGCAAGAGAAAGGCGCTCGCGCCGTCACCGAACAGGCCGCCGAATTCTCCTGCGACGCGGCCTGGCTTGAAGATGCGGCTGTGAACATCGCTGGTGATGACGGCTATGGTGCGGGCTTGTCCAGAGGCGATGAACCCTTGGGCGACAGCGAGCCCGTTCAGCAGACCGAGGCAGGCGCCGCCGACATCCAGCGCGCCGCAGGTTTCGCGAGCGAGTAGTTGGGAGTGCAGCTGCGCGGATAGAGATGGATAGTTGCGATGCGTTTCGCTGGTGGCGATGATCCAGTCGAGTTCCTGAGGGCCGCAAGCCGCAGCGTGGAGCGCCTGCTGCGCGGCGCGCACGCCCAGTATGAGTTCATTTTCGCTTTCGGTGGCATAAGCAAGTGATTCGATTCCGGCACGAAGACGTAGTTTGCCGTCCGGCATTCCGAAGGCCCGGTCGATTTCATGCGAGGGAATCGTGCGCGAGCCGACGACCGCACACGAACTTCGAAGCATTACGCAGGCCCGTGTCGCGGCGTGTCTCGTCTCTGAGAACCTAGCCCCCGCAGCGGGGATATCAGCTTTAGCTTCGCTGAAAACTTGGAAAATACTCTCGAAAGATGGAGTGCGCTCTGTGAGCAGCGCGCCCAATTCGCTCAGGCCGCTTGCGGATTCCAAGGCGCGAAGAAAACTCACCCAGCCCATGGAGTCCAGCACGCCTGTTTCGATGAGGTCTTGCGCGGGATCGGAGATGGGCGCTTCGGCACCGGCTTCGCGCCTGAAACATTCCTCGATCAGGCGTCGCCAATGAGTTTCATCCTTGATCGAAGCCATCAAAACTCCCCGAGCCAATCATGTTTTGGAAGTGGAATCAGCGTGTCGAGCATGAGCCAGCAGAGATCATGATATGGCCGTGTAAGGCCGAGCCGAATGAAGTGATGAGGGCAAGACAAAACTTTCGACTGAAATTGTGAGTTTAAGAAGTGCTTGAGGCGCGCGAGGCGATTCGCACCTCTCGAGGTGGCCAGCGCTGCTTCGATGAAATCACGCCAATCGCGATCGACGACCGGAAGATCGCGCAAGACCTCACCCGAAGGGAGAGCCAGCGTGGCGCGGAGTTCGTTGGCGCAAAGCTCGAGGCGGAGATTTTGCGTTACCGTTCCACAAACGGAGCGTTTTGCTTCGCGGGGCTTTGCGAACAATCCACTACCAGTCTTGTTTTCATGGAGAACGCAGCCGAATAAGTCCTCGAGAGTGGTCCCGATTTCCGCCTTGCGAAGGTAGGTCACGACTCCCGGTTCAGGAACGGCGGACTCCTTTCGAAAGCCGCGCGTCGAGACGCGATCTTCGACGTGAGGTTTGGAGCCGGAAAAAGGAGCAAGATCGCATTGGAGCACATCGCCGCGAAGATACGGGAAATGCATCCAACTGTTGGCGGTCGCGGTTACAGGACGAACAGAGCGAATTCTGTTTTTCTCCCGCTCGAGGCCGATGACGCAAAAGGCCGGCCCCCTGCGGGTGATTTCCGTGATGAGCAGCCTGGTCATGGCAAGGACTTCAGCTTTGCGCGGCGGATTTTCGAAGATTTCGAGCGGGCCACGATGAGGTGGCGAATCTCGACCGTGTGGCCTTGTGTCCGCCAGTGCGCCGCCAGCAGATCGGCGACCAGACGGCGGTGACACTTCTCCGGACCCGGCTCGGAACAGAGCAGGGTGGCTCGCGGAGGCCATCTGCTGGCGTCGAACGCTTGCGGAATTCCACGCTCTTGCATCAGGGCCAGGAAACCAGTCTCGTAAGCGGCCCAATCTTTGCTGTCGCGATAGGTGTCGAGCAACTCCGAAGTTGGCCCGAGCTGCGGCTCATACGAATAGCCGATGCTGGCAACTTTTTTCAAGAAATACTCAAGGTCGCGTTCCTTGGCGAAGCCGGAGAGCTGGCCTCCGCGATTGAGGCGGACATCGATAAGCTTTTCTACCTGCGCTTCCTCAAGAAGGTGGAAAAACTCTTCGGCCGTCTTCCCTGCGAAACCGATGGTGCAAAGGAGGATTTCCATAAAATCAAAGGTATTCGGTGGCTTCGGGAGATGCGCGGAAAGCAAACTCCCGGGCTTGGAGGCGTAGCGCGTCCTGGAGAGCCACATCACGTTCGGAAATAAAGAGCGAACCGCTGTCAAAGGCGGTGAGGTCGTGCAATTTGAGCAGGCGATCCTCGGCTTCACGCTGCGATTCCAGCTCGCCGCCGCGGCGGATATGCACCGGGGTGATCCCGCGATCGAGAAGCGCTGGAGAAATCATGAGGAAACGATGGCACTGCAAGGGGTCTTCCTCTGCGCACATCAGAACGATGTTCGTCGCGCTCGACAGCATCAGCGCGCGATCAATCCCCGCGCGAAAATCCGCGGCCTTGCGGCGTTCTTCGTAGTTTACGATGCCGTCCTCGTGATAGGCGCGGGGATCGGAAGGGCGGCCACCGAGAGTTTCGCCGAGAAATTCGTATCGGATTTCCGCCGGCGCAAGGCAGGCTTCGAGAGGCTCGCGGTTGAATTGCGGGAACCGGAAACTGCCGGGGCGGCTGCGAACGTCGCAGACGATTTTTACTTCATGAGTCAGGAGAATTTTCAGGAAGCCGTCCAGTTCGAGACTCGAATGTCCGATGGTGAAGAGAGGAGAGTTGGAGTCCGGCGGTGGCTTCATGGAAAGGGCACGCAGCAGGCCAGAGGTATTTTGCCGAAAGGCGGCGAAGTCGGCAAGCGGGAGAATCCGGCGGGGAGTTGTGCTTTTATCAGCGGCTTTCTGGGCAACCCGGAATGAGTTCCGGCACTTCATGCTAACGTAGAAAGACTTGCTGAGTCGCGGCGAATAAGTCCGAATGACCGATGTGGATGAGGAAAGATCCGATTCACAAGGGCCAGGGTTTCAAGTGCCAGAAACAGATACTCAACTCTTCGAGAGGGGAAAAAGCACCGTGAAGCTGTGTCTTCTGGCGGCGCTGATCCTTTCTGTGGGGCCATGGGCGGAAGCGCAACGCGCGCGCGGCGAGTTGCATGTCGAAGTACACGACTCGCAAGGCACGGCGGTGGCGGCTGCGGCTGAACTGGTCAGCGAAGCAAACCAGTTTCGCAGGAGCTTTCAGGTGGGGGCAGACGGCCGCGTTACAGCGCAGGACCTTCCCTTTGGCATTTACCGGTTGAGTCTCGCCGCAGAGAATTTTGCGCCGTGGAAGAGACTAGTTGAGATTCGCTCGGAAGTGCCGGTGCACGTGGTGGCAACCCTGGGTGTGGCGCCGGTGACGACCGAAGTGCAGGTGAACGACTCGTCAACTCTTGTGGATCCGAGCAGCACGGGGACCATCTATTCGATCGGGAGGCAAGCGATCGGCGAACAGATTTCTGTGCAGCCTGGCCGCGACCTTTCCGATTTGGTGAACGAGCAGCCCGGCTGGCTCGTCGAGGCGAATGGAATTCTGCATCCGCGCGGGTCGGAGTACGACGTGCAGTACGTGTTCGATGGGTTGCCGCTGACGCAGAACCGCTCGCCGGCATTTGCGCCGGCGTTTGATGCCAGCGAAGTGGAATCGATGCGCGTGCTGACGGCCAGCTTTCCCGCGGAATACGGTCGGAAGCTGGGCGGGATTGTGGAAGTCACTACGACGAAGGACGTGTCGAGTGGAGTGCATGGACAATTTGAGGCCGAGGGCGGAAGCTTTTCGACGGCGACAGGTTCCGCGGCTTTTTCTTATTCCTCGGGCAAGAATCGCGTTTCGGCGGGCGTGGATGGTTTTCATAGCGACCGTTATCTGGATCCGCCGGTGCTTGAGAATTTCACAAATCGCGGAAATACGGCGGGCTTTTCGGCTTCTTACGAGAGAGATTTTTCCGAGAGGGACCGCTTGCGCATCACCGTGGCTCACAATGCAGTGCGTTTCCTCGTGCCGAACGAATTGATGCAACAGCAAGCCGGGCAGCGACAGGACATTTCGAACAACGAAACTGCCGGGCAGATTTTTTACCAGCATACGATTTCTCCGGATTTGTTTCTCAGTTTCTCCGGCAGCGTGCGCGATGCCAGCGCAACCCTGACATCCAATCCTTCGTCGACACCTGTGATCGTTTCGCAAAACCGTGGCTATCGCGAAGGCTATGTTCGCGGGGACCTCGCGGGCCATCATGGGCATCACGACTGGAAAGTGGGCCTGGACGGGATTTTCAGCGAGGTGCATGAGGTGTTGCAGTACACCATCACCGATCCGACACAATTCGATCCTGGCACGCAGCAACAGTTTCAGTTCGCCGACCGACGCTGGGACATTGAACCATCAGAGTATGTGCAGGACCAATGGCATCGCGGCAACTGGAACGTCAGCGCGGGGCTGCGATTCGATCATTACGGATTTGTCGTGAAGGAATCCGCCCTGAGTCCGCGGGTCGGCGTTGCGCGCTATGTGTCTTCCTTGAATTTGCTGATTCATGCTTCCTACGACCGTGTTTTCCAGACCCCGGCTATGGAGAATTTGCTTTTGGCCAGCTCGCCACAACTGAATTCCATCGATTCGGTTGTGCTGCGTTTGCCGGTCGAGCCTGCGCGCGCCAATTACTATGAGGTAGGCGTCACGAAGTCCTTCTTTGGCAATTTGCGGGTAGACGCGAACGTATTCAGGCGCGATTTTCATAATTATTCCGACGACGACACGCTGCTGGATACGGGAGTAAGTTTTCCGATCGCTTTCATCAAGGCGCGGATCGCTGGAGAAGAAGTGCGCCTTGCAGTCCCTCATTGGGGACCTTTCTCGGGATATCTAGGTTACGCGAACCAGTCCGGGATCGGGCAGGGGCCTATCACCGGCGGGTTGTTTCTCGGGGACAAGGCCACGAGCGCTTTGACGGACACGAGCAAGTTCGCGGTGTCGCAGGACCAGCGGACCACATTGCGCGCGCGTGTGCGCTATGAGGCCACGAAGCGCATCTGGCTGGCGCTCGGCGGTGAATACGGGAGCGGCTTGCCGGTGGAGATCGATAATGGCCCGATCGACCTAAATTTTCTTCTGTCGCAGTACGGCTCCGCGATCATCAACCAGGTGAATTTTAACAAAGGCCGCGTACGGCCAAACGATTCGCTGGATGTGGCGGCTGGCGTGGAGATGTATCACAAAGAGCAGCGAAGCGCGACGTTTGAGATTCAGGCGGAGAATTTGACGGATCACGTCAACGTGATTAATTTCGCCAGTTTGTTTTCGGGGACTGCGGTGGGTTCGCCGCGAAGCGTTTCGGCTCGGCTGAAGCTGACCTTTTAGCGCGAGAGCGCGGGGCAAGCCTCGCCCCTCGAGACCTTTAGTGGAAGAGTTCTATCAAGCCTGTTTTTCACCGCTAGAGATTTGGCTTTGGACTTGCTCTCGAAATTCGAGCGGGTGGGAGATTTTCTCGAAGACTTCGGGAGTGCCGCCGGTTCCGCGAATGACGACCGTGCCGTAGCCAAGAACTCGGCCCATCGCGGGCTCTTCTACGGCGATGCTCTCAATTCTTGAGAGCAGGATTTCGATGGTGCGGCGGCTTGCGAGGCCAGTCTTGACGATCACTCGCTTGTTGGTGAGCACCATGACAGTGGCGCGGCGCTTGAGGAGGCCAACTCCTAGAAGAATGGCTGCGACCAGGAACGCCGCGAGAGCGAGCCAAATCAAGATATTGGAATGAGATTCGGCGCTGTGCCTGGTGCTCCAGGAGAACACCAGAAGAGCGGCGCCCGCCAGGATGAAAAACGCCGTCAGGCCGGCGTGGCCGAGCATGACGATCCAATGCAGCTTGGTTTGATATTGCACCGTTTCACCGGGGATGAGATGTTTTTCGGCGTAGCTCATAGCGGCTCCTCCAGGGGGTGCGATTCTCTTCGGAGAATATTCTGCTGGATTATAGCTGGGAGGGATGACCTGTATGGCACAAGCTGGAAAAATATCGTCTGCGGATTATTTGGTAGCGCTAATGGGAATCGAACCCGTATTTCGGCCTTGAAAGGGCTGTTATGGAGGTATGGCGTTGAAAACAGATGTTTTGTTGAACGCATATAGGAATTGGCATTAATTTTTGCATGGTGCGCTAGTAGCACGTATCCACGAGGGAAGCCGATGGTCAAAACCGTAAAACTGAAGCGCGGCGAAGGATCGATTGTCCAGCTCAAACAACGCGACCCGAACTCCGGGAGCGGCGAGACTCGAAGCTCTGGTCCATCCTCTATTGCGCCGGTACCTGTCAGGTTCGAGAGAATACAAAAACCAACGATTATTCTAAAGCATACAACATGCTGATCAAACGGCGCGACAGATGCCGCCGAGGACAAGCCCGCCGTTTCAGATCTCCGACACTATCGGTACGAAGACATCTGCGACAGCTCCATTAGCACGCTAAAGTTGAAAGAGGGTCCCGCTTTATTCCCGCGCCGACAAGAACCGGCAACCCAACGTTACGTTCCGAGGTTTAGATCACTGCAATAAATTTGTAAAAAACATGCTGGCGACCGAGATTGATTCTGACAAGATCCGCAAATGTACCGAATGGCGAAGCCGTGACGGCCAAGCGGACCCAACTATCCGGCGTCAGCTTGTCGCCTTACGGGCCATGCTCCGATTGGCTGCCCGGAAAAAAGATATTCAGCGTGCCGTATTTTTCGATGCCAGAGGATTCCGATGCCGCCGGACAGTACATCGAACCGTCACAATTTTCCGCACTGCTGACGCATCTGCCCGACAAGCTTCATCCTTTTTTCAAGTTCTTGTATCACACGGGCTGCCGTATCGGAGCAGCCAAAGAGATCAGTTGGCCAATGGTGAGCCTGGTTGCCAGCGTGATCAAGATCCCGGCCGCGTTGATGAAAGCACGGAAGCCTCTAACGGTCGTGTTGGCGGGAAAGGGTCTAGAACCCGTAGCCAAAGAATTGAAAAAGATGTTTCGGCAAAATGGTGACCGTGTGTTTTGTATCGCGAATTATCGGGCTGAGTGGCAGAAAGCGTGCCACAAGGTAGGACTCCGGGTCAGGCACAAGAACAGGCGATTTAAGGGAGTCAGGATTCACGATCTGCGATGCTCAGCCGCGGTTAATCTGATTGATGCGGGTGTGTCCGAAGACTTGGTGATGAAGATTGGTGGATGGAAAACGAAGGTCATGTTCTCGCGCTACAACATCACCAACAAGGACCGTCTACGCGAAGCTGGCGGCGAGTATACCGAAAGAAGGCTATGGTAAGATAAAGTAGTGGCGCTATGGTGCAACGGTTAGCACGTAGCCCTTTCAAGGCTAAAATACGGGTTCGATTCCCGTTAGCGCTACCAACTGATCGAGAATTTGACATGGAGCATGTTGATTCGGTTTGATTCCCTTCTGCACTAAAACTACTTAACGAGGTTTTTGGCAATCCGCGCATTCCTGCAGAGATGTTGACTTGTAGTGTTGCGAGCCTTCCGTACAATCTCGCTCGAAGAGAACTCTGCTCAGGGCGTTGCGATGGAGATTCTACCGCTCTTCGTATAATTTGTGGAAGAGGCCGGTCAACCCTCGGCACCCGTGTGTTACTTGCCCTTCGCCGGCTTCGCAGCATCCGCTGCCATGAACCGCAGCATCTGCTCCTTCAATTGCGCATCGACCTCGTCCGCGATGGTCACAACATCGGGAAGGAGCAAGCCGAATTCCAAACTGCTCGCGTTTTTCTGCAGCGTGGAAAATATGGTGACCTGCAGTAGACGAGACTCCTGCACCGCCATCGCTACCGTGTAGCCTTGTTTAAGCCGCAATTCCCCGTGTTCGGCCGCAGCCTTCGAAATCGTAGCCTTCGTCCCTACATCCAGGCGCAACCGCGCAATCACGTCATGTAGAAGCCTCGGAAGATGGCCGGTGCGATCTTCATAGCTTAGCGGGATGCGCCCTAGGTCTGGCTCCTGCTCGACTCGGATAAGCCAATCCGTAATCAGAGAGTGGAGTTCACGTTCGAGAATGTCCGCCACACTCTCAATAGTGGCAGCACCTCCAGTCGCCTTAACTGTCCCAGCTGACCCTATAGATTTAGCCACCACACCCTCCCTCGTTTACCACCCTATTTATCAATCTCGTTTAGTTGTCGCTGAGTCTCACTAGACAGTCTTGATCAAGTGTCGCAGCTCACTTCGTTAACCAGCTTCTCAGCAAATTAAAATGCAAGCTGTTCTAAAAGCAACATTCCGCCATCCATTAAAGTTTTCTGGAGTATCTCAGCGGGTGTGCAAAACTGCATAGCGTTTAAAGTTAATGCATCCTGACCGGATGGCCTAGCTGGACGATGGCGAGAATAAGAGTACGGGCAAGGTCGATTTTATCCAACAAGACAACAGCACCAAAGCCCTCAGATAAAGCTTTGGCTTCCTCATCATTCGAAAGTGAAATGGCCAATAGTCGCGAGCCGCGAGTCAGACGTGATTTGACGGCTTGAGGAGAAAAGTTGGTTTCGCCAGGCATGTGCAAATCCAGGACGATCACTTCTGGCTTCACATCGCTCACCATCTGGACTGTTTGAGCAAAATCAGCAGCCTCACCGACAATTTCGATCTCGGTCTTCGCCGACAGTAACTGACGGATGCCCCGACGCACAATCTCTGAGTCGTCAGCCAGAGTATCTTGACGGACATGTTGCCCTCCTTGGCCCGTGATCGAGCGGAACCGGCCTTCAGATTCTTGCGCCGCAGATGTCCAGTAGGTCCCATTGGAGCCGTATGCATGATGCCTGCCAAGGACGGAAATCTAACTGCTTTATTCCGAATAACCTTCTGACGTGTCGCAGCCGAGGGGTTCACGTACAGGCGGAAAGTACAGTGTTCACTGTACCGATGGTAATCTTTACATACTTGCCGATAGTAGCCCGTACAATTTTCAGGGACCTGGCTGAGGGGTTGACTCCTCCCGGCCCCTGCCGATACCCATCGTCGATATTGTCCCCGCATCAGTGGGCGGATACGGCCAATGGATAAGAGGAGACAGTCGTACGTTCCGCTCTTATCGAGCGCGACCACGCTAGACATGAGATGAAGACCTGAGCCTCAATGCCAATCTTCGCCGGATTGCGCGACGCTATCAGTTCATTAACCTGTAAACCGTGAGGGAGACTATGATTGCACGCCGTACCGTACGGGAAGTTCCAATCGGCCGCCTGCAGCCTGCAGAGCAGCCCATGACGATACCCTTTGAGGATGCAGTGGCGATAAGGCTGCATGCGCGGGTCGTGGAGTTCGTCGCCAAGCCCGAGAAAACTAACGAATTGCGTGCGCTCCTCTATAATGCCGTGACCCCACTCCTTCGGGATCGAACCGGATTTGTCCGCTCGATTGTTCTGACCACGCTTGAAGAACAACGTCGCGTTGTAGTGATCACACTTTGGAGCACAGAAGAGCGCACTGTGCGCGATACCTGGGAGGAGACGCCCATAGTGCGCGAACTATTGTTGCCGCTGATTGACGCTTGGTCGAGGACTCGAAGCTACATGGTAGATCTTACGGAGGCGACAGAGGCCCGCAGCCAGGCGATAAGCCTTCCGATTTGCTGACCGCGGCTGAGTTTCTGGGACAACTCTCAACGACCAAACGACGCTGCTCCAGGTGAGCGAGCGATGTGATACTACCCAGCGGAAGAGTCCTCATCATCGGTTTTTTGATCGTAGAATTGAGAAGCGCCTGTTCGCGTTCTCACTTGCAGCGCGCCTCGCGGCTTCGATCGTTTCACTGCCGGCGTATCGAATTCGTCAGAGACGCGTTCATTTCAAATCATCTAAGGGAAATGAATTGACTGCCGTGAAAATTTACACCACACCCGTAGCGCCGCCAGTCCCCGTTCTGAATATGTGGGTACACCACAGTCAATGACCCAAACGCCATCCGAAGCAATTACGAGTCTACCGGCTACATCGTATGAGGCCGCGGCCGTCAGGTCTGGCGGTCTTGGAATTCTTCGTTCCAGGCCATTTGGATAGCTTCGAGTTTGCTTTCGTTCGAAGCTGCGGGGTCGCCGGAAAATCCCGGGAGCTCGGTCACCCATTTGTGCATGTCGGTGAAGCGCACGGTGAGCGGATCAGTGTCGGGAAATTTGTCGGTCAGGGCGATGGCGATGTCTTCGATTTGGTCCCAACCGAATGTTGGCGGCATGCTTGGCTCCTAAGAAAAACGTGGGAAGAGGTCAGGGTGAAGCCCGAGACACAAAACTCAGTGATCGGCTTCTTTCGCGTAGTTCTTGTTCCACTCGGGAATCTCGACAACGATGTCGGTGGTGCCGTCGGGGACGGTTTGGCAGCCCAGGCGCGATTTTGGCGTGATGCCGGGTGCCATGTCCAGTTCGTCTAGTTCAGCGTCGGTGGCTTCGTTGCAGGATTCGAGGCCCTGTTTGACGATAACGTGGCAGGTGGAGCATGCGCAGACCCCTCCGCAGGCGTGGTCCAAGCCGGCTTTAATGCCTTCGGAGATGTCCAGAATGCTGCCGGGGAGGCCGTTGTGGCCGTAGGGAATTTTCGTTGGGTCTACTTCGATGGTTTTGCCGCTGGGAAGAAATGTGACTTTGTATTTCTTCGTGGCCGGGGTGTATTTGACTTCTTCGATGTATGGATTGCTACCGCCCATGTTTATCTCCCAAAGTTCGAGCGGTTCTCCAGAAAGAACCGCAGATCATAAATCTTGCGTCTTGCCAAGACGGGCCGAATCTTGCGCCTCCTACAAAAATGCCGACGCGCACAAAACATTTACAGACTAAAGATAAGACGGGCACGGCATGCCGTGCCCCTACACTTCTGCCAGGTTGCGGCCTTGTAACGCGCTTGTTACGGCGCTGTTCATCAGTAGTTCCGCCAGGTGCTCCGTTGCGTGATTCAGGTCGTCGATGCATTTGCGGATTCGCTTATAATCAGGGCCGGCGGCGGCTTCTTTTAGCGCGGCGATCGCGGTTTCTATCGCGGCAACTTCTTCGGCCGGTAAATTCGCTGATTGCGTATTGGCTAGCGCTTTTGCGGTGGCGGCGAGGATCGACTCGGATTCGGTGCGGGCTTCAATGACCTGGCGTTCGGCGAAATCTTGTTCGGCGTATTCGATGGACTCTTCGAGCATGCGCTCGATTTCGTTGTCGCTAATGCCATAGCTGGGCTGAACTTCGATGGAACGTTGCTCGCCAGTGCGAAGATCTTTTGCGGCGACTTGCAGGATGCCGTTGGCGTCGATGAGGAATTTTACTTCGATGCGCGGGAGGCCTGCTGGCGCGGACGGCACTTTCAGCGTAAAGCGCGCCAGCGAACGGCAGTCTTTCGCTAGTTCGCGCTCACCTTGGACGACGTGGATGTCGATGCCGGTTTGGTTGTCCACGCCGGTTGTGTAGAGCTCCTGTGCGCTTGCCGGGATTGTGGAATTACGCGGGATAATTTTCGCTACCGCGCCGCCGTAGGTTTCAATGCCGAGTGAAAGCGGGGTGACGTCAAGAAGCAGCATGTTGGTGACGCCGCGATCGAGAATGTTGGCTTGGACGGCCGCGCCAAGAGCGACTACTTCGTCGGGATTCAGCTCGGTGTGTGGCTTGCGGTCGAAAAATTCCTGGACGGTGCGACGGATCAGCGGTGTACGCGTCGTGCCACCAACCAGGACTACTTCTTCGATTTCTGTGGGTTTCAGCCGTGCGTCGGCAAGCGCCAGCTTAACCGGGCCCACGGTGCGGTCAACCACTGGGCGAATCAGGGCTTCCAGCGCCCCGCGAGTGAATTCGTGGACGAAGAAGGCGCCGTTCGGCAGCGGGAAACGCAGCGTGGCGGAATCGGATTCCGAGAGTTGATGCTTGATGGCGATTAGGGCTTTGCGCAGCTCTTGCGCGAGTTCGCCGTGGGGAGAAAAATCGATGTCCTCCTCTTCTAGAATTTGTTTGTGGACGCTGGACTGAAGCAGGTTGTCGATGTCGTCGCCGCCGAGGTGCGTATCTCCGTTGGTTGAGAGGACTTGATAGATGTCGCCTTCGGCGGTGGAAATGAGTCTTAGAACGGAGATGTCGAACGTGCCCCCGCCAAGATCGTAAACCGCTACGCGACCGCGCTGCTTTTCGTGGAGACCGTAGGCTAGGGCGGCGGCGGTTGGTTCGTTGACGAGGCGGAGGACTTCGAGACCTGCGATTTTGCCGGCGTCTTTGGTGGCCTGGCGCTGGGCGTCGTTGAAATACGCGGGAACGGTGATGACGGCGCGGTCGACGGTTTCGCCGAAGAAGGCTTCGGCCCAACTTTTCAGTTCGCGCAGGATGAACGCGGAAATTTCCGGCGGAGTGAAGACTTTGTCGCCGAGCATGACGCGGATGACGTTTTTGCTCGCGGGATCGATGCGGAACGGGAAAAGCTTCAACTCGCTTTGGACGTCCGCGGGACCGCGGCCCATCAGGCGCTTTACGGAATAGATGGTGCGCTCGGGCTGTGTGAGCAGCCGGTTACGCGCAGCTTCTCCAACAATGATGCTGCCGTCTGGATCGAGACTCACAACAGACGGGCATAAAGTGCCGCCGTAGGGACCGGAGATACACTTCGGCTGGCTCGTCCGCGCATCGAGGTAAGCGACCAGGCTGTTTGTAGTTCCCAAATCGATGCCGACTATGCGTCCCATTCCGATTCTCTATGCCTCTCCCAATTCCTTGGCCACGTTGACCGCCAAATTGCGGATATACGAGCGGCGATTGAGCAATTCGTTCAGGCGGCCCATAACTTTCTTGCGCGCAGCTTCGTCCGAGGTGGCGTCAACGGCGGCGTCCCAGTCGCGGGCTGTTGCTTGAAGCTGGGCGTCGACTTCACCCAGCTTTTCGCCGAAATTCTTCTCGGCCGATTCGAGACGCGCCTTGAGTGCTCCCAGATCGCCTCCGGAAGACTTCGCTTCGCGTAGTTCATCGAGCGATTCGTTCAGCTCGAAAACTTCTTCGAGCAGTTCGGGCGGAGCTTGTTGCTTGTGCTCGCCTTCTTTGCGCATGTTCTCGAGGCCCAGGAGATACTCGACGCGGGCGACCGGATCGCGCAGGACGCGGTAGGCATCGTTCAGCTCGGAACTGCGCTTCAGAGAAAGTTCGCGTTCCGTGTCGGTGGCATTTACAAAATTATCGGGATGCAGCTTCCAGCTTAGTTGCAGAAATTTCTGTTCGAGCGCGTTCATCTCAATCCACAGCTTGCGCGGCATCTCGAACAGTGAAAAATAGTCCGTGCTGCCGGTGATCTGTTGGAGCTTGCCGCAGCTCGGGCAGAAATGCGTTCCTCGGGCGCGTTCGTGGCAGTTCCAGCAAATCAGCGGGGGATTCGTGGTTGTGGTTGACGCCGTCATCAGGGTTTACTCGCAATCCCATTCCAAAGTTCCTGGAACCACTGAAGCAGCTCGCCCAACAGGAACTTGATTACCAAGCCCCACAGCAGTTCCAGAACAAACGCAAGAAGATCCGGCGCGTTCCCGCACGGGCACAAAAAAAGTGGCTGGCGGGTGCGGCTGCCAACCACTTGTACAGAGTCGCGTTTTGCGTTCCCCCGCCGGATCAGTCAAGAATAAAGCCAAAAACAAAAGCGTCAAACGGAAGGCCGTCCTGCTTACGCCGTGAACGAACTGCCGCAGCCGCAGCTTCTGGCGGCGTTGGGATTTTGGAAAACGAATCCCTGACGCATCAGCGTTTCTTCGTATTCGAGCGTTGTGCCGTTCAGATAGAGGAAGCTTTTTGGGTCCACGAAGAGGCGAGCGCCGTGTTCTTCGAAAACTTTATCGCGATCGCGGGCTTGCGTGTCCAGGCGCATGGCGTAGGACAGACCGGAGCAGCCACCCCCTTGCACGCCAACGCGCAGGCCGCCCTGGTCGGGCGAGACGCCTTCCTTCTCGAGCAGCTCGCGGATTTTTCGCGCGGCGCGCTCGCTTAGGGAGATCTTCGTGATTGCGGGATTTGCTACTTCCGTTGCCATTTTCAAATGCTCCCAGGTCTTTACGGGCTGAGCCCAACTACGCAGGGGCAAGGTGTGCCGTGCCCCTACGAACCGTCACGTGGGCGGGCGAGCCCCGGCCCACAAGGACAAATGCAATTAGTGCGCGGCCTTTTCGGCTACTGGGGCTTCGATGCCGTGCTTCTTTTTCCAGTCGCCGATAGCCGCCTTGATGGCGTCTTCGGCAAGCACAGAACAGTGAATCTTTACCGGCGGGAGAGACAGCTCGCGCACGATGTCCGTGTTCTTGATCGAAAGAGCCTCCTGGACCGTTTTGCCTTTGACCCATTCGGTGGCGAGTGAGGAGCTGGCAATCGCCGAGCCGCAGCCGAAGGTCTTGAACTTGGCTTCTTCGATGATCTGTGTATCGGGATTGATTTTCATTTGCAGCTTCATCACGTCGCCGCACTCGGGAGCGCCGACAAGGCCCGTTCCGACATTGGGGTCTTCCTTCGGGAGGCTTCCGACGTTGCGAGGATTGTTGTAGTGTTCGACGACCTTTTCGCTGTATGCCATTAGCTGTTGCTCCTTGCCAAATTGACGAGATTTCCAAAGCCTGCGCTCTTTACGGCCTTCTCGGAGAGCGACACATTCGGCACAGAGGCCGAGCGGCCCGCGGTGAGCTGGCGGAGCGCGTCCTTGATAAACTCGGCGCCTACGCCAAGCATTTTCAAAAAGGCGCGAACCTGCTGCAGTTCGTGGAAGGAGCGCTCGCCTGCGGCGGGGGCTTCTTCGCCTTCTTCATAAGGTACAAACGTCACTCGAAATGCGGCTCCTGTGCCGCCGATCGAGCGGTGAATTCGGATTGTTCCTTCGTTGGCCATCGCTAGTCCTTCTCTTCTTGAGATCTCGTGCTGCCCAAACCGTTAGATGCAGGGTTTAGGCGGTTTGCCACTTCATCTTGGAGATGTCGATGCCTTCCTTGGCCATCTCGTAAAGCGGCGAAAGCTCACGCAGTTTGGTGACTACCTGGACCATTTTGTCGATGACGTAGTCGACTTCCTCCTGCGTGTTGAAGCGGCCGAGGCCGAAGCGGATCGAGGTGTGGGCCAGGTCTTCTCCGACCCCCAGCGCTTTTAGGACGTAACTGGGTTCCAGAGTGGCCGAAGTGCAGGCGGAGCCGCTCGATACCGCAATGTCATTGATGCCCATGAGAAGCGATTCGCCCTCCACGTAGGCGAAGCTCATGTTCAGGTTGTTCGGCAGGCGATGCTCCAGCGAGCCGTTTATGTACACTTCGTCGAGCTTGGCTTCGAGACCCTTCTTCAGGCGGTCGCGGAGAGCGCCCAGTCGCAGGGCTTCTTGCTGCATCTCCTGCTGACAGAGCTCAGCGGCCTTGCCTAGACCAACGATACCAGTTACGTTGAGCGTGCCGGAACGCATGCCGCGCTCGTGCCCGCCGCCATCAATGATGGCAGAGAGCTGTACGCGGGGATTGCGGCGGCGCACGTATAGCGCACCAACGCCCTTGGGGCCGTAAATCTTGTGGCCACTGATGGCCAGGAGGTCGATGTTGTCCTTCTGAACGTCGACGGGAATCTTGCCTACGGCTTGC
This sequence comes from Acidobacteriota bacterium, assembly GCA_013289825.1. GTDB lineage: Bacteria > Acidobacteriota > Terriglobia > Acidiferrales > UBA7541 > Acidiferrum. The sequence continues at coordinate 28,231 of JABCZF010000006.1, read as the reverse complement.
ACGCCGTCCGAGGCGAAGAAAATGCCGTGTTCCTTGGCGATTTTGCCGATTTCGGCGATGGGGTTGATCACGCCAATTTCATTGTTGGCGTACATGATGGTGATCAGGATGGTGGTCGGGCGGATGGCGGCTTTCAGCTCATCCAGGTTGACGCGGCCGTCCCTCTGAACCGGCAAATAGGTGACCTCAAAACCCTCTTTTTCGAGGCGCTTGCAGGTGTCCAGAACGGCTTTGTGCTCAATAGCCTGAGTGATGATGTGATTGCCCTTCTCGCGGAACATTTCGGCAATGCCCTTGATCATCAGGTTGTCGGATTCGGTGGCGCCGCTGGTGAAGATGATTTCCTTCGGCGTGGCGCCGATCAGCGAGGCGATCTGTTGCCGAGCCGTCTCGACGGCTTCCTCACCGGCCCACCCGAAACTGTGGTTGCGGCTTGCGGCGTTACCAAACTTTTCGGTGAAATAGGGCAACATCACCTCGAGGACACGCGGGTCAACGGGCGTGGTTGCGTGATTATCCATGTAAATCGGCAGCTTGACGGACATTTCCTTCGTCTCCTAACTCGAACTCATGTGCGACCCCGAACGCATCGGGCCCGACAGGGCGACAAGCGCGCGTTCATTGGTGTCCTCGCTCATCTGCGCAATCGTTACGGTACTCAAAACTCCCAAAATGCTTTCGTTCACCCTGCGGAGCGGTTCGCGGACTGAGCATCTCTCCGTAGTTTCGCAGTTCCCGTGGCTCGTGACGCAGGATGTGATTAGCACCGGGCCATCAATGGCCGAGATGACATCGAGTGCGCTGACTTGTCCGGGGTCTTTCGCCAGCTGATAGCCCCCGGTCGAACCGTGCTTCGCGACGACAACGCCCTCACGCGCCAAACGCTGTAGGACCTTGGCCATCAGCGTGACAGAGATGCCGTATTCGTCCGCGATTTCGTTAGCGCTGCACGCGTGTTCTTGGCGGTGCATGGCCAGGTGCTTGACGGCAATTAAGCCGTAGTCGGCTTTTTTGGATAGCTTAAACATTTCCGGCTCTGATTCCTGCCCCCCGGCAGGATATGCGACTGAATCGGTCGCAATAAGACAATACTCTGTTTTGCGCTCCAAGTCAAACTCGCCAGACTCGTGGTTACCTCCAAAGCCTTTATTTCGTGCGGCTTATAATAAGACTAATTTAGTCGGACTTGCAATCGATTTTCGGCGAACGTTCGAAATCTCGCAGCGCACGGTCGATTCTCTCAGCCGAACGATAATTGGGGCCCTTGCACTTCGTGATAGGCTAGCCAAGGGAACATGAGAACCTTGAACGGAAGTGGACCCGGCAGCCGTCTCAGTTCGACTCTGTTCGTGGTGCAACGGACGGCTTGGTTGTTTCTGCTATTCGCCCCGCTGGGCCCTACCGACCGTGCCCAATCGGCGCAAACTGCAGCGGTCCGGCAGCGACTCGACCCATCACCTTCAGGACCACCTCCTGATGCACAAGCCTTCATATTGGTGGGCGCGGGCGATATTGCGGGCTGCAAGGACTTGCGGGGAGCTCGCGCAACCGCCAAGCTCATCGAACAGATACCGGGAACGGTCTTTGCCGCAGGAGATCTTGCTTATGAGCAGGGCAGTGCGGCGGAATTTCAGAATTGTTATGGGGCCACCTGGGGAGAGTTTAAGGGGCGCACCAAGCCTGCACTGGGGAATCATGAGTACGGAGAGCCGACCGCCTCAGCTTATTTTCAGTATTGGGGAGCGCAGGCGGGTCCGGTGGGCCGAGGTTATTACAGCTTTGATCTCGGGACCTGGCACATCCTTGCTTTGAACACGAATTGCGGCGCGAAGGATTTGGGCGGTTGTGGCAAGGGGTCTCCTCAGGAGGAGTGGTTGCGCAAGGACTTGGCGGAGCATCCCGACGCTTGCATCCTTGCCTTTGGGCATCACGCCTTGTTCAGTAGCGGCGTATTTAAGAGTCATGCGATCCATCCGGAATTGAAGGTGCTTTGGCAGGATCTGTACGCGACTCATGCCGCTTTGGTTTTGGCCGGGCACGAGCATTCCTACGAGCGCTTTGCGCCGCAGGACCCTGATGGTCGCGCTGATGCAGCTAATGGGATTCGCGAGATCGTGGTGGGGACGGGCGGGCGTAGCCACGATCCATTGGGTTTTGCGATTGCTAATAGTGAAGTGCGGAATACGGATACTTACGGCGTTATCAAATTGACGCTAACGCCGGGGCGTTACAAGTGGGAGTTCGTTCCGGAAGAGGGCCAGACATTCAGAGACTCTGGCTCCGGCGAGTGTCCTCACCATGCGGTCCCTGCAATCTAGCCCACGCCGGCGGAGCAAACCCCGCCCCTACAGCGTGTTTCGGCGATGCCTGTTAGCTCGATGAAGAACAGGTTCCGCCAGCAGAAGCGGCCTCCACTAGTTTCTGAATGGCCGGAGTTGGCATCAGCAAGAGCTGGCCTTTCGGTTTTTGTATCTGCTCTAGAACGGCGAGCTGTTGTGCTTTCCAATCCTCCGGCGGTCGTTGGCCCTTGGTGACGAAATCCAAAGCTAGCAGACCCACCGCTGCCAGCGTCGAGAGGTCCCGAGAAGTGGCGGAGACTTCTTTCACCAGGAATGATCGTTGGGCAAGCGGCTGGAGCTTGGCGTCGTTTTCACGCCAGGCGGTAAGCTGGGCCCGCAATCGCGCGTCCGCGGCAGGGTCATGGCAAGAGGCTGCAAGAAACTTGCCAACCAATTCCGCGAAATGGCGGGCGGTCGCGCTTTCAAGTGGAACTGCGTCTACGACACGGTTCAAGGGCGTGGCACTGGTGGGCTCGGCGGTCGCGGTCTCCTCTCGGGTGTAATCTTTCACCGGCTCGACTAGGCTGGCGAGCGTGGTGAGCGCAACAAATTCTTCCGGGGTGCTCGGGCCGGCGATGCGCTGGAGCATCTGACGATGATAGGACTTGTGCGTGAGGCCGAGCCATTCCAGCCGATCGGCGAGTGCCTCCATGCGTGTGTGCATGGAAGCGGGGTCCGTCACTTCCGGCGGGGACCACAGGCGTTCGGCGATCGCAGCGTTTCGCGGCCAGATGCGCGAATCGATATTTTCCGGATTGATGTATTCTGCCCACATGCAGGATTCTCCGCCGAGGATTCGCGCTTTTTCTTCGGGAGCGAGATTCGCGGCTGCGCCGCTTAGCGGGTCCACCGCATAGTGGCGGGCCGCTGACCATCCCAGATCGAGGTAGTAACCGTTGGAGAGAATGCCGCGAAAGCCTTGCTTGGCCGCTGCCGCGAGCGAGTCGGGCCCGCGCCATGACTGGATGACGATATCTTTTGGCAGAGCCGGATCGAGAACCTCATCCCAGCCGACCATGCTTTTGCCGTGCTTGCTCACGATGGGTTCCAGCCGTTTGTTGAAATACGATTGCAGGCCTTGATTGTTCTTCAAGCCGTGCGCCTTGATGAATTCCTGAATCTTGGCGTTGGTGTCCCACTGCTTTCCATTTACTTCATCGCCGCCCACGTGGAAAAAATGATCGGGGAAGAGTTTCGCCATCTCGGCGATAAATTGATCGAGAAATTTGTAGGTTCGTTCGTTTGTGGGATCGAAGGCGGGATCGAAGACGCCCCATTTTCTTTCGATTTCGTAGGGGCCTGGACCGCTGGCGAGTTCTGGATAGCCGACAAACCATGCCGTGCTGTGGCCGGGCACGTCGAACTCTGGAACCACGCGGATGCCGCGTTCGCGCGCGTACTCGATCAGGTCATGGACTTCCTCCTGCGTGTAGTAGAGGCCGTCGGAACCGCCCTCGTGGAGCTTGGGAAATTTTTTGCTTTCGACGCGGAACCCCTGGTTTTCGGAGAGGTGCCAGTGGAAGACGTTCATTTTGACGGCTTCGAGGCCGTCGATATTTCTTTTGAGCACATCGAGAGGAACGAAGTGGCGCGCGGAATCGATCATCAGCCCGCGCCAAGGAAACCGCGGTTTGTCGTTGATGGTGACGGCCGGAGCGGCAAATCCGTCGGGTGAGACCTCCACCAGTTGAAGAAAAGTCTCGAGGCCGTGCAGCGTGCCGAGCGGCGTGACAGCGCTGAGTTTTGCGCCGGTGGCAGTTACTTCGAGGAGGTAGGACTCATCCTCACCCAGTTCCTGAATTTCCTTGCTGGCGTGGTCGGTGTGGATGACCAGGCTGGCTTTCGAGGAATTGCCGGTCTTCCGCGAGAGCGGAATTGCCGTCTGGCGGGAGAGCCGGAGGAGAAACCGCTCGAGGGCACGATCCAGCCGGGGCTCCGTATAACCGGTGGACGCGACGGAAAATTTGGAGTCCACCAGTAGCCGGCCCGTGCCAATTTGGACGCTCGCGGGAACTGGCATCAGGTAGAGGAGAGGCTGCTCCTGTGCATTGACCAGTGGAGATGACATTAAAGCACCCAACAAACAGAGACCGCGCATCGAGGGGCCAGAAACCATGTTTTCGAGACTCCTTTTGAAATGGCCAGCAAAAACAGTCCGGGATCGCTTCGCCCGCAGTGCGGCAAGGAGGATACTGTCACAGTCACTCTCTGGCGCGAAGCGAAAATCTGCAGGGCGAAATTGAGCAGCGCGCCGGGGAGGCAAACTTTCGGGCGCGCCCGTTTCCCGGAGTGAGTTAGAATAAGGAAATTGATCGGGCGTCCATGAAGACATCTATCGCCATCTACCCCGGGTCCTTTGACCCGGTTACCAACGGCCACCTCGACTTGATCGAGCGCGGGGAGAAGATGTTTGACCTGGTGATTGTCGCGGTGTTGAACAATGCCGAGAAGCAGCCGCTCTTTTCGGTGCCGGAGCGTGTCGAGATGCTGCGCGAAGTGACGCAGAAATGGCCGGGAGTGGAAGTGGACGTGTTCCACGGGTTGCTCGTTGATTATGCGCGCAAGCGCGGCGCGGGGGTGATTCTGCGCGGGATTCGCGCGATCTCCGATTACGAATACGAGCTGCAAATGGCTTTGATGAACCGGAAACTTGAACCGCGGCTGGAGACGGTATTCATGCTTCCTGGCGAATCGTATAGTTACTTGAGCTCGAAGCTGGTGCGGGAGATTGCGCAGCTTGGCGGGCCCTTGAAAGATCTCGTGCCGCCGGAAGTAGAGCAGCGGTTACGGGCGAAACTTTTGTAAACAATCTTGTGGGCTCAGATGGGCGGCAACGAGACGGGCGACACAAGCTAACGAAAGAGACAGGCTAGTGCCTGTCCCACGAGGAGAAAGCAGTGCAACTCACCGAACGCATCAACCGCATACAAATCTCGCCGACAGCGGCGGTCATTGCTGAAGCTGACCGGCTGAAATCGCAGGGCGTGGACATCGCTGATTTCGGACCGGGCGAGCCGGATTTTCCGACTCCGGATCACGTCAAGAAGGCAGCGATTGCGGCCATCGAGGGAAACAAGACCAAGTACACGCCTACGGGCGGAATCATGCCGCTGCGCGAAGCGATTTGCGCATGGCACAAGAGGGAGCTTGGCTCGGATTACGCAGCGAAGGAGTCGATCGTCACCGTCGGCGGGAAGCACGGGATATTTAACGTGATGAGCGTGCTGGTCGAGGCCGGTGACGAGGTCATTATTCCCGCGCCGTATTGGGTGAGTTTTCCGGACATCGTCAAGTACGTGGGAGGCACGCCGGTTTATGTCCAGACGCGACCGGAAGACGGTTTCAGCGTCAAAGCGGCTGCCATTGAAAAGGCCATTACCCCGAAGACAAAACTCTTGATTCTCAATTCGCCCAGCAATCCGACCGGGGGGGTCGTCCCTCCTGATGAGTACGCGCGCATCCTTGCCGTGTGCAAAAAGCACAACGTCTGGTTGATGGGCGACGAGTGTTATTCGCATTTTACTTATGAGCCCCACAAACCGTTCTCGATCGCCAGCGCGCCGGAATCGAAGAACCATGTCATTATTATCGGCTCGGTCTCCAAAACATTTGCGATGACCGGTTGGCGGATCGGCTACACGCTGGCGCCTGCGGAACTCATTCAGGCTTTGACCAAATTGCAGAGTCAGTCGACGTCCAACGCAACTTCGATTGCACAATATGCGGCGCTCGAGGCCATGCGCGGCTCGATGGACTCGGTGCCGGTAATGCTCGCGGAATATGACCGGCGCAGAAAGCGCATCGTGGAAGGCTTGAACGCCATTCCCGGTGTGAAATGCGAAATGCCGGGCGGCGCGTTCTACGCGTTCCCGAACGTCGCGGCGCATCTCTCGAACCGCGAAAACGGCCACGCCATCGCGAAAGATACTGCGGAACTCGCCAAGCTGCTGCTCGATCAAGCGCGCGTTGCATTGGTCGCGGGCGAGGGCTTCGGCGCGCCGGGTTACTTGCGCCTCTCCTACGCGACGTCCATCGAACGCATTGACGAAGGATTGCGCCGTCTCGAGCGCTTTTTCACCCGTGTCCAAGCTGCGGCCTAGATGGTAAACACTGTTCCGGTAAGCCCTGAGCCCTTCCGCATCGAGCCGGTCTTTTCCGAGCGCTTGTGGGGCTCGCACTCCCTGGCGCCACTTTTCCCGGAAATGCGCGACCTCCATCCGCTGATTGGTGAAGCCTGGCTGACGGGCGTTGATTGCCGAATCGCCAACGGCCCGTTCACGGAACAGACGCTCGGCCAGGCCTGGAAAGAGATGACCAGCGCGTGGCGTGGCGCAGAATTTGCAGGCGTAGCGGACTTCCCGCTTCTCCTGAAGTTCATTTTCCCCGCCGACAAACTTTCCATACAAGTTCATCCGGATGACACCTACGCCGCCGCGCACGAAGCGGCCGCCGGCGGTCGCGGGAAGACTGAGATGTGGTACGTCGTTTCAGCCGAGCCTGGTGCGCGATTACTCGCAGGACTAAAGCCAGGTGCAAGCAAAGAGAAACTTCTCGCTGCGCTTGCTGATCACACGCTGGAAGATCTCTTGCAATCGCACGGAGCTCACGCGGGCGATACTTTCTTCATTCCCGCCGGAATGCCACACACCATTGGCCCCCAAATGGTGATTTGCGAAGTGCAGGAATACTCCGACCTCACCTATCGCATCTACGACTACGACCGCTGCGATGGCAACGGTAAACCACGTGAGCTTCACGTCCGAAAGGCTTTGGATGTTATGAACTTCAACTCTGATGCTGGCGGAAAGGTAGCGCCTCGCCCGCTGCTAATCCGCAAGAAGAAGGTTGGCGAATTCTTAGTCGACTGCCCGTACTTCTCTGCATCGACGTTTGAATTTGGCCAGCGAATCCACATGAGAATGATTCCGAAGCCCTCCGAGCGATTCAGTTTGTGGGTATTTCTAGAGGGTGAAGGAGGGATTGGCTGGTCTTCCACTCCGTGTGAGGTGACCGGAAAAAGCCTCGTGGGCCAATTTTCATACAAGCAGGGAGAGTGCTGGTTCATCCCGGCGCAATGCGGGAGCCGCGGCTACTATCCGAATTCGAAAACGCGTTTGCTCGTAGCCTCCCCCAGCAACCCGAAACATGAGTTAGGAAAGTAGAATACCGATGGCCAGTGAAAAACTTCAAACTCACGCGGTCATCCTGGCTGGAGGGCGCGGGACGCGCTTTTGGCCGCGCAGTCGAATGCGCACGCCCAAACAGCTTCTCAACATCATCGGCAAAGACACTATGCTTCGGCAGACGGTCGCGCGCTTGCGCCCGCTTCTGCCGGCCAGCCGCATTTGGACCGTCACCAATGCCGAGCAAACCGCTGCCGTCAAAAAACAACTTCCGGCCCCTGCGCGCAAACGCGTTTTGGCCGAGCCGATCGGTCGCAACACGGCTGCCGCCATCGCTCTGGCCGCCGTTCATGTGCGCCACGCCGCAATGGGCGATGCGCTGATGGCCGTGCTGCCTGCTGATCATTTCATCGCGCAACCGGACAAATACTCGAAAATCGTGGGTGCCGCCCTCAAACTGGCGCGCGAGCCCGGACACTTGATCGTTCTGGGCATTCCTCCGACGCGACCGGACACCGGCTTCGGCTACGTCGAGCGCTACGGCGACGCGGTCGGACCCGTCGGCTTTCCCGCGTTCGCCGTTCGCCGCTTTGCGGAAAAACCGTCGCTCGAACTCGCCAAGCAATATGTCGCCTCGGGCGACTATCACTGGAACGCTGGGATGTTTTTCTGGCGTGTTTCCACATTTCTCGAGAATTTGAAGCGCTTTCTTCCGCAAACGCACGAAGCTCTCGAATCTCTCGCCGAGCTTATCGGCAAAAAAACCTACGAGCGCCGCCTGCGAGCCATCTATCCCAAACTCGAAAATATTTCCGTCGACTACGCCATTCTCGAAAACGCCACGCGCCAGGAAGGTCCGCCGCGGGTCTTCGTCATTCCCGCGGAAGTTGGCTGGAGCGATATCGGCTCGTGGGCCGCCGTCTACGAACTCCTCGCCAAACGATCCGGCGAAAACGTCTTGGCTGGCCCCGGGCACACTCACGACGCCTCCGGCAATTTCCTGTATAGCCCTACGAAATTCGTCGCCGCCCTTGGCGTCCGCGACCTGATTGTCGTCGAAACTCCCGACGCCCTTCTCATCGTCCCCCGCGACCGGGCCCAGGACGTCGCCAAAATTGTAAAGTCTCTCGAAGTGAGAAAGCTCTCCAAGCTTTTGTAACAGCGTTTTCTGGAGGCCTCAGTCCAATCAGTCCAATCCGGCTGTTTGGCGGTTATATGGCTTCGCGTATACTTCCTTTGGCTCCTATGACTGCGATTAAATTTGGAACGGACGGCTGGCGCGACGTTATCGCCGAAGGCTTCACTTTTGCTAACGCGCGCATTGTGGCCCAGGGCATTGCCCGATATGTCGTGCGCCACGAGGACGCGCGCAAGGGCGTGCTGGTAGGCTACGACCACCGCTTTGCCTCCGATAGCGTGGCAGCGGCCGTCGCTGAAGTGATCGCCGCGACTGGTACGCAGGTATGGCTGGCGGATAAACCCTGCCCAACTCCGGCAATTTCGCTGCTCGTTCGCCAGCGCGCGGCCGCAGGCGGCATCCTCATTACGGCGAGCCACAACCCCTACCAATGGAACGGCATCAAGTACAAAGCGAGCTACGGCAGCAGCGCACTACCGTCCATCGTCGCGCAAATCGAGATCGAACTTGCCGAAGTTCAAAAGAACGCCGTAACCCCCCTCCCTCCCCGGAAAGAATTGATTCAGTCGCTTGAGCCGCGCGCTCCGTACCTCGACACCGTCGAGAAACTGATCGACTGGAAGCGGTTGCACGACCGAAAGCTACGGTTTGTCTCCGACCCCATGCATGGCTCCGCAAGCGGTCTGCTGCCAGCGCTGTTTGCGCGCAACGGCATCGCTTGCGACGAAATTCGGAGCACACGCGACCCGCGCTTCGGCGGCGTGCACCCGGAACCGATTCCGCCGCACATCGCGCCTCTCCAGGAGGCCGTGCTCGCCGGCAAATATGATGCCGGCCTGTGCGCGGATGGCGATGGAGACCGCATCGGAGCGGTTGATCGCGACGGCTCGTTCGTCAACCCGCATCAGATTTTTGCGCTTCTCGTCTGGCACCTCGCAGGTACTCGCAATCTCCCCGGCGACATCGCAAAAACATTTTCCGTCACCAAGCTCATCGACAAACTTGCCGCCAAATTCGGCCGCAAGCTCCACGAAGTGCCCATAGGCTTCAAATACATTTGCGAACTTATGCTAGAACAAGACATTTTGATCGGCGGCGAAGAGAGCGGCGGAATCGGCACGAGCCTCTACCTGCCCGAGCGCGATGCCACGGTTTGCGCGCTATTTCTCGCCGAACTGATGGCCTGGCACGGCAAATCGCTCGGCGACATGCTCCGCACGCTTTACGCCGAGTTCGGCGAATTCCATTACGGTCGTGTGGATCTCGATGTTACGCCGGATCAAAAACAAAAAGCCGTCACATACTTCTCCGACAGCAAGCTAACTCGCTTTCTGGACTGGCCCATCCCGCGCCGCGAGGACATGGACGGCATCAAAGTCTATCTCGGCGAAATTGGCTGGCTGCTGGTTCGCGCCTCCGGCACGGAGCATCTTCTTCGCGTTTATTGCGAGACGTCGAATCAACAAACGACGCAGCGCGTTCTCGATGCCGTGGCCAAACAGGTCCAGAGTTTGTAGGTACAAACATGCAAACGATCAATCTCAAGAACAAGTTCAGTCTCTTCTCGGACTACGCGAATCCTCGCGTCATTGGCGAAGTGAATGACTGCCAGGTTAAAACCGTGAAACTAAAAGGCGAATTTATCTGGCATCATCACGACAATGAAGACGAGTTGTTCCTCGTCGTCAAAGGAACCTTGCGCATGAAGTTCCGCGATCGCGAAACTGTCGTTCGCGAAGGTGAGTTGGTCATCGTCCCGCGCGGCCTAGAGCACTGCCCTGTGGCGGACGAAGAAGTGCATATCGTTTTGATTGAACCAAAGTCCACACGCAATACCGGAAACATCACCAACGAAAGGACGGTCGTCCAGCTAGAGCAAATCTGATTTCCCAACCCGCTCCGGCCACGGCTCAAAATCCAATGGAACACCGTTTTCACACTCTCGACGTTTTCACCACCACGCGATTCCAAGGCAATCCCCTCGCGGTCTTCACTGACGGTGACAGCCTTTCGAATGATCAGATGCAAGCCATCGCGCGCGAAATGAATCTCGCGGAAACGGTCTTCGTTCAAAAACCGACCGATGAACGTGCCCTGGCCCGCTTGCGCATCTTCACCACACGCGAAGAGTTGAAACTTGCCGGCCACCCAGTCGTTGGCACGTGGTTTCTTCTCGCCGAACTGGGCGTCGTTCCGGCGCAAGAAGGCGGCGTACACGTGATGCAGGAAACGGGTGCCGGCGTCCTTCCCGTCGAAATTCGTTTCAAGGATGGCCGGCCACAGCGAGTCACCATGACCCAGACGGAAGCCGCATTCCGTCCCATCAAGTTTAGGAAAACTGCTCTGGCCAAATCGCTGGGCCTGTCCCCGAAAGATTTCGATCCTCATCTCAATCCCGAGTGCGTTTCGACGGGCATCTTCAATCTCATGGTGCCACTCAGGAATCGCGCAGGGCTCGGAAAGATCAGCATGAACATGTTCGAGCTTCGCAAGCTGCTCGGTAAAGCTGCCACCATGGCCTACTGTTTCGCATCTGGAGGGAACGGCAAAGTTTTCGCTCGAGGCATGCTCCCTTGGGAGGTTTACGAAGACCCCGCAACGGGCTCCGCCGCCGGCTCGCTCGGCGCGTATTTAGTGCGTCATGGAAAGCTTGCACCGGGGCACACCCTGACCATCTTGCAAGGCGAAGAAATGGGCCGTCCGAGCCACATCGAAGTGGAAGTCACGCAAAGCGGCAAAAAGCTGGTGCCTCGCGTCAGCGGCGCCGCCGTAAAAGTTTTTGAAGGCACCATCCGCGTCTAGCCGGGCACGACTCGACCGTCTCCGGTGTCTAACAACCATAGTGCAACTGGCAGGTCGACGATGCTCCAACGCTTACAACTCCGCGTGCGAAACCGTCGATTGGGCCGCCAGCGGTACACGTTTTTCTCGAGTGTCAATTCGTCCGCCTTTGGGCAATCGATGCTCGGTTGCGTCTTTATTTTGCTGATACTTTTTATGATGTATGCGCCCTCCCATCACGGTCTGGCATTCGATGGCTACATCTCCCATCATGCACGACCCATGCCTCGAGCGCTTCGCGATGATGCCATGAGGGTTATGCTCAGTCGGGACGGCACTATCTACTTTGGAAACGCCAAGGTCACGAGTGCGGACTTGGCGGAGCAGATTCGGCAACACCTCGGGAGGGGCGCCGAGCACAAAGTTTTTCTCATGGTGGACCAACGCAGCAGATTCGGGGATCTCACCGTTGTCTTGGACGAAGTGCGCCATGCAGGGATTTGGGATATCGCGTTCCTGGCGGAATTTCGATGATACCGGGATGAAGTGCCATCGCGCGGCTCCAGCAGTCCGTGCTCAAGGATCCGTCTGTGTTCGAAGCAAGAAAGGCCGCCCGAGACTCTCTGAGCGGCCCTCTCCTACCCTCAACGTTGTGTTTAACTGAAGTTAGTGTTTGCGCGGAGCCGCTGCCGCTCCGCGATCCTTCCGTAGGTCCTTGCGATCCGCCTTAAGATCTTTCTTGTCCTTGTTGATGTCCTTCTGATCTTTGTTGCGGTCTTTGCGGTCCTGTTTCAGGTCTTTCTGGTCGTTGTCGAGGTCTCGGACGTCCTGGTTGCGGTCTTTACGATCGCTCTTCAGATCTTTGACGTCGTTATGGCCATCCTTCCGGTCGGCGGTCAGATCCTTTTTGTCGCTGTTGATGTCTTTCTGATCCGCATTCCGGTCGGTGCGGTCCTTGGTCAGGTCCGCGTTGTCATGATTGATGTCACGCTGGTCCGCGTTGCGGTCCGCGCGGTCTTTGCTCAAGTCTCTACGGTCGGCTTTTGCCTCCGGGCTGTTCGCTCCGTAGTTCCGGTCGTCCTGCTTTAAGTCCTGCTTGTCGTGATTGATGTCGCGTTGGTCAGCGTTCCGGTCGGTGCGATCTTTGCGCAGGTCGGCCTGGTCGTGGTTGATATCGCGCTGGTCCGCGTTCCGGTCGGTGCGGTCCTTGCTCAAATGGGTCTTGTCGCTATTGATGCCCTTATTGTCCTGATGGATGTCGTGCTTGTCGCCGTTGATGTCCTTATTGTCCTGATGAATATCCTTCTTGTCGTTTTTGATGTCGCGGTTGTCGGTGTTGATGTCCTTCTGATCCGCGTTGCGGTCGGCACGATCTTTGCTCAGGTCCTTTTTGTCTTCCCGAATGTCCTGCTTATCCTTCTTGATATCCTGCTGCCGGGAAGACGAGTCCGGGCTCTGGGCATTTGCGCCTCCTGCCAGCAGTCCCGCAACCATCAGTCCGAGCACACTTCCGCGAATCAATTTATAGACACACATGGTTTTCTCTCCTGAAGAAAACTTCCGGGACCTGTCCGGATTTGAGAGTCAGAAACACCAGGCAGGGAAGAAAGTTTCGGAAAAATTTGCAGAAAAACCCGCCCCGCGGGATGGGGCGGGGACCACGCCCGTCAAACAATCCTAACTATCCATTTGCCAAAGACTTATGCACCGCGTCGAGAATCCCGTTCACAAACGACCCGGCTTCTTGTGAAGAAAATTTCTTGGCCAGCTCTACCGCTTCGTTCAGGATTACCTTCGGGGGCGTGTCCGTGGTTCGCAGTTCGTAAATCGCCAGACGCAAAATCGCCCGGTCGATTACCGCGAGCCGCTCAAGACGCCAATTCTCCGCTTGCCGAACGATCAATTCGTCGATGGTCGTGGTGTCTTTCGCGGCCCCTTCAAACAGCCGGTTCGCAAACGCGCGCGTGGACTCAGTGGCCTTCGCCGCTCGCCAGAATTTTGCTTCCAGCTTTGCGGGCTCTTGCTCGCTCATGTCCCACTGGAACAGCATCTGCATCGCGAACTCGCGGGATTTTGTGCGTAGCGACACGTTATTTGCGCCTCGACTTTCCGTCGGCGAATGGCTTCGCTGGCGCTCCGCGCAATTTGCGCGATAAATTCGCCATCTCAATCGCCGACAGACCCGCTTCGAATCCCTTGTTGCCGCCCTTCAGCCCCGCGCGGTCAATGGCCTGTTCCAGTGTGTCGCAAGTCAGCACGCAAAACATGATGGGGACGCCCGAGTCCATCTGCGCAAGCTGCAAACCTCGCGCCGTCTCCGAGCAAACGTAATCGTAGTGCGAAGTTTCGCCGCGAATCACGCATCCGATCGCGATTAGCGCATCGTAGCGTCCCGTCATAGCAAGTTTCTTCGCCGTCAGCGGCAGTTCGAAGGAGCCGGGTACTCGCACGACGTCCACGTCCTGGCTTGCGGCCCCCGCCCGCTCTAGCGCATCCACCGCCGCCGCCAGGAGCCGCTCGGTGATAAAACTGTTGAAGCGGCTCACAACAATTCCAAAACGCAACCCCCTCGCAGTCAATCCGCCGTCAATTTGTCCAGGATATAATTTTTCCGCCATCTATGGTCTCGGCCGCTCTCTTTTTCTTTTGGATTCACTTATTTCCGTTGGGTCCTTTACTTCCCAACAAATTTCGCCGCTCTCTTCTCCAAAAATGCCTTTGTCCCCTCACGCATGTCTTCGGTCGCGCAAACCAAACCAAAAAGAGTGGCTTCCAGGAACAGTCCTTCCTCCTGAGACATTTCCACACCCCGCTCGATCGCTTCCATCGCGTAGCGCACCGCAACCGGCGCATTGGCAATGATCTTCTTTGCCAATGCCTCGGCGGCAGGCAAAAGTTCTGCCGGCTCGTATACATGATTCACAAGCCCGACGCGCAAAGCTTCGTCGGCGCCAATCATTTCGCCGGCCAGGCAGAGTTCGTGAGCCACTCCCTTGCCGCAAAGCCGCACCAACCGCTGCGTTCCGCCGTATCCAGGCAGAAGGCCCAGCTTCACTTCCGGCTGCCCCAGCTTCGCCGTCGTGCTCGAAATTCGAATGGTGCAGGCTAGCGCAACCTCACACCCGCCCCCCAGCGCAAAACCATTGATCGCGCAAATGGAGGGCTTGCCGATCGTTTCCAGCAAGTGGATCACTCCCTGTCCAAACAGCGAAAACTCTTTTCCCACGACTGGCGTCTGCTGCGAAAGTTCGCCAATGTCCGCTCCCGCAACGAATGACTTTCCGCCCGCGCCGGTGAGAATTAGTACCCGCACCGCCTGGTCAGCGCTCGCATCCAATAGCACTTGCTGCAACTCTTCCATGGTCTGGCGGTTCAGCGCATTCAAGACCTTCGGCCGGTTGAAGGTGATGAATGCAATCCCGTCTCTCTTCTCGTACAAAATATTCTCGTAGCCCATCGCGTCCTGGTCTTTCTTCTCCGTGTCCGCTGTGCTCTCCGCGTCCTCGCTGTAAGATTCTTTCCTTCTTTTCCTAAAATCTCATGGCCTTCGGTTTCGCGGGATCCGCATAATCATAAAACCCCCGTCCCGCCTTCCGACCATTCCACCCCGCTAAAACCATCCGCCTCAAAAGCGGCGGCGATGCAAATCGCCGCTCATGGAACTCCTCAAACATAATCTGCGAAATGTAATACGTCGTATCCAATCCCACGAAATCCAGCAGAGTCAGCGGCCCCATCGGATGTCCGCAACCCAGTTTCATGGAATTGTCGATGTCCTCGATCGAGCCCACGCCTTCTTCCAGCGCCCGAATCGCATCCAGCAAATACGGCACCAGCAGCCGGTTCACAATAAATCCCGTCGAATCGTGCGCTCGCACCGCTGTCTTCCCCAGCTTCGTCCCAAATTCGACCATCTGTTCATATACGTCTGCGTCTGTCGCAATCGTGCGCACCACCTCCACCAGCTTCATCACCGGCACTGGGTTAAAAAAGTGCAATCCCACAAACCGTTGCGGCCGCTTCGTGGCTGCGGAGATTTCCGTGATCGTCAACGACGAAGTGTTGCTAGCAAAAATCGTCGATGGAGGGCACAGCGCATCCAGCGCAGAAAAAAGTTCACGTTTCGCGGGCAATTGCTCGATAATTGCTTCGACAATTACGTCGCAATCTTTCAAGTCCTCGAGCAACGTCGTCCCGCGTAACCGCCCGCGAATTTCACCTTGCACCGCTGCTGTGATCGTTCCCTTTTCTACCAACCGGGCCAAGTTTTTCTCGATACTCTTGAACCCCTTCTCGACAATTTCGGGGCTCACTTCACGCGCCACGGTTGCAAATCCCGCTGCCGCGCACACCTGCGCGATACCCGAACCCATCAACCCACACCCCACAACTCCCACTTTTTGAATCGCCATTCTTTATCCTCGCTGAATTGACAGGTGACTATGACAAACCGCGCGTGGAGCGAAACGCAAGTCTAGCAGAAAGTACCACTTCCGGACTCTTCTTTGCGCTCCTCAGCGCACTCGGCGCCTCTGCGTTATCTTTTCTCTTCTTTTCTAGACAAATCTCCCGCGGCTTGGTGCCTCTGCTGCAACTTCGTTACATCATTACTTCTTTACTTCGTTCCGTTCAGCGCCTCAACAATCATCGCGATTCCCTGCCCGCCCCCTATGCAAGCCGTCGCCAATCCGTAGCGCAAATTGTTACGCCGCAGCTCATTCAAAATCGTAATCAACAGCCGCGTCCCGCTCGCCCCCAGTGGATGCCCCAGCGCAATCGCTCCTCCGTTCACGTTGGTCTTGTCCCGGTTCAATCCCAGGACCTTCTCCACAGCAAGATACTGGGCCGCGAACGCTTCATTCAGTTCGACGCGATCCATCTGCTCCAGCGCAAGTCCCGCCAGCTTCAGCGCTTTTTGCGAAGAAGGCACCGGCCCAATGCCCATAATGCTAGGATCGACCCCCGCCGTCGCCCACGACACAATTCTTCCCACTGGCTTCAGCCCGCGCTCTTTCGCCGTCTTTTCCCGCGTCACCACAACCGCCGCCGCGCCATCCACAATACCGCTGGCATTTCCCGCCGTAACAATCCCATCCTTCTTGAACGATGGCGGCAATTTCTCCAGCGTCTCCATCGTCGTTTCCGGCCGCCGGTGATCGTCTTCGCTAAACACAATCGTCTTCTTCCCCTGCTTCACTTCCACAGGCGCGAGTTCTTCCCGAATCCGGCACGCCTTGTATGCCGCATCCGCCGCTTGCTGGCTGCGCAACGCATACGCGTCCGCGTCCCTACGCGTAATCCGGTGTTGCTCCGCCAACTTCTCCGCGGTCATGGCCATCGGCAATCCGCAAAAGCTGTCCGTCAGCCCGACAAATAGCGAATCCTCCAGCGCCCCGCCGCCAAGTTTCAATCCGGTCCGCGCTCCGCGAACCACAAACGGCGCCTGCGTCATATTCTCCATGCCCCCAGCAAGCACCATCGTCGCTTCGCCCAACAAAAGCCTCTGCGCCGCCTGCGACACCGCCTCAATCCCCGACCCACACAACCGGTTCACAGTCACGGCAGGCGTTTCCGTTTTCAGCCCGGCCTTCAACCCAACATGCCGCGCGCCATAAAGTGCGTCCGCGCTCGTCTGCATCACGTTGCCGAAAATCGCGTGATCGAACTCTCCCGGGTCCACGCCCGAACGACGGATCGCCTCTTTCGAAGCATGCACCGCCAAATCAATCGCGCTCACCTCCGAAAACGCCCCCGTATACCGTGCCATCGGCGTCCGCGCTCCCGCCACAATCACCACATCCGTTGGAAACATATTCTCCTCATTTCTCCAGGTTCTTCGCCGGATTCCAGTGCTCCCAATCCTCAATGGGCGACTCAATATCGCCAACTGTCTCGACCTTCCCCGCCATGAATGCAAACAGCTCTTCCTTCTCTCTATCTGTGTCGCTGCGTTTCGAGCTGGCCCTGCGGCACTGCCCGCCGCTGATCGCCCGCTTGCGCTTCGGCCCTTTCTTGTTCTTTTTGCGCACCAGCTCATTTTGCCATGCCGCAACGCCGCTGGACAGCCGATGTAGCTTGTGCAGGCGTGCTATTTCGGAGTAAAACAGGCCGGATGAACAGTTCCTCCATGGCCGTTAGTTCCAAAACACGCCGGCGATCCTGCGCTCCGCGGCTGCTTTGGGCCACAGCGGCAATAGCCATCGCGCTTATCGCCGGGGCCCTAGTCGCGATCGGACAAGCACAACCGCAAATCACTTCCAGCGAGCGCGAGTATGCGGAAGGCATGCTCTCCAATATCCATCGAGTTCTCAAAGAGAAATACTATGACCCGTCCTTTCACGGCATCGACCCTGATGAACGATATAAAACCTATCGGGAGCAGCTCAGAAACGCGAAAACCATCGGGGCCGCCTATCGGGTGATCGAAGCCTACCTTTCCGGGCTGGACGATTCTCACACCATATTTGTCCCGCCGCCGAACAGCAAACGCGTCAGGTATGGTTTTCGGCTGAAAATGATCGGTGAACGGTGTTTCATCACCGACGTTCGTCCAGACACGGACGCCGCTCAGAAGCTCCATCCTGGCGACCAAGTTGTGAGTCTCGATGGTTATGCGCTCCATCGGCAAGACTTGTGGCAACTCGAATACTATCTTTATCGGCTGCCTCCTCGCCTTACCACCGACTTCACACTCCGCGACGTATCTGGCGGCGTGCGCCACGAAAGCGTTACCGCAGAATTTGAGGCAGGCAATTCACTTTTGGATTCCACGGTCTATAGCATCGCGCATGCCAGGATCGAAAACGAATACCGGCGGCACTTATTGCGATCTCGCTCGGCGGAAGAAGGGGAGGTCTTGTTCTGGAGACTGCCTTCGTTCAGCGGAGACGAAGGAGATATCAGCAGCATGTTCGCCAAAGCTCGCAAGCACAAGGCGCTGGTACTGGACTTACGAGGAAACGGCGGTGGTCTTGAGAATGTCATGCTGTTCATGCTGAGCAACCTTTTCGACCATGACTTCACTATCGGAAATCTGGTTATGCGCAAGGAGCAAAGGCCACTGCTGGTGAAATCACGGGGCCACGACGCATTCGCGGGCCAACTGACGGTCCTCATCGATAGTCGCAGCGCATCAGCTGCGGAAATACTCGCCAGGGTCGTGCAATTCGAACACCGTGGCACTGTCGTTGGCGATCGCAGCGCTGGCAGCGTTATGGTCGCCCAATTTTACCCACTAAAGGAAGGCGTAGACCTGGTCCTTCCTTACGGCGTCGAAATCACGATTGCGGATTTGATCATGACGGACGGAAAGAGCCTCGAAAAACATGGCGTGATCCCCGACCTCACCCTGCTGCCATCTGCTTCCGATCTCGCCGACGGGCGAGATCCCGTCCTCGCTCACGCCGCTGAATTGGCCGGCGCCAAACTCGACGCATCTCTCGCCGGCAAGATGTTCCCCTACGAATGGCCAGTGGCAAATCCAACCATAAACTAGATCGGCGCGATTATTCGGACTCGCGATTCGTCTAACTGACACCGCCAAGGTAGTCGAGCCACGGATTGCGCTTTGCGTGGCGCGGAATCAGACCTTCGGCGTATCCAGCGTCACGACGGTATCCCCGCCTTTTTTGCGGGCTTCTTCCACGCTGAATTCCGCGCGATTGATCAAATCCGTCACGATATCTTCGCTGTCGTATTCGTGCTTTGCCACCGCTTCGACGATCCCCGCGCTCAGCGTGATTTGCGTCGTGTCCCAGGGCGGCCGCAACCCTGAAGCTGCGCGGCGCAATTTATCGGCAAGATTCTGCGCCCCGGCAAGTGTCGTGTCCGGCAAAATAAACGCCAGCGACCACGATGTGTATTTCACCGCCACGTCGTTCTGCCGCACGATCGGCTGGAGTGAACGCGCCAGCTGCTCCAAAAAACGCTCCAGTGGCGATTCACCCTGCTGCCGGAGTATTTCCGCGCCGCGGTCGATTTGCAAAATAGCAAGCGCCAGCGGCGTCCCCTGGCTGCGCGCCCGGTCCGCTTCCGTCAGCAGGCAGCTCTGGTATGAGCTGCGGCTGAGCAAGCCCGTGCGTTCATCGGAAACACCCATGCGGCGCACCAGTGAGCGCAGCCGCGTGTGGCTCACGCTCATCAGCATCTGATCGCCAATCGCCTGCAAAAAATAGGCCTCGTTCGGCTTCCACTTATGCGGCTCAGCCTGTCCTACAATCAACATTCCCGCAGGCGCTTGCGTTTCTTTATCTGTAATCATCACGCCCAGCGCCGTCGCTAGACCTAGCTCGCTGAGAATCGATCCTTCCGTGGCGTCGACCACCAAACCGCCCAGCTCATCCGGTTCGGCCTTCTCCATCTGCGCGAGCAGCAGAACCACCTGCGCTCCCGGTGCGGGCTTGCTCGTCTGGCTGCAAAACTCCGCGGACATCTCTGGAGGCCGGCCGGGTGCGCCAACGACGGCGATACACCGCGTAACGCGCAGGTGAGATCCCACTTCGCTCACGGCTGTGTTCAGCATGGCCCGCGGCGTCTGTTGTCGGAAAATCTTTTGGTTGATTTCGGAAATCTTGGACAGATCGCGCAGCGTCTCCGCGCTGTACACCCCCGTCCGCGTGGTCACTTGCACCGGCTGCGCCTCGACGACGGGCGCCGGTGGAGGCGCGGGAGGCGCAGCGACCTCTTCGTTGGGTTTCGCCGCGCCAGGTGGCCACCAATTCGCCATCTGATAGAGATTTTGCAAACGCGCGTTGCGCTCTTCTTCTCCGGGAAACATGATCGCGATCTTTTGCAACCGTTCGAGCGCCTTCGCCTGTAAGGAATACTGCAGGAAGATTTCTGTTTGTACGATCAGATCTTCGAGGGCCTGCGCATGCCGCCCTTCTTCCGTGTTTGGCGGGCCCTGAGAGACGCTTGCTCCCACTCCGGCGCCAGGCGGCGGCACCGTGCCCGGGCCCATGGACTTTGCCACTCGGCCTCCCACTCGTCTCAAAAACACTTCGTCAACGTGTCCGCGAAGCTTATCCAGCCGCTCTTGATTCCGGTAGTCGTAGGCATCGATATCCACCAGCCGCTCGAGGGAATCGCACGCCTTTCGGAAATCGCCGGCATTGAAATACACATCGAACAGTTTTACGAGAATTTCAAAATACTGTGATTCGCGGTTCAGCTCGTTGTAAACGGTGGCCCAGAACTCCATCATGGCTTGCGAGTGCGGGTGTTTTGCGGCGATAGCGTCTAACTGCGTGGCGAAATCATTTTGGCGTTTGTCCGCGAACATGCGCCGTTTCAGGGCCTGCAGCACGTCCACGCCTTTCATGGTCTGCGCGGAGGACGCATAGGCATCGGCAAGTTCGAAAAGCCGCTCTGCGCCGGCGTTTTTTTCACGCAGCAACTTTTCGAGAATCTCGCGCGCCCGGTCGAGATTCCCGCCGCGTATCAGGGCGTCGCCGAACGTCTCGAGAAAGACCGCATCGCTCTCTGTTCCTGCGAACGGTTCGAGAAGTGTGGCGGCTTCCGCGGCTCCATCGCTGCGCAGCTTGGCCTGCGCGTAGAGCAGCGCGACGCTCCGCTCTTGCGGCGCAAGGTTGTAAGCCCGGCCGAACAGCTTGAGTGCATCCGCCTCGGCGCCCCCCGCCGATGCAAGCTGCCCGGCCCGCAGAAAAGTCCGCGCCGCCAGTGCGCTCTTTCCGATGCTCTCTGCCGCTTCGGCCAGCCGCAGCTGCCGGATGAGACTCTCCGGATCCAGCTGCGCGATTCGCTCCCAGCAAAAAAGCGCGTCTTCATGGCGTCCCACGCCTGCAAATAATTCCCCGGCCTTGGTGTACTGATCGATCGCTTCTTCAGGGTGATTCTGTTTTTGCTGCAGGAATGCGTAGCGGGCGATGCGCTCCGGCGGCTGCGGAGTGGTCCCGCTGCGCAGAAAACGATTATAGATAGCCAGGGCTTTGGTTTCGTCGCGCGGATCGATCAGCAAATCGAAAAGGAGCCCGTAATAAACGGCGGCGCGCTCTGGTTGATCCATGCGCGCGTAAAGATCTCCCAGCGCCTGCGTCGCTTCCTGGTGCTGCGGCGCGTCATCGAGCACCGCCAGATAGGCTTCGATGGCGTCCTCGACGCGGTTCTTTTCAAGGAATCGCTTGGCGCGGTCCAAATGCTTGCTGACGTCTGCGGCCATCCGTCCGGGTTGCCTTTGCTTTGCCTGTCGGCTGACTAGAAAATCTTGTGCCAGGTCGTGCGCAGGGCGAGGTGCGAACGCCCTCGTTCAACTATATACCGCCAGCTCAAGGCGGGCAAAACTCCCGCGATATGATGATGCAGTATGTAGCACGGCAGAGTACGGCGCTAAGAATGTGCCGCGGACGCGCCGAAGGGACTCGGAGAACGGGCAGCTCGCGGCGCGCGCCGCCCAGAAAGAGTAACCCGGCGAACGGGCTGCGCCACGCTGTGATTTGTGGCAAACTGAATGATTACCCGGCATGGTTTCGAGCGACGCGTGGCTTCCCTGCCCCGGAGCGGTAGCCCGCCGTCGATAACCCAACTGGCAAAAAACTACAGGCGGTAGCAGACCCGAATGGACCCGAAGTTCATACGCAATTTTTGTATCATCGCGCACATCGATCATGGCAAGTCCACGCTCGCGGACCGACTGCTCGAGATGACCGGCGCGCTCACGCAACGCGAAATGCATGAACAGGTGCTCGACTCGATGGATCTTGAGCGCGAGCGCGGCATCACCATCAAAGCGAAGAGCATCCGCCTGCATTACACCGCGAAAGACGGAATCACGTACCAGCTCAATTTGATCGATACGCCGGGACATGTGGATTTTTCCTACGAAGTTTCGCGGGCGCTCTCTGCGTGCGAAGGCGCTTTGCTGGTGGTCGATGCCAGCCAGGGCGTCGAAGCGCAAACTGTCGCGAATACTTTTCTCGCCGCAGGCAATAATTTGACGATCGTTCCGGTGATCAACAAAATTGATTTGCCTGCCGCGCAGACCGATTTCGTTAGGGAACAAATTGAAAGCGTCCTTGCGATTCCCGCCGGGGACGCTTTGCTGATCAGCGCGAAGAGCGGACTCGGTGTGGACGAGGTTCTCGAAGCGATTGTGAAACGCATTCCTGCGCCGAAAGGCAGCTCGGAAAATCCGCTGCAGGCGCTGATTTTCGATTCGTGGTTCGACATTTACCGCGGAGCCGTGGTCCTGGTACGGGTGATGGAAGGGCGCGTCACCAAGCACACGAAAATCCGGCTTTGCTACAGCAACGAAGTCTACGAAGTCGAAACGCTCGGCACGCTCACTCCAAAACCCATCGCGCTCGAGGAACTCGGCGCGGGTGACGTGGGCTTCATTGTCGCAAACATCAAGCGCGTGGCGGACGCCCGTATGGGCGATACCGTCACGGAAGCGAATCGGCCCGCTGCGCCGCTTCCCGGATTTGAGGCCATCAAACCGATGGTTTTCGCCGGGCTGTTTCCCGTCCTCGCGGATGACTACGAGCCGTTGCGCGACGCCCTTGGCAAACTGCAGTTGAACGACGCCGCATTTTTTTACGAGCCGGAAAACTCCGTGGCGCTCGGCTTCGGATTTCGCTGCGGCTTTCTCGGCTTGCTGCACATGGAGATCGTGCAGGAACGGCTGGAACGCGAGTTCGGAATCAACCTCATTACCACGGCTCCCAGCGTGCGTTACCGGATCACGCGCGTTACCGGAGAAGTCATCGAAGTCGACAGCCCGGCAAAATTTCCAAATCCCAGCGACATTGAAAAAATCGAAGAGCCGATCATCACAGCGATGATCATCACCAACGAAGAGTCCGTCGGCGGAATTCTCCAGCTCTGCCAGGAAAAGCGCGGGACGCAGAAAAATTTCGAATACCTGTCGCCGACCCGCGTAATGCTCACCTACGAGCTGCCGCTCAATGAAATCGTGCTCGACTTTTACGACCGCCTGAAGAGCGTTTCACGCGGCTATGCTTCGCTCGACTACCATCTTGCCGGGTACAGCGAATCCGATCTGATCAAATTGGATGTACTCGTGGCCGGGGAACCGGTGGATGCGCTGGCGCTGATCATCCATCGTGAATTCGCGGCGGAACGCGGCCGCGAATTGGTGACGCGCCTGCGTAAGCTGATTCCGCGCCAAATGTTTGAAGTGCCCATCCAGGCGGCCATTGGCAGCCGGGTTATCGCGCGCGAAACGGTGGCGGCCATCCGCAAAAATGTGCTCGCCAAGTGCTACGGCGGGGACATTTCCCGCAAGCGCAAGCTCCTCGAAAAGCAAAAAGAAGGCAAGCGCCGTATGAAGCGCGTCGGCCAGGTGGATATTCCGCAGGAAGCCTTTCTCGCAGTGCTTAAAGTTGCGTCCTCCTCCGACGACGACTAGCATGGAGCTTCGCAGGGTCAACAGGAGCCATTCATGTCGATCATGCGTGTTTGTGTGTATTCGCTTGTCTGCCTCACTTGCGTCGTTGCTGCTTTTTTTGTCCCGCCCCATGGGAACCTCGCCAGGCAAAATCCAGATCCTCAAACGCAGGCGCAGATTCAGGCGCGAGAAGTGTTGCTTGGGGGCGTACAG
Organism: Acidobacteriota bacterium; assembly: GCA_013289825.1. Taxonomy (GTDB): domain Bacteria; phylum Acidobacteriota; class Terriglobia; order Acidiferrales; family UBA7541; genus Acidiferrum. The sequence continues at coordinate 4,273 of JABCZF010000006.1, read as the reverse complement.
GCCTTCAAGAACGGCCAGTATGAAGAAGCCATACAACAGTTCAGCCACGCCAAGCAAGGGGATCCCAAACTCATTGACGCGCGGCTGTATCTCGCAACCAGCTATGCTTCGCAATACATTCCCGGGGCTCCCTCGGAGGAAAACCGGAAAAAAGGTGAAGCCGCGATCGCAGAGTTTCGGGAACTGTTGAGGATTCAGCCGGGCAATGTCACGGCCATCGATGGAATCGGATCGCTTCTCTTCCAAATGGCCGGTCAGCCCTTCGATGCGGACAAATTCGCGGAATCGAAGTCCTTCCATCGGGAACACATCACGCTTCGACCGCAGGATCCCGAGCCCTATTACTGGGTGGGTGTCATCGATTGGACGTTGTCCTTTCTCGCCGACCGGGAACTGCGAGCTGGGTTCAACCAGCACGCTCGTGGAGATGAACAACTGGGAGCGGCCGACTCGCTCCCTGCGAGCCTTCGTGAACAGTACAGGCAGGAATATGGCACTGTTATCGTTGAGGGCATCGAGTCTTTGAAACACGCGATAGAGTTGCGCGCAGATTATGACGATGCGATGGCGTATCTGAGTTTACTCTACCGTCGTAAGGCGGATGCGGTTGCCTACGAAAGTGAGCGAGCGGAACTGACTGCCGTCGCTGATGAATGGCTCGACAAGATCAAAGAGATCAAACAAAAACGAGTGGCGCCGCAGCCACAATAGACTGCCGCACCAGGGCAGCACCTTCATGATCCTTCCTTTTTTTTCACTTCAGTGCTGAGGCGGCCGCGGTGGAGTTGGATAGAGACGGCGTCGCCGAGTTGCACTTGGGCGGCGTCGCGGAGGAGGTTGCCGCGGGCGTCGCTGGCGATGGCGTAGCCGCGTTCCAGGACTTTCAAAGGACTGCGTTCGTGGAGCTGGAGAGCAAGGCGCTCCAGGCGTTCGCGTTTGGTGCGCAGAAGGCCTTCGGCGCGGACGCCTAGATCGGCGCTGCATTTTTCGAGGCGCAGACGGAACGCGGAAATTTTCACGCGAAAATCGAACGTGGCGATTCGCAGCTGCAGCGCGGTGAAGCGTTTGCGCGATTGTTCGAGGCGCGCGCGCAGTCCCAACGCTAGGCGCGACGTCATTTCATCGGCGCGCTGGCGCTGCTGGCGGAGGAGATCGAGGGGACGGCGGAAGCCGCGACGCGCGGAAAGTTCGTGGACGCGCTTGCTTAAATCCAGGAGACGGTAACGGACCAGGCTGGCGAGCGTGTCACGCAAATCGGCAACACGCCTATCGAATTCGCGGCGCGTCTGGACGACTAGCTCAGCGGCAGCGGAGGGAGTGGAGGCGCGAACGTCGGCGACAAAATCGGCGACGGTAAAATCGGTTTCGTGGCCCACGCCGGAGATGACGGGAATCTCGGAAGCCGCGATGGCGCGGGCAAGAGATTCTTCGTTAAAGACCCACAAATCCTCCATGGAACCGCCGCCGCGCGCAAGAATCAAGACATCCACGAGTTTTTTCTGATTGAAAAATTTCAGCGCTTTGACGATTTCCGCGGCGGCGCCTTCCCCCTGCACGCGCACGGGATAAACCATCAAGTGCACGTTGGGAAAACGGCGTCGCAGGATGCGAACGACGTCCCGCACCGCAGCTCCGCGCGGAGAGGTGATCAAGCCAATGCGGCTGGGGAGCATTGGCAGCGGCTTTTTGCGTTCGGCGGCAAACAGTCCTTCCGCTTCGAGACGCTTTTTGAGTTGTTCAAAAGCAAGTTGCAAGGCGCCGAGGCCGACGGGTTCAAGGTTCTCCACGTAAATCTGGTATTCACCGCGGGCTTCGTAGACGCTGATCGAACCGCGAACGGTGACGTGCAGGCCGTCCTCGGGACGGAACCTGATGCCCCGCTGCTGCTGTTTGAAAAAGACGCAGCGGACCTGGGAGCGGTCGTCCTTGAGCGTGAAGTAGATGTGGCCGGACTGGGCTTCGCGGCAGTTGGAGATTTCGCCTTCGACCCAGATGTCCGTGAAATTCTTGCCCAGCAGATCGCGGATGCGGGCCGTCAGCTCACTGACGGTGAGCGCGCGGCGGGTGGGCTGGAGGTTGAAGGTGAGCTGGCTCATCAGGAGGTGCTCGGTGCTTGGTGACTCGTGACTCGAGGCTCGTGCCTGGTGATCGGCATGGCGTGACTGGTGACTTGCGACTGGCGACCGCGGGATGAGATCGAAAGTTGCATGTGCCGTGTGGCAGGCAGGAGTAGCAGAGTGGGGGCGGCGCCGGTGCCCGCCAGGATCAGGGCTAGTTCCTGGGCTTGTTCGCTAGCAGTCGATTGCGGCCAGCGGGTCCCACGAAGACCGGCGAACTGATGGAGATCGACTGCTCCGGCAAACCTTGCCGACGATTTAGCTGGGTTCATGGATCGGTCCGGGCGATGCGGCGAACCCGTGACGAACTGGGAACATTGCGGCGGGAATCGCGGAGGGCGCGGAGTCGCGGGCTGAGACTGAGGGCCGTGACGCATGGATGGAGCTCAACACAGCGGCAATGCCGTAGGCGCTCAAGGTAGTTGAGGAGACGGCGCGTCGAGCGGAGGCGCTGCTGCAATTCGGCAATTTTGCGAGAGGTGAGTTTTCGCCAGCGCGCTGAGACCGGAGTGTTTTTGTGGAAGCCGTTGAGGAACAGCTTGATCTCCGACAGGGTGAAGTCCATCTCTCCCGCGACGCGGATAAGCAGGACGCGGTCCAGAGCGTCGCTGGAATAGCGGCGCTGGCCATTGATACGCTCGGCTGACGCGAGCAAACCCACCTTTTCGTAGTAGCGGATGGCCGAGGGCGCGAGGTCAGCCCGTGCGGCGAGTTCTCCGATTTTCATTTCCGTGCTCCTGGCCTCGAAAGCTGAGACAGAGTCAGCGATGGAAGCCGGTAGGCGAGAATCAGTGCTTGACTTAAAGTCAGCTTTAACTTTTAGCATTTCAGATGGGACGTGGCAAATCAATATTGGAGGATGAGATGAACAAGGAATGGAAGCAGCGGATCGAAGGAACCAGCAGGAGAATTGCGGTAGCTGCGCTGGGTCTAACGATCGCCGGAATAGCCGCGGGTCACGGTTTTCGTGAACAGGACGGAAAGGATGCTGCCAGGATCCGCGTGGATGGAAAGTTCTACTGCAACATCAAAGCGCTCGCTATCGAGGAAAGAGCGCGCCACAAAGAGTTGACGGAGAAGCTGCTCGCGGCCAGGAACGAAACGATCGAGACAGAAAAAGGCTACGAGTTTCAGTACCTCCCGGACAAAGTTACGATTGCGGAGGTGGCCGAATGGGTCGTTGCCGAGAGCAAGTGCTGCCCGTTTTTTGATTTTCACATGGATCTGGAGAATCAAGGGAAGTTGGTATGTTTGCGACTGACAGGGAGCGCAGGAATCAAAGACTTCATCCGGTCGGAATTTCACCTTTAGCAAGGACGGGTCGCCCGAGGGCGGCCCGTTCAGCAAGCGCGCACGCGTCGGCGCGGGCTACGGTTTAGCCGGCGCGGGAGCTGGTGCGGTGTTGAAATTTACTTTGGGGGCTTGGCGCGCGCCGGGTTCGGTTTTGAAGTAGGCGTCGTTGCGGGTGAAGCCGCTCATACCGGCGATCAGGCTGTTCGGAAAGAGAGCTATATAGGTGTTGTAGTCCTGAACGGTTTCGTTGTAGCGGCGGCGCTCGACGGCGATACGGTTTTCCGTTCCGGCCAGTTCATCCTGGAGACGGAGGAAATTCTCATTGGACTTGAGCTGAGGATAGTTTTCTGTGAGCACCAAAACTTTCGCGAGAGACGCCTCGAGTTGGCTATTCGCAGCGATTTTGTCCGCGGGTGTGGTGGCGTTCAGATAGCCGGAACGGGCTTTGGCGATCTCCCCGAAGACTTCTTCTTCGTGCTGAGCGAAACCCTTGACCGTCTCGACGAGATTGGGAATCAAATCGGCGCGGCGCTGTAGTACGACGTCTACCTGCGCCCATGCAGCATTGACTGCCTCGCGCTGGATGGCCATTTGATTTCGCCGCGAGATAAACGAGCTGCCCACAAGCAACGCGACGATGACAAGAACGACCAAAATAATCAGACCTATTTTCATGACGCTTGCCTCCGCAACAAATCAGGAACCGGCTTAGCCGGCTCGATGCCACTCCTGCTTGGGAACTTGCTTATCCAAAGCGGAAACTACCACAGTCAGAGCATTTAAGTACTGCCCGTACGTCCGGACAATGTCATCGACGTGAGTGTGACGATCCCGGAGCTTGAACGCGACTGTAAAGGCTTCCG
>JABCZF010000005.1 GCA_013289825.1 Acidobacteriota bacterium | reverse complement strand
TTAATGCGTATCTGTCAGTCAAATGGCTGCGTTTGATTCTGTTTGATTTTGCGGGCCATCTGGCGCGGGCAGGAGCGGCCCCGTTCAAAGCGATGTCTGGGAATTGGCTGGAGTGGTACAGAAAAACGGCGTAACAGAGAAGCCTTGGGGTCGAGTCCTACTCTTTGTCACCCTGCTATCCGACAAAGGACGGAAATCACAGGATATGAATATCGTCCCTTTTCAGCGCTGTGCCGCACGGTAGCCAGTGATTACTTGCCCTTCGGCAGCTTCGTAGCATCTGCCGCCATAAAGCGCAGCATCTGCTCCTTCAATTGCGCATCCACCTCATCCGCGATGGTTACAACGTCGGGAAGCAGCTTGCTGAATTCCAAATTGTTCGTGTTTTTGCGCAGTGTCTCAAAAATGGTGACCTGCAGTAGACGAGACTCCTGCACCGCCATCGCTACCGTGTAGCCTTGTTTACGTCGCAAATCCCCATGTTCGGCTGCAGCCTTTGAAATCGGCGCTTTCGTCCCTGCGTCAAGACGCAACCGTTTAATCACGTCATGCAGAAGATGAGGAAGATGGCCCGTCCGATCTTCAAAGCTCAGCGGGATACTCTTCAAGTCTGGCTCCTCCTCGACTCGCGCTAGCCAATCCACAATCACATTTTGGAGTTCACGTTCCAGAATGTCCGCCACACTCTCAATAGTGGTGGCACCGCCAGCCGCTTTAGCTGCCCCATGGGACCCTGCAGATTTGGCCACCACACCCTCCTCGTTTACCACAGTCATCTCGTTGTCCAGCCTCTCACTAAAACGGAATGCAAACTGTTCTGAAAACGACATCCGCCATCTATTGGAGTTTTCTGATGTTCAATGAATGACTAGCAAGTTCGCGGTCTCGCTGACAAAGTCTTCCGCGAACGGCGCAAAGTTCATACCAAGTTCAAATTGGTACCATCAAAATACCAGCGGGCGCACCAACCGGGGCTGTTCAATCCGCCACTCTTGCCAAAATTTGACAACAGAAACGTCGGGGAACCGCCTACCAAGCCGTGGTTCGACAACGATATTGAACATTTGCTGTTGCTAAAGTTCGCGATGACGTACCCGAACACGCCGGACTGCGGCAAAGAGACAATGGCAAGTTTTGTCGCGTCGAGGATGACCGCCGCCCCATTCTCAATTTTCAGAGAGTGGTAGCCGTCTAAATTCACGACGCTGTTGGAAGATACGGTCAATGTCGGGGTGAATCCGTCAAATACGCTCATAGATTTCCTTCTATGCTGCTTAGCAGAGTTCGCGCCTGGTTTGATGATGCCACCGTGGACGTGCCAGCGGAGGATTACTTCTTCGGTTTCAACTCGCCCGGCCCGAATTGTAGTTCTTCCATTTTGGGTGCCGCTCATCGCAGCCTCCAAACAGTCGGCTCCGGCATAGCATTCAGCGATTACCACTTGTTACGTTTTCTTACAGAATCCGATTACACGCAGTCGCGAACCTGTCCAGATGTGGACAGTCTTGTGGTACGCGTCGCAGTACGCTTGGTCGGTGAGAATATGATATGACAGACCTGACACCGCAACTGTTACTTGCCGTCCCTTGTCCTACGTGTGGAGTGGATGCAGGTAAGCATTGCTTGTTGCACTCTGGCGAGCTGAGTCCTGACCCGCATATCGATAGAAAGCTTGCTGCGACTGCGACTGAGACGATTGAGACGGAGAAGATACTAAACCAAGGCTAAGAGAGAATCACTTGGGAAACGGCCCGCCCACGACTGTCCCAGGAATTGACGCCTCCCAGGTTTTCTTGCAATGGGCGCACTCGACTGCGCACTCAACGTAGCTACTTGCGCCTGAAGCAGGAACAACCGCGAGCAAATTCATCCTCTGGCAGTGGGGGCAAGTCAGGTCGAGCAGAATGTGTTCTTGTGGAGGAACCGTCGCCATTTGGGAGGCTTCCACGCTTGTCCACTGTGGCCCTCCCTTCCGTTTACCGCAAGAACTTAGTTAGTAAATCGCCTCACTCGCGGTCACAGCCGCGCGCTTGTTCAGCAGTTCGATTGGAATGATATGTTGGTGTAGTTAGAACTCCAGACTCATCCCGCCACGTTCTTCGCCTGCGCTCGTCCAGTGAATCAAATTCGGAACAGTTAAATCGTCAATCCGTTTCTTACCTTCATTAGTCCTCGAAATTGGTACTTTCAGTCTTAACGTTCGCCCAAGTTCCCCATAGATAGCGTCGTACACCGCTCCGTTTGCATGGCGGTTGAACGCGGCTACAGCCTAACGGGAGGATTACGGATGGACCTGTTGAAGGTGCTACGGAAGGAAGAGTCGAAACTGCTGGCCGTGTCTGAGAAGATCGGAGGGAAGCTGTCCCAGATCAGGGCTGCGATTAACGCGATGTCCGAACGACAACGCGTCGGGGCGTGGGAGCAAGCTGCGTGGTAATAAGCTGTCGGCGGCGCATCGTGCGGCAATCAAGGCGGGCTGGGCGAAGAGAAGGAAGCTGCACCCGGCGTAGCAAGTGGCGCGTGATAGAATCTGTGGCAGGGGCTGTAGCTCAGATGGATAGAGCATCGGTTTCCTAAACCGGTTGTCGCGAGTTCGAACCTCGCCAGCCCCACCAGACTTATACCCAGCTTTTATACCCAAACTGCCCGATGACACCCAAGAATCCACATAAATCCCCTCCCATAAACTACTGAAAACACGTAGGAGGCTTGCTCTCCGCAGTTTTCCTAAACCTTAGGTCGGGAGTTCGAACCTCCCCAGCCCCACCAGAAATCCCGGCCCTCCGGCGCTGCCTTGCCCGCTCATTGAACCTGAATCGTCCGGACTTCGAATCCTGGCGCGGTCAATGCCGCTGCCGCACGGTACTGCGTCTCCAACGAAGCGTGTTGCGGATGCTCTCTCAGGACCACAAACCATAATCTGCATCGGAAATATTGAACTGGAGGATGCTTTTGGCACTTCGGGATTTGGTGACCAAACGGCCGCCGAAATGCCCACCAACACACGGCCCAGCGCGGGGTCCGGAATTGATTCTGATTATGAAAAGCCGCGCGATTTTTTCTGGGGATATTTTTTAGAATCCCGTTCGGATCAGTGTACCGCCACCAATTCACTGCTTTGCTGCTGCCCTATGGGAGCGTTTCTCGAGTTTCCCGGCGGCCCGGCTTCTCCTTCCTCAGATGTTCGGGTGCTTGACGATTCTCAGGTAGGGAAAGCCTCCTTTGAGGTGCCAAGTGCTCTGCTGTCAAAGCGCGCCTTCGTTTCGGCGAGCCAGCTGACCCAAAATTTCTCCATCGGAGGAGGGAGAAGGCGCGAGTCTGGCCGATTCCGTTGCTTTCGCACCATCCTGTCTACCCGTATCTAAAGGACAGTTATTACCAGTAAGCGATGATTATAAACTTTGTTACCTTCGTACTACAGTTTCTGCTCATTGTTCCGCTCAAGATTCGAGCTATAGGGAATCCACAAATCTTGCCGCAGGAGCCATAGACGTGAAGAAAAGTTTGTCATTCTTGGTTGCCTTCTCATTGATTGCCCTGACCGGCCTGGCCCAACAGCCAACCCCAGGCCGCAGGAAGCTCAACCGCAGGCGCAAAACACAACCGCGCCCGATAGAGCGTTTGTTCTGGAAGACGCTACTCCCATCAAGTTGGTTCTTGGCGAAACCATCTCATCCGCTGACGCAACGGTAGGACAGCTTGTTAGCTTCGAAGTAGTCGAAGATGTTCTGGTACAAGGCGTAGTGGTAATTTCCAAGGGCGGAACCGCGTGGGCGACCGTCACCTCGGCCCAGCCTAAGAGGCGCATGGCCCGTGGAGGCAAGTTAGACCTGAACATCGACAAGGTCCGTCTCGTTGACGGCAGCAAGACTCTTCTCAGCGCCGTCAAGAACACCAAAGGGGGAGGACACACGGGAGCAATGACGGGCGCAATCGTTGCCACTAGCTTGGTTTTGTGGCCCGCAGCACCATTATTCCTGCTGATGCATGGCAAGGACATCACCATTCCGAAGGGGACGGCAATTACCGCTTTTGTTCAGGGCGATGATGTCCTCGACCGTTCAAGGTTTATCAAATCAGCCCAGCCGACAGCCCCGGCCCAACCTGTAACCTCAGCTCCGCAAGCGACGCCTGCGGTGGCCCAGGTCCCCCCGCAGCAAACAGCCATTCACCAGGAACCGGCCATGCAAATCCAATCTGTAGAGCCGCTGTCCCTGGGTGAGGTTGCTCGGCAGAATCGTGCACAGAAGGCGCAGCAGGAGCAATTACGGCAGCAGCCACAGCCGCAGCAATAAGACCACCCCAAAATCAGGGCGCAATTTCAGGGTAGCAGGTCAGCTTGAATAAACAGGCATGTCCCATGACCGATTGTTATTTCGAAGTTTTGGACGGAAGTGGCTTAGCACCCCAAGAATTGCGTGCACCTGGGCTTCCCGACATAGTAGTTCCCCATGATTGTTATGGGCCAGTATCCGGAGCAAATCGCGCGCGCAATTCTTAAGTGTTAGCGCCGGCTTCAGCCTGACCAGATAGTCGGACGGCGAGTTCGGGACAACACCCATGGCCGGCCGCTGCCTACGAGCAAGCGGTCTTGCATCCAAGGGGCATGAATTGACCGGCGTGAAAATTACACCACACCCGTAAGCGCCGCTAGTCTTCCTTAATCGTTCAGGTGTGCTGCGCTACCAATTCAACAAGGCTTGGCAGTTTCTCAATTTCGTCCCGCGTCAACCGTTTGCCTGATGTATGGGTGATAGTTCCTATGATGGAATCTTCTCGTCGGCAATCGCAACTGTGACTGTAGCCGACACCCACTATGCCTTCCGTCGAATAGGTCACGGTCACATTGCCGACCTTCTTTTCCCACGTGTCAAAGACATGTTCTCCTAGCCAAACAACTCTCCACTTCTGCACCCCACCCAGTTTCACTTTTTCAACTGTCCACCCAGCACTCCGGCTGTTCATTTCTTGGCAATACGAATTGGCACTCTGTTCGTCGGGGAACCCTGAAGCGTCTTCGTATTCAGTTATGATCGGTATAAGCTTTCTCAGTTTCATTCCCTTTTTCATTTGGATGACCCCAGGGCTAGGTGTTCCTAACGTGCCTTAGTTTACACCCAGTCACGTATAAGCTACAGTACTAGGAGTGCGCTGCTCATCGGCGGAAAGCAAACAGTTTTCACAGATTCTGAAGGCCACTTCTTCATCCGACGGAAGCACGACAACTCTGTCACGGTGCAGGTGCTCACGGAACAATTCGCAACGGTCCAGTGGTCTGTCAACCAGACGCATTTAGAAACTAATTTAATCTAGAATAGCTACCCCGTCCTTACCAGCGGTGGATCACTGGCCCCGCCCAAAACCGGCAAGAATGGATCCGTTTTTCACTGGCGCTGACACTTAAAAACCACATAACTGTGTTGGGAGGAATGATGTTGCTGATTTGAATGGCATCGGCGGAACTTCGAGAGATTACAAGGAGTTGGCGGAATTGAAATGGTTTAGCGTGAGTTCTCGCTTTTCTAGACCTTCGGAAACAATGCGCGAGGCCATCTCGTCTCGACGACGGCGAAAGTCCTCCGGATCGCGCGGCGGTTCGATATTGAGTGCTTTCATCAAAACGATGTAATCACAAACATGCTGTGATTTGTTTTGGACCTAGCTTCGCGTGAGACTCTTCTCGATCTTTCGCCCGTGACCGACGTTGATCTCTCCTTCAACGAGGGCCAACCGAACAGACTCCAGCCCACGGCGGAGAGCGAAGCCACTGTTCAACAGGTGGTCGGCGTGCAGTTGCGAAGGAATGTTGGACTTCGCGACACCTTGTTCTCGTTCGAGAAATGAAAGAAAGCCATCACGATAACCACGGAAGCCGAGACGAGCCCAATATTCTTTGCAGGAGGTTTCCGCCGTGCGGATGATGGCGTTCTGTTCAGAAACTCCGCGGTCCCAGCTCCACGATACAACGGATGACGGCGCGAGCTCTGTGCTGAGTGCTGCAAGCCAACTGGATACCCAGTTGGAACGCGCTGATAAAGTCTCGTTTCGGTTCTGACAAGTAGGCGAGGACGTTTCTTCGGATGTTCATTCGCACTCTCCGGCCGGTTTGCCCGAGGGCCTTCACGGGAGTTCGAATCTCCCAGAGCCCCACCAGTTTTTCTCGAGCGATCGACAAACTCCAAGGTCCACGCGTGCGGCACGGGAGTCAATTGGGCGCCGGAATCACCGTGTTGCGGCGACGGAAACGGCTCGCGTTGTTTCTGCGCTCGGGCCATTGCGCATTGGGTTTAGAGACGATCGTCTGATCTAGCGCGGATGAAAAATCGGCGCTGGGAATCAGAGTTGCCGGCAAGCGCGCGATGCGCCAGGAAAACATGAGGAAGGAAGGTGCCGTAAGATCAATGGCCGGTTCCACGGTGCTGTAGGATTGCTGGTCGTCCTTGTAGATCGCGCCTCCAGCGTCGAATCTCTTGAAAAGGTCCCCGCCAGCGGGAGGGCACTTGCGCATACCACTGAGGAAACCGGTGGCCGCGAAAGAGTTGGGACCTTCCACTAACGCGCCGCTGAGAATCGGGGGTGCGCCATCGAGCGAGCCGACGATATTGGCCACCTGATGCTGCATGCATTTCGGAAACGTGTCGCCATCTCCGACAATGAACGAGCTGCCCCAGGCATTTGCGCCGAGGATGTTGGCATCCCAGCGCCGGGAGTATTCGTCGAAGGCATCGGATTTTGTAACGAGCGCGTATTCACGAGCCATCACAGAGAGTCCCGCGCCGTGAGTGGTCGTATCGTAGACATCCCAGGGAAACCCGAAGCCAAAGGGATCGGAGTTGGCTTCGGCAATGGCGTTTTCCAATTGCTTCCGCAGGTCAGCGACTAAATCAGATTGGGAAACTTCCAGGCCGCCGGGATGGCCGGCTTCGGCAATAGCGCGAAAGAGCTCGAAATGAGCTAAACCGCTTACGTCGTAGAGGTTGAGAGTATCGGCAGCGTCGTTCGGGCCGGTGATATAGGCGTGAGCCCAATGAGCGGCAACGCCGAGATAAAACTTGGGGTCGGAGTGCGCCAAGTCTGACGGCAAACGGCCGTCGGAATTGGCAAGGGCGAAGTACAGTTCCGTTGCGCCCAGCTCCATGTCGTCGCGCCATTCCGTCTCGCCATAGAAATCGAAGGGAGCCGTGGTGAGCAGGTTGCCGGATAAAGATGTATCGGCGAGGTCCAAGATGTGTTCCGCAGAAACGAGGCAGTGGTTCCCTAAGTCCGGCTTGGTGACGCGGAACACTTGATAGCATTCCGCAAAATCGGCGGCGAGACGCCCTGCAAGATTGGGACTGATTTTCGATCCCGCGGGGCCGGCTTGAAACACCGGACGATGACGAACGAAGACAAGCGTCGGGTCCGTGCCGCCGAGAGTGTCGTCGACCTGAGGCAGCCGCCAGACATCATGGTCGCTCAGAGTGTTGGGATTATTCTCGAAATCAGTACCGATTCCCACCTGGTAGTAGAGAGTGCGGGAATCGTCGTCCCACATTTTTTGCAGCCAATCGAGACCGAACGCTGCCTCGCTCGAAAAGTCCGAGGAGCCCGCGGAAGCGCCCATCTGTTCGGGAAAATCGCGGATACCAATGAGCATGAGGGCCACGGTGTAGCTGTGCGTCTCGACAAATTTCAGGTAGTCCCCGGCGTCCCACCAGCCGCCGGAAGCATCCACAGTGGCGCCCGTGGGGGTGAGGTCGCCGATGATCAGATCGTTGCTGTCGAATTGAGGCGAATCGTAGCTGGTAGCGTGCTGGTCATTTAGATGTCCCGCCGCGGTTCGCAGAGGAGTTTTGATGAAGTTGGCACCGTCGCGTTCGTTCTGATAAAAATTGAGCGCGTTACGGATTCCTTGCGAATAGAGTTTTTGCGCGGTGTCAATGCGAAAGCTCGGAGACTCGGCAGGAAATGGTCCGCGCACCTTTATGACCAAGACACCGGCACAGTTGGCCGGGAAATCGAGAGGGTAGACAGCGAAGCTCCCCCACTGGCCAAGTTGTGCGCCGAGGGGACTCGAAAAAACGGACTTACCGGACGAATCCTCGACATCGAAACTTGCCCCCGTTTCCAAACCCTTGGCCATCAAGTAGGCACGGCTGCTTGTGCCCAATTCATAGCCGACCTGATTTACGCGAATGAAGGTGTTTTGCGCACGGGCTAGGGAGGTCATGAGAAGAAGAACAGTGCCGAGACAAACTACCGCTCCGGATGTCCGCTGGACTGCCGCGTAAATAGATTTCATGGAATGCCCCCCTTTTCTCCATCCTGGCGGGAGGATGGGGTGGTTCACTTTCTTGACGCACGTGGTTATTGAAACGGTTTAATACCATGTTCTGGAGTTGCACGGCAACTACATTTAATTTCTGCGCGGTTCCTGAGTCGGGCACGTCTCGATAGCCACTGCGTCGCGGCAGAAAACGGAGGGGAGCTCGCGGGCTGGCCGCAAAAAATTGTTTGACGACGCTGCGGAAATGGGAGAATGCTGCTGTCAAAACCTCGGAAATCGCCGCTGCAACAATTTGGAGATGGCCAGGGGCGGTGAAGGCGTGACCGGCAGCGAGGGCTTGCCATGAATGATGCTCTAAACATCCACAGGCTGCACTTCGCGTTTACGATTACGTTCCACTACATTTTTCCGCAACTAACCATGGGGCTGGCGCTGCTGCTTGTCTATTTGAAGACGAAAGCGCTGCGAACCGGAGACGAACACTACAACCGGTCGGCGCGGTTTTGGGCCAGGATTTTTGGGATCAATTTTGCGCTGGGCGTGGTTACGGGGATTCCCATGGAGTTTCAGTTCGGGACGAATTGGGCGGCGTTTTCGAAAACGGCCGGCGGTGTCATTGGACAGACTTTGGCGATGGAAGGCGTGTTTTCGTTTTTTCTGGAGTCGAGCTTCTTGGGATTGTTTTTGTTCGGAGAGAAAAAACTGGGGCGCGTGGGGCATTGGTGGGCGGCGTTTCTGGTTTGGCTGGGGTCGTGGCTGTCGGGATATTTTATCGTGGCGACGGACGCGTGGATGCAGCATCCCGTGGGATACCAGCTGGGCGCGCATGGCGAAATTGAGCTCGCGAGTTTTTGGGGGCTGCTGCTGAACAAATGGGCGCTGTGGCAGTACCTGCACACCATGCTCGGCGCGGTGCAGACGGGATGCTTTGTAATGGCGGCGGTCGGGGCGTTGTATTTGTTGACGAGCCGGCATGAGGCCTATGGACGGACGTTTGTAAGGGGCGGCGTTTTGGTGGGCGTGTTTGCCGCGGTGTTGCAACTCTTCCCCACCGGCGACGCGCAGGGAAAAATGATCGCCGAGAACCAGCCGGTGACGTTGGCGGCGATGGAAGGGTTATTCCTGACACAGGAAGGCGCGCCGCTGGCGATTCTCGGCCAGCCGGATGTGAAGAACCGAAAGCTGGACAATCCGCTGGTGGTGCCCAAGATGCTGAGCTTCCTGACGTATAAGCAATGGACCGCGAATGTCCGCGGATTGGATGCATTTCCAGAGGATGGATGGCCGGACCAGATTTCGCTTTTGTACTTCAGCTATCACGTCATGGTCGGGCTGGGAACGATATTCATTGCGGTGATGGTGGTGGCGGCGTTTTTATTGTGGCGCGGAAGGCTTTTCGAGTCGCGGTGGATGCTGTGGATCCTGATGGTCAGCGTGCCTTTGCCGTACATCGCGAACACCGCGGGCTGGATGACCGCGGAGCTGGGCCGACAGCCATGGTTGATTTATGGTCTGCTGCGGACGGCGCGCGGTGTTTCGCCACGCGTGGGAGCGGGCAACGTGTGGTTCACGCTGATTGGATTCATGGGGATGTATACGGTGCTGGCGATTTTGTGGCTGTTTCTGGTTTACCGCGAGATCGAAGAGGGGCCTGGGCCGGAGGAAGAAGATCCGCGGAAAGTCGCGCGAGTCTCGATCCCGGTGAATTGAGATTGCGGAGGACAACATGGGAACAGTCTGGTTCTGCCTCGTAGCAATCATGATCGCGATGTATGTGTTGCTGGACGGGTTTGATCTGGGCGCGGGCGCGATTCATCTGTTGATCGCAAAAACGGACTTGGAGCGGCGGCAAGTTCTGGCGAGTATCGGGCCGGTATGGGACGGGAATGAAGTCTGGCTCCTGGCGGCAGGAGGGACGCTGTACTTTGCGTTTCCTGCGCTGTACGCGGGCGGGTTCAGCGGATTTTATCTGCCGCTGATGATGGTACTTTGGCTTTTGATTTTGCGGGGGAGCTCGATCGAGTTTCGCAATCATGTCAAGAGCGCGGTGTGGGATCCGTTCTGGGATTTTTTGTTTTGCGCTTCGAGCCTGTTGCTAGCGGTGTTTTTTGGCGCCGCACTTGCGAATGTCGTGCGGGGAGTTCCGCTCGATGCCAGCGGTTATTTTTTCGAACCGCTGTGGACGGATTTTCGGCTGGGGGAAGAGACCGGCATCCTCGATTGGTACACCATTTTGGTGGGTGTGCTGGCGTTGCTGGCGCTGGTAATGCATGGCTCGTTGTGGGTGCAACTAAAAACCAGCGGCGCGGTGAACGGCCGCGCTCGCGAGCTTTGCGGGCGGGTTTGGTGGGGTGTGGTCGCGCTAACAGCGATCGTTACGGCGGTAACATTCGAGGTGCAGCCGCAAGTGAAGGAAAATTTTCTCACCTGGCCCTGGGGATTTGTCTTGCCGCTTATGGCGGTGGCGGGGCTCGCAGGGGTGGCGTTCGAACTGCGGAAGCACGATGAGCGGAAAGCGTTTTTTGCTTCGTGTGCCTACCTCGCGGGGATGTTGACGAGCGTGGTGTTCGGCGTTTATCCCATGGTGTTACCCGCACGCAATCCTCTGTATTCGCTGACGGTGGAAAGCGCAAAGGCCGGGTCCTATGGATTGAAGGTCGGAGTTCTTTGGTGGACCGTCGGGATGATTCTTGCGGCGGGTTACTTCACGCTGGTGTACCGTTCCTTTGCCGGGAAAGTGGAAGTGGAAAGTGATTCAAGTGGGCATGGGTATTAGGCGAAGAACAGGAATCGGGAATTAGAGACACAAGGGACGGTAAGCAGCCTAGTGCGATACGGGGCACCCCTCGTCGTGGGTAGCAGCGGTGATACACTATCTGCGAGCTGAGCTATGCATAAGTCAACCTTGATAGCCACATCGCTCACGGTCCTTTCTGTATTGGGTTTAGTCCTCTATCGATTGCTCTGGGCGGCCTCCTCCGTGGCGGCCGCAGCTGGGCGGGGTGGATTTTCAAAATTACCAAAAGGCTGGCGACGCTGGCTTTTTGGCGAACATAACGATGCCTCCAGTTGATGGCGCGAATCGCTTTTCCGGTTGGCGGCGCCTTGGCGATGAGATGAGAGTGGAAGGCCCGAGAGCAGCGGTGCCAAATGAAGATAAAAGAATGAACCAAGCGATTCCAGTTCGGGCCCGGCCGGCAAACTCAGCCGTGCTGGCCTTCTTGACCGTGCTGGCTTTAGTGACTGCGCCGGTGTGCGCGCCGCTCTGTGCTGCGAAAAGTTGTGCTTCGGGCGTGCGGCCGCAGCAGTGCCACGATATGGCGACCACCGGAGCCGACGGCCGGCCGCAGCTGGCTGCGCCCGGCAAGGCTTGCGGAGTTAGCGACTTTTCCGCGGTGCTCGTCAAGCCGGACGAATATTTGCTTTCGCAGGGCGCGCGGACTGCTGCGGCGCCAGGTGTGCTCAACGGTTCGCCTGCGTTGGGACTTGAAAGTTGGCGCATAGGTCCACGGCCCCCGGGCGTGCATCTCATTCCATTAGAATCGTCAGATTCTCGTCTGTTGACCACCATTCTCCGCATTTGAAATCCTGTTTCGAATCCATCGAGTAACAAAGTCTATTCGCATGAAGGCTTGAATCTCGTGCGTTCGCGCCGCCGCCGGAACAACGGCCGGCCTCAGAGGGCCAGCCCCACCAGGGGTTGCGGGCGAGCTGGGTTTTAGTGGTAGATGCGGAAAAGACGGCGTAACAAACAGACGGAAGAACCACTTCAGGAGGCGGGAATGAGCGGTAATAGAAGAAGATTTTTTCAGGATGCGGCATTTGTCGGAGCGGGGTTTCTTGGATTGGCGGAGTCTCTCGGCGGAAACACGCCGGGGAATGATCCGCAAACGGCGCGTGAGATTGAACAGGGGCGGCACCCTAGTCCTTACGGCAAGCACTCTAAGAAGCAGGTTGCGCCCCTGCCGGCGGGGCCAGACCCGTTTTTGCCAATGGTCGCGCCGGACTTGGCGGACTTGCCGCATGAAGTGGATGGCGGCGTGAAAGTGTTCAGGCTGGTGGCGGAGCCGATGAAGCGAAAAATCGCGCCGTTCAAGACCATCGACGTGTGGGGCTACAACGGGAGCTGTCCGGGGCCGACGATTCAGGTGCAGCAGGGCGACCGCGTGCGCATTATTTTCGAAAATAAATTGCCGGAATCGACGTCGATTCACTGGCACGGACTGGAAGTACCCATCGAGCAGGACGGCGTCCCGTGGATTAGCCAGAAGCCCATCGCGCCCGGAGAAAAATACGTTTACGAATTCACGGTGCACCAGGAAGGCACATTTTTCTACCACTCGCACGGGGCCATGCAGGAAATGATGGGAATGATTGGATTTTTTGTGGCGCATCCGGAAAGGACTTACAAGCCGCGAGCGGATCATGATTTTGGCGTGATTTTGCAGGAGTGGGCTGTTTTGCCGAACAACAGTGTGCCGAACACGTCGGCCATGGAATACAACTGGCTGACGTTTAACGGAGTATCGGCACCCGCGATCACGCCCATGATCGCAAAGTTGGGGAGCCGCGTGAGGTTGCGCTTCATCAACATGGGGATGGACCACCACCCGATTCACCTGCACGGAAATCAATTCGTTTTGACGGGGACAGAAGGCGGGCGTGCGCCCGAATCGACCTGGTATCCGATGAATACCGTGCTGGTGGGCGTGGCGCAGGCACGCGTAGTGGAGTTCGAGGCCAAGTATCCGGGATCCTGGATGGTGCACTGCCACCTGCCGCACCACATGATGAACAGCATGATGGATCTTTTGCGCGACCGGGCGATCGAGACGGCAAATACGACGGATGCGAAAGCGCTAGGGCAGATGGAAACGCTGGCGGAGAGCGTGCCGTTCGAACATGTGCATCATTCTCCGATTGCCGAAAACGCGAACAGCGTACCGGGGTTTCCACAGGATGCGTTCATGGAAATGGGAATGGATGAGGCCGTCGCCAAGCCGGAGACGCACGGTCTGCCTCCGAATTGGAGCGCGGGAATGATGGGGATGATGACGCTTGTGCGCGTGCTGCCGGATAAGGAGTACGAGCGGATGATGAAGCGGATTGAGGGACGCGAAACGGACCAGAAAGTGGAGCACCCCCATAAGTCGTGAGCGGAAAGAAGAATGTGCACAGAAACCACAGAGAACCGAGAGGGCACGGAGAATATGAGGATGACGATGAAATTGGCTCTGAAATTTTTCGCGGGAATTCTTGCAGGAGTTATACCGCTTTGCGCTGTGGGGCGCGCCGGGCAAGAGCCTGCGCCGCAAGATAAGAAAATGCCGCCGGGAATGGCAATGCCCGAGCAGATGCAGCACCACCACGGAGACGTTTCGCTGGTGCAGCCGGTATATCCACGGATGGGGCGCGCGCAGGAGAATTCGGGCGGGCAGCCGGTCACCCTGGAGCAAGTGGAGAAGATGGCTGGGGAGACAAATCCAACGCTGCGGCAAGCGGAAGCGGAGATTCGCGCGGCGAAAGCGCGGCAGCAGCAGGTGGGACTGTACCCGAATCCCTCCGTCGGGTACACCGGGGATGAGATACGCGGCGGGTCGGTCGGCGGCGGCAAGCAGGGATTTTTTGTGCAGCAGACGATCGTGACGGGCGGAAAACTGGGAAAGAACCGCGACGTTTTTGGCGCGGAGGCCAAATTAGCGGAGGTCGAGGCCCAGGAGCAGCGCACGCGCGTCACCACCGCGGTCGAGATGGCGTTCCTGCGTGTTCTGGCAGCGCAGGAATGGCTGGAGGCGCGGCGGGACTTGGCGAAGATTGCCGAAGATGGGGCGCAAACGCAGAGAGAATTGATGAACACCGGGCAGGCGGACGAATCCGAAGTGCTGGAAGCTGAGGTCGAAGCGCAACGGATGCGCATGGCAGCGCGGATGCAGGAGAACACGCTGCGCGAAGAGTGGCGTTCGTTGGCTGCGGTGATTGGACAGCCGGGATTGCCGCTGGCTACGGTGGCAGGTGATCTCGAGAGAGGCTGGCCGGAATTGAATGAAGAGGAAGCCGTCGAAACGATCGCCAAGCACAGCCCTGCCGTGGAGATTGCGCGATTGGCGACGGGGCGCGCTCGGGCAGTGCTGGCGCGGGCGCAACGCGAGCCGATTCCGGACATAGTGGTCCGCGCTGGAATGGAGTACAACCACGAGACTTTAGCAAGTGTGCCTGCTGCGAAAGGCTGGGAAGGGATCGCAGAAGCCAGCGTGGAGCTACCGATCTTCAATCGCAATCAAGGAGGCATCGGCGCAGCTAGCGCGGACATGGAACGGGCGGAGCAGGAAAAGACGCGCGTGGCGCTGACACTGCGCGAGCGCGCCGCTACCGTGGTCGATGAGTACGCAAACGCGAAATTGATGGCCGTGGAGTACCGCGACGAGATTCTGCCGCATGCGAAGAAGGCCTACAGCCTGTTGGTGGACAAGTATGGGCTGATGCTGGCGTCTTATCCGCGCGTGCTGGAGGCCCAGCGCAAGCTCTACGAACTGCAGATCGACTACATTGCGGCGCTCGAAGGAGTGTGGACCAACGGGCTGGCCCTGGAAGGTTATTTGCTGACGGACGGGTTGGAAGCGCCGTCGCGGCCCGGCGAGGTCGATCGACCCATCCGGGAGACCAACGTGCCGATGCCCGAGCGCAACATGTCACCGGGGGAAGCGATGCCGCGGCCCTAGGCCGGGCCGCTGCGCGACGCTGTGTCTCGGAAACGGGATAAGAGCTCGGCAAGCACTATCAGTTGCGCCGGGTTGCTCGGGAAGTTTGCCACGTGTCGAGTGCGAAACACTGGTACCCCAGTAGCGTTGACCAACCTAAAATTTAGTGGGTACTGTGCATGATAGGGCGCCCGTGTGTCAGCAAAAGTGTATCCGTTGCTTTAGCAACCGACGGATAGATCCCCTTTTGACGAGCGGCATTCGGCTCGGGCAGGCCCTATAGGCAAGCGCATGGAAAGTCGAACGGGGCGATGACAACAGGTTTAAAAGCAGGACGTTACGAGATTATGGGCGAGCTGGGCCGCGGCGCCATGGGTGTCGTTTATAAGGCGACGGACCCGGTGATTGGACGCACCGTCGCGGTAAAAACGATCAAATTGAGCGAAGAAGGCACGGGATTGTCGCGTCCCGAGTTGCTGACGCGGTTCCAAACGGAAGCGCGTGCGGCTGGTTTGCTGACCCACCCGAATATCGTGGTCGTGTTTGACGCGGGCGAAGAAGATGGCCTGTACTACATCACGATGGAACTGGTGGAAGGCAAGAGTTTGCAGGCGCATCTCGACGGCGGGCAAGCATTTGCCCTGCCACGCGTGCTGCGCATCATGGAACAAACCTGCAGCGCGCTGCAGTTTGCGCATGAGCGCAACGTCATCCACCGGGACATCAAGCCGGCGAACATCATGCTAACGGCCGACGATACGGTAAAAGTCACGGACTTCGGCACGGCGAAGATACTGCAGTTCGGCACCATGCAGCAGACCGCCCACGTGATGGGCACGCCGAGCTACATGTCGCCCGAACAGGTGAAGGGGCGGGCGGTCGACGGACGGAGCGATATCTTCTCGCTAGGCGTGCTTCTCTACGAGATGGTGACGGGTGAGAAGCCCTTTCCCGGACAGAACATTACGACGGTCATCTACAAGATTGTGAACGAAGAGCCTGTGCCGCCGCGGCAGATTAACCCATCGATTCATCCTGGGATCAACGCGGTGGTGATAAAGGCGCTGGCCAAGGAACCGGAAGCACGCTACCAGAGCTGCCGCGAAATGCTCGAAGATTTACGGAATTACCGCAGTATCGCGCCTGGCGCGAGTCCGGATAAGACCATGATCGCTGGCGGGGCGGGCATGCCGAACGCGACGCTGCCACTCGGTGGAACGGGAGTGGGCGCGCCGGGCGGCCGAAACTTCCATGCGGACGATCCGATGACCATGGCAACGACGCGGTCGCTGAATGCGCGAGCTTCGAGTCCTATGCAGACGCCTGCGGTGCGCCGGACCGGGCCAATAACACCGATCGTAGAGCAACCGAAAAAGAAGAGCATCGTCGGGAGCATTTTCATCGCATTGGTACTGCTCGGCGTAATCGCCTATGGAGTGCAAAAGCTCCGGCCGGTCATTGAAGACGCGCGCAAAATTAACGCCGCGCAGAAACAGGCCGAGAATGAAGCGGTGGCGGCGGTAACGGCGCCAGCAGAGAATGGGACAAACACCACCCCGGCGAGTCCGGCAGGAACTGAGGCCCCGGCCGCAGCGATCCCCGAGCCTGCCGCGGCGGAAAGAAAACCGGCAGAACCTCCCGTAGTGACGCCCGTGCCTAAGAAGACCGAACCGGTTGTCAGTCGGCCGGCGGCGGAATACAAAGGTCGCATTGAGGAAGCTATCTCGGAGAAGGGTTTGAATGGCCGGGCCAGGGTGCAAGCCATTGGAAATACGCTGGTTCTAGCGGGCAAATTGCGTCCCGCGGAACATGGGGCGCTGCTGAAATTCCTGCGCGATGCTCCGGCGAGCGTGCGGGTGGTCGATCATATCGAGTATGAAGACGCGCCGGTGGCCGAGAATGGACACGACGCAGACGGAGGACACCCGGTTCCGACGGGAGACCGCGGCGCGATCCACGTAGTCACGGATCTGGTAGGAGCGACAGCAGTTCTGCGCGGGCCTGCGGGACGCGTGGTGAGTCAATGCCAGACGCCTTGCAGCTTTAATGACCTTAGTCCGGAGCGCTATGGCCTGGAAGTTCAGAAGGATGGCTACCAGCCTATGCAGACCGCTTTGCAGGTGAAGGCGGGGAGCGTCGTGGATCAGAAGGTTACGCTCGAATCGCTTGCCAAGGGCTTATATATAACGAGCAAGCCGGCAGGAGCGGATGTATTCATTAATGGAGCAAAGCAGTCCGGCCAGACGCCAGTGACGTTGCCGCTTGCACCTGGCCCGTACAACTTAGTGCTGCGTATGCCGGGCTACGATGCCTATGCCGGAAATGTTCAGGTGAAAGACAATATTCAGACGCAGCTCGACGTGGATTTAAAGGAAAAATCAACCGTAAGAGTGGCATGGGCTCAGGTAGAAACGACACCAAAGGGTGCTGAGATTCTGGTGGATGGGACTGCCACGGGACAAACGACGCCGTCGCGGGTGCAAGTCCCGGCTGGCATGCATACGGTAACCGTGAGGCTTACCGGGTACCAGCAGGTGAGGCGAACGATACAGGCCACCGAGGGCGGAACGGTCAACATCACCAACGTGAGGCTGCAGCCGAAATAAACGGCCTCGAGGCCGAAAACGGGCGAGTTGCGGGGTCCGAGAGCCGGCTCCTAGGGCCTTATCGGCCAGAACTCCTCTACTAGAAACGTAACTTTTTGTAACCATGGCATCGGACGAGTTCCATGACCTTGAAATCAACTTGTTCAAAACAAAAAGCTTAGTTCTGCAGCACGGGGGCAGGCAGCGTGCTTGCTTTATGGCCACGGGTACCCTGCCCTCATGTTTGGTTGCTGTTTGGGTGTCGAAGGGGCCCGTACTTGACCGGTCGGCTAAATAAGCTCGGGAGAACTAAGTGGGGAACGCTTTGGCACTTCGGGCCATCATGCCAGTGGAGGAGCAGCGCAACGAGGCTCAAGCGCGGCCCAAAGCCGAGCCACAGGTAGGCAGCGCGTCGAGACCATTCTCGGGATCCGCGCGGAAGGTGAGCGCGCCCACTCCGGATGCGCGTACGGCGGGGCTCATCCATTCGCTTCGATGCCTGCATTTGCTGTTCCGCTCGGAACGACTGTATGACCGCAACCATCCGCGACGACTTCAGAGTTTGGACGCGTCCTATGAGACCTTGCACGATCTCGCGGGCGCACTGAACGGGATTGAAATCCACATTGAGCGCAGCGGGTTGATCGTACCGAAGCTCAGCGATGCGCATCTCCCCGATGGGCGGGGCGAGATGCAGTTGCTGGCGCAGGATTTGCAGCGCGCAGGAATTCAGTCTTTGACCTTCGCAAGACAATTTCATGTAGGCGAACTGGACACGCTCGCGCAACTCTTCAAGACATCGTTGTTAAGATCGGAGGAGTCTATAAAGCGCGGGAGCAGCCCTTGGTGGGCTGCGCAGCTTTTGGAGAATCGTGTGGAAGGGATTTCCATCAATACGCAAACGGAACGCAAAGTGGATACGGTACTCGCGAGCCTCATGGGCGCGCTGGTGGCCTACGGCGGAAACTCGCCGCGCGAGGTCAACGAGACTCCGATTCTTCCGCCGGAAACCGACGATCTGATAGCCGCGCTGCGATTGATTGCGCGCCTGACGCCGCCGCTCGAAGCGGCACGCGGGCTTGCGCCGGAGGAAGCGGCGCGGGCCATTCACGGGGCCATGGAAGATGCCAGCCGCGAGACGGTGCGCATGCTGCTCAGTTCGATTTCGCAGTATGCACCGCGCGAGGGCGAGCGGCCGCAGCCGTACTTGCTGCGCCTCTCTGAGAGTTTGATTCTGGAGTTCCTCGGAGCGGAATTTTCCGCCGGAACGCTGGCACCAAACGCCGTGCGCCAGACGTTTCATCGCCTGAGCGATGTGCTGGTCAGTTCGGGCGGCTATACCGGTCCGCACTCTTCGCAACACCTGACGTTGCTGGCAACCACCTGGGCCAGCGACACGCACAGGGAACAAATTGTCGAGAAATTCTGGCTGGAACTTGCGCCGCGAGAGAAGTCCGTAGTGCTGCGCGGACCGGAAGTGTGGTGCGTGCCGGTGGTGGCGCTGAAGCGGACGCTGGGGCAGTTGGCGGAAGCGGGAGCGGATGCTCCGCGGCGTGAAGCACGAAATATCTTGCTCAACTATTCGCGACGCGTGGAAAGCGACAATGTGTCGGCCCGGCGCGCCGTGGCGGCGGGATTGAATGAAATGACGCCCATCATTGAATCGCTCTGGCCCAATCAATTACCGGAGGATTTGGGCCGCGGGACGATGAAGGCTTTGGACAAGGAAACCATTCCGGAGACCGCGGCGCTGCTTGCAGCCTTCCTGGAGACCCTGGGGCGCGTGGCCGTGATTCGCGCCGATTACGTGGGCTTTGAAAACATTTTAATCGGCCTGGAACGAGTGCCGAAGGACAAAGAACACGATCATTTGTCGTCCCTCGCGCACCGTTTAGTGGCGCAGGACCGCTGGCTGCTTTTGGTGGATGCGGCCCTGGCCAACCGGCCGCTTGATCCGGTTTTGCCGCGGCTTTTGCAGCGCGACCCTGAGAGGCTGCTGGATCGCCTGACGCTGCTTTTGACGGAACCGCGCGGCGCGGAAATGGTGACCGCGATGGCGCGGTTGCTGCGAACCATCGGTGTCCCAGTGCTGAACCATCTCGAAACGCGGCTCTATGAAGCGCGCCGGCAGCGAGTGAGCGCAGCCATCAAGCTGCTGGCCGCCGCCGACCCGGAACGCCTGCTGCGGGGCTTGGCGCGGGCGCTAGCGAGTTGGGAGTGGAATTTGCAGGATCTGGCGGTTAGCGAACTCTCGCGGCCGGCCAATGCTGGTTCTGCGCAAAGCGCGGCTTTCGTGTTTTCAGCGGTTCTGGCGGACGCTCATCCGCTGGTCGTGCCGATGATGATAGATCAAATCGGCTTGGCTCAAGAGACCACAGCCGTACCGCAATTGATGGAAATTGCCGCGGGCGAGCACGAAGTTCTGCGCGATCTGTTCGTGCGCATCAAAGCCATTGAAGCGATCGGGCGCATGCGCGCCGCGGAAGCAGCGGAATTGCTGCGCATGCTGGCGGAAGGCCGCGAAGGTTTAGCTTTTGCCGAACCATCGGGGTTGCGTGCCGCGGCGGAAGATGCTCTGGCGATGATTGAAAACCGGCCGTCTTCGACGCAGGCGCGCGCGGGGTTTGAAGCGGCCCCGCAGACCATCGGCAATTATGTTGTTCCGCGAAGGTATGTGCGAGTACCTCTGGAATCGCCGTTGCGAGCGCACATTGACGGCGCGCAAGCAGGGCTGGCGCGCGTGAGAACCATCAGCCTGGGCGGGGCCTACCTGGAATCGCCGAAGAAACTCGCCGTGGGAGATTCTATCAAGCTGGAAGTCCGCTCGGGGCTGCGCAGGATTTACTTTACCGCGGTAGTGCGAAATCTTGGTCCGGACGGCAGCGGCGTAGAATTCGTACACATGAAAGACCAAGACCGCGAAAAACTCCGCAAGCTGGTGCAACGCCACTTGCCGATTTGAGCCAAAAGGCTTTTTGCCTGTAGTTATCATTGCGCCCCGTTCCCAGTACTTTCCCTGCCTCACACCTCCTTCCTGCGGTGAAAAAAGCCTCTTTTAGGTTTAGACTCAGGAACTTGACGAATAAGATTTTATTGAACTCGACGGATTATTGAAGTAAAAGCCGAGTATTCAATCGAGTAGCCTTCCTTCGGCGGGACATTCCGCCGCCGCTCGGGGTAGCGGAAGATTGAATGGTTTCCACGAGGAGGAGTCAGATGCAACGACGTCATGGTGTGTTTCGGTGGATCACGCTGTGCATGTTGGTGCTGGGCTGCGTCGGGATTGCCAAGGCGCAAGTAAATACGGCGACGCTTTCGGGAACGGTGACCGACCCGCAAGGACTCGCCGTGCGAGGCGCGAAGCTGACGATTACCAGCGCGGCCACAGGCGCAGAACGCACGGTGGAGTCGGATGAAGTTGGCCGGTATAAGGTCGTTGGTTTGCCTCCGGGAAGGTACAAAATGAGCGTCGATGCCGGCGCGAGTTTTGCGACTTATGAGAACGATTCCGTGGTACTGACCGTCGGCGAGGACGCAACCCTCGACACGCGGCTGGATTTGAAGGGCGTGCAGCAAACCGTCATGGTTACGACGGAAACGGCTCAGATCGAAACTACCAAGACGGAAGTCTCGCAAACCGTCGGCCAGCAGCGCATCGACAACCTGCCAATCAACGGGCGGAATTACATCAACTTTACGTTGACAAACTCGCAGGTGAATCGCGATGTGGCGCCGACGATCGGCCCGGCGCCGACGAGCGGGCTGAACTTTGGCGGGCAGCGGGCGCGTTCGAACGAGGTGAGTGTGGACGGCGCCGATGCTGTCGATAACTCCATTAATGGAATACGAGCGACCGTTTCCCAGGAAGCGGTGCAAGAGTTTCAACTGATTTTGGGCGACTACAACGCGGAGTATGGGCGGGCTACGGGCGGCGTCGTGAACATTGTGACCAAGAGCGGAGCGAACGATATCCACGGCGACGTGTTCGGTTACTTCCGGAACAAAGCGTTTCAGGCGCGCAATGCATTTTCCGGGCAAGTGGACCCAACAACAGGTGCCCTCGACCCTACCAAACAGGCGTACACGCGCGTACAGGCCGGTGTGACGCTGGGCGGAGCGCTCGAGAAGGATAAGACGTTTTACTTTTTCTCTTACGAGGACACGCTGCGGGAGGAAACGGGATTCTCGAGCATCGGGCAGGGAGCGGCTGGCACCGGACCGTGGGGAATGGTCAACTTGCCCCTGCCAACACCCGGAGGGCCAATCAATGTGCAGTTGACGCCCTCGCAGGCGGCTTCGGTAGAAACCCTGCTGGCCAGCGGAATCCCTCCTTATCAGCAACTGGCCGTTTCCTACGGGCTGCTGCTTGGGTCCGCTTCGAGTGTGGCGCTGAACAGACTGGATTTTGGAGCGGTGGCCACGAATTTCGGTTTGCAGCCAGGGCCTGGTGCGAACTTTCCTGTGCCCGTGACTTGTCCTGTAGGAGCTACGGTTGGCAATGTAGTCTGTCCTGCGACTCCGATCGCGCCTGGATTCAACTATGCGTATGGCATGGTGCCGCTCCCAACGTCATATAGAGCGCTCAATCAATTGCGCGGGAATTTCCCGACGACGGAAAAAACGAGCCTGTGGTCGCTGCGGTTGGACCAGAAGTGGAATAACCAGAACAACTCGTTTTTGCGCGTCGGCGTTTCTCCCTCGCTTGTGACTGGTATCGAGTCCACTGCGCAGAACCAGACGTTTGGAGAAAACGCGGGATCGCGTACGGGCGTGAACCAATCGCGGGATCTCGACATCGTGTTTCAGCACGACACGATTTTGAGCGCGACCGGATTCAACGAATTCCGCGCTCAAGTGGCGCGGCGCGGTTTGCATTTCGGTTTTTCCGAGCTTCCAGGCGGCGCCGATATCGGCGTGAACATTCCCGGTTTCGCGTACTTCGGACGCGAGCCGTACTCGACCGTGGACCGCATCGAGCGGCGGTTTGAATTCACCGACCACGTGAGCCTGATTCGCGGGAATCACACATTTAAAATGGGCGGCGACTACAACCTGATTCAGTTGCGGTCCGGCAAGGCGCAGATCTTCGAGCTGGATTATGGCGGGGTTGTAAACTTTGGCGGGTTGGCCACTTCCACTGTGAGCGGCGGCGCAATTCCGGATTCCGTGACACTTCCCGGCGGCCAGACTGTCTCATTGTTCGGAACGACCGGGTTGCAGACCTATGGATTGGGGATACCGACGACCTACATTCAGGGCATCGGCCAATCTAGCCAGCCGTTTGATAACTTTCCCATCGGCCTTTTCATTCAGGACAGTTGGCGCGCGAACAGGCATTTTACGGTCAACTATGGACTGCGCTACGACGTGGAAATTACGCCGTTGTTTTCGCCGCTGAATGCGTTCAATGCCGCCGCGGAAAAGGCGCTGGGCGTGGTGGAGGGAATTCCGCGCGACTATCACAATGTAGCTCCGCGCCTAGGAATCGCGTGGGACCCCAAGGGTGATGGGAAAACTGTGATCCGCGCAGGATTCGGTCTTTTCTACGACCATCCCTTGCTGGCCGTTGCCTTTGACTCGGCGACAGCCGATGGCGGCCGGTCCGTGCAGCTCATCACTGCGGGAGGAGCATCGTCGGCTTGCGGCGTTCTTACCGCCGCGTCAGCGCCCGCGGGTTATCCATTGTGTGGCTCGGACGTCAAAGGCAATGCGCTGGATGGACCGACCAACCTGAACGGCTCGACTATTTTCCAGGGAGCGCTGAACGCGCTGCCCAATATGGCCTACCTGCCGAATCAACAACGCTTTGATCCGCTCGCTTCTGGTTCGCTGTTCGCGAATCAAAATTATTTGGCTGCGGGTTTCCCGCTGCCAATCTTGCCGTTCGTGTTGCCGGTGGCGAGCAATTTCCAATTCGGCGTCGCGCAACAGGGCAATCTGACGATGGAACGGCAGATCGCCGGGTCATGGAAAGTCAGTGTGGGCTACCAATACACCAAGGGACAGCATCTCAACCGGCCGGTGGATATCAACTCGACCGATCCGCAGTTGCTCACGCAAAATTATGCGGATTGCATCGCTTCCGGCTTGAAGACCTGTAGTTCGAGCCCGGTCGGCATCAGTGTGCCCGCGGGGCAAGTGACAACCGCTAACGGCTGCACCTTTACCCCGACGGTTCCGAGCCTCGTCGGAACGCTCGGCGGCTGCCCTGGCCCGCTGGCGGGATTGAACGGCACACCTGTGGCAACCGCCGCGGCGTTCAACTTCTTCCGTCCGTCCGGACCTAATCCATCGTTTGCAGGCCCCGGCGCGGCGGAATATCCGCTTCTGGTTGGGGTCGCGGGAGCTTCCTGTTTTCCTGCGGGTTTCTTCGGGGCCAGTGCGCCCAAGAAATGTTACCCGACAGGATTTGGAGTTCCGGTGGCGTTTAATAGCGTGGACGCGCAGCTCTCTGATGGGAATTCGATGTATAACGGGTTGACGGCGAGTGTCCAGAAGCGTTTTTCGAATGCGTTTGAGCTGCTCTCCAGTTACACGTGGTCGCACACCATTGACGATTCCACGGACTTGCAATCTCCCCTTGAACCGCAGGACAGCCGCTTCCCGTTCTTGGAACGCAGCAATTCGGACTTCGACCAGCGGCATCGCTGGGTGACCAGCGCGGTGTTCCAGTCGCCGGCGGCCAAGAGTGGCGAAGGCCCGTGGAAACACTTCATCGGGAACTTCACTTTGTCGCCGATCATCGAAGTTTCATCCGGGCGGCCTTACACGATCATCACGGGGACCGACTACCGGCTGGACCTGGGCGCGTCGAACGGGCGGCCTTCTCTAGGCACTTCGGGCGCGGGAACGGCGTCGCCCTTTATTCCCGGCAAGACGTTTGTGGTGCCGACGAACTGCCTGACAGACGGCGGGCAAGCGTTTAGCGTGCCGGGAATCACGCCGCCGTTCGGATGTGATGGCAATCTCGGGCGCAACGCATTCGTGACGCCGGGATTCTTCCAATTCGATTTGCGGCTTTCGCGGCGCTTCAATCTGGGAGAGCACCTCAAATTCGATGTGATTGCGGACGGCTTCAACCTCACGAACCGGCTCAATGTGGCGGCGGTGAACCAGCTGTGCGATCCGGGCGCTGGGTCCACTTGCAGCGCGGGCCAGCCGACGGCGTCCTACGATGCGCGGCAGTTCCAGTTTGCGCTGAAGATGAACTGGTAGAAGAACCGTCGCGCGGGTGGAAGAATCGGGCCGTCGAGGAACCAATTGTCAAAGGGCTTCCGAAAAGCGAAGCCCTTTTGTTTTGGCGTGAGCTTTCCGCGGCGCGCAACTCCGGGTAAAGTAAGTAGACCGTTTCCCGAAGATGGACTGGAGAAAGAATGAGCGGAGTGCTCATCGGGGTTGTGATTGTAGTGGCTGCGCTGGTTCTTTGGCTGGTGTTCGAAACATCCCGGGAACAGAAGAAAAGCGCGCTGCTGGTAGGCCAGATGAACGAGTTGCGCCGGGACTTGCAGACCATTGGGACGGCCCAGGCGCAGAGCTCCGGACAGATGGCCAGCATTGCTCAGAGCGTGTCTCAGCGACTGGAGAGCGTGACCAAGGCGTTGCAGGATGGAGTATCCAACTCCGCGCAGATCGCCACGCACGGACAAACGGCTGTCGCCGAGGAACTGAAGAACACCCGTGAACAGATCGGGCATATTCAGAAACAACTGGGGGAGTTTCAGGAGTTAGGGCGCGGGATATCCTCGGCGACAAAGTCGCTCGAGGGGATTCTGGGAGGGGCGAAGACTCGCGGACTGCTTGGTGAGGTGACGCTGGGGCGTTTGCTGGAGGATTCTCTGCCCTCTTCGCAATATGCCACCCAGTACCGCTTTTCGAGCGGCGAGGCGGCGGACGCGGTCATTTTTTTGCGCGACAAGAAACTTGTAGCCATCGACTCGAAATTTCCGCTCGACGCTTTTCGAAGAATCCCCGTGGAAGGCGAGGAGGCCAAGCGGGCGTTTGCTACGGCGGTGAAGGGGCACGCGGATTCCATCGCCAGGAAATATATCGTCCCGAACGAGGGGACACTGGACCTTGCACTGATGTTCGTGCCGTCGGAAAACGTCTATTACGAGCTGCTCATGACCGAGGACAACAGGGGCGAGCAACTCGACTCTTACTGCCGAGGGAGAAATATTATCGCCGTCTCGCCGAATACCCTGTACGCTCATCTTTCGGTGATTCACCTGGGATTGCGGGGAATGCAAATCGAGGAAAATGCCAAGCGTATTTCCGCGGGGCTCTCCGGGATCCAGAAAAACATGGCGACCTTCACCGATGTGTTTGAGAAGCTCGGAACGCATCTGAGGAACGCGCAGCAAAGTTACGGGGAAGCAGACAAGCGGCTCGAAAAAACGCAGAACACGCTGGATTCTTTGGTCGGGACGAGCGCGGCGGATGCCTCTATCGAGAAAGGCCAAGACACGCCTGAGCTTCCGGCCGAGACCAGCGCGAAAACCAGCGCGTAGTCCCTTGCGAATAAGCTGAGAATAGGAGCGCCAGGAATCGCGTGTTTCTGTCGCTTGTAAGATCTAGTGCGCGCGCGGCGGGGAACTCAGCAAGCGGATCGAGACCAGAAAACTGCCGCGTTTGCGCCCTAGCACTTCGAAGTGTGCCAAGTTTTCTGCGCCGCCCGAGCTGGAGGCTCGTAAAGGATTGCCGCCGACAAGCTCGGCGATGTCCGGCGCGAGGTTCTTGGCCTCCAGGGTGACCTTGCTTGTTGTGCCGCGCACATGGACAGTGAGTCGGCGAAGCCCGCCCGGCGCGAGCGGCGAAGAATCAGCTTCCAAGGTGAGCACAATAAAGACCACTTCCCTAGGCGGCCCATTTCTTTTTGCGCAGGAAATGTCGACGGACGCGCGGCCCGGACGCAAATCCGCCGGAGGCAGAACTACCAGCGATGTCGGCGAGGACGCCAGGACCAGGGCGGGATCGCCCGAAATGGTGATTTGATTCGCGTCGGCGTCTCCGCAAAAGCCGCGGCCGGTGATTTCAAAGCGGTCTGTGATGGAAGCGATTTTGGGGACCGCTTCAACGTCAATCGCACTCGCGGCCGTTTCGCCGGGCGGCAATATCGTGACGGGGACGCGGGCTCCATGGCCGGCGATCGATCCGAAGATGACCCCAGGAGTGAGAGGAGCGACGAACAGCGCGCGACCGGTTCGATCCGTGGTCAGGCGGTCGCCATTCGAAAAGCTGACGGCCACGCCGGGGGTTAGCCGGCCGTTCCCGTCAAGGACTGCCAGAGTTGCTCGGTCTCCGGAAACGATGGTTCGCGGCAGGAGGAGGATGCGCGCCGCGGAAGGGGCCGGCGGTTTTTG
The DNA here is from genome assembly GCA_013289825.1 of Acidobacteriota bacterium. Taxonomy (GTDB): domain Bacteria; phylum Acidobacteriota; class Terriglobia; order Acidiferrales; family UBA7541; genus Acidiferrum. The sequence goes on along the minus strand of JABCZF010000005.1, from coordinate 159,175 downwards.
CGCGGAGGTAGAAAAGAATAGCGGGAACGCCGCCGCAAGACAAAAGCGTCCGAGAACGAGCAGCAAGGGCGGACGGCGAAAAAGCATGGTGAGATTGTAGTCGAGGGGCGGCGCGCTCGGGAAGCCAGAGACCGTTATGCACGGGAGCGAGGGGCGGGACGCCGCGCAGGTTGTCAGCGGTTCGCTGTGATTGGCGCTTCATCTGGAGAATAGACTAGAACCTTGCGGCCGGGAACGCCGGCTGCTAATCGCCGCAATCTATAAACAAACGGACGCGGCCCAGACCCGCGAGCGTAATCTTCCAGCCGGTAATAACGGTCCTCATAGCGAACAACGCGGGGCGGATTCCAATCCGGTTTCGCGCGCCAGGCGCGAATTTCAAGAATTTCCTCTGCCGTGTTTTTTAGAATGTAATGTTCGTCGGGAACCTGCGAAAGCCGGGCGCTCACAACTTTTCCCCGCATGGCGCCGACGTAAGAGGAGACGTAGCTCTCTGAAAACTCAACCGCTCCCGCGGGCTCCGGCACTCCTCTGCGAAAAATCTTTGAGTAGACTTGCTCCAGCAAATACAACGGAAACAAACCCAGGAAGGTATCGGCGAGCGCCGCCGACACTCTCGTCAACCCTTCGACACCGAAAAAGGCGATGGCCCAGGTCAACGGGTGAGTGGCCCAAATCACAAGCGCGGCGAAACCAACTTCATGAACAGTGATGGTAGTCGGCGCATTTTTGCTAAGGACGTTATCCAGAGCGCGAGAGACCCAGGTCGCGACGGAGTACGAATACCAGTACATGAGACCGGCGAGGGCCATCAGAGATTCCGCCAGGCCACTGAGGATGGCCGCGGAACGCCAGTGCACGGCATCGTAGAAAGGCAGCGCTTTGCGCCACCGACTGGGAAGAAGCGAAAGAAACGGCCCAAGAAGGAAGATCCACATATCCGGCCCCGTGTTCATTGTAAGAGAGATGGGGCGTTACGAGGAATCTACCGGGTCAGCCAAGCCAAAAAGTAATCGTCACAACAAACTTGGGCCTCTACTGCATGAGCTTTCTGACGAGCCGGTACCCTTGGACATCGAGGAAAAGCCGGAAGAGTTCGGGGTCGGTTTTTTTGGCTTTGGCCATGGAGTGGAACGCCAAGCTGACCTTACTCAAGGGCCGCGCGGCGCGGGGCAGATTATAGCGGAAGCCCGCACCGTAGGTACGGAACGGCTTGCCGCCCCGCAGAAACAGGGCACAAAATGGCCGTTTTGGTTGTACCCTCTGAGAGTGCCAGGGTGGCAAATGGCGAAAAAACAAGTAATTAGTAAGCGTCAGCACCTTTCGCCGCCGGAAAGGGTCTGCTAGCGTGAGAACAGGACTGCTGGGTACGGGTGTGGGCACGGATTCAAACAGCAAGCAGCAACGGGAGAATTTGTGCGGATCGTAAGCGGCGGCGTAACCGATGTGGGGCGGGTGCGCACGAATAACGAGGATTGCTTCCGCATTGTCGAGTCGCTCGATCTGTTTGTGCTCGCTGACGGCATGGGAGGCGAGGCACACGGCGAAGTGGCCAGCGCGCTTGCCGTGGAAACCATCGTGAAATCTTGCATGGATCCGGGGGTGGATGCCGGAGCCACGCTGGTTGGCAATTCGGAACCAACCTGGAGCGAAAAGACCAAGCGGCTGACGAGCGCGGTGCATCGAGCCAACAAAAACATTTATGACGCAGCCGAAGCCAACCCCGAACAGCACGGCATGGGAGCAACGCTGACCGCCGCGTGGATCGATGGCTCGAAACTAAGCATCGCCCATGTCGGAGATTCGCGGGCCTATCTGCTGAGGAGCGGCAATTTGCAGCAGCTCACCAGCGATCACTCGCTGGTGGCCGAACAGGTGCGGCGAGGGATTTTGACCGCAGCGGAGGCGGAAGAAAGCGAAATGCAGAGCGTCCTTCTCCGTGCGCTGGGAGCTTTGCCGGACATTGAAGTAGATACCGACGAGCACGTTCTGTTTGCCCGCGACATTGTGATGCTCTGCTGCGACGGTTTGACGCGCATGGTCACGGAACCGGAAATTGCAGGCACCTTGCAAGCGGAGATCGATCCGACGAAGGCCGCCGAGAAACTTATTGCATTGGCCAACGAGCGCGGCGGCGTGGATAACATCACTGTCATCGTCGTGCGCGTGGGCGCGGAATCAAGAGGGTGGTTTTCTTGGCTGTTCGGTGGAGCGCGAAAAAGAGCGGCCAGAAACGGCGCCGCTGGAGGATCCTGAGATGGCGAAGCTCAGCCTGATGTTCGAAGAAAAGACGGTCAAGGAAGTTCCGGTGGGGACCCGGCCGGTGAGCATTGGGCGCTCGCCGGACAACGATTTGCCGGTCGACAATCTGGCCGTCTCGAATTATCACGCGCGCGTTTATTTTGAGGGCGGGCGGCTCGTCGTCGAAGATCTTGATAGCCTGAATGGGACCTTTGTGAACGACCTGCGCGTCGAACGGGCTACGCTTCATGATGGCGACTCCATCTGGATCGGCAAGCATCACATCAAAGTCGATGCGTCAGGCGACGCTCCTGTGCCATGGGATACCGGGCGCAAGGCTAGCGCTCCGCGCATTAACGAAACCATGGTCCTGGACACCAAGGCACGGCGTGAGATGCTTCAGCAAGCGGCGGCTACGGGCGAGCGCGTGCAGTTCGCGGCCGGGCGGCTGAAAGTTCCGACGCTGGTCGTCGTTGGCGGACGAACCGATCAGAAAGAGTACATGCTTACGAACAAGCTGACGGTGATCGGCAAGTCGGCGATGGCCACGGTCAAAGTCAAAGGCTGGTTCAAGCCCGCCATTGCAGCTCAGATTAATCAGCGCGATGACGGCTACTACATCGGCCCGGGCGACAAGATGCCCACTGTGAATGGCGTGCCGATTACCGGACCCGTGCGCCTGAACGATGGTGATGTCATCGAAATCAGCGGCGTGCGCATGAACTTCATCTTCCGCGAATAGCGCGCGAACCGAAATGGCGGCTCCGTCAGGCGGATGGTGGCAGCGGCGGGGCGGTTTTGGCCTCTACGAACTTCTCCAGTCATGGTGGCGGCATCGCGCCTCCTTCATCATCAGCCTGTCGATCACCGCCGCGGCCCTGACGCTGTATTACTTCACCTTCCTTGGCGAACGCTCCACGCCTATTTTCGAGCTCCTACAGCGTCTGGAATACGACTCCCTGGACACGCGTTTCCGGTATCGCCCAGAAAAAGAGAAGGACTTTGATCATCGAATAGTCATCGTGGACATTGACCAGCATTCTCAAGAAGTGCTTGGAAGGTGGCCGTTCGCCCGTTGGCATTTTGCAAGAATGCTGGAAGTCCTGCACAGAGATGGCGCAAAAGTCGCGGCCTTCGACATAACCTTCAGCAAGCCGGACGAAAGCGCAGCGCCCCTGCTCCGTTTTCTGGCGGAGTTGAAAGCACGGAACGCTCGCGGTGAACCGGTGGATGCCAAACTGGAAGCGGAAGTAGCGAAACTAGCCGCCGAGTCCGATTCCGACAAGCAATTCGCGGAAGCCATAAAGAAATTCGGAAAGGTTGTTCTGGGAAATTTTTTCCTTTATACCGAAGCGGATCTGCAAAAGCTCGACGATCAGACCCTCGATCAGTACGCCAACGAACTGAGTTACTTCTCTTTTCCTCAAGTGCAGTCCATTAAGAGCCGCCAAGGGTTCGGAAAACAAGACTACCTGAGTCTGATAGGCAGATACGAAAACGCCGACATGCTGCCGCACGGCGCGGAAGCGAATATGAGCAGCTTGACCAGCGCACTCAGCGTCGAGGCAGCTTCCACGGGTTTTTTCAACGAGCCCCCAGACACGGACGGCATCGTTCGCCGAACGACCATGATCTTGCCGTTTGGACGCTCCAACAACAAGAGCGAGTGGGATTTGTACGGTTCGCTGGACGTGATGGCCGTGCGCGCGTACCTAGGAATTGGCAATGACGGTATGGTGCTCACCTATGGTGAGCACGGTATCGTGGACCTTCAGTTCGGGGAAGGGTTGCGCATTGTTCCGAATGACATCGGTCAGGCTTTAATCAACTATCACGGCAGGGCGTACACGACGTATAAGCATGTTTCGATGGCTGATGTTGTGAAGGGCAATTGGCCGGCTGAGGATTTTCGAGACAAGATTGTGTTGGTAGGAGCCACGGCTACGGGCATCGGCGACATCAAGTCCACGCCCTACAGCGGCACAGACTACCCCGGCGTGGAGATTCACGCCAATGTAATCGACAACATCCTGAATAACAACTTCCTGGTGCGCGGCGCGAAGCAACAATTGTGCGATGCGGTTTTTATTCTCATCTTGGGCATTCCCGTTGGCATATTCATGGCCCTCGTGCAGCCGCGCTGGATGTGGTTCGGCGCAGCGTTGCTCATTCCGCTGGCGGCAGTGGATTACGGGGCTTTTCGGCGGGGATGGTGGCTGAATTTTACGATTCCAGCGATGACCCTGACCGGCAACGTGCTGTTCGTGTCGCTCTACCGCGCGCTCGTTGAGGAAAAAGAAAAACGCAAGGTGCGCGCCGCGTTTGGACAGTACCTCAGCCCGGAAGTGATTCGCCGACTGCTCGTAAATCCGCGGCTCGTCGAGCCCAAGAAAACCAACATTACCGTAATGTTCAGCGATATTCGCGGCTTCACCAGCATTTCCGAAAAGCTGGACGCGCAAGCGCTCGCCCTCTTCCTCAATCAATATCTTTCCGACATGACGCGCATCGTCTTCAACTATCAAGGGACACTCGACAAATATATTGGTGACGCAGTGATGGCCTTCTGGGGCGCGCCGTTTGAAGAGGAAGGTCATGCCGCGCGCGGGTGCGACGCGGCGTTGGAAATGATGAAGCGTGTGGGGGAACTGCAAAAGGAGTGGGAGGCCGAGGGCAAGCCGAGTCTCGAGATCGGTATTGGGCTGAACACCGGTGTCGCCAGTGTGGGCAAGATGGGTTCCGAGCTACGATACGGCTACACGGCGCTGGGGGACGCCGTGAACCTGTCTTCGCGGCTCGAAGGCCTGAACAAAGACTACGGCACGCACATCATCGTGAACGAAACGACCTATCAAGCGGCAAAAGACGACGGCTTTATCTTTCGCGAACTGGATTTGATGCGCGTCAAAGGAAAGCTCGAACCAGTCACGATCTACCAGTTGATGGGGCGGCAAACGGATTTTGCCGCGAACGGCTCGGCGGAAACGGTGCGTTTGCAAATGGAAGCATTTGCCTGTGCGCGCGAACTCTATCGCAACCGCCAGTGGAAAGCCGCACTCTGCGCTTTCCAGGGATTCCTTGAAAAGTGGCCGAAGGACGGGCCCTCTGGCGCTTACGTGGAGCGCTGCCGGGAATTTATTGCCGCAGAACCGCCCGCAAACTGGGACGGTGTCTTCGTAATGACCCACAAGTAGCGGCTCGGTCGAGCGCCCTAGGGTTTCTCCACTTCAATCAAATTATCCGCAGGGTCGCGGTCGATCAATTTGTTGTAAGGATCGATCCCCGCAAATGTCGGCTTTTCATCCACCACAAATTCAAACGTCCCGGTCTCCTGCGTGATCCACTCTTTATGCAGGTTCAGCCGCTTCAGGTGTTCTTTGGTCCCGCTGAATACTCCAACGTCGATCAGATCATGAATGGTCATGGGCGTTTCATTCCCAGACCCGTCCGACTTCTTCTTCTGCGAGCTCGCGTTTAAGGTCACTTTGTATTTCTTGTCGGGCGTTTCCACATACGTCGCGGACACCGCCCGGTTCTCGTAAAGAACGATGGACTCGAACATGTCGGTGATCACGTATTGCAGCTCCAGGGGCGTCTCTGCGCGCAGCGCGGCGACGAATCCGCGCGTATCTGGGAATGGCCCCGTGGCATAGCGGTTCTTCTCCAGAAACTTACGCAGAGCGAGATTCACTTTGTCCTCGCCGATATAATCCGCCAGCGCGAACATCACCAGCGCTCCTTTCTGGTACCAGACATACGGTTCGCGCTGCACCAGAACAAGCGGCGGCTCGTGCCGCGTCTCGCCGGCGCGTCCCCGCAGATAACGGTCAAGTTCGTAGCGCAAATCCTTGCGCAGCATGTCTTCGCCGTATTTTTTCGACATGACCGTGAGCGCCGAGTATTCTGCCAGCGATTCGCTCATCATGTTTGAGCCTTGCGTCTGGCTTCCGATCAGCTGATGGCCCCACCACTGGTGCGCCAGTTCGTGCGCCGTCACGAAGTACAGCAAGTCGATGTCGTCGGGCTTCTTCATGCGCTCGATGAATCCGATATCTTCGGAATAGGGCACGGTGTTGGGAAAAGACTGGGCGAACTGCCGGTAGCGCGGAAATTCCAGCACCCGAAACTGATCAAACTGATATTTGCTGAAATTCTTCTCGTAGTAGTCCAGGCCGGTTTTCGAGGCATCCATCATTTTGTCCAGGTTGAATTCATGGCCGGGCTGGTAATAGATTTCGAGCTTCACGTTTTTCCACTGATCGGTCTTAACGCTGAAGCGGCCGGAGAGAAATGAGAAGAAATCATTGATGCGCGTGTCGCCCATGCTGTAGTCGAAATACCGGCGGCCGTTTTCCGTCCACTCCCGCTTGAGGTAGCCCGGTGCGATCGCGATTTGATCTGGCGAAGTGCTGACGACGGCGTGAAAGGTCACCCATTCTGAATCGGTCGTGAACAAGTTTATATTCGAGTAGTACGGATCGCCCGGAGGCGCCATCTCTTCTAGAGGCGGCAACTGCTCTTCCCGTCGCCGGACGGGATCATCGATTTCAACGTTTTGGCTATAGCCGATGGTTGGAAAATAGTCACGGTCAAAAAATGTCCCGTTGTAGGCGAACTCGGCCCGCTCGTTTCCGTCCTTAAATCCGCGTGAGGCATAGCCGACGCGGAAATCCATCTTCATCGTTTCATTGGGTTCGAGCGGCTTGTCCAGCTTGTAGATGGAATAGAAATGGTCTTTGTCGGCGAGCGTTTGTTTGGACTCGCGGTTGAACTTCACTTCCTGAACCGCTTCCCTGCTGTCCGTGATGTGCACCTCGTTGATCGGCTTGTCCGTGTGATTGACGAGCATGTAGTGGCCGGTGCCCGCGAAAGACCGCCGCTCCGGGAAAATGTCCACGGCAACGTCCACATCCGTCACTTTGGGCTGCGGCAGCCGCTCATACTTCTTGTACAGCTTTTCGTAATCCGCCGTGCGATGCCGGTTCTGCTGCGCCGTGCGAAACTGATTCGCCACATGCGTGTTGTAGAAGAACACCGCCCCGCAGGTTCCCGCCAAAAGCAGAAAAGCCGCCGCCGCGGCGATCAAGCGCCGCATCCGCGGCCCCGCTTGTTTCCAGCGCGCCCCAAACGACTGCTCGGTGCCGCGTCTCGCAAAGGCTATAGCGAGCACTCCCAACAAGCCGCCCACACAGATCCAGTAGGCAGTCACCCAAAACAGCGCCTTTACAAAGTGTCCGTATCCGTTCATATCCGAGTAGGTGTAGGGGGTAATCTCTCCGTAGAGATACAAGCGGTTCTCAATCCCCCAAGCGTAGAGGGTTGGAATCGAGATGAAGAACCCGACGACCAAGGCGTGGGCCAGAAACTTATTTCCGAGGACGGTCTGCAGAAACAAGGCGAGCAAGATGACCATCAGTAATTGCGGCAAGTAAACGAGGTAGATCTCTTTCGCGTAGTGGCCCATCTCAAACCGGAAGAACCCGCTGATAGCCTGCGAAAGCACGCCGCACACCAGCACTACGGACGCCAAAACGGTCTCCACCATAGCCAGCGCCAAAAACTTGCTGACGAAATCAGTCCAGTCCGGCAGCGGCAAAGAGTCGTGGATTTGCTCGAACCGCACGTCTCGTTCCCGCCAGATCACTTCGCCTGCGTATAGCACGCCGATAATGTAGAGGAACAGGCCAGACTGCCCCGAAACGACGGACACCATCAAGAACGTTACCGGCCAGACTTCAACCCCGTTGTTATTGCCAGCGAAATGCCCGCTGATCAGCACGAAGACGAGCATGATCAAGGTGATTGCCCAGAAGGGAATTTCGCGCACGATATTGAAAAACCGCATCCGCGTCATGGACAGCAGCTGTTTCCAGGTTGTCGCACCGCCAAAAATCTGCGCCACCTGCGGAAGGTTGGCCCGAACGCGCCGAGGCTCATGCTCGACGCTATCTTTGTCGGCTTTCGCTTCCTCGGCCTTCTTGGTGGATCGCCGCGAGCCCAACACTTCGGCGGACATGGGGAATAGCGCGTAGGCCGCAAGCAAAGCCAGCGCACCGGCCGCCAGCCAAACCAGCCGGTTATAGAGAAACACGCCTGTCCAGTGCGGAACGACCACATTTCTCTCCACCACCGTCCAGTAACGCGTTAAGCTCTGCACCATGATGAGTCCAAATGGATCGATGATGGACGCCCAAGCGCGCTCCAGCTTGTTGGACACCACGACCACGACCAGTTCAATAAGGTAAAACGCGAAGAGTGCCACACCCTGTAAATAAACCACCACGATATTCCGCGTGAGCGCCGCGACACAAAAAAACAGACTCCCTAGAAAGAAAATCTGCACGATTCCAATCGAAGCGTAAATCCGCAAGTACATCCCAAAATCGTTTGGCGCGATTCGCAGTTTGTCCGCCCACGGCATCAGCGTGCCCAGAGCGATCCCGAAGACGATTCCCGAAAAAACAAAAATGGCGGTCACCATGGAACCCGCCCATCGGCCTACTAGGTAGCCAAACTTGGAGATCGGCTTGGTGAATATCAGTTGATAAGTGTCTCCGTGAAAATCGCGAAGGATCGCGGGTCCAAAAATCGCGGCGATCAGTATCGAGCCGAACGCCACCACCTGCGTGGTGATGAGAAGCACAGCGAAGGGGCTGTTCAAAAACACTTTGCCGCTTCCGATCGGCCCAAAATCCCGCGCCGCGATGGAGAAGAACGGAATAAGTGCGGCTAGCAAAAAGAAAATATATGTAGACACGCTCTTAAATCGAAGCTTCAGCTCGAATAGAAAGAAGTCCTTGAACATTCGGCGTTCTCCTTCTCAATTCGGCCGATGCTGCGACAACTGGCGAAAATAAACATCTTCCAAATCCGCTTCCACGGGAAGGAACCCCTCACCGAGCGACGTTTCCGAATACACGCGCACTTCGTTGAGCCCTCCGACGCGATGCATCGAAATCATCGGCAAAGCTTTCTCGATCTCCTCGCGCTCCGAATCCGTCGGAACTACCTTGCTCCACACGCGCCCTTTGACCGCTTCGATGGCCTGCGCCGGGACCCCCTCGAGGATCAGTTCCCCACTGCTGATAATGGCCATCCGCGAACACAGCTCGCGCACGTCGGCCACAATGTGCGTCGAGAGAATCACCACCACGTTCCGCCCAATCGAGCTCAACAAATTCAGGAACCGGTTGCGCTCCGCCGGATCGAGCCCCGCCGTAGGCTCATCCACGATGATCAGCTTCGGATTGGCCAGCAGCGCCTGCGCAATCCCGAACCGCTGTTTCATTCCTCCGGAATAACCGCCCAGCGCTTTCTTGCGTACATCCCACAGGTTGGTCTGCTGCAACAATCCCTCGACAACCTCTTTCCGCTCGCCGCCCTTGGTTATCCCCTTCATCACCGCGAGGTGGTTCAACATATCTACAGCGGACATTTTCGGATAGACGCCGAATTCTTGAGGCAGATAGCCCAGCAATCGCCGCGTCGCGTCTTTGTTGGCGATGAGGTCCAGTCCGTCGAGCGTGGCGGTGCCGGTATCCGGGTCCAGTAAAGTCGCAAGGATTTTCATAAGGGTGGACTTGCCGGCTCCGTTCGGACCGATGAGTCCGAACATGCCGGGGGGAATATCCAGAGAGACGCCGCGTAGGGCACGGACGCCACCCGCATATGTTTTGGCGAGGTTGCGAATGGAAAGCACTCGGTCAGCTCCTTTGGGACAGACAGCAAGCCAGGCGTTGGCGATTGGTTAGACGCGGCAATTCTAATTCTAATGACGTTGGACTATACAGGAAAGACGCATTAATTCATCGCATCAATTCATTGCATAAGTAAGCCATTACGTATGTTTCTGGAAGCGCATTCGAAATTGGCGGAGGGTTAGCAGGTGACCGGGGCTAAATCGAGAGCATCAAAAAGGCGTAAGATAAAAGAGAAGCGGCCCCATCCATCCGCTATCATTCTGATTCATAAAGGTTTGGCCGCGAACGCGTGCCTGCCAGGCTGCGCCTAGGAGGGCGACGAGGCGGGCTCACGGTGCTGACTGGATGGAGGGACAAGCTCTCTGCAATGTACCTGGGCAGGACGATCGTAGCGGGTCACGGGGGCGTACCCAAACAATTGAGTTCGGGAATCTAAGACTAGAGCACTCTGACGGAAGAACCGTTCGAAACTGCGTGGCTGGGCGAATAGCCCTTTAGAGGAAACTTCGAAATTCTATGTGGATTGTCCGATTAGCGCTGGCGAGACCTTACACCTTTGTGGTTCTCGCTCTGGTCATCATCCTGCTGACGCCCGTCGTACTTATGCGCACGCCGACGGACATTTTTCCAGAAATCAACATCCCGGTGATCACCCTGGTGTGGACCTATACGGGACTTGAGCCCCAGGAGATGGAGCAGCGCATCACCAGCAACTCGGAGCGCGCCGTCACGACGCTGGTGAACGACGTCGAGCACATCGAATCGCAGTCTCTTAACGGCATTGCCGTGGTGAAAATCTACTTCCAGCCGACCGCCAACGTGCAAGTCGCACTGGCCCAGACCACCGCCATCGCGCAAACCATTTTGAAAGGTCTGCCGCCTGGCACCACTCCTCCTCTGGTGGCCATCTTTTCCGCTTCAACCGTTCCCGTCATTCAAATCGGATTGACCAGCGATAGTTTGAGCGAGCAACAGCTCTTCGACTTCGGAAACAATTTTATCCGTACACAGCTTGCCACGGTGCAAGGTGCAGCGCTTCCCTTCCCGTATGGAGGAAAACAGCGCCTGGTTTCCGTGGACATCGATTCCGCGGCGCTGCAGTCCAAAGGGCTTTCGCCGGTGGATATCGTCAACGCCATCAATGCGCAGAACCTCATCCTGCCCACAGGCACGGTGAAACTCGGCTCCCTCGAATATCTCGTCGAGATGAATGGTAGTCCGCTGAATATGGAGGGTCTCAACGATTTACCGATCAAGACCGTCAACGGCGCGACGATTTACATGAAAGAAGTTGCTCACGTTCGCGACGGCTTCAGTCCGCAGACCAACGTCGTCCGCGTGAACGGGCAGCGCGGCGTCCTGATGAGCACGTACAAGACCGGCGGCGCCTCGACGCTCGATATCGTAGACCGCGTCAAGCAGGTCTTGGCCAACTACGCGTCTTCTTTGCCCGAAAGCCTCCACGTATCGACGTTCTTCGATCAATCCCTTTTCGTACGCGCTTCGATTCAGGGTGTCTTGCGAGAAGCCCTGATCGCCGCGTGCTTGACGGCCGTGATGATTTTGATCTTCCTCGGAAACTGGAAGAGTACGCTGATCATTGCGGTTTCCATTCCACTGTCGATTCTGGTGAGCATTCTGATGCTCAGCGCTCTCGGGGAAACCATCAACATCATGACCCTCGGCGGTCTGGCGTTGGCCGTTGGTATTCTGGTGGACGACGCGACCGTGGAGATCGAAAATATCAATCGCAACCTGGCCATGGGAAAGGAAACGATCCAGGCGATACTCGACGGCGCTCAGCAAATAGCCGTTCCGGCGTTCGTTTCCACGCTTTGCATTTGCATCGTCTTCCTTCCCATGTTTTTCCTTTCCGGCGTGGCGAAATTCCTGTTTGTTCCGCTGGCTGAAGCCGTCAGCTTCGCCATGCTGGCTTCCTACGGCTGGTCCAGAACCATCGTCCCGACTATGGCCATGTACCTTCTGAGCAGCGAAGACGAGTACAAACCCGAAGAACACGTCGGCGAACGGCAGGGTTTTTTTCGCCGCTACCAGCAAAAATTCGAGCACGGCTTCGAGACATTCCGCGAGGGCTACCGTCGCGGGCTGATGTCCGTCCTCGACTGGCCGAAATTGTTTGGCGCTTGTTTCCTGATTTTTTGTGTCCTCTCGGTCGGCCTGGTCGCGCTTCTCGGCAGGGACTTCTTCCCCAAGGTCGACGCCGGTCAAATTCGTTTGCACTTCCGCGCGCGCACCGGGCTGCGCATCGAAGAAACCGCGCGCCTCGCCGATGAGGTGGACGCCGTCATTCGCGAAACCATCCCCTCTAAAGAACTGCAAACGGTTCTCGACAATATCGGCGTGCCCTACAGCGGCATCAATTTGAGCTACAGCAACTCAGGTACTTTCGGCACCTCTGACGCCGAAATCCTGGTGCAGTTGAAAGAAGAGCGCGGCAAACCCACCAGCGCCTACATCAACGAGCTTCGCGAAAAACTGCCGCAAAGATTTCCCGGAACTCAGTTCTTTTTCCAGCCCGCCGACATCGTCACCCAAATCTTGAATTTCGGGACGCCGGCTCCCATCGATGTCGCGGTAACAGGAGCGAACCAGCGCGGCAACTATGTGGTGGCGGAAAAGCTCGCGAAAGAAATTCGTCATATTCCCGGGGCCGTCGACGTCCACGTGCAGCAGGCTTTCGATGAGCCGACTCTGCACATGGATGTGGATCGCACCCGCGCGCAATCCGTGGGCTTGCAAGCCAAGGACGTAGCGCAAAACCTGCTGGTCTCCTTGAGCTCCAGCTTTCAGACGGCGCCGGCATTCTGGCTCGATCCCAAAAACGGCGTGGCCTACAACGTCGCCGTGCAATCGCCGCAATACCGCGTGGACAGTTATCAGGCGCTGGAAAACACGCCGGTGACCGGTACTGCGCCGGGCACGCCGCCCCAAATCATCGGGAACCTGGTGAACATCAGCACCACGGCGAGGCAAGCCGAGATCTCCCACTACAACGTGCAACCCATGATCAACGTCTACGCGGCGGTGGACGGCCGGGACCTGGGAGCCGTCTCCGACGAAGTTCTCAAGCGCGTGGCCGCCGTAAAGAACGAGCTTCCCCGCGGCAGCCACATCGAAGTTCGCGGCCAGGTGCAAACGATGCGCTCCTCGTTCCGCGGCCTGGGGTACGGATTGATCGGCGCGATCATCCTCGCGTATCTATTGATCGTTGTGAACTTCCAGTCGTGGCTGGATCCTTTCATCATTATTACCGCATTGCCGGGCGCTCTCGCAGGCATCTGCTGGATTTTGCTTCTGACCCACACGACGCTCAGCGTGCCTTCGCTCACCGGCGCAATCATGTGCATGGGTGTGGCCACCGCCAACAGCATCTTGATGGTATCGTTTGCTCGCGAACAGATGAGCGAAGGAAAATCCGCGCGTGAAGCTGCCCTGCAAGCGGGCTTTGTGCGCGTCCGCCCCGTGCTTATGACCGCTCTGGCCATGATTATCGGCATGATCCCGATGGCCATCGGTCTCGGCGAGGGCGGCGAGCAGAACGCGCCGCTGGGTCGCGCTGTGATTGGCGGACTTCTCTTCGCTACCTTCGCCACGCTCTTTTTTGTTCCTTGCGTCTTCTCCATGATTCACGGCCGGCGCGAACGGAGAAAGCAGCGTAGCCAATCACCATCCCCTGCGGTAGCCTAGACGGCAGAGCACTAGCGGAAAGTGCGGAGTACCGGACAATGAAAGAAGGCGGACGAAAGATGGAACCCCAGCAAGGAGGCCAGCAGCCCGAGAAAGGCACGCGGCTTTTCAAGTATCTGATTGGCGGTGTGATTGTCCTGGTGATCTTCGGCGCATTCACCCTGTTCCAGCGCCGCGCGCAGTATCACGCGCTGGCCGAAAACACGGAAGCCCTGGCTATCCCTACGGTAGCGGTCACCCATCCCTCGGCGGAGGTCGCCCAGGAAGACCTGGTGCTGCCCGGCACGCTCCAAGCCTATGTGGAATCGCCCATCTACGCCCGCACGAACGGCTACCTCCAAAAGTGGTACCACGATATCGGAACCCGCGTGGCCAAGGGCGAGCTACTGGCGGACATCGATACGCCGGAAGTCGATCAACAGCTTTCCCAGGCACGCGCCGACCTGAATACCACCCAGGCCAATGCAAATCTTTCCCGAATCACCTCGACGCGCTATCAGGACCTGATCAAAACGGATGGAGTTTCCAAGCAGGAAGTCGATAACGCGGTCGGAGATTATGAGGCCAAGGCGGCGACCGTCAAATCCTCGGAAGCGAATGTGCGGCGGCTCGAGGAACTGGAATCCTTTAAACACGTTTACGCCCCATTCAGCGGCGTCATCACCAAACGCAACATAGACACTGGAACGCTGATCAACGCGGGCAATGGCGGCTCGCAGCAGGAGCTTTTTACCCTCGCCCAAACCGATCCGATTCGAGTTTACGTCAGCGTGCCGGAGATGTACTCGCCATCGGTTCGCGCGGGACTGGGAGCCTTTCTCGAGCTGGCGCAGTATCCCGGCCAGAACTTTCAGGGCAAGGTGGTCCGCACTGCAGAAGCCATCGATCCCAACTCCAGAACTCTTTTGACAGAAGTGGATGTGCCTAACAAGATCGCCCAACTCTTCCCCGGCGGCTATGCTCAGGTCCACTTGCAGGTGAAAGTCGCAGCTTCCCGTGTGCAGGTGCCGGTGAACGCCCTGCTTTTCCGTGCCGAGGGCTTGCGCGCCGTGGTGGTGGATGCCAATCACAAGACTCACCTCCGCCAACTGACCATTGGTCGCGACTACGGAACAACGCTTGAAGTTTTGCAAGGCCTCGAGCCATCCGACTGGATCGTCCTGAACCCCGCGGACTCGCTTGACGAAGGTCAAGACGTGCGCGTCAAACAAGTCACACCGCCAGACGCGACCGGAGCACCGGCGCAGGCCCCTCCATCCAAAGCTCCGAACACGAACGGAGCGCCCGGAGCGAAGCGGTAATGGTAGTGCCCCAGATGAAAATCTTCCTGCCTTTGCTGAGTGCCACGGGCTTCGTTTTGTTTCTCGCCGGATGCACCGTTGGCCCCAAGTACCAGCGCGCCACTGCCCCCACCACAGCGAAGTGGGACGTGTCGGAACCCTGGCGGCAAGGTGATCCGAAGGACGCCGTCCCCAAGGGGGAATGGTGGAGCATTTTTCACGACGACGAACTGAACGATCTGGAGAAGGACGCCCTTGCCGCCAACCAGAGTCTCGAGGCGGCCACCGGAAACTATCATCAGGCGCGCGCTGCGGCGGCCGTTCAGGTGGCAACGAATTTTCCCACGCCGGGTGTTTCGCCGAGCGCCGAACGGCAACGCCTTTCCGGCAACCGGCCGACAAACGGTGCCGTGGTCGCGCTGAAGCCCGTTACGCAAAACACCTTTACGCTGCCGTTTACCGCGGGCTACGAAGTGGATTTGTTCGGCCAGCGGCGCAGGACCATCGAAGCGGCGGAAGCCTCCTACCAGGCCAGCGCCGCCAACCTCGAAAATGTCCGTCTAGTCATCACCGCGGAGATCGCGGGCGATTATTTTACGCTTCGGCAACTCGATTCCGAACTCGGAATTCTGAACCGCACCGTAGACACGCTGCGCCGCGGCTTGGAGCTTGTCGATTCGCGCCACAAAGGCGGCGTTGCTTCCGGACTCGATGTCGCCCAGGAAGAGACGCTGCTTCAGACCACGCGCACGCAAGCGACGCTTTTGTTGCAACAGCGAAAGCAGTTTGAAGATGCCATCGCCGTGCTCGTCGGCAGACCCGCGCCGGACTTCCACATTCCGGCTAAAGAACTGAAAGCCGAGCCGCCGCCGATTGACTTGGGTCTTCCTTCGGATTTGCTTGAGCGGCGTCCGGACATCGCTCAAGCCGAGCGCCAGATGGCCGTGGCCAACGCCGAGATCGGAGTCGCAAAAGCGGCGTACTATCCCTCGCTGAATCTGTTTGGAAATGGCGGATGGCAGGCCGCCGATATCGCGAAGCTGGCCAACGTTTCCAGCACCTTCTGGGCCCTTGGGGCGAACGTGGCCGAAAGCATTTTCACCGGCGGAGCACGCCGTGCTCAAGTCGAGTTTGCAAAATCCGGCTACGAAGTAAACGTGGCGAACTACCGCCAGTCGGTGCTGACGGCCTTCGAGGAAGTGCAAGACGATGTGACGGGGCTCACCGTGCTCGAACAAGCGCGCGAGACCCAGCAGCAAGCCGTCGACGCGGCCCGCCGCACGCTGGATCTTTCGCTCGACCGCTACCGAGGCGGGCTGGTCAGCTATCTGGATGTCGTTACCGCACAACAAAATTTGTTGATCAATGAGCAGGAAGCCGCTGTGATTCAAGGCCAGCGCCTGGTCACCAGCGTTCTCCTGGTCAAAGCGCTCGGAGGCGGCTGGGATGCTTCGAGCCTTGCGGTCGTGCAGGTCAAACCCAAGCTAAAGGATATAGTCGCACCCTGACCGTTTCCGCTCCTCGCTAGATGGTCCGAGAGATTATTCTCTTGATCCTTCTGATGCGCGCTTCGTCTCGCTTATAAAACGTCCACTGTCTGATGCGTTTCGCGCGCACCAACCCGGCCTGCTGCAGTATCTTCAAATGCTCGCTGGCCGTGGGCTGGCTGACCCGCATTTTCCGGGCCATAAACACTCCGCAGACCCCGTCCTTAACCAGATCGCCGTAAACCTGGGGCGGGAAGTGTTCCCGCGGAGTCTTCAGCCAGGCGAGAATCTGCAGCCGCCTTGTGCTGGAAAGTGCTGCAAGCGCCGGTTCGAGATTCATATAGACAATTAGCCAACTCCCTAAGTATAATAGCACTCGCGATGACCTCAAGAAAGCAAATCTTTTTCGTCGAAAGTCATTCCGGCCACTGCGCCGGCCGCGCTCTAAGCTTCCTAAGGTAACTCCTATGCCCGCTACACAGATCGATCGCGAACAAATCGTCGCAACGGAAAAAACCATCCGGCCGCACATTCGTCGCACGCCAATCATCGAGGCGGACGGCGGCGACTTCGGCCTCGATTCCATCCCGCTGGTCTTCAAACTGGAGCTGCTCCAGCATTCCGGCTCGTTCAAAGCGCGCGGAGCGTTTGCTAATTTGCTTCTGCGAAAAATTCCGCGATCCGGCGTGGTGGCAGCTTCCGGCGGCAACCACGGAGCGGCCGTTGCTTTTGCCGCGATGAAGCTCGGCTTACCCGCAAAGATCTTTGTCCCCACGGTGGCTTCGCCGGAAAAAATCGAGCGCATTCGCGGCTGCGGCGCCGAACTCGTAGTGACCGGCGAGCGCTACGCCGAAGCACTGGCCGCCAGCGAACACTGGGCCGCCGAGTCGGGGGCGCTTACCATACACGCCTACGACCAGCCAGAAACGATCCTCGGCCAAGGCTCTGTCGGACTTGAATTCGAACAGCAGTGTCGCGATCTGGACTCGTTGCTCGTGGCCGTCGGCGGCGGTGGCCTGATCGGTGGCGTCGCCTGCTGGTATTCGAATCGCATTAAAATTGTCGGCGTCGAGCCGGAGGCCGCGCCAACGCTGACGAATGCCCTCGAAGCCGGACGTCCCGTCGATAGTCCTGCAGGAGGAATCGCCGCGGACTCCCTGGCTCCAAAGCGGATCGGCGAATTAATGTTTCCCATCGCGCAGAGATTTGTGAGTAGCGTTGTACTGGTTGCCGACGCCGCGATTCAGCAAGCCCAGCAGGCCCTCTGGAAAGCGCTGCGCATCGTAGCAGAACCCGGCGGAGCCGCCGCTTTCGCAGCGCTGCTCTCCGGCCGCTACAAACCGCAGAGGGGCGAACGTGTCGGCGTTCTTGTTTGCGGAGGAAATACGGCTGCCGTTGATTTTGCTCACGCTGCTGGCGCCACCTCCAAAGAACCCTCGCTGCCTTTCACCAGCCAAGTAGCCTTCCAATCGACTAAAGGAGACTGAGATGTCTGTCTACGACAAATTAAGTGCCTTGGGAATCTCTCTGCCGCCCGTCGCGCCGCCAGCCGCCGCGTTCTCGCCATTTGTGCGCACAGGCAATTTGATCTTCGTCTCCGGCCACATCGCGAAGAAAGAAGGGCAGCCGTGGACGGGAAAGCTAGGCGCCGATCTCAACACTGCTCAGGGAAAAGAAGCGGCCAGAGACGTTGCTATACAACTGCTCGGCACGCTGCACGCGGCAACCGGGGATCTAAACAGCATCGTAGGAATCGTGAAACTGATGGTGCTGGTGAACAGCGCAGTGTCCTTTACCGAGCAACATCTGGTCGCCAATGGCGCTTCCGAACTCTTCGGTGAAATCTTCGGAAACCGCGGCCAGCACGCCAGAAGCGCCTTCGGCGTCGCCCAAATTCCGCTGGGCTCCTGCGTCGAAATCGAACTTATTGCGGAGTTGCGCTAACAACCGCTTCGCATTAAACGGTGTTGACGGCATGAGGGGATTCGTCACAATCCGCGATGCGGCATGATTCGCGGAATTGCCCCTATTCCCTGCCCTCAAATAAGTTCACGCCTCGAACGACCAACGCCCACCAACCATGGTGCGCTCAATCGGAATCGTGACGAGCGTCGATGGATTCTCGCGCAGCGGATCGCGACCCAACACCACCAGGTCCGCCAACTTCCCCGCTTCGATGGACCCTTTGATGTTTTCCTCGTAAGACGCGTAGGCGCCGTGCAACGTGCCCACGCGGATGGCTTCCTCAATCGTGATGCGTTGCTTCGGCCCCCAAACGTTGCCCTTGCTGTCCGTGCGCGTCACTTCGGATTCGAGAGCCATCATCGGCTCGAAGGGCCCGGGTGGATAGTCCGATGCTTGCGTTGGGCGAATCCCGGCATCGATGAAGCTCCGCAAAGCAAACATATGATTCAGGCGGTCCGCCCCGTAGTAACGCATTTTTTCGCCGTGATAGTAGACATACGTCGAAAACGGCGTGGGGATAGCGCCAAGCGCCTTGATGCGCGCGATCAACTCGTCATTCACCACGGTGCAATGCTCCAACCGGAAGCGCGGGTCGCGCCGCGGCGATTCGCGTTGCAGCCGTTCGTAAACGCGCAGCGTCGTGTCAATGCCCACGTCGCCGTTTGCGTGCGTGCCAATCTGCCATCCAGCAAGATGTGCTTTGCGTCCTTCGGTGTACATCTCCTCTTCCGTCATCACCAGAATGCCGTAGTCGTTCGGCCGTCCCTCATAAGGAACAGAAAGCCGCGCGGTACGCTCGGAAATCGATCCATCGCATACCAGCTTCACCGCGCCTACCCGCACCCATTCGTCCCCAAGCCCAGTGCGCACGCCAGCTTCAAGCATCTGATCGAGAAAGTGGTAATTGATGAAGCAGTACGCGCGGTACAGCAGTTCGCCGGCCTCGTGCGCATCCTGATAGGCGCGCAGATCCTCCGGCACTCCCTGTGCTTCGGTCGCCGAAGTAATTCCCGAGCGGGCGAGCATCTTGGAAATGAGCTTCACTCCCTCTCGGCAATCCTCCCGCGAAAAATTCAGCGGAATCACCTTATTGAAATAGTTATTCGCGCTCTCGGCGACCCGTCCGCTCAATTTTCCCGTCGCGGGATCGTGACTAATCTGTCCGCCGGGAGGGTCGGGCGTCTTTTCATCAATCCCCGCATTGCGAAAAGCCAGCGAATTCGCATAAGACGTATGCCCGCCGCGGTGCTGGATGTGAACTGGATGGTCCGGCACAGCCGCATCCAGATCCGCGATCGTCACTGCCCTGCCTTCTTCCGTTTTTGTGTCGTCGTACTTGAAGCCCAGCACCCATTCGCCAGCCGGAGTCTTTGCGGCGCGTTCGCGCAATGCTGCGAGAATCGCCTGGATGGAGCGCAGGTCGCAGTCCACCATCCGAAGATGCAACCTGCCCGCCTCCGAAGGATGAGAGTGCGCGTCGATAAACCCAGGAAGCACACTTTTTCCGCCAAGATCGATTTTCTGCACGCCTGTCCCGGCGAGATTCAGCACATCGCTATTGCTTCCCACCGCAAGAAATCTGCCTCGCGCGATAGCCACGGCCTGCGCGCGCGGTTCGGCTGCGTTCACGGTCCAAACGTTTGCATTGTGCAGAATCAGCTCGGGCTTCTCCTGCTCCAACGGCAACAAGGCAAATCCAGCCATCGAGCCGAGAAACTCGCGCCGTGTCGGTCCGTTCGTCATGTGCACTTTTCTTCGAAGTTCATGCCGCGAATCCTACGCCGCTCCGCCTGGCACGTCAACGCACTGCTCGCTTGTGCGCCAATCCGGTCTTACTTGACCGTTCGCAGTTTTCTTCAAGTCGGTAGTATTTCTGCCTATGCTTTGTTTGTGGGTGGTGATTTCCCAGGTGGCATTACTGGCCTGCAGGATCGCCGCGCATCGCGAAAGTGGGTCTGCTCATGGCCCGCCGTGAAGGAGCATTTGAAGGCCAGTGGTGCCGGCGTGCGGGTCCCGGCCAGATGGAATTAAGTCGAACATCAATATCTGCAAATGATGCGCTCACGCACAATTGACATCATTTCTCCGCTATAGCATCATAGAGACATGAGAACCACTCTTTCGCTGGATGATGATGTTCTTCAGGAAGTGAAGGCATATGCCAAAAGCCGGGATGTCGCCATCGGCAAAGCAGTATCGGATTTGGTGCGCCGGGGGCTGCACGCGCCTCTCGAGACCCGCATCGTCAATGGCTTTCATGTTGTCAAGCTGCCACCTGGCTCGCCCCCGGTAAGCACCGAGGACGTCGAAAAGCTCGAGGACGAGTGAGAGTGAAAGCCGGTTTCTTGTTGGACGTCAATGTGCTTATCGCCATGGCCTGGCCCACGCACCGCGCCCATGAGATAGTCCAGGACTGGCTTTCGCGCCACGCGCGCGACGGGTGGGCAACATGCCCCCTGACGCAGACTGCGTTCGTCCGCATCCTCTCGAATCCGGCTTTTTCTCCGAACGCGCTCACCCCTGGCGATGCCCGCGCTCTTCTAAGAGCCAACCTTGGCCATCCCGGGCACAGGTTCTGGGCGGATGAGCTCAGCTTTATCCAGGCGCTTGAACCACTCACTCCGCGATTGGCGGGCCATCAACAAGTGACCGATGCCTATTTGCTGGGACTTGCGATGCATAAGAAAGGAAAGTTCGCGACAATGAATCGCGCCATCTTGGCGTTGCTGCCCGAAAAGAGCCGCGACCGTGAATTCGTCGAGCTGCTCTGACCTACGCCAGGCCGCAATTCCCGAAACGCATGATTGCCGCGCGCGAATTCCCTTGTAGGGGCGCAGCATCGTTGCGTTCTCGGCGCCCAAACCTCAACCGCGCCTTCAGCTCAGCATCTACCCTGGCGGCCAGCGGAATGGCCGCCCGCCGAGCAAGTGCAAATGCAGATGAAACACGGATTGGCCGGCGCCCGTGCCGTTGTTGAAGACCGTGCGGTAGCCATCGAGAAGATTGCGCTCGCGGGCCAACTGTGCGGCAACGAGTTGCAGCTTGCCGATCACCGCCTGGTCTTCGGGCTTCGCATCGTCCAGTGAAACAAAATGCTTTCGCGGGCATAGCAGGATGTGCGTAGGCGCCTGCGGGCTGATGTCCTCGAACGCGAAAATGTCAGGATCTTCATAGACGATTTTCGACGGAATTTTTTTCGCAGAAATCTTGCAGAACAGGCAGTTAGCGCTCATCAATTCCCTCCTCGCGGTGCGCCTTCATCGAGACGAACAACAAAGGGCGTAAACCCCTCGCGGCCGCGAAGCTGTTCACCAAATTGGCGCGCGGCGTCTTCTCCCGTAATTTTGCCGACGCGCACGCGGTAGAACGTGCCGTCAGGCGAATCGTATTGCTGAATGAAAATCGGTGAATAGGAAAGATTCAGACGATCGCGCAAACGCTGCGCGTTCGCTTGATCGCGAAAGGCGCCAACCTGCACGGTAAAAAAACCACCGGTGGGATCAATCCCAGGCGTAAGAACTTCCACGCGTACGGGCACAACGCCCGGCCCTATGGATTCAATCTCGCGCGCCGCCGCCAGCGACAGATCGATGATGCGATTCTCGACAAACGGCCCGCGATCGGTAATGCGCACGATGGTTGCTTTTCCGTTGTTGAGATTTGTCACCCGCACCATGGTTTCAAACGGCAGCGTGCGGTGCGCCGCGGTCAGCTTGTACATGTCGTAGATTTCGCCATTCGAGGCCCGCCGCCCGTTGAAGGGCACCCCATACCAGGAAGCGTTGCCTTCTTCCAGGTAACCCTCGGGTGCTGGGCTCGGCGATGACTTGCCGCGCCTTGGCGCAGGCCGGGCCGGGGAATTGGCGGGTGTTGGCCCTGGCTGGGCATCGCTCGAACGTTTGGTGGATTCGGTTGTGGCTGGCGAGGCGGCCGACGGCACAGGCTGACGGTCCGCCGTCGCGTGGCGCGAAGCGCATCCGGCGATTAGAATGAGCACGAAGAAGCAGATGAAGTTCGGCAGAAAGTGCAGCGGATAGAAGAGGACCGACCAGTAGGATGCGGCCCGGAAGTAGGTCACAAGTTGGCTCGCATCACGCTTCCGACGGCGGTTTCTGCGAATCGCGTTCGGCGCGTGCAGAATTGCGCGATTCGAGTTTGGAGGCGGCTTGCGTCAGTTTTTCCGAAACTTCGCGCAAGAATTGGGCCGTGCGCTTCTCGGTTTCGGGCGCGACTTCTTCATCGATATAGCGGCGGAGACGGGTAAGCTCTTCGTCGATGCGGCGGCCGAACTCTTCGAATTTGTCCATTGTTGTGCCCACGGCTCCTCTTACACGGTAAAAAACTGCAGATTCTGTATTATAGGAATGCGGTCGGTGGCTCGCAAGGAGGAGAATTGGCGCTTTCCTATGAGTGGCAGCGGCGATTGGAGCGCTGGAAAAGCAGCATGCGCGGACTTGTCGGCGGTGGGGGCGGAAGCCATCAGCCGCGTCCGCAAATCTGTCCTGCTTGCGGAGCGCTGGTCGGTATCAGTGCCACAAGGTGTCACGTATGCGGCACGAGCTTGCGCTTCTCGCTCGCGGCTTTTAGCAAGAAATTCTCCGGAGTCTTCGGCGAGCACGAAGCGCCGGTAACCACAGTACTGCTGATCGCGAACGTCGTCATGCTGGGCGTAAGCTGGATGGCGCTCGCCGCAACGGGCGGGGGAGGAGGACTCAGCATCCTGTGGGGACTGGGCGGGGCCGGGCAGTACCGTCTGGGCATGAGCATCCCGTTACCGTATCTGCTTGCGGGTCATGACTGGTGGCGGGTTGTCACGGCGATGTTTCTGCACGGCGGACTGATTCACATCGGTTTCAACATGATGGCGCTTTTGCAGTTTGGGCCGGCCATTGAAGAGCTCTACGGCTCGGCGAGATATCTTTTTATCTATGTGTTCACGGGAGCGTTCGGCTTCCTGGTCAGCGCAACCTTCGGCAACTTTTCGCTGGGCGCGAGCGGCGCATTGCTGGGGCTCGTCGGCGTGATGCTAGCAGTCACTACGAAACGCGGCGGCACGCAAATGCACGAGCTGCGATCGCGACTGATCAGCTCCGTCGTAATTCTCTTTGTCCTAGGGTTCATGCGCATGGGAATGGACAACTACGCCCACGGAGCAGGACTGGCGGCCGGATTCGTATTGGGCAAGATATTTGCGGACCGGCAGCCGATGAATGTTAGCGAACGGCGCAGCGCTTATGCGCTGGGATGGCTCGCGGGGCTGGTTGTGGTTGCGAGTTTCGCGCTGATGATCAGGCACTATCGTGACCCTTTGCCGGGAGAGTCAGCACAATCCTCCCCCGCCGCGGGAAAAAGTGCGTTACTCTACTCGCAGCACAAGGCGCCCATCGTGGACCCCCATTCGATTGTCGTTGTGAGTTTGCACTCGCCCAGGGAGAAAGTCTGGGGTGAGCTATTGGACATCAATCCTTCCGGCGTGACGCTGCGGGGCATCGATTTGAATTCGTTCGACCATTTTATCCGGCAGATCAACGAGCCTGAAGGCGAGCGCATCGGCTTCCCTACCATCTTTTTTCCGATGAATCGCGTCGAGCGCGTGTCTCTGGATGAGCCTACCGGCTCGATCCCTTCGATGAACGAACTCTTCGCGCGTAAAATTGGCCGCTCACTGACCGAGTATCTCTCGCAATTCGCGTGACACCAATCGCATGACGCAATTTCGAAGACCAGGGCCGCCTGAACTGCGCTATTCTGAACTGCAATGACTGGCCGCATCTGGACGGTTCCCAATCAAATCACTTTGCTACGCCTCGGCTTTCTGCCGTTCTTTCTTATTCTTATTTCTTACGAACGGTACAGATGGGCGCTGCTGGTGCTGGTTGTCGCGGGGCTTTCAGACGGCATTGATGGCCTGCTCGCGCGCAGCCTCAATCAGCGGTCTTCGCTTGGCGCTTACCTCGATCCTATCGCCGATAAACTGCTGCTCTCTTCTTCGTTCATTATTCTGGCGTTTAAGAAACAGATCGCGTGGTGGCTCACGATTATCGTTTTCAGCCGCGACATATTGATTCTTGTCGTGGCCGTGGTGATTCTGCTCATCTCCGGTTATCGGCCCTTTCCGCCCAGCATTTACGGAAAGATGACCACGGCTTTTCAGATCATTCTGGTGTTCACGGTGGTCTTTTCTGCCGCGTATCCGAGCTTCCATCTTGCGAAGATCATCCATCTGCTTGTTTATGGCGTAACAGTGTTCAGCATCGGTTCCGCCCTACATTATTCGTTCAGCACGGCCCGGCACCTCAGCAGTTCCTCTTCTTCCTAAGAAAAAACATTTACCCGGGATCACCAAGATCCGAGAGGGCACGGAGAAGCGAGTGTTCTTCGGATCAGACCTCGAGGACTTGGGGACCACCGGGCGGGAGCACGAGTTTGGGTTCGGTGAGCGATTGGACTTGTTCTAGCGTGGCGTCGGGGGCCAGCTCGCGAAGAACGAGGCCGGCGGGGGTGACGTCGATGAAGGCAAGTTCGGTGACGATGTGATCGACGACTTCCACGCCGGTGAGCGGCAGCGTGCATTTTTTCAGGATTTTTGGCTGGTTGTCGCGGGTGGCGTGCTCCATGGCGACGAACACGCGTTTGGCGCCGGCAACGAGATCCATCGCGCCGCCCATGCCTTTCAGCATTTTTCCGGGAATGGCCCAGTTGGCGAGCGTTCCCTTTTCATCGACTTGCAGGGCGCCGAGGACCGTTAGATCGACGTGGCCTCCACGAATCATGGCGAAAGAATCGGCGGAGGAAAAGTAGCATGTGCCCGGCAACTCGGTGACCGTTTCTTTGCCGGCGTTGATCAGGTCGGGATCTACTTCAGATTCTGTGGGATAAGGACCGACGCCGAGCATGCCGTTTTCCGACTGAAGAATAATGTCCATGCCGCTCGGGACGTAGTTGGCGATCGCGGTGGGCATGCCAATGCCCAGGTTGACGTAGTAACCGTCGCGTAGCTCGAGAGCGATGCGGCGAGCGATGCGTTCGCGTTTTTGCTCGTCTGTCAGCGGCATGGGAATAAGCCCATAGTTTACTGCTAAAGCCCACCAGCACACAGCTTACAGCTAACAGCGGCACGAACCAGGACTTGGCGAAGCCTGCCGACGATCAGCCCAACGCGATTTCCTCGGCGCCTAATCCAGATTGCCGTGTGGCTTTTCTTCCTCGGCCCGCGCCGGGGCGCCTGATCCAGGCGAGCAAAGCAAATGCGCCCATCGTCGAAATGGTAGCCGCGGCAGAAGCGGCCGTGATCGAGCTTGCCTTCCATCGAACGCCAGACGGATCGGAGACCACAGCAGGTCCCGGCTGGGGAATCAGCAGAAGGAGGTTTCCTGCGGCCGAGATCACGTAAAAAGCGACCGCCATACTCCAATAGTTCGCCGGCAGCGCATGGCCAGCCCTGGAGCGGTTTCGCAAGTACAGAGCGAAAAGCTGATAGAAAACATAGCCGGTCACAAACCAGCCCAGAAAATTCGTCAGCGGCACGCCGAAGTAAATTCCGCCTTGCTGCCAAATCCAAGCGCGAACAATCGTTGACCAGACGGAATCCATGGACAGGTCCCAGCAGACCATGATGGCGCTCGCCAGCAGCGCCACCGTCATCACGCGAGACCCGGCCAACGGCCTTTGCGTCTCCTCGAGGATTAGGCGGGCAAGTGTCCACGAGAGGTAGGCCATGCCGACGTAGGCGAGGCCGAGGAATACTGGAACAACCAGGATCTTCGGGCCCATCACGTCGGTGAAATAGTAGTGGCCAAATGGGAAACCGGTGCGAACTCCCAGGTTTTCAAAGACGTTTCCCACCAGCAGACAGATCGCAACGAACGCGAGAATTCCGCGGATACGGTAAAACATGGCACCGTGAATCAACGCGAAGACGGTTGGAGGAACCACGTGCAAGATGACTATGGCCAGCATGGGAATCCCACTGGGGAAAACCTGAAGAACACGCGAGCCGGCGTATATCAGCATCAGCATCCAGAGCAGGGATTTCCATCCCTCGATGTTCTTGACGGTTTGATCGGTATTCGCGTTGGTCATGGAGAAGTAGATTCTCAATGAAACTTCTTCTCAAAGCGCGGCAAGGTTCGCGCCAGGACTTGGCCGACAATGGCCAGGCTTTGCGGGTCGACTTTGTCGAGCGTGTCTTCGGGCGTGTGCCAATAGGTGTCCTGGACGGAAAAGTCGATTAGGTCAC
Organism: Acidobacteriota bacterium; assembly: GCA_013289825.1. Taxonomy (GTDB): domain Bacteria; phylum Acidobacteriota; class Terriglobia; order Acidiferrales; family UBA7541; genus Acidiferrum. The sequence continues at coordinate 132,555 of JABCZF010000005.1, read as the reverse complement.
AGCCCGCGACACCCCGGCGAATGAAGGAGAAATGGTCGTCACCGCCAACGGCATAGTCTTCGTTGACGAAATTGTCCTTGTAGCCGAGTTGACCTGCGGTGTCCCAGATGAAATCCGTGAGCCAGGGAGTGGAGCCCGTGTCGCGCCTGATTCTGACCTTGGTGGGACCAATCATGTCGGCCAGGATCATGGCTTTGGTGCGCTGGAGGTCGCCGGAAAGGGCCATTTGCGCGGCCATTTCGCGGCTGCCGTAGGTGTTGTTCGTATCCGTCCATTGAATGCTAGCTTTATCGGCCCAGTTGCCTTGGGCTTCTTCGCCGTCGAAGAAGACGATCCAGACGTTGAGAGAATTCTTTCGTGAGCAGAACAAGCGCGCCAGTTCGAGCAGGGTTCCCGTGCCGGAGCCGCCGTCGTCGGCGCCCACAAAGTTGGGGAGGCGCACAGTGTCGTAGTGCGTTGCGTACAGGACCACGCCTTGGCTGGTGCCGGGAATCTTGACGACGATATTTTTCATGGCGAGATTGCCAAGCGGTGTCGGACCATGAAAGTCGTGTTCTTCGACCGGGCAACCGTAGCTCTTGAGCTCGCCGATCATGTAGGTCTGGGCACGATGAATTCCATCCGACGCCGGCGGCCTGGGCCCCATCTGGACGAGATGGCGCACATGTTCATAAGCGCGCGCGCCGTCAAATGCAGCGGGCGAATCGGCGAAGAGACGTGGTAGCAGTATGGGAAACAATGACAGAAGAGCGATCACCGCGGGAATCCCGTAGGGGCTCTGTTCAGGTCTTCGATGGTTGTCGGCGGTGGCCATAGGTCTGTTCAGCGCTTCAAACCAGAACGCTTGTAGCACACGAACGGTAGCAGACAAGAACAAAAAAAGGGCAACGCGATCGCCCGCCAGTAGTCCCCAGGGCCTTCCTGGCGTACTACTTTCGCCAGCATATTGCGCTTAATGATATTTCCTGAGACCAATCGATACATCAGCATGCCGCCGGCGACCATCAGGATTTCGGCAAACAAGAGAGTCGCGGCGGGAATAAAGTCTCGCATGCTACGTTTTTCTCAGGGTGCGGCGTTCGATGCGTTTCTCGTATGCAGCGCCTTCGAGGATGGCGTCCACGAAGATGCCGGGGGTGTGCACGTGATTCGGATCGAGTTGGCCAAGGTCGACTAGTTCTTCGACTTCGGCGACCACGTAATCAGCGGCAGTGGCCATCATGGGATTGAAGTTGCGCGCGGTTTTGCGGTAGATGAGATTGCCCCAGCGGTCGCCTTTCGAGGCTTTGATGAAGGCGAAGTTGCCACGGATGGCGCGCTCGAGGAGGTATTGGCGGCCATCGAAGTCGCGCGTTTCTTTGCCTTCGGCGACCATGGTCCCTACACCGGTGGGCGTGTAGAAGGCGGGAATGCCGGCGCCGCCCGCGCGTAGGCGTTCGGCCAGGGTGCCTTGCGGATTCAGCTCGACTTCGAGCTCCCCGCCGAGGACTAATTGCTCGAAGAGTTTGTTTTCGCCGACGTACGTGGAGACCATTTTTTTTACCTGCCGATTTTGCAGCAGGACGCCGATGCCGAAGTCGTCGATGCCGGCATTGTTGCTGACGATGGTGAGATTTTTTGTGCCTTTGCGGCGGACCGCGGCGATTAGGTTTTCCGGGATGCCGCAGAGGCCGAAGCCGCCCATTAGGATGGTGGCGCCATCGGTAAGATTAGCGATGGCTGCGTCGGCCGAGGCGATGCGTTTGTCCATGGCGGAGATCCCGGCGGCGGCAGAGAAAGGCGTATAGGCGAAGCCGGTGCTACCGCTACCGAGGAGCAGTCTACCCCAAGAGGCGAGATGCGCGAAGTCTGTGGCGGGCCCCCCAGGACGAGGTAGGACGAGAGGAGGGCCATTGTGGGACGTCCGCTGGGGTGTTTTGGTTGTGGCTTTAATCAAAAATATCGATATTATAGTGGCATTTAATCCATGGTCGAGGATGGTCCTGATGAACATGAATGAGTTGTGGCGTTCGCGGACGAGAGCTTCCGTAACGATGGGATTTGGTGTCCTGGCCGCGTGCCTGACGGCAATCTTGGCAGGAGTGGCCACAACGGTCTGGGCGCAACACCGCATGCACGGGCAACCGGTGAAAGAAGACCGGAACCATCCGTGGATGGACGCGAGTCTTTCGCCGGACGAGCGCGCCAACATGGTGCTGAAGGAGATGACGCTCGACGAGAAAATTGACCTGTTGCACGGGATGGGCATGCCCGGCTGGCCGAGGGAGGTCCAGAATCCGGAGCCAGAACTAGGAAACGGCGGGGCGGGATTTGTGCTTGGCGTGCCGCGGCTGGGGATTCCGATCATCCAGATTAGCGATGCGGCGTACGGAGTGCGGAGCAGCGCGGAGAACGGGCGGTATTCGACGGCGCTCCCGGCGAACCTAGCGGCCGCGGCAAGCTGGGATTCCGAAGCGGCGTGCGCGTACGGGACGGTCATCGGGAAGGAGTTGCGCGCGCAAGGATACAACATGACTCTGGGCGGTGGGGTGAATATCACGCGCGAGCCGAGGAACGGCAGAACGTTCGAGTATTTGGGCGAGGATCCGGTTCTGGCGGGAACGCTGGTCGGGAATTTGATGAAGTGCGAGCAGGCGCAGCACGTGATTGGCGACATCAAGCACTACGCGGTGAACGATCAGGAGAGCGGGCGGAACGAAGTGGACTCGATGATCGGCAAGCGGGCGCTGCGGGAAGGCGATTTGCTGGCGTTCGAAATTGGCGTGGGGATTGCGAATCCCGGAGCGGTGATGTGCTCGTATAACGCGGTGAACGGGGTTTTTGCCTGCGAGAATAAATATTTGCTGATGGATGTTTTGAAGAACGAGTGGGGATTCAAGGGGTTTGTGGTTTCGGATTGGGGCGGAACGCACAGCACGGTGAAGGCATCGGCAGCAGGTTTGGACAATGAAGAACCGCTCGATGAGTTTTTTGGAGCCAAGCTGAAAGCGGCGGTAGAGGCGGGAAAGGTTTCGACAGCGGAGCTCGATGACCACGTGCGGCGCGTGCTGCGGTCGGAGTTTCTGTGCGGGATTGTCGATCATCCGACGCAGAAGGGCGTGGCGGACGTCGAGGGTGGACTGGAGACGGCGCGGAAGATTGAGGAACAAAGCGCCGTGCTGCTGAAGAACGACGGGCTGTTGCCGCTCGGTGCAGGAGCGGTGCACTCGATAGCGGTCATTGGGCCGCACGCGAATGAGGGCATGATGTCGGGAGGGGGCTCAGCGCAGGTGGACGCGCCGGGGAGGCCGTCGGCGGGATGGCAGGCGCAAGTGTGGTTCCCGCCGTCGCCCATAAAGGTGCTCGAAGCAAAGTTCCCGGCGGCTAAGGTGCAGTTTGATTCGGGCGCGAACCCAGCGAGCGCAGCAGCACTGGCAAAGAATTCGGATATTGCGATTGTGTTCGCCTACCAGTGGGAAAGCGAAGGAATGGATCTGCCGAATTTGTCGCTGCCCGTGAAGCAGGACGAGCTGATCGAGCAGGTGGCGGCAGCAAACCCGAAAACGATCGTAGTGCTGGAAACGGGAACAGCCGTGACCATGCCATGGCTTGATAAGGTGGGCGCAGTTTTGGAAGCGTGGTACGGAGGCAGCAAAGGTGCGGACGCCGTCGTGAACATTTTGAGCGGCGACGTGAATCCGAGCGCGAAGCTGCCGATGACGTTTCCCGCAAACGAGGTGGACTTGCCGCATCCACATCTGACGAAGCCGGGGCCGGGGGAGACGGGTGAAGCCGCGGTGATGAAGACGGGTGAGGCGAAGGCGACGTTCAGCGTGAAGTATGACGAGGGATTGAAGGTTGGATACAAGTGGTATGACGCGGAAAAGAAGGCGGTTCTGTTTCCATTTGGATATGGGCTGTCATACACGACCTTTGCATATTCGGGGTTGAAAGTGACGGCGGGGAAAGAAACCGCCGTGAGCTTTACGGTGAAGAACACCGGGTCACGTACGGGAGGGGAAATTGCAGAAGTGTATGCGGCGCTGCCTGCTGATGCGGGTGAGCCCCCGAAGCGCTTGGTGGGGTGGAGCAAGGTGTGGTTGAAGGCGGGAGAGAGTAAGGACGTGAGTGTGAGCGTCGATCCGAAATATTTGTCGATTTATGATGAGGCTGCGAGCGGATGGAAATTGGTGCCTGGCGCCTACACGTTTATGGTGGGCGGATCTTCGCAGAATCTGCCCTTGGTTGAGAAGGCCAACCTGAAATAGTTGAGAGAAAAACTCGTGGGGGTGGGGCTGGGTGTGGTGTGCCCGACCGGTGCGGTCGACGACGGGTTTTGGTCTTAGCGCTACGCTTCCTTCCGCCAGAAGAGATGACTTCGGAGGCGGGCGGAAGCCAGCAGGAACAGTAAGGCAAAGACTAGAACTCCGGGAACGATGACCCATCGGCCTTCCATGCAGTCCACGGCGGCGTCCAACAATTGAACGAAGGCGGTTAGCAAGATCAGGGCATTCAGAGTGCCTTTGGCTCGGAAGATCATCGAGGCTACCAGCAAAATGGCTAGCGCGGCATTGCGCGAGAAGAGGTAGCCCGCGTAAACGTGAACGGCTGCGTTGATTTCGTCGTGGGGCGAGACGAGCATCGCGGGATTTAGCAGCGCGATGAGAGCGCCAGCGCCCATGAGTAGCGCGCCAAGGAACACTATCGTTTGGAGCCACCAGGGGAACGCCGTAGTTGCCAGCGGTGCAGAGTGGGAATTTGCGAGCGAGACTTGGTCAGCGGTTTGCATCTCAGACATCGGCAGGATCCATCCGGGCAGCACAAGTGACAGTGGCGTGCTGGCTTGAAGATGGATACGCGAGGCCAGTGTAAAAAGTTACCGTAGAGCGCGCGGCTAATTTGGAGTTGCGCCAGCGGTCCGCCTCAGAGGGCGGACCCACTTGGCTGACGACGCCTTCGATCGGGATGCTCGAACGCGTCCGGCTTTACGAAAAACGAAGCAATTCATGCTACAAATCGGGGGCGGTACCGCGGCTGGAGATAGTCGATACCAGCCGGGAAAGAAGCCTCCTCATGATCAAACACACCTCACACAGCGGCCCCACGCTGATCTTCAAAAATTCGCTGCGCTGCATGGTTGGGATGTGTCTCGCGCTGGTGGTGTGGTGTCCGGCAGGACGAGCGCAGGCAAGCAATTCAGCGCCCGCATCGGCGGAGGAAGTGAAACAGTTGCGCGAGGTGGTGGAGAGCTTGCTGACGCGCGTCACGGAACTAGAAAACGAGCTGAAACAGCGGCAGGCTCTTCCGGCAGAGAGGATTGCGAGAGACGCATCCGTTGGAGGCGGGGGGACAGCTGCCAGTCGAGACGCGGTGACGACTTCGCCGGCGTCCACGGCCGCTGCCGGTGTGGGGGCCCCGGCAACAGCGCCCACGCGCCCGCAGAGTGCCTCCTCCGAAGCACCCCATGAATCCGCAAACGCGGTGGACCGGGCCATTCCTGACTACCTGCACGGAGCGACGCTGAATTTTGCCTTGGATGAATATTATTCGTTCAATTTCAATAGCCCGGTCGGGCGGGTGAACGCGCTGCGTGCGTACGACGTTTTGAGCAACAACATCAGTTTGAATCAAGCTGACGTAGTTTTCGAGCGCGCTCCCGATGTGTCCGCTGGACGGCCGTTTGGAGTGCGCCTCGACCTGCAATTCGGGCAGGCCACGGACACCTTGCAGGGAAATCCGGCCAACGAACCGCGGCCGGAGATTTATCGAAATATATTTCAGGCTTATGGAACGTGGGTGGCTCCGATTGGCAGCGGATTGACATTGGATGTGGGGAAATGGGGAAGCTCGATCGGAATCGAAGGAAACTACACCAAAGACCAGATGAATTATTCGCGGGCGTATTGGTTCGATTTTTTGCCGTTTTATCACATGGGTGTGCGGGCCAGCTACAAGGTGAATGATGAGCTGACCTTGAACTACTGGCTGGTGAATGGCACAAATCAGGCGGAAGCCACGAACGGGTTTAAGGATGAGCTGTTTGGGTTCACGGCCACGCCGCGCAAAACCATCACCTGGAACGTGAATTACTACCTGGGGCAGGAACATCCCGACCGTAATGTGGTGTCCTCGAGCGGACCGATCCCGGTTCAGCCGGGGCTAGCGTTTCAGGCAATTTCACCGGCGCCCGACGGGAAGCTGCACATTTTTGACACCTACGTGAGCTGGCAGACGTCGCCAAAGCTGACGTTTGCGCTCGAAGGCGACTACGTGATCGAGCGCTTGTGGAAGAATACCGCCCCGGGAGAGTCTTCGTCGCCTTCGCACGTCACGGGAGGGACTGGTTACGCGAAGTACCAATTTACACCGAAGTTCGCCGTGGCCGGGCGAGTGGAGTATCTCTCGGATCGCGGCGGACTATTCAGCGGGATCACCCAGGCTTTGAAGGAAACGACGGCCACCTTCGATTACAAACTTTCCGAGGGGTTTTTGATGCGCTATGAGTGGCGGCGGGACTTCTCGAACCAGCCGTCCTTTTTTACGGATAAGAACGGAGTGCTGAGCAAGGAACAGCAGACGGCGTCGATCGGGGTCGTCTGGTGGGTGGGGAGGAAGGAGGGGGCGTGGTAGGAGAAAGCCGAGCAAAGACTGTGGAAAACGGATTGGCGTCGTGCAGCGGGCGGGGCAGGCCCGCTACAGGGAGCGAAGGAGTTTGTAGAGTTCGTTGGCGGCGTCGAAGTCTGCTTCCAGGTCGCGGGTGGCCAGGCGTTCGCGGAGATCGTCGAGGCGGCGGGCGAAGAGATCGAGGGCGGCGGAGAGGACTTCTTTGTTGGTCAGGACGATGTCGCGCCAGGTGGAGTAGGGACTGCCCGCCAGGCGGAGAGAGTCGCGCAGACCGGGCCCGGCCAGCGTGATGGGGAGCCCGTTTTCGTCGAGATGATCGTAGAGGAACGAGGCGAGGGCTACGGCAGTTAGTTGAGGAAGATGGGAGGTTAGGCCGACGGCGTAGTCGTGCTGCTGTGCGCCTAGCCAGAGAGGGCGCGCGCCGATTTTTTCCAGGATTTTGACGAAGGCGGAGATGCGGGGGTCGGTTTGATCCGAAGATGCGCCGATCAGGGCGTAGGTGTTGTTGCGGAAGAGGTCGGCGTCGGCATGGGCGATGCCGGATAGTTCCCTGCCGGCCATGGGATGCCCGCCGAGGAAGAATTTTGTGGAGTCCTTGGGGAAGAGAGCGGCGGCGTCTTCGGTGATGCGGACTTTTGTGCTGCAAGCGTCGGTAATCAGAGTGTGGGGCAAAGCTAGGCGTGCAACTTCTGGGAGAAGATTGACCGTGGCGCCGATCGGAAGCGCGATGTAGACGAGCTCGGTGTTCTCCAAGGCCAGGGCGAGTTCGCCGGAGAAAGCGTGGTCAATGGCGCCGCGAGATTGCGCTTCGAAGATGATTTCAGGGCGATCCCAGCCGGCGATGTGGATATCTGAGGTGTATTTGCGGAGGGCGAGAGCAAAGGAACCGCCGATCAGACCGGTGCCGAGTATGGTGACGCGATGAATAAGGTGGGCGGAGGGCATGAATCAGGCCATGCGGCGGCCGATGGCTGGGGCGATGATACGGAGTTCGGCCATGAGCTGGGTAAAGGCTTCGGGCTCGAGCGATTGAGCTCCATCGGAGAGCGCGTGATCGGGATCGTTGTGCACTTCGATGAGTAAGCCGTCGGCCCCGGCGGCGACCGCGGCGCGGGCCATAGGAGGAACTTTGTCGCGGCGGCCGGTCCCGTGAGAAGGATCAGCCAGCATCGGAAGGTGCGAAAGTTTTTTGATTACGGGTATGGCCGCGATGTCCAGGGTGTTGCGCGTGTAGGTCTCAAAGGTACGGATGCCGCGTTCGCAGAGAATGACGTTGTAGTTGCCGCCGGCGAGAATGTATTCGGCGCTTAGGAGAAGCTCTTCCATGGTGGCGGACATGCCGCGTTTGAGTAGGACTGGTTTGCGGATTTCGCCCAGGGCTCGCAGGAGGTAGTAATTCTGCATGTTGCGGGCGCCCACCTGGAAGATGTCGACGTATTCGGACATCATTTTAATCTGCGAAAGGTCCATGACTTCGCTGACGGTGAAAAGGTAGTATTTGTCGGCGGCTTCGCGCATGAGCTTAAGGCCTTCTTCGCCGAGGCCTTGAAAGGCGTAGGGTGAGGTGCGCGGTTTGAAGGCGCCAGCACGAAGGATTCTTGCGCCGGCTTTGGCGACGCTTTCCGCGATGGAAAGAATCTGTTCGCGCGATTCGACGGAGCAGGGGCCTGCGGCGACTACAACTTCATTGCCGCCGATGCGGACGCCGCGGCCCAGATCGACGATAGTGCCTTCGGGCTTGAACTGGCGGCTGGCCAGCTTGAAAGGCTGCGTGATACGCATGACTTCGCGCACGCCTTCGAGGAGCTCGAAGTCCCGGTGGTCGAAATCGCGATGGACGCCGACGGCGCCCAGGACGGTGTGGGATTCGCCTGTCGAGCGGTGAACGTTAAAGCCTGCGGCGACCAGGCGGTCGATGACGTGCTGGATTTGGGCGTCGTTGGCGCCTTCTTGCATTACGATGACCATAGGAGTTTCTGATTCCCTTTCGATTCGAGCGCATTCTACGCGACAAAGATGCCGGGCTAAAAGCCCGGCTCCTACTAGAAAAACGAAATAACCTTAACGAATAAGACTTCGCGAGTGTTCCGTTAGTTCCCTTCTTTCGGTCGCTTCACAGCGGCACGCTCCGGGTGCATGGCGTCGCGTTCGGCGGCGCGGGCTTCGTCGATGATGCGTTCGAAAAGGCGGCGGATGGCCGCGTCCGTGAGCGGGCCGGGGTTGGTGCGTTCGGCGTTCGCTAGGACTTCGTTCTCCCGGTCCGGTTGATAGAGCGGAATGTTGGCGGCTTGTTTCAGCTTGCCGATCTCCAGGGCGCAGCGGGAACGTTCGTTGAGAAGCTCGACAAGCTCTTTGTCGATTTCGTCGATGCGGCGGCGCCAGTCGCCGAGATTCATGGAGCGACCTCACGGCGGGAGAGGCCGTGGCGAGCGGCTTCTTTTAGGGAACGAATGCGAGCGGCGAGGCCCGTGGCGGCCGCGTCAATGCCTGCGGGTGTGGGATTTGCGGCGGTGGCTTTTTCAATTTCGGAGACCAGGGCGGAGCCTATGACGGCGGCATCGGCGAGGCCGCCGAGAACGGAGACGTGGCCGGGGAGCGAGATGCCGAAACCGACGGCGATGGGAAGTTGCGTGACACTACGGGCCCGGCGCAGCAGAGCGGGGAGATCATCGGGGAGGGCGTCTTTCGCGCCGGTGACACCGGTGCGCGAGATGAGGTAGAGAAAACCCGAGGAAGCGGTGGCGATTTTGGCCAGGCGATCATCGGTGGAGGTGGGAGCGCCGAGAAAAATCGTGTCGAGATGATGCGCGGCTAGAACCTGGCGATAGTCGTGCGATTCTTCGGGAGTGAGGTCGGTGATTAGGACGCCGTCGGCGCCGGCCGTTGCGGCGCTGGAAGCAAACTTTTCGAGGCCCAGTTGCAGGACGGGATTGTAGTAGCTGAAGAGCACCATGGGAACTTCGCTGGATTTGCGGATTTCGCGGACCAAATGGATGACTTGGGCGAGCGTTGTGCCGGCTTTCAGAGCACGCTCGGAGGCGCGCTGAATCGTGGGGCCGTCAGCGAGGGGATCGCTGAAGGGAATGCCAAGTTCTATGACATCGGCGCCGGCATCGGCGAGGGCCAGAACGAATTTATGCGTGGCATCTAGCGTCGGGTCGCCTGCAGTGATGTAGGCGACGATGCCGAGTTCCCCGGATTCGCGGAGCGCGGCGAACCGTTTGGAGATGCGCGTCGAGTTGGAGGTCGCCAAGGGCATTGTTTTTCAAGAAAGATTAGAGCAGGCGCGAATAGGTGTCCATGTCTTTGTCGCCGCGCCCGGAGAGGTTGAGGATGACCAGGTCGTTGGCGGAGAGGCGCGGCAGACGCTCGATTAGCCCGGCGATAGCGTGGGCTGACTCCAGCGCGGGGATGATGCCTTCGGTACGCGAGAGCAGGCGCGCGGCGTCGAGCGCGGCGGAATCGGAGACGGCGGCGTACTCGGCGCGGCCTTGATCGGCGAGCCAGGCGTGCTCAGGGCCGATGGCGGGATAGTCGAGGCCGGCGGAGATGGAATGCGTAGTGGCGATTTGGCCGTCTTCGGTTTGCAAAATATAAGTGTAGGTGCCTTGCAGTACGCCGGGACGCGCGCCGGTAAATCCTTGCGCGGAGGCGAGGCGCGCGGCGTGTTCGCCGAGCTGGCCGCCGCGGCCGCCGGCTTCGATGCCGACCATTTTAACGGAGAGGTCGCCGAGAAACTGGTGGAAGAGACCGATGGCGTTAGAACCGCCCCCGACGCAGGCGAAAAGATGCGTCGGCAGGCGTTTTTCGGCGGCGAGAACCTGTTCGCGGGCTTCGCGTCCTATGACGGACTGAAAATCGCGGACCATCGTGGGATAGGGATGCGCCCCGAGGACGGAACCGAGCAGATAGTGGGTGTTGCGGACGTTAGTCACCCAGTCCCGCATGGCTTCGTTGATGGCGTCTTTCAAGGTGCGGCTGCCGGAATCGACGCCGACAACTTGCGCGCCGAGCATGCGCATGCGCGAGACGTTTAGCGCTTGGCGCGCCATGTCTTCCGTGCCCATGTAGACCACGCACTCGAGGCCGAGATGCGCGGCAACCGAGGCGGAGGCGACCCCGTGCTGCCCTGCGCCGGTTTCCGCAACGATGCGCGGCTTGCCCATTTTCACAGCGAGCAGGCCCTGGCCGATGGCGTTGTTGATTTTGTGCGCGCCGGTGTGGAGCAGGTCTTCGCGCTTGAGGTAAATGCGCGGGCCGCCCAGGTGGGCGGTGAGACGCGACGCAAATTGCAGAGGTGTCGGGCGGCCTGCGAAATTTTTCAGGAGATCGGCGAATTCAGTTTGAAAGCGCGCGTCGGTTTTCGCGGCTTCGTAGGCGCGTTCGAGTTCGAAAAGCGGCACCACCAGCGTCTCAGGAACGTAGCGTCCGCCGTAGGGGCCGAAACGTCCGGGAGCGAATGTTGCCGAGTGAAGAGTTGAACTCATGGCGCGAGTCGTCCTGTTTGTGGCGCTTCCAACTGCTGTTCGGTACGGCGGACTTCGTCGATAAATTCCTTCATTCGCGTATGATCCTTTTTGCCGGGCTTTGATTCGACGCCGCTTGCCACGTCAACCGCATAGGGGCGAACAGAACGAATCGCGGCACCGACATTTGCCGGCACAAGACCACCCGCTAAAAAGATACGGTGTGCGGCGACGGCGCGCCGGGCGACATTCCAATCGGCGCTGACTCCCGTGCCGCCAAATTGGCCCGCTCTTCGGCCATCCAGCAGAAAAGCAAAAGCGTCGTGATATTTGTCGAGGGATCCTAGCGGAAAATCGGCTGCCACGCGAAAAGCTTTGATGACCGGAAGCGTGAGCGTCACTTCGGAAACGATGCCGGGAGTCTCGTCACCGTGGAGCTGAGCGGCGTTGAAGCGCACAAAAGCGTGGAGCGAATTGATTTCCGCGGGCTTGGCGTTCACAAAAAGACCGACGGCCTGGACGCCCGGAGGGAGTTTCGCGCGTATGGTGGCAGCCTCAACAGTGGAAACGCGGCGAAGGCTTTTCTCGTAGAAATTGAAGCCGAGCAGGTTGGCGCCCGCGTCGCAGGCGGCCACAGCGTCCGGCCAATTGGTGATGCCGCAGATTTTGACGAGGATCATGTGGTCCTATGCCGGAAGCGCGGAGCGGCCGAGAAAAGCTCCGAGAGCGGCCGCGGGATCGGGCGAGAGCATGAGACTTTCGCCGATCAGGAAAGCATCAAAGCCGGCGTTGCGAAGTTTGGTGAGATCGTCGTGCGTGCGGAGGCCGGATTCGCTGACGGCGATGCACGTGTCGGGAATACGCTCGATCAGCTCGAAAGACGTTGCGACGCGCAGGTCCAGAGTTTTCAGGTCGCGATTGTTGACTCCGATGATGCGGGCTTCGGCGGCGAGAGCGCGGTCGAGTTCGGCGGCGGTGTGCACTTCCACGAGTGGTTCCATACCGACCTGGCGGCCGAGAGCGATGAGCTCCCTAAGGAGTTCATCGTCGAGAGCAGCGACGATCAGCAGGAAACTGTCTGCGTCGTTCGCGCGCGTTTCCCAGACTTGCCAGGTATCGAAGATGAAGTCCTTGCGAAAGACGGGGAGTTTTACGGCCTGGCGCGCGTCGCGGAGATTTTTCAGCGAGCCGCGAAAAAATTCTCCTTCGGTAAGGACGGAGAGCACGGCGGCTCCCGCCGCTTCCAAGGTGCGTGCCAGCTCGACCGGGTGGAACGGATCGCGGAGAATTCCTTTTGAAGGCGAGGCGGGTTTTAGCTCTGCGATAATGTTAAGCGCGTTGCTGGTGAGCGCGGAGGGAAAATCCCGAACAGGAGTAGCGGCATTGACGCCATAGCGCAAGGCCGCCTCCGGAAGGACGCGTTTGCGGTGGTCGACCTCCAGACGGCGAGCATAGAGGATCCGCTCAAGGACCGTGCCGCTGTCAGCATGGGCGCTCATAGCCATTGCTTTGTATGCTAGAGGCGGAAGGTAGTAGTGTCAATTGGGGAGCGACGGAAGCGGAAAGTTTCAAAGTTGAAGGTTGGACGTTTCCGGCACAGAGTCATTAGAACCTTCCAGGAGAATGTTTGTTCAACGGGAGAAGGAATGGGATACCGAGAAGAGTATGGGTTGTTGCTCGAGGAGCTTGCCAAGGAAGCGGATGGGATTGCCATGCGGTTTTTCCGAGCAGAGGAAATTCGCATTCACAGGAAAGATGACGGCTCGGCGGTGACTCAGGCTGACCGCAGTGTGGAAGAGATGGCGCGGGCCAAAGTGGCGGCTAGCGGGTTAGCGATGGACGTTTTGGGCGAAGAGGCAGGCGGCGGGAATGCCAAAGCTCCGGCAACGACGGGCCGGGCTCGCCTGATTATTGATCCCATTGACGGGACCGAGGAATTTTCGCGCGGGATCGCGACATTTGGCACGTTGCTGGGAATCGAGCGCGATGGAGAGATCGTAGCGGGGATGGCAAGCGCGCCGGCGCTGGGCGTGCGCTGGTGGGCGTATCGGGGCGAAGGCGCCTGGAGGAACGCGCGGAGAATTCACGTTTCGAAGGTCGAAAAGTTGAACGCTGGAATGGCCTTTACAGGCGGCACTGGCCAGAATAAGAATCGCGAAAAGATTGAAAAGATGAGGCGACTTCTGGATGCCGCCCGGCACGGGCGCTCGCTCGGCGGATTCTGGCAGCACATGCTGGTGGCCGAGGGATCGACCGAGGCGGCGCTGGATTTGCATTCGAAGCCGTGGGATTTGGCTCCGCTGGGGCTGATTGTGGAAGAAGCTGGAGGACGGTCAACGGACGTGGACGGAAAACGCTCGATTTACAGCGGAAATATGGTGAGCACGAATGGGAAGATCCACGATGAGGTGCTTGCGCTTTTGCAATGAGGAAGAGAATCGATAGGAGACATTTGGCGGTTGTCGGCTGATCGACAGCTTTCGTGGCGGGTCAGCGAGCGGCGAAATTGTTTTGCGCTGGAAACAGCTGTCCAAATTGGATGTTTCGTCTTGAGAGGCCAATACCTACCCTAAGCGGCGGGCGGAAAGCCAGACCTCGTTTCGCGAAGGGTTCCGCGGGAGAATTCGAATGGACATCAAAGCGCAAGCCGAAAAGGCCGAGAAGTTCAGGAAGCTGCACCAAGGGCCGCGGATATTGGCGCTGCCGAACGCGTGGGATGCGGTCAGCGCAAGAATCCTGGAAGAAGTCGGTCATCCCGCGGTGGCCACGAGCAGCGCGGCCATGGCGTTCTCGCACGGCTATCCCGATGGACAGCGCATTTCTCGAGGCGAAATGTTGGACGCTGTCGCGAGGATTACGCGTGCCGTGAGCGTTCCGGTCAGTGCGGACTTGGAGTCTGGTTACGGCAAGACGCCGGAAGAGATCGCGGAGTTCACGTTGGCCATGGTGGCCGCCGGAGCTGTAGGACTGAACTTTGAGGACGTGACCGGAGACGACGAGAGCACGCACGTAGAGCTGGGCTTGCAGGTTGAGAAAATTCGTGCGATTCGAGAGACGTCGGCGGCCCAGGGTGTGCCGCTGGTGATTAACGCGCGTACGGATATTTATCTGATGCCCATCGGGCCTGCCAGCACGCGGTTTGAGCGGACCGTCGGACGGTTGCGCGCCTATCGTGAGGCGGGAGCGGATTGTTTGTTCGTGCCGGGCCTGGCGGATCGCGAAATCATTGAAAAACTGGTAAAGACCCTTGGCGCGCCGCTAAACATTCTGGCTTCAGAGGGTTGTCCTTCGCTAGACGAGCTTGAAAAAATGGGAGTGGCCCGCGTGAGCGCGGGATCGTCGGCGATGCGCGCGGCGATGGGGGCATTCAAGAGAGTTGCGAAAGATTGGCTGGCGCACGGATCTTACGATTCGCTGCACCAAGTGACTGTTCCTTATGCGGAGCTCAATCGCATGATGGCGGGCCGACCCTCGTAACCGTTTTCCTCGAATTATGGCTAAGAAAAGTGCGCTGCTAGGTACGCTGAACGAGGAGATTGTGGTTTGCCGGAAGTGCCCGCGCCTGGTCGAGTACCGCGAAGAAGTGGCGCGAGAGAAACGGCGCGCGTTTCGCGATTGGACGTACTGGGGCAAGCCTGTGCCGGGGTTTGGCGACCCAAGCGCAGAGCTGTTGATTTTGGGACTTGCGCCGGCCGCACACGGCGGGAATCGCACGGGACGTGTTTTCACGGGAGACCGTTCGGGGGATTTTCTCTACGCGGCTCTCTATAAAGCGGGCTTTGCGAATCAGCCCACTTCAGTTCGACGCGACGATGGCCTCCAATTGCAGAATGCCTATGTCGCGGCAACCATTCGTTGCGCGCCTCCTGCTAACAAGCCACTTCCCTCCGAAATCTCAAGCTGCCGAAGCTACCTGGTGCGGGAGATGGAGATTTTGCAGCCCCGCGCGGTGCTGGCCCTAGGGAAAATCGCGTGGGATGCCTACCTGGAAGTGCTTAAGCAGCGCGGGTTAATTCTGTCGCGTGCGGCGTTTCCTTTTGCACATGGCGCTGAAGCGGAGTTGCCGAGCGAGGGTGCGCGCCTGTTCGGGGTTTATCACCCCAGCCAGCAAAACACGCAGACCGGGCGCGTAACGTCGGCCATGTACGGGCAAGTCCTCGGGCGCATTCAACGGTTCCTTGCAAAATAAACCCGCTAATGGTCGCCTGCGGGGTGTTGGACACGGTCGCTAGAGTGTCGGCGTTAGCAGGCACAGAGGTGACGCGAATTCCTGACACCTGGCCTGAAGCTCCCAGAAGTCTGCCCGGCCCCACTTTCAACTGACTGCTTTTTCAACCACTTGCCGGGGTACTCGAAATTGACATTGGCGAACGGCCTGCATATTGGAGCAGTTGAGATGCGACCCGGGAGGCAACCTTGGTGACCAAACATTGGGCAGCAGCGCTGACGGCGGCTCTGGGATTTGGCCTGGCGTGCGCGGCGCAGGGGCCAGCTCCGGACCAGCCACCCCAACCATTGCAAGAAAGACCAGTCCTCTCGGAGGACCGCCTCGGCAAAGCCGAGGACCAGGGAGCGAAGGCTGCGGACGGCAAGCGCCATGGCTTGCCCCTGGAGACTTATGGCGTTGCGCCTGGGACGAAGTTTCTGGTCGCGCTCGAAGATGACCTGGGCACCAAGGGCACGCCGGAAAAAACAAAATTCAAAGTGAAGACGCTAGAGCCGCTCGAAGCGGGAAATGGGATCTACCTGCCATCGGGTGCGGAAATCGAGGGCCACGTGAGTCACGTGGAATCGGCAGGCACGGCGGGCCGCGCGAGACTTTGGCTGACGTTTGACGAGATTCAAACCAGGTTCGGGCGTTTGCCGATCGTAGCGGAAGTCGTGAGCGTGCCCGGCGACCACAGTGTAAAGAACCAGGCCGGCCAGGAAGGGCTAATCGAAGGAAGAAGCAGCACGCAACAAGACGCGGCGCAAGCGGCGGCTGCGGGAGCGGCGCTGGGCGCGGTTAAAGGCGTCAAAGACAAAGACAAGAAGGAAGCTGCAGAGGGCGCGGCGCTGGGCGCGATTACGGCGTATCTGATGGAGACTGGGCGCGGGCACGAGTTAGATCTGCCCAAGGGGGCGAAACTGGAATTGGAGCTGGAGCGGGCGCTGTACCTGGTGAAGGAGTAGAGCCGGACGATCGTCCACGGTTAACAGTGGAAAGTTGGGTTGCCCGGAAGAACAAGGCTGAAGTTCGGCCAGAACCTAATCATGAATTTGTCGACGCCGGGGATGAGCCGGCGCAGCCCGGATGCTGCGCCGGCTCGCGGTTTTTGGTGCGCGATGTGACGCATTGATTTTCGAGAACTCGGCTTCGTTTTGAAGGCAGCATGTGCTTGGCAAGCGTGGGGGAGCTTGTTAGAGTCGAAGTGTCCAGCCCGCAACAGAATCTCGGAAAATAAGACGTTCCGCGGTGGGAAAGGCAGAATCGCATGGGCGATGAATCGAGAAGCACGGTGCGCGCCATGGAGCCGCTGGAGCGCAAGGACCGCGTGCTGATTGTCGAAGATGAAGACAACGCCCGCAAGGGTTACGAGCAGCTGCTGCAAAGATGGGGTTTTGATGTGCTGGGCGTGGGGACTGCGGAAGAGGCGCTGGCGAAATTCGCAAGCTATCAGCCGGACACGTTGATCGCGGACGTGGAACTCCCCGGTATGAACGGTCTGGACCTGCTCAAACAACTTGGACCGGAGCTGCTAGACGTTCCCGCCGTGATCATCACGGGCAAAGGCAGCGAAGAGCGTGCGGTGGCCGCTATCGAGTCCGGAGCATTCTGGTACATCGAAAAGCCGCTCAAGGGGCCAGTGCTGAGGGCTTTGCTGGACCGTGCTTTAAGCAAAGGGCGGGATGCGCGCCAGCTCCTTGTGCTGCAACGCCAGCTGCGCGAGGCGGGCCGGCTGGGCGAGTTGGTGGGCGCGTCGAAGCCCATGCAGGAAGTGATGCGTATCGTGGAGATGGCCGCACCGAGTTCGGCCTCCGTGCTAATCACGGGAGAGACAGGCTCTGGAAAAGAGATTGTGGCGCGGACCATACACAAGCTTTCTCCACGCGCCAACGGGCCGTTCGTACCCATCAACTGCTCGGCAATTCCCGAGTCGTTGATGGAAAGCGAAATTTTTGGCCATGAGCGGGGCGCTTTCACTGGCGCCGCCGAACGGCGCATCGGCTGCTTTGAACTTGCTGATGCTGGCACATTGCTGCTGGACGAAATTGGCGAGATGCCGGCGCCAACGCAGGCCAAACTCCTGCGTGTGCTGGAAGACCGGAAAGTGCGGCGTCTCGGAAGCAAGAGCGAGACGCCGGTGGATGTGCGCGTGCTGGCGGCGACAAACAAGGATCCGGAAAAAGCGGTGTCCGGAGGCGAGTTACGGCAGGACTTGTATTTCCGGCTGAACGTCTTCCATATCAATCTACCGCCGCTGCGCGAGCACAAGGACGACATTCCTCTGCTCGTGGAGCACATTTTGCGCGACGTCAACGCGAAGCACGGGAAACACGTGCGCGGGATCGGCGCGGAAGTGCTGGATATTTTCATGAGCCACACCTGGCCGGGAAACATTCGGGAGCTGCGCAACATCATCGAGCGCGCGTCGATCATGTGCGAGAAAGAGCTGATCACTCGGGCTTGCCTTCCGGGAGAGTTTGGCAAAAGCGCGCCGAAGAGTCCCGGCGATCTGTCCTCGATCAAGTTTCCGATTGGGACGACGGTCGACGCCATGGAGCGCGAGCTGATCCTGCAGACGCTGAACGCCACGGGAAACAACAAGACGCGGGCGGCCGAACTGCTCGCCATCAGCCTCAAAACACTCCACAACAAGCTGAAAGAATACGGCGGCGAACGCGCCGAGGCAGAGTAGGAACCCGCGATGCAGCTCCGGCTGCGAACAAAACTCACGCTGGTGATGACCGGACTCGTGCTGCTGGTGGTGGCCGCCGTGTCCGGCGTGTATTTTGCCCAACTGATCCAGCAGGTTCTGGATCAAAGCGAGAGACGAGCAAGTGAACTCGCCCGGAGCACCTTTGAACAAATCAAGGGTGCGCTGCAGGACGCCAAGGCGCAAGGATGGCGGCCCGAGTCCAACGCTCCCGAAGATATTCATGATTACGTGGCCTACGCCCTCGGCGCGAGCCAGGGTTTGCAAGCCCAATTGCAGGCCGCCAACGCCTCGTCCGGGATTTATGAAGTTTCCATCACGGACCACGATGGGAGGGTTCTGGCATCGACCGACAAACCCTTAGTGGGGAAATTTCCGTCGCGCCGGGCACCGCTCACACAGCTCACGCATGGTGGTGTTTTGCATCAGTTGAAACTTCTTGCCGGGCCACGAGGCACCTACGAATTTGATTTTCAATTCAACTATGGAGATGAGCCGTTCGGTGAAGTGCGCGTGGCGGTGTCCTCGGCACTTTTGCTAAGCAACGAAATCCTCCCGATCGTAAGGAAACTTGGCACGATTGTGCTGCTGGCATTGGTTATTTCCACGGTTCTCGCCGCGGTTGTAAGCGGAGCGACGCTGGCGCCCTTGGCGAGGATTTCCGCGCAACTGGACCGCATCTCGGCGGGTCAGTACGACGCGCCCATGCCGGAGGTGCGAGGCTTCGCGGGAAGCGGCGACGAATTGGGACAGGTCAGCCGGAAAATTACGAAGGTTGGCCAGCAACTGCGCGGAGTGCATGAAATCTTCAGCACCATGCGTGAAAACATGAACTCCGTTATGGCCGGGCTCGAAGACGGCTTGCTGCTCTTCACGCGAGATGCGCGCGCGGTCATGGTCAGCCCAGCCGCGGAGAAATTTCTCGGGGCTCCCGCCGGACAGTTTCTTGGGAGAAGAGTAACCGAAATATTTCCGATGGGTCACCCACTGCGGGATGCGTTGCATCTCGAAGGTGACGAATTGAGGGAGCTCGCCGCAGAAATAGAATTGAAAACGGCGGAAGGAGAAAAGCGCGTCAGCGTGACCGTCCAGGCAATTCAAGAGGATGGCGAACGGATGGGTGCGTTGCTAACGCTGCGCGATCTCGATTCCATCGAGAGCATCAACACCCAGCTGCAGGTGAGCGAACGGCTGGCGGCTCTGGGACGCATCACCGCAGGAGTCGCGCACGAGGTCAAGAACCCTCTCAACTCGATGCGCCTGTGGCTCGAGAATTTGAAGGAATGCTTGCCGCCGGATTCGGACAGCAGCGCGCACCAGGCCGTGCAAGTGCTCGACAAGGAGATCGACCGGCTGGATGCGGTTGTGAAGCGGTTCCTAGATTTTACGCGTCCGATGGATGTGCGGCTCGAGCCTACGCAACTGGCGGAATTGCTGAAAGAGGTTCTCGAGGTAGCCCGGCCACAGATGCAAAAAGCCAACATTCAAGTGGCGCAGCTTTTGCCGATCGACGTGCCGGAAGTTTACGTCGACCGCGCTTTGCTCAAGCAGGCTGTGCTGAATCTCGTGTTAAACGCCGGAGAATCGATGCCCAGCGGCGGACAATTGCGGCTCATGCTGACGCGGCGCGGTGAAATGGCGGAGATCAGCGTGGGGGACACGGGAAAAGGCATTCCGCCCGAGCACCGCCAGAAGATTTTCCAGCTCTTTTTCACGACCCGGCCAGGAGGCAACGGTATCGGGCTGGCCAGCACGTTTCGAATTGTGCAGCTTCTCAACGGTTCGATAGACTTTACGACAGAGGTGGGCAAAGGAACGACGTTTCGCATCGAGTTGCCGCTCGCGGCATGATGCGAAAGACACAACGGGAACTGGCCTCTGATGCATATGACAGAAACCTCGGCGCCACCCCAGCTTGCCGTGATCCGAGATAGTGCGCGGATTCTCTTCAGCGTGCTGGGGTCGGTGGCGATTTTCATAAGCGGCTGTGCCGCGCGAAAAAAACCTGCCATCCCATGGAGCACGGCGGTGCTTGTCCGGCCAATCTTGCTGCAACGCGCCGCGCCAAACATAGATGTCGACGATCCCGTACCCGACCTGCGATTTGAGATTCCGCCTCCTCCCGCTCCGCTGGCCACGAGAATTGCTCCCGCGCGGCCGCGCAGCGTCGCGCCCGCGACAACGCAAAATGCTCCGGTAGCAAAGCCCGATACTCCGCAAATTGTTCCCGGATTATCGACCGAAGAATCGGCCTCCCTGCGACAAGAGACCGATAGGAACTTGAGCAGTGCCGAGCGCAACCTCGCCGCTACGGCTGGAAAATCGTTGGACGCCACACAAGCTGACCTGGCCTCCAAAGTGAGCAGTTTTATTTCTGATGCGCGAGAAGCAGGCCGGGCGGGAGATTGGGCGCGGGCACGCGATCTGGCAAAGAAGGCGCAGATTTTGTCGGAAGAGCTGGTCGGATCGCTGTGATGCTCATCTGCAGCTTTACCTGCACTCCTAGAAAACGGCGCCCTGTGCGCTACCAGGCAGCTCACAACGCAACCAACGGGGCAGAACTCCAATGCACATCTTATCCCCGCATGAACCCGGCAGCCGGATGCGTTAAGATGGCCGCATGAAGAAGTTTGACGTGGCCATTGCCGGTGGTGGATTGATCGGCGCATCCATCGCGCTCGACCTTGCGAACGCCGGGCTCGGCGTGGGGCTGTTCGACCGGCAGGAACCGGGGCTCGAAGCGTCCTGGGCGGGAGCGGGGATTCTGTCGCCTGCGCCGGAAAGCGCTGCCCTGATTGCGCTGGTGCCATTGGCCAAGGCCAGCATGGCGATCTATCCGGAATTTGTGCGCATGGTCGAGGAAGCTTCGGGCCGGAGTGCGGGCTATCGGCCAAAGGGGACGCTGCAAGCGCTATTTTCGCGCCACGCGCGGGAAGAGCTGAGCACGGTGATCGCATTGCATCACGGGCTGGGATTGCGAGCGGAGCCGCTCAGTGCTCGGGACGCTCGCGCGCTGGAGCCCGCTCTCAGCGAAGACCTGGAAGCGGGCGTGCTGCGCCCGGAGGAAGCGTCTGTCGATAATCGTGCTCTGACGCAAGCGGTGCTCGAAGCCGCAAGGCGAAGCGGTGTGCAGTTTTTTTCTGCCAGAGGCGCGGAGGCGATCTGGCGCGAAGGCGGCCGGTGCCTCGGTCTGCATCTGAAAAACGAAAAGGTCGAGGCGCAGTGGACGGTCATCGCGGCCGGCTGCTTTTCCGCAAATATCCAAGGAGTTGCTCCTTATGCCCCGGTGCGGCCAGCGAAGGGCCAAATGGTGGCGTTGCGCGCGGACGATCTAAAAATCGAACGAGTTCTCTGGTCAGAAAAAATCTACCTGGTCCCCAGGAATGACGGAAGAATTCTTGCCGGGGCGACCGTGGAATACACGGGCTTCGAAAAAGTGCTCACGGCCGGCGGCCTGGAAAAGATTCTCGCTGGAGCGATCGAACTTTCGCCGGGCCTAGCCGGCTCGCGTGTGGAAGAAACCTGGGCGGGGCTTCGGCCTGACTCGCCCGATCATCTGCCAATCCTCGGACCGACCGACATCGACGGGCTGCTCATCGCGACCGGACACTTTCGCAGTGGAATCCTGCTGACACCAATCACCGCCCGGCTTGTGCGCGAATGGGTGACAGAACAACGCGTCACCGTAGATTGGGACCGCTTTAGCCCGATGCGCTTCGAGTCCGCTTCCGCGCACCGGGCGCCAGCTTGAAAACGAATAAGCTCCTTCACCCGAGAAAAAGCGGTACGAGTATTAACAACAAAGACGTGAGCGCGTGGCTCTGCCGGCTCCCCAGGACCCTAAAAGGTGATGCTAAAGAAGCTACGGTTGCCGAGCGGGAGGCGGTGTGATGGGCATGGCTTGTCCGACATTGCTGTACTGAATCTGGCTGCTGTCCAAAGCGAGTTGGTGTTCGAGCACGATATCGAGCGTGGAGCCGCGCGGCAGTTCGGCTTCCGGACCGCGCGTCAAGAGAATCGCGCCGAGTCCGGCAACAGCGCCTATACCTGCGCCGATTCCGAGGCCTTTGGCGCCATCGGCGATGGCGCCAATCCCCGCACCTGTAGCGGTCGTTTCGGCTACGGTTTGAACGTCCTTCCCCTTGCCGCCGGCGCCGGTCACTTTACCTTCGGAATCCATGGTTTCTTTTCCGCCGGAATCGGCGCTGCGCGGAGTGGCATTCAAGTCCACGGTGTAGCCATTCGGAAAAATGAGCGTATCCAAACGCATGCGAAATTCGCCGCGCCCTTTCACACGCCCCGGCCGCTTGGATTCGATCAGTTCCCCGCGCAGATAGGAACCCACAGGGATAACGATGCGATTGTTCTGGGTGATGGGAAACGACGTATGGAAGTAAACGGAATCGCCGGCTTTGGCGCCACGCGTGGAGATGCCATTTTCTAGGACCACGGCGACGCGCGTGCCCGCGGGAATCCAGATTTTTTCAGGGGAGCCATGCCCTGCGGGCGCCGCCGCCGGAGTAGGAGCGGCTACCGGAGGCGGCGCAGAAGTCTGCGGTCCATCCGGCTGTTGCGCGAGGCCAAATTGCGGAAGCACAAGCAGACCGGCAACCAGGATGCGATACAAAGGATAGTTCCGGCGGGGCGACTCTGTCATGACATCCCTCCGTTATGCCTGGTGCGATGCTCGAGGACCAAGCACGGGATGCCTGAGTATACCGCTGGTATGCTGGGACCGAGAGCGGAATCTGGCCAATCACACGGACGGCCAAAGCGGCCTGTGTTCTTGCTGGTTGACGACGCAGATGAAAACTGAGTAGCCTCAGGGCATATCAAGTAGCGTCGAAGAAAGAGGGCAAGGGATATGGCGAAGCTGGCGCTGATTTATGGAATGCGGTTGCTCCCGGAAGAGGAGCTTGGCGAGCTGAAGGACGCCACGGTAATACTGAAAAACGGCAAAACCACGCGCATTACCATGCACTTGATTGAAGGCAGCAAAGAAGAGATTGAAGCGACGTTCCACGAGTCGGTGGCCGCATTTTTTGACCTCTACCCGGAAATTTAGTGCTTAGTCATGGATGTCGGGTAGTCGGAAGATGGCGAAGATGGCGACAGTATCAGCGGTTGCCGAAATTCTCGGGATCGGCGTTGGGATCGCCCAGATTATCGCTGATGAGCACCGTGGACTGCCCGGTAAGCTCGAACCGTTTGCGGCATTTGAAACAAGCCACGAGGTCGTCGAGCCGCACCATAAAGGATGTGGCCTTTTGAAACTTTCTGCGGTCCTCTTCACCGGCGCCGCGCGGCAACTCCCTCTTTTTCCGTGAAACCTTCCAGCGCACGGGAAATTCGAATTCGCCGCGGCAGCTCGGGCAGACGAGCTTTATCTTTCTGGTTTCTTCCTTTTCCGTGTAAAACGCGCGTTCGTCCATGGCTAGGTCGCGGGTGCACTCACCGCGCCATCGATTGTAACAAATTCCAGCCCGAGGTCACGCCAACGTGGCAGCCAATGTTCGAGCGCCGCCAGCGTCGGCAGGCGGTCGGCGTTCAGTTGGCGGTGTGAGCCATCATGGAGGCACAGGATGTCGCCGGTAGTGGCGCCTCCGCCGGCAGCGCCCGCCGCGCGCAGATTGCGTTGCGCACGTGTGGCGATCGGCTGTATCCGCGGGATCAGCCATTCCGAAGAGGTAGCGCGCCAGTCGCCGGGGATCAGCGTCCACATGACCACGCGCTGGTTCAGTTCGCGCGCGACGGGAACCACCCACGGGTTTCGCGCTCCGAAGGGTGGCCGGAACCACCGCGGCGGAGCGCCCGTGGCCGCGATGATGGAATAATTGCAGCAGCGAAGCTCAACGGTGATTTGATCCGGCTTTAGCCAAAAAAGATTGGGATGGGCGTCCGTGTGATTGCCGATGAGGTGGCCGCGCGCGGCGGTCTCTTTCAGGAGGTCCGGACATTCGCGCGCATTTTTCCCGATGACAAAAAAGGTCGCGCGCGCTTTGTAACGGTCAAGAAGATCGAGCAGCTTCGGCGTGATTGCCGGATTCGGCCCGTCGTCAAACGTGAGAGCAAGCTTCTGCGGCGAATTCGTCCGGCAAACCGTCCGGCCAAAGAGCTGCGAACGAGGATAGGCCGCTCCGTATGCGGCGATTCCCGCTGCGGCAGCCGCCAATCCTGTTGGCCCGGCGATCAGCCAAGGATTCATCGGCAACATTCTCGCACGTTATGACAGACCACGACTAGCCAGAACGGCAGGCATCGTTAGAGTAGACGCTAGAAAGGTGATAAAGTTTGCGCTTCTTTGCCGGCCGAGGCGCTTCTATGCAATGTTCAGCGTGCGGGATGAGTTATGGCGTGTTCCACAGCTGTGTCGCGCCGATTTTGCCGGCCGAAGAAGCCGCAGCAGTCCCTGAAGGAATCGCGGCAATCTACTATCTGCGCTTGGCTTTCAACATTGCGCGCTGGGATGACCTAGCCATCCGGAGCGCTTCTCGCGACCCCCAGGCTCTTCTATATGGCATGGTTTTCAGCATGATCAGCGCCGCAATTGTTTTTCTTGTGACCGCGCTGCCCGGGATGCTGGCTCGCCAAGGTGCAACCGCCGGGACGATCTTCTGGGGATTGCTCTTGGGCTTGCTGTTTGTCTGGGTCTATATGGGAGCCATCGCCTTCATCCAGTTTGGGTTCTGCCATTTGATGGCCCGATGGTTTCTCGGTGCCACGGGCACTTTTTTTGGAGTAATGCGCCCACTATTGCTGGGCTGGTTTGTGAATGGCCTGGTCTTGATCCCGGTTGTCGGCGCGCTGGCGTCGGCCGTTGCCTGGACCCTCGTGCTCATGATGGTCTTTGAAGAAGTTGACGGCATCGGCCGCCTCCAGGCGTTTCTCCTCGCAGCGGGAATCAACGCCTTCTTCCTCGTGCTGCTCTACACTCTGCCGCAGTAGCAGCCTGGGCCGCATGGGGAATAGGCTGGCTGCCCAGGAATTGCCCTATTTTCAAACACTTGGACCTTCCCTGAAGAAGCCGCACCAGGCCTTCAGCCGGGGAGGCCGCGGCGCGTCTTCAGATCGTTTAACAGCCGCTCCACCTCGTTGTCGCGGTCGAGGCGGATGAGTTTCTCTCCCAGGTCGTCGGTGATCAGCTCGACCTCCGCCGTGGCCACGGCTTCGCTAAGATGCACGCGGTCCTTCAGCCGGTCAAACGTGGCGCTCTTCGAGTTGTCGCCGAGAGCCGTCTGGGCGCGGGCCGCCTTACCAAGTGCCACGCTCCTGCGATGGCGCGCCAGGAGCAAATCGCGTTTGGACTTCGCTTCATCGAGCTTCTGCTCGAGCTTCTGCAACGCGGACTTCAGAGCCTCGACCTGCGCTCTCTGGTCCTCCACCTGTTCGCGGTAGCCGAGCGCGAGCCGCTGCGACGTGTGGAACCGGTCCAGCGCGGCGCGAGCCAGATCGTCCTGTCCTTTGTCGACGGCAATTTCCGCTTTGCGCATCCAATCCTTCCCCGAATCCTCGTTTTCACGAAGCTTCTTTTCTAGCATGTGCTGGTCGGCGATCGAAACCGCCACCTGCGTTTTGACCTGGAGATACTGATTCTCCATGTCCATCATCACCTGCTTGATCATTTTCTCCGGGTCTTCTGCACGATCGATCATGTCGTTCAGATTCGCCCGGATTAAAGTGCTCACTCTTTCTAACAGTCCCATGACATTTCTCCTTTCAAACGGCCGAAAACTATTTGCTGCCAAAAACGCAATAAAAATCTAGAAAGCTTTAACCAGCGGGCGCCATGCCCGAGCAAGAGCAAAACCGGTCTAACCCAAATGCCGAGTCAGCAGATCCAGGAGCCCTGGCACATAGGCGAGGCTGCACGCCGCCATTTGCTCGACCATATGGACCGCTTCCCCAAGAAAATGGCGGGCGGCAAACGTCATCACCACGGTCGAGAAGATCCACAACATCAGGAGTTCATCTTTCCACGTCATGGCCATCCTCCAGCTGCCATCAAGCGTCCCGGCAGGCCCGAGGGCCTGCCGGGACGGAAGCGAACGTTATCCCTTGGGCGCGGGCGCTGCTGGTTTCTCTGGCTTCGGCGCCTTATCGCCGATCATCCGTACCTTGCTGAGCAGCTCCGACATCTGCATGCCAGAGAGCGCTTCGAAGAGCGCCGGCACTTGCGCGGCCATCTTGGTGATGTCGCCGGTCAGCTTGTAAGCGCCGGCTGTGTCACCGCTTCCGGTTGACACGATGGTGATTTTGTCGACCTTGCTAAGCGGCTCGGCGAGAGCGCGTACGACTTCCGGCAGACTGCTGATAAGCTTGTCGACGACTGCGGCTTGGTTGTACTCCTGGAACGCTTCCGCCTTAACGTTCATGGCCCTGGCTTCCGCTTCGCCTTTTTTGAAGATGATTTCGGCTTCGGCTTCGCCCTGCGCGCGAATGGCAGAGGCGCGGCCTTCGGCTTCGCTGATTAAGCGCTGGCGTTCGGCGTTGGCGATCGTCTCGATGCGCTGGCGCTCGATTTCCGCTGGCTTGAGCACGGTGGCGATGAGTTCGCGTTCGCGGCGTTCGATTTCCGCGTCCTGCACTTTCACTTGTGACTCGCGCTCCACCTGCTGCACGCGTACGCCTTCGGTGACGACCTGCTGCTGCATCACGTTGGTCTCGATTTCGTACGCTTTGTCCGCTGTCGCTTGGGCCTTCTTTGACATTTCGAGGTAGTTGGCCCTCTTAATGTCCAGGTCGCGTTGAGCTTCCGCCTGTTTGGCCATCGAGGCGGTTTCGGCGGCGACGCGTTCCTGATCGGCTTGTGCTTTGGCAACGGCGGCAGCGCGAGTCGCTTCGGCACGCTTGATGGCGATGTCGCGGTCGGCTTCGGCAGCGGCTACCTCGGCATCGCGCTTGATGCGCGCGATGTCTGGCCGGCCCATGTTGGTGATGTACTCATTTTTGTCGCGCACCTCTTTAATCGTGAAACTCACGACGTCGAGTCCCATCTTGCTCATGTCGGCCGCGCAGGTGGAACGCATGCGGTCGCCGACCATTTCCGGTTCCTTGACGATCTGTTCCACCGTGAGCTGGCCGATGATCCCGCGCAGGTGGCCTTCCATGACCAGCCGGATCAGCCCTTCGCGCTGCTCCGGCCGCTTGGTGAGGAACTGTTCGGCGGCTGTGCGGATGGAAACCGGGTCTGATTTCACTTTCAGCTGGGCCACGGCCTCCACGGTGACGGCCACGCCCTGGTTGGTGTAAAGGCTCTGCTGAGGAGCCACATCAAACGACATCAGCTCCAGCGAGAGCTCGCGGCACTGTTCGAGCATCGGCAGGATAATCGTGCCGCCATTGGTTATTGTCCGCGGTCCTCGAATGCCGTAAATCACAAGCGCTTCGTGCGGACCAACCTTCCGCAACATCCTTGCGAAGGTCACAAGAATTACGATGACCACCAGCACCAACAACCCGGCCATGACCCATACACTCGAAAAATCCAACATTGTGGACCTCCCTTTTTATCCGACCGGACTGTCTGTGTCGTGCGCCAGTCCGAGAAACTCTTTTCGTGCTGCTGGGCCTACTTCGTGAACTCATCCCACGGCTTCACGTAGGCGATTCCCTCGTCGTAGCGTGCGATCACCACCTCGGCTCCCTTGGGCAAACTCGTGCCGTCTTCGCTACGAGCGCCGGTGCTTTTTCGCGCGCCGTTCTGCTCGAAGATCACTTCGCCCGTCCCGTTTTCGCGGATGGCCATGCTGACCGTTCCCACGGTTCCTTCCACGCGGTAGTCCCAGTCCAGCATCGGCGTGCTAGTGGCCTTCACCACGCGGGCCATGAATTGGAAAACAACCAGGCCCGCAAAAAGCCCTGCCAGCAACGCAAAGCCGAGAATGGTGAGTCCTACAAAATGCGAGTGTTTGGTCAGAATGTAGCCGACGCCGCCGAACCACGCCAGAAACGCCAGCAGCGTCGACACGTTGAACCAGGAGAGGTGGCCGCCGGATTTGATGGCGGCGCTCTTGAGGGCCACGCCAGGTGCGTGACCGCCTCCCGTGAGGTCGCCCGCGTGATGCGCTCCGTGAAAAGGCAAGTGCATGTGGTACGGCAGATGGAAGTTGACTGCGCCCGCCAGGAATGACAGAACGCTCAACGAGAAGCCCACCAGGAAGCACAGCAGATAGAAGTCAGACCAGGTCATAAGACACCCCGAAACGCAGCACCCCGCTGCCGAGAATGGAATTCCGGACGCGGCCCCTTCGGGTCAGTTATTCAGCGAACTCGGCGGTGGATGACCACTCGCCTGATGCTTACCCGAATGCAAAACCTCTCCGAGACGATCCCCGAGACCCGGCGTGCGAAGAATCTCCGCAAGGAGCAAAAGCGCCCGGCGCGAATCTTCATTCTCGGCGATGACCAAAAGGCCACGGCGGAGCTCCGGATCGGCGGCAAATTGCTCTGCGCCGGCGTACAGCCACGAGTCGATCTTGGCGTCGACGGCACGGAGCGCGGACTGCAGCTCCGGCGTGTAGCCTTCCGGATCGTCCACCAGAAAACCGGGATAGACGCGGAAGAAACGCGCCAGCAGCGTGCGCGTGCCGTGGGTCAGGTGCGGCCGCGTGCCACTCTCGATTTGCGAGAGGTACGCCTGGCTTAGCCCGCGCCCCACTTCGCGTTTCATGGCTTTAGCCAATTCCTGTTGCGTCATCGGGCGGCCCAGGCCACGCAGCGAACCCTCTACGGCGCGGAGCGAACGGAGTTTGTTGCCGAGAGTCATGGAAGAACTCACTTATTGCAATCTGCAAATAACGTATTACTTTTTGCTATTCTGGTCAAGAACTATATTGTCCCTGTTTTCAATAATTTACAGGAAGGATAGCCCGGGGCTTAGCTTGATTCCGGGAAAGGCGACGCAGGAGCGCGGTGGAGAGGTCAGTCCGGTTTGCGGAGCGATTGCAGGTCAATTCCCAGTTGCTGGCACTTCTTGTATAGGTGGCTGCGCTCTAAACCCAGCGCTCGGGCCACCCTGGTCATGTGAAAATTGTGCTGCTTGATTTCTCTAAGCAGCACTTCCTTTTCAAAGGCTTCGCTGCGCTCTGCCAGTGTTCCCGATCGAGCCGCGTCGCCATCGGATAAACTTCCGGAACCGGCGGACGCCTCTTCGGCCGGAAGCACCAGCCGCACCTCGGCGGCCGTGATGGAATCTTCCGCGGACAACAGCACCAGGCGCTCGACCACGTTACGCAACTCACGGACGTTCCCCGGCCATGCGTAGCGGCGGAGCTCCGCGACGGCGTCTGCGGCAAAGAGCTTTTCTTTCCAAGCATTCTGTGCGGCCACTTGCCGCCCGAAGTGGGCCACCAGCTCCGCAAAATCTTCCGGCCGCTCGCGCAGCGGCGGCAGCACCAGCGGAAAAACATAAATCCGATGAAAAAGATCGCGGCGAAAGGCATTCTGCTTCACGAGATCTTCCAGGTTCCGATGGGTGGCAACCAGCACGCGAACGTTCACGCGAATCGGCTTGTCGCCGCCGACGCGCTCGACCTCACCCTCTTCGAGCACGCGCAACAGTTTCGCCTGCATGGAGACGGGCATGTCGCCAATCTCGTCGAGAAAAAGCGTGCCCCCTTCGGCTTGCTCGAATTTGCCGAGATGCTTTGCCGCCGCGCCGGTGAACGCTCCCTTTTCATGGCCGAAAAGTTCCGATTCGATGAGTTCCGCCGGCACCGCCGCGCAATTCAGCGTGACGAAGGCATTCTCACTGCGCGGCGACTTCTCATGAATCGCTCGCGCGACCAGTTCCTTGCCGGTCCCGGTTTCGCCCAGAATGCAAACGCGCGTTTCGCTTGCGGCTACGCGATCGATTTGCGCAAGCAGCTTTTTCATCGCCGGGCCCGAGCCAACTAACTCGTATCTTCCGAGCCGTTGGCGCAGCGCGCGGTTTTCGTCTTCGAGCCGTGAAAGCCGCAACGCATTTTCCACCGTGACCAGCAGTTTTTCTGTCGACAGCGGCTTCTCCAAGAAATCCAGCGCGCCCAGCTTGGTGGCCTTCACCGCCATCTCGACATTGGCCTGACCTGAGATAAGAACGATGGGCGTCTTCAAGCCGGCATTCTTCAGGTCTTCGAGCAGCTCGATGCCGCTCTTGCCGGGCATGACCACGTCGGAAAGAATCAAGTCAAAGGTTTCCGTGCGCAGAAGCTCTAGAGCGCGCGGGGCGTTGTCGCAAACCGTCGCTTCATGGCCGGCGAGTCGGAACGCTCTGGCCAGCGAAGCCAGCGTGTTGGGGTCGTCATCGACGAGCAGCAGGTGAGCTTTGCGTGGCAAATGAATGTCCTTTGCGGCGGCGCCTCAGTCGGAGGCGGCCACGGTGAAGCTCTGGGGCGGCTTTTTCTTCTCGGCTGGAGTTTCCTCCCTCCGAGCCGGTGGTTGGGCGGATTGTCGCTGGGGCAGCTCGATGCGAAACGTTGTGCCGTGCCCTTCGTCGCTCGAAACGGAAATGGTTCCGTGATGATCGCTGACCACCGACTGAATAATCGCCAGACCCAGGCCGGTTCCCTGCACTTTTGTCGTGTAGTACGGCGTAAAAAGCCGGGAACATTCTTCCGGGGTGAGTCCCTGGCCGGTGTCTGTCACTTCGATTCGCACGTAACCTTCGTGCTCGGCAGTGCGCATGGTCAGCGTGCCACCGGCGGGCATGGCGTCCAGAGCGTTCAACACAAGATTTTGAAACGCGCGGTGCAGAAGGTCGGCATCCGCGTCGATTTCCGGCACAGGCTCGGTCAGAAAATATTCCGGAATGACTGGCGGCTTGCCCACAGCGTTGAACTGCGGTTCGAACAGGCGCACGGCATTGCGCAACGCTTCATTCACGTTGACCCGGGCAAACTCCGGAGCCGGCATCTTTGAAAAATCGTTGAAGCGGCCGACAATGGTGTTGAGATTCGCGAGTTCTGCTTTCAACGTGGCCGTGGATTCGTTAAAGACTTCGAGGAACTGCTTGGGGTCCAATTGCCGTGCTTTCTGCAGATTTTCAACCGTGATCTGCAGCGGGAAGAGCGGGTTGCGAAGCTCATGCGCCAAGCGCCTGGCCAGTTCGCGCCAAGCGGCTACCCGTTCCGTCTGGACCAGTTGATCGCGCTGCGCCCCCAGCGTTTCGGTCATTTCATTGAACGCGGATGCCAGCTGCCCAATTTCATCGCGCCCGCGCAGGTCAATCACGGTATCCCATCGACCGGAAGCGACCTCACGAGCGCCCGCGGCCAGCTCCTCGAGCGGCCGCGTGATGCGTGCCGAAACCCACAAACTGATCAGCAATCCAATCAAAATCGCCACGCCCGCAACGACAGCGGCGATCTGCAAAATGTGGCGCGTCAAGAGCACCAGCTCTTTGCGTGAACTACCGAGCAAAAGCACGGCAAGAAGTTCGTTGTTGCGACCCAGCAGCGGAATGGCATGGAACGATTCGGCCGCGGCAGCATCCGAAGACCAATTCATGGTTCGCACCAGCGGCTGCGGCTGCTTTTGAATCTGCTCAATCAGCGGCTGCAGCCGGTCCGGCTGTTCGAACGGTCCGCTCGAGTCCGTGAGCGCCGAGGCCACGAAGCTGGGCTCCAGATTGCGGTACAGCAAAACGCGCGTCCCCGCAGGAGGGACCAGCGAGGCAAGAAAGTTCTGGTCGAGCCGTCGCCCGCCAATGATGTACATGTCCTTATTGTTTCCGCCAGGAAGCGCACGGACTACCGTCAGTGAGATGGCCACTCCGTCCGGCAATTCTTCCTTCCTCAAGAAAGGCGCGGAGTCCGTCCAATTCTTGTTGGAGGTGACCCATTCGTTTTTAAAGCCGACACGCGCTGGGTATTGTGCGGAAGAGACCAGGGTGCCGTCCCAACTCACGAACTCCATAAAATCCAGCCCATGATCCTGTGCGGCACCGGCGGCATCATGCACGAAGAGAGAGAAGTCCGGTGCTGGCCTGGCCAAAACGATCGCTACATTTAGCGTGATCTGTGCATCGGTGACGTCTTTCACCTGCCGAACAATCTCGTCGCCTCGCTGCGCATATTCCGTGTTGAACTGCGCCACGAGCGCTTCGGTCCGCTGTGCGTCTGCTTCTTCGAACGCGGCTTGCGTATAGTGCGTCACGCCATAGGCTACCAGCGAGACCGAAGCCAGCACGGTAATCAGAAAAACCAGAAACAGTTTTGTGCGAAAGCTCATGGCTTTGCTCCCGGCGCAACGGGCCGCGGTCGCGGTAGAGTTTCTACCGCGCTATTTCCTGTATGCGAAGAGTCCGCCACAGCCGTCTCGGGAAGCTCCTCCAGCCAAACATCGTCGAGATGCCATTCGCCCCAGCGCGCCGGCATCCAATCGCGGACGTTGGCGCCAAGCCCGACGGATTCCGCTTCCACGATAAGCGGCAGCACCCGCCGGTCTTCCAGAACTCGGCGCTCGCGGGCGTAAAGCTGCTCGTGATCCGTGCTCGCAGCATTCACCGCGGAAGGCTCCGTCAGATTATATGCCGCAAACAGAGAATCGAGTTCGGCGCGCGGGGAAAGAGATGAATAGTGCCACGCGAAAAGGTGAACCCCCGCCGGAGGATCAGCTGGAGCCGAGGTCGCTGCGCCAGCACGCGGGACGGGTCTGGCGATGACTTCGACCCGGATCGCCGCCTGGCGCGCATTCACCGCTACGCGCTCTCCGAGGAGCTTGGCTAGATCACCCGCCGGATCAACGCGCAACCGCAGTAGAGCCGCTCCCGCAGCTTCATTCGCAGGAAGCGCGCGCCGCAATTCCTTTGCGCGTTCTAGGTTGGTGTCCACGCCGAACAGGAAAGCATATCCCGAGAGCCACTGCGGCAAAAGGGCTGCTGCAGGTTCGGCTTGCTTCTGCAGCAACACGCTGGCCATGGTGCCGCGGTCGAGCGAAAGCGAAAATGCTTCCCGCAGACGAACATCCGACGCCGCGACCTGAGTATCGTCAAATCGCAAGCCGTACATCGTGAGCGGTTCCGAGGACCACACCCGCAGATTGGCTTGCCTTGCACGGGGCACGAGTTCAGGCACGAGTTCGATCAAATCCGCCTTTCCGAGTTGCACATCGAACATGGCACGCAGGGGCGGGACACCGAGGGTGACGTCAATCCCGTCGAGAAACGGCCGGCCGGACCAGGCCTCCTGGTTTGCTCGAAAGTAAAGATGTACGCCTCCGCCCGGCGAGGTTGCCGCGCCCGAAGCCTGGGACCGTGACGACCCGGGATTCTGCTCCGCGCCCTGTCCGCCGCCCATGGGGACTTCGCCCAGCACAAAAGGCCCTGTCCCGACGAGCACACCGCTTGCCAGCGCTCGATAAACAAAGTAGCGCCCCGAAGCAAGCTGCTCCAACAAGTCAGGCTCCGGCACGCTTGACTGAATCACAATGGCATTGCCGGACGCGGAGATTTGCTCTGTCGCCGGAAGCAGCGGCTGGAGCGCCGCAACGACATCCTCCGCACCGAGCGCCGTACCGTCAGGAAACTTGACGCCCGCGCGGATCAAAAACCGCCAGCGTTTGGTCGAACCATCGTGCGACCACTCGGTCGCGAGCGCCGGCTGAAACCGCCCGTAATTATCTAGCGCCACCAGCCGTTCGAACACCAGCTCCGCCATCTTCTGATTCGTTGCGGATTCGAGCGAACCCGCTTGCCACTCGCGCGGGTCCAGCGAGACGCGTAGAGCATGCACTTCCACGCGCAGCGTCCCGCCATATCTCGGATGCCTCGCGGCAGTTGCCGGCGAACCCAGAAGAATTTGCGCAGCGAGCCACAACAAACTAGTTGCTGCAAACAGCCGTGATTCGATAAACCTCATAATTCCCCGTGGAAAGATTCTTCACCACCGCGGCTGCGGCTTTGGCATTTTCTGCCACGCTGATGTCCAGCACCGGCCCAGGCACGTCCAGCGAACCTTGCAAGGGTTCATCGGCCGAAGCTGCGGCACTTGCCAGAGTGATTCGATCTGTCTGTGTATAGTCGCCTTTGCCGGTCACGAGATATCGGGGGGATTCGTCACAGGTGGACGATAGCTTCGTGGACCTGTCCAGGACCTCCGTACCCGTGCAGGTATAGCTAAAGGGTTGGGTCAGATCGAGATCGCAAAC
Source organism: Acidobacteriota bacterium (assembly GCA_013289825.1). Taxonomy (GTDB): domain Bacteria; phylum Acidobacteriota; class Terriglobia; order Acidiferrales; family UBA7541; genus Acidiferrum. Next base: position 98,444 of record JABCZF010000005.1, on the reverse strand, counting down.
TTTTTTGTTGAGGACTAGTTCGACACGCCCTTTCGCAGGACTGTAGAAGAGGCTCGCTTCTCCGGCCCTGAGACGACGCCCGACCGGCAGAAATTGCGCGGAATCCATCCATTTCCAAACGCCGTTTTCAAAGCCAAAACGCATAAACAGGTTTTCGCCCAACAAGAAAAGAAAGCGCTCCTCGGCGGTTGGGTCCCGCCACTCTAAGGCGCTGTGAATTGGCTTTTCCTGTTGCCATAAAAGTTCCCGCTTGAGCTGGGGCGCTGGCGCCGTTTCTTTTGCGACAAACAAGGAAGCCCGCGGAACCTCGATCACGTAAATCTGCGGGCTCAGCGCCTGCGTGGAACTGGCAATCAACAGAACTTTGGACGGAGTGACCTCGATAGTGATCGTTAGAATCGGAGTGTCCGAGTTTTCCGCGGCCTCCATCCCGCAAGCGGAAATCTGGTCAAGAAATACCTTTTTCGGCCGATCAGACAAATAGCCGGAGGATTGCGGGGCTTCCCGCCAGACAACCTTGACCGGTTGTTTGTGGGCTGCCACGCACACTTTCATCGCCAGCTCATGCGCTGCATCCTCAAGTGATTCAGCGCACATGCGCGGCGGGAAAAACAGCAGAGCCAAACCCATGAGTTGGCAGAAAACGCTGAGGTCGCGCGGGCGCGGCAAGGACAGATTTTGCTTGGCGGACACTGGCTTGAAGGATGATGATAACACGCCTCGATGCCGAGGTTCGCAGTGCTGCCGGCGAGATTTGCGGTGTCTATCGAAACAGTTCCCGGCAAAGCAGGCCGCCATCGGTGGAAATACTCGCCCGCAGCGAAACAATTCGCAGCGGCGCACGTCCATGTAGGTGGTCAGCTACACTGGCAAATTTGTGTCGACAAGGATGACAAGAATGAATCGGATCGTTACAGCTCATAACGCGCTGCTTCGGCTAGCGGTCGCCGCGATCGCCGCTCTTACGGCTGTGTCGGAACTGTCCGCTCATGGGCCATCCGCCGGCGCCGCGGAGCAAGCGCCCGCGGGCCCCACCCGCCTTCTAAGATTCGCGGACATCTCGAAGGACAAGGTGGTCTTCGCCTACGCCGGTGACCTGTGGATCGCCTCCCGCGATGGTGGCGCCGCGCGTCGGCTCACGTCGCACGTCGGCGACGAGCTTTACCCGAAATTCTCGCCTGACGGCAAATGGATCGCCTTCACCGGCGAGTACGACGGCAATCCTGACGTCTATGTCATCTCCGCCGAAGGCGGCGAGCCCAAGCGCCTCACGTTCCACCCTTCGAACGACATCGTGCTCGGCTGGACGCCCGACGGCAAGAGTGTCCTGTTCCGTTCCGACCGCTCGAGCACATCCTTGGGTCGCGCCACGCGCCTGTACCTCGTTTCGCCACAAGGTGGCACCGCCCATCCGCTGCCCGTTCCCCGCGGCGACCTCACCTCGTTCTCCCCCGACGGCACCAAAATCGCATACCTTGAAACCTCGCAGGAATTCCGCACCTGGAAGCGCTACCGCGGCGGCTGGAGCCTGCCCATCTCCATCTACGACCTGAAAAAGAACACTTACGAAGAGCTGCCGAAGACCGCCGGCATGGATATGTTCCCGATGTGGCACGGCAACTCCATCTATTTCATCAGCGACCGCGACGGCGTCATGAACCTGTACAGCTACGACCTGGCTTCCAAACAAACCAGAAAGCTCACCGACTATCAAGAGTTCGACATCAAATGGCCCAGCCTCGGCCCGGACGCCATCGTTTTCGAAAACGGCGGCTTGCTCTATGAATACAATCTCAACAGCGGCAAGACGCGTGATCTTTCCATCGTGGTCCGCGCGGAAGACCTCGAAGCTCGCACGGATTTTAAGAGCGTCGCCCAAGGCATCGGTAGCGCCGCGATCTCTCCTTCTGGCGCACGCGCGGTGGTGGAAGCCCGCGGCAATATCTTCACCGTGCCCGCCGAGCATGGCAGCATCCGCACGCTGACGACAGAACATTCCAGCATCCACGAGTTGAATCCCGCGTGGTCGCCTGACGGCAAGTCCATCGCCTATCTCTCCGATAAAACCGGCGAGTACGAAATCTACACGCGCCCGCAAATGGGCGGCGACGAAACGCGCATCACCTCCGACGGCAAAATCTATCGCTTCGGCCCGCTGTGGTCCCCCGACAGCAAAAAACTCCTCTACTGGGACAAATCCAACCAACTCTGGTACTTGAGTCTCGACGACAGGAAACCCGTGCTCGTGGATACCTCCGATTACGGCCTGATCTCGGACGCTTGTTGGTCACCCGACAGCCTCTGGCTCGCCTATTCCAAACCTCATCGCCGCGGCGCCAACGACGTTTTCCTTTACTCACTCACTTCCAAGAAAACTACGGAAGTCTCCACGGGCTTCTACAACGACAACACCCCCAGTTTCGACGACAACGGCAAGTTTCTCTATTTCATCTCCACGCGCTATTTCTACCCCAGCATCGGCCAGCTCGATCAGCGCTACAACTACTATTCCACCGACGGCGTTTTCGCTGTCACTCTCAAAGCGGACGAGCCCTCCCCGTTCAAACCCGAAAGCGACGAAGAAAACAAAGACAAGAAGAAAGACGACCAGAAGGCGGACGCCGCTAAATCAGACGGTCAAAAGCCCGACGAACAAAAAGAAGAGAAAAAGCCGGAAGCCGTCAAACCCATCGAGATCGATCTCGATGGCATTGGCAAGCGCATCGCCCCCGTCCCCATCGGGGCCAGCATTCTGAGCGGCCTCGCAGCCCGCAAGGACAAGTTCTTTTATCTCTCGACACCTCAAGAAGCCCGCCAATTCGGCACACAGGATCAAGATCCAAAGAACGTGCTGCACGTCTACGACATCACCAAACGCGAAGACAAGGTTCTTCTCGAGGGCATCGAAAGCTACGACCTCAATAAGGACGGCACAAAGGTTTTTTACAAGGCCGGACCCGTTCTCGGTATCACCGATGCCGCTCCTGGCAAAGCCAAAGTCGGCGCCGGCAAACTGGATCTCAGCGGACTCGAAGTCCAGATCGATCCGCGCGAAGAATGGCGCCAGATTTACCACGAAGCCTGGCGCCTCGAACGCGATTTCTACTGGGATCCCAACATGACCGGCCATGACTGGAACAAAATCGGCGCTCGTTACGAAGCGCTTCTCCCCTGGGTGGCCCATCGCAGCGATCTCAATTATCTCATCGGCGAACTCATCGCCGAACTCAGCACCTCGCACACTTATGTCGGCGGCGGCGATCAGCCGAAAAAACCTCACGTCAGCGTCGGTATGCTGGGCGCCGATCTCGTGCCCGACGGCGGCTTCTATCGCATCGCGAAAATTTATCCCGGCGAAAACTGGAACGATGACACCCGCTCGCCGCTAACCGATCCGGGCCTAAGAGTGAAAGCCGGCGACTTTCTGATCTCCGTAAACGGCCAGGAAACTCGCGCATCCGAGGACGTCTATGCCTACTTCCAGGACCTGGCCGGAAAACTCGTCACTCTGAAAATCAACAGCAAACCCAGCGCGGACGGTGCGTGGGAAATCACGGTAAAACCCATCGGCAGCGAAATCAGCCTGCGCTATCTCGATTGGGTTGAGGCCAACCGCCAGAAAGTCGCGGAAGCGACCGGCGGCCGCATTGGTTACATGCATGTCCCGGACACCAGCATTCCCGGCATCATCGCCTTTGACAAGGAGCTCAGCGGACAGCTCGACAAAGACGGCATGATCGTCGACGAACGCTTCAATGCCGGCGGTCAGATTCCCGATTTCTACACCGAAAAACTCAAGCGATCACTCCTGGCGGTAATCTCCGTTCGCGATGGCAAGGACATTCCCTATCCTCCGGTCGGCATCTACGGACCCAAAGTCATGCTCGTCAACGAACTCTCCGGCTCCGGCGGCGATCTGTTCCCGTGGCTCTTCCGGTTCGAAAAAATCGGTCCCATCGTGGGCACACGAACCTGGGGCGGACTTGTCGGCATCAATCGCGGCGCTCCGCTGCGGGACGGCGGTTTCGTTACTGCGCCTTCCGCCGGATTCTATTCCTGGGCCGACGGTGGCGGATGGGTGGTCGAGAATCATGGCGTGGATCCAGACTATGTTGTGCCCCAGCGCCCTGATCTAGTCGTCGAAGGACACGACCCGCAACTCGAGAAGGCTATCGAGCTAGCCAAAGAAGCGCTGAAAGACTACAGGGGACTTCCTCCCAGGCCGAAATTCCCCGGTTCGAAATAACCGCGCGAATTTCATCTCCGGGTCCCCACAATCACCGGGAAAACGCAGGCGAGAACGGCCGGCGGCCCGCCGGCCGTTCTCATCTTCGAATGAACCACCGCTAGCCGAGTGGCCCGATGCGCATCTCTGGTGGAGGAATAATCTCCTGGCAAAATGGGTCAAGCGCGGCGGTGCTTGCCTCGATGCTCATGATCTTTCCTCCTTTCCAGCAACGCGTCCCGAGCCACCCACAGGGGGTAGTGGCTAGCGGAACCAGGAGCACAGACTTCCGCCTGTGCAATCTCTTGGTGCCATCCATCTCGCACCTTTCGCAATGCTCGGTTACGGCCTCTTCGGCAAACGCTTTTGGGCACTGACGGCCGGCGCCGCACCATCCGAATCCGCCGAGTCCTCCGCCGCCGCATTCCCGTTCCCACTCGTCACGCCCGAAAACGCCGAATGCATGACGTCATTTGCAAAAAAGTTCTTCCCATCCATCGGCACCATCATGATTTGCAGTTTGTCGGAAAGCCGCTCGGCAATAATTTTCTGAATCAGCATCGGATTCTGCTTCAACACGCCAGCTTCGAATCTCATCCGCTCAGCATCGGCCGCGGCCGTCACGCGGATTCGGTTGGCTTCCGCTTCCGACAAATTCTTCTGCCGCTCGACTTCCGCCTTGCTGTCAATGATTTTTGCCTGCGCCGCTGCTTCCGCGTTTGCTAACGTCGATTCCTTCCGCGCTTCAGCCTCCAGCTTGGTCTGCTCGATCTGCTTCTGCTTCAGCGGCAAGGTATACTGCATCGCATCAGCTTCCGCTTTAGCCCCGAGGACGCGGACCGCCGCCTGGCCCTCGGCCTGTTTCACGTCGCGGGCCTTTTGCGCCTCCGCCTCCAGCTCAGCGATGCGCACTTCTTTCAACTTAATCTCCTGCTCGGTTCCCAACCGCTCGTTCTCCTGTTCCTTCAAGAGCAATCCTTCAAGTCCCTTCGCGTATTCCGCCGGAAGCTGCAAGTCACGCAATAACACTTCGCGCACGAGTATTCCGTCGCTCTCCAGCCGGGTGGTTATGGCCACGGCAGCCTTCGCGCGCAACTCCTCGCGTTTGGTCGCAAAAATCTCTTGCGTGATGTAGTTCGGCGCAAGCTGCCGGTAGATCGTCGAGACTACCGGAGCTACCACCTCTTCCCCAACAGGCTGCGGCAAATTCGCATGAATGGTCTCCAGCCGCCGCGGGTCCAGGCGGTACCTCACGGAAACGGCTAAACCGATGTTCAACCCCTCTCGCGCCTGAACGACCAACACTTCGTTCTCCGATTTCGCCGACGCACTCGCCGCCGTCGAGTACACCTGCTCCCGCGTGTCATACAGCGCCACGCTATCGACGAGCGGCGTGACGAAATGCACCCCCGGATACAGCGTGCCGCGCCGCGCGCCCCAAATCTGGCTGACGCGTACCCCGGCGGAGCCGTCCGGAATCACTACGATGCTCAGCGCCAGCAAGATGGGTAGCACGCCCGAGATCGCCAGCCGCTGGGCCAACCACCAGCGGACGGGTCCGAAAGGGCGTTGTGCCTTTATTCCTGTTTCTGCGTCCAAGTCGCTGGTCTTATGGCGCGCCAGCAGCCGCCGCAGTTGCTCCGAAAGATATACGTCGTAGACCACCAAAGCCCCGGCGCTTCCGAACAGTCCAACGCCGAGAATCATCAGCAAGTACTTCAAAGCCAGCATGGTGTTGCTCCCTTCCCTCTCACTCCCGGGCGTTGCGGCAGACGGGTGACCGTCAACTCCGCCACTAACGTGGGGCCGGGAATCCTGCCCGCTGAATCTCGGGCTACACTCGTTCTGGAAAGAACGCCAACTGCGCCGACTCGCGAGATTTCTCGCGGCGGGGCTGGCCCCGCCCGCTCCTACTGGTCGCTGCGTTCAACGCTCGGGCCCATAGGCCCGCGCCAATTGCGCCGACCCGCGCACCAGGTGCGTCGGAGCATTCAGGCGCCCGGCCGTCGCTGGCCGCATCAAGACGAACATCCCCCGCAGCAGCAACCAGTCGAACGCCACGGCGGCCGCCGCGGCAAAAAGCGTTGTAAACACAAGCGTTAGGAAGTTGACGATGGCGATCATGGTGGGCCTCCCGGTCTCCTGATGTCCTCGGACATAAGCAATGGCACGCCCAACGCCACCGCAAATATGCTGAAAATAAGGGACTTACCTTTCGGGCAGGAAGGTAGCGCTGTGTGGCGGGAAACACGCCGTGGCCAGCCAGACGCGCACTCGCGCCCCGCGTTTGGCCGCGCGGGCAATCAGAGCTATTGTAGTAGTGTCAAGGAAGACGACCCGGCAGCACGCCGGAGCAAAGCCAGAAAGGAATAGGTACGCGAGCCCTGCTTCGCCGATTTCCGCAGCCAAGCATCCCGCCTCCAAATACCACTCGACATGGCGCCAAGCCCAGGAATGCGGATCGGCAAAATCCTTGGTATACCTATCTATCTGCATTCCACGTGGATCATCATTTTTGCCGCGAACACCTACCTTCTCAAAGAGCAATTCGCGCAGCAACCCGGCTGGCCCCCTGCTAAACAATGGAGCGTAGGTATTCTCACAAGCCTGCTGTTCTTCGCTTGTCTCCTGTTCCACGAACTGGCCCATAGCGTGGTCGCGCAGCACTACAAAATCCGCGTTCTCTCCATCACCCTGTTCATCTTCGGCGGAGTCGCCAGCATCGAGCGCGATCCCTCCAAAGCCATCCAGGAATTCAACATCGCCATCGCCGGACCGTTGGCCAGCGGCTTCCTGGCCGGATTCTTCTTGGGCTTGTTTGTTTTTTTTCCGTCAAACGGGGCTGTGGCGGTGCTTTCTGACTGGCTCTGGAAAACGAATCTGCTGCTTGCGCTTTTCAATCTTCTGCCCGGTTTTCCGCTCGATGGCGGCAGAATCTTCCGAGCCATCATCTGGGGCGCAAGCAAAAATTTTTCCAAAGCCACGCGAGTTGCAGGCACTAGCGGCCGCCTGATTGCCTACGCGATGATCCTTCTCGGCGGGTTCGGAGTTTTCAAGGGCGTCGTGGTGCCCGGTCTCTGGAGCATTTTCATCGGCTTTTTCCTCTTGAACGCCGCGCAGGAAAGCATGGCCCAAGCCGCCATCCGCGAAACTCTGACCGGCCTACGCGCCGCCGACGTGATGAGCCACGAAGTCCCCACGGTTGGCCGCGCCATCTCCCTGGAAGACTACGGAGCCGAGGTCCTGCGCACCGGCCGCCGCTGTCACCTGGTCATCACCGATGATCGCCTTGTCGGCATGATGAACGTCCACACGCTCAACTCCGTCCCGCGCGGCGAATGGGCCCACAACTCCGTCCAGGCCGTAATGATTCCCCGCGAGCGCATCCTCTGGGCCACGCCAGACGAACCTCTGCTCGGCCTCCTCGAACGCCTGCTCACCGCCGATATCAACCAAATACCCATTGTCTCCGGCTCCGACGACGGCGCCGCCCAAATCATCGGCATGGTCTCGCGCGATTCCATCCTTCGCGTCATGCAAACCCGCGCCGAACTCGGTCCGCTCTCCGTTGGCGCAGCAAGCAAATAGCTTGTCCTTGCTCCAAGCTCTGGCCAATAAACTCTGACGTGAGTGGCCCTTCGCTAGTTTGTTTTTGTTTCTTGATTAACTCCGGAACACATCTTGGTATACGATGGCTGTCTAGCCCAAAGGAGGACGCGGATGGCCAGGAAGAGCAAGCTCACACAAGTAGCGGCAAGTATCGGTGGTGCATTTGGCAAAGCGGATCGCAAAGCGCATAAAGTTGTGGAAGCCGGAGCGCTTGCCAAGGAAGAACTTCTGGCGATCTCCAAGCAAGTCGGAGCCCTCAAGCGCCAATTGGAGAAGACCACCAAGCGGCTTAAGCGCGCCCTGAATTAGAATCCAAACGCTCCCCAAGTCTCCCACACGCCAAATTGTGCCCCCGCCCTAGGCGGGCGCGTCCTGCTCCCATACGTCTCGGCACATTTTTACAAAAAAAGCGCCCGTCCCTCACCCGCCAGCGTCCACATGTCCAAATGCGGAATGTCTGCCGATTGGTCTATAATGCGCCGCCTGTGGGTGGATAGCCTGAGCACGAATCAGCAAACCAAAGCGGAGGAAGCCTAGCCATGGAATCGGCGAATGTGCGGAGATCTTTGTCGACAGGGCTTCCCCGTCGACGCCCCTGGGGCTCGACGACTTTGCTGATGGTTTCAGGGATCTTCGTCGCCAGCCTCGCCGCGCAGACTCCCAACCACTCGGCACACCTGGAGCCGGCCGCCGTAGCGTCCTCGGGTGCCCCAGCCCAGGTCTTCTCCGACCCGAATTACGCTCTCGAAGCCCGCTTCCTGCCCGACAGCATGAACAAACTCGTCTTCGACCTCTCCGTCACTCCCCACTGGTTCACGCTCTCCGACAGATTCTGGTACAGCTACCGCACCACCGATGGCACGAAGTATTACATCGTTGACCCGGTCAAAAAATCCAAGTCCCCCCTCTGGGACAACGCCAAAATCGCCGCCGCTCTTTCTTCGCTCACCAATTTCCCCTACGACGCGCAACACCTACCCATCAAACGCCAGAAGCTCGTCGACAAAGACACGCGCATGCGCTTTGAAGTGGAAATCCGCAAAGACGGCGTGGTCCCCAATGAACCCGAAAAAAAAGCCCAGGACGACGGCAGCCAGCAAGGCAACGAAAGCGAAATCAAGCAGAACGATGACAAGCAGAGAGAAAACAAGCAAATCGAGCAACAAGGCCAGCGCGCCCTTCGCTCCGGGCAGCCTCCGGAACCTCCCGAAGAACCGCGCGTCCTCTCGTTCGAATACGAACTGGCCACCGGCAAAGTCACCCGCCTCGACAATGTCGAGCCCATGCGCAAAAAACCCATGTGGGCCGCCGTTTCTCCCGACGAAAAAACCGTGGTCTTCGCCCGGGGGCAAAACCTGTACATGATGGACGCCGACAACTACGCCAAAGTTCTGAAAAAAGCCGGCGACACAACAGCCGTCGAGACCCAACTCACCACTGACGGCGTCGAAAAGTTCGGCTACGCGCGTCGCATCCTCCCCGAACAGGAAGACGAGCTCAAAAAAGAAGACAAGGGGGACACCAACAAAACCGGCATCCGCGCCCCGGCCATCACCGTCCACTGGGCAAAGGACTCAAAAAAGTTTGCCGTCATGCGCGAAGATAATCGCAAAGTCCCCGACTTCTGGGTCATCCACTCTCTCGCGAATCCCCGCCCCACCCTCGAAGCCTACCCCTACCCGCTTCCCGGCGAAGACATTATGCCCGGCTCTCAACTCGAAATTTTCGACGTCGCCACAAAACAAATCGTCGTTGTCGAAGCCAAGAATTTCCCCGAACAGCAACTCCGCATCTCCGACGCTCCGCTCGTCGAGCGCGATCGCGAAGAACTCCGACAAGAGCAGGAAGGCATGCAGGAGAGCGCGCCAATGCCGGTCACGCGCGTCAGCCCGCGGTGGCTCTCTGACTCTTCCGACAAGCTGTACTTCACCAGCAGCAACCGCGATTTTCGCAAAATCGACGTGTGCCTCGCCGACACCGCAACCGGCGCCTCAAAAACGCTTATCGAAGAACGTTCCAACGTCTGGCTCAGCCTGAAGCCGCTGCGTCTCACCGGCAACGGCCAGGAATTGATCTGGTGGTCCGAGCGCGATGGCTGGGGCCACTATTACCTCTTCGACGGCGCCGGCAAACTGAAGAATCAAATCACTTCCGGCGAGTACGTCACCGATCAAATCGTTTCGCTCGACGAAAAATCGCGCACCCTCTATTTCACCGCCAACGGTCGCGAACACGCCGAAGATCCCTATTACACCCATCTCTATCGCATCGGTCTCGACGGCACCGGCGTCCAGCTTCTAACTCCCGGCAATTTCTCCCACGCCTTCAGCGCTCCGGACTCCGGCAAATATTTCGCAGACACCTATTCCCGCGTCGACACCGCTCCCAAATCCGTCCTCATCGAAGCGCAAGGCGCGCAGCTTCTCGACCTGGAAGTCTCGGACGTCTCCCAACTGCTCGACGCCGGTTTCAAGTTTCCCGAAGTCTTCAAAGTCAAAGCGGAAGACGGCATCACCGACCTGTACGGCGTCATGCACAAGCCCTTCGATTTCGATCCCACCCGCAAGTATCCGCTAATCGAGTTTGTGTACCCCGGCCCGCAAACCGAGGAGGTAAACAAAACCTTCTCGCCAAAAAGTCCCAACGTTCCCCTCGCTCAATTAGGTTTCATTGTCATCGAAGTAGGCGCACGCGGCGGAAGCCCGCAGCGCAATAAATGGTATGACAGCTACGGGTACGGCAATCTCCGCGACTACGGCTTAGCCGACAAAAAAGTCGCCGCCGAACGCCTGGCCGCCATGCACCCCTACATCGATCTAAGCCGCGTGGGCATGTGGGGCCACTCCGGCGGCGGCTTCATGACCGCCGCAGCCCTGATGCAATATCCCGATTTCTACAAAGCCGGCTGGTCCGAATCCGGCAACCACGACAACAACGTCTACAATCGCGACTGGAGCGAAAAATATCACGGCGTCCGCGAAGAAACCCAAAAAGACGGCACCGAAAAATTTATCTACGAAATCGACAAAAATTCCGAGCTCGCCAGAAATCTAAAAGGCCACCTCATGCTCACCACCGGCGACATGGACAACAACGTGAGCATGGTCAACACCATGCGCGTCGCCAACGCCCTCATCAAAGCCGACAAGCGCTTCGAAATCCAAGTCTACCCCGGCATGCGCCATTCCTATATGCCCATGGTCAGTTATGTCGACATGGCCCGCGGCGATTTCTTCGCCCGCTGGCTCCTGGGCTCCTACGATACCCGCGCCGACATCCTCGAACTCGAAAACCAAAAGCAGGCCACTCCCAGCAAAAAATTCAAGGAGTAGCGTTTGCTTCTACAAATATTTCGCTTAACTCTCTCTCTAACCTGAAACCTGCAAAAAGTCTTGGGCCATCTCGACGCTCTCGACGCTCCTGGCTTCAAACCCCACTCGTCAGAGTCGGCACCGAAGATCTTCTCTGGGCGGCAGCGCTCTCGTCGCAGTGATTTTCATCGCACCAGGGCTCTGGCATCCGCACAAAACCATGTACAACGCCATCATGGCCTGCGCGGCGGGTGCTGTGGTCATCGCGTTCCTCCACAGAGGGCCTGGTCCCGCTGATGCTCACCAGCGCCCTGAGTTTACCGTCCTATACTTCTGGAGCATCGCCTACGAGTCTGTCTAAGGCTATCGCTCCGCTGTTATCTCTCTCGCTCCTCTCACCTAAAGAAACAGAAAACAGATCGCTAAAGGTTAAAGCTACCGCCTATAATCTTCATTAACCGGCTCTTATCTCTTAAGGGCTGGCTGCGCTCCATGCGCAGCTTTTGCAGGTCCAGGAATCAAGAACAACTGGCTTAATTCTGAATTGCGGATCATCTACGCTTCGCAGTAGATATAAGAATAAACTAATTCTAAAGGTAACTCTTTAGAAGATGTAAGCCATAGATAAAGATATACTTAACGGCGCACTTTTTAACGGCAATGGCCTGCGGATTTGGAATTCAGCATGCTGAAGTAATAAACACATCGGTTGCTGCACACCTATGCGGGGTTATCGTTATCACCCGGAATATCTGTAGACTTCAGGAGGCCTCAGTGAATAAGACTTTTCGTGGATATTTGGCAGTCCTATGCGGCGTGGTTCTGGTATTGGGGCTCGCTATGGTTAGCGAGACGAGCGCACAGGTTATCAGCGGAGACTTGGTTGGAACAGTCTTCGACAAGACAGGCTCCGTGGTTCCGAACGCGGCGGTCGAAGCCGTCGGTGTGGAGACCGGTGTCAGGTATTCGACCAAAACGAATGATTCCGGCGAATATCGCATCAGCAATTTGCCTGTCGGTGCGTATAACATTTCGGCATCAACGCCGAATTTTGCCACGACGACCGTCACCGGATTCAAGGTCGAACTGAATAAGACCAGCACCCTTCCGTTTACGCTGGAGATCAAGGGCGCGATTGCCACCGTCGAGGTTTCCGGGCTGACGTCGACGCTGGATACCACGACCGCGCAGGTGTCGAGCACGTTTGAAGACCAGCAACTCGCGGATTTGCCTTCGGCTAGCAGCGGCAGCGGGGTTTTGAACCTTTCGCTGTTGGGTTCCGGCGTGGGGACTAGCGGTGGCGTGGGCGTCGGCACGGGACCATCGGTGGGCGGCCAGCGTCCTCGCAATAACAACTTCACGATCGAAGGGGTTGACAACAACAACAAGAGCGTAACCGGCCCGCTCGTATTTGTTCCCAATGATGCGGTGGCGGAATTCTCCATGCTGCAAAATCAGTTTTCGCCGGAATTCGGCCACTCTTCGGGCGGCCAATTCAACACGGTGGTCAGGAGCGGAACCAATTCCTACCATGGCCTGGTCTACCTCTATAACGACAACCGCAACTACAATGCCCTCGACAGTCTACAAAAGATCAACGGCTTCAATTCACCGCCGCGCTATGACTTCAACCGCATGGGCGGCCAGGTCGGTGGCCCCATCTTCAAGAACAAACTCTTCTTTTTCGGCAATTATGAATATGACGCGCTCGGGCAGGTCGGCGTATCAGGCGTCGTATGTGCGCCAACAGCTGCGGGATTCGCCACCATCAATGCCACACCCGGACTTTCAGCCACGAATGTCGCTCAATTCGAGAAATACGTTCAGCCAGGAACAATAACGGGCGCGAGCTGCAAGGCCATGGCGTGGGTTAACAATACCACGATTCCCACGCTTGGGCTTCAGGTGATCCCGCCGAGCTACACGAATTACAAGTATCTCACCACCAGCATGGACTACGACCTTTCCTCGAAAGACCAGATTCGTGGCCGTTACCTCTATAACAATGTTTCGGGTATCAGTACGGCAGCCAACCTTCCGGTGTTTTACACACCGTTGCCCAACAAGTTTCATCTGGTGGCGATCAACGAGTACCACACCTTTAGAGCGAATCTGACGAATGAATTGCGGTTGGGCTTCAACCGTTTCGCCCAGACGATTACCGCCGGTAATTTCGCGTTCCCGGGACTGGACAGCTTCCCGAACCTTGTATTCAAAGACCTCAATAGCTTGCAGCTCGGTCCTAATCCTAACGCACCCCAGGGCACCATCCAGAACACGTACTCGGGGGCCGAAGCAATGACCTGGACGAAGGGCGCGCACACTCTCAAGTTTGGTTTTGAAGGACGCAAACTTATCGCGCCGGAATCCTTTACGCAACGCTCGCGCGGCGACTTTGAATACACGAAGTCACTGCTTTTCTTTCAGGATGCGGCCCCGGACTTTCTCGCAGAACGCAGCAACGGCAATCCGGTCTTCTATGGAGATCAGGTGGCCCTCTATGGGTTTGTCAACGACAACTGGCGCATCCGTCAAAACCTCACCATCAATCTTGGCTTGCGCTATGAATACACGACCACTCCTTTTACCACCAGGTCGCAGGCCCTAAACTCCGCGGCCAGTGTGCCCGGGCTTATCAACTTCGTAGCGCCGCAGCCGGCGACGAACAACTGGGGACCGCGCATTGGTTTCGCTTATTCTCCGGGAACCAGCGGCCGGACCTCCATCCGCGGCGGGGTCGGCGAGGCCTATGACGTTTTGTTCGACAACCTCGGCTTGCTGTCCTTGCCTCCGGAGCTCAGTTCCACCATTGATTGCGCCCCGGTTGGGAATTACAATTGCGCCACACCTTTCCTGGGAAGCGGTGGTATTCTTCCCGGCCCTGGCGGTCTTAGGACCTTCCCCACGGTTGCCGCTCAACGGGCCGCCACGTCGGCGTTTTTGCCCGGGAACATAAAGGATCCGAAATCCATCGACTGGACACTCGGCGTGCAGCATACCTTCGCCAAGGACTATACGCTGGAGGTTCGCTACGTCGGGACGCGCGGTATCCACCTGCCGGCACAGATTCAGCTGAACAAACAGCCGGTGGTGACGTCCTCGTTTTTCTTGCCGACCTACACCGCAGCGCCATCGCAGGCGGCGCTCGATGCTCTGCCCACAACTCTAGCCCAGATCAACGCTGCGGCCACTCCTTGTACTGCTCCTTGTAGTGGTAATGGCGAGATCGTGCCGGCGTACCTCGCGGCGGGGTTCGGCAAGAGCACGATCACGTCGTATCAGCCTGAATCCTCTTCGACGTATCACGGCCTGGCCACACAGCTGAACAAGCGCATCAGCAATGGACTGCAATTTGTGGCCGCCTACACCTACAGCCATCTGATTGACGACGCCACCGCAGAGGTGTTTAGCACCGTGCTGTCGCCGCGCCGCGCGCAAAATGGCTTGAACCTGCGCGACGACTATGCCAACTCGATCCTCGACCACCGGCACCGCATGACCCTCGAGGTGATCTACGATGTGCCTTACTTTAAGCACGGCAATGCGTTTGTGAAGAACACCCTCGGAAACTGGGAATTCGCCCCAATCTACACGTACCAATCGGGCCAGTGGGTGGACGCACAGAGCGGGGTGGACTCGAACAAGAATGGCGACTCCGCGGGAGACCGCACGATTTTCAACCCCAAAGGCACGCCGGGAACCGGGTCGCCGGTGAATGCATTGACCAACAGCGGCGGTGCGGTTGTTGCTTACTGCGCATGCGGGCCGGCCGTAGCAGGCGTGGCGACCAACCCCAATGCGCAGTACATTCAGGCCCAAGTTGGAGCTTTGGCCAATTCAGGACGCAACACGTTGCAACTGGCCCCCATCGATAACATCGACTTGACCGCTCTCAAGCGCTTCTCCATCACGGAACGATTCAAGGTCGAATTCCAGGCGCAGTTCTTTAATGTCCTCAACCACCCGCAATGGGTTGGAGGGTTTCTAAACGACATCAAGCCCGTCGGATACACTGGCTCTCAGGTCACCGTATTGGAGCCGCAAACTGCTAACTTTAACAGTCCGCAAACTCAGTTCTTGAGCAATTCGCGCACCATGCAACTGGCGCTGAAGTTCTTCTTCTAAACCTAATCAACCCTTTCGTCCATGAACCTGGGCGGAAATCTCCGAAGGGCGCCCTGCGAAGCCGGGGCGCCCTTCTTCTTTCTAGGAGACGGGTTTGAACTCTTTCCGATCGCGGGTACTCATCGACGCGCCAACAGTGTCTGAGTGCAAATCTCTAGCGTTGGACCGATTACCCTGAATGGGCCGGTTGGCTTCGGCTTAAGGCAGGGGTGCAGGCACCCGCGTGGATCAGCAGGGGCAGGCATCTCAGCAGTTTCATGAGGGCTCCCGGCGGTGGATCACCCTTAGCGCGGCGAGACGGTTGCCGGAACGCCTTAGACGCGAGCCGGCGCGCACCTCCCGGGTTTGTTCCCTCTTCAGAGTGCGCCCTCATCGGCTCTTCGCCCGACAAACGAGAGCGCACCCGTTCGGGTTTCTTTTCTCTTGCAACTTCGGACTTATGCAGACAGGCCTTTCTCAGCCATCACAGATGCGCGCAATGGCCATAAACCACTTAGTGAGGGGCAGGTGCGTATCGTTGAATATCGTGCCGCTCGTGGCGCTGAATTGCTTACGGCAGGCCAACACTGATAGATTCGCGTGCGCTTGTTCTTGCCAGCCTCACGCGTAATCTTGGAGATGCGGCCCACTTCGCCGCAGTGGACGCAGCCTAGCTCCCCATTGGGCCAGCGCATTTGTTCGATGTAATCAAGGCAGCTGTTTTCGGTCTGGAATTTGCGGGTTACGTCTACGAGTCTCATGGCTTTTTCTCTCGTTCCCATGGGATTAGCACGGAAGCGAGGAGGATCGCGATGAGCACTACAACGAACACTGTGCGCCCTGCAAAGCCCCAATAATGTGCGCCACTACCGAGCAGGATTGCAGCGGCAACTGCAATCAGGAAGTGCGTCAGGCACCCGCTGGCAGCACCCTTGGCGGCTTCTTTCGCAGCATGTCTGGCAACTCTTCCGTATTCCATGACATGCATAGACTACACAGTTCTCATAATCACCCTTTAAGTCCCGTATTTTTCACTGTTGCGAAAAAACATAGAGGTTCCTACCCTCACAGAGCTAGTCTTTCATTTTCGCCAACCGCGACGCGGCTTTTAGAAGTACGCAATTCCAGTACAGCGCGAATTCCATGCCGAGGTCGCAGCGTGATCGACGCGAGGGGCACCACGGGATACCCCTCAACCAGGCGGAACCGGAACTGCTGGGCGATAGTCGCGAGAATCAGCGCTGTTTCCATCAGCGCGAACGTGTTGCCGATGCACTGGCGCGGCCCGCCCCCAAACGGAAAGTACGCGAAACGTGGCAGGCGTTTCAGCAGGTCGCCCTCCCACCGTTCGGGACGAAATTCGTCCGGCGCCTCGTACCACCTTCGGTCGCGATGCACCGTCCATTGCGCGAAAGAAACGCCGGAGCCCTTGGGCACCGAGTAACCCGAAATTTCGTGGTCCTCGACAGCCGTCCGTGCCGTTCCCCAGGCCGGCGGATAGAGTCGCAACGACTCGGTGATGATGTGATTCGTATAAACGAGCTTTGGCAGATCGTCCAGCGAAGGCCCGCGGCCCGCAAGCACCGTTCCGAGTTCGGCGTGGAGCTTCGCTTCGACTGCGGGATTCTCGGCCAGCAGCCACCAGGTCCACGAGAGCGTATTTGCCGTAGTCTCGTGTCCGGCCAGAAAAAGGGTGATGGCTTCGTCGCGAAGCTGTTTGTCGGTCATGCGCGAGCCATCTTCATCTTGCGCGGCCAGCAGCATGGAGAGCAGATCGCCCGCATCGCGGCCCGAAGCGCGTTTCTCCGCAATAATTCGGTAAAGAACTTTTTCGATTTGCCGGATGGCGCGTTCCAGTCGGATATTCGTCGGCGTGGGCAGCCATTGCGGAATAAAGAGTGTGCGCCGGAAATCGGCGCCGAGTTCGAGCAGCAGTTCCATCGATTTACCTATGTCTTTTGCATCTCGTTCGACGTCGGCATCGAACAACGTTTTGCCCACGATTTGCAGCGTGAGCCGCATCATTTCTTTGTGGATGTCGCGCTCTTCCCCGTCCTGCCATTCGTCTAGCAGCCGCTCGGTGTACTCCACCATGGTCGAGGCGTAACCCGCGATGCGCGCGCGGTGAAAGGCAGGCTGCGCCAAGCGCCGCTGCCGCAGCCAGAAATCTCCTTCACTGGTGAGCAGGCCTCTTCCAAAAACCCGTTTGTTGGCCTGCAGCACGCGGCCCTTGATGAATTTTCGCGGGTGCTTCACCAGCACCTCTTCAATGTGATCTGGATGGTTGATCAAAAGGATGCGGAAATTAAAAATACGAAGCCCCACCACATCTCCGTACTCGCGGATAATTCGCGTGAAATACTCAAGAGGATCGCCGCTGTTGAGAGGCCCCAGCGACCAGCGCCTGAACCCGAAAGAAGGACCGGGAGGAAATTTGAGCTTCACCCGAGAGGCCATCATTTCATGCTAAGGGCAGGGCACGACTGGGTCAATGCGTCGCTATCAGGCGTCGCTATCAGGCGTCGCTATCAGGAAGGGTCGGCGTTCCGCGCACGTAGTGCTCTTAAACGGTACGCGCCGCGTAGAAAATCTACGGACACGCTCGAAAATCCGAGCGCCGCAAGTCGCCGGGGCACGGATGATGGTGCCACCGGTACAAATGTGCTGCGAATGTGCCCAATGCGCTGCAGCCATCCATCTTGAATCTCAATCGCCAGAAACACTCCTCCGGGCCGCAGCACGCGAAAGACTTCCGCGAAGGCTCGCTCCTGCAATTCTTGCAATTTCAAATGATGCAGCACCAGGACGGCAATGGCTGCAGAAAATGTTTTTTCCGGAAAAGGCAGCGCCGAAGCATCCGCCTGCAAGACATCGCCGTTTGCGCTTTGGATTCGCTCGAGAAGCCCGGCGGCAAATGCGTGGCTATACTCGATGCTCGTCACGCGCCCGGCGTGTTTTCGCAATTCCTCCGTTGCCGCGCCCGGCCCTGCGCCAATTTCAAGAACGTGTTCGCCCAAATCCGTGCCGGACAAAAGCCACGGAATTACTTGCTTCCGCGTCATGCGCCGCCAGTACGACGAAGCACAAAACCAGTTCTCAAAGCGATTCACAGAAACACGTCCAATCCGCCGCGCGAGATGTGATTATCGCAGGCCCGCGCAAAATTTGGCTATCGAAGAAGGGCACGGATTTTCCGCAGTGATGAAGCAAATTGGTCGGCGTTGTACGCCGAAGGATTCTCGAGTTGCTGGAAGAGTTCGTTGATGATCGCGCGAACCTCCGCGGCATTGGCGGGCTTCGCATCTTTGCTGTACGCGATGTACAGCGAATCCATGGCCATCGCCGCCTGCTCGGCGGCGCGCTCGTCGGCCAGCGAAATATTTTCCGCGTCGTCCGGAATCAGTTGCAACGTGCGCAGCACCACAGCTCGATCGTATGGCATGGCCGCGAGCCGCTCAGCAAAACGCTCTACCAGCGGCCCAGCCGCGGACGCCGACGCTTCAACAACTTTGCGATCCGGGTTTAGCCTGGACATTTCCTCCGAGACTTCCAGCAGCCTGCGATCGAGTTCTTGCGCCTTCGCGGAATCAATTTGCCTGGCGAGCAAACGAAACACCGCGTAGCGCGAACTGTTCCACGCCGGATCGCCGGGACGCCGACCGGCAAATTCGTGCTCCTGCCTCCAGCTATCTTTCGCCGGCACGAGAGCATGGTGGCACGCAAAACAAGAAAGCTCCGAGTATTCGGGCCATACATCTTTTTTATCGAAGCGCTCACCCTTCGCTCGCCAGCTCAAACGGTCCATCTCCGCGCGCAACTGAACAGCTTGGCCGGCGCTCCAATCGCGCACGCCGGCCCACGCGGCATCTTCGACAAGTTTGCCGGAAGCGGATTCGCGCGGGGATTTCCAGTGACGCGGCATCACGGCAGAAAAAGAATCCAGTTCGAAGAATAGATCCGGATGACCTGCGGCAATCATTTCGTGGTCGACAAATTTTTCTTTCGTGCCCAGGTGACACTCGAGACACGTTTCGGCGCGATGAATTACGTCGCGCGTATCGCGCATTCCGAGGGCCACGGATTTTTCGTGGGGCCAGTCGCGTGTTGTGTGCGGACCGAGCCACGCTGATGCCGGGCCGTGGCAATTTTCGCACGAAACACCTTCGGACAAGTCGAACGGACGGCCGCGCTGATCCGGTGTCGTGTACAGCGCGTGGCAGGCGAGGCATTTTGGCGATTCTTCGGCTTTCGAATTGAGCTTCAAAATGCGGGCGATGCGTTCGCCGATGTCTCCGGTCAGCGCTTGATACGCGTGACTGTGTTTATCCTTGATGATCCAGGTGGAGTACTCATTTTGTAGAATGCGGCTGCCGGCCACCGGTTTGACGCTGCCGTGACAGCTGGTGGCGGCGCAAGAGCCGGGGCCGATGTATTTTATGGGTTCAGCGTTCGAATCGGAAAGCTTGGCTGCTGTCGCGGCAGGAGCTGTGGCGGATTCGCTGGCCGCGGAGGCCGAATTTCTAGCCTGGGCGGAGCCGTCTTTCGCGGCGGCGACTCGAACAGCGAAGGCCAGTATAGCCAAGAACGCAACGCACAGCGTGGCGCGCGGCCAACAGGATGGAGGGGCAATTTGCATTCGCAATGACGGCTGATCGTTCGCCCAATTATCGATGGGAAGCTGCGTCAGACGCGTTGTCTTTTTCGCGGCGTGGCGCGAAAAGGCAACGGGCTCCTATTTACAGCGTGGCAGAGCGCCAGTAGTATGCAAGAGAATCCGTACCAGACTTTACGCCGGGCGATCGAACCCGCCCGGCGCCTTTCGATGCGAGATGCCGCGCTGTGATCTTCGACGACCTGCGAGCAATTCAGCTTCGCTACGGCTTCTTGCCCAAGGCGGAACTCGAAGCGCTTTCCGAGCGTTCCGAAACTCCGCTTTACCAAATTCACAGTGTCGCGAGTTTCTATCCCCATTTTCATCTGGCGCCGCCACCGAAAGCGGATGTTCGCGTCTGCGCAGACATGAGCTGCCACTTGAATGGGGCTTCGGAGTTCCGGGCGGATTTGGAACAGCGCTTTCTGAAGAGCGCTGCGGCCGATGTACTGATACGCGATGTTTCCTGTCTCGGGCGGTGCGATCAGCCGCCGGCGGTCTCCATCAACGATGACATTTTCGCGGGTGTCACGGCAGCATCGGCGGAAGCCATGGCGCGGAGCGCGATTCGTGGCGAAGCGGTTCCCGAACCGCATCCGGAGCACGCGCGGGTGCCGTGCGCGTCCGATCCCTATGGCGACGACGAGAAATACGGCGTTGTCCGGAAATTGGCTAGGACCAAAGACTGGGACGGGGTTCTGGCGGAGTTGCAAGCCTCGGAACTGCGCGGGCTGGGCGGAGCGGGATTTCCCACGAGCATGAAATGGGATTTGGTGCGCAAGCAGCCGGGCGCGGAGAAATATATCGTTTGCAATGCGGACGAAAGCGAACCGGGGACCATCAAGGATCGCTTCATCATGACGCATCTTCCGCACCTGGTGATCGAAGGGATGATCGTGGCGGGGCTGGTTACGGGATCGAAACGCGGGATTCTTTACATCCGCCACGAGTATCACTTGCAGGAAGAAATCCTTGGCGAAGAGTTGCGGCGCTGCTACCACGAAGGTTTGCTTGGAAAAGACATTTTAAAAAGTGAACTGGCGTTTGATCTGGAGATCTTCGTCAGTCCCGGCGGCTACATTTGCGGTGAAGAAACGGCACTGCTTGAGGCCATCGAAGGCAAGCGCGCAGAACCTCGAAACAAGCCTCCCTTCCCCGTCCAGGCAGGGCTGTGGCAAAAACCGACGGTCATTAATAACGTGGAGACGTTTCTGAATGTGCCGCAGATTCTGGCGCGCGGCGCGGAGTGGTACAAAACGCAGGGTAAAAACGGTTCGCGCGGGTTGAAATTTGTGGCCGTCAGCGGGCATGTGGCAAAGCCTGGGGTTTACGAAGTGCCTATGGGAACGCCGATGCGCGAAGTGCTGTTTGACTACGCGGGAGGAATTCGCGGCGGGAGGCCACTGAAGGCTTTTGCGCCTTCCGGGCCGTCTTCGGGTTATTTGCCGGCGTCCATGGTGGATGTGCGGCTTGATTTCAAAGCACTAGCGGATGCCGGTTCAATGCTCGGGTCGGGAGCGATTGTGGTTTGCGACGATACGACGTGCATGCTGGATATGGCGCTGAATGCGGTGCGCTTTTATCGCAACGAATCTTGTGGGAAGTGCGTGCCATGCCGCGTGGGCTCCCAGAAGATGACGGATTTGCTGGTGCGGTGGACGCAAGGCGGGTTGGCGGAAAAACAGTACCTGGCGGATCTGGCGTTGATCGATGAGCTTTGCCAGGCCATGAGTCTGACTTCGATCTGCGGGCTTGGGCAGATCGTGCCGGCGCCGGTGCAGTCGGTGTTGAAGCATTTTCGAGAAGAAATTGATGCGCACGTGCTGAAAGGAAAGTGTCCTAGCGAGATTTGTTTCACGGCAGCGGCGCGGGCGGGTGAGGCGCAGCGCGTGGGCATTCGGCCGTGAGTGCAGAAGCGAGAAAAAGCAGGAAAAAGACTGACCTAGGGGTCATCGAGAGCGCCGAGAAGCGACGCGAGGAATCAGGATTGTGAGCAGCATCAGCAGAGTGCCGGAGCTTGTAGAGATCACCATTGATGGACGACCTGTCGAGGTGGCGGCGGGGACCAGTGTGTTTGATGCGGCACGCATGAATGGGACGCCGATTCCCACGCTTTGCCATCTGCAGAATGAGACGCCTGTAGGAGTTTGCCGGCTCTGCGTGGTGGACACCGGGGCGCGCGTGCTCACGGCGTCGTGCGTGCGACCTGTCGAGCCGGGCATGAAGGTGGTTACGAATTCCGAGAAGGTTTTGCAGGCGCGGAGGACTCTGCTTGAGCTTTTGATGGCGGATCATCCGTCTCCATGCGCGCGGCAGGAAAACTCGGGCGATTGCGAACTAGAGACTTTGGCAAAGGCCGCGGGAATTACGCAGTCGCGATTTGCAAGACGGACTGTTTCGCACGGGATCGATGATTCTTCGCTGGCGATTGCCGTGGACTACGATGCTTGCATTTTGTGCGACCGATGTATCCGCGGTTGCAACGAGATCAGGAATAATTTTGTACTCGGGCGGATGGGAAAAGGTTATTCGGCGGGGATTGCCTTCGATTTGAACGCGCCGATGGGCGATTCGACTTGCATTTCGTGTGGCGAATGCATGGTGTCTTGTCCCACGGGAGCGTTGACGAATAAGACCGTTGTGGGCACTTCGATTACCGCGGGGCCAGACGCGCAGGGATTCCAAGCGGAAGAGCTTTTGCAGCTGTCGGTGTTCAAGGGAATTTCGGGGACCTTTCTCGAACTGAACCGCGGGGCGATCGTCAAACGGCGGTTTCAACCGGGCGAGATTATTTGCCGCGAGGGGGAATTCGGCTCGACGGCTTTTTACATTCTCGAAGGCCAAGCGCGGGTTTCTCTTTCGGCGCCGATTGCGCACGTGAAAACGCAAGGCGGGGCGAAGGGCCTTTTTAAGAAACTTACGAGCACGCTGGCGGCGCGGGACGCAGACGTCCGCTCCGAGGAGACTCGCGACAGAACGATTCCCATCGATGCCTCCGTGGACCTGGCATACGGGAATCCCGTGGCCGAACTCGGGCCCGGCGATTTGTTCGCTGAGATGACGTGCATGAATTTTTACCCGCGGTCTGCGACAGTGCTCGCCCAGACGGAGGTAGTAGCTTTCGAGATGCTTAGGAACGTGCTCGACATCATGATGAAGAACAAGTCGTTCCGCGCCGAGATCGACCAGAACTACCGGCGGCGGGCGCTTGAAAATCATTTGCGCGGCGTGCCGATGTTTGCGGATCTCTCACCGGATTTTATCGAGCACTTGAAGGGGAGCGTGGAGTTGCAGAGATTTGCGCCGGGCCAGGTCATCGCCGCGCAAGGCGATGCCGCGAAGAGTTTTTATTTGGTGCGCATTGGGTTCGTGAAGATTTCTGAGACGTATCCCGGCGGGGAGCTGGTGCTGGGGTATCTGTCGCGTGGAGACTATTTCGGAGAGATCGGCTTGCTGGGTGGCGGCGTGCGCACGGCGACTTGCACGGCTTTGGACCACGTGGAAGTGGTGCGTATTTCCGGCGACGATTTTCACAACATGGTGGAGCGTTTCCCGAGCGTGCGGCAAGGCCTTGAAGTTGTAGCGGCAGAGCGCAGCGCGCAGAGTCAGCAACGTATGCAGACCGTTCGCCGTGTGCCCATCGACCAATTTCTTTCGCAGGGTTTGATGGAAGCGCAGAGCCTGCTCATTCTCGATTTGCAGAATTGCACGCGTTGCGATGCGTGCGTGAACGCGTGCGCCGACGCGCACGACGGAATAACGCGGCTCGTGCGGGAAGGCTTGCGCTTCGAACAATATTTGGTGGCCACTTCGTGCCGACAATGCCGCGACCCGCTTTGCATGGTCGGGTGTCCAGTAGGATCGATCCGGCGGCGAAATTCGCTGGAAGTCATTATTGAGGATTGGTGCATCGGTTGCGGGTTGTGCGCGCGGAACTGCCCGTACGGAAATATCAATTTGCACCCATTCGAAGTAATGGTCGAAGACCTGGAGCGTCCGGGGAGAAAGAAAGCAGTGGTAAAGCAGAAGGCTACTTCCTGCGATTTGTGCACGCATTTGAAGGAGCCGAGCTGCGTTTACGCGTGCCCGCACGATGCGGCGCACCGCGTGGACCCCAGGACGTTCTTTTCGGAAATGCTGGGCGGCGGAGCGGCGAAGTGACTCCGAGCATGTGTCGGCGAGAGCCATCCGAAGGACTCCGATATCAAGAGCACCGACTGAAGTCTCGGCCGTGCAAGGGGCATGGACGGTGCGGATAGACAAGACACAACGCGGATGGGCCATCGCATCGCTCGTGATCTTTGCCGTGTTGACCGCCTTGTACTTGGCGTATGCGGTGCATGCACCGAGCGGGCCGCGGGGCGGGAGCGCACTGGGCTTGACGTTTGGCGCGATCGGATCCGGGTTCATGGTTTTCGCGGCGCTGCTGGGGGCGCGCAAACGGGTGCCGGTTTGGCGGATTGGACGAGCGCAAGCCTGGATGCGTGGGCACTTGTGGCTGGGTTTGCTGAGCTTGCCGATGATTCTGTTCCACGGCGGATTTCATTTTGGCGGGACGCTGACGAGCATCTTGCTGTGGCTGCTGATTATGACCGTGGTGAGCGGAGTGTTTGGGGCCGGGCTGCAACACTACGTGCCGCGGGTAATGACCACGGACGTCAAGCTGGAAACGATCTACGACGAAATCGGAAATGTGCAGAAACTGCTGCGCGAAGAGGCGGATCGCGGCGTCGAGTCGATTTGCGGGCCCCTGGGGGTCGGCAAATCGGCGAGCGAGGAAGTTCTGCGAGCGGGGGGACTTAGCGCGGCACGGTCCATGTCTATTATGAGCAGCGGAGGAGCGGTGGCCGCGGCCACGGAGACAGTGATACTTACAGAAGAGGAATGCGCTTTCTTGCGAAAGTTTTATTTGAGCGAAATGCGGCCGTTTCTCGAACAGCCGAGACAACACCGGTCGCGCCTTGGCGACCGAGACAAAGCGCACGGGGCGTTTTCCAGTTTGCGGACAGCGATGCCGCAATCGGCACAGGCGACTCTCGAGGATTTGGAGGATATTTGCGACGAGGCACGGCAACTGGTACGGCAGGAGCAGCTTCATCATTTGTTGCATGGGTGGTTGCTGGTGCATATTCCGCTTTCGCTGACGTTGATTTTGCTGGGGGCGGTGCACGCGGTGATGGCTTTGCGCTATTGAAGACGTGACGGGTGGCGAGAACACGAACAACGAAGAAACTGGCGCAGCGAATCGACCTGAATTATTTCAAGAGGCCGACTGGGCTGAAGCGCGCGAAGTTTTGGCTGGGCCTGGGGCCGCCGGCGCTGGCCCTGGTTTGGATTGCGTGGCACGGATTCGCGCGGGACTCGCGCGTGTATTCGAGCGGGCGGATGAGCGCGGCGCACGCGGTGTTGGAGGCGCAGTGCGCGGCGTGCCATATGCAGGCGGCGGGCGCGTTTTCGGCTAAGGCCAGTGATGCGGCTTGTTTGGCTTGCCACGACGCGCCGCCGCATCACGCGGCGCAGCACGCTGCGCTTGGTTGTGCGGCGTGCCACACGGAACATCGGGGACGAGTGAATCTGGTTGCGGTGAGCAATCAGAGCTGCGCGGCGTGCCACGGCGACTTAGAAAGCGCCAGTAGGGCGACGCGGTACGCGACACATATCAAGAGTTTCGAGGATGGGCATCCGGAGTTTCGGCCGCCGCGCGGAGATTTGCGAAGGGTGTGGTATCGAACGGCAATTGAGGTGAACCACGCCGTGCACATGAAACCGATCCGGCGGGGACCGAGCGGGCCGACGGTGCAGCTGGAATGTGGGAATTGCCACCGGCCGAGTGCGGCAGATCCGGATTTGACGTATTCCGATGCGCGCTATCGAACCGCCGCAGCCAGCTATGAAAAGGAGCGGAGATTTCTATCCAACCCGGGAGTTCTCGAATCCGTGGGACCGACAAGCGGGCGTGAGCTCATGGCGCCGGTGAAATTCGCAAATGCCTGCGGGGCGTGCCACTCGCTGTCGTTTGACGAGCGATTTGATATTGGCGTGCCGCATGACGAGCCCGAGATAGTCCACGCATTCTTGGTCGCGAAGTTTACGGAGTATATCGGCGCGCATGCCGCGGAATTGCGAGAAGCGCGCGATCCTCTGCGCGAATTGACCGGCAGGGCCATGCCGGCGAAGACCGTCTTCTACACTAGGAATGAGTGGATAGCCAAGCGCGTCTACGATGCGGAGCAATTACTGTGGCGCAAGACCTGCTCCCAATGCCACGTACTGACTTATCGATCGGAATCGCGTACGCCCGGAGACCCGCCATGGCTAAGCGAGAGTCCGGCGGACATTTTGACGCGTCCGATTCTTCCGGACATTCCCATCGCAGCAGATCCGCGCCGTAGATGGCCGCACGCGAAATTCGATCACGACGCGCATCGTGGATTTAGCTGCGTGAGCTGCCATGAAAAGGCCATGACCAGCACGGGGATAAGCGACGTCCTGCTACCGGGGATGGCCACGTGCAAGACCTGCCACGCGCCGGGTCCGGAGCGTGCCGAGTCGCGGTGCTTCGAATGCCACACGTATCACGACTGGGCCAAACGAAAAGAAGTCAAAGCGACCTTCACGCTCCCCTCGCTGCGAACGACCGGAAACTAAAAACCAGCCAGCGCCGCGACGGTTATTTGTTGACGAGGGCCATCATGTGTTCCGGATAACGCTGGCCGGCGGCAGCGCCGTGGGGCGCGATCTCGTCGATGCGAGCTAAATCGGCGGCGGAAAGCTGCACACCCAGTGCCCCATGGTTTTCTTCCAAATATTTGCGGCGTTTGGTGCCGGGGATGGGAATGATGTCGTTGCCCTGGGCGAGGAGCCAGGCCAGAACTAGCTGGCCGGGGGTGCAGTTTTTTTCTTTGGCGATGGATTCGACGCGCGCAACCAGATCGAGATTCTTCTGGAAATTCTCGCCCTGGAATCTTGGCGAAAAGCGTCGGTAATCGTCGGGGGCGAAATCTTCGAAGCGCTTGATCTGGCCGGCCAGAAAACCACGACCTAGCGGACTGTAGGCCACGAAAGCGATTCCTAGCTCGCGCGTGGCGGGACGAATTTTGTCTTCGGGGTCGCGTGTCCAGAGGGAGTATTCCGATTGCAGGGCGGCGATGGGATGGATTCTGTGGGCGCGGCGGATGGTTTCGGCGGAGGCCTCGGACAAACCGACAAATTTTATTTTCCCTTCGCGGACAAGCTCGGCTAGGGCGCCAACGGTCTCTTCAATCGGAGTGTTGGGATCGACGCGATGCTGGTAGTACAAATCGATGGTATCGACGCCCAGGCGTTTGAGGCTGGCGTCGCAGCACGAGCGCACGTAGGCACGTGATCCGTTGACGCCGCGTAAAGTGGCGTTGGCCTTGTCGCGTACGATTCCGAATTTTGTGGCCAGGAAGACTTTGTCGCGAATGCCGCGAATGGCTTTGCCGACCAGAATTTCGTTGTCGCCGTAGCCGTAAACGTCGGCCGTGTCGAGAAAATTCATGCCCAGCTCGAGCGAGCGGTGAATGGTGGCGATGGATTCGGCGTCGTCGCGCGCGCCGTAAAATTCGGACATACCCATGCAGCCCAGACCGAGCGCGGAGAGCAGCGGTCCACTTTCGCCGAGATGACGTTGCGCCATTTTCTTCTCTCCTAAAACACAAGCCGTTGGATGTGCTGCGCAGGGCTTCGGATACACGCCCGCGCGCGGCAAGTGACGGTTTTGTGGGCGGCGGACCAGACAAATGCTTGGATACACCAGGGGAACAAGTGACAGAATGGGGCGAGCGGAGAGGGATGGTTGAGGAGGAGATCATGGGAGAAACCAGGCGCAGGTTCTTGATGACGCTGGCCGCGGCGGCGAGTTGTTCGGTCGCAGCGCATGGCACTGGGTTCAGTCAGGTGCGAAACACTAAGCCCTTTCCGACTCCGCCGGCGTCGGCCGAGACTCACAACCCAGCGGAGAAGGATGGGACTACCCCCGATCCTCAGAGCGCCAAGCGAGCGGCACTGAAGCTCAACGAAAGAGAATTTCGCGCCGGAGTCGATCGCTTGTATCAGTTAGCGAGCGAACTGAAGCAGGAAGTCGACGAGACCGGGACGACCGAGGTGTTCTCCCTGCATATGTACAAGAGGATGGAGGAGATTGAAAAAGTTGCGAAATTGTTGAAGGGCAGGGCCAAGGGATAGCGACTTGTGACGGGCGAGTGATGGAGCGAGGGTTTAGTCGACAGGGAACGATGGGTCCAAACGGCGATAAATTCCTCCTCGACGAGGGATCGGGATGAATCGGACGAACCCGGTGGAGATTCGAATTAGAAAGGCCGCGAAAGCGGATATTCCTGTGCTGCGGCGGTTGATTGAAGCGTCCGTGCGGGAACTGCAGGCAGAGGACTACACTCCGGCGCAGATGGAAGGGGCGCTGGAATCGGTGTTTGGGGTGGACAGTCAGTTGATCGCCGACGGGACTTATCTTGTTGCGGAAGCCAGGATGGTTGAGGCGTTGTCACAGGCAGAGAATACCGCCAAGGAAAACGATCCGGGATCGCGATGGGTCATTGCCGGGTGCGGAGGCTGGAGCAAGCGCAAGACGCTTTATGGCAGCGATCACTGGACTGGGCGAGAGGACACCCTGCTGGACCCCAAGCGCGACGCGGCGAAGATCCGGGCGTTCTTCATTCATCCGGCGTGGGCGCGACGCGGGGTCGGCAGCAAAATCCTTGCAGCGTGCGAAGCCGCGGCTCGCGCCGTTGGTTTTACGAGCTACGAAATGGGCGCGACATTGACGGGAGCTAAGCTGTTCGGGGCCAAAGGATATGTTGCCGTGGAGAATATCGAGGTTCCTCTGAAAAACGGGCTCACGCTCCCGATTATTCACATGGCCAAGAGGCCCAAGGGCTAGGCGTTCCAGGCTGCTGAGATCTTTCCAGTCAGACAATTCTGTGCAAAATCAAAACGGCGTGAGCGCAGGCCTGGAATGGAGGACGGACCAGAATAATTTTGGCAATGCCGGTTAGCTTCCCATGAGAAACAAGGGTTTGGCCTCAAAGCTGGAGAATTGCGGGCGGAGACGCACAGTATTGTAGTGCTCCTGGATGTCCACAATTTTCTTGGTGGAGGTAATCGTTTCGATGGGAATGTTGCCGTAGCTGCCGTTGTGGAGCACGACCAGGCGGCCGTGGATACCCTTTAAGAGCAATTCGAGGGCGATATTGCCGTAGGCCATAGGAACGATCGAGTCCACGACGTCAGGATCGCCGCAGCGGGCCAGGTAGCCAAGCTTCTGGTTAACCACTTCGATGGTCTTGCCGTTGTTAAATTTCTTGGAGAGTTCTTTAACTTTGTCCGAGACGATATCTCCGATGCCGCCTAGTTTCTTATGGCCATAGGCATCCGCCGTCTCGCCCTCAAAAATCATTTCGCCCCCTTCGAACATCGCGCCTTCGGAAACCAGTACGGTTGAGTAGCGGCTGGGGTTCTTATTGCGGTCGTTGACGAGAAGCTCGGTGAGGCGCTCGATATCGAATCTGTATTCGGGGATAACGCAACGGTTGGCGGCGCCGGCCATGGTGGGGAGCATCGCAGTGTAGCCGGCGTAGCGGCCGAAGACTTCGATAACCATGAAACGCTCATGAGAGCCCGCGGACGTGCGGAGGTCATTGACGAGCTGTAAAGTGCGGGTCACGCAGGTGCTGAAGCCGATGCAATAGTCCGTGCCGGGGACGTCGTTGTCCATGGTCTTGGGGATGGCGATGACCTTAAAACCCTCTTTGTGGAGGCGGACGCCATAGCTTAGAGTGTCGTCGCCCCCGATGGGGATGAGGGTATCAATGCCCAGCCACCCGAGATTCCTGAGGACCTCGGAGGTAAGATCGTTTTTCTCCGCGGTGAACGTGTCTTTCAGGTGAGCGGGAACATTGGACTTACTGACACGACCGGGATTGGTGCGCGAAGAATGAAGAAAAGTGCCGCCCGTGCGTGCGGCGCGGTCGACGACTTCCTGCGTGAGGACCAGAAAATTGTCGGAATTGTCGTAGTCCTTTTCACGGACCATATCGACGAGACCGGCCCAGCCGTGCCGGAAGCCGATAACCTGATAGCCCTCATGAAGCGCGCGGATGGTGACGCCGCGGATTGCAGGATTGAGACCGGGGACGTCGCCGCCGCCAGTGAGGATACCGATGACGCCTTTTTTGGTGTTGATATTAGCCATGACCGAGAGCCCCTTCCGAGGAGTGGTGAACCCACAATTATCCGCGCATGGCAGAAATTAAGAAAGTGCAGATCGAACGAGAAATATCGGGCGCCACCGCCGAGCGACGCAGTGTTCCCCTCAAATTAAGGTTGTATCTGCGTGCCCAGGACGCCGAGGAACTTTGCGAGCCAGGAGTGCAGCGCGGGCCAGGCCGGGCCGGTGACGAGGTTGCCGTCAACGAGGGCTTCGGTCATGGGCAGACTTACGTAGGTGCCGCCAGCGAGAGTAACGTCCGGACCGGTGGCCGGGTATGCACTGCACTTCTTTCCCTTGAGGACGTCGGCTACGGCGAGAATTTGCGGGGCGTGGCAGATGGCGGCGAGGGGTTTGTTGGTCTTCGAAAAGTGATGGACGATTTCGATGACGCGTGGATTGAGGCGAAGGTATTCGGGCGAGCGGCCGCCAGGGATGATGAGGGCGTCATAGTCTTCAGGCTTGATGTGGTCGAAGGTGGCGTTGAGAGCGAAATTGTGGCCGCGCTTCTCAGTATACGTCTGATCACCTTCGAAATCGTGGATGCAGGTGGGAACGACGTCGCCGGATTTTTTACCGGGACAGACAGCATGGACGGTGTGGCCAACCATCAGAAGCGCTTCGAAGGCAACCATCGCTTCGTAGTCTTCGACGTAATCACCAACGAGCATGAGAATGGATTTCTTGGACATGTGACCTCCCTGGGAATTGTAACCGAGGAGGTCGCGCCAAAACGGTGCAAAAAAAGTGGTGAATCAGTGTTGCTGGTGCCCCATCTTGGCTGTGGCCGCTTGTTGCGAGGCGTCCAGAGACGACGACTACCAAGAGATGGGGTGCTGCCAAAGCGCGAGTACAGAAAGCGGCAGGCGGGAGTGCCCGTGCTACCGGAAGTCCGAGAACGGTGTCTGGAATCGGGACGAGGAGGATAGCCGCCCGTTTCGTTTGAGGCTGAAGTTAGTGGGCTTGGGCCTGAGAAACGACGATAGGTTCAGCCGAATCCTGAATGGTGAGCATATCGGTGCGCACTTTGTCCCATTCCAGCAGGTTCAGACCGTAGGAACTGAACAAACGCCGGATGTGTGCGGAGTCCCAGTTCAGGACTTTTTCGAGCACGGGGACCAGTACGCTCATGGCGTTATCGCTGAGGACCGTGCGTTTTGCGACGCGCGTGATGAACTTGGCTTCGGAGACAGCGATGGTCAGGCCGTCGTGCTGATTGACGTGCATCATCACGGGAATATCGGAACTGCCGTCGCCCATGTAGATGATATGGTCGTGGCTGATGCTGAGTTCGGCGCGGCGCTCTTCGAGTACGGTGATCTTGCCCCATCCTGCCGAGGCGCGAATGATGGATTCGACTTCACCGGTCGAATCGTTGTAGCGGAAGCGCGTGCCGAATATGTTTTGCGGCGGGACGATTCCTTCGAGCGCGGACTGGATAATTTCCTGCGGAGCTGCGGAAATCACATTGAAATGGAACTTGTAACCGTCGGCAAGATTGTCGAGTGCGCGCGCGAAGAGCGCGACGTTGTGTTTTAGGCGGATGCGCTTGCCGGTGTCGACAAGGTGCTCGCGGCGCACACGGCGGAATTCCGGGTCATGTAGAATCAGGTAGCTGAGTTCGGCGCCCTGTTGAACGAGGTTCATCTCCGCAAGACCCTTGACCTTGTCGTGGAACCCGTGAAAGCCGATGAGTTCTGAGAGAACGACTCCGGAGTCGTTAAAGCTCAGAGTTTGGTCAAAATCGCTTGCCAGTAAATAATGCTTAAGCATGTCCTAGTACCCCTTTGCCTGCCTCTATATGATGCTCGCCTTGAGCGAGGCCAGCCCGCCCTGGGTGCGGTGCCTGTACCCCCTACGTTTACAACCATAGCCTGCTTCACCCGGGGGGCCCCACGAATTATTTTGATGGGTGCTATGCGTTAAAAAGGTGAACGCCTCATTATACCTACATTAGATGTGTCCTAAGGTTAAAAGATACAAAGGAAAGGAGATGGGACCATTTCTGGTACTGAAAAGGGACAAAAGACGTGTCTAGAAGGAGATACCGACAGCGAAGAAAAAGTGAAAAATATTGGAAACATCAAGGCGGCTGGGGTCTAAAGACCCAAGGCCTTCATCTTGGGTTCCTCGTAGACGCCGTCCTCTCCGGGATAGCGGAGCCGATCCTTGAAGCGACCAGTTTCTGCCGCCAGGGCCCAGACCAGGCTCTCCCCGGCGGGAAGTGTTTTCGGCTGGAGGCGGAAGGCCTGGTCTTGAAAAGCCAGGGAGGCGTCGATCCATTGCCAGCCGGCGGTCTCGAAGGCAGCCATCACATCGGGGAGGACGAGAGCGTTTAGGGTGTTGTAGTGCAGGAGCAGCGTGTGGCGTATGTCGCGGCCAAGCACGTCGATCCCGAGCTGGTGGTAGAAGGAAGCGCGGTCGAGAAGATGCGCGACGAGGTAATCGCGATAGGGCTGGACACTGGCGTTGGGTTGCTTCGCGAGGCGGTCGGCCATGCGTTCGTTGACGTACCAGTCGGAGGCGTCGATGGTGACGTGGCCGATGCGATAGCCGCTTTCTGCCAGAAGTGCGCGAAAGCGGTCGCGCTTGTCGGCGGTATCGCCTTCTTTCAGGAACGGGTAGCGAAAGAGAAGAGTTTTGTTGTGATAGGGCGCGATGATTTTTTCATTTTTCAGGAAATCGACGGCAAAGTCGGCGTAGGAGGTCGCACCGCAGTAGTTCAAGTGTGAATAGGAATGATTGCAGATCGAGTGGCCCGCTTGGTCCCAGGCTGAGAGCAGCCTGGAGCCTTCGGATTCGTCGACACGCGTGCCGCAGACGAAGAGAGCAGCTCTGAGGTTGCGGCTTTCGAGAGCTTTTAGGATACGGGAGTTCGCGTCGGGCCATCGGAGATTGCCTTCGAGTTTCAAGCGGGGGTCATCTATCGTGATGGCGAGTTGCGGGCGCTGGACGCTAGAGGAGCGCGGGGGTAGGGAGGGACTTTGTTGCGGCACCAGGGCGGGGAGCGCGCCCGTGTAAAACGGAGCGCAAGAAACGCAGGAGATGGCTTTCAGTGTCGAGCCGAGAAATTTGCGACGATTCATGGGCGTGACCTCAGTAAAGAGAATGGAGCCAATGGCGGGCACCGGCAAAAAAGGACCATGAGGATGAACTGCTGGCCGATGGGGAGGATTCGGCAGGTTCGTCGGTGACGGAATAGAACGCACCGTTGGTGGAGTGTTGGTAGAGGCGCTGCATTTCAGAGCGGTTTAGGGGACGGGCGCCGCGGCGGCCGAACACAGCGAGTTGGTTACCGGATTCGTCGACGGCGCGGTCCCGGTCGATGCCTTTCGAAATGCCCAGCGCGGGACCGCTGGTGCGAGCCGTGGCGATCAGCTTTGGCGTAGGGCGCGGGCTAAAGCCGGAGAAGTGCGCTGGATCGTCCCACGGCGAAACAATTTGCAAAACCCGAAGGCCATTTCGTCCGTCGGCGACGAAAGCGAATGTGCTGCCGGCGACCATTCCGATTTTCACGTCGTTGGTATCGTTAATCGCGCCGTTCGCATTGTATTCCTGGTTGTAGCGCGGTTGTTCCGGATTTTCGACGTCAACAATAGACAAGCCAAATCTTCCGTCGGCAACGTAGGCGTAGGTTCGCGCCACGTACACATTTCGCGGATCACCGAGCGCAACCTGCCCTTTCTCGACCAACTTTGGGTGCGCCAGGTCCGTCACGTCCAGCGTTTTCAATCCGTAGCGGTCCACAACGAAGGCATAGCGGAACTGCACGGCGATTCCGCGAGGATTGTCGAGTTCGGGCGAGCGCATGGTCGCGGTGACCCGCGGTGCGAGCGGATTGTCGAGGTCCACGATAACGAGTGATTTGTCGGTGAGGATGTAAGCATAGGTCCCGGCGATGGTGATGCGACGAGCGCCGGTCAGGACCCCGTTGGGATTGAACGCCAGGGCGCGCTTGAGGAAGTTGTTGGCAGGGTTGCCGTCGAGCAGCGTGCCGACGCCGGGGCTGCTGGATTTCAGATCGGGATTGCCGATGACGACTAGGCCTTCTTCTCTGTCCGCAACATAGAGAAAACCGTAGAGGAGATGGATGGGTTGTTCTTCGTTTTCTGGAAGACGCTGGCGGAGCGGGTCGACGCCCAGAGTGGTCGGCGAAGCCACGGCCACGGCATTCTTGGTAGTAACGAAGAAGCGCTGGCCGAGGGGCGAAACGGGCGCGGTGGTAATGCGCTCGGAGAAACCTTTGTTGTCGATGTTGGCGATGTCATAGACGCGGAAGCCGCCGGGGCCGGTTGCCGCATAGGCGTATTCGCCGCGCGTTTGCACGTCGAGGACGTTGCCTTCGTGGCTTGACGCGATGGAAAGCTCGCGCCGATGATCGACGAACTTTTTGTAGTTGTCGGGATAAGCGATGCGCTGGAGGTCGCTGCCGTAGATGGCTTCGGGTTCATCGTGCTCAGCGATGGCCACGGCTTCCAAGCCTTTCTTGCCGGTGGCGACGTAAACGTAGCGGCCCATGAAATTCATGAAGTTCGTGCCCTGTAACAGGAGCTGAGCCATCCAGGCATTGTTGTCGTTGGCAGCGGAAACATGGCAGTCGCTGCATTGCTTCGTTTCTTTGGCGCGAACGGTGTGCGGAACGAATGTGCTGAAGGCTTGCCCGGAGAAACCCGGTGCGGAAATGGTTTGCTGCGTGTAGTAGAGCCAGTCGCGGTTCGCATTCTGCGAACTTACCAGGATGGCGCAGGAGGAACGCGCCGGGGCGATGCGATGACCGGTGACCGTGCCGTCGACGCCGAGCATGTAGATGTCGTCGCGAAGGACTTGAAAGTTATAGCTGGTGTAGTTGCGCGTGGTAAGGCCTTCGTTGTGAAGCATGGGCTTGCGGGCGTTGGCCGTCATTTGCAAGTGACAGCCGAAGCAGGTGGGTGTCCAAGACGTGTGGCAGGAGTAGCAAGTCATGGAGGAATTGGCGTGGGCGAGATGTTCGTCGTCCTGCGGCATTTCTGACGCCACGCTGCCGTCCTTGGCCATTAACTTGGCGCGGAACGATTTCATGCTGAAGTGTACGTTGCCCGGAGTGACAGAGTCGGCGGTTTGAACAACTTCCCACTCCTTGTTTTCTTCGGACATGGAGCGCTGAGTTACGCCTCCATCGGAACGCCTTTCGAAGCGGCGAAGGCCCCACGGAGTCCGCAGCGCGTCGAGATGGCGTCCACCTTCTGGAGCGGCGGGGCCGGAAGTAATGAGCGTGGCTTTATTGCGAATTGTGCCGTGGCAATCGATGCAGTCGATTTCGACGGCGGCGCGAGGTTCGCCGTAGATTTTTCCGTTGCCGTGATTGTCTTGCGCAAAATGGCAGTCGTTGCACTGCATTCCTTTTTCGAGATGGATGTCCTCGAGATGGACAGCTTTGCCGATGCGGTCCGGATCATCGAAAGCGATTTGCCGGCCCTCCTGGTCCAGCCAATTGCCTTTGCGGTCGTGATTGAAGACGGAGCGGAACACCCAGCCGTGGCCGTGGAAATCGGCGAATTGCGTGGTCTTCAATTTCGCATTGAATTCGGGGCTGCCGAGGTTTTCGAGAAATTTCTCATCGCTCCAGAGGCCGCGGGCAGCGGCGGCTTCCGGGTTGCCGAGGAAAGATTGATAGCGTTGCTCTTCCGACGGATTGCGTTGTTGCGGCGGATACATTTTCTCGCCGTCGATTTCGTTGTCCCACCAGGTCAGGCCGAAATACGTGGTCAGCATGTTGGTGCCGGGATGGATGTGGCAGACCATGCACTGGCTGGATGGAATGGAGCGTGTGAAAACATGCTTGATCGGATGTCCGGGCTGGTTCCTGGGAATGGTCGGATCAGAAGAGGCGCTAAAACCGGAATGGCCGAATTGTGCATAAGAACCTGAGTGCGACGGGTCACGATCGTTTGCGTAGATGACGTGGCACGCGGTGCAGCCGCTGGCTCGAAAGTCGCCGGGATGATCGTTGGTCCCGGGGAGCGACATGACCGGATCAACCAGACGCGTTTTCTGCAAGCCGAGGAACACGGGATCGGTGCGAAGTTCCGTGCCCAAGCCGCGGTCGCTCAGTTTGTCGTCAGGCTTGCCGGGGTCTTCTTCGCGATTCGGATTGCCCAGCTCGGCTTTTTTCTGTCCGCCGCGTTCAAAAACGCGAAGCACGTTTCCGGGCTGAGAAATTTCCCAGCGCAAGAGAGGATCAAGCTCGGGGAGCACGCCTTTGGCGCGGGTCTCCTCGGGCGCGGGAGGCGGAGAAGATTTGATGGCTTGCGGCTTGCCGTCGCGATCGTAGCTTTCGCCGAAACGCGTGTTTTTTGTAGGATAGCCGCCGTTGTTGTAGAGCGCCGCACCCCACAGAAGACCGATGTGGGTCATCATGCTGGTCGAAGAGGCGCGGACTTCCTTGGCGTGGCAGCCGGCGGCGCCGCAAGTTTCTGGCGCGACTCGCAGATCGCCGGGATTCACAAACTTGATGAACTCGGGAGATTCCTTGAGCCATCGCGTATAGGTGCGGTCGGGCAAAGTCGAGCGGGGACTGAAGCTCCGGTCGCGAGGCTGGACGTGAGCTTTTTCTTTGGTGGCGTTGTAGGCCGTGGAATTTGGTATGGCTCCGGAAACAATGGAGATGGAAGAGTTGCCCCCGTGGCAATCGGTGCACCCGAGAAAGACGGTTCTTGTGGGATGCATCGTCGGTTCGTCGGTGGAGGTATGGCAGGAGATGCAGCCGGACGATTGGCGAGCGGCTTCTTCTTGGGATTGGCCGCGAACAGGCGAAGCGCCTTGTTTTGCGTGCACTCTGGAGGACGATTCTGCGTAAAGAACCGAGAGAAAAGACAACGCGGAGACCCACAGGACGCAGAGATTTCTGAGAGAGGAGCGCTGGCATGTACGTGGCGAGGTCATCAGAATGCATTCCTCAGAACGTAAACTTCGCGGAGCCGAAAAGCGAGAAAAGTGTGCGGCTCGTGTAGATATCTTTGAACCCGTCCCCGGGTTGCAAGGCCGAAGCGCCGCCCGTGAGAATGATGTTTTCGGAGAGTGGAGGGCGGTACGTCACACCGATGCCGAAATCTTCGCCAATGTTGTGGCGGATGCGGGACTCGAACAAGATGTATGCGAGCGGCTCGGTGCGCTCGAAACGAAGGTAATTGAAATTCGCAAAACCCTTGAGCTTCGGGGTGATGTCAAAATCCGCGCCAGCGTTCACCAGGAGAATACCGGGATTGACGAAATTTGCCTGCCCCTCTTCTTTAGTGGAACGCAAAGACGGAATGAGACTGCCATCTGTGGTGAGCGAGACGCCTGAACCCAGGAGTCGAATAGCCTCGCGGTTCCAGAAACTAAAAATCCCGCCGGCAAAATTGGGGAGATCGTCGATGGCATCAAAGCCGCGAGCGCGGCCGTCGCGTGGATGGGCATCGCCGGAAGTGTAGAACGTCGAAAGGCGATAGCGGATCCAGTCGCGATCGTAAGAAAGCTCGCCAGCGGCCATCTGTGCGTTGACGGTGACGCGTCGCCCGGCAATGGGATTGAAGGTGTCTTCCCCGAGGGCCTGATAAAAAGCATGGGTGAGATTGATGCGGCGGATGTGGCCGCTGCCGAGCCAGCCGAAATAGCCGACACGAATGCCGTGCGCGAGGGGCCCTCCACCAGGGCCTTGATTGATGACCTGGCCGACGGGCGCGGGGCGAACGAGAAAACCGTTGTCGTCATAGCGAACGCTCGGATCATCTTTGTTCCACGCAACGACGAATTCCGCGGTGTAGCCGGGAAAGAAAAAGTCCTGTAGATAGACGTTTCCCAGGACAACTTGCTGATGACGGCGTTTGAAAGTGTTGAGGCCGCTGTTGGTGTTTTTCTCGAGAAATTGAAAATAAGCGGCGTTGTACTCGATGCCGTCGCTGTTCCAGTTGCCGAAGATGCGCAGGCCAGGCTGTTCGTCCACGAAAAGAAATCCGCGGAAATCGGCATTGAATTGCTGAATGCCGGCGCGGGCGGAGATGAAATCGTAGCTGTCGCTGAGATCATGGAGCTTCACTTCGACGAAGGCTTCCTGGAAGCCGAGATGATCATCGAAACGGTTGGTGCCGTGACGCACGTCAGGACTGACAATGCCAAGCTCACGGACGTCGAGATCATTGAGACTGAGCTCCGGAGTAATGCGGATGCGCCAATCCACCGGCTTGAAAGACGCATCCCCATGGAAAAGGTCGAAACTGAAGCGCAAAGTCTGGTCGACGAAGGCTTGCTCGCCGCGGCCAAAAAAACCGGAACTGCCAGCCTCCGCGGCGCTTACTCCGCTCGGCGATGGAACGCGTCGGCTGTCAAAAAATATTTCCGACGAAACGCTGACGTTCAGAAATATCTGCTGGCCGAGAAGTTCCGGCCAGATGGGCTCGTCGCCCTTGAAGCGGCTGCGATTGAAAGGGTCGTACCAGTGCGGCCTGGTGTAAGGATACTCACCCTTCTGCGGATAGCGCCGATAGTCGGGTTGATCGAGCGCCCAGCGATTGGGCACCACGTTGTAGATATCTGCCACGGGAGGCAGATATTCGGGTGCGAGTTCTGCGATGTAATTCGGATCGGAATCGAGACGGTGACGAAGTTCGCCATAGCTACCGCGCGCGGGCGAGGAGCCCGGTGAGCCCGCGGGACCCAGTTCAGGAAGGCGCGGGAGGCGTGAGCGAAATTCGGCGCTGCTGATACTGACCAGAGAAATCTCAAGCGTAGTGACCTCATTCGCGCTGAGAGCAAGATCAGGAACTAGGAATGGTGCGTATCCCTCGGCTTCGACGCGCAATTCGTAGTGACCTGGAGAAAGCAGCAGGACGCGGAAGACACCTTCGGCGGATGACGTCGTGCGCACGATCTGACCGTTCTCGAAGTGGCGCAGCGCGAGTTGAGCTGCGGCCACGGGCCGAAATTCACTCGGCGATACGGTTTCGCGCAGGACGCCATCTACGGCGGCGGTCGTCAAGGCCTGTTGGCGGGGAATGCGTTGCTGCGGAACCCCTTCGCTGGATTTTTGAACCGTGACTTGTCCCAGGGAGGCGGATTGCTGCCCGGGTGTAGATTGCTGTCCGCTGGATATGCTCGCCGTTGCCAAGAACGCGAGCGACGCAGCCATCGCGGCGCGAGCCGGGCCATTCACGCGTCGAGAGGTTCGCGAACCGAGAGAGAGCACGCCTGCGGCTTGGAAGAATTTGCGCAAGGAAAAGGGATCGCATTCTAGCTAACAATATCGGGTCCCGGCGGGCAACCCATTTCCGCGATGCATGAACACAGTCGATAACACTTCCCGGGGGCTGCAAACGTTCACCGATAGGAATCGCGCGGCGCGCGAACGATTGAGGAGCGCGAGCATGCGTGTTACTAAGGAAGATACCCTTTATGCAGACGGAACACTCCATTCGGAGACCGGTCGCGGCGCGGCGCGCCCTGGAACAGCGTCGAAAGATGCTGGCGTTGGGCATTTTGCTGGCGTTGGGGATTGCCGGAGTTCTCGCGCTGTTGCTGGTGGGCTGCGGTGGCGGGAGCAGCATGCCGGTGTCTCCGCCGCCGGTTGCCACGGTCGAAGCACTGCAAATCGCCGACGTCGAGAAAATCGTCGAAGCAGCTGTGAATTCCGCGAATGTCGATATGGTTGTGGCCGTGGTGGACCGGGCGGGATTTGTGCTGGGTGTGTTTCGCACGCAAAACGCGCCAGCCGCGGCGGTTGGGAATTTCGGACAGACGCTCGACGCGAACGACGTGGCAGTGGCGCTGGCGCGGACAGGGGCGTTTTTCAGCAATGATCAGGCGCCGCTTTCTTCTCGCACCGTGCGGTTCATCAGCGGAGTCCATTTCCCCCCCGGCGTGACGAATCAGCCTCCGGCAGACCTGTATGGCATCGAAAACACAAATCGTGGATGCACGCTGGTCGGCGGCGCAGCATTTCAGAATCAAATCCCGCCATCGCTCGCGCTTGGCGGAGGTTTTGGACTCGGAGTGCTCACGGGCAAGGCCGATGCCATGGACTCGAATCCGCTGGCGGTGAATCCAGGAGGCGTACCGATTTTTTATCAGAATGTTGTTGTGGGCGGAATTGGTGTGGTTGCGTCTTCGCGTGATCCCAACATGGCGGAATATGCGGCATTCGTTGGATCCACGACGCAGCGTACGGGGCCGTCGGATTCGTTTGGGCCGACGCCGGCTGCTCCGGGAGTGGTTTCGATCGCCGGCATCGCGCTTCCATTCGTTACGCAGACGTCGCTGCCTGCAGGCGCTTCCGGGGGACCGGTTACCGGCGCCGGATCGTTTTTCGTTGCGCCTCGGAACAGCGCTGGACAGCCGCCGGAGGGCGATTTAGTAACACCTGCCGCTGGTCCGCTGGGAGCATTGAGCGCCGCGGAAGTTCAGACCATTTTGGATAATGCGGAAGCGACAGCCAACGTGACGCGTGCCGCCATTCGCTTGCCGATTGGCTCGCGAGCGCGAATGGTAATTGCGGTTGCCGATTTGGACGGCACCATTATCGGTTTGCGGCGGATGCAGGATTCGACGGTCTTCAGCATCGACGTCGCGGCAAGCAAAGCGCGCAACATGGTGTACTTCAACGGCTCCCTACGCGCCGCCGCGGACTTGAGTCAGGTGCCGATGGGCACGGCCGTCACGAACCGCACAATCAGTTTTGGGGCGCAACCTTTTTTCCCGCCGGGAATTGACGGCTCGGCGCCCGGGCCATTTTTCAATATTTACTTGCAGGACTTGGCAAACCCTTGCACGCAGGGACTTCAGGCGGGGCCTCCGAACGTCAACAAGAGCGGAATTGTTTTCTTTCCCGGAAGCGCGGGCTTGTATCGCGGCGGCACGCTCGTCGGCGGGCTTGGCGTCAGCGGAGACGGCGTGGATGAAGACGACTACGTCACGAATGGCGGGGCGAAAGGATTCGAGGCGCCGGCCAATGTCCGCGCGGACCAGATTTCGGTCAACGGAGTGCGGCTTCCCTACTTTAAGTTTCCGCGTAACCCAACGGACTGAATGGACGCTTGGGGGCCTGTGCGGCTTTTGCCTGCCGCGAGCTATTGGCGCGAGTGCTCGAGGGTACTCCTCGACAGCTGCCCTAAAACCAGAGGTCACCGATGAATTAGACACTTAAAGCGCGCATTCCCTGCTCTCTCTCGGCTTTGATACCTTCTGGTCCCTTTATGCCTGCCACGCTGGTATTCATCCGGCGAGGAGTTGCACGTGGACGGCGGCATGAGACAAATGCAGAGATCGCGTCGGGGAAAGAGGGCGGCAGTGGCCGCCTTTCATTTTTTCGAAGACTATCTGCCGCTCGACGGATCTGGCGAAGAGGCGGAGTTCACATCGAGAAACCAGGTATGGGCAGTGTCACCGGGTGCGTAGCAGTTACCGTCGGTATGATAGCCCGGTGGGCAATGAACAGTGCGTTCCAACCGGCGCGGAGATTGTGCGAATTGCCAAACCCTGGCATCGGGAACTCCGCCGGCCTCGGGTGACGGCGGATTTTGAGGGAACGTGCAGCCCGGCGAAGGCGGGCAGACATCGTTGAAAATGTAAAAGACGAAGTCTTGGGAAGGTGCATGCGCACGAATGTCGTCTGCGGTCGTAATCGTCGCGCTCGGCTCCTTGACGGGAATTCCGGAGCAATAGGCGCCTGCGCGATAGCCGGCTTCCGAGAGTCCACTAGCCCAAGCACGCAAATAGGCATGATACGTTGCGGGCAAACGACCACCCTCTTCGATGTCGAGGAAAATGATCGACGGCGCGGGAAATCCCTCTCTCTTTGCGGCCGAGGCCGCGTCTCGCGCGTCGGAAGTTCCCTTCTCCGCCGCAGCTTGGTTCTTGAGATCGCGAGTTTGCGGGCCGCGGTAAAGAAGCAAAAAACCGAATCCTTGGGCCCGCAAGAGTTCGCGTTGCCCTAGCCAGGTATTGGTCTTTTCGCCGGGAGGCGGACTCAGCCAGTAGCCGCTGAAAGTAAAAGTCTTTCGCAATACTGGAAGAGCTGCCTTACCAGGAAAAAT
This sequence comes from Acidobacteriota bacterium, assembly GCA_013289825.1. Classification (GTDB taxonomy): domain Bacteria; phylum Acidobacteriota; class Terriglobia; order Acidiferrales; family UBA7541; genus Acidiferrum. The sequence goes on along the minus strand of JABCZF010000005.1, from coordinate 56,254 downwards.
GTTGCGGTCGAAGCCGAGATAAGCGCGTTTCGACGCAGGGTCCGTCTTTTCCGCACGCGGTGAAAGCGCGTGAACCAAGGGAAGACTGCCGATGCACAACAGAAGGAGCCAGGTGGTAAGGCATCGCAGCGAATTCATACGCAACATCCATCGTACGACAAAACAGAGCCGGAATCAGGAGTCCATATATTGGGCTTCGCCATTCCCGAACGACCAGTTCTCCCAGGAGGTTTCGACGAGGTTTATGAAGAGATCCTGCGGCGGCAGGCCCGGCGCTTGCGCCAGGATTTCGGCCATACGCTTGAAGAGTCTTCGTTTTTGCTGGGGCTTCCGGCCAAAGCTCATGGTGATCTGAACGAAGACGACGTGGTCGGAGCGATGAACGCCGAGATATTGCGGATCGTAAATAAGCTCTTCTGGCAGGTATTCGGTGATCACCTGAAAGCGGTCATCCGGAGGGATGGCGATGGCTTCGATCATCGCTCGATGAACTCCATCGGAAAGCGCTTTGCGATATTCCGTCGAAGTGCCGTGGCGCAGGGAAATGCGAACGAGAGGCATAGTGGGGGGTCTCCCGGGTAGTTCGATGCGAGAGGGCCAAAGTGCGGCACACGGCGAAGCCCGGATACTAGCCTTCGCGCAGTTTATGGCCGGCGAGATTGCCGAGGCCGTCGTAGGCCGCGTACTTGTAAGTTTCGCTAAGCGTCGGATAATTGAATACTTGCTGGATGAATTCGTCGATGGATTGGCCGTTGTCGAGAACCATCAGGCCGACGTGGATGAGTTCGGTGGCGCTTTCGCCAATCAGGCTTACGCCAAGCAATTTCCGGTCGGCGCGTGCGAAAATGAGCTTGAGCATTCCCGCAGTGTCCCCGATGATGTGGCCGCGAGCGTTGTTTTCGTAGTGCGCGCGCCCCACGCAATAGTCGATCTTCTTTTCCTTGCAGGATTCTTCCGTTTCGCCGGCTGCGGAAATTTCCGGAATGGTGTAAATGCCCATCGGAAGCATGGAAGCTACGCGTTGTTTGTACTTAAAGCCAAAGGCGTGACAAACGGCTACGCGTCCCTGCTCCATGGAAGTGGAAGCCAGCGCGGGAAATCCGATCACATCTCCTGCGGCATAAATATTTGGAACAGAGGTCCGATAGTTGTTGTCAACGGGAATGTAACCACGGTCGTTGATGCCCAGGCCGGCCCTTTCCAGGGCGAGGCCGTCAATCGCGGCGCGGCGGCCTGCGGCAAAAAGCGCGGCATCGGTCTTGAGCGTGTTGCCACTCTTCATTGAAAGGCGAACACCAGCTGGGGAATTCTCAACTTTTACGGGGCGCTCGTTGAACATAAAACGCATGCCGAGAGCCTTGAAGCGGTCGCGGAGACGATCAGAGATTTCTGCATCGAGAAACGGCAGCAAGCGGTCACGGCCATCGACCAGTGTGACTTCGACTCCGAGAGCGATGAAAATCGATGCGTATTCGCAGCCAATCACGCCGCCGCCGATGACCGCCAGGCTTTTCGGTATGCGGTCCATCTGAAGAAACGTATCCGAATCAAACGTATGAACATCGTCAAATGCGATCTCCGCGGGGCGGTGTGGCTTCGAACCGGTAGCGATGAGAATAACTTCGCCACAAAGACGGCGCGCTCCGTTTGCAGCAGTGACCACAACAGTGTGCGCGTCCTCGAAAGATGCTTGGCCGCGAACAAGCTCGATGTGATGGAGCTCGAGATTCTTGAGGATGCGCTGGCGCTCCATTTCGACGACGGTGCGCTCGTGGTGCATAAAATCCTGAATGGTCAGATTTTCTTTGAGCGAGTAATCGATGCCATAAAGGCCGCGCTGCTTGAGTCCGGAAAAATAGAGCGCCGATTCGCGCAGGGTTTTGCTGGGGACCGTGCCCGTGTTGATGCAGCTTCCGCCGACATCCGGGGCGCGTTCGATGACCACGACCCGCTTGCCAAAATAGGCGGCTTGCGCGCCGGCTTTTTCTCCGGCGGGGCCGCAGCCGATCACAATCAGATCGAGATTTTCGTTTGTAGCCACGCAAGCCTCCCGCAGCACGCCGCCTGATTCTTCTTAGAGAAACACCCCAAGTTGGGCCAGCTGGATCAAAACCAGTTGATTCAAGGAGAGTGTAGAAGAAGAGCGCCACCTCTAAGGCAAATTCCTGACAGGACTGTGCTGAAACGTGTCTGGTGGCAGAGTTCGATGGAGTGAAAACGGGCGTCGAGCGCTCTTTGGCTAGTGTCCAAAACTCCGCAATGGCTGTACTATAGGCGCCATTGAAAGACGCGTCTGATGGTGCTGGAAGCAGGGTCACATGGCAATCGGCGATGTTCCCGTCAACTACAAGATTAGATTTGAGAAGGATCACGCTAGTGTGAAGACTAGCTACGACCTTAGCGTCCCGGTCGGCGGTCCCGCCCTTATCGCTGACTTCCAAATTTCCGTTGACGGTACAAATCTGATCAGCGGCTTCATTCCAGGTCAGACTGCGTTCAACGGCGCGAAGTTTCACACTCTCTCTAGTCCGGATGCGGACGCGACCGTCTCCTTCGCCCTATCTTCAAACCAGGACTGGAACGCGAGCGACAACGACGTGCTGCGCGGCGATAGAGCGTTTGACGACGCGGAATTCTCCAACTAGCAAAGTCAGAAACGCAAGAAGACTTTCGAGTGTGGCGCGCGGTTTCGCACTGAAGGCAGGCCCAGCAACTTATTCAATCGGTTGCGGTGAGCTGGCAGTCCGCGGCACTGGCGCGCAGGTCGTTCCGGCAGGCAACTTCCAACCGACCGTGACGGCCATTCCTGGCGCGCTGTCAGAACTCACGCAATCATTGACCTGGGAACACCCTGCCGGTATTATCCGTGCACTTCCAGGCAAAATTCGCGAGTGAGGCTGACCATGTCAAAGCGCGTGTGTCTTACCCTATTGGCCGTGGCGGTTCGATTCCTCGCGGTCCCTGATTCGGCTCGAGCGCCACAGCCTCAAATCAGTCCTGACGTCTATAGCCAGGCGCAGTTCCGTTACATCGGGCCGGTCGGCAATCGCGCGACGGCGGTCGCCGGAGTGGCAGGCAATTCTTATCTCTACTACGTCGGCGCTGCGTCCGGCGGAATTTTCAAGACAGCGGACGGGGGCATCCACTGGGACCCCGTTTTTGATTCGCAGGCGGTCTCCTCGATTGGCTCGCTGGCGGTGGCGGCGAGCGACCCGAACATCGTCTGGGCAGGAACCGGGGAGTCATTCATCCGAAGTCACATTTCGGTTGGCAATGGAATTTACAAGTCGACGGACGCAGGCAAGACTTGGGCGTTGATGGGTCTGGAAAAGACCGGCCGTGTCAGCAACGTCCTTATTGATCCGCGGAATCCGGATGTGGTGCTGGCCTGCGCGCTGGGTCACGCCTATGGGCCGCAGCCGGAGCGGGGCGTTTTCCGCACGACCGATGGCGGCAAGAACTGGGAAAAGGTGTTGTTTGTCGACGAAAACACGGGCTGCTCGGATATGTCGATGGATCCGAACAATTCGCACATTTTGTTTTCGGGCATGTGGCAGCTCGAGATTCACACCTGGGGCCGCGCGAGCGGCGGACCGGGCAGCGGATTGTTCAAGTCCACCGATGGCGGAGCAACCTGGAAGCGTCTGGAAGGCCACGGTCTGCCGAAGCCGCCAGTCGGGAGGATTGCGGTGCGCGTTGCGCAGCGCGATTCGAACCGCGTTTACGCATTGATTGAAACGGGCGACGGCGTCCCCATGGAGGGCAAGCCGACCCAGAGCGGGCAACTGTGGCGCTCCGACGATGGCGGCGACAACTGGCAGTTGGTCAATTCCGACCGGCAGATTCGCGGTCGCACGCACTATTACACGCGCGAAGAAATTGCGCCCGATAACGAGAACGAGGTCTATTTCTTCACATCGGCATTTTCGAGGACGCTAGACGGCGGTCACACTCTGACGAACATGCCCGCAAGCCCGGGCGGGGACAATCATGAGATGTGGATTGATCCGACAAACGGGGATCGCATGGCAGTCGTGAACGACGGGGGCGTCAGCATTTCCGTCAATCGGGGGCACACCTGGGACCATATTCAACTGCCGATCGCGCAGATTTATCACGTGACGGTGGACGATCAAATTCCCTACTTCGTTTACGGCAACAAGCAGGATGGCCCGTCTTATCGCGGACCCAGCAACAGTTTGCAGTTCGGCGGATTTGGCGGCGGCGGCGGGGGCCAGGGCGGGGTGATTCCGCGCAGTGTCTGGCATCCCGTTGGTGGAAGCGAAAGCGGATTTGCGACGCCGGATCCCGTGGACAACAACATTATTTGGTCAAGCGGCACAGGCTCCGGAAGTGTCGGCGGTGCCATGGCGCGTTTCGATGAACGAAATCGTCAGGCGCGCGAAGTCGAAGTCTGGCCCGAAGATGTTGCAGGAGCCACCGCGGCGGAACTGAAATACCGCTTCAACTGGGAATTCCCGATCACCATCTCGCCGCACGATCACAATAAAGTGTATGTGGGTAGCCAGTTTGTGCACGTCACAACAGATGGCGGCAATAGCTGGCAGACTATCAGTCCGGACCTGACACGAAACGACAAAAGCCGGCAAGGAATTTCCGGCGGGTTGACTCCGGACGACATCGGGGTGGAATACGCAGGGACGGTATTCGCCATCGCGGAGTCACCGAAGGAAGCGGACACGATCTGGGCTGGCACGAACGATGGGCTGGTGCACATCACGCGCGACGGCGGAAAGATCTGGACCAATGTCACGAAGAATATTCCGAACCTGCTGGACTGGGGCACAGTAAGCAATATTGAGGCTTCGCGCTACGATGCCGGGACTGCCTACATCGCAGTGGATGGCCATCAGGTCAACAATCGAGATCCGTTCGTTTATAAGACGGCGGATTACGGCCGGACATGGACGGCCATCACGAACGGAGTTCCGCACAGCATGTTGAGCTATGCGCATTGCGTCCGCGAAGATCCCGTGCGCAAGGGTTTGCTGTATCTGGGCACCGAAAACGCTCTGTACCTTTCTTTCGACGACGGCAAAAATTGGCAGCCGCTGCAAAGTGGTTTGCCGCACGCGCCGGTATATTGGATTGCGGTCCAGGAGCGCTTTCACGATCTGGCCTTGGCCACATATGGTCGCGGATTCTGGATCTTGGATGACCTTACTCCGCTGCAACAGTTGACCGCGGATCTATTGGCTTCGAACGCCCATCTGTTCGCCCCGCGGGACGCTTACCGCTTCCGCCCGGTCGCTCAACCTGCGGGCGTTTTCTCTGATCCGACTGCGGGTCGCAATCCCCTCTATGGCGCGGCGATCAACTTTTATGTGAAGTCCAAACTCGGCGAGAAAGATAAGGCCAGCATCATCATTAGCGACGCAAACGGCAAAGTCGTGCGCGAACTAGAGTGCCGTGCGCCGCGAACCGAGGGTGCCCGCCGGCTGGGAGGGCCCGGTGGTCCGGGCGGAGGCGGAAGCGAAGAAGCAGCCGGCGGTCCCCCCTGCGAGGCGAAGCCTGGCATCAATCGCGTTTGGTGGAACTTGCGGACCGAACCCAGCACGGAGATCAAACTGAGAACCAGTCCTACCTATTCGCCAGACGTACCGTTGGGTGCGGAAGGCTGGCGCGCTGCTCCGGCCGTAGATCGCATTTCACTGCTTGTGCCGCCCGGAACCTACACCGTCACGCTGAAGGTCGGTGAGGAGAAGTCCAGTGAGCAGCTCAACCTGCTGAAGGATCCGCATTCAACGGGGAGCGACGCCGACATCCAAGCTCAGATTCAATTGGTGTCTGCGCTTCGGAATGAGATGGAGGCGCTGGCGACGAGCGTCAATCAAATCGAATCCGTTCGCGCCCAGATTGCCAGCCTCGAAAAGCAATTGGGAACGGAAGAAACCGCGAAAGCAATTCGAAAGGCGGCGGACGACCTGGCTGAGAAATTGACGGGCGCCGAAGGAAAGGTGTTGCAGCTCAAATCGACGGGCAGAGGCCAGGATGATGTACGGTACCCACCGATGCTACTGCAAAAGATCAGCTACCTGGCGGCCGAAGTGAGCGGCTCCTCTGATTTTCCGCCTACCACGCAACAAGCGGCGGTGCAGGCTGAGTTGAAAAAGCAAGGCGATGCGTCGCAACAGGAGATGCAACAGCTCTTGGCCACGGACGTGGCGGCCTTCAACGCCATGCTCCGCGAGCGGAATATTGCCAACATCATCGTCAAGATTCCTTGAACGATGAACTGCAGAGCCGTAACGGAGAATAGTACCACCCTTGGATTCAAACTAACGCCCCGCTGCTCTCGCCCGGGTCGATGTCGCGCGATCAGGGGCGGACTCTGAAACGCGTCGAATGATCTCAAACACCACATTTAACAATTGCTCGTTCGTCAGTCCCGGCTCGTTAAGCTGCTTGAACGTTCGCGCCGGAACAGCGTCTCCGTAGATATCCGCTATCTCGGGCTTCATCATTTCCCAGATCCGCCGCGCCGCAAACCCCGTGGCGCCAATAGGAATAGGTATCTTCTTCAGGGCTTTTGCAATCTCGTATTCCTGTAGAACTCCCTCCGATTCCAGGTGACTTCGACTCGTTCCTGCAATAAATATCGCGAAGCCACACTTGGCAATCATGTCCCTCCGATACTTTGCATTAAACTCCCCTTCGTTGACCTCGGCGGGGAGATTTCTTGGAAATGGTCGCAACGTCAGATGGTTCTCAACGGCTGGAGTTCCCGTTTCGTAAAGTTTCAGGAGCGCGCCTTTCACCAGGTAGTCGCCCACTTTAAGCCCCATGCCGCTGATCAGCCTGTAATCTTCTGCCATCAGTCTTTCGCCAAGATGCATGCACAAATCTCTTGCGCGGTCTTCTCCGAAATCGCCGAATTCGTGGGCGCTGCCCGAGACAAAAATATTCCTCAAATAGTAACGGCTCTCGATTTCTTCCAGTATTCCAGTAACATCATCAAAACTATCGATGAGATGGGTATGGATGCTGTATCTTTGCAGGTCTTCGATCTGCAGGGCCTGCTTATTCAATTCGTACTCAAATACCTTGCGCGCCTTTACTCTGTCTTTATTGTGTGTATTTAAGCGAGTCTTTCGCATCACGGCAAAATGTTCGCGCTTACTATCCTCCAAAAGCGACCGGAGGTGGCCAAGCATGTAATCAAGATGGGGGTCGGTAAAACTAAACCCAAGAAACAACAAAGTCTTGTTCACCAAATCGGCCGCAAGCTGGTTCTGAAACAATTCGTGTTGTCGTGCATACCGCTCGTAGTCGTCTTTGCAAATTATGACTTCGTCTGGGCTGGCGATATCTCCATGCATTTTGTAGAGGGTGACTTCGCGCCCCTCGGCTGCCAACGGTATTTGACTATCCTTCCATTTCACGTCGAGCTGCCTTCCGGCCCGCTCAAACGCTTTCTCAAGCAACTTGTCAAAATTCGTGGTCCATACCGTCGTGATAGGAAGTCCGCCAATGATTTCGTGATTCCTCGAGAAGGTTCCCGGTCTGTCGAACTCGTTCTTTAGGATTCGATTCAGCCGCGCTCGGTCTCTGTTTCTATGGTTCAGGTAATACTGCGCCACGGCAATCAGATCGTGCTCGTGATCAATGTCGAGCCCCAGTTCTCTGGCGCATTCGCGTAAGAGATTTCTCCAGTCGAGAAATCCCGCCGGTCTGGACATGCCTGCCCCTATAAAAAGAGCAGCATCGCCTTCCCGCATGGCCGAGACGTAATTGGCCGTCAATTGTTGACGAGTTAATGACATAGCTGGCCAAAGCGGACAATCTGCGCGCATTGTACTACAACCGTCTTAGGCCAGTTGCGTATTCGGTGGAGCCGCATATTCATAGCGGCTAATCGGAGGAATGAGCCTTGATCCAACTGGCAGTGGCCGTCCCTTGGTGTGGTGGGGCCGTGCCGCTTGGGCTGGTTGCAAATTGCCATGCCCTGAAGTATAGTCGTTTATCGATATACTGATTATCGATTACTTATGCCCAAACGAAAACTTGACCCGCTGCCTTCGGCCGCATTTCATATCCTGCTCGCCCTGGCTGGTGAAGACCTGCATGGTTACGGCATTATGCGGCAGGTCGCGGAGCAAACCGACGGTCGCATGCGACTGGGCCCTGGGACGCTCTACAGCTCAATCCAAACGCTACTCGAAGAGAAATTTATAGAAGAGGTTGACCTGCGCGAAGACGCAAAACTCGGCCATGAACGGCGCCGATATTACCGGCTGACCTCAGCTGGACGCAAACTGGCACGCTCCGAGGCCGAGAGACTTGCCGGCTTATTGCGCGTCGCGCGCTCCAAGAAGATTTTGCGGGGGGATTATGTCTGAAAAGATATACGCCTGGCTCTTGCGCCTTTATCCTTCCCATTTTCGCGAGGCCTACGGTAACGAAGCTCTGCAACTGTTCCGAGACCGCGCTCGCGATGAAAAAGGATTCTTCGCAAGCCTGCGACTTTGGCTGGACCTGCTGGCCGATTTAGTAATCTCCGCCCCGCGAGAGTACGGCTATGTCCAACCGGCGCTTGTCGGCGCCTCGGCCCGGCACCGTTTGGATGGCGTGCCTGCGTTCTATGTTCTAGAAGGCAAGTCGCCTTGTCTCGGAGCGTTGCTTTTCGGAAGCGTATTGTCGTTGGTGGCCCTTGGTACATTCTTGATTTTACTCGGCCGTGCCGGAAGTTATGGGGGAATTGGAGTCATGGCATCTGGGCAATTGCAGAGCGCCTCCGGATACTCTCAACGGCAAGCTCCGCAAGCGGGGCCGCAGGATGCTATCAGCGCAACGAACCGTGCGGACCGGGAGGTCTTCAAGCTGGATCGAGAGGAGCGCCAACGCGTGATTGATGCGGCGGTCGCGATTCTAAAGAAATACTATGTTGAGCGGCACGATGCGCAGAGGATGGCGGACGCGCTATTGGCGCACAAGAACAGCGGCGATGATGACGCCGTGACAGATGGTGCGGCCTTTGCCGCTCTGCTGACGCGGCAGATGAGGGATGTGCGCCCGGACCGGCATCTGACGCTGGACTACAGTCAAGCCCCTCTTCCCCGGCACCCGACAGGACCAACACCGGAAGGCCTGGCTCGCTATCGGGAAGCAATGAACCAGCAAAACTGTACATTCGCAAGGGTCGAGATCCTGCCGCACAATGTCGGCTATCTGAAGCTCAACTCGTTTCCCGATGTCTCTCTATGCCAGGCAACGGCTGCGGCTGCGATGGCTTCCTTGAACCGTGCGGACGCGATTATCCTCGATTTGCGGGACAACCGTGGCGGCGAGCCCTCCATGGTCGCTCTGATGGCCGCCTACCTCTTTGACCATCCAGAGTACTTGTACAACCCGAGGGAAAATACGACGGAGCAGTCCTGGACGCACTCGCCTGTTCCGGGAAACACGCTGGCCGACAAGCCGGTATACCTGTTGACGTCCGCCAGGACTTATTCCGGCGCAGAGCAGTTCAGCTACGACCTGAAGATGCTAAAGCGCGCCACGCTTGTGGGCGAGACCACAGGTGGTGGTGCACATTCGGGAGTTTGGCATCGCATTGATGATCACTTCGGAATGGGCATCCCTGAAACGAGAGCGATCAATCCCTTCTCAAAGACCGATTGGGCAGAGGTCGGCGTGGAGCCGGATGTAAAGGTGCAGGCTGCAGACGCGCTGGTGACGGCCGAGAGGCTAGCGCAGGGCAAGCTGCAGAAGAAGTAGGGGGCTATGGAAAGTTCCCGGGTGACGGCATACTCGGAAGCTACTCCGGTCCCGAAGTCCTGTTGGAGGGAATGTTGTGCCTTGGAGCGAAGTTCGCGTTCCGATCCGCTGGCGCCGAAGCATACCGACTGACCACACAACACCAGTTCCGATATAACGGGAACCTAGTCTCAGGAGTTTTGGGTACGCCGCGGGCGAATCCAAAACGCTTGCGTAAGCTTCTGTAGCAGCAAAAATGCAAAGGTCGCAGCGCCGAAGGCATACCCAATTGGGTCACTCAGGGTACACGCGAAGGCCAGCAGCGTGGCGACGAAACCCCATTGAAATGCCTGGTCCCAGAAAGCTTGGCCCCATCGCGGCGACTGGCCGTCGCTTTCGAGCAGCGGATGAAGCGAGGGGAGAAAGCGCGGAACGCGCTGCGCGTAGCTGCGAAAACGCTCGCCGTGTTTCTGCTCCAGCTGGAGTTCTTCGCGAGCCGCGAGACGAAGCAACAAGATCATTTCACCAAGGAGCATGAGCGGAAATCCGAGCCGGCTCTGAAACGTACCCAATGCAATGATTAGAAGAAAATAGGACAAATAATGTGGGTTCCTGACATAGCGGAACGGTCCGGCGCTGGAGAAAGTCGCGCGGTCCGTGCTGGCGCTGGGAGGCCGGTAGGCTGTCGACCAGGTCAGTAGAATCGCGCCGACTGCCGCGAGCAGGGCAGCGGCGGCGTATAGCAAGCGCACGAGCATGTCCTTCTCGAGGACTCCCTGATTCCAGGGAACTACGGAGTAAAGAATATTGAGATGATCGAGGTTGTAGAACGCGTAAGCTGCCGCATAGACGAGCACAATCATCCAAAAACGATGACGGTATTCAAACTCCGACGCGACCATGGAATGCCTCCAGTCCGATGCTGGTAATACGCTTGATGCCAGCCCGATGTTTCGTGGTGGACTCCACTCCGAGGTGCGAAGTTCGCCTATGATCTGCGACCGGCAGGACTCCAGCGCTCCGCCACCGGAAAAGAAGATGACAGCCTCCTGCTGGGGGGCTCTTGCTTCATTACCATGCTGTCTAGCTGGCGCGGTCGCTCCGGCCGAGTTGCCCCGCGGCGGGGCCAGGGGAGGGTTCATCACCCCGCGTGGTACAGGGCGAGTTGGTCGGTAAGCGGGAGACGCGACGCATATGATGTCTGCGTGGGCTTAAGGGAATCATTCATAGCGGAGGGCGACCAAAGGGTCGACACGTGTGGCGCGGCGAGCGGGGATGAAGCAGGCGAGCAGAGCGACAACCGCGAGCAAACCCGCCACTCCGGCAAAAGTGAGAGGATCTGTGGCGCTGACGCCGAAAAGCAGAGTGCCCAGGAGCCGCGAGAGAGTGAGCGCGGCGAGCACGCCGATGGCGACGCCGAGAAGGGTGAGGCGTGTGCCCTGTACAAGCACGAGGCGGAGTACATCGCGGCGCTGGGCGCCGAGAGCGATACGAATGCCAAGTTCCTGCGTGCGTTGGGTCACGCTGTAGGCGATCAGGCCATAGATGCCCACGGCAGCGAGCACCAGAGCGACCACCGCAAAGATGCCAAGAAGAAGCATGGTGAAGCGCGAGCGGGAAAGTGAGTCGGCGAGAAGCTGGTCCATCGTTGTGACGGCGGCCATGGGCAGTTCCGGATCCAGCTGTTGCAGTTGATTGCGGATGGTGGAAAGCAGGGTCAAAGGATCGTTCGAGGTCCGAACCAGAATGGTCATCCCGGACATGACCAGCTCAGCGTGCGGCCAATAAACTGTGGGTTCGGGGGCCGTGTCGAGCCCGAGTTGATGGACGTCACCAACCACGCCGATGATTTCAGATGGCTGGTTCTCAGCCTCCGCATCGCTCTTCATATAGATGACGGCTTTCTGGCCGAGGGGATTGACCCCGTGCAGATATTTGTCCGCGAACGCTTGATTGATGACGGTCACGTGGTTTTCTGCCGCTAGCTCTTGCCTGTTGAAAAGACGGCCAGCGCGCAGGGGAATACTCATGGTGCCGAAATAGTCCGGACCGACAACCCGGACGTTGGCCACGGGAAGATCCGCGAGCGCGAGCGACGGCTGACTGAGAAGACGCACGCCGGTAGCAGCACCCAACCCGGTCAGCGGAGGAAAGCTTTCCATGCTGGCCGAGCGGACTCCAGGGACGGCGCCGATTCTGGCCAGAAGCTGCTGGAAGAATATAATGCACAATTGGTCCCGACCGTATTTGGAGCGGGGAAGCACGAGTTTGAAGGTCAACATATGGCCGGTATCAAAGCCCGGATCGACGCCAATCAAGCGCGCGAAGCTGCGAATGAGCAAGCCAGAGCCGGTGAGCAAAACGAGGGCCAGGCCCAACTGTGCGACCACGAAGGCGTTGCGCGCGAAGGCCCGGCGGCGCGCAGAGGAGGAGCCGCGGCCTCCTTCCTTGAGAGTCTCCGAGATTCGTGAATGTGCCGAGATATAGGAGGGCAGAAAACCAAAGAGCAAACCGGCGAGAAGCGTTGCGGCGACAGCGAAAAGGAGCACACGCAAATCGATTGAGACGGCTCGTAGGTCGAGGAGATTCCGAGGGCTAGCGGCGAGAAGGGCATTGGTGCCCCAGACGGCGAGCGCGAGCCCGATGCCGCCACCGATCAGCGCGAGGAGCAAACTCTCCATCAGCAACTGGCGCGCGATTCGCCAACGGCTCGCGCCAATGGCAGTGCGAATGGCCATCTCGCGTTCGCGACTCGCGGCACGAGCGAGGAGCAAGCTGGAAACATTGGCGCAGGCTATCAACAGGACGAAAGCTACGGCGCCGAACAAGATCAACAGAGCGGGACGCAGGTCGCCGGAGATTTGGTCTCGCAAGGAGACAACGTTGACGCCCCAGTGCCCGTCGAAATCGGGATCTTCCTGTTCCAGGCGGGCGGCGATAGTACTCATCTCGGTCTGCGCCTGTGAAGGAGTGACGCCTGGTTTCAGTCGCGCAGCCACCGTCATAAAGCGGCCAATTTGCTTGTGCTGGTGAAATGCTTCAGGAAACACAAACGGAGACCACAGTTGAGGCTTTGCGCCGGTGAGTGAGCCATCCTTGATGAACCAACGGAAATTCTGAGGCGCAACACCAACCACGGTTTGCGGATGCCCATTCAACAGAATGGATCTGCCGACGATGGCGGGATCGCCTGCGAAACGTTGCTTCCAAAGACCGTAGCTGAGAATGACGACATTGTCGTGGCCGGACTGACCGTTTTCGGGGGTGAAGCCAGGACCAAAGAGGAGATTGACTCCCAGGAGGGAAAAGAAATTCGTGGAGACATCCTGGACGACAACTTCTTCGGGGTCGCCATTCCCGGTGAGATTGTCGCGCTCGTCGAAAATAAAAGACATGCTTGAGAAGACGGTATTGCGGCTCTGCCAATCGAGAAAGTTCGGCGGAGAAACGGTGTTATGAGCATTGACGTGCTGGGAATTGCTTTCCCAGACCATCACCAAGTTGTCCGGATCGTGGTAGGGCAGAGGGCCAAGGAGAACGGAATTGATGACGGAGAAAATCGCGGTATTAGCGCCAATGCCGAGGGCGAGAGTGAGGACGGAGACGGCGGTGAAACCGGGACTACGCCGCAGCATGCGGAGTGCGTGGTGAAAATCGCGGGCGGTTTCGTCGAGCCAAGCGACAACGTCCACTTCGCGAGTGTCTTCCTTGAGAAGGGCGGTGTTGCCGAAGCGCTTTTGCGCTTCGTAGTTTGCCTCCTTCGGCGACATACCGGCGGCGAGGTTGTCCGCGGCGCGCATCTCGATGTGCGAGCGCAGTTCGTCGTCGAGGTCGTGGTCCAAGCGGTCTCGCTTTAACATGCCTCGCAACCGTGCGATCCAAGACATAGGACACCTTCCTTTCGGCCTCTCAGGCGAACTGGAGAACGTGGGCCACGGCTTGCGTAAACCGCTCCCAATTCTTTTCTTCTTCGGCGAGTTGTTTGCGGCCTTTGGCAGTCAAACGATAGTAGCGGGCGCGGCGATTGTTCTCTGAAATGCCCCATTCCGCGCTAACCCACCCATCTTGCTCCATGCGATGGAGTGCGGGATACAGAGAGCCTTCCTCCACGCGGAGGATGTCCTTTGATATCAGCTGAATATGAAGCGTCATGCCGTAGCCGTGCATCGTCCCGCGAGCGAGGGTCTTCAGAACGAGCAGGGCCAGAGTGCCCTGGAGAAGGTCATTTTTTGGTTTTAGCACGGCGTTCCTATAGATAGCTATAGGTACAGACGGCTGACCGGTCAAAATGGTAGTTTTCCTGCGGCGAGCATGGTGGCCACTGGCCGGGCTCCCGTACCTAACCGTACCGAAGCTCGTGTGGTTCAGGATGTCGTAGTAGCTCACATGCTGGACACCCGTGGCTTGCAGGTCTCGGTAAAAACAGACCCACGCTTTCGCGTCCACGTCACCGTTTCGCCATGCTTGCGGCCGTCTTGTTTGACGGAAATTCGCCGTTGCCCATTTTAGTATTTGGGGGGAATGCCGTTGTTGGAGGCCGCTTCCCCATACCATTGAATTTGAGCCGTCTGCGTGAACGTCGGGGAGGTCCATACTAATCCTTGATGTAGCCCAGCCACTGATCGTTGAACCAAGCCCACCAAGCGCCACGATATAGGACTCAGCCAATTTAAACTCGCTGGCCGAGGAGGGGTTCAGCAGCTACGCGCTGGTCCAGAGGATGTCGATCTTTTTTTCGACAGCGGCGAAGTCTTGGTCACTGGTGGCGAGGGAGGCTTTGCGCTGCGCAGCCAGAGCGGCGGCGAAACAGTCGGTGTAGGGGAGCTTGTGATCGGCGCGGAGTTCGGCGGCGATGTGGGTGAGGTCGAGATCGGCGTCAACGATTTCGATGGGGAGCTGGCTTATGTCCTCGAGGATTTTGCGGGCGACGCCGGGGCCATGGGCGCGCCAGGTGGAATAGTAGACCTCGCCCCAGTTGACCACGGACATTAGCAATTGACGTTTGTCCGCGAGGCCGAGATGAATGAGGTCTTCGACTTTGTCTGCGCCGGGACGGTTTTCGAAGAAGGTCATGACTGCGCTGGCGTCGAGAACCATTCGCTTCATAGCTCGCGCTCACGTTTACGGTCATCGAGCAGGATTTTTAGCGCAGATGGATCACCCTTTAGGGATCCGCGCAGGCTGCGGACAAATTCCGGCGTGAGTGGCTGGAGGACGAGGCGGTTCTCTTCCTCAACGAAGGCGACTTGCGTGCCTTCGCGGATGGCGTATTTGCGGCGGAGCTTGGCAGGGATGACCAGCTGGCCTTTGGTGGTGACAGTGGAGAGTTCGGTTTTCATGGGGGATCCTATTAAGCAGCCTAGCGAGAGAATAGTATACCGTCGCGTGCGATGTAAGGCAAATGTTATTTTGGCTTACTTTTGTTGGAAGGTGTGAAGCCCTTAACGTGGCACGCGTTGTTCGTAGGGCGAATGAGGAGAGCGGGCGGCGAGAGCACAGGCAGAGAGATTTCTCTCTGCGCAGGCTGACAATATTCGTAGGAACCACGTGAAAGAAAAAGTGATAGTTAGGCGGGGACTGCCCGAAGTGGTAGCGAGTGAAGCGGACCTGGTTGAGGCAGCGAAACGGATTGAGGATGAACCACCAGTTGCAGACGAGTCAGTAGCTTCCGACCTCCGTGACATTCATCGCCCTGGCCTCGACCGTCGGGCGTCGGGATTTTGCGACGGGTAGGCTGTTTCAAGCAACAAATCCTTAATCGCCTCGCTCACTGTGCGCGGAAATCGTTGTGCGTAGTCTCGAAGCTTGGCCGGAGTTAGAAACTGCAATTGGAGTTCGTCTAAGGGCGTCGGAAGTCCTTCTTGACGGTTTAGGTAGATCCAATCCAGTAGCGCCTTCTCAGGTTCCGCGATGAGATATTTGTTGTAGCGAGTAGCCTTTTCCTCAAAGCCCCAATAGAGCTGAGGAGAGATCTTCCTATACACAATACTGACAGATTTGCGTCTAAAAGACTGCGGATAGCTAGGTGTGACGCAAGTCAGTATTGAGGGACTTTGAGTAATGATGCCTCGCTCCACCAGAGCGGACTCAAGTGAAATGTAAGAACGAGGCCGAAGGACGTTTAGCAGATCACGAGGTGAAAATTGCTGATTGAAGTGGTTGACGTAGATCTTTGTCGAGACACGTTCGACCAGACCCTGTGCCTCATATCGGCGCAAAGCATCGCATACGACACGTTCAGAGAGCTTGCGTTTGCGAGCTAGATGGTCGGTGCGCACGATGCAATTGTTTCGTGCTTCTTCTGTCAGGATAGTTGTCCAATTCATTGCGGTTCCTTCCCGAGCCAATGAGCCAACACGACTCGTAGCGAGCGGCGGATGGTCTCAAATTCGTTCTTGGCAAGCTCTTCAAAGATGGCCAGTGGCAAGACCGGGCGGAGTTCGACGGTGCAGAGCTTGGCATTGATGTCCTGAATTCGAATTTCGATGGATTCTTGGATCTCCTTCATTGCTATGAAATCCTCAAGGTGCGCTTGAAGATTCTTGTCGAGCTGCGCTCCTTGGGTAAGAAGGAGATGGATATCGAAGGCATCTCTAGCTTTCACATGACGGCGATTGAGAAAAGTCTCACATTTCTGAAACAGCAGGTAGTTCGCGCTTGGGGTGGCGACGATTTTTTCTGGAGCGTTAGCAATTGCCTTTTTGACGATCTGGGTCTCCAAGACATTTCCGCCGATGCTGGTTATATCAATGCTGAAGAGGGCCCTGTGATTGGCGAGGACCCACTGCTTGACGAAGCCAGGGCTCTCGATATCTTTCCGGAATTCGAGTTGGCCCAAGCCGAGGGTCTCTGCAATGGACTGGATACTGGAACGAACAACATCTTCGATTTCTTCGGGTCTTGGGATCTGCGTTGGGGAGGCCAGTAGGTCCAAGTCTCGGGACAATCGAGGGCTCTCGTAGAAGAGCACGAGGGTTGCTCCTCCAAATAAGATGAATTGATCGGGGAACGCGGTGAAGAGTGTCGCCGCACTTTCCTCGATGAGGACGAGGATTTCCGCTTCGAGCTGCTGGAAGCCGCGTTCTCTGTACCCGTCGATCCTTGCTTGTAAGTTCATAGTAGCTAAAAATAGCATATTGTATGTATTCGACAATCAAAGAGTTTATTATGTTTTCCACAAAGCGTATATTTGACGCTTTCAGCTATTATGATATAATCTTGGTGAACTCGATGATCGCCGAAATAGGACGCTCGCGGGCACGATTCTAATCGGCTAAAGCTTCGCTTTGGTGGAATACCAGTCGTTGAATCGTGGATCGAGAATTATCTAGTCTCTTGGAGGCAAAGATACTTGCCTTCCCTGCTTCCTGCGTAGATTTCCTTGTTAGCTGGGATGTGCGGCGACTTTCGATCTCCCATTCTCGGATGTCCCAGTGAACACAATCCTTCCTGGATTTGTCTTATCGGCGTTGGAAGCAACGCCAAATGTCACAGAGAAGTTTTTCTTCTGGAGCGGAAGGGGAAAGCTAGAAAGCATCGTGCGGAGCCGGCAAACGCGATTGCGCAAACTCTTCAAACTCGCCGAAACGTCCCGAATGGAGACGACACCTTCGCTGTTGAATTGCTTCTTGCCGGAGTTCCCATTGAATGAGTCTCGATTTTGCTGGGCCACCAAAGCGTGAGAATTACCGAGCAGCACCACGCACCGTGGGTGCGCTCGCGACAGGAACAACTGGAAGCGGATTTGGCTAACGCATGGAGCCGCCATCGGCTCGTTCTTTCGCAAAGTGGGGTACACCAGAGGTACACGGAAAGGTGCGGCCCAACAATTGATTCATCTTCAACAAGAAAGACTGGTGCCCGGGGTGGGAGTCGAACCCACATGAGGAAAAATCCCCGGAGGATTTTAAGTCCTCAGCGTCTGCCATTCCGCCACCCGGGCACGGGCACTACAAATCTAGCGAACTCAACCATCAACTGCAATGCCGAGCGCTTCATCGGCCGGTCGCCGAACCGCAACGGTCCTGGGACTGGAGAGGTGTCCATTGGACTCTTTTGCTCTGGTGTCCCGCCGCTCTATGCCAGCACGCAGCTCTAGCTGAAAAGGAGAGCTCGGTTAGAAGCCAAAGTTTGGAGCACCCAGGTCCGCAGCCGAAAGATGGGGGTGTACAATGCCATCCTCCCGCATCTGGCCGCGAAAACAGAAATAACCCAAGCGGCGAAAAGGCCGTAACCTGTTTGGCCGCCTGCCATATGCCGAGGAGCTACACGAATGAAGAACACTGCTCAGAAGCCTCGAGGCCCCCTGACGCATCGCATCCTGATCGGGTTCTTCACCATTATCCTCTCGCTTTTGGCGTATTGGCTGCTCGAGTTCGTGATGAACGATATTGATTCGCTGCCGGGTCCCCAGCTCCAAGAACTGGAAGCTGGCATTCTCGATAAGTCGCTGCTTGAACGGGAAAGAAGCGCCAATCAAGAGCTAGCGCAGATTGAGCAGCGACGTCAGGACGTGGTTGCGCGCCAAGCATCTCTCGAAGCCAGTACAAATAGTTCGCGAGAAACAATGAACCAGTTGTTGGAGATTCAGCGCCTCGAACTACAGAAGGGCGCCGCAACCAACGAAGGGGAGGCCAAAGCTCTTACGGACAGCAAGCGCCTCTTTCTCTCCAACCAGGCGAAGTACCAAGATTTGAACGATGAACTTGAAAATTTGCGGGAGCAAGCCCGAGCCATCCAAGACAAGAACAGCGGAGTTCGCGTTCAACTGGAAGATCAGAGGGCAGCGGCCAACCGGCAATACGTGGGCCTGCGGAAGCAGCATGAGCGGAAGAAGGCGTCGCTCAAACTTCTAGTTCTGATTCCATTGCTGCTGATTGCTTTTTATTTCTTTCGCGTCAAGCGCGGTTCCCTGCTGGCACCAATTATCTACGCGACCGGAGCGGCCCTGCTCCTGAAGTTATTCGAGGTTCTTCACGAATATTTTCCCTCCCGATACTTCAAATACATTCTCATAGCCATTGCTATGGCCCTGGTGGTGCAGGTGCTGCTGTATCTACTGCGCATGGTAGTGTCGCCCAAGAAGGAATTCTTGTTGAAGCAATTCAGAGAAGCCTACGAGAAATTCGTATGTCCCGTCTGTGAATATCCGATTCGCAGGGGACCTCTGCGATACGCCTTTTGGACCAAACGAACCATTCGAAAGCTAATTCTTCCAGAACCATCCGGTCAGGCCACCCATGATGATCCTTATACGTGTCCGGCGTGCGGCGCGATGCTCTACGAGAAATGTCCGGTCTGCGGCGGAGTGCGACATTCGCTGCTGGGGTATTGCGAGAAGTGCGGTGCGTCTAAAGAGGTCGTTGTCCCGGCCTGAGGATTTGCCTTCGAAGGGCGAACTCCTTTTTTGTGAATGCTTTGTAACCTGATTGACAACTTGAGAGTGGCGCGGTAATTTTTCTTTCTCTCCCTGGATGGCCGCCCGCCTCCTAGGAGGACCAAGCGCGATCGCGCAAGAGTTCTCAAACGACCTATTCAACGCGCGAACGGGCGCCTGCTTTCATTTTGACGTAAAATCAACTCATCCGTTCTGTACTCTGGTGCATCAAATTTTGACGAGAGGTCCGCGGGAGCCCTTCCTGCCCGCCACAGGAGACCATGTGAGCCAGCCGAATCTGAACCTGTTGAGCATCAACACCATTCGCACCCTGGCGATGGACGCCGTGCAACAGGCAAATTCCGGCCACCCCGGTGCGCCCATGGGTTTGGCGCCGGTCGTCTACGAACTCTGGCAGAACTATCTGCGCTACGATCCCGCCGACCCTACCTGGCCCAATCGCGACCGCTTTGTTCTCTCCGCGGGCCACGCATCCATGCTTCTCTACGCCACGCTGCACCTCGCCGGCGTAAAAGAAGCCACCAAAGACGGCAAAATCCTAGACTCGCTGGCCGTTTCCATGGACGAAATCAAGCGATTCCGCCAAATCGGTAGCAAAACTCCTGGCCATCCTGAATCGCACATCACTACTGGCGTAGAAACGACCACGGGACCTCTCGGGCAGGGCGCCGGCAATAGCGTCGGAATGGCCATCGCCAGCAAGTGGCTTGGAGCAAATTTCAACAAGCCTGGCTTGGAGATCTTTGACTTCAACGTATACACCGTTTGCGGAGACGGCGATCTCATGGAAGGCGTGTCCAGCGAAGCCGCTTCGCTCGCCGGACATTTGAAGCTTTCAAACCTCTGCTGGATTTACGACAACAATCACGTCACGCTCGACGGCCCCGCGGATTGGTCCTTCAACGAAGACGTCATGACGCGCTTTATCGGCTATGGGTGGAATGTGACGCGGGTCGGCGACGCCAACGACCTAGGCATGCTGGCTCGCGGATACGACACCTTCTTGAAAACGAAAGATCGCCCTACGCTGGTCGTCGTGGATAGCCACATCGGGTACGGCTCCCCGCACAAACAAGACACCTACGAAGCGCACGGTGAGCCGCTCGGCGAAGCCGAAGTGAAATTGGTCAAGAAGAATTACGGCTGGCCGGAAGACGCAAAGTTCCTCGTGCCTGACGGCGTCTACGATCAATTCAAGAACGGCGTCGGCAAACGCGGCGCCCAGGCCCACTCCGCATGGAACGCGAAATTCGCCGAGTACAAAAAACAGTTTCCGCAGCTCGCTGAGCAGATCGACCGCATGCAAAGCGGCCAGCTCCCCGACGGCTGGGACAAAAACCTGCCCTCCTTCCCCGCCGACCCCAAAGGGATGGCAACCCGTGAGAGCTCTGGCAAGACGCTGAACGCGCTCGCGGTGAGTATTCCCTGGCTCATCGGCGGGTCGGCTGACTTGGCAAAATCCAACAAAACGAATCTCACCTTTGAAGGCGCAGGCGATTTTTTCCCGGACGCTTATCATGGCCGCAACATCCATTTCGGCGTGCGGGAACACGCCATGGGCGCCATCGTCAACGGCATGACGCTTTCCAAGCTGCGCGCCTTCAGCGCCACCTTTTTCAATTTCAGCGACTACATGCGCCCCAGCATGCGCCTTGGCGCCTTGATGGAAATTCCAGCCATTTATATTTTCACGCACGACTCCATAGGAGTCGGCGAAGATGGGCCGACGCACCAGCCCGTCGAACAGCTTGCCGCCTATCGCGCGATGCCCAACATGCTGGTCTTTCGCCCGGGCGACGCCAACGAGGTCGTCGAAGCCTACAAAGTCGCTATGCAGTACACCCACGGCCCCGCGACGCTGGTCTTCACTCGCCAGGCGATGCCTACTTTGGATCGCACGAAGTATGCTCCGGCATCAGGTGTCAGAAAGGGTGCCTACGTCCTGGCCGACGCCCCAGGCGCAAAGCCCGACGTCATCTTGCTGGCCAGCGGAAGCGAAGTCGGCTTGTGCATTGCGGCTTATGAAAAGTTGACCGCCGAAAGCGTAAAAGCTCGGGTCGTCAGTATGCCCAGCTGGGAGCTTTTCGAAAAGCAGGACGCGGCTTACAAGGAAAGTGTTTTGCCCGCCAGCGTGGCCGCGCGCGTTTCCGTCGAGATGGAATCCGTTTTCGGTTGGGACCGCTACGTCGGCCCCAAAGGTAAAATCATCGGCATGCGCTCTTTTGGAGCGTCTGCCCCGCTGAAAGATTTGCTCAAGAAATTCGGCTTTGAGGTCGAAACCGTTCTCGCCGCGGTCAAAGAGGTCTTGGGAAAGTGAGCGCTACATGAAAGTTGTGATTGGTTCCGACCACGCCGGCTTTCAACTGAAGAACGCCATGGGCGACGTGTTGCGTTCGATGGGTAACGACGTTCTGGACGTCGGCGCTTTCAACGAAAATCCGTCGGACTATCCCGATTTCGCGGAAGCCGTTGGCCGAGCCGTCCTCGATGGCAAGGCCGAACGCGGCGTGCTCATCTGCGGCAGCGGTGTGGGCGCCAGCGTTGCCGCCAACAAGCTCCCCGGCATTCGCGCGGGCATGTGCCATGACACCTATTCGGCGCATCAAGGAGTTGAGCACGACAACATCAATGTGCTCGTGCTCGGTTCCCGCGTCGTTGGCGTGGCCCTTGCGCATGATCTGCTGACGGCATTTATGGGCGCGAAGTTTTCAAACGAAGAGCGGCATGTGCGGCGGCTCGCCAAAGTGAAGGCCCTGGAGACCAAGTACTCGAAAGGCTCCTGAACCCTAGTTGGCACTAGACTGGATGGCCCAAAGAGCAAGTGACCGGCGCGGCCAGACTCCCAAGGAGTACAATAGACGTTCAACCGGTTTCCAACGCTAGAGGAGAACTATCATGACGACGACCACCACCATCCCAAATATCGGCACGGCTCAAGGCGCCAATCCCTTGAAAGCGCTGCTGGGTTTCGGGCAATCCCCGTGGATGGACTATATTCGCAGAGACCTGCTCACCAGCGGCGGCCTGAAAAAATATATCGATGACGATGGACTTCGCGGCATGACGTCCAATCCGGCGATTTTCGAAAAAGCCATTACGGGCAGTAACCTCTACTCGGACATCCTTAATTCGCCTGATGCAAAAAAACTCGACGCCAAAGGTCTCTTCGAAAAGATCGCCATCCGCGACGTTCAGGATGCCTGCGACGTTTTCAAAACGGTTTACGCCGAGTCCAAGCGCCGTGACGGCTACGTCAGCCTGGAAGTCTCTCCGTACCTCGCCAACGACACCCAGGGCACCATCGACGAAGCGCGCCGCCTGTGGAAGTCTGTGAATCGCCCCAATGTCATGATCAAGATTCCGGCCACGCCTGAGGGCATTCCCGCGATCCGCCAAACGCTCGAAGAGGGTCTGAACATCAATATCACCCTGCTCTTCGCGCAATCCGCCTACGAGAAGGTTGCTGAAGCTTTCCTGGCCGCTCTGGAGGCTCGCTCGGCCAAGGGCCAAGACATCAGCCATATCGCCAGCGTAGCCAGCTTCTTTGTCAGCCGCATCGATACCCTGGTCGACAGCAAGGTTGACGAAAAACTGAAAACAACCTCTGACCCGGCACAAAAGGGCGTGCTTGAAGGTCTCCACGGCAAAATCGCCATTGCCAATGCCAAGCTCACCTACAAGAAATATCAGGAACTGTTTAGCGGCGCTCGTTGGAATGCTTTGGCGGCCAAAGGCGCGCAAACGCAACGGCTGCTGTGGGCCAGCACAAGCACGAAGAACCCAAAGTATCGCGACGTCGTCTACGTCGAAGAACTGATTGGCGCTGACACCGTGGACACCATTCCACCGGCCACTTTCGACGGCTTCCGCGATCACGGCAAACTCCGCAACAGTTTGACGGAAGACGTCAACGGAGCGCGCACGATCATGGACAACCTCGCCAAGTCCGGCATTTCCATGAAGGAAGTGACCGACAAACTCCTGGTGGACGGCGTCAAACTTTTCGCCGATGCGTTCAAGCAGCTCTTGGAGGCGACGGGAAAAAGCGCAGGGGTGAGTGCGTGAGCGTGAATCGCCAGACCTACACACTCCCGGACAAACTCGAAAGTGATGTGCATGCCTCGCTTCAGGATTGGAAGAAGGGCGGCAAGGCAAAACGGCTCTGGCTAAAAGATGCCTCGCTGTGGACCGGTGCCGACGAGGGCAAGTGGCTCGGCTGGCTGGATATCACCGAACGACAGATCGAGAGCGTTGACGCGCTGACAGAGATCGCTGCTGACATTAAAAAAGCAGCCTTTAAAGACGCACTGCTGCTCGGAATGGGCGGCTCCAGCCTCTGTCCCGAAGTGCTGCGCTTGACCTTCGGCAAGGCCTCCGGGTATCCAGAACTTCACGTTTTGGATTCCACCGATCCCGCGCAAATCAAATCCATCGAAGAGAGCGTGGATCTCGCCAGCACCATTTGCATTGTTTCCAGCAAATCCGGCAGTACGCTCGAACCCAACATCTACAAGCAATACTTTTTTGATCGCGTCAAAGCGAAAGTAAGCGAAAAGGAAGTCGGCAACCGGTTCATCGCCATCACTGATCCTGGCTCAAAAATGCAGCGGGTCGCCGAGAAAGACAAGTTCCGCAAAATTTTCATGGGCGTGCCCAGCATCGGCGGCCGTTACTCAGCCCTTTCAAATTTCGGAATGGTGCCCGCCGCTATGATGGGCATCGACGTCTTGAAGTTCCTGAAAAACACGCAAGAAATGGTGGAAGCTTGCGGCGCAGACACCGATGTTAGCGCGAATCCAGGCGTCATCCTCGGAACCATTCTCGGCATCGCCGCCAATCAGGGCCGCGACAAGATCACCATCATCACTTCGCCGGGAATTTTCGACCTGGGCGCCTGGCTCGAGCAGTTGCTTGCCGAATCCACCGGAAAATCCGGCAAAGGCATCATTCCCGTCGACCGCGAACGTCTCGCCAAACCGGATGCCTACGGCACTGACCGCGTTTTCGCCTATCTGCGCCTGGAGTCGGATCCGGACGGGGACCAATCCGCGGAAGTCGAGGCCCTGGCAGAGGCTGGGAATCCGGTCGTGCGCATTGTACTACCCGACATCTACAACCTCGGCCAGGAGTTCTTCCGCTGGGAGATCGCCACAGCGGTGGCCGGCGCTCTGATCGGCATCAATGCCTTCAATCAGCCCGATGTCGAGGCCAGCAAGGCGGAAACCCGCAAGTTGACCACCGAATATGAATCCAGCGGCAAACTCCCTGCCGAATCGCCTTTCTTTACGGGCGACGGCGCGAAGCTCTACGCCGATGTGAAAAATGCCGCCGAACTTAAGGGCGGTGGCACTCTGACTGGCTTTTTGAAGAAACATCTGTCGCGCATCGGCTCCGGGGACTATTTTGCCGTGCTCGGCTACATCACCATGAACGAAGCGCATGAAGAGGCGCTCGAAGCCATCCGCCTGGCCGTGCGTGACAACAAAAAAGTCGCCACGGCCCTCGGCTTTGGCCCGCGTTTCCTTCACTCCACGGGACAAGCCTACAAAGGAGGTCCCAATTCGGGCGTTTTTCTGCAGATCACTTGCGACGACGCGGTGGACATCCTCGTTCCTGGGCAGAAGTACACCTTTGGCGTCGTGAAAGCAGCGCAGGCGCGCGGCGATTTTGCTGTGCTGGCGGAGCGTGGCCGGCGAGCGTTGCGCGTGCATCTCGGTAAGGATGTCGCCGCCGGGCTGGCGACGCTGACGAACGCGGTCCATGAAGCGCTCGCGTAAAAATAACTTGCAAAGACTTTAAAGCAGACAAGCTCTATAAAACAAAGGCACAGGAGCAATCGCGATGCAACTTGGCATGATCGGTCTTGGGAGAATGGGCGCCAACATGGTCCGGCGCCTGCAAAAAAACGGCCACACTTGCGTCGTCTATGACCGCAGCGCGGACTCCGTGAAACAACTCGCCGGAGAAGGCGCTACGGGAGCCACCTCGCTCGATGATTTCGTCAAAAAACTCCAAAAGCCCCGCGCCGTCTGGCTGATGGTTCCCGCAGCGGTCGTCGATGCGACCCTCCACGATCTAACCAGCAAGCTCGAATCCGGCGACATCGTCATCGACGGCGGCAACTCCTACTACATCGACGACATCCGCCGCGCCAAGGAACTTTCCGGGAAAGGCCTTCATTATTGCGACGTTGGCACCAGCGGCGGTGTCTGGGGCCTCGAACGCGGCTACTGCCAGATGATCGGTGGCGAACTGGACATCGTGAATCGCCTCGATCCCATCTTCAAATCGCTCGCCCCGGGCCGCGGAAACGCCGACCGCACTCCTGGCCGCGAAAAAGCCGGCGGCACCGCCGAAGAAGGCTATCTCCACTGCGGCCCGTCCGGTGCCGGCCATTTCGTGAAAATGGTCCACAACGGCATCGAATACGGCCTCATGGCCGCGTACGCCGAAGGACTCAACATCCTGAAGCACGCCAACGCCGGAAAATCCCAACGCGAATCGGACGCCGAGACCACCCCGCTCCGCCATCCCGAACACTATCAATATGACTTCAATCTCGCCGACATCACCGAAGTCTGGCGACGCGGCAGCGTGGTGGCCTCCTGGCTGCTCGATCTGACCGCGATCTCCCTTCTGGAGCAGCCGACTCTCGAGCGTTTTTCAGGCCGCGTCTCCGATTCTGGCGAGGGCCGCTGGACCATTCTCGCGGCCATCGAATCTACTGCGCCTGCGCCGGTCCTAACCGCATCTCTTTTCCAGCGCTTCACGTCGCGCGGAGAAGATGATTTTGCGGCTAAAGTTCTCTCGGCCATGCGTTTTCAGTTCGGCGGCCACATTGAGAAAAAATCCGGCCACTGATCTTTTCGCCGGTAAATTGCACAGCTGAGACAGGACCAACTGGATGACCTCGAATCAAAGCGACGCCGCTGTCACCGGCTCCCCTTGCGTAATGGTGATTTTCGGTGCCAGCGGCGACCTCACCAAACGCAAGCTTATCCCTGCGCTCATTAACCTCAAGCAGGAAGGCCTTCTTTCTGAACAATTCGCCATCGTCGGGTTCGCGTTCGATCAAATGAACACGGATTCCTTCCGTGCGATGCTCAATGAAGAGATCACAAAATTCGAAGAACATCCCGTGGACCCGAAGCTGTGGCAATGGTTTCTCGACCGCATCTACTACGTGCAGGGCGATTTTAAGGATCCCGCAGCCTACCAGCGTCTCAAAGAACAGATCGCCGAAGCCGAGAAGAACCACAGCACACAGGGCAATCTGTTCCACTACCTGGCCGTCTCTTTCAACTTTTTCTCGCTGATCGTCCAAAAGCTGGGGGAGATTGGCCTCACCAAGGAAGAAAACGGCAGGTGGACCCGCGTCATCGTGGAAAAACCGTTCGGCCACGACCTGCCCTCCGCGAAGCAATTGAACAAAGAACTAAAAGAAATCCTGACCGAAAAACAGATATTTCGGATCGATCACTACCTCGGCAAGGAAACAGTCCAGAACCTGATGGTCTTCCGCTTTGCCAACAGCATGATCGAGCCGCTCTGGAATCGCACCTACATCGATCATGTGCAAATCACCGCCGCCGAATCCGTCGGCGTCGAACACCGTGGCGCCTTTTATGAAACCGCGGGCGCCCTCAAGGACATGGTGCCCAACCACCTTTTTCAGCTCCTGACCCTCACGGCCATGGAACCGCCCATCTCCTTTGAAGCCGACGCCGTCCGCGACAAACAAGCCGAAATTCTGCACGCATTGCAAGTTCTCACTCCCGAAGATGTTTTGCACAACACCGTTCGCGGCCAATACGGCGAAGGGACCGAAGACGGGCAAAAAGTTCCCGCCTATCGCAACGAGCCCAGCGTCGCGCCGGATTCGAACACCGAAACTTTCGTGGCTCTCAAGCTCAAAATCGACAATTGGCGCTGGGGCGATGTGCCTTTCTACCTCCGCACCGGAAAGCGCCTGGCCAAGCGCGTGACAGAGATCGCCATCCAATTTCGCCGGACGCCTTTCATGTTGTTTCGAAAGACGCCCATCAAGGACCCGCGCACCAACCGCATGGTCATCCACATCCAGCCCGACGAAGGCATCTCTTGGCGCTTTGCCGCCAAGGTTCCCGGATCGGTCATGAAGCTGGGCCTCGTCAACATGGATTTCGACTATGCCCGCGATTTTGGCACGTCGCACAGCACCGGCTATGAGCGCCTCCTGTACGACTGCATGATGGGTGATGCCACCCTCTTCCAGCGCGCCGACATGGTCGAAGCCGGGTGGGCTGCTATCGAGCCGGTCATCGATGTCTGGAAGGCGCTCCCCGCTCGCGGCTTTCCCAACTACGCCTCGGGGTCTTGGGGACCGAAGGAAGCCGACGAACTCATGTCCCGCGACGGCCGCGCGTGGCGAAGGATCGGTGAAGACGAGGACGAAGCGAAGAGTTCCGCGACGGCTACGGAAAACCTGAAGGGCGCGGGAGCGATGAATAAGTAGCGCGCGAACGACGAACCACGGAGCTAGGCATCGCATGATCGACTACCAATCCAAAGCCGAAGTTCGAGTCTTGCCGGACGCTAGGGCGATCGCGAATCGCTGCGCGCAGAAATTCGTCCAGATCGCCGCAGCTGCCGTAAAAGAAAAAGGATCCTTCGACGTGGCCCTGGCTGGCGGATCCACACCCAAGCTTCTCTACAGCCTGCTCGTCGATGATCCCGCTCTCGGCCCCCTCGTCCCCTGGGACCACATGCATCTTTTCTTTGGTGACGAGCGCCATGTTAAGCCGGACCATGCTGATAGCAATTTTCGCATGGCCACTGAATCGTTGATTTCCAAATCTCCACTGCAACCCGAGCAAATCACGCGCATCAAAGGCGAGTATCCGGTAGCCGAAGATGCCGCCAAGGAGTACGACCAATACCTTCGAACGTATTACAACCTGGCAGATGGCCAGTTTCCTCGCTTTGACCTGGTCCTTCTCGGGATGGGCAACGAAGGACACACGCTATCGATTTTTCCGGGCACAAAAGCCCTGCGCGAAACTCGCCGCATTGCGGTGCATAATTGGGTAGGCAAAGTCCTTATGGACCGCATCACCCTAACCGCCCCAGCCGTGAATAACGCGGCCAACATCATCTTCATGGTGACCGGCGCCGACAAGGCTGCGGCCCTCACAGCAGTCCTCGAACGCTTTTACGAGCCGGATCAGTTGCCGGCCCAGTTGATTCAACCGGTGAAGGGCACCCTGCTTTGGCTGGTGGACACCGCCGCCGGCAGCATGCTCACGCGGGCAATTCGCGAATAACTTAGGAGACGGACATGGCAACCACAACCAGCACAGGCAACATTGAGACGTATCTTGGCGCAAAGGCTGAATATTTTCTCGGATACAAGACCCCGAAAATCGCAAAAGAACGCCTGCATCTTCCCGGCCCGGATTTTATCGACCGCGTTTGGACCCTCTCCGACCGCAACAGCCGCGTCCTCAGCAATCTCAATCGCATGTTCCATCACGGCCGCCTCCGCGGCACCGGCTACCTCTCGATCCTCCCCGTCGACCAAGGCATCGAGCACTCCGCCGGCGCCAGCTTCGCAAAAAATCCCGATTATTTCGACGCGGAAAATATCGTCAAGCTTGCGTTAGAAGGCGGCTGCAACGCGGTAGCCTCGACTTTTGGCGTCCTCGGCACGGTCTCGCGCAAATACGCCCACAAAATCCCCTTCATCGTAAAGATGAATCACAACGAGCTGCTCACCTACCCGAATCGCTTTGATCAAGTTCTCTTCGGCACCGTTCAGGAAGCCTGGAACATGGGCGCAGCAGCCGTCGGCGCCACAATTTACTTCGGCTCCGATCAAAGCACGCGACAAATCGTGGAAATCAGCCAAGCCTTCGCCCACGCCCACGAACTCGGCATGGCCACCGTGCTGTGGTGCTATCTCCGCAACAACGCGTTCAAAAAAGACAAGGACTATCACCTCTCCGCCGATCTCACCGGCCAGGCCAATCATCTCGGCGTCACTATCCAAGCCGACATCATTAAACAAAAAATGGCCGAAAATAACGGGGGCTACGCGGCTCTCAACATGGGCGATTCCAGCTACGGCAAATTTGACAAGCGCATCTACACCGACCTGGCCAGCGATCATCCCATCGACCTCTGCCGCTATCAGGTCGCCAACTGCTACATGGGCCGCGCCGGATTGATCAACAGCGGCGGCGCCTCCGGTGCCAACGACTTCGAAGAAGCCGTCACCACTGCCGTCATTAACAAGCGCGCCGGCGGCACCGGCCTGATCTCCGGCCGCAAAGCCTTCCAGCGCCCCATGAACGAAGGCGTGCAACTTCTAAACACGATCCAGGACGTCTATCTAAGCCCCGACGTCACGGTAGCCTAGGGTCGCGCGTCCTCACGCGCAAGTCCGGGCAAGCGGCCGTGCCGGTGCGGGGCTTTGGCCCCGCGCTTTTCTCCGAGCTTTGTCTTATTCTTTAACACGTGCCAGCTTTTTCTAAGAACGCCGCGCCCGCTCTTAGGCGAACGTCCCGCGAAGACGAACCTGAAGCCCAGCGGCATTCCCAACACCTCCGCCAGCTCCTGCTCATTTCCTTTAGCTGGCTACTGGCCCTCTTAATCGGCGCCGGCGTCGACGCTCTCCTCGCCGTTCGCCGCCTGGATCGCGCCTCCCAGGAAGTAAGCCGCCGTTTCACCGTTCGTAATCACGCCCTCGGCACGATCGTCATTTCCGTCCGTTACTACGACGACCAACTCGAACGCTTCCTGCTCCAGGATCAACTTCAAGAGTCCGGCCCTGATCCCGCCGAGGTAACAAATAAAATCGCGGCGGTCCGCGCGGCCTTGCTCGATTACCCTCCCGATGGTGATCCCGACGAACAACTCCTTCTCGCGGCCATGCAACAGCAGCTCCAGGAACAGGAGACTTCCTGCGCCATCGTCCTAGCCTGGCGCTCCGATCTTCGCCAGAAACGCGCCTATCAGTTCATCGGCCAGCAGCTCATTCCCTGGCGCACACGCATCTTTGAACTTTCCGCGCAAATCTCCTCTCAGGAAGAACGCAGACTCGCCGTCGAAAACCTCACCGTCGCCACGCGCTTTCAATCGCTCGAGTCCCGGCTCGTCTGGCTTGTCTCTCTGTCCCTGGTCGCCGGCGTCCTGATGTCCCTGGTCTGCGGCTGGTACATCCTCCGCCTCGAGCGCCAAGCTCGCCTGCGTTATGAAGCGCTGGCCCGCAGCCGCCTCGAGCTCGAAGGCCTCTCTGCCCGCCTCGTAGAGGCCCAGGAAGAAGAGCGCCGCAACATCTCCCGGGAGCTTCACGACGAAGTCGGCCAGTCGCTGGGCGCGTTGCTCGTCGAAGTCGGCCAGCTGGGCAAGCTCGTTCCGCCCGAAGACCGCGCCACACAAGCCCAAATCGTCCAAATAAAGTCCGTGGCCGAATCGGCCGTCAAATCCATTCGCGACATCGCCCTCCTTCTTCGTCCGCCCATGCTCGACGATCTAGGCCTGGTCCCCGCCCTCGAATGGCAAGCCAGAGAAATCTCCCGCCGCAGCGATATGGAAGTGGAAGTTCACTCGGAAAACGTCTCGGAAACGCTCAGCGACGAAACGAAAGTCACCGTCTACCGCCTCGTGCAGGAAGCTCTAAACAACGCCGCCACACACGCCTCCGCCAAAAACGCCAGAGTAACCATCGCTCAGAATTCCGATAAGATCACGGTAAAAATCAGCGACGACGGCCAGGGCTTCGATCCGGGCCGCCAGCGCGGCATGGGCATCCTCGGCATGGAAGAGCGCGTCCGCCGCCTTGGCGGCACGCTCACGATCGCATCCGCACCCGGAAAGGGCGCGACCGTCGAAGCCGAACTACCGCTCCATAAAGCGGATTCGCCGTGAGCCAACGGCCATGAGAAAAACTCGCATACTCCTCGCTGACGATCACAAGCTGATTCGCGGCGGCCTGCGTCTGCTCGTGGAGCAGCAAACCGATCTCACTGTCGTCGGCGAAGCCAATGACGGCCGCGAAACGGTCTCTCTTGCAAAATCTCTAAAGCCGGACGTGGTGGTCATGGACATCGGCATGCCCAATCTAAACGGCATCGAAGCCGCTCTTCAAATCACCGAAGCCCACCCGGAAATCTCCATTGTCATGCTCAGCATGCACTCGGATGAAAGCTACGTCCTGCGCGCCCTAAAAGCCGGCGCCAAAGGCTACCTTTTAAAAGACTCTGCCGAGTCCGATCTCATCAAAGCGGTTCACGCCGTCGCGGACGGCAAATCTTTCTTCAGCCCCGCCGTCAGCAAAGTCCTCCTTGACGACTACGTCCGCAAGCTAAAGCGCAGCGGCGCCGAAGACGCCTACGACCTCCTCACGCCACGCGAACGCGAAATCCTTCAGCTAGTCGCCGAGGGCAAGTCCAACAAAGACGTCGCTAACCTCTTAAACCTCAGCGTCTACACGGTCGAAACGCACCGCTCCAACATCATGGAAAAGCTACATCTCCGCGGCATCCCCGAACTCATCCTCTTCGCCGTACGCAGAGGCATCATCTCCTAAACGCTTGTAGGGTCGGCCTTTCAAGGCGGAGCGCTCTAAGCCCGATCCCGGCCCCTTCCTCCTCGAGATCCGCTCTCCGGTCCTACCCAATCACCGGCACCCAATATCCCGGCCACCAGGGAGAATCAACTCTCTCCCCTCGAGCGTCTGAATAAGTGCAATCGGAAATAGCAGCAACCACCCGACGTGTCGGTTGCAGCGCATCACATTGGAAACAAGAGAGGAAACATGAATCCACTGATATCCCTGCTGAGATCCAAGCCAGCAGTTCTCGTACTGGGTTTTGCTTTGGGCGCAGCAGGATTGGGCCTAGCCCACACTACTGAGAAATCGCTATCCTCCAATCCCCCCGCGACCTTAAAACTCGCGGATGCCAGCGAAGGCCCGAGCAAAAGCAGCTACGCTCCGCTTATCAAAGAGGTCTTGCCATCCGTCGTCAACATCTCGTCCTCGAAAGTCGTGCACAACCGCATGAGTTCCGAAGAAGGAATACCGATGGACCCATTCTTTCGTCAGTTCTTCGGACAGGAAGGAAACGATGGAAATGGCCAGTTCCATATGCCCCGTGACTCCCGCGAGAAAGCACTCGGTTCAGGCGTAATCGTCAGTCCGGAAGGCTACCTCCTGACGAACAATCACGTAATCGACGGTGCCACGGACGTGCGCGTCACTCTTTCCGATAAACGCGAGTTCAAAGCCCGCGTCGTCGGCGCTGATCCAAAAACCGACGTCGCGGTCCTGAAAATCGACGCCAAGAATCTCACTCCCATCACCATCGGCGACTCCTCCAAAGTACAAGTCGGAGACGTTGCCCTGGCCATTGGCGATCCCTTCGGCGTCGGCCAAACCGTCACCAAAGGCATCATCAGCGCCACTGGCCGCGGCAATCTCGGAATCGAAGACTACGAAGACTTTCTCCAGACCGACGCCCCCATCAATCCTGGAAATTCCGGCGGCGCGCTCATCAATGACCGCGGCGAATTGGTAGGCATCAACACCGCCATCATCACCCATGGTTCCGGGGGTAGCCAGGGCATCGGTTTTGCGGTCCCGGCCAATCTCGCTCGCCAGGTCATGGACCAAGTACTCAAAAATGGTCACGTCACCCGCGCCTATCTGGGCATCTATCCGCAAGACGTAACTCCTCGGATGGCCAAAGCCTTCGGCGAAAAAGACTCGCAAGGAATCGTCGTCGGTGACGTTTCGTCAAACAGCCCTGCGAAGGAAGCAGGCATTCAACGGGGCGACATCATTCTAGAGGTCAACGGCAAGCCCGTCTCGGACAGCAACCAACTCCGGATGAGCATCTCGATGATGCCACCAGGCACTGAGCTCAAGCTCAAGACGATCCGCAACGGCACGGAACGCGACGCCACGGTAAAGCTAGCCGAAATGCCCAAGGAATCCGCCAAGGCCGAGTCGAATGACGACCAAGGTGGCAGTAAAGCGCTGGAAGGCGTGGAGGTCTCTGGCCTCGATTCACGCACCGCCCGCCAACTCGGTATCCCCGAGGCAACCAAGGGTGTCGTGGTCACGGACATCGACCCCGCCAGCAAATCGGCAGACTCCGGCCTCCAAACGGGCGACGTAATCCAGGAGGTCAACCATCAATCGGTCACCAATGTCTCTGAGTTCCAGAGCGCCGTCCGCAAAGCCGGCAGCGATCCGCTGCTGCTGGTAAACCGCGAAGGCAGAACTCTCTTCATCGCCGCCTAATCCGAATAACCAGCGCTCCCTCCCTTCCATCCCCGGTGCCACCCAGTAGCGGCCGGCACCGGGCCGGAAGCGGGAGCCAAAATGGCACACGCCCGAGTGAACCGTCCGTCATCCGTTTGGCATCTTCATTGCTAGGAAAACTTACAGCTGCGACATAGTAACTCGCGAGTTGCCCCAAGAATCAAATGATAGAAGGTTTCAGGTGATGAGCGAAAAGACGAGCAAAAAACAGACCAAGACCCGTGTTGAAGAATTCCGCGAAAGGCTCGATCGTGAAGACCTCGAGCGCCGCTGGCAACTGGAAGCCCTCGACCACCTCTTCACTGAGGTCGAAGATCACCCCGACAGCTTCCACAGCCTCTGGATTCAACCCTTAGTGGCCGCCGGCCTAACCCTCGAATCCGCCCTGGCGCTCCTAATCGAAGGCCACTTCCTCCCCAACTAATCCCCGAACGCGGCCTCGTCCGACACGGCCTGCGGGAGCGAAGAATATGGGCCCGCAACACACGCTTCATCACTTGATGGAGGACCGTAACCTGACGCAAAAGGACCCTTGGAAGGTTCTTGGATCGAAAGGAATGGCCTCCGAAGTGCTTCACGGCAAGCGTCCATCGGCAAAACTCAGGCAAGAAATGGCAGCTTTCTTCCACGTAAGCGCAGATCTATTCACCTACAGGCTGCCCGAGGCCCATGGCAGGTGGCAGGCCCTTACCGGCTAGTCGCGGAATGGGGTACCGACGCCACGGGTTTCGGTGCGTGGGTTTAGAACTCACGGCCAGCACCAAGATTGGCAGCTGCGGCCGCGTCAATAGGATTTCGACTTTTCCACACATTTCCACAGTCTCATCAGATAGTCGCCATCCCCCCAACTCCCTGCAACCTCTCGATTTCCGCCACGCTAATTCAAATCCGCCCCTATCCGTTGGAATAAACAGACAGAAACTAACAAACTGAAAAGCAATCAGTACTGACGCTGCTATCATTCACCCGGATTCTCGAGCGGCGACCACGCCAAGGCTCCTCTGCTCGGTGAACTCTCCGCCCTCCGTATTAGCATCCCAGCAACCCTCTTAGATCCCCTGCGAACCGAGCAGCGCCCGTAACTCCATTCCTTTCATGGGCTTACTTCGCGGTTCTCGGGATACCCTGGGGGGTGGCGGGCCACTCCCTCACGGGCGCTAGCTCGGTCCACCGTGACGCCGTCAGCCAAATCCTTGGCTTTCAAATTCCACTTTTTTTCGCGAGGCAAACCGGCATGGGCCTGTTTCTAAGCCCCGCTCGCGTTTCGCGGCGGCGGACTGCGCGGCAGGTTCCTTTTCCCTGCGTCAGAAACGGAGCCGCAACATCCAAGTGTTACCCTGGTGCGTTGCCTTTTGGGAATGCCCTTGTGGAAATGGAGGCGAGACCCCGTGTCAAAACGCTTGGAAGGTAAAGTAGCCGCGATCACCGGTGGAAATCAGGGAATCGGTTTGGGAATCGCTCAGCGGTTCCTAGAGGAAGGTGCAGCCGTCGCGATCTGCTACCTTTCAGACAAACCAGGCACCGAACGCGTCGTCGAAGGACTGCGCAGCGGCGGCGGAAATGCCGTGGCCATTCAGGCCGACGTCTCAAAGCTCGCGGACGGCCAACGGTTCATCTCCGAAACAGTTTCACAGCTTGGCGAGTTGGACATTTTGGTGAACAACGCGGGCGTCGAAAAGCGCGCCAATTTTTGGGACGTGACCGAAGCCGATTACGACTTTGTGCTAAATGTAAATTTGAAGGGCCTGTTTTTCGTGTCGCAGGCGATGGTCCGTTATCTGATCGAAGCCCAGCGCCCCGGAAAAATCATTAACATCAGCTCCGTTCACGAAGAGCTACCCTTCCCGCACTTTTCTTCCTACTGCGCCAGCAAGGGCGGCGTGAAAATGCTTACCCGCAACCTCTCTATCGAGCTTGCTCCGCTCGGCATCACCATCAACAACATCGCCCCAGGGGCGATCGAGACACCCATCAACAAGAATCTCCTGAACGATCCTGTAAAACTGAAAAGTTTGCTAGAAAACATCCCGCTGCGCAGGCTGGGAAAACCGGAAGACGTCGCGTCCATCGCCGCTTTCCTCGCATCCCAAGAATCCAGCTACATAACGGGAACTACGTTTGTCGTCGATGGAGGTCTGACTTGGAACTACGAGGAGCAGTAGCAGTTCGCCGGAGGCGCGGTGGCGCCTTCGCAGCCACAGCCGAACGCGCTGCTTGCAACAGCGTTTGGGCGTTCTCACGAATATCGCCATGGCTGAAGACCGCATTGCCGGCAACAAGAATTTCCGCGCCGGCGCGAACGATGTCGCCGACGGTATCGAGCGCAACGCCGCCATCAATCTCGATGCGGAATCCCAGGCCGCGAGAATCGCGAATGTGCGCAAGTGTTTCCACTTTCTTGAGCGAGTTGGGAATGAAATGCTGCGCGCCAAATCCAGGATTCACGGACATGACCAAAACGTGGTGCACGAAGTCCAGGACTTCATCCAGCATGTGCACCGGAGTGGCCGGATTAATCACCACTCCCGGCTTGCAGCCATGCGACTCGATCAGATGGAGAGTGCGGTCCAGATGAACACACGCTTCCTGATGAACGGAAATCCAGTTCGCGCCTGCTTCTGCAAAAGCCGGAATGAACTCATCCGCATTTTCGATCATCAAATGACAATCGAACGTCGCGTCCGGAATGGTCTTGCGCAGCGAGGCGATCACGGGCGGCCCGATGGTGATGTTCGGCACGAAGTGGCCGTCCATCACGTCGAGATGCAGGACCGTGCCGCCGCCATCGAGCGCGGCTTTGGCTTCGGCGCCCAATTGCGCAAAGTTGGCAGATAATATCGAGGGTGCCAGATCAATGACCGAGGCCACAGTAGCCCTCCTCCCCGCTCTCACGAAATTAGAGTATACGCGAGGGCCGCGAGTTACATCCGAAATGTGGCCATCTACGGCGGGCCGCGTGCGACGGCTGCTCAATTCATGAGGGGCACAGAAACGGTTCGGCGCTCATTGCTGCTATGGCGCGCCAATTCGAGCAGGCGCATCACGTCGAGAGCCCACTCGGGACTTACTGCCAGCTTGGCCTGGCCAAGCACGGCATCGCGCAAATTGGCGTAAAAGTCGCGGTAGTCGCATTTTGCCGAGGGAACCCGGTGCTGGGTGAGGGCGCCGTTCCGAGAAAGCGTCAAGAGGCCCCAATTCTCTTCAGGCTCTGCGCCCCACGCCGTGTCCGTGGGGATGTAGCCGCGACGCAGGTTGGCTTCTTGCGGATCGAAGGATTGTTTGACGAACCCGCCTTGCGTACCGTGCAAAAGGAAACGAGGACGAGTGCTAACGGCCAGAATGGAGGAACGCAAATCCGCGCGTAGACCGCGCGGATAGTGAAACGCGAGGTCGAAGGCATCATCCGCAACGGCGCCTTCGCGCTCGACGCGAATATCGGCCGTCAGCGCTTCGGGCAAACCGAAAAGCAAAAGCGCATGGTCGATGAGGTGGGGCGCAAGATCAAAAAAGATCCCGCTACCGGGCCCGCTGCGCTCGCGCCAGGCGCCGGGCCGGAGTTGTGGTCGAAAGCGATCATAGTTCGATTCAAAGCGAACGATGCGCCCCAGCGCGCCGCTCGCAACGAGTTCGAGGATCGCCTGAAAATCGCCGTCGTAACGGCGATTCTGGTAAACGGTGAGCAAACGGCCCTGCTTTTTTGCAAACTCGACAAGCGCAATGGCCTCGTCCAGAGTGGTCGCGAAGGGTTTGTCAACGAGCACATGGCGTCCCGCCGCGAGACATTCGCGGGCGATCGGATAATGGGAATCGTTGGGCGTGGCGATGACCACCAGTCGGATTTCTGGATTGGCGAGAAGTTCATCCAGCGTGCGGACGATGCGGACATCGGGATATTGCACGGCGGCTTGGTTGCCGCTGCGCTCGAGAATCGTGGCCAGCCGCAATCCGGCAACAGCGCGAATCACCGGCGCGTGAAAAGAGCGGCCGGCAAGTCCAAATCCGACGAGACCGACATCGATCATCGAAGCGTCCAAGAATCGATCATAAAAGCGTGCCAGGAGCGCTCCCAAACGCACCCGCAAGGCGCTCCATACTATCGCATCGCTAAACGAGAAGGCTAAGTTTTGAAATCCGAAGGGCCGGAGGTCGGAGATTCGATAGTCCAAGATTTGAGATTTGAAGCATTACATTTTCCGCACGCCTGAGAAAGACGGCAGAAAACGTTGAGTTGCTCCGAGGGTCGCCGTCCTGCAAAATGGTTGATCACCAGTGAGCACCGAAGCCATGGCCATTAACGTCCGAGCACGCCGGCGCTATTTGCTGGTGCTGCTTTTCGCCGGGTTCGTTTTGACCGGTGTCGAGATCACCCTCACCGGACCGATGATGCCGCAGTTCATTCTGCGCTGGTCACTCAACGATTCCCAAGCAGGTGTTTTGTTGGCCGTCGAGTTTTCTAGTTCTCTTGCGGGCGTTTGGTTGTCGAGTTTGATCACGCACTATTTCGGTGCCCGCACCTCTCTGGTTCTCGGCTATCTGATGATCGGAGGTGGACTCGCGACCCTCAACACTTCGTCGATGACTATGGTCCTGTTCGCCTTGGGGGCTCTGGGAATCGGCTATGGCCTGGTCGTGCCTCCGACGAATCTCGCGGTGGCAGAAATCGGAGGCGCGCGCAGCGCTTCGCTTGTGAGCCTGGTTAATTTCGCGTGGGGAGCTGGAGCCGTTTCTTGTTCTCCGCTGGTTTTGCTGGCGCTGAAGAACGGGTTTCTTCCGCAATTACTGATCTTCTTCGCCGGATTCGGCGGCCTGCTGGCATTTTCATTTCTCTTTGCGAGGTTTCCCGACGCAAAGCACGCCGCAACTAATTCCACAACAACTGCGGCGACGGCCGGCGTGGGACTCGGGACGACCCTCGCGCTTGCCGCGCTGTTTTTCTTGTACGTGGGAGTGGAAGTCAGCCTCGGTAGCTGGGCTGCTGCGTATGCCAAGCGTCTGGCCGGCGGAGGAGAAGGAATCTCGACACTCGCTCCCATGTTTTTCTATGGCGGACTCCTGGCCGGCCGGGCATCCGCGCCGTTTGTTCTTGCTCGCATCCATGAGTACCGCCTGGTGATTGCCGCGCTGACCTTGGTCATCATCGGAAACACGGTGTTCGTCCTCGCCCCCACGCAAAAAATTGCTTTCGCGAGTGCAGCCCTTGCCGGTCTGGGCTGCGCGGCGATTTTCCCAGTTTACATTGCATGGCTTTCGCGCTGGTACGGAGCCAGAGCGGTGAGGCTTGGCGGTGTGATGTTTTCCATGTCGTCGCTGGGGTCCGCGGCGGCCCCGTGGTTTGTGGGATTTGTCTCTGCGCACGCGGGTGGCTTGCGTATTGGACTGCTCGTCCCGCTAGCCTCCGCTGT
The DNA here is from genome assembly GCA_013289825.1 of Acidobacteriota bacterium. GTDB lineage: Bacteria > Acidobacteriota > Terriglobia > Acidiferrales > UBA7541 > Acidiferrum. The sequence continues at coordinate 17,433 of JABCZF010000005.1, read as the reverse complement.
CACGATGATGTGCCTGCTGCTGCTCATGCGCCGCCAAGCGGCGGCCTGAGGTATCCTCTCTCCGTGCAGACGCCTGCCCAACGTTCGCCGACGACCGGGCTTCTCCTCGGGCTGATCATCACGCTCGCAGCCGTGGTGGCGTATTCGTCCTACATTACCGTGCAACTTTCGGGTTTGCGAAAATTGCAGAGCGAAATGGTCGACCGCAACCGGAGAGATTCACTCGAACTTTTGCGCGTGCAGAACGATTTGAATTCCGTGGGGCTAGCGATGCGGGACATGCTGGACGCTAGCGAGCCATACCCGCTGACGGCGTGGTCGGCGCAATTCAAACGGATTCGCGAAGATCTGGATGTAGCGCTCGGTCTCGAAGAACAATTGGCGGGGGCGCATCGGACCGCGGAGCAGCGGAATTATCTCGCGCAATCCGTGGCGCAATTCTGGGATGCCGTCGATCGCATGTTTCGGCTGGCAGCGGGAGGGAATGAAACGGAAGCGCGCGTGCAAATCCGGCTGACCCTGCAGGCGCGGCAGGAATCGCTGAGCACGGCGGTTTCGCGGTTGCTGGTCGAAAACAACGAAGGGGAAGAGCAGGCCGCGGGGCGCATCGCGCTGATTTACGACGGGGTCGGGCGGCAGGTTTATTTGTTCCTGGGAGCTACGCTTATCGCGATTGTGCTGACCAGTTTGTATTTGATTCGAACGAACCGGATTATTTTCCGGAGACTGGCGGCGCTTTCCGAGCAGCGCAGCGAATTGGCGCAAAAACTGATCTCCACGCAAGAGTCCACGCTGCGACATATTTCGCGGGAGCTGCATGACGAATTCGGCCAAGTGCTGACAGCCATTGGCTCGTTGCTGGGGCGCGCGGGAAACCATTTACCGGAAGGCTCAGAAGTGCGGGAAGAAGTGCAGGAGGTACGGGAGATCGCGCAAACCACGCTGGATAACATACGGAGCCTTTCGCAGGCGCTGCATCCGGTACTGCTCGAAGAAGCCGGCCTCGAGAGCACGCTGGACTGGTATATTCCAACCGTGGAGCGACAGACCGGGCTTGTGCTGCACTATGAAAAGTCGGGGACGGCTTTTCCGCTCGACGTCGGAGCGAGCGTGCACGTCTACCGAGTATTGCAGGAAGCCCTGAATAATGTGAGCCGGCATTCGGGAGCGCCGGAAGCCTGGGTGCGGTTGAAGTTTTTGGCTGATCGGCTGGAGCTGGAAGTGGAAGACCACGGTAAAGGAATTGTGGCTGAGCGAAACGGCCGGGGGATTGGGCTGGTAGCGATGCGCGAACGCGCGGAGATCATCGGAGGGACGCTCGAACTTTTCGAGCCTGGGGCTGGCGGCACGGTGGTTCGCTTGCGCATGCCGCGCCAGAAAGTCGAGAGTCATGCGCGATAAGCTGACCGTGTTGCTAGTGGACGATCACGCGCTGGTACGGCATGGCTTCCGGCGGATACTGGAAGACGATCCGGAGATTACCGTCGTTGGGGAAGCGAGTAATGGAGAGGAAGCGGTGCGTCTGGCGAGCAAGGAAAAGCCGGCGGTGATTGTCATGGACTGCGCGATGCCGGGAATGAATGGCCTGGAAGCCACGCGGAAAATCCTGGAAGAGAGACCGGATGCGGCGATCTTGATGTTGAGTATGCATTCCGAGGACACCCTGGTGCGGCAGGCGCTGGACGCGGGAGCGCGCGGATACATATTGAAAAACGCGATGGACCTTGATCTGGCGAACGCCATCAAGCGCGTGGCCAAGGGCGAAAAGGTCTTGGATCCACAGGTCGCGCGTCCAGCGGCACTGAAAGGCGAGCGCGAGGGCGGGCTGACGCCGCGAGAACTGGAAGTGCTGCAGCGCATCGTGGCGGGAAAATCCAACAAGGAGATTGCCGCGGAGTTGAATTTGAGTGCCAATACCGTGTCCGTGCATCGGGCGAACATCATGGATGCGCTGGGAATACACAAGACGGCGGAGCTTGTGGTTTATGCGATTCGGAACGGCCTGGTGAGTCTGCCTTGAGGCGGCGCGATTTTCTCTCTAACGCGTGCGCGGCTGGGATCGCGGCGGGAATCTGGCCTGGACGGATTAGTGCGCAAGCGGGCGGCGATCCCGGCTTTCATCTCACGAATGTAACCGCTGCGGCGGGAATCCAGTTTCAGCACAACAGTGGGGCATATGGAGGAAAGCTATTGCCGGAGACGCTTGGATCGGGTTGCGCTTTCCTCGATTACGACCGCGACGGCTGGCAAGACATTTTGTTGGTCAACGGAATGGATTGGCCAGGCCATAGCAAACAGCGGTCCACGCTGAAGCTGTATCGCAACAACCACAACGGGACGTTCAGCGATGTGACCAAGGCTGCGGGGCTGGACGTGGAACTCTATGGAATGGGTGTGGCTGTAGGCGATTACAACAACGACGGCTTTCCGGATATCTACATCAGCTGCGTTGGACAGAGCCGGCTTTTCCGCAACACCGGGAAAGGCGCGTTCCTCGATGTCACGAAAGCCTGCGGCTTGCTGGGCCGGCAGGGTTTCAGCACCTCGGCGCTGTGGTTTGACTACGACCGCGATGGTTTGCTGGACTTGTTTGTATGCAACTACGTGCGCTGGTCGCCGGAACATGATGTTTTCTGCAGTTTGGACGGAACGCACAAATCGTACTGCACGCCGGAGGCCTACCGCGGGGACACCTGCTGGCTTTTTCACAATCGCGGAGATGGAACGTTTGAGGATGTCACGGCTGCGAGCGGGATTTTCGACAGCAGCTCGAAATCGCTGGGCGTGGCCATGTTCGACTACGACCTGGACGGCTGGCCGGACCTGCTGGTGGCGAACGACACGCAGCCCAACAAGCTTTACAAGAATTTGCGAAACGGAAAATTCAAGGACGTGGGTGTGGAGGCGGGGCTGGCCTTCAGTACGGAAGGAAAAGCTCGAGCCGGGATGGGAGTCGATACGGGGGATTTCGAAAATTCCGGCAAAGCGGGTGTGGCCATCACCAACTTCGATAACGAAATGATCGGGCTCTACCATTCCGCGAGTGCGGGATCCGGCGGCGCGGGAACTTATGACGATATTGCCATGGCCTCTGGGCTGGGTGCGGCGTCGCGCAGCACGCTTGGTTTTGGATGCGCATTCTTCGATGCAAACCTGGACGGCTGGTTGGATCTGGCGGTGGCCAACGGGCACATTGACGAGACGGTGCGAAACATTCGCGGCAACGTAGGCTACGCGCAGGCGCCGCAACTTTTCTTGAATCAACGGACGGGAAAATTTCGTGACGTTGCGCGAGAGCTGGGCGGCGGTTTTGAAGCACCGATCGTGGGGCGCGGGCTTGCTTATGGCGATTTTGACCGCGACGGCGATCTCGATTTGCTGCTGACGACCAACAACGGGCCGGCGTATTTGTACCGCAACGATCAGACCGGAGGAAACCGCAGCATCCAATTTCAGCTTACCGGGACAAAATCGAATCGCGACGCCATTGGAGCGACGGTAAGGATTTTCAGCAGCCGGCTGAGTCAATCTAGAGTAGTGCGTGGGGGCTCGAGTTATTTATCGCAGTCCGAACTGCCGGTGACGTTCGGGGTGGGGAGGAGTGAAAGGATCGAGCGGGTGACGGTGGATTGGCCGAGCGGAAGGAGTGAGGAGTACAAAGACTTGGCCACCGGAAAGGCCTACGAAATCATTGAAAGTAAAGGGGTTACAAAGTAACTCGCGTTCTAATCGTTTTGCATTATTGCCTGTTCCGGCAAAGCTGGCTATAACACACCTAACGAAGTAGATCGCTTCCCCATCTGACCGAGTTCCTGGCGACGTGGAGGCACCCCAAAGCACCAGCGGCCGGACGCCCGCACAGCGCCGGCCGCCTTTATTTGTGGCGATGAGTTTCCTAGAATGAGCGCTCGGGTTATGGCGATAGGCTCCATGAGCCAGTGGCGTTCACGCAGCGTGGTAGCTTTAGCTGCGAGTGCTGTGTATTTGTACGGCTTTCCTTCGGCGAATATTCCTTACATTGCGCTAGTTCTGTTTCATCTCGTTACCGGAATCTTTCTGACGATTTTGCTTTTGCCGTTTCTGGTGAAATTGCTGCGCACCAGCACGCCGGGAGCCGGCGTTGGATGGTTGCTGTTGGCGGTGGGGGGCGTGACCGGCGTGACGCTGATTTTTACGGGCACGCCTTTGGGGATGAAGTGGTTGCTTTATTCGCACATTCTGGCGTGTTTGCTGGGCGTGACGTTACTTGCCGCATCGTGGCTCGGGTCCCGCGAATGGCTCGGAATGGGCGGCGCCGAGATTGCTTTGCGGTCCGTGGCACTGGTGGCGGTGGTGGCGGGAATTTCGGCGGGGACCTGGTGGTACAGAACGTATGCCTGGAACAACGCTTACCGCATCACGAATCCGGCGATCTCTCCGTCGACCATGGATGAGGAGGGCGACGGGCCGCAGGGAAGCTTTTTTCCGAGTTCGGCGCAGACCAAGGATCACGGCAACATTCCCGCAAAATATTTTATGCAGTCGCAGGCTTGCGAGCGGTGCCATGCGGATATTTACAAGCAGTGGAACAGTTCGGCCCATCACTTTTCGTCGTTCAACAACCAGTGGTACCGCAAAAGCATTGAGTACATGCAAGACGTGGCGGGGGTGAAGTCTTCGAAATGGTGCGCGGGATGCCACGATCCCTCGCTGCTTTTCAGCGGGATGTTTGATACGCCGATCCGGCAGATCGAAAACACGCCGGCAGCGAAGGCGGGGTTGAGCTGTTTGATGTGCCATAGCATCGTCGAAGTGAAAAGCACGATGGGGCAGGGCGACTTCACCTTGGAATATCCGAAACTGCATGAGCTTGCGGCCAGCGAAAATGTGTTTGTGCGGACGATGCACGACTTTGTCGTGAAGCTGAATCCCGAGCCGCACCGTCGGACGTTTTTGAAGCCGTTCATGCGAACACAGGTCGCGGAGTTTTGTTCTTCTTGCCACAAAGTGCATCTGGATGTGCCGGTGAATCATTATCGGTGGGTGCGCGGTTTCAATGAATATGACAACTGGCAAGCTAGCGGAGTTTCCGGGCAGGGGGCGCGGTCGTTTTATTATCCCGCGAATCCGATGATGTGCGCGGATTGCCACATGCCACAGGTGCCTTCGAAGGACGCGGGGAATATAAATGGATTTGTGCATTCGCACCGCTTCCCCGGAGCGAATACGGCGGTGCCGACGGCCAACGGGGATTCTCAGCAGTTGGAGGCGAGCAAGCGCTTTTTGCAGGATAAGCAAGTGACCGTGGATATTTTTGCGGTGTCGCCTGCGGAGAAGGAGAACCCGGGGGCGGCGGCTGGTGGCGTGATGCGGCCGGAGCTTTCGACTTCGTTTGGCGTGGGGGAGGAAGCGGAGGTGCTGACGCCGACCGGAGCGGCGGGCGAAGTTCGGGCAATTACCGCACCGCTCGGCGTGGTGGATGCGGCCGTGCGGCGCGGGGATGATGTGCGTGTGGATGTGGTGGTGCGGACTCGAAAGGTGGGGCATTTTTTTCCAGGTGGGACGGTGGATGCCTTCGACGTGTGGCTGGAGCTCCAGGCCGTCGATGAAACAGGGCGGACGATTTTTTGGAGCGGGAAAGTTGAACAAGATGGCGCGGGACCGGTGGAGAAGGGGGCGCATTTCTACCGTTCGCTGCAAATCGATGCGCACGGGAATCCCATCAACAAACGGAATGCCTGGTCGAACCGGGCGGTGCTGTATGCGCACCTGATTCCGCCGGGCGCGGCGGATACGGCGCACTTCCGGTTGCATATTCCCGACCGAGCGGCGGAAAAAATTACGCTGCATGCGAAATTGAATTACAGAAAATTTATGTGGTGGAACACGCAGTTTGCCTATGCCGGCGTGCCCCAAGCCGTAACCAAGCCGAGTGGCGGGGCCAGCAACGATACGACGCCAGACTATGACGACCGCCACTTCGTATTTACCGGCGATACTTCCGAGGTTGTGGGCGAGTTGAAGAAGATTCCGGATCTTCCGATCATTACCGTTGCCGAGGATACCAAGAGCTTGCGGGTTTTGGCGCGGACCGCGGAAGCGCCGAGGCCGGAAGTGAAAATGGCGAAAGAGGATTGGACGCGCTGGAACGACTACGGGATTGGACTGTTTTTGCAAGGCGATTTGAAGGGCGCAGCAGCGGCCTTTCGGAAGATTACGGAAGTCGATCCAGAGAATCCGGACGGGTGGGTGAATATCGGGCGGTGTCTCGTGCAGGAAGGTGACACTTCGGGCGCGCGGGTAGTTCTGGAAAAGGCGCTGGCTTTGGCGCCCAAATTGGCGCGAACGAATTTCTTCTACGCACGCGTATTGCGAGAAGAAGGTAAATATGACGAGGCTCGAGGGCATTTAGAGATTGTGCTGGCGCAGTATCCGCGTGATCGCGTGGTGATTAATGAGCTTGGCCGGATCTTGTTTTTGCAGAAGCGCTATGCCGAGGCGGTCAAAACCTTTCAGCAGACGCTGGCGATCGATCCGGAGGATTTGCAGGCGAACTACAACTTGATGCTTTGCTACAACGGGCTTGGCGACGAAACTCGAGCGAACCAGCACAAAGAGCGCTATCTGCGATTCAAGGCGGATGAATCCTCGCAAGCAATCACCGGAGCTTACCGCCAGGCACATCCGGAAGATAACAACGAGCGGCAGTTGGTGCATGAGCATGTTTCCGTGGGGCTCGAGACGGTAAATACAAAGAAGGCGCCGAAGCCAGCTGCAGGCGGAATTTCGACGGTGGGAGCAAAAGCCGGCGCGGAAACAAAGCCGGGCGGCGGGCTACGATAAATTTTGCGGAGTTTCTGGGGAAATTCGGGGGCGCGGGCGCATGACTTGGATCAAGACGATTCGAATGGAAGAGAACGAGAGTGTCAAAAAGGCCATCGAAGACGAGCGCAAGCTCTATCCGGTGGAATACGGGACGCCGGTGGCCGCGGTTTTCGCGGGAGTGGAGGCCAGCATTGTTGGCTCGCACTCGCTGTTTCCCGATGTGCTTTTTCACGCGTTCAGCACCTTTGGGGCTTTGCTGTCTCCGGAACTGCCGCTCGAGCGGCGCCAGCATGAAATGATCGCGACCATGGTTTCGGTGACCAACCGGTGCCACTATTGAATCGAATCTCACGCAGAGTTTCTGCGTAGAGTGACGTTGGACCAGGACATGGTGGAAGCATTGAAGAAGGATTACCGGACGGCGCCGATCAGCGACCAGGACCGCACCATGCTGGACTACGTGGTGAAGCTGACGAAGGATGCGACCAAGGTTTGGCCGGAGGATCACGCCAAGCTGCGTGCCGCGGGCTTCGACGACCGCGGGATTTTGCAGATTACGTTGATCGCTTCGTGGTTCAACTACATCAATCGAGTGGCCGATGCGCTCGGTGTGGGCCGCGATGGGAATGCGGTGGCAACGTGAAGAAGTTGGTGGCGGCTGTGGCGGGGCTTGCGGTTGTTTTGTTCTTTGGGACGTTTACGGGAACGGGTGCGCCTGCGCCAGTGAATTCGCAGGGTGTGACATTTCGGGACGTCACGCAACACGCCGGGATTCGCTTTGTGCACAATAATGGGGCGTTTGGCAAAAAATTCCTGCCGGAGACACTCGGACCAGGCGTGGCGTTTATTGATTACGACCAGGATGGATGGCCGGACATTTTCTTGGTGAATGGAAAGGACTGGCCGGGACATACCAGCAAGCACTCCACCCCGAAGCTGTACCACAACAATCACGACGGCACGTTTGCCGACGCGACGCACCAGGCGGGACTGGATGCCGTCGAAATGTTCGGGATGGGAGTGGCTGTCGGAGATTTTGACAACGACGGCTACGACGACTTGTTTGTTTCCGCCTACGGGCAGAGCCATCTTTTTCATAACAACGGGAACGGGACGTTTACGGATGTGACCCAGAAAGCGGGGCTGGGAGGGGTCGAAGAGTTCAGCACCGGGGCGGCTTGGGTCGACTACGACAAGGACGGGCGGCTCGATCTGGTGGTGGCGAACTATGTGCAGTGGAGTCCGGAGACCGATCTTTATTGCACGCTGGATGGGAAGAGCAAATCGTATTGCACCCCGGAATCGTACAAGGGCACGGCGGTGCGGTTGTGGCACAACCGCGGGGATGGAACGTTTGAGGACGTAACGAAAAAAGCGGGACTTGGCGATCCTACTTCAAAGACGCTGGGGATTGCTGTGCTGGACTACGATGGCGACGGCTGGCCCGACCTTTTGCTTTCGAATGACACCCAGCCGAACAAGCTTTACCGCAACAATGGAAATGGGTCGTTTACGGAGAAGGCCGTGCTTGCGGGCGTCGCTTTCAGCGAAGATGGCGTAGCGCGCGCGGGCATGGGTGTGGACACGGCGGATTACGATCGCTCGGGGCATCCCAGTCTCTTGATTACCAATTTTGCGAACCAGATGCTTTCGCTTTACCACAACGAGGGGACCGGCTTGTTTGTAGATGAAGCGCCGCAGTCGGAGATCGGTCGGGCGTCTTTGCTGACGCTGGGATTTGGGTGCTTCTTCTTTGATTATGATTTGGACGGTTGGCCGGATGTATTTGTGGCCAACGGACATATTGATCCGGACATCCAGCGGGTACAGGCCAATGTGAAGTACGCCATGCCGCCGCATCTTTTCCGGAACCTGGGAAAAGGGAAATTTGAAGAGGTCACCAAATCCGTGGGAGCGGCGTTTTCGGTGCCGCGGGTTGCGCGCGGCGCGGCGTATGCGGATATTTACAACGACGGAAGGCTTGACGTGCTGATGGCCACGAATGGCGGGCCGGCAGTGTTATTCGAGAATGAGGCTACCGGCGGGGCCACAAACCGCAGCTTGCGCGTGAAGTTGATTGGCACAAAATCGAATCGAGATGGGATCGGAGCCGTGGTGCGCGTCACAGCGGCAGGCGAGACGCAGGCCCAGATGATGCGCAGCGGATCGAGCTACCTCTCGGCAAGCGAGCTTGCGCTGACTTTCGGACTCGCACAACACGATAAGGCGGAGAGCGTAGAGATTACCTGGCCGAGCGGACAAGTGGATCATCTGGTAAATGTAGCGGTGGGACAGACCATCGTTGCCACGGAAGCAAAAGGCATCACGGCAAACCGGCCGTATGGAAAGAATTTGCACTAGCAAAAGAATATGCGCTCGCGCGTCTAGGCCCCGATGGCGCGAGACCGCAAGCGCGCCGCGACGCCGCTCTGCTCGAGCCACTTCCCTGTCGCAGTATTTTTCAAATCATGGAGCAGCAGCGCGCGCAGATCGGATTCATCGTCGACGTCCATTTCCAGGCGCTGGTTTCGAATAATAGTTATTTTCGCATGCAGGCGTTCCGCTTCTTGACGATGTTTGGCGAAGCTGCCCGGCCCGAAATGCGAGGGAAAGAGCGCGGGCGGCTCCCGGAGAATCGCGTTGGTGCCGGTGCCATCGCGAGAGGGGACCATGACAACGGCTGGCGCAGAGCATTCCGTCGCCAGAAGATCATCGATGTCGTCCGGCTGGAGGAGCGGAAGATCGAGCGGCAAGCGCAGCAGCGCCGTGACTCCGTGCTTAACGCAAAAGCGCGAGGCCAAGTCGACCGAGGCACTTTCCGAGATTTGCTGCTCTTCGCGCAAAATTTTCCAGCCATAGTTTGCGGCGGTTTCCATCGCCGGCTCATAATTTGTGATGACGAATACTTTTTCAGCGCGCCGTACTCCGCGCACGGCCTCGATGGTATCCGCTAACATGGCCTGCGCGAGTCCGAAGCGCTCTTCCGGAGTCAGGACGCCCGCGAGGCGCTGTTTAGCATTCCGTAGGTCCTTGATTGGCAACAGCAGGGCGCGGATTAGGGGCTTATCGTCCGAAATGTGCTTGGCAACAGATTCAATGGATTCTGATTGATTTGTCGTTTCCATTCATCGACTCGTCGGATTCGGTGGTATCGTTTGCTCGCGTTCGGCTTCTGCGCGGCAGAAGCTAAAGCCATGGTACCAGAGGCAGCGGCGGGGAGCAGCCGCGGAGATCTAGCCCCAGTCGGCCATAAATAGGGCGACGGGGGAAACCGAGGGGGGCGGAGCAGAGTGGCTATGAATAGAAAAGTTGGAATTCTCGGCGGCACGGGTCCGGAGGGATCGGGCTTGGCGTACCGCTGGGCGCGGGCTGGAGAAGAGATCGTGATTGGCTCGCGGGACGCCGAACGCGCCTCGCAGACTGCCGCCCAATTGCGCGCGCGTATTGGCAGTTCGGCGAAAATCGCGGGGGCTGACAATCTGGCGACAGCCGCGGAGTGCGATGTCGTGGTGCTGACGGTTCCGTTTTCCGGCTGTGCGGCACTCCTCAAACAATTGAAGAGCGTTTGGAAGCCTGGAACTGTGGTGATCGATACCACCGTGCCCCTGGCGGCGACAGTTGGAGGAGCCGCCACACGCATGCTTGGCGTGTGGCAAGGGTCGGCGGCGGAACAGACCAAGGAGTTGGTGCCTGCGGGTGTCAGCGTCGTGGCGGCGTTTCAGAATCTTGGTGCTGAATTGCTTTCTAAGGATGAGGATGTCGACTGCGACATTCTTGTGTGCAGCGATGACCAAGCCGCCAAGCAGGTCGCCTCCGAGCTGGCTGGAAAGATTCCGGGGGCGCGCGCGATCAACGGTGGAAAACTTGAAAATGCGCGGATCGTGGAATCGCTGACGGCGCTGCTGATCGGGATAAACATGCGCTACAAGGTGCACAGCGTGGGGATTCGCTTCACCGGCTTGCCAATTCCGCATTAGCCTCGGTATCAGGCAGAGGGTACTGCGCTGGTCAGAGAGCCTTACCGCATACTCCGCGCTGGTAGAAAAAACCAGACAGATTAATGAGGATGGCGCACGGGAGGATTGCCGAGCACAGGCGGCCGGCGGCCCGTCGGGCTCGAGGCAGGGAGTTCGAGAAGCATGGCCGGGTCGCCAAAGAAGATCCAGGTGCGGCGAACATCGTTGTCCGCCACGCCGGCCTTCGCTTCGACTATGGCAGCGGCAATGGGCATCGACGGATTGGTCTTTAAAATCTGAAGCAGGGCTTGATTCATGGACGCCTGCGGCGCCTGATCGGTGAATCCGGAGGAAGCCCACACGGCTACGGCGCCGCCATTGGGCGCGAGGAGAAGGGATTCCGCCAGACTTGTGGTGTAGACGTCATGGAAGAAGCCGTTGAGGCAATCCATGAGCAGGTAGACCGACAATTGATCGCCATTGGTAAGATTGGCGGCCGAAGAATCATCCAGAAAATCGGCAAACGACCACTGTTCGACAGAACCGTGGCCCGAGTAGTTGACCAGCAGCGGTCCGCTGTTGAGCGCGCTCAAAATTTGCTGCCGTACCACGCTGGGATCCAGACCGTCTGCAAGAATCTCTGTCGGCTGGAGCGACGACGGGAGATCCGCGGCCGCAAATTTCGTGGCGGTGGTAAAATCGGCGTCTATGTTTTGATCAGCTACGAGCAGAGCCTGCTGGTTTCCCTGGCTGGCCCCGGGCCCCTTCTCGTAGTTCACGATTTTGGAGACCACCAGCGCGGCATCAGAGGCCGTTCGCACTGGAATGCGGCCCGTCGCGATGGTCTCGAAACCATTCTGCTTGAAGTCGCTGAACCAATCGTCAGTTGCGGTCTTGAACGCAGCAGTTTCAATGATGCGCGTAGGCACGAAGTCGAAATCGCCCAAGCCGAGGTAGTTGCGCGGGTCGACAGAAGCGTCACCGACGAGCAGCAGATATTGCGGCTTGCGGCTCCAGCGTGACTCGGCGTTCTCGAGAAAATCGCGAATGGCCAAGGGGCTGCGTTCGCCGTAGTTGAAAGCATCGAAGACTTCGTCGATGGTGACGACCTCGACGGAGTGGCCGCGTGATTCGTGCATCCTGACGAGCGGAGCGAGTGCGGACTCGAAATCGGGGTGCGTGATGATGACCATCTGGCTGCCGAGGCGCTCTGCGGCAAGCGCGGCGGGCTTGTGGAAAGCAAGGCCCGATGGCGGAGCAATTTGATCCTCTGAGAAAACGAGGAGCGTGCGTTCTGGTCCGGCCGTGGGAGGCAGTCCTAGCGTGATGCCGTAGGCCGAACTATCCTGGCCAACGGTGCCCGAGAGCTGCTCAATGGCCAGAGGATTGGTGATGTCAAATACCTGGATCTGCTGGTTCGTGAATCCTCCGATGTGCAGCGTGCTGCCCGCCGGTGCCGTGGCTTTGAGCCAATTGGCGTCTGCTGCGTAGGTGTGCGGATAGTGCAGCGCGATGGACTGTACCAAGCTGGTGTCGTTGTCGCCTTCGAGAGAGGTGAGTGTAACGGTATTGATGCCGTCCTCGAGCACGCTGCGGTCGATAGAAAAGGTGTTGGTAACGTTAGCGAGATTTGCGAAATCCATTTCGCCGATGGGCGTGCCGTTGAACAATACGGAAACTCTGTGCGCCTGCTGATCGGTAACGCCCTGCAGCGTCACGTCGACAGTAATCTGCATGCTGGAATTCGGATCTGCGTGAGCGACCGTGAGTTGCTGATCCACCGGCGGCTTGGACAGGACGAGTGCGCCGAAGAAATTATCGTTATTTTCGCCGTTAAGCAGGGTGGCGAAGTAGGTGGTTCGCTGTTCGAGCACGACGGTAAAGGGGAAGCTTTGCGGCTCGGAGATTCCGGTGTTTAGAGCAGGAATGGATGCGATGCGCATCCCTGGGCGGGAGCCGCGAATGAGCCAGTAAACGCGCGTGCCGGAGAATGGCGTGTCGATGCCGGTTCCGTAGAATTCGATGCCGTCGTTGGGGCCAAGCGGACCTGCTTGGCGGCCCAAAATCAACAGGGGCTGTTCCACACCTTCGGCATAAAGCTGGAGGGTGCGGGCGTCGGCATTGGGCTCGAGGCCGGCGGCGACAAGCTGGGCCTTCGAAACCTGATACCAGCCTTCGCTTTGGACGGAGATTTTTACCGCTGCCTCTTCGTCGAGCGGTACGGGGACGTGGCCTCGCGGCCGAGGCGGAATCACTGGCTGCGGGGCCGCCAGACCACGCTGTCTGATTAACGCGGGTTGCGCGGTCGCGCGATTCAGTTGCGTTACGAGCAGCGGCTCGGCAACCGCACCGGACCTTGGAGCTGCGGACACGTCCACGGAGACCGGCCCATGGGACATGCGTGTGCCGTTGAGATCGACATCTTCCAGTTCGTAAGTGGATTGCGGCGTGCCGCTTTCATCGAACCACTGATACGTCTTTGCGGCATGCTGCGGTCTTCCGCCGCGAATCAGAAGGGCGGAGCCGGCGATGATGGAAGGATTCAGTCGCTGGCGAGCCGGGCCGTCCAAACGGAAAACGTTGAAGCCCAGGTCGCGACTCTCTTCACGAGTTTTCCATTCGAGAAGAACGCCGCCGCCCTGTCGTGGCATGGCCCGGAAGGAAGCCAACCGAACGGCAGTCGGCGCGGCAATGGTAGAGGATACGGACGCAGTGTTGTTGGTGAGATTTGGGTCCCCAGTGGTCGCGGAAACCGTTGCGGTGTTGGTGGCCGCGGAGTTAAACGTAACGGCGGTGGCGTTGATGGTGATGAGAACCAGTCCGCCGACGTTCACCGAACCGAGCGAGCAGTTAACTGTAGTTGTGGGGGCGTCGTAAGTACAGGTGCCCTGTGTGGTGGAGACGGAGGTAAAGGAAAATTCGCTAGGGATCGGGTCGGTGACCATGACGCCCTGGGCAGCCGCCGGGCCGTTATTCGTGACTTGCAGGGTGTACTGCAAGTTCGTCCCCTGATCGACGGGATCTGGGTTGGCGGTTTTCATGATGGCGACATCGGCTTGCGTCGGCGAAGCTACGACTACATTCGTGCTGGCTGAATTGTTGGCGCAATTTGGATCGCTCGCTGACGAACACGGAACATTGATATTGGCCGTGTTGGTGATGGTGGTGCCTGGCGTGTCACCCAGACTGGCTTTGACAACGAGTGGGAAATTGGCTGTCGTATTGAGCGCAAGGGAAGCGATGGTGCAAGAGATGGTCCCCGTTCCACCCACGGCGGGAATGGTCGCTCCGCAGTTCCATCCAGCAGGCACTGCGAAAGAGACGAAAGTTGTACCAGCAGGAATGGCATCGCTAAAGGTGGCCACGCCGGAAGCCGCCGGGCCATTATTTGTGACGGATTGTGTGTAGGTGATGTTATTGGCATCCGTCACCGGATTCGGAGTAGCGGAACTGAGGACGCTCAAATCGGCTTGCCCGGCGGTGGCGACGATGACCGTGGCGACGGCGCTGTTGTTGTTGGGATTCGGATCTGTGGTTGTCGAGGAGACGTTGGCTGTGACGGGAATCGACGTGCCGGAAGCGGTGCCCGCGATCACTTTCAGCAGAACAGTGAATGTCGTCGAAGCGCCGGTGGCGAGCGTCGGATTTGAGCAGGTGAGCGTGCCGCTTACCACGGAACAGGTCCAGCCTGCCGCAGGCGAGGGCGTAGCAGAGACAAACGTCATCGTCGCGGGAATCGCTTCGCTGAAGGCCACGTTGCTCGCTGTCGCCGCTCCATTGTTCGTGACGATGACAGTGTAAGTGACGTTGTTTCCAGCAATCACCGGGTTGGGAGTGGCCGTATTGGTGATGGAGAGATCAGCGGTCGTTGCGAGGCCCACGGTGGTTTGGACTGTCGCGGTATTGTTTGCGAGATTCGGGTCGCTGCTGCCCGCTGTGGCATTCACAACATCGGTGATCACGGAGCCAACGGGGACGCCCGAGTTTACGCCAACGCCGACGGTAAAGGTGGTAGAAGCCGCTTTGGCAAAGTCCGGGTTGGTGCACGAAATAACTCCGGTGCCACCGACGCCCGGCGTAGCACAGGTCCAGCCGGAGCCACCCGGAAAGCTCAAAGACTGAAAAGTCGTGTTTGCAGGAATCGTTTCGCTAAACACCGCGTTCAGTGCATCGAACGGACCGTTGTTCCTCACCGACTGTGTGTACGTGATGAGCCCAGTGCCTGCAAGAACTGGGTTCGGTGATCCAGCATTTGTGACGGCAAGGTCCGCGCCTCCACAGTAGGACCCAGACTGCGTTCCCGGCGTCTGCGTTATCGACAGACCCGGGAGAACCACTCCGGGCTGCCCAGGGGTAGCACCGTACGCGTCGTTAGCGAGGGTCGTAACTCCAGGGTTGCCGCCGTTCACACTCGTGCTGCCGGGTGTGGCCGTAGCTAGGATGGCACCACCACCACCGCCCGCGCCTGGTCCATGACGATTGCCAGGAAACACCGCGCCCGGCGCTTGTTCCGGCCAGGTGGTTCCTCCAGTACCGCCATTAGCATTGGCCGTAAGCCCGCCAAAGCCACCACTGGAGGCGAATACAAGAATCGTGCCGCCTGCGCCACCTCCGCCGCCACCATCGTTTTCCGTCGTGAGGGCCGTCTGCCCGTTGGCACTGATGGTTCCAGAACCAATGATGGCTCCCGCGTGAATAATGACGATGCCGCCCCCTGCCGCGCCACTGCTATAGATGCCGGTGCAGTTTGCTCCGCAATTGTTGTTGCCGGTATCCGTGATGGGATTCCAGTAGGAACCGTTGTTTGTCGTTCCTGCACCAGCGCCGCCGCCCATAGAAACTGCACTCGTCGAAACCGGGAACGCTGTACCGCCGAAGCCACCGACGACGCCAGCACTATTCCAACCGAAGCCTCCTGTGCCTCCACTGCCGCCATTTCCACCACCACCGCCGCCGCTATTCTGATCATTGGCTGCAGGGTCCGCGTCTGTGGCTCCACCGCCTGCGTTGCCGGGAGCGCCTCGGGAATAGCTGCCATTTGGAAGGCCTTCGACCGTGGTATCGGTGGCCGTCTGCGCAAGGCTGGCAATGGTTCCATTCACAACGTAGCGCGGAGTGCCGGCAATCCCCTCGCCTTTGGAGGCGTCCGTCGCAACCGTTGCAAGGGTAACGTAGTCAGTGGCGAGGCCGGCACCACCGCCGAGGATTCGCCCGGCCCCGCCGCGGAAACCAAGCGCGTCAACAGCAACAGTCCCGCCCAAAGTAAGCTGGGATGCCACATCAATGGACAGGACGCCGCCCGTTGCGCCATTCCAAATCATGGCGGTCAGACCAGAGCTCAAAAGGGCCGAGGTGTATTGCGGAACGCGGATGACTTGATAGGTCCTCTGCCCCTGTGTCCCGGCGATGTAGGCAGCACTCGTATACGTATTCAAGAGCCCGCCGCCGGCTCCGGTGGCCAGGAAACTCACAGTTCCCCCGGTGACTGGTATGGCGCTCGTTGCCGTCACAAATTCAAAATTCCCGGAATTGTTGAGGCTGGTCCATCCAGATGCAGGATCACCAGGAGAACTGTCGCCGTAGGCACCGGTGTTTGTGGAGTTGATCGCGGCATCCTGCGGCTGAATGAATAGGAGCAAGTCGCCGGCGGCAATAGGCGTTTGCGCCCCGGGGAGGGCTGCGGCAGGACCGAGCGCCACGGAAGTTGCTCCCGCCGCCAAAGTTCCGGCGCTCGCCGGGGGATAGTAGGCGTTGACAATCCCGGTTAGCGTGCCACCAGAGCCGTCGCGACCCGGCGAAGCACAAACAAGAGGTTGCACGACCGTCAGAACCGTAACGCTGTTATTGGCTAAAACAGGGTCGGTCGTAGACGAGGTCACGCTGCTTGTGTTGGTTAGAGTCGTCGGAGTCGCGGGTGCTGTCACCGTAATCGTGATAATAATCGTGGGTCCCCTGGTGATGGCACCAAGAGTACATGTCACGGTGGAAGTTCCCGAACACGAACCCTGTGTGGTGGCAGAGGAAACGAACGTTGAGCCAGGTGGAATGGTGTCCGTCATAGATCCGTCGGTGGTGTTTGACAGACCGAGGTCTTGAATCTGAATGGTGTAAGTCAGGTTGGAAGAGATGAAAACGGGGCTCGGCGATACCGTCATCGACAGAGCCAGATCGGCGTCCCCGGCTATTTCTACACGAACGGGAATGTTAGTGGTGGTAGCGTTGTTCGAGGGCACTGGATCCGTCGTTTGCGAGGTGACGTCGGCGGAATTTATGATGGTGGTGCCCGCCGCAGTCCCGGCATTGACAGTAACAATGAAAGTGAAGGCTCCCGTGGAGGTACCGCTATTCATGGCGGCATTTGCGGTACAGAGAACGATTCCAGTGGCACCGACAGCGGGCGCAGTCCCGCAAGTCCATCCCACGGGTGGATTGATGGAAGCAAAAGTTGTATTGGGAGGTGTTTGCTGATAAAGCACGGCAGCGGTGGCCGCGTTCGGTCCGTTGTTGGTTATCGTTTCGGTATAGGTGATCGTTCCGCCGGGAGCAATGGCTATAACGGAAGCGCTCTGCGTCATGGAAAGATCAGCGCCTTGAACCTGGACGGAAGCTGTGGCCGTATTGTTGGCAAGATTCGGATCCGTGCCGGTCTCGCTGACGGTCACTGAGTTTGTGA